>CANMSN010000003.1 GCA_947500585.1 uncultured Flavobacteriaceae bacterium | reverse complement strand
TATTTGAAAAAAGGGTTCTGCTTTAAAAAAGCCAAACCCTATATTTATAACTTACACACTTTACGGGATAGTGTCTTCTAAAACTATAGCTTTTGTTTGTACACAGGTTTCAGTCAGGCGAGATTAAATAATTTTAGTTAGTTTGAATAGTTAATGCAGTCGGCACCTAAAGTTGTAGATTCAACAACTTGGTGTCGGCTGTTATTTTTTTGCCTCCACCAACTCCAGTTGTTCTAAACTAACATTGGTGGTAAAAACACCGTAGTTTACCACTGCTTTGTTTTTTTCGATTTTATCGATGCTGCCTATGGCACGTCCATCATGCATTCTTACACGATCTCCAGGTTTTAAGGTAGGTTTGGGTTTTTCACTTCGATTGCGCTCAGCGACAAGTTTTTCAGCCTTTTTCTTCTTACGGATAACCTCAACTTTCTTTTCAGCTTCTTTTTTAACTTGTTCTTCTTTTGCTTTTGTGGCTTTTTGCTGTTTAGCAGATACTTTTTTTCGTTTAGAATTTTCTATTTGAACCACTTTAAAAAGCTCAGCCATCAATTCGCGTTTTTGCTTATTATTGAAGTATTTCTCGGCAATATCATTTACTTTTTGTCCTAAATAAATCAGTCGTTGGTTACTATCATACAATTCTTGATAGCTTTCTAATTTTTTTTGAATTTTAATATTTATTTCTTCAAGCTTATCCGCTTCTTCAAGCTTTTTCTTTTCGTTTAGTTTAAGTGATTGCCCTGTTTTTTCTAAACGAGAACGTTCTTTTTGAAGTTTGGCAATCGTCGCATCAAAACGAACTTTGCTACGTTCAATTTTCTTTTTAGCACGATTTATTAGAGAGTATGGAATCCCATTTTTCTGTGCTACTTCAAACGTAAAACTACTTCCGGCTTGACCGATTACGAGTTTGAAAAGTGGTTCTAAAGTTTTCTCATCAAACAACATATTGGCGTTAAGCATGTGCGGTAATTCGTTGGCGAGAATTTTTAAATTTGAGTAGTGCGTGGTAATAATACCAAAAGCTTCGCGATGGTAAAATTCTTCTAAAAAGGTTTCTGCTAATGCGCCACCCAGCTCTGGATCTGAGCCTGTTCCAAATTCATCAATTAAAAAGAGCGTATTTTTATTACATTTCTTTAAGAAATAATTCATTTGTTTTAAGCGATAACTGTAGGTGCTTAAATGGTTTTCTATAGATTGATTATCGCCAATGTCACTTAAAATCCTATCAAATAAACAAACATTACTACGTTCATGAACTGGGATTAACATGCCACTTTGTAGCATAACTTGTAATAGACCAACTGTTTTTAAAGTGATACTTTTTCCTCCCGCATTTGGGCCAGAAATAACTATAATTCGGCTATCTTCTTTTAATTTTATACTTTGTGGAAACGTTTTTTCTTTTTTTTCTAAATTGTTGAGATAGAGTAGTGGATGATAGGCGTCTCTTAAATACATGCTCTTATTCTCTGAAAATTCAGGAAGAATAGCATTCATGGATTTTGCATATTTTGCTTTCGCAGAAATGACATCAATATCAATTAAAAACGATTGGTAATCTTGTAATAATGGTAAAAAGGGTCGAATATAATTGGTGACTTCTTTTAAAATGCGAATTACTTCTTCCTGTTCTTCATATTCTAGGTTATTAAGTTCTCTGGAGTATTGTAATGTAGTTTCTGGCTCAATATAAACAATACTTCCTGTTTTACTACCTCCCATTATAGCGCCTTTAACTTTGCGTCTATACATCGCTTTTACAGCCAGTACACGTTTGTTTTCTACTACAGATTCTCGGATATCATCTAAATATTCAAGATTATGGTACATATTTAAAGCGGATGAAAAACTGGCGTTTATTTTACCTTTTATTTTATTTATAGTTTGTCTTAAATCAAGTAATAAAGTTGAGGCATTATCTTTTATATCACCAAAACGATCAACTATACTATCTACTTTTCCAATAATAAGTTTTGTAACTTCAATATGTGATGCAAATTCACTTAGGTTTGGGTAGTATTCATGGAATTTTTTTAAATACGTTACGATAGCATTTACTGTTATTGAGATGGAAACTATCTTTTTTAAACCATGAACATCTAAATATGTGTTTTCTATACGAAGTAATTTTAATTCTTTGGTAATAGTATCAAATCCATGGTTTGGTATGCGATTATCGTTGTAAAATGAAGATAAGTATTCGTTAGTTAGCTGTAAAGAAACTAGAAGTTCCTCTTTTGTTTTATATGGAGAAATTTGTAATGCTTTTTCGTTACCAAGTGGTGTTACACAAAGTTCGCTTACTTGTTGTAAAACAACAGAAAATTCTAAGTCTTGTAGTGTTTTTTCGTGAATATGTATCATATATTACTTTGTGTTCTAAAAGTAAGCAAAGTTAAATAATCTATTCTATTGGGGTAGTATGAGTTTGCTGTAAAACAGGTTTCTTGTGAAATGTTAATTAACAGTTTTGGTGTGTTCTTTAACAAAACCCTAACATTGAGGTGTTCAATTTGTAGTTACTTTTATAATATATCAACAAACATCAATCAAACTACAATCAGTAAGAAAGCTCAATCGTAAATGGTTGAGCTTTTTTATCCGTGAATAGTTTCAGATTTCCCATAATTTTTTATCACTTCAGCTTCAAAATCTATAAGTTCTTGCCAGCGTTTATCTACATTAATGTCTTTTCCATATTTACGTGCAAATCCAATAAATGTTGTGTAATGCCCCGCTTCACTTATCATTAAATCATGGTAGAATTTAGAAAGTTCAGGGTCTTTTATTTCTTTTGATAAGAGTTTGAAACGTTCGCAACTTCTTGCTTCAATCATGGCAGAAAATAAGAGCCTGTCTACCATACATTGCAGTCTATTACCGCCTTTATTCATAAACTTGTAGAGTTCATTAACATAACTGTCTTTACGTTCTCTTCCAAGTTTGTAACCACGCTTTTTAATAATATCGTGTACCATTTGAAAATGTTCTAACTCTTCTTGAGCTAAAAGGAGTAAATCTGTAACTAAATCTGTATGTTCAGAATTAAGCGTGATAATTGTTATGGCGTTAGTAGCTGCCTTTTGTTCGCACCATGCATGGTCGGTTAATATTTCTTCAATATTAGACTCAACTATATTTACCCATCTAGGGTCTGTTTCTAGTTTTAAACCGAGCATACTTTTTGTTTTTGTAAAAGTAGTAATTTAAACGTCTTGGTTATTATCGTGAAGGCGGGAATTCACATTATTAACTATTTGCCTTAAATAGATTCCCGCCTGCGCGGGAATGACAAAATAAATCAAGAAATATAATTCCAGATATTTTTATACTTACTAAGTTGTTTGTAAGTGTTTAAAAACACTTGATTTTCAGGAAGTGTAAGTGAAGGGTCAATATTTAAAACAGATTTAGCATGATATCTAGCGAGTTGTAAAATGTCATTATCTTTTATAATATCAGCTATTTTTAAGTTTAATACACCGCTTTGCTGTGTTCCCATAATATCCCCAGGACCTCTTAAGCGTAAATCTACTTCAGCAATTTCAAAGCCATCATTACTTCTAACCATGGTTTCTAAACGGGTTTTACTATCGCTGCTTAATTTATGGCTAGTCATTAGGATACAATAACTCTGTTCTGCGCCACGACCAACACGACCACGTAATTGATGAAGTTGTGATAAACCAAAACGTTCAGCACTTTCAATAATCATAACCGATGCGTTAGGTACATTTACACCAACTTCAATAACCGTAGTAGCTACCATTATTTGTGTTTCACCTTTTATGAAACGTTGCATTTCAAAATCTTTATCGGCAGGTTTCATTTTTCCATGAACAATAGAAATCTGATATTTGGGCATTGGGAATTCTCTAGCAATACTTTCATAGCCATCCATTAAATCTTTATAATCTAATTTTTCGCTTTCTTGAATTAATGGATATACAATATAAATTTGTCGTCCTTTTTCAATTTCATCTCTAATAAATCGGAATACATTCAGTCTGTTTTTATCGTATCGATGAACGGTTTTTATAGACTTTCTACCAGGTGGTAATTCGTCAATTATTGAGATGTCTAAATCACCATAAACTGACATGGCCAGGGTTCGTGGAATTGGTGTTGCGGTCATGACTAAAACATGTGGGGGCGATGTATTTTTGTGCCATAATTTACTTCGTTGGGCAACTCCAAATCGATGCTGCTCATCAATGATTGCGAGTCCTAAATTTTTAAATTTCACCTTATCTTCGAGCAGTGCATGGGTGCCAATTAAGACCTGTAATTCACCATTTTCTAAAGATTCATGAATTTCTTTTCGTTTTGAAGTTTTAGTTGATCCAGTTAATATTGAAATACTGATATTCAATTTATTACATAGTTCATGAAATCCATTATAGTGTTGGACTGACAAAATTTCAGTCGGAGCCATTAAACAAGCTTGAAAACCGTTGTCAAGTGCTATTAATATTGACATGAAGGCTACAATGGTCTTTCCAGAACCTACATCGCCTTGTAAAAGCCGATTCATTTGTGCATTACTTCCTAAGTCTGCTCTAATTTCTTTTAAAACACGTTTCTGCGCATTGGTTAATTCGAAGGGTAAATGCGTTTTAAAAAACGTATTAAAATAATTACCAACTTGGGTGAAAGGAAATCCTTTTATTTTTGATTTGTGAGTTAAATTTTTAATTATTAATTGCAGTTGAATATAGAATAATTCTTCAAATTTTAATCGAAATTGAGCTCTTGAAAGTAACTCTTGACTCTTTGGAAAATGCACATTAAAAAGTGCAGATTGTTTGTTTATTAATTTCAATTCTGCTCGTAAATTATCAGATAAAGTTTCGGTAAATTTTCCACCAGTTTCAATAAATAATTGTTGCATTATTTTGCTAATTACACGATTGGTAATACCCTTATTTGATAATTTTTCAGTGGAAGGATAGACAGGTTGCATAGCAGAACGTAGATTTTTTTCGTGTTCTTCTAGAAGTTCTAATTCGGGATGCGCCATATTAAATTTACCACCAAACCAATTAGCTTTTCCAAAAGCAACATAATCTTTATTAAGTTTTAAGTTATCCCGAATCCATTTTTGTCCACGAAACCAAACCAATTCCATAGTGCCCGTATTGTCTTGAAATGTTCCAACTAAGCGTTTTCCTCGTTTTTGGGCAACTTCTTTAAAACTTGTAATTTTTCCAATGACCTGAACATCGGCGTTATTACGTTGTAATTGATTTATTTTATAGTATTGCGTTCTGTCTATATACCTATTTGGAAATAAATTGATTAAATCTTGATAGGTATGAATACTCAACTCCTTACGAAGCAAATCAGCACGATTTGGACCAACGCCTTTTAAATAATCTATTGGAGTTTGAAGGTTAACAGACATAAAAGCGAATTTAGGGTATTTCAATTAAGATTAAAAGTGCTATTTTGGTCTAATCCTTGTTGTGAATTTAATATGAAGTATTTATTGTTTCTTTTATTTTTCAATTTTGTGTTTTTGGGAATTTCTAAACAAACCGAATATGTTGATTTTAAAACAGCCAAAGCCAAAATTTCTTTTGGTGATTTAACTAAAAAGGAAGTAAGAGGAACGATTACTTATGAATTTAAAATACTTAAAGATGTTGATTCCATTTTTATAGATGCTAACAATTTTCAAGAAATTGAATACATCCTTAATGGAAATATTACTGGAAAATACTATAACGGAAAACAACTTATTATAAAACACCCTTTTAAAGCCAATAGTACTCATAGCGTTGATATAGTTTGGAAAACGAGTCCTAAAAAAGCCATGTATTTTATTGATTGGGATCTTGTGGACTCTAAGCATAGTAGGAGCGTAGATAGCATTTCGACTATGCTCAATGCCCAAAACAAACAAATTTGGACACAAGGACAAGGTAAATATACAAGCAATTGGTTGCCATCGATTGACGATATGAATGATAAAATTGAATTTGATTTATCAATCACTTTTGATAAAGAATATGAAGTTATTGCAAACGGAAAACTAACAGATAAACAAACAAACGACTCAACCACTACTTGGTACTATGATATGCAAAAGCCTATGTCTAGCTATTTAGTTGCTTTGGCTATTGGTGAATATGACAAAAAAGTTGAATATTCAAAAAGCGGTATTCCTCTAGAAATGTATTATTATCCAGAAGATTCACTAAAAATTGAGCCAACTTACCGCTATACTAAACAAATATTTGATTTTTTAGAAGAAGAAATCGGTGTGCTATATCCGTGGCAAAATTATAAACAAGTACCTGTAAAAGATTTTTTGTATGCAGGAATGGAAAACACAAGTGCAACTATTTTTGCTGATAGTTTTGTAACTGATTCTATTGGGTTTGTAGATAAAAATTATGTAAACGTAAATGCGCACGAATTAGCCCACCAATGGTTTGGTGATTTGGTTACTGAAACTTCAGGGCCACATCATTGGCTTCAAGAAGGCTTTGCAACCTACTATGCGTTGTTAGCTGAACGTGATATTTTTGGAGACGATTATTACTATTGGCAATTATATGAATATGCTCAAGAATTATTAGCCCAAGATGAAGCAGACGGAAGTACTTCACTTCTAGACCCAAAATCTAGTAGCACGACGTTTTATAAAAAGGGCGCTTGGGTATTGCATATGTTGCGAGAGCAAGTGGGAGACGAGTCTTTTAGAAAAGCTGTAGAAAATTATTTAAAAAAGCATCAATTTAAAAATGTAGAAACCGATTACTTTATAAAGGAGGTTGAAAATATAAGTGGAGAAGATTTGAATGAGTTTGTAAAGGTTTGGTTAGATGAAGAAAAACTACCAATCGAGAATATGTATAAATCACTTGAGAAGAACGATAATACTTCATTTTTAGTTACAATTCAAGATACACCTTTCTTAAGTTATAGAACAGATGATAATGATGAATATATTCCGTCAAGTTTAGTCCTTCAGTTACCTAATGCTTACTACCCTGTAAAAAAAGCTATTTTGGAAGAATTGATAAAAAAATCAAATTATCCAACTTATAAAGACTTATTAAAAGAAGCATTTGAATCAAATAATTTAAAAGTTCGTCAAACAGTAGCGCAATTATTACAGGAAATTCCCTTAGAATTGAAAGAAGACTACGAATCACTTTTAAACGATAAATCATATATCACCGTTGAAACGGCATTATTTAATTTATGGAGCAACTTTCCAAAAGACCAAAAAAAATATTTAAATAAAACGAAAGCAATTCAAGGTTTTAATGATAAAAACGTGAGGATACTTTGGTTAACGTTAGCGTTAATAACTGAAGATTTTGAGGTTGAAAATAAGAAGCAATATTTTGATGAGTTAACGGATTATACAAGTCCGAAATATGGGTTTGAAGTACGTCAAAATGCATTTCAATATTTAAATCAAATTCAAGCTTGTAATGCAATTTGTAAAGAAAGTTTAAACCAAGCAACTAAACATCATAATTGGCGTTTTTCTAAGTTTGCTAAAACTATGCTAGAAGTTTTGGAAAAGTAACAATTATTTTCTTCTTTCTAAATTTGCTGGATCTTTACAAATTAAACAACCCGCTAAATAAGTAATTGAAAGTTCGTAAACCCCATCAGTTCTACCAATTTTCGTGGTATTGATATCATAGGAAAATCCAAAGCGTAGCTGTTCTAATTCTAAGCCTACAAAAGCATTAATTGATGTTAATAAATGGCTGTTTAAACTATTTTTTACAGGATTAGTAACCGCCATTGCACCCAACATTAATTTGTCAAGTTTAACTGTTGTACCAATATCTAATCTGTTATTTTCGCCTTGTTGCATATAGTTTACCGAGATTAGCATATCATTATAATCAAAATAAGGAAACCTGTAACTGGCGTGTAATGAATAAAAAATATCTAAAGGCACATTACCGTTTTCTGAAAACGAGATATTAGGCTTGTTTAAATGTTTTATAGATGCTCCTAGCCATAAATCTGTGTCATTACGCGTATTTTTTTTATCAAAAACAAAACCAGTGGAAAAATCGAAAAAGGTTACATTTCTATTTGCATTTAAGGCAAATACATCAGATGTAACAGGATTAATTGTACCAGAATTGATATTAATTTGATCTGCTAAAACTAAATTTCTAAAATTAAAAGACTTTGTTCCAAAACCCACTTCGATAGCGGGTCTAAAATACCAATCGTTTGCTAGCTTTACATGGTATGAAAAGTTTGCATTACCCTGTAAATGATTGTAGTTTGTGTTGTTTTCATGCTGATTTAAAATACTAAAACCTATACCGCCAACATCTTCAATCCAGGTATTAAAAAATGCATAATCGCTATCTACTCTTAGGTCTAGACTGGGCCATTGTGTTCTGTGAATTAATCCAAAATATGAAGCATCTTCAAAACCTGAAAAACCAGGATTCATAGTTTCTGGAACTAGAAAATATTGAGAAAAAACTGGGTCTTGGGCGTTCACCTTAATAAAAAAGCAACTTACTGTAATTAGGATTAATATTTTAATTTTCATTTTTAAGTTGTATAATTATTTTATTAGAACAAAAGCGCCTTCTCTAATGACTTCTCTTCCATAAAAGGTTTTTGCCATAAATTTGTATTGGTAATTACCATTTTCTGCTCGTGAGTTTTTAATTTTACCGTCCCAACCTCTTATGTTTTCACCACTTTCAGAATATATTATACTTCCCCAAGTATCATAAACATTTAAGGTCATATCGTTTAAGCCTATAAATACAGGAAAAAAATAATCATTCATATTATCACCATTTGGTGTAAATGCATTTGGCATTGAAAGACTATAACCTTTTTCAACAATTATAGTGGTTTCACTAGAATATTTACATCCAAAGGGATAGGTTACATTCTGAGTAATGGTATATGTACCTTCCTTTGTATAGATATGTTCTGGATTTATTTCGCTTGAAAGGTTACCATCTCCAAAATCCCAACTGATATTAATAAAATCTCCCACAGCTGTATTTGTAAATTGAATAGGGTCGAAAATAGAATACAAATCGTAAGTGCTAAACCCAAAAGAATTTGTTGTAAAACTTGAACCATCTAATACTGGAGTTGCTACTTGAATTGAAAAATCTTTAACACATCCAAAACTATCAGTAACAGTAAGAATAACCAATCCATTAGTTCCAGTACGCATTATTTCATTATTATCTCCTGTTATAACCCCACTAGACCAACTGAGTTGATAAGGCGGAATACCACCTTTTACATTAGCAATAAAAGTTTGATCAACTTCTCTGGTTTCACAATCAAAATTGGTGATGATTTCAAAGGGCGCTTCAAGTGGCTCAAACCTTTTCACATCAAAAGAAGCTGTTTCTATGCAACCATTGGCGTCTGTAATAGTTACAGTATATATATCAGGCGGAATGTTTGTTAAGTCTTCTGTTCTTGCACCGTTACTCCAAACAATAGTTAATGGCAATGTACCACCAGTTATTTCTAAATCTATTGCGCCACTATTTACATCGTCACAGTCTAAGGCGTCTGATGCGATTCCTATTAACGTTAACAGTGGAGGTTCTATAATAGTAAATGATTCTTCAAGTACACAGCCTTTAGCATCCGTAATTATTACTGAATAATCGCCAGGGCCAATGTTGTTTCGTTCATTACCAGAGCTTGAACTATCATTCCAAACCAATGTTACGGGGCTTTCGCCCCCGACTACGTTTAATTTAATACTTCCATCATTTTCTCCAAAACATGAAACATTGTTTACTTCTGGATTTATTTCGAAAACAGGTGCGTTTTCTACAGGTATAGGAAATACACGAACACAACCTATGGCATCAGTAATAGTAATAATGTAGGTGTCAGCTGATAAGTTATCTTGCATCATACCAGTACCTAAATTGCTCCATTGCACAGGTTCATAAGGTGGAATACCCCCAGAAATGCTATTTATGGTAATAGCACCACTATCATCATTGTAGCAGGTAAGGTTTTTTACTGTAAGATCGAGATTAATTTGTGGGTTTTGAGGTACAATAACTTGTAAGTTTTCTGTACAACCAGAATCATCAGTAACGGTTAAATTATAAGTTCCTGCTTCTATACCTGTTAAATTTTGATTATTACTTCTATAACCATTGGGTCCTGTCCATGACCATCTGTAATTAGAGCCTCCAATAGGTCTGCCACCTCTGGCATTAACAAAAATTTCTCCTGTGAAATCTCCATAACAGAGAATAATTTTAACAGGACTGGTTAAGTCGACTTCCAATAACGGTGGCTCAATAATGGTATATGACCCTGAAAGAATATTACAATTATTGGTTTCAGTTATTGTAACGTTATATTCACCAGGCGTTAAGTTACTTAAGTCTTCAGTTGAGGCAGAAAAAGTAGGATCGCCTGTTTTTGTCCAAACAAAAGTGTAAGGAGGTGTTCCCCCAAAAGTTGACAAATTAATTCTTCCATCATTAAATCCGAAGCAGGATATATCTGTTTTGAAACCAGAAAATCTAAATTCACCAGGTTCAGTTACTGTATAAGTTCTAATAAATGGACAATTACCATCGTCAGTAATTCTTAGAGTGTAACTCCCAGGTTCTAAATCACGAAGTACCATATCAGTGCTATTAAATCCATTAGGCCCTGTCCAAGAAATTGTATAAGGGTTTCCTTTAGTAAATGGAATACCACCCGATATTGAAATACTAATTGACCCATCATCAGAATTAAAACAAGTACCATTAATAATGGTTGGTATTACATCAATTAAAGGGTTAACAGTTACTGTTATCTTAAAATCTGGCCCAGGGCAACTTCCAGCGACGGGTGAAACCGTATAGGTTACCGTTGCAGGAGTACTTGTGCTATTTGTTAATGTTTGACTGATATTACTTCTTGGTGCAGATTGTGCGGTTGCCCCACTAACTGCACCAGAAGGATTTACAACTGGATTAGACCACGTATATGTAGTTCCAGAAGGCACATTGTCAGTACCATTCGAAGTGGGGCTGATATTAAAGTTGTTGCCACTGCAAATTTCTATATTTTTGTCTGATATTATAGGAGATAATACTAAATCTACAGAAAAATTAGCTGTTTTAGTTGTTGTATCACAACTATTAGTTACGCTAAATGTAACTGTATAATTTCCACTTGTAGAATAATCTATTTTCCCAGGGTTTAAGGATGTTGAACTTTCAGGTGTTCCTCCAGGAAAGCTCCATAAATATCTGATTTCTGAACTTGGCGAGCACGTTTCTTCCACCGTACCTTTTGGAAATATAGATGCAGATTGACAAAAATCTGAAACTGGGTCTAAGGTTGTTACTGGTGGTTTTTTTACATCAATACGTTTTGTAATCGACCTATTAATACCACAAGAATTTCGTGTTGTTAATCGTAAGTTATAAACACCAGGCGTATTAAAAGAAATAAATGGTTCTCTAGAATTTCTACCTGTTCCATTAGCAAAGTTCCAACTTTCAGGTTCTTCCCCACAATACGCCTCAGAATATGAAATAACATCCCAAGTATAGGTTTCTGCTCCACAACCTAAACTGGCATCAGTTGTATTTGTCATTTGCAAAGGTGTTGAAGCACATGCATTGCCAAAGGTGAAATTAGGTTCTAATATAGGTTCTACACAAATGGTTTTAGAAACAGAAGCGCCAACGCCACAAGGGGTTTCTGCTGCTAAAGTTACAGTGTAATTTCCGGGAGTTGTATATACGTGATTTGGGTTAACAGCTCTAGATGGAGTGCTTCCATCTCCAAAATCCCATGTGTAAACATTCACTGTGCTGCAATCGTTAGTGTAACCAGCAATGGTGTTATTTCTAAAAGATGTAGATGTGTTTGCGCAAACTATATTATTTACACTAAAATCTATAACAGGGACATCTAAAATAATTATAGGACCCGCAGTAAGGAAAGTGCTTCCGCACGATGTAGTAATTGTTAATCTTACAATGTTTCCGCCTGGGCAATTAAATCTAGTAAATGTATGTGGTATAGGAAAATCTTGAGATGCAGGTGGGTTTGCGGCATTATAGTATATCGAACCTTCTAATTGAGCCTGCGTATAATTAGCAACTGTGCCATCGCCATAATTTACCTCGTATCTTGTATCTGAAGGATTTAATGCCCAAGATCCTATGGCAAAATTCATAACAGGAACAGGTGTACATAAATTCGTGGTGTTTCCTGGTGCAATTAATGCACCAATAGGGTTGTTAGAATTTTTTATTACGTATGTTATAGAATTGTTACAACCACTATTTCCAATACCGGTTACAACCATATTGTAGGACCCAAGAGCAGTGTAGGTATGCATTCTAGGAAATGTTACGTTGGTTTCTGAAGTGCCATCGCCCCAATCTACATTGTATGATGTAATACATGATGCGGAATTAGAATTATCGCCAACATTTATAGTGTATTCTGGGTCTGTATTATTATCTCCGCATTTCTCGAAGGATGCTATAGAACCTGCGGGAGCATTTAAGTTTACAAATTCTAAATCTGGTTTTTGTTGAATTGAAATGGTTTTAGTCACAGAAGATGTTTCATTATTAGCATCTGTAACTGTAAGGGTTATATCACTATTTTGAAATCCGCAACCCCGAGCATTAAATGATTTTGTAGGGTTACTTTCAGTCGAGCTTGTGCCATCACCAAAATCCCAATTATAAGTAAAAGGCGCAATACCTGTAATTGTAGGGGTAAATGTTATGGGTGTTCCGGAACAAGCACCATTATTATTAAAACTAAAATCGATAGTAGGTGGTTTAGTAGTATTAGTTAAACTATCTATATCTAAAATATTCACCTTAAACGATTTATTCAACCCAAAAAAAGTAATAATTATTAAAAAAAAACAAAGGGAAAGAAAAGTGTTCTTGTTCATGAATAATATTTAGTAGTCATTGGTTCGGGCTAAAAATAATATTTTATTAATATTCTGTAAGGTATTTAGGGTTGAAAAGATGTAAATTCCGATATCAAGTATTTTTTTGCTTATTTATATTATTAACGTTCATTGATTTTTTTATTTAATGGAAACAAAAGCTCCTTTGCTGGTAACAGTTTGTCCATAAAATGTTTTAGCTTTAAGGGTATAATAAAAGTTTCCATTTTCTGCTTTGCTATCTTTTATTTTTCCATCCCAACCTTTTATACTATCTCCTTTTTCCGAATAAACTAAACTGCCCCAAGTATCAAATATGTTCAACGTTATTTCGCTAAGTGCAATAGTTTCTGGAACAAAATAAGCATTCATGGTATCACCATTTGGTGTAAATGCATTTGGCACGATTAAACTATATCCTTTTTCAACAACTATGGTAATTTGTTTAGTATACACACATCCAAAAGGATAGGTTACTGTTTGCAATATGGTATAGGTACCTTCATTGATATAAGTATATGATGGGTTTTCTTCCGCAGAAAAGTTGCCATCTCCAAAATCCCATGATACACTTACATAATCACCAGTTGACGTATTTGTAAATTGAATCGGGTCTTGTATGGAATAAAAGCCAAAAGTTGAAAAGCCAACAGAATTTTGTGTAAAATCAGGAAAACCTAAAATAGGAATTTGAACATTGTATGAATAGTTTGTAGTACAGCCAATGCTATCTATAACATCAACGGTTATTAAACCATCTACATCTGTATTCATTATTTCATTTTTAGAACCACTAACCGTTCCGTTAGACCAGCTTATCTGATGCGGAGGAACACCACCAGTAACTCTGGCAATAAACGTTTGTTCTACGTTTCGCGTATCACAATCAAAATCTGTAATAGTTTCAACGTCAACAGTTAGTGGGTCAAATCTATTGATGGTCCAAGTTTCAGATATTTCACAACCATTAGCGTCTGTTATGTTTATGGTATAATTACCTGGAGGAATGTTTGATAAATCTTTAGTATCAGAACCGTTAGACCATGAGTATGTAAATGGTAATGTACCGCCCGTAACTATTAAATTTATAGCACCACTATTGGTATTATCACATTCCAGAGCATCGGTAGTATTCACAGAAACTTCTAATTGATCTGGTTCAGTAATGGTAAACGTTTCTGTAATTTCACAAGGAGTATTATCAGTAATAGTTACAGTGTAAACACCAGGGCCTATATCGTTTCTTTCTACCCCAGCTGTAGCATCATCATCCCAATCTAGTACAACAGGATCTATACCGCCTTCTAAGTTTAATACAATTCTTGCATCATTTTCACCAAAACAAGATACTAGAGTAACTTCTGGTGTAATTCTAAAAATTGGGGCTTCATCAATAATAACGGTTGCTTGTTTTTGGCAATTTGTATCATCGGTTACTGTAATTATATAAGTTCCTGCAGATAAATTATTTTGAATTCTACCCGAACCTAAATTACTCCAAGCTATAGTATATGGTGCATTACCGCCAGATATATTGTTTATAGTTATTGAAGCATTATTGTCTCCATAGCATGCAATTTCTGTTGTGGTAATATCTATTATAATTTCATCTGTTTGATTTAAAACAACTTGTAAATCATCGGTACAACCTGATTTATCTGTAACTATTAAGTTATATGTACCAGCAAATAGTCCAGTTAAGTTTTGAAGATTACTAGTATATCCGTTCGGTCCTGTCCATGAATAAGAATAATCAAAAACACTAGGGCTTACTTCAATTTGTCTGCCACCAATGGTATTAATATTTATTACTCCCGTAGCTTCACCAAAACAAATTATATCTACTTGATTTGTTAAACTAACATCTAATAAAGGCGGTTCGATAATTTGAAAACTTTCAATTATAGGTGTACAATTATTAGCATCTGTAACGGTTATTTCATAATCGCCAGGACCTAAATTGGATAAATCTTCATCAGAGCTAAAAGGGCTTCCATTACGTATCCAATTATAAGTGTATGGGGTAGTACCACCAGAAACTTCAATACCAATACTGCCGTCGTTTTCTCCAAAACAGGAAATTGTTTCTGGGTTAAAGTCTACTGAACTGAAAACAAGTTCATTAGGTTCGGTTATGGTAAATGTATTTGTATAGGGACAGCCACCAGCATCATTAATAGTTAAGGCATAATTACCGGGTTCTAAATCAAAAATATCTTTGGTTGTACTTGTATAGCCATCTGGACCATTCCATGAAATTTGATACGGATCGCCAGATGTAAAAGGAACACCTCCAGTTATCGAAATTTCAATAGAACCACTATTTGATAAATAACAAGTGCTGTTGGTAATTGTTTGTTGTGAAATACTGATTGATGGGTTTACAGTTATAATGATATCAAAATCTATTCCTGAACATATACCTGAGATAGGTGTAACAGTGTAAGTTACTGTTGCTGGATTTGTGGTATTATTGGTTAATGTTTGACTAATGTTAGTTTGACCCGTAGTTTCGTTTGAAGCACCTGAAATAGCTCCAGTTGGATTAATTACTGGGTTTGACCAAGTATATAATGTTCCAGTAGGCGTAATGTCTCCTCCAGTATTATCAGGCATAACATCAAATGTTCCACCACTGCAAATAGTGCGTGTTTTGTTGCTTATACTAGGTGTTTGATTTACGGTTTGTTCAGAAACATCTGAGATAATTTGAGTGCACCCACCTGACGAAAATGTAATAATGGCATAATAAAAAGTAGTACCAATAGTTCCTGATGGTGGTGTGAATGTAGAGTTAGTTTCACTTGTTATTGCGGTTCCAGTTGTATTGTTATTAGTAGAATTAGAGTACCATTGATAAGTTGGTGTGCCAACTCCATTACTATAAGTAACCGATAAAGTATTAAATACATTGTCAGAACAAATGGTTTGAGATATTGGTTGAGATAGAAAAGCAGGAGCTGCATTTATAATAACTTCAGCAGTATCACTTGTAACACCACACCCAGAGGCAGTTTGAGTTATTTCGCAATAATAGTATAAAGTACCAACCGATGTTGTGGGAGGTGTAAATGTATTATTTGTAGCTCCTGTAATTAATGTACCACCAGTATTTGTATTTGAGGTATTACTATACCATTGATAATTATAAGTAACACCTAATCCACCGCTAGCAACAACTTCTAGATTTTGAGATATAGTCCCTTGGCAAAGAGTCTGCGATATTAATGGTTGTGTCGTTATAATAGGATCATCTAAAACAATAACCTCGGCGACTTCGCTTATAATAGCACTACATCCACTTCCAGTTAATGAAATAACAACATAGTAAAAATAATTTCCTGAGGTATTAAAAGAAGGCGGGGTGTAATTAATATTTGTTGCACCACTAATTAGTGTACCACTCGTATTTGAGTTTGTTATATTACTATACCATTGATATGAAATAGTTCCTGCTCCTCCAGAATGAACAACAGTCAACGGACTAGAAATATCTCCTCCAACACAAATACTTTCTGTAGTTAGTGGATTCGTGTCAATTTGTATACCATTAACAATTTCTATTCGGGCAGTATCGGAAGTAATTTCATTACAACCTGAACCTGATGAAAATGAGACCATGCAATAGTAGTAATTTATGCCAACGGGATTATTTGGAGGCGTATAAGTTGCATTTATTTCACCACCAATAGCAGTTCCAGATGTATTATCGTTAACAGCATTACTATACCATTGGTAAGTTGGTGTTCCAGGACCATTCACCGATACTGATAAAGTAGAAATCGGACCATTTAAGCAAATGGTTTCAGGCAGTGGCTGACTTGTAAAAGAAGGCGCAGGGTCAATGGTAATAATGAAATTTACTGGCGTACCATCACAACCTCCAATAGATGGTGTTACGCTATATGTAACATCTTGAGAAGTGGTATTCGAATTAAAAATGGTTTGTATAGGAATGGTATTTGTATTTCCAGAAGCGTTAAATCCTGTAACTCCTGCTGGTGCTGTAGCCGTCCAAATAAATGTTGTGTTTGTTATATCTGAGGTTAAAACAATTTCAGAAGTATCAGTACCCGAGCAAATGGTTTGTGTTAAATCGGTATTTGTAATAGTAGGAATTGGATTGATATTAAAATCCTCAATATCTGTAATAATACCGCAACCATTAGTTACACTAAATGATATTTGATAACTTCCTGGAGTAGTATATGTAATAGTGCCCGGATTTAATGTATTTGCAGTTGCTGGCGTTCCTCCTGGAAAAGACCAACTGTAGATTACTGTTTCAGAAGTTGGTGCACAAGAATCTACATTAGCTACGGGATTTATGGAGGCATTTCCGCAAAAATCTGCTATAGCATCAATAGTTACTGTTGGAGGTTGTTTAACTTCAATAGTTTCAGAAGAAGTACTAATGCCGCATGAGTTAGTTGTTGTTAATGTTAGTGTGTACATTCCAGCAGTGATAAAATCAATTGCAGGTGAAGCTGAGGTTTCATCAGTACCGTTAGCAAAATTCCATTGTTCTGGTGCGGTTCCACAAAATCCAGAAGTATAAGAAACTTCCCAAAAATAGGTTTCACCACCACAACTATCATTTAAATCTGTAGTGTTTGTGGTTTGTACTGAAAGTGGTGAGCATCCATTATTTGTATTTAACGTGAATGCAGCTACTAATTCTGGTTCAATACAAATGGTTTTGGTTATTGGGTCTGTAGTACCACAAAAATTTTGTGCATATAAAGTTATAGTGTATGTACCTGGGGTTGTATATACATGTGAGGGATCTCTTAAAGTAGAGGTCGCACCATCACCAAAATCCCAAGAAAAGCCCGCATTGGTATCGCAATTTTGATTATAGCCAGCGGTAGAAGTGTTATTAAATTGTATTGCTGTATTTACACAACCTGTGGGAGGGTTTTCGAAATCTACATCAGGTCGTTTTAAGATGATAATAGGGCTAGCGGAAGAATTTGAGACACCACAAGAAGTAGAAATTAAAAGTTGTACTGTATAGAAGCTATTTGGGCAATTAGACTCCGAGTAAATATGTGGAACTGGAAAATTTTGTGAATTAGCTGGATCAGTGGAGTTGAAATATGTAGAAGCTTCTAATTGTTGTTGTGTATAATTTTCAATATTACCGTCACCAAAATCTATAGAGTAGTTGGTGTCTGGAGGGTTGTTAGCCCAAGCGTTAATAGCGAAATTAATTGGTGTAATAGGTATACAAAGATTAACAGTATTTCCCGGATTTACAATGGCACCAGTAGGATTACTAGAATTTTTTATTAAATAACTAACAGTATTGTCGCAGTTTGTTCCGTTTCCAGTAATAACCATATTGAAGGAACCAAGTTCTGTGTAGGTATGTGTTAATGGAAACGTAACATCAGTTTGTAAAGGCGTACCATCTCCCCAGTTAATATCATAAGTTGTAATACAAGCGCCATTAGATCTATTTCCAACATTTATGGTATATGAAGGATCAAAAGTGTTATTTCCACAGTTGTCAAACTGAGGTGTAAAATTAGCTTCGGCATCAATATCATAAAAATTCAAATTAGGTTTTTGTCGTACAGGAACAGCTTTAGTAACAGTTTCACTTTCTCCATTTGCATCAGTAACTGTTAATGTTACATCAATATTTTGTGTGCCACAACCTAATGATGTGAATACATGTGTAGGGTTAGCATTTGTACTTGTGCTGCCATCATCACTAAAACTCCATGAATAATCAAAAGGCCCATCACCAGTAACAACCGATGTAAAATTCACTTGTGTTCCAGAGCAAGCACCACTATTGTTAAATGTAAAATCTACATCTGGCGGAGTATTAGAATTAGAATTTATTTTGTTCGTTTCCTTTTTAAATTCAATTATATTTATAGCAAAAATTGAAAGACTTATTAAAAAAAAAGAAAGTGTTGTAAGAGAAAAAGTCTTCCTCATAGAGTGAAATTACGTTAATAGCTATCACTAAAATAAATATTCTTTTTGATGCATCCCTATATATCAGTATATTATGTCGGTTTTTTCTTTAAAATGCATAATGTTGGGTATATAAGACAAAATTTCTATTTTAATGTTTAAGTTTTTTATTAATTCTTTAATTGTTAATTATATTTATCGATAAAAATTAAAATGAAAGCATTGGTAATTTCAGGAGGTGGTAGCAAAGGCGCTTATGCAGGAGGTGTTGCACAATACCTGATGCAGGAAGAGGGACAGAATTATGACATGTTTTTAGGAACCTCAACAGGAAGTTTGTTAGTGCCTCATTTAGCTGCGGGCGAAATTGAAAAGATTTATAAAGTTTTTACTAATGTAAACCAGCGAAATATTTTCAGTATCAACCCTTTTCATATTCGCAAAAAAGATAATAGAGAGTTTGTATCCATAAACTTTAAGAATACACTTCTACAATTTATTAAGCGTAAACGTACTTTTGGAGAGAGTAAGGCATTAAGGCGGCATATTAAAAAACACTTTACAGAGCAAGAGTACAATTTTATTAAAACGACTAAAGATGATGTTGTGGTTACGGTTTCAAATTTGTCAAAAAACAGAGTGGAATATAAGTCTATAAAAGATTTTAGTTATGATGAGTTTTGTGATTGGATTTGGATTTCTTGTAACTACATCCCCTTTATGTCACTGGTACAAAAAAATGGGTTTGATTATGCTGATGGTGGTTTGGGTTGTGTAATACCAATAAGAGAAGCTATTTTAAGGGGAGCTACAGAAGTTGATGCTATAGTTTTAGAGTCTGAATCTATGGAATATAACAAGGTCTTGGGTAAAAACCCATTTTCACTAATGATTAATTTGTTTGGTCATTTACTAGATCAAGTAGAGAGAAATGATATTACCATAGGAAAATTAGCCGCAAAGAATAGAGATGTTAAGCTAAATTTATATTATACACCATCAAAACTTACAGAAAACTCACTAATATTTAATAAAAAATTGATGACATCTTGGTGGAAACAAGGTTATGATTATGCAAAAGCAAAATGTGAACAAGCACGATCTAACGAACTTCGAATGGATTAGTTTACCACATATCTGCAACCTCATCTTTAATAAAAGACAAAGCGGCATCACTTGGTGCACGGCGTTCTAGCATTTCAGTTAAAATGACTTCTCTTAACTTGTTTGCAGTATCTGTTT
This sequence comes from uncultured Flavobacteriaceae bacterium, assembly GCA_947500585.1. Taxonomy (GTDB): domain Bacteria; phylum Bacteroidota; class Bacteroidia; order Flavobacteriales; family Flavobacteriaceae; genus CAXBID01. The sequence goes on along the minus strand of CANMSN010000003.1, from coordinate 233,765 downwards.
TTTCCGACAAACTTGCTTTTCTAATCAATTGAATTGTGGCATTTTTTGATGCCGTAATAATGCTCCAGCATTTATCGCTAACATATATTTGTTGCGATAAATTATGCTCAAATTCTTGTTCAATGTTTTGTATAAGTAAAGCTTCATAATCTCCCTTGTCAGGTGATATAGGAGCAGTTCTTACCAATAGTTTTGAAGGCGTAATGCGTTCTAAAAACAACGCCATCCTTTCGTAGGCTTGTAAACGTAATGGCATGGCGTTTACTTGTAAGTCTTTTTTTAGCAAAAAGCGTCTGCGACCATCTTCATTTTTTGTGTGTTCTTTAAAAAAGTAATAGGCAATAATTCCTGTTATTAAAGCAGACATAGCAAATAAAAATAGGTCAATGATTCTTTGGGTTTCCATAAATACTATTGGTTTTGGTTGGTTTTACTACCTCCCAAATATAAACATTCTTTTAAATTTTGCATACCATTAAACGCTACTGGTGTTTTTTCATATTGATAAGCACTATTTAACTCTTCAGAAAGATTATGACTATCGGCGTTTATTTCAATATCATCCATTTTAAATTGGCATGGGTGCTCATAGCCCGCGGCATGTGTAATTTCTAAAAATTCTTTTCTGAAGGTTTTAAAGTATTGTCCTGTACGTTCAGATTTTAAAGGAACATCAATACCTCGTTGCAACCATTTACTTTGTGTAGCTACACCACTAGGGCAACGATTAGTATGGCATACTTTTGCTTGAATACAGCCAATGCTCATCATCGCCTCTCTGGCTACGTTAATTACGTCTACACCCATAGAAAAAGCCATAGCAGCTTTAGCTGGAAATCCTAATTTTCCACTACCTATAAAAACAACTTGTTTTTCAAGACCTTTTTTCTGGAATAATTTGTACAGATCTCCAAAGGCATAAACCCAAGGTAAACTTACATGATCTGCAAAACTTGGGGGTGCAGCTCCTGTACCGCCTTCACCACCATCAACTGTAATAAAATCAGGACCTTTTCCTGTTTTTTTCATAATATCGGTAAGTTCTTCCCATTGGTCCAATTTACCAATAGCTGCTTTAATGCCAACGGGTAATCCTGTTTCATTTGCAATAGCTTCAATAAAATCTACCATTTCTGGAATGGTATTAAATGCTTTATGATTTGGTGGTGATAATACGGTTTTACCAACTTCAACACCTCTGGTTTCAGCAATTTCCTTATTTATTTTTTCTCCAGGTAGAACACCGCCTTTTCCTGGTTTTGCACCTTGAGATAATTTTAGTTCTATGGCTCGAATAAACGGATTATCTTCAACTAGTTGTTTCATTTTTTCCATAGAAAAATTACCGTCTTCAGTTCGAACGCCAAAATAACCTGTACCAAAATGAAATACGACATCGCTACCATTGCTATGATATTTAGATAAACCACCTTCACCTGTATTATGATAAGCGTCTGCTATTTTACAACCCTTATTTAAAGAATCTATAGCTCTAGCTGAAAGCGAGCCAAAACTCATTGCTGAAACGTTAATTACGGATGCCGGACGATATGGTCTTTTACGTTTGTTATGTAAACCAATTACTTTTGCACAGGGCAAGAAATATTTATCTTTTGCGTTAACATGATTGTCTTCAACCTTAAAAGGAATCATTGCATTATTGATAAAAATATGCTGATTTGAATAAATATCTCGGTCTGTACCAAAACCTTCATAATTGTTTTCCCCTTTGGCAGAGGCATAAACCCAACCACGTTCTATACGGTTAAAAGGTAATTCTTCTCTATTACTGGCTATAAAATATTGACGAATTTCTGGACCAATATTCTCGAATAAATAGCGCAAATGCCCAACTATAGGGTAGTTGTGGCTAATGGTATGTTTGCGTTGTAAAATATCTCGAATGGCAACAGCAGCTAATACAATTAAAACCCAGCCCCACCAGGCTATGTTTGATAAAAGATCTAATATAGAATTCATTTTAATTATTTAAAAAGTCAAAAGTAATTTGAGTCAACGATTTTACACCTAGAAGTAATCCTGATTCATCAATTTTGAAATCTGGTGTATGATGTGGAAATGCTTCACTATTCCCCGGATTCTTACCGCCTAAAAAGAAATAAAATCCTGGAACAAGTTCTTGGTAATATGAAAAATCTTCACCGCCTGTTGTTGCTTTCATGATTGTAACATTATTATCTCCAGCAACTTTTTTTAATGAGGGTAACATTTTATTAACAAGTGCCGTATCATTAATCGTTATAGCTGTAAAATTTTCAAAAGTTATACTAGCTTCTCCACCATAAGCTTTTGCAATGGTTTTTGTCATTTCCGTCATGCGTCTGATTATTTTTTCTTTCATGGCTGGATTTAGAGTTCTAACAGTACCAATCATTTCTGCACTTTCTGGTATAATGTTAAAACGTGTACCAGCTGTAATTTTACCAACTGTTATCACTGCAGCTTCATCAGTTAATTTTGACTCTCTACTTATTATAGTTTGTAACCCATCAATAATTTTTGCAGAAATAAGTATCGGGTCAATACCAGACCAAGGTTGAGAGCCATGAGTTTGTTTACCTTTTACCTGAATTACAAAGCGTTCAACAGCAGCCATAATACCTTCTGTTTTGTATTTTATTGTACCAACCGGTGTTTGAGAGTTAATATGTAACCCGAAAATAGCATCTACTTTTGGATTTTCTAAAACACCTTCTTTAATCATTAGTTTAGCTCCGCCTTCTTCACCAGGAGGAGGCCCTTCTTCTGCTGGTTGAAAAATAAATTTCACAGTGCCATTAATTTTATCTTTATTTTTTGAAAGTATTTCGGCTACACCCATAAGAATTGCAGTATGCGTATCATGTCCGCAGGCGTGCATAACACCAGTTTCTGTATTTAAAAAGGTGGTTTTTACTTCAGATTTAAAAGGTAAATCATTTCGCTCTGTAACAGGAAGCGCATCAATATCAGCACGAAGTGCAATAACTTTGCCAGATTTATCACCTTTTAAAATCCCAACAACACCAGTTTTTGCAACTCCAGTTTGAACTTCTATTCCCAAAGACTTTAAATGTTTAGCTATTTTTTCAGCAGTTTTAAATTCTCTATTTGATAATTCTGGATTTTGATGAAAATCGCGTCGCCATTCAATGACTTTAGACTCTATATCCATAAATTGTTTTTCTAAATTATTTTGTCCGTAAACGTTAATTATTGCGAATAAAGAAAATAGAAATAAGATGTGTTTCATAAGTAAGATTGATTTTTTTGAAGCTTAAAGATATTCAAAATTAACTAAAGCTATAAACAAGTTAGAATTGTTTATAATTATTAATAATTAGGAAGTAATAAAAGCTCAACATTGGTTATTTTCACGTGTTGAAAAAGAATAGATTTTGGAGAAATATTTAAGTCAGTTAAACAGCGCACAATTAGAACCTACCATCCAGATTGATGGCCCAATGATAGTTATTGCAGGCGCAGGATCTGGAAAAACACGGGTTTTAACATACAGGATTGCCTACATGATGAGTAAAGGTATAGATCCTTTTAATATTCTCTCATTAACCTTTACCAATAAAGCAGCGCGCGAGATGAAGGAGCGAATTGCTTCTATTGTTGGTGCAAGTGAAGCAAAGAATTTATGGATGGGTACATTTCACTCTGTATTTGCTAAAATTTTACGAATAGAAGCTGATAGGTTAGGCTACCCAAGTAATTTTACAATTTACGATACGCAAGATTCAGATAGATTAATAGCATCTATTATTAAGGAAATGCAGCTTGATAAAGATATTTATAAGTACAAGCAAGTGCGTTCACGTATTTCCTCTTATAAGAATAGCTTGATTACCGTGCGAGCTTATTTTCAAAATCCAGAGCTAAAAGAAGCGGACGCTATGGCGCGTAGACCAAGAATGGGTGATATTTATAAAGAATATGTAGAGCGTTGTTTCAAAGCTGGTGCTATGGATTTTGATGATTTATTGTTGAAAACCAATGAATTACTTACGAGGTTTCCAGAAGTTTTAGCTAAATATCAAAACCGTTTTAAATATATTTTGGTTGATGAGTATCAGGATACAAACCATTCCCAATATTTAATTGTTAGAGCGTTATCTGATAAGTTTCAAAACATCTGTGTGGTTGGTGACGATGCACAAAGTATATATGCGTTCCGTGGAGCGAATATTAATAATATTCTGAATTTTCAGAAGGATTATGATGATGTTAAAGTCTTTAGATTAGAACAAAACTACCGTTCAACAAAAAACATAGTAAATGCAGCAAATTCTATCATTGATAAAAACCAAACCAAGCTTGATAAAATTGTTTGGACTGCCAATGATGAAGGGTCTAAGATAAAAGTAAACCGCTCGTTAACGGATGGTGATGAAGGACGCTATGTAGCGAGTACCATTTGGGAAAACAAAATGCAAGATCAGTTAATGAATAGTGATTTTGCAATTCTTTATAGAACAAATGCACAATCACGATCTATTGAAGATGCCTTAAGAAAGCGTGATATTCCGTATAGGATTTATGGTGGCTTGTCATTTTATCAACGTAAGGAAATAAAAGATGTATTGTCATATCTACGTTTAATTATAAATCCTGCTGATGAAGAAGCTCTAAAGCGGATTATTAATTTTCCACCTCGCGGCATCGGGCAAACTACGGTTGATAAACTAATTGTTTCTGCTAATGGTTACGGACGTACGATTTTTGAAGTGATGAAAAATATTGATAAAACCGATGTTAATATCAATTCGGGAACACGAACAAAACTTCAAAATTTTGTAACACTTATAGAAAGTTTTCAAGTACTAAATCAAACAGCTGATGTTTTTGAATTGGCAGAACATGTTACCAGAACTACTGGTTTAATAAAAGAATTCAATAAAGATGGAACACCAGAAGGTGTTGCCAAAATGGAAAATATTGAAGAGCTTTTAAATGGTATGAAAGACTTTGTGGAAGGGCAAAAAGAAATTGCAGATACTACAGGTAATTTAGCAGAGTTTTTAGAAGATGTAGCCTTAGCAACAGATTTGGATGCAGATAAGGGCGATAGTAACCACGTAGCGTTAATGACAATACATTTAGCAAAAGGTCTTGAGTTTCCAAATGTATTTATAGTGGGGCTTGAAGAAGATTTATTTCCAAGTGCCATGAGTATGAATACACGTAGCGAATTAGAGGAGGAACGCCGTTTGTTTTACGTGGCCTTAACCCGAGCCGAAAAGCAAGCGTATTTAACCTATGCCTTATCACGTTACCGTTGGGGAAAATTAGTAGATTCTGAACCTAGTAGATTTATAGAAGAAATAGATGAACAGTATTTAGATATTGTAACACCTATAGAAGAACGTCGATTTAACCCCATGTTAAGTGCCGATATTTTTGGAGATGTAGAACCTAATAAAATTAGATTCAAACCCGCAAAAAAGCCAGTATTCAAAAAGGGAAATACAGCTAAAAAAGACCCTGAAAAATTTCAAGTTACTACTCCAAAAAATCTGAAACCTGTTTCTAAAACAAATGGAAACACAAACTTATTTGATAACAAATTGGTAGTTGGCAATATTGTTAAGCATATCCGTTTTGGAACAGGAGAGGTTATGAAAATAGAAGGTACAGGTGCAGACATTAAAGCTGAAATTAACTTTCAGCATGGTGGTATTAAAAAACTATTATTGCGTTTTGCTAAATTAGAGGTAGTTGGGTAAGCATTTCACATGTTTATGTTAAATACTTGTTAAGAGCAAAAGTTTTAGTCTTAAAGCGCATCTTAACCACATAATCAAAAATTAAAAAACATTATGAGAGTACTTTTATCAATAGTAATAACACTTAGTTTTAGTTTAGTATATGCACAACCAGGAGGTGGAGGTGGTGGTATGCAAGGTGGCGGAATGCGAGGTGGTGGCCAAGGTGGAGGCGGTATGCAACAACAAAGAGAAATTCCAGAGTTTGATGCTGCAAAAACAGTAGGTATTTTTAATTATGATACTGCAGAAGTAATTAAAAAACTAAAGCTTAAAAAAAAGGAAAAGGATTTAGAATTAGACATAAAAAGAGCCGTATCCAATTATAATAATAATATAAATGAGATTGCTTTATTGAATAAAGATAATTTTGATACGCTTAACGTTTTTATGAATACTATAATCAAATCTAGTATGGCCAACAGACAGGATAATAGAGGAGGTGGTCAAGGGCAAATGGGAGGTTCACGTATGGAAAGAGGAGAGAATTCTGGAGCAGAAGACGATAATCCTATGTCTAAAGCTAGAAAACTAGCAAGAGAAAAAACACAACCTGCAAGAATAGCCGTTAGAGAAGAAGAAAATAAACTTAACAATAGATTGGAAGCTTTGTTAAGCGAAAAAAAGTATAATAAGTGGCTTAAGTATCAGGAAGATATAAAAGAAGATCTTAATCCTAAACCGCAATCTAATAATCAAAATCAAGGTCAGATGTCAGGAGGCATGGGACGAGGTCAAAGAGGTGGCGGTCAAAGAGGAGGAGGAATGCGTTAAGTTATTATTTCACCATACAAACAGAATTAACATGACCATTTCCATCATGTTCTTTTACTGTATTATTTGGGTCGGTTATCCATTCACCATCAACAATAAATTTATAATGGTGCTTACCGCCAGATAAGGGAACAACATATTTCCAACCGTAATCCATTTTTCGCATCACAAAATCTGTTTCATTCCAGTTATTAAAAGACCCAGCTAAAACCACTTTTTTTGCATTGGTGTAACCTCTAAGTTTAAACGTTGTGTATTCTTTAATATTAATTACAGAATTGAATTCATTAAACTCATTTTTGGTTTTGTTGTTATTATCTGGGTCTTCCATCCAATGGCCATCTACAATAAAACGGTATTGATAAATGTCGGGTTTCATTTGTAAAGTGAGTTCCCAGCCATTATCCGTTTTATTCATTTCAAAAAGATGCTCATCCCATTTATTGAAAGATCCTGCTAAAATTACTTTTTTAGCATCTTTAAAGCCTTTTAATTTAAAGCTTGCATTTCCATTTTTATCAGGATAAGCGGTGTACATTTTTAAATTATAAATGCCACGAATTTTACGCCCATTTTTTATGGCTTTAGTAATATTGGGAATATTTTTTGAAGGTTCTGCCCAAAAAGAATTGTTTATTACAAATTTAAATTCCCAAGAAAATTCATCTGTAAAATCGCTAATACTTTTTCTAAGCTCATAGATGTATTCATCTATTTGTTTCATTTTCCAGTTGTCCCTAGACCAAAGGTTAAAATCTCCTGAAACTGCAACATTTTCAATATCAAAATCATTAAAATCAAGGGATTGTCCTGTGTATTCTCTTGTAAATTTAGAGTAGTCCTTGGCATTAAATGTAAACACCACAGTGTCATTTTCTATTTTATAACCTTTAAATCCATCTTTTTGTGCGAATGAATAAAAACCAATAAAAATGAAAAGTAAATATATAGTATGTGAAATTAAATGCTTCACTGATGATTTAATGGGTAATTTATAAAATACAATTTTTCTTTTTGATAATTTATAATTGTTCTTTTTTGAGCAAAAAATTCATAGCCTAAAATACCATCTAAATCGGTACCAAAGGCTTCATTCATTTTATTTAAATTTGTTAAAACAGTAAACATAGGTCCAAAATACGTTGTTTTACTTAATTTTACACGATGCAATTTTCCTGCCAATACTTCAATTTTTCTATTCCCTATACCTGTTAACCGCATTCGTTTCTTAGGAATAAAGTATTTTAATGCATTTTTATTTACACTCTTATTTATTTGATTAAACTCTGCTGCACTATCAATACCAAGTCTAACTTTCTGGTAATTAATGGTTCCGTTTACAACTATAGTATGATTTTTTAATGTAAAATCTAAGCTATCAACTATTTTCTCTAAATAAACATTACTGTTAAGTTTATTACCAAATTTATCAACTTTGGTGAGTGTTATTTGGTTTAAGTATAAATCTATAAAAACTTCATAATCTTTTAAAATACTGTATCCAATAATACCTAGGAGTTTTATTTTTTTACTTTTTTCAATGTGTGATAAATTTATAATATCTGAAGTTCTATTTTGTAGCTTAAAGCTATTTAGTGCGAACTCCTTTATTCTTTTATGATAGGGGTTATCGATAGCTTGTAAAACACCAGAAGTATTTTGGTCACTCCTCTGGCTTTCATAGAGATTAGAAAAGTGAACTTTATTTAAAATCATGTTTTCTGAACCTGTATCAATAATAAAGTTTCCTCTAATATCCATGAGTTCAGCCTCAACTACTATTAAGTGATCTACGAGTTTAAAAGGAATTCTGGTGGTATATTTATTTAAAACTTCGGCTTTTGTAAAAAGAATTGGGTTATGGGTAACAACTTCGTTAGCATAAGTTTTCGGAATGCATAAAATAATAAGTAATATGGAGTAAAGAAGTCTTGACATATACAATTAAGACTAATTTAATAATGAATTGTTACAAAAAGTTACTTTAAATGATTATTTGTGAAAACTTTAAGTTTTGTCCATGTGTCTAGGAAGTTTAATCCTTCCCAGCCATGACCTTCGTTTTCGTATAAAGTAAACTCATGGGTTACTCCTAAGTTTTGTAATTTATCTCGTAAATCTGTTCCTTGGGTTGTTGGTATTAAAGGGTCTTGCCCACCATAAAATAAAATAGTTGGAGGTGCTTCTGCTGTTAATTGATGAAAAGGACTGGCTTCTTCTAAAAATGGAATTGAAAGCTCTCCTCCAAATAAATTGAGTATGGCTTGTAACTCTGGACTTGTATTATTTAAATAAGCAGGGTCTGTAAAATTAGTAGGACCTACAATACTACAAACCATATCTACTTTTTTGTTAGTATCAAAAGCATAGCTCCATAAAAGTGATAAATGTGCACCAGCGCTAGTACCTATAAAACCAATGTCTTCAGAAATTATATATTTAGATTTGTTCTCTTTAAGGTAATTTATAATTGAAGTAATATCTTCAATTTGCATGGGGTAAGGTTTGTTGTTCGCATCCGCTAATCTGTAATTTATATTCACGATGGCTAAGTTTGGTAAGTCAAAACGGATTAAATCTTTAACAGGGTTTAAATCGCTTTTATCACCAGAAACCCAACCACCACCATGAACTAAAACCATTATTTTAGTAGAGGTAGATCTGTTTGCCGGTAAGTATAAATCGAATTTTTGATTGATATCATCACCATATTCAATATTTAATTCTTCGTAGTACTTTGAAGGGTCTAAGCCATCAACAACTACCTCTTTTTCAACTGATTCATTTGAACAGCCAGATAAAAAAATAATAAAAATTATACCAAAGAAATTCCTTAATAAACTTTTCATAACAAAAATAATATTTACTTTGTAAACGCAATTGCAAGATAGTTATTATGGCTGAATTTGTTAGAATATATGAAGAAAACCCTAATCCTAAAGAGATTGAAAGGGTAGTAGCCATATTAAAAAAGGGTGGACTTATAATTTATCCTACAGACACTGTTTATGGTTTAGGTTGTGATATAACAAATTTAAAAGCTTTAGAACGCGTTGCTAGAATTAAGGGAGTGAAACTTGAAAAAGCTAATTTTTCTTTCATATGTCATGATCTGAGCAATTTAAGTGATTATGTTAAGCAAATTGATACATCAACGTTTAAAATATTGAAAAGAGCTCTTCCAGGGCCATATACTTTTATTTTACCAGGTTCAAAATCGTTACCAAACCCATTTAAAAAGAAAAAAACAGTTGGTATTCGTGTGCCTAATAATAATATTGCAACAGAAATTGTAAAACGACTGGGTAATCCGATTATATCAACATCTATTCGTGATGAAGATGAAGTTTTAGAGTACACTACAGATCCTGAGCTTATCTTAGAAAAATGGGAAGATTTAGTCGATTTAGTTATCGATGGTGGTTATGGAGACAACGAACCTTCAACCGTTATTGATTTGTCGGAAGACGACCCCATTATTGTTAGAGAAGGTAAAGGGAGTTTGGAAATATTTTAATAGAAAAAGATTCTTCGACTCACTATCGGGGTTTCCGTTAAAATTGTCATTCCCGAGTGTTCACCTTGCGAAGTCGAAGTGAAAACGGGAATCTAAATTAAATCTTTTATCATTTTAACAGCAGTTTCAGCAGTAATATCTCGTTGAGGAGATCCAAACATTTCATAACCTACCATAAATTTCTTTACCGAAGCACTTCGTAACAAAGGCGGATAAAAACTCATGTGCATGTGCCAATGCGTATTTGCTTCTCCATTAGTTGGTGCCTGATGAATTCCACTTGAATATGGAAAAGATGTATTGAATAATTTATCGTAAGCCTTAGTTAAAACAGAAATAGCTTCGGCAAAAAGATAAGATTCATCATCGTCTAATTCAAGAATATTTTTTTTATGTTTTTTAGGAACTATCATGGCTTCAAAAGGCCATACCGCCCAAAATGGAACTAGTACTACAAAAGCCTCATTTTCATAAATAATACGTTCTTGTTTTTCTAATTCTTGAGCTAAATAATCTCCTAAAAGACTGGTATTATTTTTATTGAAATAATTTAATTGCTGTTTGTGTTTCTTGTCTACTTCGTTTGGAAGTGTAGATTGACTCCAAATTTGACCATGCGGATGCGGATTACTACAACCCATTACAGCACCTTTGTTTTCAAAGATTTGGACATAGTTTATTAAATCATTTTCACCAAGTGCTTTATATTCTTTTTGCCATGCATAAATTACTTTTTCTATATCTTTTGGAGCCATGTCTGCCAAACTTTTGGAATGGTCTGGACTAAAGCAAATAACTTTACAAATACCTTGCTCGCTTTTAGCAGTTAATAAACCATCTTCTATAGAAAACACTTTTGAGGTTGTTTGAAGTGCACCAAAATCATTAGTAAAAACAAATACATCTTTATAATTTGGGTTTATTTCCCCATTAATTCTTGTATTTCCAGAACATAAATAGCATGTTGGATCGTGAGTTGGACGCACATCATTATTCACAGCTTCATTTTGTCCCTGCCATGGCCTTTTTGCACGATGCGGTGATACTAAAACCCATTCTCCAGTAAGTATATTGAATCGTTTATGCGAAAAATCTTGTAAATCTGTATTCATTAGAATATGGTGTGAATTAATTTATTTTATGGGTCCCATCCGAAAGTTCAACAGAATAAATAGAGCAATCTTTATTAAATTTATTTTTATAGGCCTCAGAAATAAATAGTTTAAATGCTTTTACTTCGTTTTTTTCAATTAAATTAATGGTACAACCACCAAAACCTCCGCCCATCATTCGTGCTCCTAAAATATGTTTATTAAGTTTTGTTTGTTCTACTAGAAAATCTAATTCGTCACAACTTACTTTGTATTGGTTTTGCAAACCATCATGAGAACCGTAAATGAGCTTTCCTAGTTCTTCTAAGTTACCATCTAGCATAGCTTTTGACGCTTTTTCTGCACGCTCGTTTTCCTGGATCACAAACAATGCTTTTTGATAATCTTCATCACTAACTTTGTTTTTTATTTCAAATAAATCATCTTCTGAAGCGTCTCTTAAAGCTTTTATATCAAGCATTTCTGAAATTTTTTCACAAACAGCACGTCTATCATTATATGCGCTATCAGATAAACTATGCTTTACATTTGTGTTGATAAGCATAAGTTCATGATCTTTAAAATTAATTTCAAATGGTTTTGCTTCAATAGAACGACAATCTAATAAGAGCGCATGGTTTTTTACCCCAAACATACTTGCATATTGGTCCATAATACCACAATTAACTCCAACATAGTTATGTTCTGCTTTTTGCGAAATAAAAATCATTTCAGTTTTAGTTAAGCCCAAATCGAATAACTCATTTAAACCCAAAACGACACTATTTTCTAAAGCAGCAGATGATGACATACCTGAGCCTGATGGAATATCGCCACCAAAAACCATATTAAAGTTACCAACTGTTTTTCCTTTTTTATTAATTTCGGCAATGACTCCTAAAATATAATTCCCCCAACTTTCTTTGGGTAAGGGCGCTATGTTATTAACAGAGAATTTTATGGTTTCATCAAAATCTGAAGCATATACAGTACTTTTATCTGAATCACTTTTACTTAAAGCAGCTATTATACCTTTATTTACAGCTGCAGGAAATACAAAACCATCATTGTAATCGGTATGTTCACCAATAATATTGATACGTCCAGGGGAAAACACCATTAACGGATCTGTATTGTGAGTGTCTTTAAATTTAGCTTTAATGCTTTTGGCTAGGTCAGTATTCATAATATTTAGTCTAATTTTTTAATCTAATTTTAGTGTCCAAGTTAGTTGATAAGAATCTTTCGGATCTAGAGTCTGTAATCCTATTTTATTATTAAAACTGTTAGAAACACCCGTAGTTGGCTCAATAGCAATGGTGTTTTTTCTTGGTGGTGTATAAGCTTGTAAGAAACTGTTTTTTTCTGTAGAAAGTATTTGCAAATTATAATCTGGAGTTTGAAATACAACTTTGGTGTCATCTAAAATCCAACAATCGTCTAATTGTTTATTTTCTATTTTTAGAGATGATGTATTTACATTTTTTGTACCAGATGTAATCATTCTATCATTAAAAACTATTTTTTTAGAGCTCTTGAATGTTAAATGGCTTTCACTCAGGTTTTTTGAAATAAAATAAGGATGCCAACCTAAAGTAAAAGGAAAGGGTTTTGAATGCGTATTGGTAATTGTAACTTTTAAATCTAAAGTACTTTTTGATATTATGTATTCTAACTGAATGGAATAGGTGTAAGGAAACCCAATTGCCTCATTTCCTTCATTATATATAAGTTTTACGGATGCAGAATCTTGATCTGTCTTTTGATCTAAAATTTTAAATGTTTTATAAAATACTAATCCATGCAATGCGTTGTTATTTGCTATTTCATTAATCTCAAACGTGTATTTTTCTTTATCAAAAATATATTCACCATCTTCAATTCTGTTAGCAAAAGGGAATAAGATAGAAGATGCATAAGTATTGTTGTATTCTAATGGAGCTAAATCTTCAATTAAAACGTTATTATTTAAAACTAATTCTTGAAGACTAGCGCCTTTATTCAAGTCAATTTTTGCGAAAGAATTATTTACAGAATTTGTTATTTCTAAACAATTTATTCCTTTTTTAGAATTTTCAATATGATTAATGCTGAACAATGGCTTCGGTTTTTAAATTTAAATAAAGTGCTTAGAGTTTGTTTGTTTAACAAAAATATGAAAATAAATGTAATTTTTACGTTTATTTATTTTTTCTATCATAATATTATTTATATTTGATGTTAGCTAAACTAAAAAAATATAATTATGACCGCAGGTTTTGAAATGTTAGACTATATAGTCTTTATTGCTTATGCCATATTAATTTTGGGTGTAGGACTATGGGTATCTCGTGATAAAGATGGGCATCAAAAAAATGCTGAAGATTACTTTTTAGCAAGTAAATCCTTGCCTTGGTGGGCCATTGGTGCATCTTTAATTGCTGCAAATATTTCTGCAGAACAATTTATTGGTATGTCTGGTTCTGGATTTGCATCAGGCTTAGCTATTGCTTCTTACGAATGGATGGCAGCCATAACTTTAATAATTGTAGGTAAGTATTTTTTGCCAATTTTTATTGATAAAGGTCTCTACACGATACCAGAATTTGTTGAAAAACGATTTTCTACAAATTTAAAAACAATTCTTGCCGTTTTCTGGATAGCACTTTACGTCTTTGTAAACTTAACCACGGTTTTATACCTAGGATCTTTAGCTTTAGAAACCATTATAGGAATTCCGTTAGTTTATGGTGTTATAGGGTTAGCAGCATTCGCTGCGGCTTACTCCTTATATGGTGGTTTATCTGCAGTAGCATGGACCGATGTTATACAAGTTGTCTTTTTAATATTAGGTGGCTTGGTAACCACGTATTTGGCATTAAATACAGTATCAGGTGGCGAAGGATTTATGTCAGGATTATCCATGGTATTTGAAGCTGTGCCAGAACGATTTGAGATGATACTAGATAAATCAAATCCAGAATATAAAAACTTACCAGGTCTTGGCGTACTAGTTGGAGGTATGTGGGTTGCCAATCTTTATTATTGGGGGTTCAATCAATATATTATTCAAAGAACTTTAGCCGCTAAGTCTTTAAAAGAAGCTCAAAAAGGAATTTTACTTGCAGCAGTATTAAAATTAGTAATTCCTTTAATTGTAGTAATTCCAGGAATTGCAGCCTATGTTATGATTAATGATGCCGAAACTATGGCAAGATTAGGAGATATAGCCCAACAAAACCTGCCATCTTTAGAGCAAGCAGATAGAGCTTATCCATGGTTATTACAGTTTTTACCAGTTGGTCTAAAAGGTGTCGCATTTGCAGCCTTGGCCGCGGCTATTGTGTCATCTTTGGCATCTATGTTAAATTCTACGTCTACTATATTCACAATGGATATTTACAAACAATATATAAATAAGACCGCAAGTGATAAAGCCACGGTAAACACGGGAAGAATATCTGCGTTTGTAGCTTTAATAATTGCTTGTATTATGGCACCTCTTTTAGGGAATTTAGACCAAGCATTTCAGTTTATACAAGAATATACTGGTGTAGTAAGCCCCGGAATATTAGCAGTTTTCTTGTTAGGTTTATTTTGGAAGAAAACAACAAACAAAGCTGCCATTGTTGGTGCTTTAGTATCAATTCCAATAGCGATGTATTTCAAAGTAGCTCCTAAGGGATGGTCTACATCAGCATTTTTTGTAGATGTTCCTTTTATGGATCAAATGGGTTATACTTTATTATTAACTATGGGAGTTATAGCACTATATAGTTATATACAACATAAGGGCGCTGATGATGAAAAAGGTATCCCTATTACAAAAGCTTTATTTAAAACAAGCCCTTTATTTAATATTGGGTCGTTTGCGGTGCTTTTAGTACTTACTGTTTTATATAGCTTATTTTGGTAAGAAGAGATTGATTAATAGCAACACTTGAATTAAGGAAAGTCCATTAAAATTTATGGGCTTTTTTTGCGTTTAAAAAAATCGAAAAATTAATGAAGCTCATTTGTTTTTGTCAATACGGTCATAGGCACGAATAAAAATGAGAGCCCAAATGATGACGCATATAGACACAAATACAGAAAAATATAATACAATATCGTTAGCGTCCATTTCTTATTTGTTTTATAAATATAACAATGCAAAGTAGTGTAGGAGCCCAAAGGCCAATAAAAATACCATGAAGCTTATCTCCTCTTAAAAATAGATATTCGGCAATTAATATGATGATAGCACAAAGCGCCAGCATAAAAAAATTAGTTGGGCCTATTTTTCTAATGAAATTCATTAATTTTTAGATTGGTTTACTCATCTAATGTAATAAAAAATAACGTCTCATTAACATACTCAATAAATAAAGCTGTTTTATCTTTGTTAAAAAAGAAAGCTAGCATGTCTAAAGATAAAAAACCAGAGCAGGTAGTATTTAATGAAGATACCCAAAAATACGATGCAGCATTAAAACCTTATGCAACAAATGTTGGTGCACCTGCAATTCAGGTAACCAATAACTCAGCTTGGAAAAATCAAAACGTTCATAAAGCCAATCAGAAGATTCAAGCTAAATATCTTGAATTAAAGGCTGAATATGATAAAATGATGGAAGAACTGAAGTATAATAATTTGATTTATGGGGCACGTTTTAATTTTGAACCCATCGTTGGGGAAACTTACCATCTATATAGAGATAAAAACGAAAAGCCTTTTTTATCTATAATAGCTCCTGATCATTGCAATTTTGATTTCATTGGAAGTTTTTTGCTTAATAGCGAACAGATATGGAAAAAAACTTCATTATAAAGTTTTTCTTATATTGGCTCGAAATTTAATAATTAGTTTTTGTCTAATTTATTACAACTAATAATTAGCATTTCAAAAACTTTTAAAAACAACCAACTAAAGTAATTATGGGCAAATCAACAAATTCAACTTACCTTATCAAATTAACATTGGTAGCTACATTAGGAGGCTTACTGTTTGGATACGATACAGGCGTAATTTCAGGAACTGTAGGATCTTTAGAAAGTTTTTTTGTTACCCCAAAGGGGTTAGGAGAAACCGCAGCAAGTGCATTTAAGGGGTTTTTGGTTTCTAGTGCTTTAATTGGCTGCATTATTGGTGGTATTTTTGGAGGACTTATAAGTAAAAAACTAGGTCGTAAAAAAGGACTCATTCTTGCTGCTATTTTATTTTTGGTTTCAGCTCTAGGTTCTGCCATGCCAGAAATGTTTATCGCACCAATTGGTGAGTTAGATCATACCTTTTCTACAATTTTTATATTTTACAGAATTCTTGGTGGTATTGGTGTTGGATTAGCATCTATGTTGTCGCCCTTATATATAGCTGAAATAGCACCTGCCGAAAGTAGGGGTAAACTGGTGTCTTTTAATCAGTTAGCTATAGTAGGTGGTTTTATGGTAGTTTATTTTGTAAACTATTTTATTTCAAGAGGCGGAGGTTCAGATGCATGGTTAAATGAGGTAGGCTGGAGATGGATGTTTGCATCAGAAGTTATACCGGCAGGATTATTTTTAATACTATTATTTTTTGTACCAGATACACCACGTTCTTTAATGTTAAAAAGCAAGCCAGAAGAAGCTTTGGATGTCCTTATAAAAGTAAACGGTGAGCAAGAGGGGAAGAAAATTTTATCTGAAATAGAAAACTCGGTTGTTGAAACTTCTGGAAAATTATTGTCCTATGGATGGGGAATTATTATCATAGGAATTGCACTTTCTGTTTTTCAGCAATTTGTTGGAATAAATGTGGTGTTATATTATGCACCAGAAATTTTTAAATCAATAGATCCCAATACAGATGGCGCTTTATTGTTAACCATAATTGTGGGTATTGTAAACTTCTTATTTACTATTATAGCAGTTAGAACTGTAGATAAACATGGAAGAAAACCATTAATGCTTATTGGCGCCTTAGGAATGGCAGTTGCTATGTTGGCACTTGGGTTTGTGTTTTTCTCAGGAGCTACAGGGTATTTGGCTTTAGGATGTATGATGTTGTACGTAGCAAGTTTCGCTTTGAGCTGGGGGCCAGTTGTTTGGGTATTGCTCTCGGAAATATTTCCTAATAAAATTAGAGGAAAAGCCATGGCAGTTGCAGTTGCAGCACAGTGGATTTCTAATTATTTAGTGTCTTTAACTTTCCCGATGATGGATGATAATACGAAGCTAACAGAACTGTTTAACCATGGTTTTGCATACTGGGTTTACGGAATCATGTCATTATTGGCTATGTGGTTTGTTTGGAAGTTTGTTCCTGAAACTAAGGGGAAAACTTTAGAAGAAATGGAAGGACTCTGGAAGAAATAGAATTATTTCGTTGTTTTTTCATTCTCAAAAACGCTCTCGTTTCTTTCATTGTAATCTACATTTTCTTTGGTTAAAATATCTATTGGTAAATGTATTTTCTTATTTGAAAAATGCTTTTTTAATGCTAAATAATCTGTCATTTGCCTAATAGATTCATAGCCCTGTTCAAATGGCTTTTGCGAAATTAAAAAAGAAACAGAATCGTCTTTTAAGCATTGAATATTTTGAGGGGTACTGTCAAATCCAATTAACTCTAAATTTTTTATATAGCTAGATTCAATACAATCAACAACGATATAAATTCTACTGGATGGCACAAAAATACCTTTTACTTCCGGATGCTGTTGTAAATGTGAGTTTATCTTTTCTTTACTTTCTATAGAATTTTTTAAGTTATCAATTTTTAATGTTTGGGTTTCAGAATTTATTTTATTCTTTAAGAAATAATCATTAAAACCGTTTATTCTATTAGATACTGCATTGTTTTTTGTGATGTTATATCTTGCTTGAATAATTAAAAAAGTAGAAGGTTTAGAAATACTTAGATGCATGAGTTTTCCAGCTATATAGCCAGCCATATAAGAATCTTGACCAATAAATAGCTTGTTATTAAAACCGTCAATGTCAATATTTAAAAATAGATAAGGAATATCCAGAGCTTCTAATTTATCTACAATCTGTTTTGTTTCTTCTGAAAAATTAGGCACCATAATAACAGCACTTGGTTTTGTCTTTAATAGAGTATGGAATGCATTTAAATATGAATCTGTTTCGTATTGATTGAAAGTAAAACTATTAACTTGAACACCAAGATTTTTAACATCAAGTGCCCCTTTTGTAATGCCTAAATAAGGAGATTTCCAAAAAAGATCGGAGTCATTATACTCTGGTGTTAATGCAGCAATAACATACTTGTTTTTCATTGCAAGCGCACTGGCTACTGGATTTACGCTAAAATTATGATACTTAAGAATTTTTTTAATCTTCGCTTCAGTTTTTTTAGATACCCCACCACGCTTGTGTATCACTCTATCAACTGTACCTTCAGAAACATTGGCTTCTTTAGCAATATCCTTTATTGTAATCATAATTAATTTTTTTCAACCTCTCTGTACTATTAATAAGTACAGAGGAATAATGGATAGCAATTTAATAAAATTTTTATGATTTTGTGTGCGCACACTATTTTTTTATATATATTTGTGTGTGCGTACACGAAAATAAAACATATAGCAATTAATAAAATAAAAATCTGAAAATGAGTAAAGTAATAGTTTTAACAGGTGCAGGAGGCGTTTTATGTAGTACGTTGGCTAAAGCATTGGCTAAAGAAGGTCATAAAATAGCTGTATTAGATTTAAGGAAAGAAGCGGCTGATAGTGTTGCAGATGAAATAAAAGCATTAGGAGGAACAGCAATAGGAGTTATTGCTAACGTACTTGAAAAGGCGTCATTAGAAGAAGCAAAAGTGGTAGTTAATGCAAAACTGGGCGCATGTGATATTTTAATAAATGGAGCTGGTGGCAATCATCCTTTGGGTACAACATCAAATCCACATTTGTTAGAAGATGATATGACGAATACCACTGAAGGTTTTAAAACTTTTTTTGATTTAGATCCAGAAGGTATAAAATTTGTTTTTAACTTAAATTTCATAGGAACGTTATTACCAACTCAAATTTTCGCTAAAGATATGGTAGGCAGAAAAGGATGCAGTATCTTGAATATTTCATCAATGAATGCTTTTACGCCACTAACTAAGATACCTGCATATAGTGGGGCCAAAGCGGCTGTGTCTAATTTTACACAATGGTTGGCAGTTCACTTTTCAAAAGTTGGTATTCGAGTTAATGCATTAGCGCCTGGGTTTTTCTTAACAGAACAAAACAGGACTTTATTAACGAATTCTGATGGAAGCCTAACTCAAAGAGGGCAACAAATTATTGACCAAACACCAATGGGTCGATATGGAGAACCAGAAGATTTAATAAGTACAGCTTTATATCTATGTGATGATGCATCTGCATTTGTAACAGGAATTGTGATTCCTATAGATGGTGGATTTGCTGCTTACAGTGGCGTATAATAGTTAAACAATATAAATAGTAGTAATGCTACATAACACAATTATTTGGGGAATAATAGGTTGCGGTGACGTGGCTGAGGTTAAAAGCGGACCTGCTTTCCAAAAATGTGATAATTCAAAATTATTGGCCGTAATGCGCAGAGATACTGCGCTAGCTGAAGATTTTGCTAAACGCCACCAAGTACCATTATGGTACGATAATGCAGATGAACTTTTGTCTAACCCAGATATTAATGCAGTATATATAGCCACACCACCTTCAACACATTTGGAATACAGCTTGAGATCTCTAGAAGCTGGTAAAAATGTGTATTTGGAAAAGCCTATGGTGCTTTCAATAAATGAAAGCATCCAATTGTCTAAAGCAGTATCAAATAGTAGTCAAAAACTCGTAGTAGCACATTACAGAAGGTTTTTACCCATGTATTTAAAAGTAAAACAATTTATTGGTGATAATGCTATTGGCATCATTAAATATATAGATTTGAGGTTTTTACAACCATTTAACTTTAATTCAAAACCAGCCTGGAGACTTAATGCTTCCGTTTCAGGAGGTGGATATTTCCATGACCTTGCCCCGCATCAAATAGATTTAATGTACCATTTTTTTGGTGACTTTGAGTCAGTTAAGGGTATTTCAGTAAATCAATCTGGTAGATTCGATGTAGATGATATCGTTAATGGTATCATTAATTTTAAAAATAATATTCAGTTTCGAGGTATTTGGGGTTTTGATATGCCAAAACATTTAGAAGAAGACACATGTATAATTTATGGCGACAAGGGAACTATTGAATTTTCATTTTATAAAGACGAGCTAAAGTTAAATACAGAAACAGAAAACAAAGTTTTTAATTTTAAAAACCCAGAGCATATTCAGCAACCACTTATTCAACAAACAGTTAATTATTTCTTAGGAAAAAGAGATAACCCATGTCCTGTTGAAGATGGCGAGCTGGTAATTTCTATTATGGAAGAATTCACTAAAAATTAAATAAATAATAATATGGAACAAACATGGAGATGGTACGGACCCAATGATCCTGTATCTCTATCAGATATAAAACAAGCAGGAGCAACAGGTGTTGTTTCAGCATTACATCATATTCCTAATGGTCAAGCTTGGACTATAGATGAAATTCAAAAGCGTAAAGCTACAATTGAAAAAGTAGGATTAACTTGGAGCGTAGTAGAAAGTATTCCTGTGCATGAAAACATTAAAACGCGTTCTGGAAATTTTCAATCCTATATCGAAAATTATAAAACAAGTATAGAAAATTTAGCCAAATGTGGTATTCATATAGTGTGTTATAATTTTATGCCTGTTCTGGATTGGACTCGTACAGATTTAGATTTTCAAGTAGAAGATGGATCTAAAGCACTTCGTTTTGATGTTATTGCTTTTGCTGCTTTTGAACTCTTTTTATTAAAAAGACCAGGTGCTGAAAATGATTATACTGAAGCACAACAAAAAGAGGCTAAAATATATGTTGATAATCTTTCAGAAGAAAATAAAAACCAACTTATAAATAATATTATTGCTGGTTTGCCAGGAGCTGAGGAAGGTTATACCTTAGAACAGTTTCAAAATATTTTAGACACATACAAAGATATTGATGCGTCAGTATTAAGAGAAAATTTGGTATTGTTTTTAAAGGAAATTATTCCTGTAGCATCCAAAAATAAGGTTTTGATGTGTATTCATCCAGATGATCCACCATATCCAATTTTAGGATTACCAAGAGTTGTAAGTAATGAAGCAGATTATGCCTATTTATTCGATAATGTTCCAGATCGTTCTAACGGTATTACGTTTTGCACAGGGTCTTTAGGCGTAAGAGATGATAATAACCTTGTGCAAATTTTTAATCGTTTTGCAGATCGTGCCCATTTTCTTCATTTAAGAAGTACAAAACGTGATGATAAAGGTAATTTCTATGAAGCTAATCACCTTGAAGGCGATGTAGATATGTATAGCGTTGTTAAAGCCATTTTACAAGAAGAAAAAAGACGCAAAACAGAAGGATACTCAGATTTCACTATTCCTGTTAGACCAGATCACGGGCATCAAATGCTTGACGATTTGCATAAAAAAACGAACCCCGGATATTCAGGTATTGGCAGATTAAGAGGCTTAGCAGAACTGCGAGGTTTAGAATACGGCTTAAAACAAACCATTTAATTAGAAACGCATAAAAAAATGAAAACACACTACGAAACGCGTTATGCTTCAAGTCCTACTGCTGTAAAAGCTTACGATACGCAGCAATTAAGAGACGAATTTTTAATTGATAATTTAATGCAAGAAGACCAGCTAGTTTTGGTTTATACGCATTATGATAGATATATGGCTGGTTCTGCGGTACCATTATCGCCAATAAAATTAGAAACAATTGATCCTTTAAAATCCAGTTATTTTTTAGAAAGAAGAGAAATAGGAATTATTAATGTAGGAGGAAATGGTACTGTTGAGGTTGATGGTGAAGTATTCCAATTAACTCTAAAAGATGCTTTGTATATAGGTAGCGGAAGCAAAGAGGTCATTTTTAAAAGTGATGATAAAAATAACCCAGCAAAGTTTTACTTAAACTCGGCACCGGCACATACTTCTTACCCTAATAAAAAGGTAAGTAAAGCAGAGGCTAATAAAATAGAATTAGGGTCTTTAGAAACGGCAAATCATCGTACCGTGAATCAAATGATAATTGGAGGTATAGTTGAAACATGCCAGTTACAAATGGGTATGACAGAACTTAAAACAGGTAGTGTTTGGAATACCATGCCAGCGCATGTACATGATCGTAGAATGGAAATATATTATTATTTAGATATTCCTCAAGATCAAGCAGTGTGCCATTTTATGGGTCAACCACAAGAAACTAGACACATTTGGATGCAAAATGATCAAGCAGTGATATCTCCGCCATGGTCAATTCATTCAGGTTCGGGAACGTCCAGTTATACATTTATTTGGGGTATGGCTGGAGAGAATTTAGATTATGGCGATATGGATGTAGCAAAAATAGCTGAGTTAAGATAAGCCATTATGAGTATATCATTATTTGACATCAAAGGAAAAAATGCTTTAATAACCGGAAGCACACACGGGTTAGGAATGGCTATGGCCAGAGGCTTAGGTCTTGCTGGGGCAACTATTATTGTAAATGGTAATTCATCACAGCAAAAAATTGATAACGCTGTTGCTGAATATAAGAAAGAAGGTATAAGCGCTGTCGGTTATAAGTTTAATGTAGCCAATGAAGCCGATGTTAAAGCTGCAATTTCTATAATTGAAGTAGAAGTTGGTCAAATAGATATTCTTATTAATAATGCAGGTATCATAAAACGTACACCGTTAATTGAAATGGAAGTTGCCGATTTTAAAGAAGTTATAGACATCGATTTAGTAAGTCCATTTATCGTTTCTAAACATGTTGTAAAGAGTATGATTTCCAGAAAAGAAGGTAAAGTTATTAATATTTGCTCTATGATGAGCGAGCTGGGTAGAAATAGTGTAGGCGCTTATGCAGCTGCAAAAGGTGGACTAAAAATGTTAACTCAAAATATGGCCACAGAATGGGCTAAATATAATATTCAAGTTAATGGAATTGGTCCAGGTTATTTTGCAACCTCACAAACAGCTCCAATTCGAGTTGATGGGCATCCATTTAACGATTTTATAATAAATAGAACTCCAGCTGCTAAATGGGGAGATCCAAATGATTTGGCTGGTGCAGCTATATTTTTATCATCTAAAGCGAGTGATTTTGTTAATGGACATATTCTTTATGTAGATGGCGGAATACTTGCAACCATAGGTAAACCAACAAACGAAAATTGATATGAAACATGTACAACTTTTTTTAGTATTAGCTGTTTTTACAATAGTAGTAAGTTGTAAAAAGGAGTCAATATATTTAGTAACAGTTAGCAATACTTTAGATGTTCCACGTTCGCTAGAAACGATTGAGATAAACAAGTCTGATTTGACTTCAAAAGAAGGCGAAAGTTTTGAAAACTTATTTGTTAGAGATTCAGAAACAAAAACTATTTTAATAACCCAATTTGTTGATGAAGACCAAGATGGTGAGGTTGATGTGTTATTATTTCAACCAGAAATAGCTCCAAATTCTGAAAAACAATTTGAATTAGTTGTTTTAGATCAAGCTACTAGACCAGAAACCATAGATTTTTGTTATTCCAGATTTGTTCCAGAACGAACTGATGATTATGCTTGGGAAAATGATAGAGTAGCTTTTAGAACATATGGGCCAACAGCCCAAAAAATGGTAGAAGATTCTATAAAAGGAGGAACCTTATCTAGCGGTATTGATGCCTGGTTAAAAAGAGTAGATTACCCTATAATCAATAAGTGGTATGACGAGGAGATTTCTGGAAAAAGCTCATATCATAAGGATACAGGCGAAGGGTTAGATAATTTTCATGTAGGTATAAGTAGAGGTGTAGGTGGTATTTCTGTTAAAAGCGATACAACATTTTATATTTCTAGAAATTTCACAAAATGGAAAACCATTACAAATGGTCCTATTAGAACAAGCTTTGTTTTAGAATATGCAGATTGGGATACCAATGGACAAAGTATTTCTGAAAAGAAACATATTTCGCTTGACTTTGGAAGTAATTTATCAAGATTTGAGATGGAAATTTCAGGAACAGATTCATTTTATTCAGGTCTAACGCTACATGAAAACGACGGCACTCCAACTCAGAATCAAGACGCAGGTTGGATATCATATTGGCAGCCTCATGAAGATTCAGAATTAGGTACAGCTATAGTTGTTCCCAACAATAATATGATATCTTCAGAATTGTATGTAACAACTTTAAAAGACCAAAGTAATTTGTATGCTCAAGTTAAGGTTAATGATAATAAAGGTGTTTATTATGCAGGTTTTGGTTGGAAAAAATCTGAACAATTTGTTAGCAAAGAAACCTGGGAAAGTTACTTAAACGATTTTACATTAAAAATTAATAATCCGCTTGTAGTTACCTTGAAGTAATTGTTTATGAATACAACTCATTTTATTAACGACAAATTTTTATTGCAATCTAAAGTTGCTGAAACTTTATACCATCAGTATGCTAAAGATTTACCTATTATAGATTACCACAATCATTTATCTGCAAAAGAGATAGCTGAAAATAAACCAATTAGAAACATAACAAAAGCATGGTTAGATGGCGACCACTATAAATGGCGTGGTATGCGTGCCAATGGTATTGATGAAAAATATATTACAGGGTCGACTACTTTAGAAGAACGCTTTAATAAATGGGCGGAAACCGTACCCTATACATTACGGAATCCGCTGTTTCATTGGACACATTTAGAGTTGAAGCGCTATTTTGATGTAGATGATATTTTGCAACCGAGTACTGCAAAAGCTATTTATGAAAAAGCAAATGCTGTTTTAGAAAACAAAACACCAGCCCAATTATTGGAAGATATGAAAGTTGAGGTAGTTTGTACTACCGATGATCCAACAGATGACTTAAAATACCACAAACAGATTGCAGAATACGGCGCTTTCTATACAAAGGTTTTACCAACTTTTAGAGCAGATGAATTGTTTTTTATAAATAAAGAGAAGTTCATAAATTATGTTCAAAAACTAGCTAATAGTGTTAGTTTTGAAATAAATACGCTTCACGATTTTTTAAAAGCCATAGACCAACGTATTGAATTTTTTCATGAACAGGGTTGCAGATTATCTGATTTTGGTGTTGGAGAAGCTTTAAGTATTATTGATTTTAAAGAAGAAGACATCACTAAAATTTTTGCTAATAAATTAAAAGGAGAAACGCTTACAACGAACGACATTAATAAATACAGGTCGTTTCTTTTTGTTTATTTAGGAAAGAAATATCATGAGTACGATTGGGTGCAACAATATCATTTAGGTCCTATTAGAAATAATAATTCTAGCTTGCTCAATCAAGTAGGTTTAGACGCAGGTGTGGATTCTATAGGCGATTTTCCTATGGCTGAGTTTATGTCTAAATTGTTTGATAAGCTCAATTCAACCAACCAATTAGCTAAAACTATAAGTTATAATTTAAATCCATCTCAAAACGAAGTATTTGCAACAATGATGGGGAATTTTCAGAATTCAGATATTCCAGGAAAGATGCAATGGGGTTCAGGCTGGTGGTTTTTAGATCAAAAGGACGGCATGGAAAAACAAATTAATTGTTTGTCTAACATGGGGTTATTAAGTCGTTTTGTTGGGATGCTAACAGATAGCAGAAGTTTTTTATCATTCCCTAGACATGAATATTTTAGACGAATTTTATGTAATGTATTTGCTGAAGATATAAAACAAGGCTTAGTACCAAACGATATAGAATTTATAGGAAAAATGGTTCAAGATATTTGTTACTATAATGCCGTTAATTATTTCAAATTTGAAAACTAAACTAAGCCACAATTATGATATATAGATTAATCAGTATTATATTTTTGATATTCATTCTTTCTGGATGTCAAAAGAAAGATGATGTAAAAATGATGTATCTAGCGCATACACTACCGCAAACGCATCCCGTTCACAAAGGTATTTTAGAGTTTAAAAAAGCTTTGATTAAAAAATCTGATGGAAAAATGGATGTTAAAATTTTTCCTGACGGCCAATTAGGCTCAGAGCGTGAGGTTTTAGAATTACTTCAAATAGGAAGTGTTGCCATTACTAAGGTAAGTGCAGCCACCTTATCTAACTTTGTGCCAGAATATCATGTTTTAGGCATTCCATATTTATTTAAAGACAAACAACATCAATTTGATACTTTAGAAGGAGAAGTTGGTAAATCTATTTTAGAAAAAGGAAGTAAATTTTGGTTAAGAGGTCTGTGCTACTACGATGCAGGAAGTAGAAGTTTTTATACCTCGAATAAGGCTATACGCAAACCTGAAGATTTAAAAGGGCTTAAAATTCGTGTGATGAATAACCAAATGGCTATTAATATGGTTAATGCTTTGGGTGGTTCGGCTACACCAATGGCTTATGGTGAATTGTATACGGCCATCCAACAAGGCGTAGTTGATGGTGCTGAAAACAACCCACCTTCATTTGTGTCTTCAAACCATTACGAAGTGAGTAAATATTATACATTAGACCAGCATTCCTCGGTGCCAGATGTATTATTAATTGGAACAAAATATTGGAACAAACTATCAGAACAAGAGAAAGTTTGGGTTCAAGAAGCTGCAGACGAATCTTCACAGGCTCAAAAGCAATTTTGGAATGATTCGGTAGAAGAATCTATGGCTACCGCTAGAAAAGCTGGTGTAGAAATTATAATTCCTGATAAATCATTATTTCAAGAACAATCAAAATCTGTTTTGGAAGCCTTTATGCAAGAGCATCCAGAAATGACTGATATTATTAATAAAATAAAAAACCAGTAGTTATGAAAACAGCAGATGTCTTTTTCAATAGAGTATTTAGAATTATGGAAATTATATTGGTTTCTATTTTTGGGTTGTTAGTTATAGACGTTTTAGGGCAGGTATTTTCAAGATATGTTTTAAATACATCATTCGCCTTTACCGAAGAACTGGCGCGTTTTTCTTTAATATGGCTATCTATTTTAGGTGCAGGCTATCTTAGTGGCAAAAGAGAACATTTATCTATGGATTTTTTGTATCAAAAATTTTCATGGAAAAACAGAAAAAAGGTACTGATTTTTATAGAACTATGTATCTTTTTATTTGCTCTAATAGTTATGGTAATAGGCGGTTTCAATTTGGTATATACAACGTTGCACTTAGGTCAATTATCAGGAACTTTAAGAATTCCTTTAGGTTATATTTATGCCATATTGCCAGTAAGTGGCTTATTTATTATGTTGTTTTCTGTGTACCATACTATAAAAATTAATGCTAACGAAATAACCGATTAAAGATGAGTATAGAAGTAATTAGTATTATCGTTTTATTTGCAAGTTTTTTTATCTTGTTAATGTTAAAAGTTCCAGTAGCTTACAGTATTGGTATTTCAACAACTTTAAGTTTACTGCTTAATATTGATAATTTACCTGGATTAACCACCATTGCGCAACGCATGACAACAGGAATAGATAGTTTTGCTTTATTAGCCATTCCATTTTTTGTATTGGCAGGTGAAATTATGAAACGTGGAGGAATTGCTAATAGGCTTATTAATTTCGCAAAGTCATTAGTAGCAAGTTTACCAGGAGGTTTAGCTTATGTAAATGTATTAGCATCTATGTTATTTGGAGCTATTTCAGGTTCGGCTATTGCAGCAACATCTGCTATTGGGAGTATTATGACTGATAGAATGGAAGAAGAAGGTTATCCAAGAGAATTTAGTGCTTCAGTAAATATTACATCATCAACTACTGGGTTATTAATTCCTCCAAGTAATATCTTAATTGTATATGCTTTAGCAAGTGGCGGTACAGCCTCTGTTGCAGCGTTATTTATAGCAGGTTATTTACCTGGTATTTTACTGGGGCTTGCCATTATGGCTTATATCGCTTTTGTAGCTATAACCAGAAAATTTGCAAAAGGTAGTCGCGCGCCATTATCATTAATTTGGACGTATTTCAGAAAAGCTTTTTTTAGTTTATTGCTATTAGTTATAGTAGTTGGTGGTATTGTTGCAGGTGTTTTTACAGCCACAGAGGCTTCTGCAATCGCTGTTTTGTATGCTGCTGTTTTAGCTTTGATTTATGGTGATGTAAAGACTAAAGATTTTCCAGATATTTTGCTTACTAGTGCTAAAACTACTGCTGTAGTGATGTTCTTAATTTGTACATCCATGGCAATGTCTTGGCTATTCTCTTTTGAAGGTATTCCAGAACTTATTAGTGGATTTTTATTAGAACAATTCAGTAATAAAATAGTCATATTCCTAGTTATTAATCTAGTTTTACTAATCATAGGAACGTTTATGGACATGACACCTGCGGTATTGATTTTTACACCTATTTTCTTGCCAGTTGTTGTCGCTTTAGGAATGGACCCTGTGCATTTTGGAATCGTATTAGTTCTTAATTTATGTATTGGACTTTGTACACCACCCGTTGGAACCATTCTATTTGTTGGTAGTGGTATAGCAAATGTATCGGTTTCTCAAGTTGTAAAACCATTATTGCCCTTTTTGCTAATTATGGTATTGGTGTTATTATTAATAACTTATATACCAGAAATTTCTATGTATTTACCAAGATTATTTGATTTGTAATATAATAATTAGGTTTTAAGACATAAGTGTTGAGAATAATAATGAAAGTAAAACAAAGTAAAGATTTTGTTGAATTTTTTAACAATGAGAACAGATATGAACTTGCAAATAGGTTATAATCTGATTGTTGATTAAATTCTTTACAAAAAACACCTTACTAACACAAAATTATCTGATCGCAAATACCTAAGAATATAATTAATTAAAGACTTTCCCTTTCTTTCGAAAATAGTTTGCTATCAGGCTTTGCTGGAAGTGTATTTTGCCATTCAGTTATTTTGTTTTTCAAATTTTCAACAACACCTGTATTTTGCGCTTTTAAATCGTTTGCTTCATAAACATCATTAGCGATATCATAAAGCTCAACGTAATTTAAATCTTTATTCGCTACCAATTTCCATTGCTCGTCAACTATGGCATATGCTACCCAATGGTCAGGTGCATTTTTGCTTGCAGGCCATCTAGCTCCAGATTTCCAAAAAAGTGGCTTAGTACGTGATGGATAAGCTTCTCCCATAAGCGTATTAACCTGACTTATACCATCTGGTTTATAGTTTTCTGGTAGTTTAACATCTGCTATGTCACAAAATGTAGGAAGTAAATCTACGGCAGACATCAGAGAAACATTGTCAATAGCCCCAGCTTTTATTTTTCCAGGCCAACGTGCAATAAATGGTACGCCTATACCACCTTCAAAAAGCGCTGCTTTGTAAGCTTTTCGACCTCCTGTAATTCCTTTTGAAGCAGCAATATTATAACCAACACCAGTTGCAGTATCGAGGTAAGTATCTAATTCGGCATTAGCAGATCTTGCAGGTCCATTATCTGAACTAAAAATAACTAGTGTATTATCAGTTAAATTTAAACGATCCAAAGCATCTAAAATTCTTCCAATTCTATCATCTGCATGATATAAAACAGAGGCATAAATATTATCAGCTTCATCTAATTCAGGAAATGCCCATTGATATTTTGGTACAACATGATGTGGTGTATGTGGTTCATGTACCCATAAGTTAATAAAAAATGGTTTATTTTCTTCCTTACTCTTTTCTATAAAACCAATCGTGTTATCAGCATCTTTATAAAAAGGCATTTGTTCTCCTGAGCAGTTAAAAGCTCCATATGTATCATAACCATATTTGTCTGGAGTTGGTGAATCTAAAACCATGTTGTTTGAAAGGTGCCATTTACCAAAATGAGCAGTAGCATAACCATTTTGTTGTAGTAATTTAGGCAATAGTGTGGTTTCATAATCTAACCAATCGGGCATATTTCTTTTTGCGTTTTGCGGAACCCAAGCAAAATGCCCATTAATATTATGTCTTGCAGGAAATTGTCCAGTCATTACCCCAGTTCTACTTGGTGAACAAACACCACTTGCAACAGTAAATCTTTGAAAATCGGTACCTTCATTTATAAGCCTATCTATATTTGGAGTTTTTATGTATGGATGCCCATGTGCGCTTAAATCTCCCCATCCCCAGTCATCAGCAAATATGAAGACGATATTAGGTTTGGTTTGTGTGCTTTCCTCTACGGGATCATTTTTAACCTCTTGCTTACAACTTTGAATAAGTAGGATAGTAAATAAAGAAAAAGTAATTAGTTTAGGAAATCTCATAAGAATATAATTTTGGTCAAAAATATTTAAATGGTGAGTTAATTATTTGCTCATTTACGTTTATTTGATTCTCAAATCAACCATAATTTATAAAAGTAAGTAATAATAATAGAAAAGAGTAAGCTATTGGTGGAATAGAGAATAGCTTCTTTGTGATTATTACATAATTTTATACAGTAATTAAAATTAAGGATAACAAACTATTTTTAGTAACTTTATTAGCAACATATTGCTTATTAAAACACTATGAAACTTCATTTATTAGATAGAAGTACTTTAAATGATAATACGTTTTCAATTAAAAAAAATTGTTACCCATATTTTTTGAAGCTATGGCATCATCATCCAGATTTAGAATTGGTAGTTATTAATAAAAGTACAGGAACATGTTTTGTAGGTGATGCGATTGAGAAATTTGAAAAAAATGATATTGTGTTAATAGGAGCAGATTTACCTCATATGTGGTTGAATGATGACGTTTATTTCAGAAAAGATTCTAAACTTCTAGCTGAAGCGGTAGCCATACATTTTAAAAAGGACTTTTTAGGAAAACAGTTTTTTGAAATATCTGAAATGAAAAACATACAAGAACTCTTTTTGCGCTCTCAAAACGGTATTAAATTTATTAATGTAGACCCTAATATAATTAATGATATTGAAAACTTACTTGTTTTAAATGGTTTTGAAAAAATGATAAGTTTTTTGTCAATATTAAACAAGTTAGCTAAACATAAAGCATATAAACTTTTAGCCAGTGATGGTTTTCTAAATACATTTAATAAATCTGAAAATAAAGTATTGGATAAGGTATATGAATACATTTTTAAAAATTTCACAAAGCCTATTACCTTAAATGAAATAGCCAGTGTTGCTAATATGAATCCTTCAGCTTTTAGTAGGTTTTTTAAGCGTGTAAATCGTAAGCTATTCTCAAAATATTTAAATGAAATTAGAATTGGTTATGCTTGTAAACTTTTAATGGAGCAAAATAATAATATCGCTAGTATTTGTTATGAATCGGGTTTTAATAACCTTTCAAACTTCAACAGGCAATTTAAACTCATCACTAAAATGTCGCCTAAAGCATATATAAAACAACACCAAAATAAAAATGACTAACAATAAAGTTAAAATAATGTTAATATTTAACCTTTAAGGACTGTTTTATCAAAATAAGAGCAAATATAGTATCATAATATGTAAATAGATTAGAAGACATGTGCTCTTATTGTTAGTAATATTGCTTTAGATAATTATGAATTATAGCACTGTTATATTATTAATATAATAAATAGTGGTTGTAATTTTTATCAGTTTATCTTAAAAGACTTTAATTTTCATGAAACGCAGCTTGTTAATTGCAATTATTTTTA
This sequence comes from uncultured Flavobacteriaceae bacterium, assembly GCA_947500585.1. Taxonomy (GTDB): domain Bacteria; phylum Bacteroidota; class Bacteroidia; order Flavobacteriales; family Flavobacteriaceae; genus CAXBID01. The sequence continues at coordinate 201,987 of CANMSN010000003.1, read as the reverse complement.
CTCTAATATTATTAGGGCTTCTTTTAATTCCATTAACTGGTGAAGTAGAAAATACTTTTGTGTTTTTTCTAGGTCGTTTCCATCCAATAATTCTTCACCTTCCAATAGGAGCTTTGGTCATTCTTTTTTTTATGGAAGTGATTAATGGTTTACGTCCAAATCTTAATTTAGATTCGGCTTGTAACCTTTTGCTTTGGTTTTCAGTTTTCAGTATTATTCCAACAATTATTCTAGGATTCCTCTTAGCGTCAAGTGGAAATTATGATGATGATTTATTGAGCTTTCATAAATGGTTGGGCTGGTTTACGGCTTTAATTTGTATTTGGCTACTTGTTTTACGTAGCAAAAAATCTTCTAATGAAAAAAGTAATGTAACGCATACATATAAAATATTTTTAGTTGTTAATGTGGTTCTACTTTCAATAGCTGGACATTATGGAGGTTCTTTAACTCACGGGGCTAGTTATTTAACAAAGTATATGCCATCTGGTTTAAAAACTGTATTTGGTATTGATAATACAGACTCTAAATATCTTGCAATTAATAAAGAAACGGATTCAACATCTGAAGCGGCATTATACTTTAAGAATAATATCAAACCCATCATGAAAACATATTGCTATGAATGTCATGGGGTGGATAAACAAAAAGGTGATATTCGACTAGATGTTTTGAATTGGGATATGATAAATGGACCTGATGCCGAAGGTTGGCATGCAGCTTTAGACATGATTAATTCTGGAGAAATGCCTCCAGAAAAAAAGCCTCAATTAAAGGATGAGGAGCGTCGCGCTGTTGTAGATTGGATGACGGATAATTTAAAACTAGCAGCCGCTGCAAAACAAAGTGATAATAAAGGTGTAATGCGAAGGTTAACAAAAGCACAATACACGAATACACTAAATGAACTGCTTGGTGTTTCTGTTAATTTTGGAGATGTTTTACCTGATGATGGGAAATCAGAGATGGGATTTAGTAATAATGGTAGTATTCTTCAAACATCAGCATTACATATTGATTACTATCAAAAAATAGCAAGAGAAGCTTTAGATAAGGCAATTGTTTTTGGAGATAAACCCGAGTCAAAGCGTTATAAGGTTACCTTAGGAAAACAAATAGGAGACGGTGAAACAGGTGCTGAATTTGGAGGCTACCAAACTGCGGCGGTGAGTAATAACGATTTATTAGTAGAAATATTAGATAATCAAGGAAAACCAATTGAGAGTTTGTCAAACCAAAACAAAGATTCTTTAACTATGTTAAAGAATAAAATTGGCATTGGCATGAGAGGTTCTGCAAGTAATCGGTATGGAGTTGTAAAAGAAGGTATGCTGTTAAATTCAGCATTACCAGCCAAAGAAGTGACTCCTAAGTCATGGCAAGGGCCTTCACCAAACTTAAAACTTTTGGTTAAAGAAGATTTCCCAAGAACAGGGGATTTTATTTTTAGAGTTGTGGCTTCAAAAGGTTACAATGCTGTGACTAACGAGCGCCTTATTGATTTAAGAAATGATAAACCTGCTCCAAAATCACCTAAAGCGATTTATATAGCTGCAAAAGATATTAAAAACCCTAAAGATTTTGTTTTAAAGAACAATCGGTGGTTAATGCCAAAAAATGTTGTAGATAGAGTTAAAACTGAATTCAGTTATAATGTGCCTAAAGCTGGAATATATCAGGTCGATTTGATGCACCCCTATGTTTCAGAAGATGCGATGCCATCTTATCAGATAAGTCTTTTAGGTAAAGATAAAAATGGGAGTATCAGTCAGCGTTTGTTCATGGATAAGGGGTTGGTAAATGCTGATAAAATTACAACGCCAATTACGTTGGTATATTTAACAGAAGGAGAACATAAAGGCTTTATAGGCGGAAAGTTTTTTGTGGGATTTAGTCATATTGTGCTAACCCCTTTACCAGAAGACGACCCATTGCCAAAAATGCTTGAAGAAGAAGTAAAAAGAGATAACTTATTGTATGCTTCAGTTAACCCGTCAATTCAAGTATTTGCTGGATCTAGGACAGATGATGGAATGGACTATAAAACTTTTGCTGAATCGGTAGAAGTAACAGCGCTTTTTGGGAAAAATCAAACTTTTGAGTTTAAGGGAAGATTAGAAAACTTACCAATTCCATTAGGAAGTGCACAAGTAAGTGGTGATTTAGCAAATATATTAACGGTTGGTCTTTGGAATAATCACCTCGTTAAAGAAAGTAGTTTTAAAGGCCCGCCATTACTTATAAAATCTGTAGAATTTGAAGCACCTTATTATCCTGTATGGCCTCCAGAAAGTCATACCAGTATATTTTTCGATTCTCCTAATAAAACTAATATTGAAACTTACACCGAAGAAGTCTTGAGTCGTTTTATGCAGCGTGCTTTCAGACGTTCACTTAATACAGGAGAACTAAATCGTTATATGGATTTCTGGAAAAGTATTAAAGATGATTTTGATCGCTATGAAGATAGTGTTAAAGAAGTATTAGTCGCTGTGCTTTGTTCTCCTAATTTCATTTATCTGTTTGAACCAGAAACCCCAGAAAAGTCTAAAAAATCAGATGATGAATTTTATTTGGCGTCTCAATTATCCTATTTCTTATGGAATTCACCTCCAGATGAAACCTTAACAACATTAGCTTTAGAAGGTGATTTGTATGATGAGTTACCAGAACAAATTGAGCGCATGGTTAATAGCCCTAAAATAACCCAAATGGTTAATTCGTTTGCATTTGAATGGTTGCGGTTAGACAGACATAAAAGTATGGATACTGATGTAGAAGAGTATGAAGATTATACACGTTTTGTAAAAGAAGACATGTTTAAAGAGACCTATGAATTCCTCCATCATGTACTAAAAAACAATATGAGTATCATGAATTTTATTGATTCAGATTTTGCTATGTTAAATCAGAATCTTGCTGAATTTTATGGTATTGAAGGCGTAAAAGGCAATACATTTCGTCCAGTAGCTTTAACAAAAAATGATCAAAGAGGCGGTTTACTTTCACAAGGCGCTTTTTTAAATGGGCATTCAGATGGTGTTCAAGCTCATCCTATTAAACGTGCTGTTTGGTTAAAAGAAAAGATATTAGGAGACCCGCCACCGCCACCGCCGCCAAATGTTCCCGAGTTAGATCCAGATACACCTGGTTTTGAAAACCTCACTTTAAAAGAGCAGCTGTTTTTACATAGAAACAAAACCTCCTGTTTAGATTGTCATCATAAAATTGACCCTTTTGGAGTAGTATTTGAGAATTATGATGCTGTAGGAAGATATCAATTAACCGCTAAAGGAAAACCTATTGATTCAAAGTCAAAATTACCAGACGGGACAGAAGTTGAGGGTGTTCAAGGTATTAAAGATTATATTTTAGAATTAAAGAAGGAAGATTTTACAAGGTCTTTAGTAGAAAACCTTTTTGCTTATGCTGTAGGTCGTGATGTTAGTTTTGCAGATGAAGAAGAAATTAATAAGATTGTTGAAAAGGTTATCGAGAATGATTATCGTTTTCAAACGGTTATAGAACAAATCGTTTTAAGTCCGTCATTTTATAAAAAAAAACAAAGTTGGTTTAATAAAATATTTGGATCATGAGTAAAAAACCTTGGTATTTAGACCGTCGTACCTTTATTAAAGGATTAGGTGTAGCATGTATGCTGCCTTATTTTGAAGGTATGGCAATGAGTAGTTTTTCAAAGTTTATAGAACCGTTATCACCTAAACGTTTATGTTTCTTATACTTCCCAAATGGAGTCGGGTTACCACCAGAAGAAAGTGCTTATCATAAAAACTGGAACTGGTTTCCTATGGGTGAAGGAACAGATTATAAGTTAACAAAATCATTATCACCTTTAGAATCTTACAGAGAAGATATATCAATAATGGGAGGATTAAGTCATCCATATAGTCGTAATGTCTTGGGACACATGGCTGGAGATTCTTGGTTAACAGGTGGCGATTTACGAGGTGAATATAAAAACAGTATTTCAGTAGACCAAGTAGCTGCTAGTAAGTTGAGTAAGTACACACGTTTTCCTTCATTATCGTTATCAACAGATGGCGGTGTGGGTTATAAATCAAGAACATCAACATTATCATTTAACTCCTCAGGAAAACCACTTCCATCAGAACATCGTCAGCGTGAAATTTTTGAACGCTATTTCTCCCCAAGTGGAGGTGCTTCAACTAAAGAAAGACGAAAAAGTATCCATCAAGGTAAAAAGATAGTCGATTTAGTTTTAGAAGATAGTAAAAGCCTTCAAAAGCGTTTAGGCGCTAATGATAAAGCTAAGTTAGATGAATATTTAACATCACTTAATCAAGTAGAAGAACAGGTACAGCGTAATGAAAAATGGTTGGATGTTCCGATGAAAGAATTTGATGCCAGTTTAATTAATCTTGATGTAGATCCAACGTCTGCACCAGAAGATTATGTGCGCTCTATGATAGATTTGATGGTGCTAGGTTTTCAAACGGATTCTACGAGAGTTATGACTTATATGATGGCTCGTGAAGATGGTATGGGCTTTGGAGATAATTTTCCAAAAATGGCACTTGGTCTTAAAGGGCATCATAGTATTTCTCATGATAAAACGACTGGTCATTGGTCAGATTGGGGACGTTTAGACCAGTGGTATGCTAAACAATTTGCTTATTTTATTGATAAAATGAAGAACACAAAAGATGAGCACGGTTCGCTATTAGATAATACACTTATTCTTTACGGTAGTGCATGTAGTTCAACTCATAATGCTAGAAATTGTCCGCTTATTTTAGCTGGAGGTTCTAATTTAGGAGTAAAACATGGCGCTTATACCAAGTTTGATGAAAAAGAAGTGAGATTATCTAATCTATTCGTAAGCATGCTTAATAAATTAGATATCAAAACAGAAAGTTTTTCAGATAGTACAGGAAGGTTGCCTTCCATTCTTTAAAAAAATAACACTAACTATATTTTATCAACTAACTAAAACCAAGTATATGAGTATAAAAGAACGCATTCCAGTTGTAAGTAAAGAATTATTATTTCCTTTTATTATAATCACCTCTTTATTTGCATTGTGGGGTATTGCCAACGATTTAACTAATCCTATGGTATCTGCTTTCAAAAAAGTTATGCCAGAATTATCAAATATTCAAGCATCTTTAGTGCAATTTGCTTTTTATTTTGGTTACTTTTTTATGGCATTTCCCGCTGCATTATTCATAAGAAAGTTTAGTTATAAATCTGGAATTCTCTTAGGCTTAACGCTTTATGCTATTGGTGCCTTTTTATTTTATCCTGCAGCAGTTTATGAAGAGTACAACTATTTTTTAATTTCATTATGGGTTATTACCTGTGGATTGGCGTTTTTAGAAACCACCTCAAATCCTTTGATTTTAGCTTTAGGAGATAAAAGAACAGCTACACAACGCTTAAATTTAGCACAAGCTTTTAATCCAGTTGGCTCTTTAACAGGAATGATTATTGCGCAAGTATTTGTTTTAGGAGCTTTACGTTCTGATGATTATACTACCGAAGCTTATGCTGCTTTATCATCTACCGAATTGGCTGGAATACGTGAAAATGATTTAAGTGTTATTAGCATTCCTTACTTAAGTCTAGGAGTTTTGGTATTAATAATAATGGCAATTATTGTATTTACAAAAATACCTAAAACACCAGTTGAAGATAAAATGACGTTATCGGATTCATTGTCAAAATTATTTGCAAATAAAAGTTATTTAATGGGTGTTTTGGCACAAGCAGCTTGTGTGGGCTCACAAATTATGTGTTGGACTTACATATTTCAATACGTTGATAATTTGAATGATACGGCTGGTTGGAATATCACAGCAACCAATTATAATATAGCAGCCATGGTTTTATTTCTAACAGGAAGATGGATTGGTACAGCTTTAATGAAGAATATAAATCCACCGAAAGTATTGATGCTTTTTGGAGCAGGAGGTGCTTTGGCAAGTATTGGAGCTATTACATTACCAGGGATGGCAGGATTAATTTCTTTAGTAGCAATTTCAGTATTTATGTCCATCATGTTTCCTACAATTTATGGTATTGCTTTAAAAGATATGGGTGATGAAGCTAAAATAGGTTCAGCAGGATTAGTAATGGCAATTGTTGGTGGTGCTTTAATGCCAATTGCACAAGCTGCTATTTTAGATTTAGGCGGTGATGGTTTTGGCGATTTAAGTATACTAGGCTATATACCCGAAGTAAATTTCTCGTTTATTTTGCCTGCTTTATGTTTAGCATTTGTTGGGTATTATGGATATTCAAGCATAAAAGCCATAACAAATAATTAATGTTTAGAAGATTGAAATGAAAAAAAGTAGAGTTTACTTTTTATATAAAATAAATATAATTTTTATAGCCTTCTTATCTTTTTGTTTAGGATTTATTTCGTGCAATCAAGATACTGGAAGCATAATGAAAGTTATGGATAGTGACAACCAATGGCCTATGTCTGGTGGTCCGGATGGCAGCTATAAAGTTAAAACAGCTTTGGAAGTTCCCACCAAATGGTCTGTACGCAATAATGAAAATATTAAATGGAGAAAGTCACTTCCAGCTGGAGGACAGAGTGGTATTGCAGTTTGGAATGATAAAATATTTTTTACGATAAACCCTCCATTAGATAAGCCTCCTTTTTCAGAATTACAATCAAATTATAACAGCGCTAAATCAGTTTATGACTCAATATATGATGTGGTATTAAATGATTTAATAAAAAAGGGAGAACCTGATTTTAAAAAAGTTTTTAGTTTAAAAAATGATGCAAATAAAGCATGGGAGAGTTTTTTAGCTTCAAATGAAAGCTATAAAAACCTGCCGAAACATCAAAAACAAAACGTTTATAACAGATTATTAACTCGAAGTGAAGAAGGCAAAATTTTTACAAAAACATCACAAAAGGTAGTTGATTATGTTAATTCAAAATCTGAGAAAGCATCTGTAAATTATGAGATATTAAGTAAAGCTAAAAAAGCTTTTAATAACAGACCATCTGGTACCGATATCATTTTATATTGTATGAATGCTAACACAGGAGAAGAACTCTGGACAAAAACGGTTAAAGGACTTCTGCCTAGTGATTATAATTATGGTTTTAGTGATTCAACTACGCCTTGTCCAATAACCGATGGAGAGTATGTTTGGGCTATTAATGCTAGTGGAGGAATGGCTTGTTTTACTATGGAAGGTGATATAGTTTGGGAAAGAACATGGATGCCAACAGTTGGAAGACCTTTTAATAAACAATTTGATTCTGTGCTTTTTAAAGATTTAATTCTTAACGTAGAGCCTCCTATTGAGAATGATTCAATACGAATAAAAGAATGGAATTATTTACATGCTTTTGATAAAAAAACAGGAAAACGCCTTTGGGTGACTAAAGAAGCCATAACACATTATAACACCCCTGTTATTGGAGAAACTATCGATAGGAAACCAGCAATTCTTATAGCCCGTGGCGGACCTCATGGTGTTCCAGAACGCCCTGTTGGATTAAGTTTAATAAGTTTAGAAGCAGAAAATTCAGGTAGTGCTTTATGGAGTTGGGAACCCGAAGCACCAAATAAACTTTCTGGTTATGGTGCTTTAAACACGCAACATTGGGATAAAGAAAAAATTTCATGGATTTATAAATGTGAAGAAAATCTAACAATTAATTCAAGTGCAGGAGAATTAATTAGTCAGAAACCATTAAATATTGTTAGCCAATATATTTTTGACGAAAAAGCTCAACAATATATTTTAAAAGAAAATGTAGAATTAATAAATTCTGAAAACGAATTCCATTGTAATATGGCTGTAAATGATTATACATTTTATATGGTTATGCATAAGCCTTTTATAGCTAGACATAATGTGGTAACAGGTAAAAATGAACATTTACAATTGCCTTATGAAATAAATATAGATGGTAGTTTCATTTGGAACACACCTCAAACTAATGATGGTTTAAACTCTAAAGGGCAATTACATAGTCGAGACCGAAGAGTATTGGGAGATGGTTTTCAAAGGTCTTTTTTAGGATCACCTGTTATGATTAATGATTATATCTATTTTACAAATGCTTTAGGTATAGTCTATGTTATTGATGCCAATGCAGAAATTTTTGATGAAACTGCTTTAGTTTCAGTGAACGATTTGGGAAAAAAAGGAGAAACTTGGACAGTTAACACCTTAAGTTTTGCAAATGGACATATTTATCACAGAACTTTAAAGGAGATTATTTGTATTGGAGAATAACTAATAGAAAAATTAATGAACAGTAACAGTAAAATATTAAAAATACACGATAACGATAATGTATTAGTTGCATTATCAGATTTTAAAAAAGATGATGATATTTTATTTGAGAATACCGTATATAAACTCCAAGACGATATAAATGCAAAACATAAATTTGTAATTGAAGATATTCCTGAAGGTGGTCAGGTATTCATGTATGGTGTTTTAGTTGGTAAAGCAAAAAAAGATATTCCTAAAGGAAGCATCATAAATACCGATAACCTAATTCATGATACTGAAGGGTATTCGGTTAGCAAACTCAATGGAAAAGAAAAATGGCAAGCTCCAGACTTTTCAAAATTCTTGAATAAAACATTTAAGGGTTATCATAGAGCGAATGGAACTGTAGGAACCGAAAATAATTGGTTGGTTATTCCTTTGGTTTTTTGTCAAAACAGAAATATAAATGTTTTGAAAGAAGCATTAGTTGAAAAATTAGGCTTTGGTAAAAAAGAACATTTAGGTTTGGATGTTGATAAACTGATTGATGCCCATAATTCAGGTGCTTCTGCTAACACGATATTAAATACAGATATTATTAAAGTGACCTATACAAAACTTAAAAACCCTTTGTTCCCAAATTTGGATGGTATTAAGTTTTTAACGCATGAAGGCGGTTGTGGAGGCGCAACGTCTGATGCAGTTACATTATGCCATCTATTGGCAGGTTATATTAATAACCCAAATGTAGCTGGTGCAACAGTATTAAGTTTAGGTTGCCAACACGCACAAGCAAGCATACTGCAAGAGGCTTTGAGCAAAATGGAAGGAAACGTTCGTAAACCTTTATATGTTCTAGAGCAACAAGAAAGTACTTCTGAAAAAGAATTTCTTGCTGAAGCTGTTAAAAAAACCTTTGTTGGGCTTATTGAAGCTAATAAAATTGGACGAAAGCCAGCAGGCTTGAATAAACTCGTTATTGGTTTAGAATGTGGTGGTTCAGATGGCTTTTCCGGAATTTCTGCAAACCCAACATTAGGCTATGTTTCAGATTTGGTAGTTGGACTTGGAGGAGCTTCAGTGTTATCAGAATTTCCAGAATTAAATGGTGTAGAACAAGAACTTATCAATAGATGTTCAAATTCGGAAAGTGCAGAAAAATTTTCTAATTTAATGAATATTTATAATGCTAAAGCTCGTGAATTAGGTGCGCCTTTTTCGGCAAACCCATCTCCAGGGAATATTAAGGATGGTTTAATTACAGACGCCATAAAATCTGCTGGAGCTGCTAAAAAAGGAGGAAGTTCACCAGTAGAAGATGTATTAGATTATACCGAACAAGTAAAAAAATCTGGGTTAAATTTATTGTGCACTCCAGGGAATGATGTAGAGTCTACAACAGGTTTGGCAGGTTCTGGTGCAAATATCATTCTGTTTACAACAGGGCTAGGAACTCCAACAGGAAACCCCATAACACCAGTAATAAAGGTATCATCAAATACGAAGCTATTTAAAAAAATGCATGATATTATTGATTTTAATACAGGTGATATTATTGAAGGTACAGCAACCATTAAAGATAAAGGTGAAGAACTTTTAGATTTTATTATAAAAGTTGCCAGTGGTGAAATAGAAATAAAAGCAAGAATTTTAGAACAAGATGATTTTATTCCTTGGAAACGAGGAATGTCTTTATAACGTAAATAATATATGTCTAAATTTAATTTAAAAGGAAAAATAGCTATTATAACAGGAGGAGGAAGTGGTATTGGAAAAGCTATTTCAACAACGTTTGCATCGCAGGGAGCCAAAGTGCATATTTTAGATTTTAATATAATAAGTGCCCAAGAAACCGTTGATGAAATAGTTGCAAATAAAGGTGAGGCCACCGCACATAAATGTGATGTCTCAAATCAAGAAAATGTAAATGCGGTTATTGATTCAATAACTAAAAAAGATACAATCAATATATTAATTAATAATGCAGGTATTGCACATGTGGGAAATATTGAAACTGTTGAAGAAACGGATTTAGACCGCCTATATAATGTGAATATAAAAGGGGTATATAATTGTATTAAAGCATGTATAAAACCATTTAAATCGAATGGCGGAGGTGTTATAGTAAACTTGGCATCTATAGCATCATCGGTTGGAATATCAGATAGATTCGCATATTCTATGACTAAAGGGGCTGTATTAACGATGACGTATTCCATTGCAAAAGATTATATCTCAGATAATATACGCTGTAATTGCATGTCACCAGGGCGTGTTCATACACCTTTTGTAGATGGGTTTATCTCAAAAAATTATCCTGGTAAAGAAACTGAAATGTTTGAGAAATTATCGAAAACACAGCCTATTGGCCGTATGGGAAAACCTCAAGAGATAGCAGATTTTGCATTGTTTTTATGTTCAGATGAAGCGGGCTTTATTACTGGAACAGATTTTCCTATTGACGGAGGGTTTATAAAATTGAATGGATAGAAATAACTTAAATATATATAATCAATAAACTAAATAAAAAATGAAATTAATAAGGTTTGGAACCATAGGAAATGAAAAACCAGGTGTACAATTAGCTAATGGAATTAATATAGACGTTAGCGATTTTGGTGAAGATTATAACGAATCGTTTTTTGGAACAGACGGTATATCTCGATTAAAAACGTGGTTAGTAAGACATGGCGAAACTTGCCCAATTATTAATGAAGGGACGAGATTAGGAGTGCCTTTAGTAAGACCCTCAAAAATTGTTTGTGTTGGATTAAACTATGCACAACATGCTGCCGAAAGCGGTATGGATATACCAAAAGAACCTGTATTGTTTTTTAAAGCAACATCGGCTTTAGTAGGGCCAAATGATGATGTTATTATTCCAAAAAACAGTGTAAAAACTGATTGGGAAGTTGAGTTAGCTATTGTTATTGGAAAGAAAGCATCTTATGTTGATGAAGTAGATGTCATGAAGCACATAGCAGGCTATGTTTTACATAACGATGTCAGTGAACGTGAATTTCAGTTGGAAAGATCAGGACAATGGGTAAAAGGAAAAAGCTGTGATACATTTGCTCCCGTAGGGCCTTTCATAGCAACCACTGATGAAATTGTTGACCCAAATAGTTTAAACTTATGGTTAAAATTAAATGGAGAAACAATGCAGAATAGCAATACTTCAGACTTTATATTTAACGTACAACAGGTTGTTAGTCATATCAGTCAATTTATGACGCTTTTACCAGGTGATATTATTTCTACAGGTACACCGTTTGGGGTAGGCTTAGGTTTAAAACCACCAAAGTATTTAAAACCAGGTGATGTTATTGAGCTAGGAATTGAAGGATTAGGTATTTCTAAACAAAATGTAATTGCTTATAAATAGTGTTTATTGATGCCCACCAACATTTTTGGAAATACAATCCAGTTAGAGATAGCTGGATTGATGAAACTATGGGAGTTCTTAAAAAGGACTTCCTGCCAAAAGATTTAGTTCCCATTTTAAAAAGAAATAATATTGATGGTTGTATAGCGGTACAAGCAGATCAATCTGAAGAAGAAACACAATTTTTATTAGACTTAGCTAAAGATAACCCCATTATTAAAGGTGTCGTAGGATGGGTAAATTTGATGAATGAAAACGTAGAGTCAAGATTAGCTCATTTCTCAAAAGATTCAAAATTTAAAGGTGTTAGACATATTTTACAAGCTGAAACTGAAGATTTTGTTTTGAATCCAGATTTTCAAAACGGTATTTCAAAACTTGAAAAGTTTAATTTAACCTACGATATTTTAGTGTTTCCAAATCAAATTAATAATATTATAACTTTAGTCAAAAAATCCCCAAATCAAGTTTTCATTCTTGACCATATAGGAAAACCTTATATAAAATCGGGTAAAATAAAATATTGGAGAGAAGCAATTTTGGAACTAGCGAGTTATCCAAATGTATATTGTAAAATTTCTGGTATGGTTACCGAAGCCAATTTAAAAACTTGGAATACAAAAGATTTTAAACTGTATTTGGATGTAGTATTTGAAAGTTTTGGGATCGATAGACTATTATTTGCATCCGATTGGCCAGTATGTCTATTAGCAACAGAATATGAAGAGGTATTAAAAGTATGCATGGATTATATCACTTCGTTATCTAAAAATGAACAAAATAAAATTATGGGATTAAATGCTATACTAGTATATAATTTACATAAATAAGTCCATTGCCATTATAAACGTAGTATAGAAATTAATTTAGATAAAGTTCTCAAGTAAATATTTCAAAGCTTAACAGACAAGTGTTTTTTTTTTCTTAAAGAAGTTACTAAAGTTTATTAATGGTTGAAATAGGAAAGTAATTGACAGATTAGAGAGCATAAGCCCAAACATGTTCCTTTATTTTTAAAAAATGAAAAAAGTAGCTCATTAAAAATAATTTAAAATGAAGAAGATAAAAGGGAGTGTATTATTCTTTGTAATAGCTATTATGCTTTTTAGTTGTTCAAACACAGATACAAAAACTGAAAATCAAGTCACCCAATTTGATAATCAGGATTATAATCGTGGTATGAATATGATTACTCCGGCTACGCAATGGCGTGAAGGGCTTCCATCTGGAAACGGAACCATTGGCGCATTGGTTTATGGATCAATAAATGAAGAACGCATACTTTTTAATCATAACGAACTTTGGTACGGCGGTAAAATTGATGATATACCAGATATGTCGGCAGAACTTCCAGTAGTTAGGAAATTACTTTTAGAAGGAAATTATATTGATGCTAATAATCACTACAAAAGTAAATTAATAGAAAAAGGTTTTAAGGCAAATAATGCGACTTATCACCCCGCTTTTGATATGTTGATAACAACAGATATCAAGAACATGTTTGAAGATTATAATAGAACATTAAATTTTGAAACAGGCGAAGTAGAAGTTAAATGGAGAGATGGCGAAACCCATTTTTCAAGACGTCTTTTTGTTTCTATTCCTGATAATATTTCGGCAATGTCTATTAAAGCAGATAAAAAAAATGCTCTTAATGGTGATGTTACCCTAGATATTCATGATCTTAAAGATGCTATTTTACAAAACGGAATGCCATTTAATCCGCCTTTTACTTATAAAACTATTGTTAATGATAATTTTATAGAGTTTCATGCAGATGGTTCAGATGGAGGTCAATTTGGAGGTGTTGTTCGTGTAATAACAAAAAATGGAAATATAAAAGAGAAAGGAAATCGTATCATTTTTGAAAATGCTGACGAAATTGTTTTAATAGTTGGATTTTTTGCTAACGAAGCAAGTAGTGTTGCTGTCCCTAGGCTTAAAGATGAATTGAATAAATTAAGTAGCGATTATAACACCCTTTTCAATAAACACAAATCCTTACATAGTGAGAAGTTTAATGCTATGGGGGTTAGTTTAAATCCATTAGGTAAAAAAAATACGCCAAATGAATATTTACTTTTAGATGCTTATCAAAACCCAGCGTCACCAGAATTACTTGAGAAACTTTTTGATTATGGGCGTTATCTTTTAATATCCAGTAGTAGATCTGGAGGATATCCAGCAAATTTACAAGGTATTTGGAATGGAGATTACCGTCCGCCATGGAATTCATTATATGGCATCAACGAAAATTTACAAATGACCTATTGGCAGGGGCTTTCAGGGAATTTAATAGAGTCGATGATGGCTTTTTACGATTATTTTGATAGTCATAAAGATGAATTTAGATACAATGCAAAGCAACTTTGGGGAAGTGATGGTATTTATGTTCCGCCATTTATGTCGCCAGATTCAGGAAGATTGAGACACACTGCGCCTCATGTCGTTTACTGGACTGATGCAGCAGGATGGTTGGCGTCATTTTATTATGACTATTATTTATTTACAGGAGACAAGGATTTTCTTAAAAACAGAGCGATTCCATTTATGAAGGAAGTCGCTGCTTTTTATGAAAATTATATTGTAAAAGATGATAACGGAAAAAACATGATTTTCCCATCACAATCTCCAGAAAATCAGCCTAAAAATAAAACTATTATTGATCATGTTACAGGAAAGAATACCATTATAAAAGTTCAAATTAACTCGACAATTGCCGTAGCTATTTCAAAAGAAATATTCACTAATTTAATTGAATCCTACAAAGTATTGAATATTGAAAATGATGAGTTAAAACGTTGGAAGAAAATGTTAGCTGATATGCCAACATATCAAATAAATGAAGACGGCGCCTTAAAAGAATGGTTGCATCCAGATTTTAAAGATAACTATCAACATCGTCATCAATCGCATATTTATCCGTTATTTCCAGGGCATGAAATTACAGAAGAGTCAACTCCAGAATTATATGAAGCAAGTAAAGTCGCTATTGAGAAAAGACTTCGCATCGGCTTAAAATCGCAAACAGGATGGTCGTTGGCGCATATGGCAAATGTTTACGCGCGTTTGGGAGATGGTGAAAAGGCAAATGAAGCTTTAAATATACTTGCTAGAAATTGCCTTGGTCAAAACCTTTTTACCTATCATAACGATTGGCGAAAAATGGGTGTAACGCTACCAACTGTTTGGGGGAGAACATCACCATTTCAAATGGATGCAAATTTTGGTGTTTCTGCTGCAATTACAGAAATGTTATGCGGTTCAACTAGAGAAATGCTAAGAATATTACCTGCACTTCCAAAAGAATGGTCTCAGGGAGAATTTCATGATATGTTAACCCGTGGAGGTGTAAAAACTTCAGTAAAGTGGAATTTAGATAAAAAAACAATAGAAGTTTCACTTATAGCAGAGAGAGACACGGAATTTGATTTAAAACTGCCTTTTGAAATTACTAATTTAGAATCTAATGAGTCTGATAATATTAGTGATTCTAAATACGGTGATAACTATCGATTTTTAAACTTAAAAGAAGGCGATGAGATTAATATGAAGATGATACTCAAATAGTATATTTAACAATGAAAGTTAATGAATATGATAAAATAAATATGAAACAGCTTAAGAAATATTCTTTTTTGTATGTTTTCATGTTTACAATAAGTACTCTATTTGCTCAAGAAATAAATTTCACCGAAGCTCCAGAAGACTATCAGTTGTATGCTCGCAATGCATCGGATAGTGCCCAAGTTTTTATATCTGGAAATATAAAAGGGGAGCCTAATTTTGATGAATTTACCTTAAAAGTATTTAAAGATGATGAGCTCTATCATACTCAAAAGGATAGTTTAAAAAATAAGAAATTTTCAATTTCATCAAAAATAAATTCAGGCTTACATCAGTTTCGATTTGAATTTTATATCAAAATAAGTAATAAGGATAGTCTGTATTTAGCAGCAAATCATGTGGTTTGTGGTGATGCTTATATTATTACTGGTCAATCTAATTCTCACGCAAGTAGTAGGTTGTCAACGTACAGTAATCCATATTGTAGAAGTTTTGGGGTTAAAACGGGTTATGAAACCTATACTGATGATGATAAAAAAGTGCGTTGGGGATTAGCAACAGGAAATTGCCCAAATTTAAAAAAAGATGTTGGGGGTTGGTTTACTAAAAACCCTTATGGAGTTGGTGTTTGGGGTATGGAGTTAATGAAGCACATTGTAGAAAAACATCAAGTGCCTGTTTGCATAATAAATGGAGGTAGTGGTTCGTCATCTATTGAACAAAATATGTTATATCCAGAACAAATTTCTTTAGAAACAAGTTTTGGTAGATTGGCATATCGTGTGAATCAAGCTGGACTAAAAGATAAAATTAAAGCCATTCTTTGGCATCAAGGGGAGTCCAATGCCAATACAAAAGAAAGTTATCAAGCCTATGCTGTAAATTTTGATATCCTTCTAAAAGACTGGAAAAGAGTTTATACAGGTTTAGAAAAAATTTATTTGTTTCAACTGCATCCTGGTTGTGGTCGTCTTCCGAAAAATTACCATGCTCAGTTACGCGAAGTGCAGAATCAAATCGCTGAAAAGTATGAGATGGTTGATATCATGTCAACTATGGGAGTTCAGGGGCATGATGGATGTCATTTTTCACACGAAGGTTATCTAGAGTTTGCAAAACGTATTTTCCCGTTAGTTTCAAGAGATTTTTATGGAGAAAAAATGAGTAATATTATAACCCCTCCAAAGTTATTACATGCGTATTATGAGAATTCTAAACAAATAGTATTAACCTTCAATCAACCTATTTTGATAGAAGAAAAAAGAGAAGTTAAAGGAAAGTTTCATTATTTAAAAGACCAGTTTTTTTTCAATAATGAATTAAATACAGAAGATATTCCAGCTAAAGTAAAAAGCATAAAAACCGATGAAAATAAACTTCTAATTACATTGAATGATGCATTAGCTTTTAATTACATTACGTATTTACCAGGAAAGTTTTATAAAGGAACTAAAGTTGTTTATAATGGACCTTGGTTATTTGGAAAAGAAAACAATATTGGTGCCTTAAGTTTTTACCAAAAACCCATAGTTCCATCTAAAGATTGATAACAAAAAGAACACCCTACTTGTAACGGATATTCTTATAACTCTATAGTAATATTTCTTGACAAGAAACATCTTTCTATCTCCATAAATATTCCTATGATTAATTTTGTATTGTACACAGATTTGATTTAAGATAGTTTGTTCGCACTCATTTTAAATTGTAAAAAAACCTATTTTACCCGATTTGAGCAAAGAAACAATCGATATGAGTAATTGTTTTTAAATCTTGTAGTTTATGTTTGTGTTAAAATAAAAGATTATGTACAAATAATGTTGCTATTCGTTAATGTACAAGAGTGAAAAGTGTTTTGACAGTCTGCTATACTTAGTTGGCTATTGTAAAATAGATTTAGTTTTAAATTACAAAATTCAAAAACCATTTTAAGAATTATCAATTGTATTTTTAAGTAATAACTGAACATTAAAAATTATAAAAAATGAAAAAAGGCGCATTTTTATTACTTATTATATTGACTATTATTCAGTCAACTAATGCTCAAAATCCCATTCTCCGAGATACAGACTCTGAATTCCTCTACACTGCATTTCCATCAGCAAAGGTTTATAACGATAAGGTTTATGTTTACTGTTCACGCAACCAACCAGATGCTACAAGTTATGGCACCATGGAAGATTATGTGGTATTGGAAACAGAAGATATGGTTAATTGGGTTAATCATGGCGTGGTTTTGAAACCAAGAAAATATGCTTGGGCAGATGGACAAATGAATGCTGCAGATGTCGCTTATAAAGATGGTTGGTATTATTTTTATTTCCCTTACAACAAAACGCATATTGGCGTTGCTAAAAGTCGTAATCCTGAAGGTCCTTGGGAGGCAGCGGTTACTAATAAGATTACTACTATATTCGATCCAACTGTATTTGTAGACGATGATGGACAAGCTTACATTTATGGTAATGATCATAAAGAAGATATAGGGGAACCTGGTACCTATATAATGGGCGCAAAGCTTGAGGATAATATGATTGAGTTAGATGGAGATTGGGTTAGATTGAGCGAAAAAGTAGTAAAAGAAGGAACTCATGTTTTTAAACGCAATGGCATTTATTATTTTCATGCAAGTGTAGGTAAAAATACAGAATATTGGATGTCTGATAGTCCATTACCAAAATATGCAACATTTAAAGGGGTGTTAGCAGGAAACTCTCCAGATTCACCTAATCATGCATCTGTAATAGAATATAAAGGCGAATGGTATTTTTTCTATCAACGTGGCGATGTAAATAACGGTTCTTTTTTTCGTCAATCAACATGTTTTGAAAAAATGGCTTTTAATCCAGACGGAACAATTCAGCCTATTGTCTATACACTAGATTCTAACTATAAAGCAAAACCTATAAAAGTAACTGGCAAATAAAATTTAAAACTAATAATCTAACTAATAAAAACTATAATAAAATGACTATCAAAAAAATCGCATTTCTGTTTTCAGCATTACTAATCCTATTTTCATCGTGTAAAGATGCTGATAAAAAAGAAGAAATTGCTCAAGACTTGAGTGTAGAAGGATTTGTTGCAAATCCTCAAAAAATTGAAAAGCGAGAAGTAGTTACACTGGCAATAGGTTCAGACGGTCCAGATTTTAACTTGCCAAACGTGAAAGGTGAATTCATGAGTATGAAAGATTTTGAAGACGCAGAAGTACTTGTACTTATTTTCACATCTAATCACTGTCCTACATCTCAAGCCTATGAAACTAGAATCATGGAATTTACAAAAGCATATAAAGATAAAGGTGTAGCCGTAGTTGCTTTTAACTCTGCAAGTCCTTTGGGTTTAATGTATGCAGAACATTCGTGGTCTGACGTTGGCGATTCTTATGAAGAAATGAAAATAAGGGCAGCGCATAGAGGGTTTAATTTCCCTTATTTATATGATGGCGATTTGCAAGAGACATCTTTAGCATATGGTGCTATGGCAACTCCACACATCTTTATTTTGGATAAAGAAAGAAAACTTCGTTACCAAGGTCGAATTGATGCAGATCAAACGCAAGGTGTTGGTCAATCTGAAGATATGATTCAAGCTGTTGAAGAAATACTGGCAGGAAAAGAAGTTAGTAATCCTGTAACTAAATCAATAGGATGTTCTACTAAATGGTCTTGGAAGGCAGAAAACTCTAAAGCTATAGATGAAGAATGGGCAAGTCGTGAAGTTGTTTTAAATGAAATTGATAATGAAGGTGTAAAAGGATTATTAGCAAATAATACAGAAAAACTAAAATTAATTAATGTTTGGGCAACTTGGTGTGGACCTTGTGTTAGAGAATTTCCAGACTTAGTGAAATTACAAAGAATGTATGGTAAGAAAGAGTTTCAATTTGTTTCACTTTCTGTAGATAAAACGGGTATCAAAGATAAGGTTTCTAAGTTCTTAAAAGAAGAGCAAGCTGCGGTTGAAAACTATATCTATTCAGAAAAGGATTTATATGAACTTATAGAGTTGGTTGATCCTAAATGGAGCGGAGCACTTCCATATACATTGTTGGTAGAACCAGGTGGTAAAAAGATTTACGCGCATCAGGGAGAAGTCGAAATGCTTGAACTAAGAAGGGCAATTGTAGACCATGATTTGATTCGTAGATATAGATAACGATGTTAATAAAGCAGTATCAAAAAAAGGTACTGCTTTAAATTTATATAAAAATGACATCCATATTACAAGAAAGTAGTATGTTTTTAGAAAAATAGTTACCACGAACTTAAGCATATCATGATAAATCAGATGTTTTAATTGAAAAATTCATTGCTTTTTAAGTTGCTATTAAAATTTTCGATATGAGTAGTAGTATATCAAGAAGAGATATATTAAAAATTCTAACAGGTATCACTTGCTTATTGTTTTTTCCATTGGAATCAATTGGCAAAACAATAAATAAAGGATGTGATAAATGCAAGAAAGCTTGGTATGATTTGTGTAAATCTGCAACAAAAATATATCAGTTTAGATACATTGAACCTGTAGATTCCTTGCCCAAGGTTTTTATTTATGGAGACTCTATATCTATTGCATATACTGAATATGTAAGGGCTTCTTTAGAAGATAAAGCTTGCGTATTTCGCTTACACGAAAATGGTACTTCAAGCAATGAATTTATCCAAAAAATGGAAACCATGAAAAAAGCTATGTTTCAACCTTATCTATCTCAAGGCTGGAATTTTGAATGGGATGTTATCCATTTTAATGTTGGGCTTCATGATCTTAAATATGTAGTTGATGGAAAGCTTGATAAACAAAATGGCAAACAGGTATCTTCTTTAGAAACTTATGAAAACAACCTTCGTTCTATAATTAACTATTTAAAAACAAATTATCCAAAGGCAAAGTTAATATTTGCTACTACAACGCCAGTACCAGAGGGTGAATCAGGGAGGAACGCTGGTGATGCAAAACAATATAATGATATAGCTTTAAAAGTGATGAAAGACCACAAAGACATTATAATAAATGACTTATATAAATTTTCGATTCCAGTTTTGGAACAATTTGCTATTTGTCCAGGGAATGTACATTATAAAGCTAAAGGCTCGCGCATGCAAGGAATAGAGGTTGCTAGCGTAATAAGTAATGTAATAGGAGTTAAACCCAATATATGCCCTACAACGGATACGATTCGAGAACGTTCCAAGCAATATAAAAGAAATTTAAATAAACAATAAATACTGCATAATGAAGAATTTGTTTATTAGTTTAATAATCATAGCCTTTACGGTTTCATGTAAAAATAGTCAGGAAAAGAAACCGAGTTTTGAAAAACCTAAACGACCTAATATTATCTTCATCTTTGCTGATGATTGGGGATATGGCGATTTAGGGATACATGGAAGTACTTTTGTTGAAACGCCTAACCTTGATAAAATGGCAAGTGAGGGTATCGATTTTCAAAACTTTACGGTAAACAATCCTGTGTGTTCGCCTAGTAGGGTGGCTGTTATGACTGGGCATTACCCAGCGCGATATGCTATCCATAGGCATTTTGGAAGAATAGAACATCAAATTGAAAATGGTATGCCTGATTGGTTAGACCCTAATGCACCTATGCTGCCTAAATTATTAAAACAAGCTGGGTATAAAACAGCTCATTTTGGTAAATGGCATCTGGCAGATAATAGAGCTAGTGATGCACCTTTGCTTTCAAATTATGGTATTGATGAATATGCAGCTTTTAATGCACCAGGTAAAGAAAAAATCAATTATGAGGAAAGTATTCCGCGTGCGCTAGAATTTATCAAAAAAAATAGGGACACTACCTTTTTTATGAATTTGTGGATACATGAAACACATACACCATTTTATCCTAGAGAAGAATATATGCAAAAGTATAAGGATTTAGATGAGCGTAAACAGGTTTATGCGTCTATTATTGCTGAGGGTGATAAAGGTATTGGTTCTGTTTTAGATTTGTTAAAAGATTTAAATATTGATGATAATACACTCGTAATATTTTCTTCTGATAATGGTCCTGAGTATATGCGAGTAGATACTGAACGCGAATTAAAAGGCGGTTATGGTGAGTATTATTCCGTAGGAGAAACTGGAGGTTTAAAAGGAGAAAAAAGATCGCTTTATGCAGGCGGTATTCGTGTACCGTTTATAGTAAGATGGCCAGGAGTAGCACCTAAGGGTAAAAAAGACACGACTTCAGTGGTAACCGCAGTAGATTTATTGCCTACTTTTTTGGAAATTGCAGGGTTAGAATTGCCCAATGATTATAAACCAGATGGAGAAAGTGCACTAGCCGCTCTTAAAGGTGAAGATTTTAAGAGAACAAAAACGATTTATTGGGAATGGGAAGGGCCACAGTTACGCGAATCTATTTGGCCTAAACATGGTATTTGTGATGGTCGTTGGAAATTAATAACCAATAAAGATTTGGCGAAAACCGAATTATATGATATGGAAAGTGATTGGGCAGAAACTGTTGATGTATCATCAGAACACCCAGATGTCGCAGAGCAATTATTGGAGAAACTATATGCATGGGAAAAAACATTACCCCTTGAGCCAAATGAGAACTGCATATCGCAAGATAGGAGAAACTAGAAGTTTTTGTGTAAAAAAGATAAACCAAAAAATTTTTAAATGAAGTATGCATCAAAAAAGCGTTTACTTGTGTGTTTATTAATGGTGGTCACATTAATGTTATCATGCAATAATAATAGTAAAAGTGAAGCAAATTCAAAGGCTTTAAAACAGAAACAACCTAACATTATATTCATCTTTGCTGATGATTGGGGTTATGCGGATTTAGGTATCCATGGAAGTTCATTTGTTAAAACCCCAAACCTTGATAAAATGGCAAGTGAAGGTATCGATTTTACGAACTTCACTGTAAATCATCCTGTTTGTTCCCCAAGTAGAACGGCAGTAATGACAGGGCATTTTCCTGCTAGACATTCTGTACATGAGCACTTTGCTTCGACTAAACATCATCAACGTGCAGGTATGCCCGATTGGTTGAATCCTAAAGCGCCAATGCTTCCTCGTATGTTAAAAGAGGCTGGCTATACTACAGCTCATTTTGGGAAGTGGCATCTAAGTAATGATCATATTCCAGATGCACCTATGCCTAAAGCATATGGTTATGATGAATTTGGAGCTTTTAATCTTCCAGGAAATGCTCCAGAACAAATGAATACGGTGGCAACCTGCCCTCGAGCAGTAGATTTTATTCGTCGTAACAAAGAAAAGCCTTTCTTTATCAATCTTTGGTTGCATGAAACACATACACCACACTATCCACTTGAAAAATATTTAAAGCAATTTGAAAATTTAGATGAACAGAAACAGGTTTATGCTTCTATTGTAGCAGAAGGCGATGCTGGGGTAGGTATGGTTCTTGATGTTTTGAAAGAATTGATGTTAGATGAAAACACCTTGGTTATCTTTTCGTCAGATAACGGACCCGAATTGACTGGAACTGAAAATGAGAAAGAACATAAGATAGCAACAACAGGTCCTGGTTTAGGAACTTATTATTCAGTTGGTGAAAAGGGTAATTTAAAAGGACAAAAGCGATCGCTTTACGCAGGCGGTGTTCGTGTTCCATTTATTGCACGTTGGCCTGGAGTAGTTCCAGCAGGTAAAGTCAATCAAACTTCAGTTATTACTGCGGTTGATATTTTGCCGACGTTTATGGAGTTGGCAGGACAAGATTTACCAAAAGCTTATCAACCAGATGGAGAAAGTGTAGTTTCTGCATTAAAAGGTGAAGACTTTAAACGTAAGAAACCAATTTTTTGGGAATGGAAACCTGCAAAAGAGCATCCTGAGATTTGGCCACAACTTGGAATACGTGATGGTAAATGGAAATTGTTATTAAATGAAGAATTAGGAAAGTCAGAACTTTATAATATAGACGAAGACTGGGAAGAAACCGCAGACCTTTCAAATAAATATCCTGAAATATTGGAGAACCTTACACAACAATTAAATAACTGGAAAAAAACATTACCACTTGAACCTGAAGAAAGTTGTTTTTCAGCTGAAAGAGAAAAATATAAAACTAACTTTTAGAACACAGTATTTTTAAATTATGAAAAATCTAATCATTTTAATTTTTTTATTGAGTGCAGAGATAACTTTTGCCACTGATTATTACGTTGATGGTAGCATTGCACAATCAGGTAATGGAAGTAAAAGTTCTCCTTTTAAAACCATTCAAGAAGCTGCAGACATCATGAAACCTGGTGACGTGTGTTTTATAAAAGGAGGAATTTATTCTGAAACAATTGTACCAGTATACTCAGGAACAGAATCAAAGCCTATTATATTTCAGCCGTTAAGTAAGAATGATAAGGTGGTTATAACTGGACTCGATAAAATTGCTTCAACGCTTTGGGAAAAAGATTCTAAAAATCTTTTTAAGGCTAAAGTAGAAATGAGTCTTGAACACGAGAATCAGGTGTTTATGAATGATAAAGTGATGATAGAAGCACGTTGGCCTAATACAGGTGAAGATTTACTTAAACCAACATTAGACGTCATGGATGCTAACACAACTCCTGAAAATATTCTAGATGCTCGTCTTCCAGATTATGATTATACGGGTGCACACGTTTGGATACATGCAGGTGCGCATTGGAGAAATTGGACTACGAAAATTACAAGTTTTAGTAAAGGATCATTAGAGATTGAAAATATTGCTCCAGGAAAAGGCAGCACAAGTTGGCACGTTGCTGGCGAAGGTGAAGAGTTTTTTGTATTTGGTTGTAAGGATGCTTTAGATACCGATAGAGAATGGTTTTACGATACAAAAGACCAATCGCTTTATATTTATTGTTCGAATGGTAAAAAGCCTAAAGGGGATGTGTATTTCAAAAAACGGATGAATGCATTTAATCTAAAAGATAAATCATTTATTCATGTTAAGAACATAGAAATTCGCGGAGCAACGATTGATATGAATACCGAATCTTCTCATATAGAAATGGATGGATTAAGAGTATATTATCCGTATCATTCATCTCAAGCTAATACTTATTTTGGACAGCAAACCGATAAAGGTATCCCAATTATGGGAACAAATTGTGTGCTTAGAAATAGCGAAGTTGCCTATACTTCTGGTTGTGGTGTGGGACTATTTGGAAAAAATAATCAGGTGATTAATAGTTATATTCACGATACCGATTACATAGGGACTTATGCTAGTTGCGTTCAGTTACGTGGCTCAAATAATGTTATTAGTCATAGTACTTTGAGACGTAGTGGGCGAACTGTAATTGATTATGCAGGCATGCACAAAGCACTGATACAATATTGTGATATGAGTGAGTCAGGAATGCTTACAAGCGATTTGGGTTTAACATACGGTAATGTGATTGAAGGAGGTAATACCGAAGTACGATACAATTGGTTACATGATAATTTGGATGAACATTTGGATATGGGATTATATTACGACCATGGTACACAGAATATCATTTCACACCACAATGTGGTTTGGGGTGTTGGGTTTGGAGCGCTTCATATCAATCATTACGCTTACTATCATTTGATATATAACAATACTTTTTCTGCAGAACAGCACGGATTTGAATCTGCCTGGGGAAATAAGTATGCCCCAGATTTACATGGTTGTCGATTTTTTAACAATATCTTTTCAGCATCTGCAAGTATAACCGCAGATAATTATGAATGGGGTAATAATCTAATTGGTTATAAAGACCTAGTTGATAATAAGTATCTGCCAGAAAACTCACCTGCTATTGATAATGGTATCGTATTAACAGGTATAAATGACGATTTTAAAGGTAAAGCTCCAGACATAGGTGCTTATGAGTCTAACGGCCCCAAGTGGAAAGTAGGACATGATTTTGATAACTCACCCATAGTAGATACAACCAGATCTAAACCTTTACACAGAAACCGTCTTGAGAATTCTGCGTTTGAATATGACGATCATTTAAAGCCATGGTTTAAAGTTAAAGGTGATGCTACACCAGAATTAGGATGGAAAAAACAGATAACGCCAGATACTGCGAACTTACGTATGGGAGGTAGTAGCATTAAACTAGGACCAAATGCAGAAATCGCACAGGTTGTTACAGGGCTTACACCAAACACATGGTATGAATTTGCTGGATTTTTAAAAACAGAAAATAATGAGCGAGCCGAATTAGGTGTACGTGACCATGGAGAGATGGAGACACTTAGTCCATCTTTTGGTAAACACCGTGGAATCCCTCAGAATTGGGCGCGTTCTGTATTGCATTTTAAAACGGGGCCATCTAGTATTAGTGCAACAGTATTTATACGAAGAACAACAAATGGAGAAGGACGTGTATTTGCTGATGATTGTGGACTGATATTTTTTAAATACGATTAGAATTATTACTTTTAAATAGGTAAGTGAACAAAAATGTACTTTTTTAGAGTATATAAATGTTTTAATCCATCCATATATGGATAAAAGAGGTAGAAATTATTATCACTAAACAAGTTCATTAAGATGTAGATGAAGTTGAACAATTTTATTTAAAAGACAAAATAATCCATTGTAGTCGCACATAATCCTATTTTTGTAATTCAGAACGAAGTAAATCTATTAATGATGAATGGGATTCCTCATTGCATTGGAATTACAAACTCAAGATGCCCACAGGTTTATTAAAAATTACCGATATTCAAATGAAATATTATCTGTCATTGTAAAAAAATATTTCCTAGGTTTTTAATTATTTTATTTATTTTTAGATTTATGATGCATAGGAAAAAGAGTTTTAGCTTTATTAGATTATTTAACACAATAAGTGTTGTTATAATATTACAAGTATTAATAAGCTTTTTAAATCTATCCCATGCTCAAAGTTTTAAACGGTTTTCGAATAGACAAGGGTTAAATTACAATACTATAAACGTTATAGAACAAGACCATTATGGGTTTTTATGGTATGGAACACCAAATGGAATAGTACGTTATGATGGTTATGAGTTTAAAACGTATACTTCACAATCTAAGATTAACGGTAGTTTAAATGGTAATTATATTTATGCCCTTCGTAACGATAACAAGGGTGTAATGTGGATAGGAACAAACTTGGGCATTAATGTATATATCCCATGGCTGGAGAAGTTTTATACAGTTCCACTATCAAATAAAATTTCAATTAGTCATATAGATGTCGATTCTACAGGTCGTGTTTGGTTTTCTGGTGAAAACCAATTATATGTTAGCGAGTTAGTTGATATTGAAAAAGGAATTTTTAAGGTATCAGATAATATTTTAGAATCATATTCTCGATTGTCGTCAATTAATTCATTTGTTTTTAAAGATGATAGTACACTTATTTTAGGAACCTCCTTAGGTCTCAAGCAACTGTCTTTAAAAGACAAAGGGTCTTATGTTTTATCTGATTTTGATAGTTTAAATGATAAACAAATTAACGCATTAGCTATAATAAAAAATATACTTTGGATTGGTACCTCTAATGGGTTGTATAAAGCCACTTTAGAAGACAGATTAGATATTATAGATGCTTTTAATGATTCAAAAAAACAACCTTTACCAGTAATAGTAAACACTATTTTAGAAGACCATTCTGGAATGGTTTGGGTGGGTACTCAAGATAATGGTCTTTACAAATACGATCAAAAAAAAGACACTTTCGAGCATTTTGCACATAGCAAAAAAAACAAGCAGGCTATAAGTAGTACATATGTTAATGCCATATATGAAGATGATTTTAATATTTTATGGATTGGTACAGCCCAAGGTGGAATAAACAAATTAGACCTTGCACAAAAACCATTTATAACGTATTCGCACGATCCATATGATGGTAATTCGATTTCAGATAATTTGTTAACCTCCATATTAGAGGATAACAAGGGAAGGCTTTGGTTATCTGGTTATCATTCCACATTATTTAGAAGTACAAATTCAGTCAATGACAAAACGGTTGCTAAATTAAATTTTGAAGATTTACATGCAAAATCATTTATGGACGATGGAGATATTGTTCGATGTATTTATGAAGCTGAAAATGGCTTTATATGGTTGGGTTTAGATAATTCAGTAATCGTTTATAATCCGTTAAAAAAGGAGTTTAAAACCGCAGTTTTTAAAAACAAGGGGAATTCATATGCCATAAATCCAATATGGGAAATCATTCAAATTGATGAAACGCATATGCTTTTAGGAGGAAATGAGATTTTAGTGGTAGAAAACCCTTGGAAAGACCTTGAAAAAAGTAATAAACCATTATTAAATATAAAATCAATTTATGATTTAAAAGATGAATGTTTGCAAATTATTATAAAAGATAATGATAATTCGTTTTGGTTTGGTACAACTAAAGGACTCTTACATGCTACTTTTAAAGAAGATAAAATTGTTATAGACCAAGAATATAATACCCAAAGCAAAGATATTAGATTAAGTTATAATGATATTTTTACGCTTCATAAAAAGAAAAACCACTTATGGATAGGCACTTTTGGAGGTGGTTTAAATAAAATGACATTAAATAGAGAAGGTCTACCAATTAAAATTGAATATTTTAGAAAAGACGATATTTTACCAGGCGATGTTATTTATGGCATTTTACAAGACGGTAATTCACATCTATGGCTTAGTACAGATATGGGTTTGGTTAAGTTTAATATTGAAGATAGCGAAACTAATGTTTATGATATAAGAGATGGTTTAGACCAAAATAACTTTAGGCAAGGCGCTTACTTTAAGGGCAAATCAGGTTATTTTTATTTTGGAGGATTAAATGGATTAACAATTTTTAAACCAGAATCTATTAAGCTGAATACACAAGCACCAGAAGTTTTAATCACTTCGTTATTAATTGATAATAAGTTAGTTAAAATCGGTGAAAAAATAGATAATAAGGTTGTGCTAGATAAGTCGATATCTGAAACAGAAAGTATCTCCATCAGTCAAAACCAGACAATCTTATCTTTTAATTTGGCAGTAAAACACACTTCTGTCCCTTCAAAAAATAAATTAGCTTATAAATTAGAAGGGTTTAATGATGATTGGATTGAAGAGTCAACAGGAAGAGCCACGGTAACCTATACCAACCTATCGGCAGGAGATTATGTATTCAGAATAAAAGCAGCTAATGGCGATGGTGTTTGGAGTGATACTGATAAACAATTATCAGTTGAAATTTTACCGCCTTGGTATAATACTTGGTGGAGTTATTTGTTGTTTTTTGTTTTAACGGTATCAATTTGTATAGGAATTATAATTTATTTCGTACAACACGAAAAACTAAAACAAGGCCTTAAATACGAGAAAAAAGATAAGGAAAGGATAGAAATTATAAACCAAGGTAAATTCCAATATTTCACAAATTTAGCACATGAATTCAGAACGCCTTTAACTTTAATTTCTGGGCCTTTAGAGCGTATTATTGCTAATAATTCAGATACTAACAATAATAGATATTTAACTCTAATTCAAAAGAACACCAAAAGACTTTTAAGTTTAGCAGATCAATTAATTACGTTCAGGCAAGCAGAACAGGGGCGTATCAATCTAAATCTAGTTAAATGCACTTTGGGAGATTTTATTTATCCTATAACCGAAGCTTTTGAAAATTATGCTCTAGAAAAAAATATAAATTTCTTTTTTAAAATTACCCAACCCAATGAAGAAATTGTTGTTGACGTCGAAAAATTTGAACGTATTATTTTTAATCTACTTTCAAACTCCTTCAAGAACACACCTGCACAAGGTAATATTAATATTGAGGCAGGAATAACTGAGCTTTCAGGAGAAAAAATTATCAATATAGATGTAGTTGATACTGGAAAAGGCATTCCGCCAGAAAATCTGGATAATATTTTTGAACGATTTTATCAATTAGGAAACAAGGAAGGTGATGTTAGTGGCGGCGGTATTGGATTATCTTTTTGTAAATCATTAGTTAACCTATTTAATGGAGAAATTTCAGCAAAAAGTAATCCAGGAATTGAAACACGATTTTCTGTAAAAATACCATCAAAACCAAAAGACGATTATTTATTAGATAACAATAATTTAGATGTTAAATCATATATTAAAGATTGGGTACCCTTATCTAACACGGTTAATGAATCAGATGTAAAATCTGTCGAGGTTAAAGATGAAAAGGAATATACAATACTAGTTGTAGAGAATGAGGAAGATGTCCAGAATTTTTTAATGGCAGAGCTTTCAGTGAAGTATAACGTGATAATAGCTAGTAATGGCATTGAAGCATTTGAGAAAATCAAATTAAAAGAACCTGATTTGATAGTAAGTGATGTTATGATGCCAGAAATGGATGGCTACGAATTTTGTGAAAAAATAAAGTCTAACCTAGATACTTGCCACATTCCCGTTTTATTATTAACAGCTTTGGGAGATAATGATAATATTATAAAAGGACTTGAGTTTGGAGCCGATGACTACATAAGCAAACCTTTTTCTTTAAAGCATTTAGAATTGCGTATTGATAAATTAATTCAGATTAACGCACAAATTAAAAAATACTTCTCTAAAAACAGCCTCCTTCCAAAAACAAATAATAATGATTTAGAATTATCTAAAAAAGATAAATTATTTTTAGAAAACATAGTTAAAATCATGGAAAAAAACTTATCCGATTCTAATTTTGGTGTTGAGGAGCTTTCTAAAGAAGCCTATTTAAGTACATCACATTTTTATAAACGTTTAAAGCAACTTACTGGGCAAATACCCAATGTATACATAAGAAATTATAGGTTACAGCGTGCTGCTGAACTTTTAAAGAGCAACGAAGGTTTTAATGTTGTAGAAGTGATGTACCAAATTGGTATTGAATCTAATTCATATTTTTCATCATCATTTAAAAAACTTCATGGTGTTTCACCATCAGAGTTTTTGAAAAAAAATAGAATTAAAAGTACATAAAGTTTGAATAGTGGCTATAAAAAAAGCAAAATGTTTTACCTATGTTGTACCTAACAAAAAACCCAAGAAATTAAATCTTGGGTTTTCCTTTGTTTACTTTGTAGCGAGAGGGGGGCACGATCCCCCGACCTCCGGGTTATGAATCCGACGCTCTAACCAACTGAGCTACCTCGCCTTTTTGAGGTTGCAAATATAATAACAAAATTAACCCTTGCAAACATAAGTTATGTAAAATATTTTCATAAATAATTGTAAATCTTATCAATTAATGTATATATTGAGCAACACAAATCTTAAATATATTTATGGACGATAAAGTTAAATTTGAAATAGAATTTCCTATTCAAGCTTCCCCACAGTTATTATATCAATATATATCGACTCCTTCGGGCTTATCAGAGTGGTTTTCAGACAACGTGAATTCTCGTGGTGAGTTATTTACTTTTATTTGGGATGATAGTGAAGAACAAGCTAAACTGTTAAATAAAAAAAGTGGAGAACGCGTAAAGTTTAGGTGGATAGCTGATGAAGACGATGATTTAACCTGCTATTTTGAAATTAGAATACAAGTAGACGAAATTACCAAAGATGTATCATTAATGATTACTGATTTTGCTGATGATGATGATGAGGTTGATGAAGCTAAAATGCTGTGGACAAATCAAATTTCAGATTTAAAACAAGTATTAGGTTCCTCATAATTATATAACTATATTTTTAAATTATATTTGCCCATTCTCAATAACCTAGAGACTGGGCTTCTTTTATGACGAATTTTAATGGAAATATTTTAGAGGACACTACCTTACTATCTATACAAAATAGAGGGTTAGCATATGGTGATGCACTTTTTGAAACTATAAAATCATCTTATGGAAAATTACTGTTTTGGGAAGATCATTATTTTAGATTAATGGCCTCAATGCGTATTATGCGTATGGAAATTCCAATGAATTTTACCATGGAATTTTTAGAAGCCCAAATACAAAATACATTAAAGGCTAACGAACTAACAAACGCATCTTCAAGAGTAAAACTAACGGTTTTTAGAAATGAAGGCGGTTTGTATTTACCAGAAACAAACCATATAAGTTTCATTATTTCTGTGAAACCTATTGAAAATGATTTTTACGTGCTTCAAGATCATTTTTATGAGGTAGATTTGTTTAAAGATTACTATGTATCGCCTAGTTTATTATCTACATTAAAAACAAACAATAAAGCCTTACACGTTGTTGGAAGTATTTATGCTAAAGAAAATAAGTTGAACAACTGCTTAATTTTAAATACAGAGAAACAAGTTATTGAAGCGCTTAATGGAAATGTATTTTTAGTTAAAGATAATGTGATTAAAACACCACCAATTAATAATGGATGTTTAAAAGGTGTTATGCGTAAACAAGTTATTGAAATTATAAAAAGTAGTTCTGAATATGAGTTAATTGAAGAACCAATTTCACCTTTTGAGCTTCAAAAAGCCGATGAACTTTTTATTACAAATGTTATTGTTGGTATTCAACCTATTAGTAAATACAGAAAAAAGGTTTTCGCAAATGAGGCATCTAAATTACTGCTGCAAAAGCTGAATGTGAAGATAAGATTAAGTTAATTATAACTTGGGTTTTCTGGCGCATTAGACCAAATGCTATATTCGCCACCAAATTCTAACATTTTTTCTTTCCAAAAAGATTCATAGTCTTTTTCTATAATATTCTTTTTGTAACTATTTTCAGTTACAACCCAAGAATTGGCCTTAAGTTCTTCTTCTAATTGATTGGTGTCCCAACCTGAATAACCAAGAAAGAATCGAATATCACCTTCTTTAATGGTGTTATTAGATATTTGATCTGCAACTTTACTAAAATCGCCTCCCCAAAAAATGCCTAAGGAAATTTCTATACTATTCGGAATTAAATGTGGGATTTTATGAATAAAATAAAGGTTATCCTGTTCTACAGGACCGCCGTTATAAACTTTAAATGTAGCTTCTACTTCTGGAACTAAATCGTTAATAGTGTATTTTAAAGGTTTGTTTAGTATAAAACCAATAGATCCTTCTTCTGTATGGTCTGCTAACAAAACTATAGAACGATTGAAAGAAACATCGCCAATTATTGCAGGTTCTGCGATGAGTAAATCGCCTTTTTTAGGTTTTGATGTTACCATAAATTTTAGTTATTAATAACTAAATCTAAGATTAATTTATTAAAAAAGCAACTGTTTTGCCGTTATTAAACAAAAATGCCTTCAAAAACTTGAAGGCATTTCCTAAATTATTAAGAAGTAAATCTTAGTTTACTGCACTTGATAAATCAGATCCAGCTTTAAACTTAACAACGTTTTTAGCTTTAATTTTAATAGTTGCTCCAGTTTGTGGGTTTCTTCCTTCTCTTGCAGCTCTCTTAGAAACTGACCAAGAACCAAAACCTACTAAAGAAACTCTGTTTCCTTTTTGTAATGCACCTTCAATTTCAATGATCGCACATTCTAATGCTTTCTTAGCAGCTGCTTTAGTAATTCCTGCGTGTTCTGCCATTGCATCGATTAAATCTGTTTTGTTCATAATGTAATATTTAATTATTAATAAATTGGTTAAACATTTTTTGTTAAATCCTACACAAATTTATACGGATTATGCAATCACACAAGTAATAGCAAAGGAAATACAGGGTATTGTTGATAACTTTATACATTTGTTAATAAAGGTGATGTATTTTGCCGAATATTTTGAAAAATCAATGGCAATAAGGGTTTAGCGCATTTTGGCATCCGTTTGAAATGAGTAACCATTTAAGAGCGATTTTATATCCATCATTTTTTTACCTGGAAGTTTAATTTTTTCAATTAAAATGTAACCATTTTTTACGGCTACCTTTAATTCTTTCTTTGTATATAGTATACTTCCTACTTCAAAAGTGTGGTTAATGTGTTCTTTTTTTGTACTATAAATTTTAATGTCCAAATTATCATCACCATTAACTAAAGTACACCAAGCTCCTGGATACGGACTTAAGCCTCTAATTTTATTATATATATTGTCTATGGTATCACTCCAATCAATTTTACAATTATCTTTATTTAGTTTGTAAGCTGTTTTAATATCCTCAGTTTCTGTTTGGGGTATAGTTTTAACGTTTCCCTTTTGAATTAAAGAAACAGTACTTAATACGAGTTCGCTTCCTTCATGCATTAATTTATCATGAAGCTTTCCTGCATTTTCCTCAGCATCTATATCTATTTCCTTTTGAAGAATCATTTCGCCAGTATCAATTTTTTCATCAATAAAAAAAGTAGACACACCAGTTTTAGTTTCTCCATTAATAATTGCCCAATTAATTGGGGCTGCACCGCGGTAATTAGGTAATAAGGACGCATGCAAATTAAAGGTTCCATATTCTGGCATTTGCCAAACTACTTTTGGAAGCATTCTAAAAGCCACAACTATTTGAAGATTGGCTTTAAGTGCTTTTAATTCATTTATAAAGTCTTCAGCTTTTAAATTGGTGGGTTGTAAAATAGTTAGGTTTTGCGATTTAGCATATTGCTTTACCGCACTTTCGTTAAGTTTACGTCCGCGACCTGCAGGTCTATCGGGTGCTGTAATTACGCCAACAATGTTATACTTATTTTCAACTAAAGCTTTTAAAGTTGTTACTGCAAAATCGGGCGTGCCCATAAATACAATTCTTAAATCCATCATAAATGATTTAATTTATATGTGTTTTTTTGTGTTGTGGTAATGATGTTATGTTCTAATAACAATTTTAATACCGCTTTTGTCTTTTCTTCTGTGGCGTTTAAAGTAGTAATAATATTTCTTGATGATTTATCACCATGCTCTAACAATTCTATAATCCTTTTTTTCAACTGTTTTAAATCTTCTGGTTTATCGGTTTTAGTTTTTTTAATACAAACTGAACATATACCACAAGGTTTTATAGCTGTTTCGCCAAAATAGGAGAGGAGTTGCATGCTTTTGCAAACCGACTCATTCTCAATATAGTTAATCATGGCTGCAACTTGATGTTGCTTTAATGTGTTTTGCTGCTCTATAATAGTTGCTATACGGTTAATCGTTTTGTCATCTTCACGAGGCTGAATAAACGTAACTTGTGCATCTGTTTTTGCTAAATTTAAAGTTATAATTGCATCACTTTCTAATTGACGCAAGATCTTTATTAAAACAGATTCACTTACTGATGCTTTTTCGGCAATTTTAAATGTATTTATTTTTGTGTCATTATCAAAAATACCACCATACATTCTAAGCATCGATTTTACTATTAAATTAAAATCTTTATGCGTTTCTAAATAATTAAAAAGCGTATTGCTGCTTATTATAAATTGTGCCGAAACATTATTTTTAAACTGTTTAGATAGTGTAATCACGCTATTTCTGTCTAATAACAATAAAGCGTTATAGCATAAAATACTACTAAAATGATACGTTTTACAAAAGGCATTAAAATCAAAATCGAAGGTTAGGTATTCGCCCTCACCATACGATATTTGAAAATAATTACATAGTTTTCTGTACACTTGCTTTACAAAAGGAACAGTTGGTAAAACGTCTAAAAACTGATTTTTAACTAAAACTTCATCACTGTTATTTTTTAGAATAACGGCAAAAGCCTTGTCTCCATTTCTGCCTGCACGACCTGCTTCTTGAAAATAACTTTCAAT
Organism: uncultured Flavobacteriaceae bacterium; assembly: GCA_947500585.1. Lineage (GTDB taxonomy): Bacteria > Bacteroidota > Bacteroidia > Flavobacteriales > Flavobacteriaceae > CAXBID01. The sequence continues at coordinate 167,176 of CANMSN010000003.1, read as the reverse complement.
ACTCTCGGGTAAATTTAAATGAATTACGGTTTTAACATCGGGTTTATCTATGCCCATACCAAAGGCATTTGTAGCTACCATAACTTGTTTTTGGTTATGTAACCACGCGGTCATATGCTTATCCTTTTCATTATTATCTAAACCACCATGATAAAATGTTGCTGATATGTTTTTCGATTCTAAAAAGGCACTTATCTCTAAAGTTAGTTTTCGGTTTCTAACATAAATTATTGAAGACGCCGTATATTTTTTAAGAATGGTTTCTAGCCTATAATATTTATCATTTTCATGATACACCATATACCCTAAATTGGCTCTGTAAAACGAATGCTTGAATATTTTAGGCTTAATAAAATCAAGTTCTTTTACAATATCATCTACAACCTCTGGTTTTGCAGAAGCCGTTAAAGCAATAACATTTGTAGTAGGATGTAATTGACGTAAAAGCGCAATGTTTTTATAGGCAGGTCTGAAATCACTTCCCCATTGCGAAATACAGTGCGCTTCATCAACAGCAATTAAGTTTACAGGCATTTGCCTAATTCTGTCTTGTACAAGTTCTTGCTGCAAACGCTCGGGCGACAGATATAAAAACTTGTAGTTTCCGTAAATACAATTATCTAAAAGGGTGTCTAATTCTTTGTATGAAATACCACTAGTTAAAGCCATCGCTTTAATGCCTTTATCGTTTAGTGCTTGTACTTGGTCTTTCATCAACGCAATTAATGGCGAAATTACAATGCAAATACCGTCTTTTACTAAAGCAGGTATTTGAAAACATAAGGATTTTCCGCCACCAGTGGGCAGTAGCGCAAAAGTATCTTCACCTTCAAGTACGGCATTAATTATGACTTCTTGGTTGGGTTTAAATTCAGTGAATTTCCAATAACGTTCTAATATGTTAATGGGGTGTTCCATAATTACATATCAACAATTTTTAAAATAAAATCTGTGCGATTTTCAACGGTATCAAAAGGGACATCAATAAGTTTATAGTTAAAAGATTGATAGGTGTTTATTAAATGTTTATGAATGTCTTGTGCTTGATCAAAATTCTCGTAACGCTCATTATCACTGGTGTAAATAGCTTTCCAAGGTTTTAAAACAAAAACAGCATCGTATGCACATGTTTTACAGATGTTAACAAAGCTTTCAGGATAGGCATCACCAATAAAATCCATATAGGCTAAAACATCGGGAATACCTCTGTCAAAAAAAACAAGGTTGGTGTCTAATGCACTCGCTTCCAAATATTGTTTGTGTCTACCTTTTAAAAGCAGTTCGCTAAATAATAACGGATTAGTTAAAAACAACTGGTCAATACCTTCTTTTTTAGCATCTAAAGTTACTTGTCTAGAAATTTCTTCAAGACAGGTGTATTTCCTTTTAATTAATTCGTTTATTAGTGTTGATTTTCCTGTTCCTGGACCACCAGTAATCACAATTTTTTTTGTATTCAAATTGGCAAGATTTTAAGTGTAAAAATCGTAATTTAACTGTTATAAAAAAAATGTAAAGAATACCTATATTTGCAGCTCATTAAAAAGCTATGAGTACACCTCCAAATTCAGACGAATTTTACGAAAAATTAAAAAGTCAATTATACGACACAGCGCTTTGGCCATCAGAGTATTTGTATAAATTTATAGTAACCACAAATACTGTAAAAATAGCCAAAACAGAAGCACTTTTTGATAATATGGGTGCTGTTATTAACACCAAAGCCTCTAAAAACGGAAAATATACCAGTATATCCATTAATGTTTTAATGCGAAATCCAGATGCTGTAATAGCTAAATATAAGGAAGTTGCAGAAAAAATTGAAGGGGTCATAAGTCTTTAATTTTTTTTTGTATTTTGCGCAGGCATAACTTACTCTTGGCAAATATCTTTTTTTGAAGCATTCAACAAATTTATTTTTTCTTTATCAAGGCATAAATTTACAAGCGTAGCCTTAGCTGCGGTTTTAAATTTTAACGTATAGAAGATGAAAAGTGGAAGATAAAAATTCACAAAGATTTTTAAATAGGCGTAAACAAGCATAAACATTTAACTCTACATATTTATTTTGATAGACGATTTAGAATACAACACAGAGCGTGAACATTTAATCATTCCAGAATATGGTCGCCATATGCAGAAAATGATTAATTACGCTAAAACCAGAGAAACAAAAGAAGAACGTAATAAAATAGCTAAGGGGATCATAGCCGTAATGGGTAATATGCAACCCCATTTGCGTGACGTTCCAGACTTTCAACATAAACTTTGGGATCAGTTATTTATCATGTCTAATTTCGAATTGGATGCCGATTCTCCTTATGAAATTCCAACAAAGGAAATTTATGAAGAACGTCCTGAGCCTTTAAAATATCCGCAGAATTTTCCAAAATATCGTTTTTACGGAAACAATATAAAAACGATGATTGATGTGGCAAACACTTGGGAAGCTGGCGAATTAAAAGAAGCCTTGCTTTTTACCATAGCAAACCACATGAAAAAGTGTTTTTTAAATTGGAATAAAGATACTGTTGAAGATGCTGTTATTTATAAACATTTGTTTGAATTGTCTGGGGGTAAAATCGATTTACGAAAGTCTGAAGAAGATTTATCAGACTCCTCAAGTTTATTACGAACAAAAACAAAATACAGCTCAAATACTAATAAAAAAGGCGGACACCACAAAAAGAGCTCTAGCAACCGCCAAAGAAAACGCTACTAAACTAAGTGCATGGGAACATTTAAAATTGAAGGTGGTCACCAACTAAAAGGAAGTATCCAACCACAAGGTGCAAAAAACGAAGCTTTACAAATTTTATGTGCAGTTTTGCTTACTCCAGAGCTGATTACCATTAATAATATTCCAGATATTGTTGATGTAAATAAGCTTATCAAGTTATTACAAAAATTAGGGGTAAAGGTTGAAAAACTGTCTCGAAGCAGCTATACATTTCAGGCAGACGATTTAAATTTAAAGTATTTAGAATCGGATGAATTTAAAGTAGACGGACGAGGTTTACGAGGGTCTATTATGATTGTTGGTCCTTTATTAGCCCGTTTTGGTAAAGGCTATATACCAAAACCAGGAGGCGATAAAATTGGACGTCGTCGTTTAGATACCCACTTTGAAGGTTTAATAAAACTAGGTGCAAAGTTTAGATACAGTAAAGAAGACCAGTTTTACGGTGTTGAAGCCGAATATTTAACAGGAACATACATGCTTCTTGAAGAAGCGTCGGTTACAGGAACTGCAAATATTGTAATGGCTGCTGTTTTAGCAAAAGGACAAACCACCATTTATAATGCGGCTTGCGAACCTTATTTGCAGCAACTTTGTAAAATGCTAAATAGAATGGGCGCCAAAATTAGCGGCGTAGGTTCTAATATGTTAGTTATAGATGGGGTTGACAGTTTAGACGGCACAGACCACACCATGCTTCCAGATATGATTGAAATTGGAAGTTGGATCGGGCTTGCGGCCATGACTAAAAGTGAACTGACCATTACTAACGTATCTTGGGATGATTTAGGCGTGATACCCAATGTATTTAGAAAATTAGGGATTACTGTTGAAAAACAAGGTGACGATATTCATATACCAGCGCATACCAATGGTTACGAAATACAAAGTTTTATTGATGGTTCTATTTTAAGCATTTCTGATGCGCCTTGGCCAGGGTTTACACCCGATTTATTAAGTATTATTCTGGTGGTAGCCACTCAAGCTAGAGGCAGTGTTTTAGTACACCAAAAAATGTTTGAAAGCCGTTTATTTTTTGTAGATAAGTTGATAGATATGGGCGCAAAAATTATTTTATGCGACCCACACCGAGCTACCGTAATTGGTCATGATTTTAAATCGACATTAAAAGCAACCACGATGACCTCGCCAGATATTCGTGCAGGTGTGTCGTTACTTATTGCAGCACTTTCTGCAAAAGGCACATCTACCATACAAAATATTGAGCAAATAGATCGTGGTTACGAAAACATTGATGAACGTTTACGTGCTATTGGTGCTAAGATTGAGCGGGTGGAATAATTTGGTTTTATGAAGTAATTTGGCGACTTGTCAAATACACACAGATATTTTAATCAAGTAATTTTTGTGCTATTTTTCACATTGTTAGGCACCGTATTTTGTATGTAATTCAGAACTCAAAAGGTTATCAAAAGATGATGACTTTAATGTGTTATTCAAATCAATTTTTAGATTTTCATTCTGATTCAACACATCTAAAATTGCATTAAATCCAGTCTTAATGTATTCGTTTAATAAATTCAGGTCTGACTCCAATTCAGATAGTTGATTTTTTAATATTTCAACATCACTCCAATTATCTGATTTCCTGTATATGAAACCTGTCATTCTTGCAATGTGAAATTGTCCATTTTTAGCAATGTATCTTTTTAATTCATCCGTACTTTTTACTAGTTCAGAATTATTTATATACTTTGAAGTCCTTTGCTTAATTATATGATTAACAATAAATGTTTCAACGTGAATGCTCTTGAAAATACTATCATAGTAATCATTCCAAATTTTATATTTTCTACTTCTTGCATCGGATGGACGTTTTAGCGCAATTGCCAAATATGCAGTTGCAGCTAATTCATTTGGAATTATTTTTGTTGAATCCTTATCTTGGAATTGTCTAGGTTTCCTTTCATAAAAATATGAATGGATAGCGAATGCTCTTTCTAAATCTCTTTGTATTCTGTCATTTGCTCTTAAATTTCTATTAGTAATCTTATTTTGGTTGTTAGTTGTCAAAACGACTTTATCAACTAATTCTAAATCTGATGTTTCAAATACTTTTAAAATGACAGTTGTGTCATCTTGAAGTGTACCCTCCTTTTCAGCTTTTGCAAGTGAAGAAGAAGTTTGACAGCCATTTACGATTTGTAAGTTTTCAATTTTTAGATGAGGATTGTCTGGGTCTGTAACTGGGTCAACTTTGTCGCAAACAATTGTAATACCGTTGTTCAAAAACCAAAACAAATAGCTTGAGTCTTCGTCAGCACAGGTTTCTTTTATATCTTTATTTACGGTACCAAGATTGCCTAGATATTTGCGAACATTTAAATCGAACACAAAACCTTTTTTGTCTTCGTTAACTATCCTCGCTATTTCTTTAGCTGTCGTTGTACAAATTATTCCCTTTAATCCGTGAGAGTGATATTTAATTAGTGACGGAGAATTAGTGTCATATTTAATTTTAATATCAGCCTGAATTTTTTTATTCTTTTTTTCTTGCGCATTAAGTCTATCTACAATTTCAATAGCTCCAATCATTTCAAATGAAAACTGCGAAAATGTGTCATTATCAAATTGTTCATTTATGGAATTAATTTCTTGTAGACATTCTTCGGAAATATTTGTCGATAAACCGTTTGTTATATATGCAATTCTAACATCAATATTCGAAGGTCCAATTAATGCAATCAAGTCTTTGCACTCTTTGATTTTATCTTGAAAATTCATGTTTGTAAGAGTATCTATATCTGCTCTCTTTTTGTTAAAAATCCAATTTAGTCCATTTCTTATTTGAATTAAAGAGTTAGAAGAAAATGAATCTTCATTTTTTGATTGAGTAATGTAAATTATTCCTTCTCCATCCTTTTGCTCTATTGTTATATTGTCGATTTGTTTGTCTTGTCCACCATCCACATCATCATTTGTGTCATATGAATGAACGCTATTATCTGTAAATAGACTATGACTAAAGATTTGAAATGCCTTATTTACATCATTCAAACTTAAATTATCATTTAATTTTTCAATTTGGTCGTCTACTATTTGTTGTCTTATATCCATTTTGTTTTATATGGTGCCTAACTATTAGGATATGAATCCATTTTAATATTTAACATAGATAGCTAAATTAGAATTTTCTTACCAGAAAAGCTATACGTACTTGTACGTATATTTAATAAAAAGCTTCAACGTTTAAGTTGAAGCCGTTTAAGCTGTAATTTATTTAAATATTACTAAGATACTAATTATTTAAGGCTGCTTTATACGTTTCTAAACAACGTTCTCGTGCCATTTTATGGTCTACCATTTTATCAGGGTAGGTGAGTTCTTGAAAATCGGGAACCCATTTGTTTATGTATTCTAAGTTTTTATCAAACTTATCTATTTGTGTAGTTGGGTTAAAAATTCTAAAATAAGGTGCTGCATCCACCCCAGAGCCAGCAACCCATTGCCAGTTACCAATATTACTCGCCATTTCGTAATCGTGCAGTTTTTCGGCAAAATAGGCTTCGCCCCAACGCCAATCGATAAGTAAATGTTTGCATAAAAAACTACCTACTAACATACGCACGCGGTTGTGCATAAAGCCCGTTTGGTTTAATTGGCGCATACCGGCGTCTACTAACGGATATCCTGTTTTTCCAGCGCACCATAGTTTAAATTCATCTTCATTATTTCGCCATTCTATACGGTCGTATTTAGATTTAAAAGATTCTTTTGCTGTATGCGGAAAATGCCAAAGAATTTGCATAAAAAACTCACGCCAAATAAGTTCTTGCCAAAAAATCTCGTTCTTTTCAGCAATTGCTTTTTTTATCATTTTTCTGATGCTCACAGTTCCAAAACGCAAATGCGGTCCTAACCGTGAGGTGTTATCTTTTGCAGGAAAATTTCTGGTAGCTTCATACTCTTGAATCAGTGTGGGCGTTACGGTGTACTCTGCAATGTTTTGTTCAGATTCGGTAAACCCAATATCGGATAAGCTTAAATTTGGTAAACGCGAATGTTTTACAAGATTATCGAGATAACTACTGGTATAGAAAATTTCAAGATCATGCGTTTTAAACTTTTCTTTCCAGGTTTTCATAAAAGGTGTGTAAACCACGTAGGGATTACCATCGGCTTTTACAACCTCGTCTTTCTCAAAAATAACTTGATCTTTAAAGGTTTTAAATACAATATTATTTTCCGATAGCAATTGGTTTACTTCATCATCTCGCTTTTTAGCATACGGTTCGTAATCATGATTTGTAAACACCGATTTGATGGTGTAATCGTTAACCAACTGTTTAAAAACGTCTATAGGTTTTCCGTGGTACATGGCTATACTACTATCTTGTTCCTTTTGCACCGTAGTGCGCATGTTTTGCAGCGTATGGTGTATAAACGTTACTCTAGCATCGTTTTTTGGGAGTTTTTCGAGGATTTCAGAATCAAAAATAAAAATAGGCAAAACGGGGCAACCACTTTTTAATGCCTCGTAAAAGCCTACGTTATCATCTAATCGTAAATCTCGGCGAAACCAAAATATGTTTATGGGTTGATTCATTTGCTAATCAATTGTCATTCCTGCGAAGGCAGGAATCTATTTGTTTTTATTTCTCGTTTTATGTTATGGATTCCTGCCTTTACTTCGACTTCGCTCAGCATAAACTTTGTAATGACAAACTTAATTGATATCATTTTATACTTAAAGCTACGTTTTCAATTTTTGAATATCCATAATTTGTAATGAACCTAAGAGCATCTTGAGTTGTCATTCCGAGGAATCGAGGAATCTCATTCACGATCAGCAGATTCTTCACTTCGTTCTGAATGACAAAACATATGTTTATAGGTTGATTCATGTTATTTCGAATATTTACCAAATAGCTCTTCCAGCTTTTCAGTTCTGTAATTAAATATTTCTTGCAATTTTGGTTTTACTAAAATAGGGTGAACCATTTGCCCTAGGATTCCGAAAGGCACTTTATAATCTATAATATCTTCCATTTCTACACCACCATCTATTTCTTTAATAAAATGTTTATGATGCCACAAAGCGTAAGGGCCAAAACGCTGTTCGTCTACAAAATAATGTTTGTCTACACTGTGTGTTATTTCGGTTACCCATTTAGTTTTTATACCCAAAACTGGTGTTACAATATACTGAATAATTTGACCCGCAAACATAGGGCGATCTGCACCAGAAAGTATATGAAACCCCATATAATCTGGTGTTATCGTTTTTAAGTTTTTAGGGTCTGAAAGAAAATCCCAAGCTTGTTGTAATGTTATTGGCAAATTCTGTTTTTTATGTAAACGGTAAATTTTCATTTAAAAGGTTTTTACTTCCGCAAAAGCGGAAAAAATATTCATATTAGTTATTAAATAAAATATAAGCATTCAGCGAGGTAGCAATACATAACCAAAGAAAATAGGGAAGGATAAGAAGTGTTTTCGTTTTTAATTCTTTATAATAATTAAAAATAAATAAGGCAATTACAATGGTTAGTGAAATGATGCAAATTAAACCAAGCAAAATTAAATGCTGATTAAAGAAAATGTAATTCCAAATAACATTGAGTACAATTTGTGTGGTAAATAAAGTTATGAGTTTTGTATTTGGCATAAGCTTGTATAAATACGCCATATATATGGAAAAACAAATCATAATAGTTGTCCAAGCTACACCAAAAACCCAACCTGGTGGCGTCCAAGGTGCTTTATTTAGATTTTGATACCAAACCGTTTGTGGGCCATCATTCATTAACCAACTTCCTATAGCTAAAGCACTAAAGTTTATAACAAGGAATACGATGATGTATTTAGATAGCTTCAAGACTAATCTTTTTTTAAATTATCAATTTGTTTAGCAATGGCGTCGGCTTCAGCAAATTTAGCATCACTTTCAGAACGGTTTATAGTAGATAGCTTATGGCTTTCTGCCATTAATTTACTATACTTTTCTTGAAGTTTTTCTATCTCAGTTTTCTTTTTGAATAATCCAAACATGACTTTATTTTAAGTGTTTTGTTATTTTTGAACTTAATGGGCTAGTGGCTGAAAAGTAATAATCTACTAAGTGACCTTCTGGATCTACCAAGTATTTTTGAAAATTCCATTTGACTGAGGAGTCTAACTTTCCGTTATTAATTTTTTGGGTTAACCAGGTGTATAAAGGATGCTGATTTTTGCCTTTTACATAAATTTTTTCAGTGATTAAAAAGGAAACACCATAATTAATTTCGCAAAACGATTCGATCTCTTCAGCTTTACCTGGTTCTTGATTTCCAAACTGATTACAGGGCACGCCTATAACCTGAAGCTTGTTTTTATAAGTTTCATGCAGTTCTTGTAACGCTTTGTATTGCGGAGTAAAACCACATTTTGAGGCAACGTTTACAAAAAGTAAATGCTTACCTTTAAAATCAGATAATTTGATAGGTTTAGAACTAAGCGAATTGATTTTTATATCGTAAATAGAATTCACGTTCATCTTCACGTGTTTATCTTTAGTAAATAAGGTTGCTGCAAATGCCTTTAAGGGATTCATATTTTAAAACTTACAATGCCACAATCCATTTCGAATACTTGACCTGAAAGTGAAGCGGCGTTATTAGATAATAAAAATTCTGCCATATCAGCAACTTCTTCTGGATTTAAAAACTTTTTTAGTGGATGACGATCGGTAATGTTTTCAATCATTTTATCATTACGTAAAAGTTTTGAAGCCAAATCGGTATCTGTAACAGTGAGTGCAATGGCATTGACACGAATGGTTGGTGCTAACTCTGCGCCTAAAGATTTTACTAAACCTTCTACACCAGATTTTGCAGTGGCAATACTGGCGTGAAAGGGCATGCCTAATTTTGCAGCTACCGTACTAAAAAGTAATATAGCGGGCTGAGTACCATTTTTTAAAATTGGTAAATATTTTTGAATAGCTTTTACAGCACCAAGTACATTAATTTCAAAATCGTTTTTAAAATCGTCTATACTTAATCTGGAAATTGGTTTTAAATTAATACTCCCAGGACAGTAAACGAGTCCGTCAGCATTATCAATTTCTGGTAATTCGTCTTTGGTAACGTCGCACGAAAAGTGCGTTAAATTAGCATGGTCATACTCTGGAGTAGTTCTGCTAATATTTATAACTTTAGAATGGTTGAGTAGTTTTGTTACTATGGCTTTTCCAATGCCCTTACTTCCACCTATTACAATTATTGTTTTCATATGGTTTCAGGGCATTTTTATTTTATGGCCTGCCCTTTAGCCGTTTTTCTATTTTTTGTTTAATTACCGTTAGTCGCTTCATGAGATCCATGATTTTTGGATCTTTGTCTTCTTTATAAACTGTATTTAAACCTAATATTAAATCTTTTACTTCTCTAGACGATTCGATACGTTCACTTGTCGTTTTAAAAGTGTGTTTGCGTTGTTCGAATGCTAGAGCTCTATCAATAATCTCCATAATTTTTTAATCTTTAATCTAATTTTAAAATGTGTGTGAAAAAGTATTATAATTTCACAATTTCACAATATAATAAAATCTACGATATATACGATTTTTATGTTGATTTATTAAGTAAAAATTAATAATTAAACACTTTATTCTTTGTTTTGCTTAGATAAAATAAGTTTAAGCAGTTAGTGGAGCACCTTTTAAACGCTTTTCAACCTTTCGTTTTATAACGGTAAGACGCTTCATAATATCCATTATTTTTTCGTCTTTTTTAGCTTTATAGATTTCATTTAAACCTAAAATTAAAGCTTTTGCTTCTCTAGAAAGTTTAACACGATCGCTAGTGGATAAGGATCTCATTTTTGTTTTTTCGAATTCTAATGCTTTGTTTATTAAGTCCATAATACTAGTTATTTAAATAGTTTTGTAATTCTCTTATTTTCTCTGGAGTATTAAATTGTCCGCCATAATAGGTGGTAACCGTTGCCGATGTATCATCCTTTATTCCTCTTGACGATACACATAAATGTTTGGCATCAATAATTACGGCTACATCTTCAGTTTGTAAAATTGTTTTAAGTTCTTCTGCTATTTGATTTGTTAAACGTTCCTGAACTTGAGGACGCTTTGCGTAATACTGAACAATTCTATTTAGTTTCGATAAACCAATAACTTTTCCTGAAGAAATATATGCCACATGAGCTTTACCAATAATAGGTACGAAATGATGCTCACAATTAGAGTAAAACGTAATGTTTTTTTCAACCAACATTTGGTTGTATTTGTATTTATTATCAAACAATGCTACTTTAGGTTTATTTGCAGGATTTAATCCTGAAAAAATTTCATCGATGTACATTTTTGCTACACGTTTTGGTGTGCCTTGTAAAGAATCATCTGTTAAATCTAATCCCATAACATCCATTATTTCTTCAAATAAAATGGATATGCGTTCTTTTTTTTCTTCATCACTTAGTTTAAAAGCATCTTTTTTCATAGGTGTTTCCAACCCTGTGAATAAGTGATCGTCTCCAATGTCTGACGTTGAAAATCCGTTTAAGCGATGACCGTTTTTTTTAATTTTTAAAGTTTCTGTACTCATGTTTGTCTTTTTAATGTGCTGTCTTAAAGAACTCATCCCTTTAATCAAAGCACGTTATCGTTTTGATATTGAGTTATGTGTAATCTGTTTTTGTCTTGAACATTTAAATCGTCCTTTTTCAAAAGTTCGAAGTTTTTCATGCTTTGTTTTTCTACCTTGAACACGTTTTCTCCACATTTTAAAACTGCTGGGTTTCATTTCTTTCCGCATGAGCTCTATAACTTCTTGTTCTTTTAGGTTAAACTGGAAGTTAATAGCTTCAAAGGTGGTTCTATCTTCCCATGCCATTTCTATAATTCTATCAATATCCACTGTGGTCAGATTCATAGATTTTGGAAATTATATTGCATGTCGTATTTTATTTTTTGGTCAAGCATCTTGCTGAAAAAACTTTTGTTTTCTTTAAAAGTCTTGTTGTTTTTAAAATGTATAAAACGTCCTTGGGCATGAATACTGGCACCGTTTGTTTTGTACAAAACGAGTTGATAGTAGGGTATTGCCCAAGTGAAATTTTTTAATCCTTTATTGATGTAAATTAGTATACCACCAGTGCGCAGTTCGATATTTGCATAATTAATATCAGATATCGTATTTAAGTACTGCTTTAAATTTGGACTTACATCGTCTACAATCATTCTTTTAGACCCTACACCTTTCATTTTAAAAGATTCTAAAAGTGTGAATGACCTTCCCACTAAATCTTTCAAAATTAGTTTTTCGTCTTTGTTGTTATATGTAGAATCTAAAATCAATTTATGTATCTATTTCATCCAAAGATACAAAATGTTTAACTTTATTTAAAAAAAATTAAACAAAACTTAACATATTAATTAGTTATTTTAGTTAATGTGTTAATTTTATGTGAGTTATGATTTTTTGTGAGTGTTTCTTTTAGCTAAAGTGTGCTTTTTTAAGATTCTTACACTCTCAGATTTTACTAAAGTATTATTACGCATATTCCAAAGTGTATCAGTAGCTTTTTTTCTCGTTTCATCAATATCTACAATAGGAAAAGGGTAATTAACACCTAGCTTAAAGTTGTAAAATTGCTGTTCCATTTCTGTCATTAAATAAGGTTGATGCGCAAAAGGAATATCTAAATCGTTAAGTTCTGGTACCCATTTTTTTATAAATACAGCATCAGGGTCATGCTCTAAACTGTTTTTTATAGGGTTGTAAATACGTAACATATTAGTTCCCGTTTCTCCAGCTTGCATTTGTAATTGCGGAAAGTGAATACCTGGTTCAAAATCCAGAAACATTTGCGATAAATGTGTTGTTGCTTCTTGCCAAGGTTGCCATAAATTATGTGTAAAAAATGAAACAACTAAAGCACGCATTCTAAAATTAAGATACCCCGTTTCATTTAAACAGCGCATACAGGCATCAACCAAAGGAAATCCAGTTTGTCCGGTTTTCCAAGCGATTTGGTATTCATCGGAAACACTTTTTTTAAGCTTGTGAAACCCTTTATTTATGCTGGCTTCTTCCATGGTGTGTTCCATTTCAAATTTTTGAATAAAATGCCCTTGCCAGCGTAAGCGCGACATAAATGCTTCTAAAGCTTTTTTATGTTTTGATGTTTTTTTTAAATGAAAAGCTTGATGATACACTTCTCTAATTGATAGGTTTCCCCAAGCAATATAGGGCGAGATTCTACTACAACTTGTTCTTGATAAACTAGGTTTAGATATATGAAACATATAGTTTGCGTAGCGACTATCAAAAAAAGACTTTAAATATTTAAGCCCCATGGTTCGTCCACCTTTTTGAAATGGCGAATCTATTTTCGTTTCCAGTGGCATGGTGTTAAATTGTTTTTCTAATTCTAATACGTCATAAATATGTAATAATTGATTAGTATCAGGTTTGAATTCCAAAGGTTCCATTTCGTGAAAAATATTGCAAAGTTCCGTCCACTTTTCACGATTTTTTAAACCACGCTGTACACCATTATTTATATTTTCATGCCAGTTGATTAAGTTGTTTTTGCAAAAACGTTTAAATGTTTTATCTCTATCAAAACTTACTAAAAGCCCCGTTTCTTGATGGGAGTATATATTTGTAATTCGGTATTTTGTCAGTAGTTGGTTTACAGTTGCAATAATGTCAGATTTTACGATAAGTATTTTTGAGTTATATGCTTTTAACTCATTGTTTAAGTCTACTAAAGATTGTTTTATAAAGTCCCAATGCCGCTCGCTATAATGCGGATCGTTTAACAACAGAGGCTCAAAAGCATAAAGTAGTAACACCCGATTTCCTGACTGTAAGGCATTATAAATAGCTTCGTTATCCTGTAAACGTAGGTCACGTTTTAACCAAACTACATGTATTTGGGGCTTAGTATTCATCTTGATGTTCTATAATATGTTGTGCTTTTCGCTTAATATCTTGTAAGTCTTCAGGTTTCATTTTATCAAGTAAACTATACATCATACCCATTCTAAAATTATTTCCTAGTTGGTTTCTTTTATAATCTAAAAAATTCCAATACAGACTGTTAAATGGACACGCATCATCACCTGTTTTCTTGTTTTTGTTATAATGGCAATCACTACAGTAATTACTCATTTTATTGATGTAAGACCCTGAAGAAACGTAAGGTTTAGTCGCAATTTTTCCGCCATCTGCAAACTGGCTCATGCCTCTTGTATTTGGTAATTGAACCCATTCCACAGCATCAACATAAATACCTAAATACCAATCATCTACTTCGTCTGGATTGGTTTGGGTTAGTAAAGCGTAATTTCCAGTTATCATTAACCGTTGAATATGATGGGCATAACTATTATCTAAAGAATTATCAATGGTATGTTTTAGACAATTCATTTTGGTGTGTCCTGTCCAGAAAAAATCTGCTAATTTATTTTGATTTTCCAGTTCATTTTTAGATTTGTATTCTGGCATAAATGCCCAATACATACCTCGCATATATTCTCGCCAACCAATCACTTGCCTTATAAAACCTTCTACTTGCGATATGTGAATGGTATCATCGTGTTTCCTGTAATAGTTTAAAATAGTTTTTACAACGTCTTTGGGTGAAATAAGTTTAAGATTCATTGCGAATGATAATCTTGAATGAAAAAGATAATCTTCATCTGTATGCATCGCATCTTGATAATCGCCAAAATGAATGAGTAACGCTTCACAAAAATATTTAAGTTGTTCTATGGCTTGAACTCGAGTTATTGGATAGGAGAATGTTTTAGTTTCAAACTTGCCAATAGTTTCAATATCAGCAGTATTTATATCTTTAATAATTTCAGAAACGTCGTTTTTGAACAACTTGTAATGTGGTATTTCATCATCACCTTTCCATTTATTTCTATTGCTTTTATCGTAATTCCATTTACCGCCTTCAGGTTGATCGCCAACCATTAAAATATCATGTTTTTTGCGCATATCTCTATAGAAATTTTCCATGAGATATTGTTTTTTACCTTTAAAGAATGTTGCCAAATCATCACGCTTAGTATAGAAATGTTCTGCGGAAACGGCTTTGGTTTTAATGTTTAAAGATTTGCAAAATTCATTGAGTTGCTTATCCAATCTATATTCATCGGGTAAAATATATTCAAAGATTTCAATTTGATTATCTTTGATTAATTTTGAGATGTTTTTAGTTAAATTTTGAGTGTTTTTCTCATCATTTATTTTGAAATATTCAACATGGTGTCCGTCTTCACTCAAATCTTCAGCAAACTGACGCATTGCAGCAAAAAAGCCAATAACTTTTTGAATATGATGTTTTACATAGTCGGTTTCTTGTCGCATTTCAAAAAGACAGTACATGACATCCTCGTTGGTATTTTTAAACCAAGAGTGTTTGATGTTAAGTTGATCGCCAAGTATTAATCGTAATGTTTTCATATTTTTTTATCTGTCATTCCTGCGAAGGCAGGAATCCATAAGACATTCAAATTTTAGATTCCTGCCTTCGCAGGAATGACAATTATTGATTTAAAATAACGTTTCCTGCAACCACAACTTTTGAAATTTTCCGTTTGGGTCATAACGTTCTGCTTGTAAATCGACATTAAATTTTCGATTTCTGGGGTCATTTCCAACACCAGCAACATACATCCAATTTCCGTAATTGCTGTGAACATCATAATCTATGAGCATCGCTTCAAAGTATGCTGCACCAATTCTCCAATCGAGTAATAAATCTTTTGCAAAAAATGATGCCACATTTTGTCGTCCTCTATTACTCATCCAACCTGTTTTTTTAAGTTCTATCATATTGGCATTTACGAAAGACGATTTGGTTTCGCCGTTTATCCATTTTTGGATTTGTTTTTCATCAGGTTTCCAATCGTATTCTTTTTTTAAAATCCCATCAATTTTAAAAATATCGTTTTCATGCTTTAGTGAGATATATTTAAAATAATCTCTCCAAATGAGTTCGAAAATGAGCCAATATGTGGATTCATTTTTAAAATGTTCCTCTTCAAATTGCTTAACTTTCCAGTAAATAGTTTTTGCTGAAATACTGCCATTTGCTAACCATGCAGAAAATTTGGAGCTGTAATCTGTTCCTAATAATCCATTTCTTGTTTTTTTATAAAAGCCTAATTTTTTAGTTTCAAAAAAATAATCTGTTAATCTATTTAAGGCATAAGTTTCCCCACCTTTAAAAGGAAACGCTGTATTTGGATGGGTTTCAAAATCCTGAAATCCTAAATCTTCGAGATTAGGAATGGTTGTATTATTTGTAATTGTTTTTTCATTTTTTAAGGGACAATTAACTTCTAATGGTCTAATAGCACTATACGTTTCAACCTTCTTCCTGAAATTGGTAAATACTTGAGGAATTTTAGAAAACTCCATGTCAATATCATCAGGATGATATAAAAACTGATTGTAATATGTGTTAAACTTTATAGTTTTTGGAGCAGATAATTTTACGTTTTTGTAAACTTCAACTTCTTCACTAGTCCATTCCTTTTGCAAGTAAATTGAATTTATCTGGTAGTTTTTAACTAGTTTTTCAATTGCTGTTTCTGGTTTCTCTATAAAAACGAATAATTCAATATTCAATTTTTTAAGATTAGTTTTTAAATCTTGAATCGTTTCTATAAGGAATTTTGCTCTAAATTTTTCTGTTTTTTTAAACCCAAATTCGGAAGTTTTATAGTGTCTCGGATCAAAACAGTAACAAGCAATCACACTTTCATTTTCACTAATGGCTTGATTCAAAACTATATTGTCTTGAACTCTTAAATCGTTTCTAAACCATACTAATGCATTGTTGTTTTGTTTCTCCTGCATCTTTCACTACAATATTTTACTTCGTCCCAATTTTTCTCCCATTTTTTTCGCCAACTAAACGGTAATTTACAAACAGGACATATTTTTTCAGGTAAATTTTCTTTTGAGGTTTTAAACATCAACCAATTTATTAATCATACCAGTAAATATAAATCCATGAAAGGGTAGTACGCTATACCAATAGAGACGTCCCCATAATCCGCGAGGTCTAAATGTTGCGGTTTGTTTTAGTAAACCATCTTCAATTTTAAATTCTAGCCATGCTTCACCCGGAAGTCGCATTTCGGCATAAAGCAGTAGTTTTTGCTGTTCCTTGTCGGCAAAAATAACGCGCCAAAAATCTAGTGCATCACCAACATCTAAATGTGTTGGACTCGTTCTGCCTCGACGCAGACCAATACCTCCAAAAAGCTTATCGATATAACCTCTTATTTTCCATAAAAATGTACCATAATACCAGCCTGTAGTGCCTCCAATGCTCCAAATTTTATCAATGGTTTTTTTAGAGTCGGTAACGGTACGTTCTTTATAATCTTTAAAACAGCCATACTTCGGAACGTTTATGTATTTGTGTAAATTACTTCTTAATCGGCCGCTACTCACCATAGAATCTTTCCAACTAGAAACGATACTATTTTGCTCTATTTTCTCAAAAGCAAGCTCTACGGCTTGTTTATATGTTAGCGGATTTACGTTTAATAATTCATTGATATTACTGGGTTTCCCAATAATTTGAACGCCCATACTATCTACTAAAGAACTTGCTAATTTATACGAAGTTGATGTTACGAAATATAACCAATACGACGATAGTTTTGGTGTCATTACAGGAACCGTTAGTATATAACGTTTTAACCCCCTAACATTGGCAAACTGAAGTAACATTTGCTTGTATGTTAGTATTTCTGGCCCAAAAACATCATAAGATTTATTGTAAAGATCTTCCTTTCCTGCGGCACTAAATAAGAAGGATAACACATCTCTAACTGCTAAAGGTTGTGTTCTGGTGTTTAGCCATTTAGGAGCAATCATAAAAGGGAGTTTCTCAACTAAATCTCTTATAATTTCGAAAGACGAACTGCCAGAACCAACAATAATTCCTGCTTTAAAAATGGTAAGCGCATAGTTTTTTGAAGCTAAAATGTCTTCAACATTTTTTCTTGAGCGTAAATGTTTTGATAACTCTTCCTCGTTTGTTATGCCACTTAAATAAATGACTTGTTTAACTTTTGTTTTCTCTAATTGTGATTTAAAATTGACTGCACAGCGTTCTTCTAAAGATTCAAAATCTTTTGAAGAGTTAGACATGGAATGAATTAAATAATAGGCGACATCAATATCATTCGGAATATTATTGAGTGTTTCGGGTTTTAAAAAATCTACTTCAACAATGTCTATTAATTCTTCTTCTAAATAACTTTTATCGGCACGAAGTTTGTCTCGCACACAGCACACCACTTGATGCCCTTCATTTATTAGGAAGGGGATAAGCCGTTTACCAATGTAGCCAGTAGCTCCTGTAACTAGAATTTTCATTATTTAAAGATTTATTTTTTTGGTCTCTGATATCCTAATCTCACTTTGCTTTCTGCAACAGCATAACCATCTAAACCATTAATGGCAGCAACTTCAGCTTTTGATAAGTTTACAAAACCATCTTTTTCAATAAGATTGTTATTTATGTACAAACCAACTATTTTTCCTATCAACAGAATAGTGTTATTGGCTTTTATATGATATTCTTCAACAAACTCCATGGCCAATTGAATGGGCGCATCTTTTACAAAAGGTGCTTGAAAATTGTTTTTATATTCTGAATTTAAACTTGTAACATCAAATTCAGATATGGATGTGTCATATTTTGCAGATGTGTGGTGTGCATCTTCAATAATAGATTTATGGATGTGATTTATTGTGAAATATCCTGTAGATTTTATGTTCTCGTAAGTATTTCTAATTACGGTTGTTGGCCTCATAAAAAAACCAAACATAGCAGGACTAGAACCAATGTGCGTTACAGAACTAAATACTGCAACGTTTTCTATACCATCCTCAGATTTTGTTCCAATTAAGTTTGCCGATTTATAACCAGAACAACTATTAATTAAATTTATTCTGTATAAATGGTGTAAATTATTAATGTCATCTTCACTAAAATAAGTCATTTATAGATTGATGAAATTATTAATTTTTATGTCTTTAGCTTTCAAATCAAACATTAAGTTATAAAGACCAAAGAACGTTCTATTCATATATATAAAATGTTTAGAGCCACGGTTTCCATTCATTTTCTTTAAGTCTGTGTTTTTTGAATACCGCTCACCAAGTTCAGCAATTTTTCCAAAGAATTTGGCGTCTGAAAAATCGAAAACTTCAGCATGAAAAGGCTGTGTGAATAAGCTAAGCATTTCATGGAACATTTCAGAAAAAAACGCTATTTCTTCCTTAGAATCATCAACTCTAAGAATTTCTAATTCATAAAGTTTTGAATTAAAAAATTCTTTGTTGCTAATAGATTCAGGTTTTGCAAGCTCAAAATAGGGTGTATAAAAATCCATTGGTATAGTTTTCATACACCCAAAATCTAACGCTATTAATTCTCCTTTTTCTGATATTAAAAAATTACCTGGATGAGGATCTGCATGGACTTTTTTGAGTTCATGAATTTGGAACATGTAAAAGTCCCATAATGCCTGACCAAGAATATTTGATTTTTCTTGATTTGTATTGTAAGCCGTAAATTCTGAAAGATGCTCACCTTCCATATAATCCATAGTGATTATACGTTCAGAAGACAATTCTTCATAATATTGAGGAAATACGAGGTTAGGAATATGAACACACGCTAAAGCAATTTCTTTACTTTGTTTCATTTCTAAAATATAGTTAGTTTCTTCAACTAACTTATTCTCAACTTCCTTAAAATACTTATCAGAACCTTTGCCCTTAATATTAAACATACTCATTGCTATGGGTTTTACCATAGCTAAATCTGAAGCAATACTCTCCGCAACTCCTGGATATTGGATTTTCACAGCAAGTTTTTTCCCATCTTTTTCTGCAATATGCACCTGACCGATGCTAGCAGCGTTTACAGAAGTTGCGTTAAAAGTATCGAATATGTCATTTGGATGTTTTCCAAAATATTTTTTAAAAGATCTTATTACTAAAGGTGGCGATAATGGCGGAACAGAAAATTGTGCAAGCGAAAATTTTTCAACATAAGCTTGTGGCAAGATGCTTTTTTCCATGCTTAGCATTTGTGCCACTTTTAATGCACTACCTTTAAGTTGTTTTAAGCCATCATAAATATCGGTGGCATTGTTTTTATTTAAACGCTGTTTAGCATCTTCTTCAGAATTAACAATTTTATCACCATAATATTTAATATAGTTTACGCCAACTTTAGCGCCCGTAGACACTAATTTGGTTGCACGTTGTATTTTTGAAGTAGGTATTTTGTCAATAGTATTCATAGGCTTAATTCATATGCATTTTTTCTTTGAAAAGGAATTTCCCGAAGTCAATAACACTTTTTAGAGGTGCAACATTCAAAACATCAAAACTTGTATTTACAGATTTTTCAATAAAAATATCTGTTTTTTCAAAAGATGGAGATGTATCGTCCATCCAGAACTTCATGGTTATAAGCAATTGTAACCAAGCAGATTCTTTTAATGACCGCTGTTGAATTTTTTCAAATTGTTCTTGTTTAATATCTAATAATTGTATGCCTAATTCCTCTGTGTAATGAGAAAAATGTTTCTTTAAACCAGAAAGAATTTTTAATCCTTTTAAACCATGTTTGTTCTTATTAAGTGCAAATAAAACATAGCTTCTGTTCGCCGTTAAGTTCTCAAAGAATGTGTAATAAAAGCTCAATAGTTTATTTCTAGCATCAAATATTTTATAGTCGTCGCTTTTATTTAAAACAGTGATTGAGTTTTCAAAAAAGGCTTCAAATATACCTTTCTCAATAGCTTCGAATGTAGAGAAGTGTTTATAGAAAAGTGCTTCTTCAAAATTATTCTTTTTACAAAAAGCATATACAGATTTTGGATTCTCACTGTGTTCTAACACATAATCCATGTAGAACGTAATAATATCGTTGTTTGTTACAGTTTTCTTCTTTGCCATAATGATAACATTTACAACAAAGATACAAAATGTTTAACTAATTTTAATATAAGTTAAACAAAATTATTTATGCTTTATGATAAAATTAACAGCAATTATCATCCTTTACCAATTTACAACTGGAAACGGCAACAATAGCGCCTAGAATTGGCGCCGTAATATAAAGCCATAAATACTGGAAATTACCTGTAAAAAGTGCAGGAGCGATAGAGCGAATAGGATTCATAGAAGCTTTGGTCATAGGACCTGCAAACATAGCTTCTAATAAAATAACACCACCAACGGCTATTGCTGCCATGGTACCTGTTTCTTTACTTCCTGTAGAAACATTAATAATGACCACCATTAAAAAGAAGGTTAAAAGAAATTCTAGAATAGCAGCTTTGTATGCTGGAAAACCATCTGCAGGATTCGTTTCACCTAAAAACTGACTGTCTGGAAATAAAAACCATAATAAAAAGATTGCAAAAATGGCACCAATAGCTTGTGCTAAAATGTATTTTGGTACTTCCTTCCAAGCAAATTTTTTGGCAAATGCAAAACCTATAGTTACTGCGGGGTTAAAATGTGCACCAGAGTTTTCTCCATAGGCATAAATCATTGCCATTACAATGAGTCCCCAAGTAATAGCAACACCAACATGAGAAATACTTCCGTTGGTAACTTCATTAATAGTCATGGCACCACAACCACAAAATATCATAGAAAAAGTACCTATTATTTCAGCGTAATATTTTTTCACAATTTTTTATTTCGTACAAATATACAATGTCTTATTTTAAGCTTTTGTTAACATTAAAAGGAAATAGGATACGTAAATTTATACCAAACTATTTGAACCTAATATTAAACATATTTAAAATGAAAAAACTATTATTACTTTTATTGGCATTTACTACTGTATATTCAGTGAATGCACAAATTGAAACACCACAGCCTAGTCCATTATCTAAATTGGAACAGCGTGTTGGAGTAACCGATATTACCATTGAATACTCGAGACCAGGAGTAAAGGGAAGAAAAATATTTGGAGGCTTAGAAGCTTACGATAAAATTTGGCGCACTGGTGCAAATGCTAAAACTAAAATTACTTTTAGTACAGATGCTACCATAGATGGACAAACTTTAGAAGCTGGAACTTACGCATTATTTACTAAACCAGGAGTAGAAACTTGGGAGGTTTATTTCTATACTGATCTTAAAGGTGGAGGCGTACCACAAGAATGGGATGACAGTAAGGTAGCTTTAAAAACAACTGTTAAGCCCATGGAATTACCATTTAGTGTAGAGACCATGACTTTAGATATTAACAACATTAAAACAACTAGTGCAACTATTGATTTAGTTTGGGATAAAACTTACGTTGCTATTCCTTTTGAAGTGCCTACAGATAAAGTAGTTTCTGCTGCTATTGATGACGTTATGAATGGCCCTAAAGTTGGTGATTATTATTCTTCTGCTATTTATTACTTAGAGTCTGGAAAAGATATTAATAAGGCTAAAGAATGGATGGATAAAGCGATGTCTATGATAAAAACACCTCGTTTTTGGCACCTAAGACAACAAAGTTTAATTTATGCTAAAGCAGGAGATAAGAAAGGGGCTATTAAGCTAGCTAAAGAATCTTTAGCTGATGCTGAAAAAGCTGATAATTCTGCTTATATAAACATGAATAAAGCGTCTTTAAAAGAATGGGGAGCTATGTAATTTAGACTTCTTAGAATATAAGATATCTAGATTTTTAGATACAAAAAAGCGCAACTTTATTGGTCGCGCTTTTTTATTTAATAATTCAAATTAATAACTTTTCTAACATCGTCAAGTGTTTTGATGAGTTGTTTACTGAACTCAAAAGACATGATGTTGCTTTCTGTTTTTCCTTGACGAATTAACTCATTAAAATGAAGGGCTTCATATTTGTAACCAATTGCATCATCATTGAAATCTAGAGTTTCTTCTTTTCCATTAGAGCTAATAGTAACTGTTGAAGGTTGATGAAACATTGAGTTAATCTTGATAGTTCCTGTTTCACAATAAAAAATGGCTTGAGTAGCAGTGTCTTCTATAAGCGTACTTTTTAAATGTGCTGTGGCGTTATCATATTCAAAAATCATGTCACAAGAAGAATCTGCGCCATTATCAAAAAAGGTAGCATTTGCCTCTATCTTATTTGGGACACCTAAAGTGGAGAGCGCAGCAAAAATAGGGTAGATGCCAATATCTAATAAGCTTCCACCTCCTAATGATTTTTTAAACAGTCTGGAAGTGTCATCAAATTCACGATAAAAGCCAAAATCTGCCTCTAATTTTAAAACTTTACCATAGGTTTCATTTTTCAAGGTTTCTAAAACGAATTGATAATGTGGTAAGAAATAAGTCCAAAGGGCTTCCATTAGTAGCACATGCTTTTTCTTGGCTTTAGCTATCATTTCGTTGACTTCTTCAGCATCCATAGCAAAAGGTTTTTCACATAAAACAGCAATTCCATGTTCTAGGCACATTATAGTATTTTCTTTATGTAATGCATGCGGCGTAGCAATATAAACGGCATCGATATTTGGGTCTTTAGCTAAATCTTCATAACTACCATAAGCCTCTGTTGCATTATACTTTGAAGCAAAAGTATTAGCATTTTCTTGAGATCTAGAAGCTACTGCATAAAGTTTGGCATCAGGAATTGTTAATAAATCTTGTGCAAACTTATTAGCAATATTGCCAAGGCCAATGATGCCCCAATTTATAATTTTATGTTGTGATGATTTTGTCATTTTTATCAAATACTTGAAGTATACACGCAATAGCAATAACTATAACACAACCTACAAAATTTAACCAAAGAAAAGGTAGGTTAATGTACTCATATTCGTTTAATAAAAATAAGCCAATAACAATAACTTGTGTTATCAATGCACCAATAAAAACGGCGTTTCCTTTTACAAATTTGAAGAAAAATGCCAGTAGAAATATACCCAATACATTTCCATAAAAAATAGAACCAATGATATTAACTAATTGAATTAAATTTTCTGCAAGATTAGCAACACAAGCAACACCAATTGCCATAATACCCCAAGCAAAAGTAAACCACCTTGATGCTTTTACTTTTTCTTCTTCGGTTTTGTCGCCTACGTTACGCATGTAAAGATCCATGGTTGTAGTTGACCCTAAGGCATTTAATTCACTTGCAGTACTTGACATAGCTGCACTTAAAATAACCGCTAAAAGTAGACCAATAAGTCCGCGAGGTAAATTGTTTAGAATAAAATGTATAAAAACATAGTCTTTATCATTGCTTTCAACTTTTACATTCTGGTTTTCAGATACTTTATCTATTAAAGCTCTAGCTTCCTGTCTCAATTCATCATTGGCTTCATTAGCTATGGCTATATATTTTGAAGCTTCAGGGTTTTCAGAACCTATAAACGATTTAATGATTTTCTGTTTATCGTTAAAAATTTCAGTTTGCTCTTTTTGAAGGGTTTTAAAATCTTCCGCATATTTGGAATTTAAAACTAATTCTGTTGCTGTCGGATTAAAATTGACTGGCGCTTCATTAAATTGGTAAAAAACAAATACCATAACACCAACCAATAATATGAAAAACTGCATGGGTACTTTTAAGAGACCATTAAAAATTAAACCAAGTTGCATTTCTTTTACTGATTTACCAGATAAATACCGTTGAACCTGACTTTGGTCAGTACCAAAATATGATAACATTAAAAATGTACCACCAATAATACCGCTCCAAAATGTATATCTATTATTTAGGTTAAATGAAAAATCTAGAACTTCCATTTTACCACTTGCACCTGCAATTGCTAGTGCTTTGCTAAATGTAATATCTTGAGGAAGCTTGTCCACTATTAAAAAAAACGCGACTAGCATGCCAATAAAGATAACGACCATTTGATGTTTTTGAGTCACATTTACAGCACGTGTACCACCAGAAACCGTATAAATTATAACTAGTAAACCTATACAAATATTAAGCGTTAGTAAGTCCCAACCCAAAACAACCGATAATATTATAGCAGGAGCAAAAATGGTTATTCCTGCCGCTAAACCACGTTGAATTAGAAATAGTATAGCGGCTAAAGTTCTGGTTTTTAAATCAAATCTATTTTCTAAAAACTCGTAAGCTGTATAAACTTTAAGTCGATGATACAACGGAATAAAAACCATGCAGATAACGACCATGGCTATGGGTAAACCAAAATAAAATTGTACGAACCCCATACCATCATTAAAGGCTTGTCCTGGTGTTGATAAAAACGTAATGGCACTGGCTTGCGTAGCCATAACTGATAATCCAATAGTCCACCATTTTGAAGTGTTTCCACCTTTTAAGTAATCTTGTACATTTTTACTGCCCCTAGTTTGCAGCGTACCATAAGTTACAATAGCAATTAAAGTAGCACTAAGCACTGTCCAATCAATCCAACTTAATGTTTGCATAATTTAAAGTGCTTGTGTTATGTAGTAGAAAAAAATGAAATAGATGGCATTTGCAATTAAAACTATAGAATACAATTTTAGCCAAGGCTGTTTGGGTTGGTTTTGGTCTTGCATGGTTAATCGTTTAGTTTAGCTTCAAGTTTTAAATCCTCTTTGCCAATGGAAAGCATATTAGCAAATAATCGGTAAGCTCCTGAAACACCTTCAGGGAATTCTCGAAAAAAGCTTAAACCTGTGTATATAAAATTGCCTTTCCCATGTTTAGCAACCAATAAACTCCCTTCTTTAGGAGTTTCACCTTTATCATGCATTGATAAAATAGGTGTAAACTCATCTGCCCACTCATCTGGGAAATACAAACCACGTTCTTGTGTCCACCCTTCAAAATCTTTTTGTGTGATTTTATTTGGGAAATTTAATACCTCATGATCTGGATTTAAAATACGGACTTCAGCATTTTCATCAGTAACTCTATCTCGAGATAATTTTAAATTGTATGGCGCTAAATCGGTTACTTTTAGTCTGTAACTTGTGTTGTATTGAACAATCATATTACCACCTTCAGCAACAAAATCAAATAATAATTGTTGTTTAAATTTTAAATCTTCAACAACATTATAAGCACGAATACCAACTACAACGGCGTCAAATAATTTAAGCATTTCAGGATTTATATCCTCTGGCTTAATGATACGCACGTTATATCCTATTTGCTCTAAACTTTCAGGAACTACGTCACCTGCGCCCTGAATATAAGCAATATTATTCCCTTTCTTCTTAATATCTAATCGTACAATTTTGCTTTCGCTAGGTAATAAAACGGTTTGAAATGGAATATGTTCATAATCAATTTCGATAAGTTCTTTAGTATATTTTTTATCTCCAATATGAACAATAGGACTAATATAGCCTTCACTTTGATTTTTAGGAGGAATTACCGTGAAAATTAAACTTTGTTCTTCACCTTTATTTATAATTGAAATTTTTTGATTTTTTGGAAATATACTCCAATCATTCGGATGATTAATTTCTACAAAACCTTCTAAATCGTCTCGACCAGCCTTAACGACTACAGTGATATCACGCTGTTTGTCATTGTCTAAAATGATGACTTTCTCAGTTATTTTGGCAGAAACTTCTGGAATAATTTCAAACGGACGGTATAATTCACCTTTATCTGGTTTTGAAAACCTGTAGATAATATTTTTTGTAAAAGTTATTGGAATATTATCAATTAAAAGATTGAAATCTATTTTGTAAGTTCTTGGTGTTTCTGGCAACCCGATTAAATTTGTGTCATCGACTTGATACATACCCAATGTACCTTTTTTTGTTAACCAATAAGGCGTTGTAGGTTGTTGATCCGTATCAATTATTAAGTTTTCTTTGAAGTCGTATTTTATGTTTTCTTCTAAAAGTATTTGTTTTGAAACTTTTAAACCATTTGTGTTTTCAAGGCTTTCTAAAACAATATTTTTATTACTTCTATTTAAAACTTCGATGTTTAGTTTAATTAATTCATTAGGTGTTGCCCAATTTGTTTCAGACGAAGCCTCTAAATACAAGCCTGCACACATTTCTATAATGGCTTTTAGTTCTTTGGTTTTTTGAGTTTTCCAATGTTTATCTTCAATATTTTGAAGCAATTTATAAGCTTCAAGAAGTTGTGAAAGATGTTCCGATGGATTTTTAAAATTGAAGTTATTTTCTACTTCATATAAAATATTACCAATAGCTTTTCCGCCTTTTACTCGATTCCAAGAGGTATCAATACCATCAAAAATATTTTTGTTATTAATTAGCGGGTCACCTTTTAAAAATTCAATGTATTCGTTTTGAGAGCCACGTTGCGCCATACGCCCAAAACCTTGACATAAATGTTGGCTACTAGCTAATGAAGCAACTTCATTATTTGACAACCCTTTAAGCGGATAATACACACCAATATCAAAAGTTAGCATATTGCTTTTATCTAACTTATCAAATTTTTCTCTGCTACCATAGCGCCACCAACTGGTATTATAAAATAAACGTTTTGGTTGCCACAGGCTAGTCTGTTTTAGTTGATCTGGATACGCAGAGGTATCGTTGGCAAGTTCAAAAGCCTCCATACTTAATAGCGCAGAAGTGGTATGATGACCATGCGTTGTTCCGGGTGTTCTATGGTCAAAACGATTTATAATGATGTCTGGTTTAAATTGCCGTATTGCTAAAACAACATCGCTTAAAACTTGATCTTTATTCCAAATATCTAAGGTTTCATCTGGATGTTTTGAGTAACCAAAATCATTAGCTCTGGTAAAAAATTGTTCGCCACCATCAATACGTCTTGCTGCTAATAATTCTTGGGTACGAATAACGCCTAATAACTCTCTTATTTCTGGACCAATAAGGTTTTGTCCGCCATCGCCACGTGTTAACGATAAATAACCTGTCCTGGCTTTTACCTGGTTAGACATGTATGAAATTAACCGTGTATTTTCATCATCAGGATGCGCTGCAATGTATAGTACTGAACCTAAAAAATTAAGTTTTTGAATAGATTCGTAAATCTCTGAAGATGAAGGAATTTTTGGTTTTTGTGCCTGTAAAAGCGATAGAGAAAATAAAGTTATTAGAAAATAAAGTAAGTTTTTTTGCATCATGGCTTGATTTGCTACAAACCAAATATATAAAAGAAACCAGCACTATGGCTGGTTTTAATTTTTATTTAACGCTTTAAGAATACAGACTCAAATTCTCTTGTTGTTTGATTTTTCAGGTTCAACAGGAATGATGCTTCTTTGGCGCTCATTGAAAAATAATTGTTGGATAGAATCCATACGTTTCATCATACTTTTCATGCCTTCATCTTGATTCATAAAACCGTCAAAGAAAAAGTTTTCATGATTAAAAAGTCCAGTTAAAGAATCCTGTTCAAAAAAATCATCAAAGAAGGAGTCATTAAAGAAGGAATGTCTATTAAAATGACGTTCAAATTGCATTTTAATACTGTCGTTTAATTTACCATTTGATGAGTAGCTGTATGAGTAAATAGAATCGTAGCGTTTTAAATTACCATATTCGTCATACTCCTTATTTACAGTTATATTTTCATCTGGTTTTAGGGTGTTTTCTTCTTTCTCTGTCTGTTTTTGTTGTCCTGAACAGTTAAAAAATATAAGAAATAAAATCGGAATAATTTTAAGTGTTTTCATTTTTTGATATCATTTAAATTAAACAAATTTTTGCTCATAAAATTCAAAAAATATACCAAATAACAAAACGGAAAGGTCGCTTACTTGATGAATGTCAGAATGACAGATAACGTAATTTTTAAAGCCATTTTTTACGTTTAAAATAAATAAGCATGCCAATAAAAAGTACAATCATAACACCCCAGAGAATAAAATAGGAATACTTGTAACTTAGCTCTGGAATGTACTCGAAATTCATGCCGTAAATACCCGCAATAAAAGTTAGCGGAATAAAAATAGAAGCCATTATGGTTAGTACTTTCATGACTTCATTCATTTTGTTGCTAATAGTGGTCATATACATATCCATTAAACTCCAAATCATTTCTCTGTAGATATCAATATTTTCAGATACTTGAATTAAATGGTCGTAAATATCTCTGTAATAAGTGATTGTTTTTTTGTTGATTAGGTTGCTTTCGTTTTTTTCAATACGATTTATAACTTCGCGCAACGGAAAAATGGCACGCCGTACTCGCAGTATTTCACGTTTTAAATTTTGAATATTTTGACTGACATCATCTGCAACATTCCCAGAGAATATTTCTGTTTCAAAATCTTCTATTTTATTTCCTAAAACTTCTATAATACTAAAATAATGATCTACAATGGCATCAATTAAAACATAAAGTAGGTAGTCAGAAGGCATACTTCTAACTCTTCCTTTTGCTTGTTTAATACGTTCGCGAACTTCATCAAAAACATCACCTTCAGCTTCTTGAAAGGAAAGCACATAATCTTCGCCCAGAATAAAACTAACTTGCTCTGATACTATTTTTTCGTCATCATCATAATACAACATTTTTAAAACTACAAAGAGGTAATCTTCATACTCATCAATTTTTGGTCTTTGAGAAATGTTTACAATATCTTCAAGAACCAAAGGATGCAATTCATAATGGTCACCAATTTTTTCAATAGCATTTACATGATTTAGTCCGTTAATGTTTATCCATGTAATAGAACCTTTTTCAAACGTAAAACATTCTTCAACATTAAGTAGCTCTTTAACCTCGCATTTGTCTTTGGTATAATCAAAAGCTTCAATGAATAACTTTTGATTCGGCTTTTTACCAGTGTAAATAACACTTCCAGGAATTTGACCTACTTTTTTTTTGGAAAATGGTGTTCTAATATTTTTTACAGCTTTCATCATAGGTTCATAAATGTATGGATAATTTAAGCAATATTAGATTCTTCAATAGCATCTTTCTCAACTAAGGTAACAGCTTTTTGTAGTATTAAATTATTGGGGTATGTTACCAAATCTCCATTATCTAATCTTAAATGAAGTTGAAACGATCTTATATCTTCAATAATAGCTCTAACAGGAAAATCCTTATCATGAATTTCAATTTTATCACCTACTTTATATGGAAAACTAAAGAACATGATAATACCAGAAGTTATGTTACTGAGAATAGACCAAATGGCAAATAAACCAATACCTATAACGGCAAAAACTGAAGAGAAAACAACCGCAAGATCTTCAAATTTTGCCCCAAAAACATAGGCTTCAATAAGTATAGTAATTAAAAAAAGGGTGACAGTTACATATCTTCTAATAAGGCGTATTCTGGCATCGTTAATACCATTTTTTCTTGCAACTTTTGTAATGGTAAAATTTGTAATATATCTAATTAAAAGTAATGCTAATAGTACAAACGCTGAACTAATAAGCTCAATTTCATAGGTTTCAAAAAAATCAACTAACATAAACTAAAGTTTAATTAATAGCAAAGATACATCACAAATTCAATTCTGAGTTAATTTAATTGAAGCGTATATCTTAAAATTTCATCGCTGTTGCTATTCTTATTCCAATAAGCAGATTTTATGGTTTTAAGTTTTTTTGCTGTTGTAGTTAAATTCCCTAATGATTCTTCCCAACTTAGAATATCATAAGGGAATTTAGGATTGAAGTTTATAGTAAGCGTTCTATTTAACTCTGGGTAATTTATCGTGTAACTATCACTTTTTAAAGCGGCAGAAGCCTTATAAGCTTTTATGGGTTTATGGCGTAATCTAGTATATTCAAACGAAGGAATAATTTGTAAATTGCCAGTTGGTAAAGACTTCGGATCGATGCGTAGTTGTGTCCATAATTCATTTTCTAAAATAGCTTTTTTTAAATTGAATTTTTCATCAGCTTCTCTTTCAAAATAGGAGTGCGACATCACTTCAAATAGGTTCTTATTATTAAGTTGCGTATAAACATGTCCGCACCATTCTTGTATAGAACTTGATACTTTTATAGCGTGTTTATTATTTGAAACTGGGTAAAACGTACTTTGCATTATAGAATACGGGTAGATGCCAGTATTGAATTTTTTAGTAGCGTTGAGTTTTAAAACAGAAATGTTTTCAGAATTCCGTCCATCTGCTTTTACTTGTTTATTTGGAAGAAAATCTTCGGTAACATAAATTAAAACAGCTTGTCCATCTCGTATTTCACCATAACGTTCTTGTTCTAATTTATATGAACTGATTTCAGCATTACCAGCATACCAATAGTCTTTAAACTCCTTTGATGTTTGATTACTATCTTCAACTTCAGTGGAACTAAATTCTGTTTCCAAATTATGAGCTAAATCTTTAGAAGCGGTTTCTTTTTTACAAGAGGTTATTAGAATTAACGATACTGTAATAGCCCAAAATAGTCTTTCGGCTTTAATGATTCTTTTAAACATGATGTTTTTATTTTAAATTTACAAACTTATTCAGCCTCAGCAATATCATTTAACGTTTTGTAAACAAGGTGTATAGGTAAGCCCATAACGTTAAAATAAGAGCCTTCTAATTTGGTAACTCCAATTTGTCCAATCCAATCTTGTATACCGTAAGCACCAGCTTTATCAAAAGGTTTGGCAGTTTTTATGTAATATTTAATTTCTTTGTCTGTTAAGCTTTTAAAGGCGACTTTAGTAATGGCATGTAAAGTTTTTTCAAAAGTATGTGTTGTAAAACAGACCGATGTGATGACTTCATGAGTTTCATCACTTAACGATTTCAAAATACTAAAAGCTTCGTTTTCATCATGAGGTTTACCTAAAGCTTTGTTGTTGTGCCAAACAATAGTATCGCTAGTAATAAGGATATCGTTTGGGTTTAATTCTTCTTTAAACGGTAATGCCTTTAATTGTGCTAAATAATTACTGATTTCAAAATGGGTCAACCTGTTTGGGTATTCTTCTTTTACAGGTTTTAAACGAATTTCAAAATCTAAATTTAAATTCCTAAAAAATTCTTGCCGCCTTGGTGAACCCGAAGCAAGAATAATATGGTGGTTTTTTAGTTTTTCGTTTAGCATTTTTTTTTAAGTTTTCAGTCGCAGTTGCAGTTACGATATAGCATAATTAATTTCATTGCATCTTAACGTCTTTGCGAGATATAAATACCCTGTCTAAAATAAATAAATTAGTAATGATAACATCCCAGAAACCATGACTATTTTTAACATACTGCTAATATGATGATACGTTTTTTTAGTTTCTGCATTAAAAGATTTGATAGTTATATAAAGTAGCGGACCAACAATACATAATAAAAAATAGCCAACCGCAATGGGGTTTTTGTAAAGGGAATTTATAACATAATATGAAATAGAAAATAAAGGAATAAACGATAACCCAAACAAAACGTTTGTAGCTCGTGTTCTACCAATGGCTATTGGTAAGGTGTTCATGCCAGCTTTATAATCGCCATCAATATCTTCTAAATCTTTAGCTATTTCTCGTAAAAAATTAATCATAAAAGCAAACACAGCATAGTCAAATATAGTTTTGAAAAATGTTAATTGAAATTGACGATTTTCAGGAGTAATTTCAGGAAGTAATTCAAAAATACCCACTATTAAAATACTTAACGCCACTAATATTGAAATAACAATATTTCCAATTAAGAGTGTCCGTTTTAAATAACTGGCATACACATAAAGTAACCCAGAAATAATAACAAATAATGAAAAGAAAGCACTTTTACCAACAAGATTAGAAACGTAAAAACCAATACCAACGCCTATTACATTAAATGCTATAAATAAATTAAAAGCTGTTTTCTCTGAAATGGATTTACCAACAATAAGTTTCTCTGGTTTATTTATATTGTCAGTCTCAACATCATAAATGTCATTAATTATATTACCAGCCGCAGCTATACATATAGTTGCCAAGATTAAGAGCGTAATACTAAGAGCATCTAAACTTGTTTTAATTCCCAATGGTTCTAAAAGCGCATATTTAATGAGTAATTGCGTAATTGCAATCATTAATAGGTTTTTCCAACGGATGAGGTTTAAAAAATGAGTCATTTAATTTATAGTCTAGAAACGAAAAGATCAATACTTAGTTTTATAAAAACACCAATAATTGATGCTATAAAAATAAACACAAAAAGTGTTTTTAGATTTCTTGTCTTTTCAGCTTTTCTGATTTTATTTTTTATGATGATTTTATCAGCTTTTGATAGCTTTTCATGCTTGAAATCTAGTTTAAAGTGGTAGTGCGATTCTTGATGTAAACGTTCTTTTATTAATGTAAATGGGTTTTCATTTTTCTGATTGAAAGCACTTTGTTTGTTACCAAAGCCTATATAACCAAAACCATTGCTAATGCGCCTACTTTTACGTTTCATATACTAATTTTTAATAACTAAATTTTGCAATAAAACTCCAATAAGTATTAATCATTTTTAGCACTAAAATTACCAATCCACTTTCCTTGAACTTTTAATACTTGTTCAATAACATCGCGCACAGCGCCTTCACCGCCTTTTTTATGAGAAATATATTTTGATATACTTTTAATTTCTTGAACAGCATCTTGCGGGCAACATGGTAAACCAACAACTTCCATTACAGGATAATCGGGTATGTCATCACCCATGTAAAGTACATGTTCAGCTTTAATGTTATTTTTAGATAGATAATCATTGAACTGATCAATTTTATTGTGTGCACCTAAATAAATATCTTTTATACCTAATCCTTCTAGGCGCAATTGAACACCTTTATTTGTTCCGCCAGAAATAATACAAAAATTAAAACCTTGGTTAATAGCTGTTTTAAGTGCATAACCATCTTTTACGTTCATTCTGCGCAACATATCACCATCAGTTAAAACAGTAACGCTGCCATCGGTTAAAACTCCATCTACATCAAAAATGAATGTGGTAATATGTTCTAAGTATTCTTTATAACTTTTTTCTGCCATGAGTTTTTTGAATTGAAGCCGTCAAAAGTTTGTATATATCTTGATGATGACTGTTGTTTTCTAATTGTTTTAAATGTTTCTTGATTGTTTTTTTATCGTTGCGTTTAGCAGGACCAGTTTGTGCCATAAAAGGCGAAAATTCTTGAACTTTTTTAGCTGTTTCAAGAATGAGAGGTTTTAGTAAATCAAATTCGGCACCTTCACTTTCTGTAATTTCATGTCCGATTCGGTAAAGTTGATTCGTAAAATTATTCACAAAAACCGCTGCCAAATGCAATACACGCCTTTGGTCACTATTAATTCTTTTTGTTGGGCTTCCAATACTAACGGCTAATTTTTTTAAAAGTGGGTAGTTTTTTTTATCGATGGTTTCAATACAAATAGGCACATCAGTAAAATCCATTTCAGCAGCTTTACTAAAGGTTTGTAAAGGGTATAAAACGCCACGTTTGTGTTTTTTATCAATATCATAAACGCTAACACTACCTGAAGTGTGTACTACTAATTTATCATTAAAAGGGAGTTGTGAAGATAGATCAGCAATTGCATCATCACTAACAGCTAAAATGTAAATATCTGCATCTTTTAGCTTTGATAAGTCATCGGTTATAGCAACACTGTTTTTATATTTAGCAATAGTGTTTAAATTTCTATTAAACCATTGATTTACAGAAACATTATCCGATTTGCTAAAGCCTTTAAATAAATGGGTTGCAACATTGCCAGCACCTAAAATTACTACTGAAATCATTATGCTAAAATAAGTAAGTATTACTTTAAATAAAAGTCTTGTAGCTTATCTTTGTGTACTATGAATAAAAAAGATATTGAAACTAGAGCTGATGTTTTTTTACTAGTAGCTTCATTCTATGAAAAAGTTAGAAAAGATACTGTTTTAGGACCATTTTTTAATGAAGCTATTAAAGATTGGGATGCACATTTAGATCGATTAACTACGTTTTGGGAATCAAGTTTATTCATGACTCGTAAGTTAGAGCATAAGTATAACGGAGACCCTTTAGAAACACATGTTAAAGTGGATGCTGAAAATGATAATAGCATTACAGAATTGCATTTTGGTTTATGGTTAAATTTATGGTTTCAAACTATAGATGAACTTTTTGAAGGTGATTATGCAGAAAACGCTAAACGTCGTGCCAGAAAAATGGGAACTTTTCTTTACTTGAAAATTTTTGAAGCAAGGTCTCAGTAGGCAGTATTCAGTAAGCAGTTTTCACCTTTATTTGTATTAGTTTTTAGTAAGTTGAGCTTATTGTAGTTAATTATGAAGGAGTAACTAATGAATAAATATATTGTTTTTTTGTTAAAAATCAATAGTATTTGAATAAGATTCTAAGGTCATGTAAAAAAATATCCAGAAAGGCAATTAATTTTCATTCTTAATTAACATAATATTTGCGAATTCGTACTAAAACTTATAAGGTTTAATTAGCATAAATCCTTAAATTTGCAAAACCTTTAAAAAGGCTATGATTATGCAAGATAAACTCGCCAAAATTCTTTTCTCAACACGACTTACCGCTATTTTATTTATTGCCTTTGCAGCAGCTATGGCAACGGGGACTTTTTTAGACGCAGGTCAAGACACATCGCCAACACCATATACTAGAAATTTAATTTATAATGCTTGGTGGTTTGAAGCCATTATGGTGTTTTTTGTAATTAATTTTACTGGAAATATTTTTAGGTTCAGACTTTATAAAAAAGAAAAATGGGCAACATTTATTCTGCACTTATCATTCATTTTTATTTTGTTGGGTGCATTCATTACCCGTTACATGAGTTTTGAAGGCATGATGGCTATAAGAGAAGGCGCAACTGAAAACGTATTTTTATCTCAAAAAACCTATGTTACTGCTTATATTGATGGTGATTACGAGATAGGTGGTGTTCCTCAGCGTTTATCAATTGAACGCGATGTTGATTTTTCAGCTAGATTAGAAAACGATTTCAAAATTGAAACAAAATACAACCAACAACCTGTTACTATTGAATTAGAAAAATTCATAAAAGGTGCTGAAGAAGATATTATACCTAATGATAATGGAGAGGAATATCTTAAAATGGTTGAAGGCGGACATAATCACTTCCTAAAAGTGGGGGAAGTACAAAGCGTTCATAATATATTATTTTCTTTAAATAAGCCAACTCCAGGTGCTATAAACATAAACTATGAAAATGATGAATTATTTATAAACTCGCCTTATGATGGTAACTACATGACTATGGCCACCCAAGCTAGAGGTAATTTGGTTAAAGATAGTATACAGCCTTTAATATTAAGATCACTATATAACATTGCAGATAATATTCAAGTTGTGTTTCCTAAACCTGTAGTAAAAGGTGTTTTTGATGTTGTCCAAAAACCTAAAATCCTTAAAAATGATGAAGATGGTTTGGTGCTTAAAGTAACAACTAAAGGTGAAACAAAAACCATAGGTTTACTAGGAGGAAAAGGAATAAATAGTAGTTTTAAATCCATTCAAGTTGGAGGTTTAGATTTTGCATTTAAATACGGTTCAAAAGTTTTAGAATTACCCTTTTCTATTAAGCTAAATGATTTTGAAGCAGAACGTTATCCAGGTACAGAAAAAGGATATTCAGCCTATTCTAGTGAAGTAACCGTAATAGACAAACAAGAAGGGGATTATGATTATAAAATATTCATGAATAATATTTTAGATCATGGTGGTTACCGATTTTTTCAATCTAGTTTCGATCCAGATGAAAAAGGCACTATACTCTCTGTAAACCATGATTATTGGGGCACACTTTTAACTTATGTAGGTTATTTTATGCTTTATTTTGGACTCATGGCTATTCTTTTTAGTAAATTTTCTCGTTTTGGAGATTTAAAAAAGCAGTTAGAAAAAGTAAAAGCTAAAAAGGCAAAATTACTTACCGTTTTAGTATTGTGTTTTGGTTTGAATGCGTTTTCGCAAGAACATTCTGCAAATGATGGACATGATCATTCTAAACCAACAAAAGCGCAAATCGATTCTATTTTAAAAGCCAATGTTGCTCCAAAGGCACATGCAGATGAATTTGGGCATTTAGTAATACAAGATCTTAGTGGTCGTATGATGCCTGTTAATACGTATGCTTCTGAAATGCTTCGTAAACTAAGTAAAAGTGATACTTATGAAGGTTTAGATGCTAATCAGGTGTTTTTATCTATTCAAGAAAGTCCGCAACTTTGGTACAACGTACCAATTATTTATTTAAAACCCAAAAAAGCAGACTCAATCCGCAGTTTAATTGGGGTTAATAAAGAAGATAAATATGTCACTCTTGCCGATTTTTTCACAGAACGTGGTGAGTATAAGTTAGCACCATATTTAAATGAAGCTTATAAAGCACAAGTGCCTAATGGTTTTCAAAAAGAGTTTAAAGAAGCTGACCAACGTGTGAATTTATTATTTAATACTGTTGAAGGTATGTCATTAAAAATATTTCCCATACCTAATGACGATAATAATAAATGGATTTCAACTTTTGAGTATATAAAAAACAAAACTGTAATCAAAGACTCGCTTTATAGCAATTTTATAAAGAATGGTTTCGGCGTTTATTTATACACTTTAGATCAAGCAAAACAAACTGAGGATTTTTCACAAGCGTCTAAACTTTTAGCAGCTTTCAAAAAAACACAGCATAAATATGGCGGTGAAGTTATGCTTAATGATGATAAAATTCACACCGAAATATTATACAACAAATACGATATATTCAAGAAATTGTTTAGTTGGTATATGTATGCGGGCACGCTTTTGTTTGTATTGCTTATTATTCAAATATTTAATGATAAGAATAAAGTTTTAAATACTGCTGTAACTGTTTTTAAATGGATTATAATTGGTTTATTTATTTTACATACAGCAGGTTTAATAGTCCGTTGGTATATTTCTGGACATGCACCTTGGAGTGATGCTTACGAGTCTATGATTTATGTCGCGTGGGCAACTATGTTTTTTGGATTGGCTTTTGGTAGAAAAAGTGATTTAACCATTGCATCAACGGCTTTCGTAACATCCATGATTTTAATGATTGCACATTGGAACTGGATGGATCCTGCTATTGCCAACTTACAACCTGTATTGAACAGTTATTGGCTCATGATTCACGTAGCAGTAATAGTAGCTAGCTATGGACCTTTTACTTTAGGAATGATTTTAGGGGTGGTTTCCTTATTTTTAATGGCATTTACAACTAAAAATAATAAGTTGAAAATGGATTTAAATATAAAAGAACTCACCATTATTAATGAAATGTCTTTAACTGTTGGGTTAGTTATGCTTACCATAGGAAACTTTTTAGGCGGTATGTGGGCTAACGAAAGTTGGGGACGCTATTGGGGTTGGGATCCAAAAGAAACTTGGGCGCTTATTAGTATCATGATTTATGCGTTTGTAATACACATGCGTTTAGTACCAGGACTTCGTAGCCGTTGGGGGTTCAATTTAGCATCCATTATTGCATTTGCAAGTATTATGATGACCTATTTTGGAGTGAATTTTTACCTAGCTGGATTACACAGTTATGCTAGTGGTGACCAAATTGTGAGTCTTAAGTTTATACTAATAGCTTGTGCTATTGTAGCTGTTTTAGGATTTTTTGGGTATCGTGGCTATGCTAAGTTTTATAGGAAGTAATTAACCTTTGATTAACCCTAAAACATAAATATAACCAAGCCCAAAAGCAATAGCTAAACCAAAGCTAAGGAGTGTTCCTATTAAAATATATTCGGTAAGTTTTCGGTCTTTAGCTTTTGATAAATCTCCAAAACGGAATACAGATTTTGCAGCTATTAAAAAGCCAACACCTTCCCAGTGGTTTGTAATGATAAAGGCAAATACAAATAGGCGTTCAAGAATACCAATGTAAGCTCCAGCGTGTTCTAATGATGATTCTTCGGTGTATTCTTTCAAATCCCATTTAGATATGATGGTTCTCATGATGATAGAAGATACTTTAGTAATACATAATAATGCTGTAATTAATAATAATGTTTTAGCTTCAAAAAGGGAATTAAAATTAAATTTATAAGGCATATAAATTTTTATAACTAAAGCTATAATTAATAGATGTGCTAATTGATCTAAACCAAATAATAATCTATTATTAAATTTAGACTTAAGATGTAACTTTATAAGATCTATAATATAGTGTGATACTACTACAATCAATATCCCCAACCAATATTTAAAATTGAATTGTAGTACCAAAATTAAAGCTAAAAGGTGTACTAAAATATGCCAATATAAAAACTTCGATTTGTGTTTGTGAGTTTCTTTATGGAGCACCCATTTTTGTGGTTGTAACAGAAAATCACCAATAGTATGGGCTAATATTAATTTAATGGCTAAAGTTAGCATAGGTTTTTTATTTGGGTTTTGTAATAGTATAATAATTTTAGAATTTCGTCAAACCCTCCACGTTTTAATCCTTCACTAATATTGCTTTGAGATTTTTTAAGCATTTTTGCAATTTGATTTTGATTTAACTCCGGGTTTTCTAAACTCGTTTTAATAATAGTTGAAGAGGTAACGGTCCAATGGTTTATTGTTAATTGCGCAAGTTCTAACATGGTATTTATTGTGGCATCAAAATCTATAAAATCAGATTTTAAAGCTAATGTACTTTTTTTCATTTTTTCAAAACATTCACCCGAATTTACAAAAGCACTTCCGTTAGATTCTGTTATCTTTTCTGATTCGTATGTTTTTCCACCAATGCCTATAGCAATTCTTACATCTAAATTTTTATATTGTTTTATAGAAGCTTTAATTAATATACTTGCTTCCAATGCTTTTTCAGGGGCTATTTCTAGTTGAAAGCTATCACCCCTAAAAATTTCCCATTGTTTAGGTTCTTTACCATAAATATTTAAGGTGCTTTTAAGTGTTTTTAACC
Source organism: uncultured Flavobacteriaceae bacterium (assembly GCA_947500585.1). GTDB lineage: Bacteria > Bacteroidota > Bacteroidia > Flavobacteriales > Flavobacteriaceae > CAXBID01. The sequence continues at coordinate 127,620 of CANMSN010000003.1, read as the reverse complement.
AATTTTTTGGTTCACTTTCTCTAGAATTAATGATATCTCCTGTTATTATACTGGTCATTTATAAACAATAATTAACTATATGCAATACAAATATATATCTTTTTTAGCAGATAATAAAATATATATGCTTTTAGGCAGATAATAAATAATATTTGGTTTTAAGCAGATAGTATGTGTTTAGATTAATAAATAAAGAGTGATTGATTGAAACCCCTATTTTACAATCTAATATCTTTGCATCTGAAAATATTAAAACGTTAGGTATGAAATTATTTAAAGAATTTAAAGAGTTTGCTGTAAAAGGTAATATGATGGATATGGCCATTGGTATCATTATAGGTGCTTCGTTCAATAAAGTGATTGATGTTTTGGTAAAAAGAGTGTTTATGCCACCATTATCTTTACTAACAGATGGAGTAAATATTCAAGAAAAAAAGGTTATTTTAAAAGAAGCTGTAAAAGATACGTCGGGTACGATAATTACGGATGAGGTTGCTATAGGCTATGGTGCATTGGGAGAAGCTTTATTAGACTTTCTTATTATAGGATTTACAGTATTTATTGTTGTGAAATTTATGAATAGATTAAAAAATAAAGCGCAAGATTCTAAAGATACTACAGTTGCGACACCAAAAGATATTGAATTGCTTTCAAACCTTACCGAATTAATGGAAGAACAAAATACCTTATTAAAAACAAAACTAAAACTATAGCTATGGCAAAAACAGGACGTGAGAAAACACAAAAAATAAGGCTAAGCACTCAAAGTTAATGTCTCGAAAAACAAATAAAAAGAAGGCTGAAGAAACCCTAAGAAAAGAACGTTTAAAAGCCATAATCAAAAAAGTTAAAGAAGAAAAGAAGGAGTAATTAAACTGCTTTAAAACGTTTCTGTATTTTATTAAAAGAAATTTCTTTAAAATCGGTTATGGTAAAATTCGCTTCAGAGTAATCTTGATTTTTAGAATGAAAGCTATTATACCCGACACAAAAAATATTTGCTGCTACTGCCGCTTTAACACCATTTGTAGAATCTTCAATAACCATACATTCAGAGGTTTTGTAGCCTGAAGTTTCGGCAGCTTTAATAAAAATTTCGGGATGAGGTTTTGAAGCTTTTAAGTCAGCGCCACTTAATTTAGCTTTAAAATATTTATCTAAATCAAAACGTTTAAAAATGCGTTCAATTCCTGGCATAGATGCAGATGAGCCTAAAACAAGTGTTAAGCCATTGGTGTGATAATCTTTAATTAAATCTAAAACACCATCAATTAAATCGAAGTCTTTATCGTTATCAAAAATGTATTCATAGTGTTTGCGTTTTAAAGAAACTAAATATTCTGGAGTTTCTTTAAGCTGAAAAATATCGCATAATTTTTTACAAATATTTATGGTAGATTGCCCAGTAAAGGATTCATAAAGCTCATCAGAAACTTTAATATTCACTTCTTTAAACATCTTATGGTAAGCAGCATGATGAAGCGGTTCACTATTAACAATTACCCCATCCATATCAAAAATAATAGCTTTTAGCATCTTTAAAAATTTCCGCGAAGATAAAATAATCAAAACCATTTGCCTAAAATGTTAAATTAATTTGCCATATTTGTTATCTATGATTGTTTAATTAGACTTCCAGTTAGCATCGAGATTCTCTCGAGCAAAACAAGAGCTAAGTGTTTTACATTTGGCAGTTTTCTACATTATAATTATTTAAAAATGCAATCAAATAAAATTTCAATAAAACAATTTTTTCAATACTTTAAAGTAGCTGTTTCTGGTAAAGAACAAGAATTTACATCTGGTAGTATTCGGCGTGCGGTTTTTATGCTTTCTATTCCTATGATTCTTGAAATGCTCATGGAATCTATTTTTGCACTCGTTGATATTATGTACGTATCGCAAGTAAGTGTAAATGCTGTAGCTACTATTGGTTTAACAGAATCTGTAATTACATTGGTTTATGCTGTAGCAATAGGTTTAAGTATGGCAGCTACTGCAATAGTTGCAAGACGCGTGGGAGAGAAAGATTTAAAAGGCGCTTCAAATGCAGCAGTACAAGTTATATTCCTCGGGGTATTTGTTGCTGCTATAATTAGTGCAATAGGTGTTATTTATCCTAGAGAAATATTAGGTTTAATGGGCGCAGAGGCAGATTTAATAGAAGAAGGTTATGGTTATACAAAAGTGCTTTTAGGCGGCAATATTACCATAATGCTTTTGTTTTTAATCAATGCAATTTTTAGAGGTGCAGGTGATGCTTCTGTGGCTATGTGGACATTAGTTTTGTCTAACGGATTGAATATTATACTTGATCCGATATTTATTTTTGGTTTTGGGCCAGTTCCCGCTTTTGGCGTTGAAGGTGCAGCTATAGCAACTACTATAGGTAGAGGAACTGCAGTGTTATTTCAATTAGCTATTTTATTTTATGGGTACAGTAAAATTAAAGTTGGGATAAAAGATTTAGTCTTGCGAGTAGGTGTGATGCTTAATTTAATTAAAGTATCATTAGGTGGAATTGGTCAGTTTTTAATAGGGACTTCTAGCTGGGTGTTTTTAATGCGTATTATGAGCGAATTTGGTAGTGAAGTATTGGCAGGCTATACCATTGCTATTCGTGTAATGATGTTTACACTAATGCCAGCTTGGGGTATGAGTAATGCAGCTGCTACTTTAGTAGGTCAAAATTTAGGTGCTAAAAAACCAAAACGTGCAGAACAATCTGTTTGGAAAACGGGTAAATATAGTGCTCTTTTTATGGGCTTAGTTTCTATAATTTATTTAGTGTTTGCGCCACAAATTGTTTTGTTGTTTAATGAAACTCCAGACGTTGTAAAATATGGTAGTTTGTGTTTACGTGTTATAGCAGCAGGTTATATTTTTTACGGTTATGGTATGGTTGTTATTAATGCGTTTAATGGTGCAGGAGATACAAAAACACCAACATATATAAACTTTGTATGTTTTTGGCTATTGCAATTACCATTTGCTTACTTTATGGCTATTACTCTAGATTTTGGTCCTTCAGGAGTGTTTTGGGCTATTACTTTAGCAGAGATTTTAATAGCTATTACAGCTATTATTTGGTTTAAAAAAGGGTATTGGAAAAAAACACTGGTTTAATATTAAAAGCTTATAATTATCAAAAGTAAACCAAATTTCCACCCAAAAAATAAACATAAATCAGGATATGATTTAGAAGCTTTATGTAAAACTTATCCTGATTTAACGCCTTTTGTATTTGAAAATAAATATGATAATAAAACCCTAGACTTCGCAAACCCAAAAGCTATAAAAGCTCTAAACGCGGCATTACTTAAAAAGTATTATAAAATTGATTTTTGGGAATTTCCCGATACAAATTTATGTCCACCAATTCCTGGGCGTGTAGATTATATTCATCATATTTCCGATTTATTAAAAGCTTCAAAAATAAACGAGTATATTAAGGTTTTAGATATTGGAACAGGAGCAAGTTGTATTTATCCTGTTTTAGGACATTCAGAATATAATTGGAAGTTTGTAGCTACTGATATTGATAAGAAATCGATTCAATATGCTCAAAAAATTATTAATAAAAATGAGTTAAGCTATTATATTTCTTTAAGGCTACAAAAAGATAGTTCTCAGATTTTAAAAGGTGTTTTAAAAGCGGATGATAAATTTTCTGTATCCATATGTAATCCACCATTTTTTAAGTCTGAACAAGACGCTATAAAAGCCACAACTAGAAAATTAAAAGGATTGAATAAGGGCGTAGATGAAATTGTTAGAAATTTTGCTGGTTCAGAAAGCGAATTGTGGTATAAAGGCGGCGAAAAATCATTTATTCATAATTATCTTTATGAAAGTTCTTTGTTTAAAAATCAATGTATTTGGTTTACAACATTAGTTTCTAAAAAAGATTTAGTAAAAGGTATGTATTTGTCTTTGAAAAAATTGGGAGCTACTGATGTTAAAACTATAAATATGGGGCAAGGAAATAAAATTTCAAGAATTGTTGCTTGGACTTTTAAATAGAAAGTATCGAAAACTATATTTATGTAACCTTTGATATTGTTTTCAATTAACGTTATTTAAAACATCAATTTTTTTCTTTCTAAGATCTACTTTATAAAATAATCCTAATTGTAACCTATGGAGACTTAATCCTTTTATTGCTCTATTGAGATAGCCAACTTGAATATTTACGGCTTTAGAAGTATTAATTCCCAAAGCAGTATAAAAACGATTTTCAGAAAAAGCATCTACTTTTTTAGTTCCAATAGTCGTTATATATTCATTGTGAACACGAAAAAACAAGGTGTTATTAAGTGTTACTTTACTACCAAGTCTGTAACGAAGTCTATTATGAAAAGTGTTTGGACCAAGTTTATTCAGAAAACGCTGTTCAACTCTAAACCTATGATCTATTGGAAGTTTAAACAGGTCATGTTTATAACCAATCTGTTCAGATAAACGGTTTTCAAAAGTATGAGGGCCGTTAGTCTCAAAACCACTATCAATATCGGCATACCCATAAGCCAAAGTAGTTGTTACTCTGGGTGAAACAGTATAGTTTATCGAAAGGTTGTATAAAATAAAGTTAAAGTTATCTGCTAATTCATAGTCCCAAGCTTGAACTAAAGCACTGGCACTAAATTTATCAGAAATTTTATAATTTCCAAAATGAGTAAACCATGAACCTAGTTTTTCCTCAACAGGTGATTGCGCAAAAGAACTGATAAGACTAAATAAAAGTAATATGAGGGTAATATTACGTTTCATATGAAACAAAGTTAAAGTCAATTAAATGTAAAAGGAGCTCTTTTCGAGCTCCTTTTACGGTTAAATAAGAACCTATTAAAAGTGTTCGTGTAAGTGATGGTGTTCATCAATTAGTGGACCACCTTCAATAATTTGTTCAGAAGCTTGAGCAGCAAATTTCTCAAAGTTTAAGTGGAATGAGTGCGCTAATTGTATAGCTTTACCAACGTAAGCGCCTTTTTGTAACCAAGTGTTCATCGGGTCTAAAATCTCTGATGGTACACCAGGACAATATTTAGGCATAAACAATCCGAAAATAAAGTTTTGTTCATAATCAACATTGTCCAATTCTCCATTAAGGATAGCCGTAATCATAGCTCTTGTGTATTTAAGTTTTATACGCGATCCAACACCATAAGGTCCTGCGCTCCATCCTGTATTAATTAACCAAACATTTACACCAGCTTCAGTCATTTTTTTACTTAACATCTCACCGTAAACGGTTGGGTGTAATGGCATAAACGGTTCGCCAAAACAAGCAGAGAAAGAAGGAACTGGTTCTGTAATTCCAGCTTCAGTTCCTGCAACTTTAGCTGTATAACCAGAGATAAAGTGATATGCAGCTTGACCTGGTGTTAATTTTGATACTGGAGGTAATACACCAAAAGCATCACAGGTTAAGAAGAATATATTTTTTGGGTTGTTTGCATAAAGTGTTTCTTGAATATTTTCTATATGATAAATAGGATAACTTACACGGGTATTTTGTGTTATGCTACTATCTTCATAATCTGGCTCTCCATTATCTTTAAAGACAATATTTTCAAGTATTGCTCCTGGCTTAACAGCTTTAAAAATTTCTGGTTCTTTTTCTTCAGTAAGGTCAATTACCTTAGCGTAACAACCACCTTCAAAGTTAAAAATTGTATTATCTGCTGTCCAACCGTGTTCGTCATCACCAATTAGTTTTCTATCTGGATCTGCAGATAAGGTCGTTTTTCCTGTTCCTGATAATCCGAAGAAAATAGCTGTATCTCCTTTTTTTCCAACGTTAGCAGAACAGTGCATTGGTAATACGTTTCGTTCTGTTGGCAAAATAAGGTTTAGTGCAGAAAAAATCCCTTTTTTCATCTCACCTGTGTAAGCAGATCCACCAACTAAAGCTATTTTTTTAGTAAAGTTTAAGATTGAAAAATTACCTTGACGAATACCAAATGCTTTCGGATCTGGACAAACATATCCTGGAGCACAAAGTATTAACCAATCTTCCTTAAAGCTTTCTAACTCCTTCGGGCTAGGTCTTAAAAACATATTATATATGAACATGTTAGACCATGGTAACTCGGTTACTGTTCTAATATTTGTTCTAAATTCTGGGTCTGCACAAACATAGCCGTCTCTAGCATAAATTTCTTTTCCAGAAAGATACTTAACGATTTCTTTCTCAAGTTTATAAAAGTTTTCTGGTGAAACTGCTTTATTCGTTTTTCCCCACCAAACTTTATCTGCTGTATAATCATCTTTTACAAGAAAACGGTCTTGAGGAGAACGTCCAGTAAATTTACCAGTATTAATAGCTAATGTTCCGTTTGCGGTTTCTTTTCCCATACCTTTTTCAACTGTAATTCTCTGAAGTTCTTCAGGTGATAAATTCCAGTTTACGATCACGTCTTTTAAACCATACCTTTCTAAGGTTTTGTCTTTTTTAATTGTTCCTGTTGTTTCCATTTTTATTGAATTTTAAGGTTCCTATTAATAATTATTTATTTTAAAATGGCCATATTACTGGCACGAGTATTAGCGATATAATGAAAAATATAAGTAGTAACGGAGCACCTACTTTTAGGTAATCCATAAACTTATAGCCTCCAGCTGTCATAACCATGGCATTAGTTGTTGTACCTATTGGTGTTAAAAATGCTGTTGAAGCACTTATGGCAACTACTATCATAAATGGTTCTGGTGACAGATTTAAAGAGCTTGCTGCTAAAATGGCAATAGGTGCCATTAATACAGCTGTAGCTGAGTTATTTATGACCTGACTAAAGGTTGTGGTTAGTAAAAAAACACCACCTAATAACATAATTGGATGAATGGCTCCTAAATACTCTACTAAGCCATTAGCTATAACTTGCGCTGTTCCCGTTTTTTGCAACGCAATTCCCATGGGTATCATGGCTGCTATCATAACAACACTTGTCCAACTAATACCTTTATAAGCTTTTGTTATTGGTAAACAACCAGTTAGTAAAATAATACCTGCTGAGATTAAAGCCGCAATTGAACCTGGTACAATTTTAAAGACCATAAACACAATCATTAGTACAAGAGCACCTAGTGCGATGTATGATTTACCATTTAGGTTATCAACATTTTTAGCCATCCCTTCAGGGCTACCAATAATTACTAAGTTTTCATGTTGTTGTTTTAGATCGTCAATATGTTCCCAAGTGCTGCGTAATAAAAATGCATCTCCGGCTTTTATAACTATGTCTTTGTCTAATAAAGGTTTATTATTTCTAGAAGCCGCTAGCAGTTGTATGCCATATTTGTTAAAATATTCGCCCAATTTATAACGTCTTCCTACTAACATAGAGTTTGGGTTTACAATCACTTCCGTCATACCAACTTCTTGGTTTATAAGGTTGTTCTTTAATTCATCTGTAATAGGTTCAAGAGGTAGTAGGCCTAATCTGAATGTAATCATCAGTTTATTAATGGCCTCAGTATCACCTTTCACAGTTAGAATATCATGATATCTTAATTCTGTTTCTGGATCTGGAAATTCTTCAAATTGAGCAATACCTTTTAAAACACTAGGATGTCTTCTTTTTAATCTAATAATAGATACATTGAACTTCTTCTCGAACTTCCATGTCTTAATCTTTGTATTAATTAATGGTGATAAGGAACGGACACGTAACCTATAGTAATCATCATCAATTTTATAAGCTTCAATCCACTTATGAAGTGTAGATTCAATATTTATTGGTTTATTATTTGTTTTGTTTTTTGGTAATAATTTATGACCAATAAATCTAAAATAGAGTAATGCAATAATTAATAATGGTATTCCTATTAAAGCGAATTCAAAAAATAAAAAACCTTCAAAACCAGCCTCGGTTAAAGCGTTACTAGCAATAATATTTGGAGGTGTTCCTGTTAAGGTTAATAAACCACCAGTATTAGAACCAAATGCAACAGGCATTAACATTTTTGACGGCAACGTACCAATACTCCAAGCGGAAGATATAGTTAAAGGCATTAACGTAGCCACAGTACCTGTATTACTCACAAAGCCAGATAGTACACCAGCTCCTAGAGTTACTATAACTAATAATTTTGGTATACTTTTTCCAGCCCACTCTACAAACTTTTTACCAGCCATAGCGGTCCAACCCGTTTGTGCAATACCTTCTCCAATTATAAAAAGCGCAGCAATCATAATTACCGTTGGGTTGCTAAACCCACTTAAGGTTTCAGTAGCATCTAGAATACCAGTTAAGAATAAAGTAATCATAGATATAAGCGCTACAATATCTGGTGTAAACTTGCCCCAAACAAAAAGTCCGATTGTGATAACTAAAATGAGGAGCATTAAATAGATCATATCTTGTAATTCTTTATTAATTTTACACTTTATACATCTATAATATTTATTTAAGATGTACTATGTTTCTTTATTTCAAAGTAAAATTACATTGGATATTCACTAATAATTATGACGAATGTCATGCTTTTTAAAAGCATATCATTTTTTAATAATTATGAAAATTTAATCTTTTTATTTGTGGAAACAGAAAACGAAAACGTGATAGTAGTAGCTAATTTTTAAGTATTCTTAATATCTTTAAGAAAATTAAAGTTAGAAATTTCTAAAATTAGGATTTATAATAATTAACAGACTATGAAATTAGATATACTTGCCATAGGCGCACACCCAGACGATGTAGAACTAGGTTGTGGAGCCACTTTAGCCAAAGAAATTGCGAATGGAAAAAGTGTAGGTATTATCGATTTAACTCGTGGCGAATTAGGAACTCGAGGAACCACTGAGACTAGAGATGAAGAATCTAAAAATGCGGCTCATATTTTAGGTGTGCATTTACGTGTTAATATGAATTTTGCAGATGGTTTTTTTGTAAACGATAAGCAACATCAATTAGAGATCATTAAAATGATTCGTAAATATCAACCAGATATAGTGCTCTGTAATGCTATTAATGATAGACATATAGATCATGGAAAAGGAAGCAAACTAGTAAGCGACGCTTGTTTTTTAAGCGGATTGATTAAAGTTGAAACAAAAGATGATGATGGACAATTGCAAAATCAATGGCGACCAAAACAAGTATATCATTATATGCAATGGAAAAACTTAGAACCCGATTTTGTTGTTGATGTTTCAGGATTTATGGATAAAAAAATGGAATCTGTTTTGGCTTATAAAACACAGTTTTATGATGCCAAAAGTGAAGAGCCAGAAACACCAATATCCAGTAAAAATTTTACTGATAGTATTAAGTATCGTGCAAGAGATTTAGGGCGCTTAGTTGGTGTTGAATATGCTGAAGGTTTTAATGTGGAACGCTATGTAGCTGTAGATAGTTTGTTCGATATAAAGTAGTTAAGATTACAGTTAATTTTATTTCAAAAGAGAATACAAAATATTAAAAAAAGTCTTTGTAGATACCATTGAAATAAATTACATTTGCACTCGCATTGTAAAATGCAAGTTATATGGTAGCTTCATACCAGTTGGTTAGAGCGTTCCTTTTGCAAAATTTTTTTAAAGTTTTATAATAAAATACATGGTGGTTGTAGCTCAGTTGGTTAGAGCATTGGTTTGTGGTACCAAGGGTCGCCGGTTCGAATCCGGTCTTCCACCCAAAAAACAAAAGCCTTTCAAGAAATTGAAAGGCTTTTGTTGTTAAATTTGAAATCCATTTTTTAATCATTAGAATTCCCAGATGCTTGCGTCGGGTGTAGCGTAAAGATATGTAATTTTGGCATTATGAGTGAGTATATTTACAAGAGTCATAATAAAAGTTTGTTACTATATCATTTAGTTTATCCTATAAAATACAGGCGAAAAGTTTTGACACCAGAAGTTTCACAAACGATACAAAAAATATGTGCTTTTTATCGAAAAGAATATTGATAAAAACACAATCTCAAAAATGACTAAAAAGAAAATCGCCTAAAAATTGCTTTTTGACGACCTCTTTTTTTCTATTAGTCAATATGGTTATTGAACTACTACATTAAAAGTCTCTGAAATATCTTCTTCACCTCCTGCATTTGTAATGTCGCCGTCGCTAACTCCGCTGGCATCTTTCATTGGTTCGTGTATTAGCGAAACAGTAACCGTACCAGTGCCTGCATTTCCAGTGGTAAGGGTGAAGTTCAATCCAACAGGGTTGCCATCATCGTCTTGATCAGTATAATCGAATGTCGCAATAGCGTTAGTTGCTGAGAAAAAGAACTGGTGTTCATCATCTAATTCTTCTACTTCTTCTGTAATATCTTCCGCTGGAGATTCTAATTCATTTAACAATTCTATACTACCAGTATAAGTAGTGTTAGCAGCTAAATTTACTGGATTAGTAACAACTGGTGGATTAGGGCCATCGCCATCGTCATCTCTAGTTTGCATAATTGTTGAGGTGCCACCCCCATCAGGTGTTAAGGTTATGGTCATGGTTGTAATTACTTCTTCCTCAACAACTATAATCGGATTGTCATCATCAGAACATGATGTTATAATTAATAAGGCAATAATTAAAATTGATAATTCTTTTAAATGTTTCATTTTTCTTGTTTTTTTAATAGTTTAACTTTAATTGTAACATAAAATTTCTTCCTAAGTCATCAGCAAAATATCTTAATCTATTTAAGTATTCTCTGTAAGACGTATTAAATATATTGGACACATAAAGCCCAATGTTTAAATTTGTTTTATCTGATAGTAAAACGGTAATATCATTCCTGAAATGTAATAAATCATACGCTGGAGGTGGTGTGCTAATATCTACCAAAACCATTTGTTGTGTAGTAGGGTTTAGCGTTTCAAAATTATAATTCGGATAATCATTCTGTCTAAACACCCATTCACTTTCTAAACTGGCATTATAACCTAACCATTTTTTGTTGGTGTATCCTAAAATATTGACAGTTCTAAATGCAGGCATATCAATTAATGCAGTTTTCGCTTTGGTATCTCTTCCTTTTATGAAAGCCGATTTGTTATTAATGCGCCATTGGTCATTAAAGTCGTAATTGGCAGTAACATCAACACCAAACAAAAAGGCATCGGTTTGTGTATAATTCCAAACAGGAAAAGCACCTCTAATAGTTTGCTCAGTTCCAAAAGGAATTATTTGAATAAAGTCCTTAATATGATTTACAAACCCTTCAACATTTAGTTGTAGTTTAGACGTATTCAATTGATAAGTACCACCAAAACGATTTGATCTTTCTTGCTTTATTCGCAAATCACCCAATTCTATCCTAGCTGCAGAATGGTGTAAACCATCACTAAATAATTCTGAAGGATTTGGTGAACGTTGAGATAATCCATAATTAAACAATATAGATTGACTACTGCTTATTTTATGGGAAATACCTGCTGAAAGTGATACATTATGAAAGTTGTATACTGGATTTGCTAAAAACTGATTGCCTACATCATCAATAATGATATCATTAAAATCCTGACTGTAATTTCGTTCTTCCCATCTGCTCTTTAAATAGAATTTTTTAGCATCAATGCTGTTGAAATCATAACGAACTCCAAAGTCTAAATTAGTTTTATCACCCCATTTTAAGTTTGAAATGGCAAAAACACCAATATCGTATTTGTCATAATCTGGTATTAAGCGTCTTATGCCTGTATCAGGATTAGCGAAATTGTTTTGGTATCTTGCACTAACTCCAAAATTATAAATGGCTTTTATATTGGCGTCAAGTTTCAAATCTGCTCTTATAGAATGCGTTTTCAAATTCAAATCTATTGCAGGCTTGTTGTCATCAGTTCTTCTAACATCGTATTCAAAGCGTTGATTATCTTGAAAATCATACTGAAATTCAAATCGTCCAAATCGTTTAAAACGTTTGTAAAATTCAGCTTTAAAAATTTGATGTGTCACTTCCTGACGAGGCGCATTGATATCATAACTAAAATCTTCAATCAAAATAGGCTCAGTATTATTTATGGCGTCAACTAAATCGTTAATACTTCCAATATGAGCTGCTCTTAAAATACCAATTTCGTTAGTTAAATAGCTGTAATTGATGTTGAAACCTTTTTCAAAAGTTTTGAAACCAGTATTTAAGTTTATTCCTTTCGTTTCTAAACCAGTATTGGTCAAATTATAATTAGGAGCCTCAAAATCACCAAAGCGTTTTAATGAGGCTTGTCCATTTATAAACCATCCTTTTTTCCAGCATTTAGTTAAAGACGATACCACATTGTAACCTCTACCATTTGTTTGTGCACTTAAAATAGTTTTTCCATATAGTGAGTCTTTCAAACTAATATTTGTGGGTTTTAATACTATAACGCCTCCAATGGCATCTCCACTATAGGCTAAAGCATTAGCGCCTTTGATAACATTTATAGTTCCAGCTGAATTTAAATCGATGTTTGGTGCATGTTCAATGCCCCATTCTTGATCTTGTAATAGTACACCATTAGTAATAACAGATATTCTGCTACTATGCAACCCATTAATAACAGGCTTTACAATAGCATTTCCTGTATTAATTGCTGAAACACCACTTACTTGTTTAAGGGCATCGCCAAGATTTAACGCACTAAAGCGTTCTATCGTTTCGGTGTTTAAAACAGATTCTTGTGAGGTTTTAGTTAATTTTGAATTTATTTTCCCATTAATTTTGATTTCATCGAGTTCCTCAATATGATGTTCTAAATTTAGTTCATAATTAGTTTCGCCCTCAATATCAATTTCAACTCGTTTTGTATCACACGCTAAATGTGAAACTACAATAACCAATTTGCCATCACAAATGTTTTTAATGGTAAACTTGCCATTAATATCAGATGTTTTGTACGTGTTTAGAGTCTCAATATAAATGGTAGCACCACTTATTGGCGTACCATCATGAAAATCTTCTATATAACCATTAAGGCTACTAGTACAGTTTTGACAATAAGCTAAGTTGCATATACAACAAGCTATTATCCCTATAATATGTTTCATTATGAAATATTAGTTTAAAATTTAAATATTAATTTTAAACTAACGAAGGAGGCCCTCTTAAAGAAAAAGATAAAGGCTGATGATTATTAAGAAATTTGTATGTTAAAAAGGATACTTTATAATGCGGTACTTCACAGAAAAAGTTATTGTATTGTAATGATGAAATATAATTTTTATTTAATTGGAATTTGTAAAATTCACAATCTAAATCTATTTCATGTAAATGTGTTGATTTTTCACCTTTACAAACCTCATGTTTATGTTTATGGTGCGTAAAAATATGAGCAAATTTAACTGCAGAAGGAACCAATAAGGATGTAACCAAAACTAAGGTTAGTATTCTAAAAATGATATGTTCCTTTATGGTTTTCATCAATCAAGAAAGCGTTTAAAGCCCAATCTGCGAAGCATCTTTTTTTCAAAATTCCAAAAAAATGAATGTTGACCAAAAAGCCAACCAAAAAAGACGAGTAAGAATTGGTACATGATGAAAAGTAATAAAATGCGTATTACCCAATAACTAAAACTACCAAAAGCGTCGGTAGTTATATTTAAATAGCTTAAAATGGGCTTGCCTATATAAGAGGCCGTAGATCCAGTTATGGCAAAAACAATAAGTATTACAATAATTTGCCAGTTAGATTCTATACCCCAACGCGCTTTAAGTTTTTCCACAACAAAATTTTATTGTGCAAAAATAATGAAAATGTATTTAAATTCTAGGAACAAATGGACCTAATCTTTGATTATAGGTCATTTGGAAATAAATAAAGTAATTATACAATAAGTAGTTTACTTCATAACCATAGTCTATATTTTGTTGATAGTCAATTCGTAATTCATACAAGTTTGGATTAAATCGTTGAGGTTGAAGTACTCTCTGGTTCCATTCAATAACATAGATATTGTTTCTAGTCTCTAAAAATTGTTGTGAATAAAAGCCTCTTTGTTGTGCTCTGCTTACTAACCACGCATTAAAACCTGGTTCGATAATTATTATCTCATATTCTAATTCTTCATTTGCTATGGTAACTGTATCATTTTCTGTAATTGCCAGTTCTTTTTTAGGATTACTTTTGTTTGATATAGCGGGTTTTGATGTATTGCAACTCATAATGAAACCAAAAACGACTAAGATGTATAAAATATTTTCATGTTTTCTAATTGTTTGTTGGTCAAAATTATGTGATGTGTCTTTATCAAAAAAATATGAATGAGTGAATACTATTTTTCATTGAGTAAACACCATAACTCATTTTGTTTCTATTTTAAAGTTACAAAAACCTTTACATAAAGACTTGTTTTTGAGTGGTTTTAACAAAAAAAGAGCCAAATAATTTATTTAGCTCTTTTAAATTTTATACGAGGATATGTTTATTTACCTCCAAACAATCCGCCTAGTAATCCTCCAAGACCACTTTTGTTTTTGCTACCTCCTAATACCATACCTGCAACATCATCAATAACACTTCCGTCGCCATCTGCATCAAGTATAGATTCTAAAAAACTTTGCTCATTTTTAGCAGAACTTCCTCCTAGCATTCCGCCTAATAAATCTCCAATACCATTAGAGGAGCTTACATTTTGTTGTTTGGCTTGATTACCTAAAACACCCATTAAAATTGGTGCAGCAACTTTTAATATGTTAGCAACAGAACCTGCATCTAAACCAGATTTTTCTCCTAATATTTTTTCAACGCCTTGTTGTTTTGCACCAAGAACATGGCTTAATATTTTTTCACCATCTTGTTTTACGTTATCATCTACTCCACCACCAAATAATCCACCAAGATTATTTAATATGCTGCCATCATGTTTATTGCTTAACGCACTCATTAACCCTTCTGCACCTTGTGGTGTTGACGCATTGCGTTCCATTGCTTTCATTAATACTGGAAGTGCCATGGTAAGCACGCTACTGGTTTTACTTTGGTCTGCTCCTGTTGATCCTGAAACACCACTAATAATAGTTTTTCCTAGGTCACTGTTTAATAAATCTAAAATTCCTGCCATGTTTGTTTTTATGTGTTAATTAATAAAGTTTAATAAAATTGGAAGCATAATGTACAAAAAAAAGTCCCAACTTTTATAGTTAGGACTCAATAATTCTATTTAGGTCACAATTTATGTTATCCTAAGATGCTAATAATTTGCGATGCTAATTCTGTACCAATTCTGTCTTGAGCTTCGTTAGTTGCTGCTCCAGTATGCGGCGTTAATGATAAAGCAGAGTTCATTAATAATTGCATTTCTGGTTTTGGCTCTTTTTCAAAAACATCTAAAGCAGCTCTTGCTACTTTTCCAGTTTCAATAGCTTTAACAAGCGCTATTTCGTTAAGTACACCTCCACGCGCAGCGTTTGCTATAATAACACCATCTTTCATCATATTAAATTCTGCCTCATCAATAACATAGTCTTTTTGGGCAGGAACATGGAGTGTTATAAAGTCTGATTGTTTTAAAACATCTTCTTTGGAAATGGTTTTAATATTAAAGTTTACAGTTTGTCCATCAAAGAAGTCTAGTTCCAAATTTGCCGATTCTAAAAATGGGTCATACGCAACAACTTTCATACCAGCTCCTAAGGCTACTTTAGCGGTAGCTTGACCAATACGGCCAAAACCTAAGACACCAAGAGTTTTTCCCTTTAATTCGGTTCCTTTTGCATAGGCTTTTTTCAAGCCTTTAAAGTTAGTGTCGCCTTCAAGAGGCATGTCTCTGTTTGCGTTATGTAAAAAACGCGCTAATCCGTATAAGTGGCCAAATACTAATTCCGCAACAGAATGTGAAGATGCTGCCGGTGTATTGATTACTGAAAGTCCTTTTTCACGAGCATATTCAACATCAATATTATCCATACCAACACCGCCACGACCAATGATTTTTAAGCTAGGGCAAGCATCAATTAAATCTTTACGAACGGTTGTTGCACTTCTAACTAATAAAACAGAAATATCATTTTGGTTTATGTAGTTTACTAATTGTTCTTGTGCTACGGTTGTTGTAATAACTTGGTAACCAGCTTTCTCTAAGGCGTCAATACCGCTTTGAGAAACTCCATCATTTGCTAATACTTTCATTTAATATGACTTTTTTCATTTCCGTGAAGACGGAAATCTTTTAATAATTAAGTTTTAATTTATAAGATTCCCACCTTCGTGGGAATGACAAACTATAAATTTTAAGCTTTACTTTCTAATTCACTCATTACTTCAACAAGCACTTTAACACTATCAAGTGGTAAGGCATTGTACATAGATGCTCTATAGCCACCAACACTTCTATGTCCGTTTAGGCCATTAATACCAGCTTCTTTCAGCATGGTTTCAAAGGTTTCTTTTAGGTTTTCATTTTCTAGAGTGAAGGTTGCATTCATCGATGAACGGTCTTCTTTAGTTGCAAATCCTTTGAATAATGGATTTAAATCAATTTCAGAATACATTAAACGTGCTTTCTTTTCATTCTCTTTTTCAATAGCAGAAATTCCACCAAGACCTTTTAACCACTCCAAAGTTAACATTGAGGTGTAGACAGCAAATACAGGTGGTGTATTAAACATGCTACCGCTCGCAATATGTTTTTTATAATCCATCATTGATGGGATTTTACGAGATACTTTTCCTAAAATATCTTCTTTAATAACCACTAAAGTTGCTCCTGCTGGTCCCATGTTTTTTTGAGCACCTGCATAGATTAAATCAAACTTTGAAAAATCAAGAGTTCTTGAGAAAATATCACTACTCATATCACAAACCATTGGAATTGGTGAGTTAGGGAACGTTTTTATTTGTGTGCCAAAAATGGTATTGTTTGAAGTGCAATGAAAATAATCATAATCTGAAGGGATGTCGTAACCTTTTGGAATATAATTATAGTTAGCATCTTTAGATGAGCCTACTTCATAAATATCATCATATATTTTTGCTTCTTTAATGGCCTTATCTGCCCAAGTACCAGAATTTAAATACCCAGCTCTTTTTTCTAAAAGATTTAACGCCACCATTAAAAATTGTGTACTTGCTCCACCTTGTAAAAATAATGCTTTATAACCTTTGCCTTCTAAACCAAGTAATTCTAAAGCCAATGCTCTAGCATTTTCCATAATATCAACAAAAGCTTTACTTCTGTGAGATATTTCAATTAACGATAAACCGCTGTTATCTAAGTCCATTACAGCCTCTGAAGCTTTTAGTAAAACACTTTGGGGTAAAATACATGGTCCGGCACTAAAGTTGTGTATTTTCATTTTTTTTGTGGTAAAATTTAAGTTGCAAAGTTGCTAATAAATTGGGTATTTCATGTTAAAAATTCAATAATTTTTTCATCAAATCGCTAATAAAAATTCAACAGAATCGACACTATCCGCATAATCCCAAAGTTGTGGTTTTTGAGTAGCTCCAAATGCAATTTCATTTTCTGTAAATCCGTTAGAAACAATACATTGAATTTTGTCGTTATCAAGCTCTAATTTTTCTTTCAGTTGTTTAGCGTCATCATAATATTCATAAAACAGCGTTGCTATGGGCGATGCGTAGCTTTCATCTTCTTTAATCATAAAAAAACCATTTTCAAGCATATCAAATTCACTCATTAAATAAACGGCTTTGTTATAATCGTAATTATTAGCATATTTTGCCTTATCAACTATGGGATGCCAATGATAAATAGCTTCAAAAAAGGCATCAAAATTGTAGTTTTTTGGAACAAAGAGTTTAGATACGTTTCTGCAACCTAGTCCGTAATATCTAAAAATGTCTTCTGATAGATTTTTTAATTCTTCATGAGTTTCATTACCTGTTAAAACTGCAACAGAATTTCTGTTATTCCGTATTATAGAAGGTTTGCCTTTAAAATAATACTCAAAATATCGTGCTGTATTATTGCTTCCTGTAGCAATAACGGCATCAAAATTTTCAAGTTTACCTTCTGTAAAAGTTATTCTATTTTTAAAATAGGGTTCAATATATTCCAGATATTTTGCTAAATAGGGTAGTAGGTGCTTATCGTTTGATGATTGTTTTACTAACACTGAATGTCCTGTAATTAAAACAGATAAAAAATCATGAAAACCAACTAAAGGTATGTTTCCAGCCATTATAATAGCAACCTGTTTTTGGGTTTTTGTATTAATACTGTAGGCGTTTAACCAAGTGTTTAAATTTTTAGCAGTTAAAGCTTCTGCCCAACTTGATAATGCAAACTTTATATTTTCTACAGTAAACCATCCGTTGTGTTCTTCGGCAAGTTTTAGTTGGTGCTTAAAACCATCAAAAAATAAATCGTTGTGTTCAATATTTTCGTTCTTTTCTATAACTTCATTAGAAAATTGTCCTAAAAATTCTCCTAATTTTACAAAAGCGTTAATTCTTTCTTGTAATTGCATTCCTAATTTGGTTATGAATGGTTTTGGCTCTATTTTTGCGATTGCAAAGTTAGAAAAAGAAAAACGCTATGGCAATTATAATAACAGATGAATGTATAAATTGTGGTGCTTGCGAACCTGAGTGCCCAAATACAGCAATATATGAAGGTGCTGACGATTGGAGGTATAAAGATGGTACTAGTTTAGAAGGGAAGGTTGTGCTTACTAATGGTATGGAAGTGGATGCTGACGAAGCGCAAGAGCCTATAAGTGATGAGCTTTATTATATAGTACCAGATAAATGTACAGAGTGTAAAGGCTTTCATGACGAGCCACAATGTGCTGCGGTTTGCCCTGTAGATTGTTGTGTTCCTGATGAAGATGTTGTTGAAACTGAAGAAGAATTATTAGCTAAACAACGTTTTATGCACCCAGAAGATTAATAATTGATAATTTACTATTGATAATTAAATCCTGAACTTTTTGTTCGGGATTTTTTTATTAAAAAACTGAAAGATTTATTAAGATCGATGAGTTTTGACGCAACCATTAACTAAAAATAGTATCTATTATATGTTATTAGTAGTTTGTGAAATTTTGACCTATTTATCAATACATGACTTTTTTAGAATTTTATAATGCCATTTTAAATACTTCGTGCAAATCTTATGCAGAGTTACCTTACTTAGTAAATAAAGCTCATTTTAAAAAAGGAGAAGTGATTACAGGTTACAATCAAATAGAACCTGCTGTTTATTTTATAAATAAAGGGATTGTAGAGTTGGTTGTAAAAAGTTATATGACTGAAAAGGTACTCGATTTCTTTTTTGAAAACGAAATGGTATCATCTTTAACCTCTTTTTTAACTCAAAACCCGTCTGATGTTCAAATGACAGCATTAACAGACTGCGAGTTAGAAATGATTTCTTTTGAAGCTTTACAAAATGCTTACAAAAATTCTGCTGATGCCAATAAACTAGGACGTATTGTAATAGAACATGCCTATATTAGAAAAGCAAATAGAGAAAAAGATTTTTTGGTTAAAACAGCAGAAGAACGATATACCAAAATGTTTAAAACGCAATCTAAATATATTTCAAATATTCCTATTAATAAAATTGCTAAATATTTAGGAATTCATCCTGAAAGTTTAAGCAGAATTAGAAAGAAATTAAATTCCTAACATAGATCAAGCGTAATTTTTAGTTTGTCTCTTGAGTTGCAGTTAGTTTTGCACTCAAATTTTAAATTGTTAATTATGAAAAACATCATCAATCAATTACCAACACCATTAGAGTTATTACTCGACCCGTTATCAGTATATGTATTAGCATCATTTACTTTTTTAATTTTATGGGAAGAAATTTTTCCTGCAAGAAAACTTCCAAAAGTAAAGTTTTGGAGAATTAAAGGATTACTTTTTTTCTTTGCATTCTTTTTTGTGGCCTCCTATTTACCCATTTTTATTGACCCATATTTGGCGAAATTTCAGTTATTCGATTTAAGTGGTTTAGGCGTTCTCCCAAGTCTCATAATCGGCCTTATTGTTTATGAAGTTGTCATATATGCATATCATTATACAATGCATAAGTATGATTTTTTATGGCGCACTTTTCATCAAGTACACCATAGTGCTGAACGACTTGACGCTTACGGATCTTTATTTCATAGCCCTTTGGATATGATAGGTTTTACCATTGTTGGCAGTATTAGTTTTACACTTTTTATCGGTTTGCCTCCACAATCAGTAACTATATTACTTTTTGTTATTAATTTTTTAGCCTTTTTTCAACACGCGAATATAAAGACAGCTAGATGGATAGGATATATTGTTCAGCGTCCAGAAAGTCATTCTGTTCATCATGGAAGAGGCATTCATAAAAATAATTATTCTGATTTACCACTCATAGATATGATTTTTGGGACTTTCCAAAATCCTAAAAACTACAAGGAGGAAACTGGTTTTTATGATGGTGCTTCAAGCAAATTAAAAGATATGTTTTTGTTTAGAGATATTTCAAAAACTAGTAAATAATAAGTATAACATCATTCAAAAAAATCAAAATGAAAAGAATATTTTTTAGATTAAGTATTAGTTTTTGTGTTTTTGCAATTGCACTCACATCATGCAATAATGATTATGATAACAGTTCTCAAGAACCATTAAAGCGTTATTTCAGATTTAATAGCTGTCCAGAAAATAGCCATGGGAATTGGCAAGATACCTCGTTTGTGGCGGCAACATCAAATCCAAAAGTGATACAACAATGTTTGGATCAATTAAAGTTACCATTTGAATCTAGGGTGCTTTTTCCGTTAGGTGAAATTGAAAAAGGGAATGCTGGTTATAATAAAAACGCAACACATATATTCAATTGGCATTTCGTTGAAGACTCTTGGGAAATGGTCGAATTAGGCATAGAAATTTATGATGGCTGTGCTTATAGTGATGTAGAGTTAACTAATTATACTGAAGGTGTGGGTAATTACGGTGGATGGGGAAATAGAGTTTTAGAAGAAATCTCAAATCTATAGTGTATAACTAATGAATTGGGATAACAATTCAACTATTAAATTTTATCATGATGAAAGTTTTTAAGAACATTATTTTTAAACATTTAGTTGTTACCATTTTATTAAGTTTTTTGCTTAGTTCATGCTCAAACGATGACAATCAAATCATTACAAATCCAGATGATGAGGTGTTTTATTTACCAGTAGTTGTTCACGTTATGCATAAAGGAGAAACTGTTGGAACGGGGGCAAACCTTTCTGAAGAACGTATTAAAAGGCAGATTGAAATTTTAAATGAAGATTATAGAAGAAAAATTGGTACAAGAGGTTATAATGACCATCCAGATGGAGGAGATTCTAAAATTGAATTTGTTTTAGCAAAACAAGATCCAAACGGAAATCCTATAAATGGCATAAATAGAGTAGATGAAAACAAAATAGATGTGCCAAGTTTAGGATACAATCAAAATCACTATGCACAATATGCGTATTGGAACCCTAGTGAATATATTAATATTTGGACCACGTCCTTGCCTGAAGAAACAATATGTCTTGCCTTGGGGTTATCTTCAGGACCAGCAATAGATTTACCTGGTGCATCCTTGCTATCACTTCCAGGGCCTGATGATAAAGAAGGCATTATAATTAGTCAGCATCATTTTGGAGTATCAGATATCGATTGTCAAGCAAAGTACGGAAGAACCTTAACACACGAAATGGGACACTATTTGGGACTATTGCATCCATGGGCAGGTGGAGATTGTGATACTAATGATTATTGTGAAGATACTCCTGCGGTAGATAAACCAGTATATAATATCGCTTTTATAGGATGTGAAGGAGAACCAGTGATGATTAATAATTATATGAATTGGTCTGATGATGAGTTGATGAATATATTCACCAACGACCAAATTGCTCGTATGCATTATGTTTTAAAAAATCATCAAGGGCGGAATGCCTTACTAACTAGCCATGCTCTAAAGCATTAAATTATAGACGCATGAATACAATTAATCCTGAACTTTTGTTTGGAATTTTTTGTTTATAACAAGTTTAAAACTTAAGATAAGACTTATTGATTTTCTGGTAAGAAAATTCCAACTTCGCTTATTCCGCAATTTTTAGGAAAACTAATTTTCAACCTTAAAGCCTTTCATCTCCAAAGAAGGCTCTAAAACGCTCTCATTATCCCAAATTGTTTTTTCGTATGTATTTAATTTAAGTATGGGTGTTTTTTTTGCTTGTTTTTCTGCTTGAAAATCTAATAATGTTATGGGTTTGTTTCCTGTAATTAAAAGCTCTTCCTTATTATTGGTGTCTCCTTCAATTGTAAAATCAAAACTTACTTTGTAGCGGTTGCTACTATTTTCTATAAATTTTAAAGGTCTGCTTACAAAAAAGTAACTTCCTGTGGTGCGGTTTATATATTTTGGATGATAAGTATTGCTACTATCTTTTTCAAAAATAATGGTGCCTTCACTCACATTGGCATTATACTTAACCCCAAGAACTAAGCGTAAATTCAACTTTTCGCCATGTCTATTTTTATAGTATTCGTAATTTGTTCTGGTAACTGCATACGTGTTATCTGATACATAAATTTCACCAGTATATTTTGCTTTTCCTTTTTTTGGA
Source organism: uncultured Flavobacteriaceae bacterium (assembly GCA_947500585.1). GTDB lineage: Bacteria > Bacteroidota > Bacteroidia > Flavobacteriales > Flavobacteriaceae > CAXBID01. The sequence goes on along the minus strand of CANMSN010000003.1, from coordinate 105,135 downwards.
ATAAATGAAATTATATAAGTAAGTTCTCCATTGTTAGTACCTATAGCTTTAACCTCATAATCATACCAATTTGTGTTGAGAATATTGTTTAAAAATGAATCTTCATAAAACTGGGCATGTTTTAATAATGATTTCGTTTGAATGTTTAAATAGGAAAGTTGGCGCTCATGCTCATTTTTCTTTATAGAATCATTGTTTTTTAATGATAATGAATCTTCAATTGTAAATAACCCAGTTTTAAGTTTGTAGGTTTTGGTGGTATCTAAATATTTAAGAATAATAGTTTGCATTTTTTCTTGAATATTATCAATCGAGAAATTGTTTTTAGCATCCAATAATTCGGTAGCTTTTTCCACTTCAATTTTAATACTGTCTCTATCCAATGTATATGCTTTTCCTTTAAAATCAACAAACTGTACCATGTTGCTATTTTTTACTTGATTAACTAAAGCATTTAAATTATTATTTACATTTTCTAGTTGTTTTCTTTTAACGTCTGATGCTTTATCAATTTCAAACTCTAAGGTTTTAAAATCCACATGGTCTGTGGTACGATGAAAAATATTGTATTGGTTTAAATCGAAGTTATAATTTTCGGCTAGTTTAGCTTTAACCTTAGCTATTATAGAGTCTGCATTTGGCGCACCATTACTTATGTAAATTTCATCAAGTTGGTTAATAGACTCATTTAGTTCTATAACCAAATCAAGTAATTTAATATCTTTTATGCTAAGGGTTTTATTTTCGTAACCCATACACGAAATAATTATGGTTTTATTTTCATCGCTATATTGAATGGTAAAAAAGCCTTCGTCGTTGCTTATAACACCGTCATATTCACCAGTTTTTATACTAGCAAATGGAATAGGTTGTTGCATTTTTTTATCTATAAGTCTTGCTGTAATGTTTTGCGAAAAGATTGAAAAACTTACTAAAAGGGATAGGAATGTAATTTTAAATGTCATGTTTAATGATTGATGATTCTCTTTTCAAACGAAGCAAGGTAAATATTGTTACAGCTTAAATATCAATTGTTTTTCATTTTAACTTTTAATTAGATGTTTATCTAAAAAAATCTTAAAACTTCTAAGTGAAAGATTTCTATTTTATTGTCTACATTTGCACTCGCAAATTATCAGAATTATGAAAGCAGGTATTGTAGGATTACCAAATGTTGGGAAATCAACCTTATTTAATTGTTTGTCTAACGCTAAGGCACAAAGTGCAAATTTCCCGTTTTGTACTATCGAGCCAAATATTGGTGTTGTAAATGTGCCAGACAAACGTTTAGAAAAATTAGAATCTTTAGTAAATCCAGAGCGTGTTATACCGGCAACAGTAGAGATTGTAGATATTGCTGGTTTAGTAAAAGGCGCTAGCAAAGGCGAAGGTTTAGGAAATCAGTTTTTAGCAAATATTCGTGAAACAGATGCTATTCTTCATGTTTTACGTTGTTTTGATAACGATAATATTGTGCATGTTGATGGTCATGTAAATCCTATTCGCGATAAGGAAACCATCGATATGGAATTGCAATTAAAAGACCTTGAAACGGTTGATAAAAAGCTAGATAAAGTAAAGCGTGCTGCAAAAACAGGGAACAAAGAAGCTCAAAAAGAAGAAGCTATATTATTAAAAATAAAAACAGGATTAGAAGCAGGAATTTCTGTAAGAGCTTTAGAGTTTAGTGATGATGAAAATGAAGAATTTGTAAAACCAGCGCAGTTTATTACCGATAAGCCCGTTATGTATGTTTGTAATGTAGATGAAGGTGCCGCTGTTTCTGGTAATAAGTATGTTGATTTGGTTAAAGAAGCTGTGAAAGATGAAAGTGCTGAGGTTTTGGTGCTAGCTGTTGGAACTGAAGCTGATATTAATGAACTTGATGATTATGAAGAACGCCAAATGTTTTTACAAGATATAGGTTTAGATGAAGCTGGTTCTGCAAAATTAATTCGTTCTGCTTACAAGTTATTAAACCAACAAACCTACTTTACGGCAGGTGTAAAAGAAGTTCGCGCTTGGACTATTGATATTGGAGCTACAGCGCCTCAAGCAGCAGGCGTTATTCATACGGATTTTGAAAAAGGCTTTATTCGTGCCGAAGTTATTGCTTATGATGATTACGTGTCTTTTGGTAGCGAAGCTAAGGTAAAAGAAGCAGGTAAAATGCGTGTTGAAGGCAAGAATTATATTGTTAAAGATGGCGATGTGATGCATTTCTTATTTAATGTATAATCTAACATATATTTTAGTTAAAAACTATTCACAAATAAGGCTGTATTTTTGAAAAAATTAAAAACAGCTCTTGGTTTTATCTATAAAATGTAAAATTTTATGGGTGTACAATAAATAAAAAGGTAAAACCGTAGTACTTTTGTAAGTATTTAATTATTTTTGAAATCCAAATCATACTATAAATTATTTGTACAATGCCTACAATTGAAATCAGAACTTCAATAAAATCTGATATTCAAACTTGTTTTGATTTAGCCAGAGATATTGATTTTCACCAAAAATCTTTAGAACATTCAGGAGAAATTGCTGTAGCAGGAAAAATGACTGGGTTAATTGAACTTGGTCAATGGGTAAGTTGGGAGGCCAAACATTTTGGAATTGTTCAACATCTAACATCTAAAATTACTGAATTTGATAGTCCAAACCGTTTTGTTGATGAAATGGTTTTTGGAGCGTTTAAATCTTTTCGGCACGAGCATCGGTTTGAAGAGCACAATGGGAAAACTGTAATGACTGATGTTTTTGATTTTCAATCACCTTTTGGAGTTTTAGGGAAACTTGCGAATAAGCTATTCCTTAAGAGGTATATGACTAATCTTTTAAAAACAAGAAACGCTTTATTAAAACAGAAAGCTGAATCTAACACAAAATCTTAGATTAGAACTTTATTAGTCGTCATATTTATTATTCCTTGATATTATGATGAACATCGTAATTCTTTATTTTTTCAAGTAGTCCTTTCAATTCACAATCCTACTTTCGTTTGATGCATTCAAAAAAAGGATTTATTTCAGGTGTTTTATTAGGTATTTTGGGTATTGTACTATTTTCATCTAAAGCCGTTATGGTTAAGTTGGCATATCAATATCAAGTAGATGCATTAAGTATTTTGTTATTACGTATGCTATTTGCTTGCCCTTTTTATGTAGTAATAGCCATACTTTACAGAAAAAAAGACACTAATTTGGAGTTAGTTAAAAAAGATTATGCTTGGGTATTCTTTTTTGGATTTATAGGTTACTATTTGGCTAGTTATTTCGACTTTGTTGGGCTCACATACATAAAAGCTAGCTTGGAACGTATCATTTTGTTTTTATATCCAACTATAGTTGTTCTTTTAAATAAGTTTATTTTTAAAAAACCAATTACATTAGTTCAGGCTAGTGCTATATTATTAACTTATTTAGGTATTATTGTTGCTTTTTGGGATGAGGTCGTTATTTCAGGTAGCAATACTTATTTAGGAGGTTTTTTTATCGTATTAAGTGCTATTACATATGCTTCTTATTTGGTTGGTAGTGGTTGGTTAATTCCAAAGTTTGGTGTTATTAAGTTTACTGCATATGCCATGATAGTCTCTTGTTTTTGTGTATTTGTTCATTATAGTATAGTGAGTGATGCTAGTATTTTTGGACACCCTTGGCAAGTATATGTCTTTGGGTTTTTAATAGCTGTTTTTGCAACTGTCATTCCTTCTTTTTTAGTTTCAGAATCTATAAAACGCATTCATTCTTCAAATTTTGCAATTATTGCAGGAGTTGGGCCTATTTCTACTATAATTTTGGCAGCCATTTTCTTAGATGAAATGCTAACGTTATTACAATTATTTGGTGCTTTGGTAGTCATTATTGGCATTTTAATAGTGTCTTTAAAAAAGTCTAAAATTTAATGATTTAGTATTAGAAAATTGAGCAGCATGTTGTATCTTAATTGACTGGTGTCGTTTACTGATAACTTATTAAATTATATTGTTAATTACTTTGTGCGACGGCTATTTTATTTTTTATAACGTTGTGTTATATTAGCGTTCCATCATAAAATTTTATTCACTTACATGGCTTTAGAAACCAAATATACCGAAGATAATATACGTTCACTTGATTGGAAAGAGCATATCCGTATGCGTCCTGGAATGTATATTGGTAAATTGGGTGATGGGTCTTCGCCAGATGATGGTATTTATATTCTTCTTAAAGAGGTTTTAGATAACTCTATAGATGAATATGTCATGGGTGCTGGCAAAACTATTGAAATTTCCATTCAAGGTACAAAAGTAACGGTAAGAGATTATGGTCGAGGTATACCTCTAGGAAAAGTAGTTGATGTTGTTTCTAAAATGAATACTGGTGGTAAGTACGATTCCAAGGCCTTTAAAAAATCAGTTGGTCTTAACGGTGTTGGTACAAAAGCGGTGAATGCGCTGTCATCTTTTTTTAGAGTAGAATCTACGCGTGATAGTAAAAGTGCCTCTGCAGAATTTGAACAAGGTAATTTAATTAATCAAGAGTTATTAGAAGATACATCTAGAAGAAAGGGTACTAAAGTATCTTTCGTCCCTGATGAAATTATCTTTAAAAATTATAAATATAGAAGTGAATATATTGTAAAAATGCTTAAAAACTATGTGTACTTAAACCCAGGTTTAACCATAGTTTTTAATGGAGAAAAGTATTTTAGCGAAAATGGATTAAAAGATTTATTAGCTGAAAAAATAGCTGAGACAGATTTATTATATCCTATTATTCATTTAAAAGGTGATGATATTGAAGTTGCATTAACCCACAGTAAAACACAATATAGCGAAGAATATAATAGTTTTGTAAACGGTCAAAACACCACACAAGGCGGAACACATTTAAATGCTTTTAGAGAATCATTAGTTAAAACGATTCGTGAATTTTACGGAAAGAATTATGACGCTTCCGATATTCGAAAATCTGTTGTAAGTGCTATAGCAATAAAGGTTATGGAACCTGTTTTTGAGAGTCAGACCAAAACGAAGCTAGGATCTACAGATATGGGAGGCGATTTACCAACAGTAAGAACCTACATAAACGATTTTCTCAAAACAAAGCTTGATAACTATTTACACAAAAATCAGGAAACTGCAGAGAAAATTCAACGTAAAATACTACAAGCAGAACGTGAGCGAAAAGAATTATCAGGCATCCGAAAATTAGCTAAAGATCGTGCTAAAAAGGCAAGTCTTCACAATAAAAAATTGCGCGATTGTCGTGTACATTTTGGGGATACTAAAAACGAAAGAAATTTAGAGACTACTTTGTTTATTACAGAGGGAGATTCTGCATCCGGAAGTATTACAAAATCTCGCGATGTAAATACCCAGGCGGTATTTAGTTTAAAAGGAAAGCCACTAAATTGCTATGGACTAAGCAAGAAGATTGTTTATGAAAATGAAGAATTCAACTTGTTGCAGGCCGCATTAAATATTGAGGAATCTCTTGAAGATTTACGATATAATAACGTAGTAATTGCTACAGATGCCGATGTTGATGGGATGCATATTCGGTTATTATTAATTACATTCTTCTTACAGTTTTTTCCAGAAGTCATAAAACAAGGGCATTTATATATTTTACAAACCCCACTTTTTCGGGTAAGAAATAAAAAAGAAACTATTTATTGTTATTCTGAAGATGAACGTCGAAATGCCATAGAAAAATTAAAACCAAAACCAGAGATAACTCGATTTAAAGGACTCGGTGAAATCTCACCAGATGAATTCAAACATTTTATTGGTAATGATATTCGATTAGACCCGATTATGTTAGATGATAACATGTCTATTGAAGATTTATTATCATTTTATATGGGTAAAAACACACCAACACGTCAAGAATTCATTATTGATAATTTAAAAGTTGAGTTGGATATTATTGAAGAGTAGTATTTCTGATATATTGATTATAAGACAGTTTAGTATGATATTATATACATATTGTAAATCTTGCAAAAAGAATATTACTATTAAATCTAATGCTTCAACGCGACCTGATTTACAGATGGAAAAAGGAGATGAATTTAATGTAAATTGTGGGAACTGTGGAAAAATTGAAAAGAAGCATGTAAACGATATAAAAGCTGAGCCTAATAACATTATTTTATTAATTGGAGTAGGAATAGGTGTTTTAGCAACAATAATTTTGTGGTTATTTTTTGGAGCAATAGGAACGATTAGTATTGTAATGCCTATTATTTTTTGGCAACAACAAATGAATGCAACTAAATCATTTAATGGATATATGATTAGAAGAAAATAAACTAAACTAGATTTTTACCATAGATTATCTTGAACGATAGTCGGAAAACAAGAATCAAAAACTAAACTAAATGTTATATAATAAAAATAAAAAAGAAGGCGTAAAAAGGTCTTACGACTATTTACATTTACATCAGCATGTTAATGATAACGCTAAAAAACGACGTAAAAAAGGAAGAACATATCTTAACGGAAAACCAAAAAATTAGGAGTTTTTAATGACAGAAGACCAAAACGACGATTTAACAAACGAACAAGACGAACCACAAGAAACCATTACCAGAATTACTGGTATGTATAAAGATTGGTTTTTAGATTATGCATCCTATGTTATTTTAGAACGTGCTGTTCCAGCTATAGAGGATGGCTTTAAGCCCGTACAGCGTCGTATCATGCATTCTATGAAAGATTTGGATGATGGGCGTTATAATAAAGTAGCAAATATAGTTGGTCATACGATGCAATACCACCCACATGGTGATGCAAGTATTGCTGATGCTATGGTTCAAATTGGTCAGAAAGATTTATTAATAGATACTCAAGGAAACTGGGGTAATATTTTAACCGGTGATCGTGCTGCGGCATCTCGTTATATTGAAGCACGTATTTCTAAATTTGGATTGGATGTTGTTTTTAATCCAAAAATAACAGAATGGCAAGCCAGTTACGATGGACGCAGAAAAGAGCCTGTAAACTTGCCAGTAATGTTCCCATTGCTTTTAGCTCAAGGCGGCGAGGGGATTGCGGTTGGTTTATCTACCAAAATATTACCGCATAATTTTATTGAACTTATTGATGCCTCTATAAAACATTTGCAAGGGAAACGGTTTACTCTTGTTCCTGATTTTCCAACTGCTGGTGTAGCAGATTTTTCAAATTATAATGATGGGTTACGTGGCGGGAAAGTACGTGTACGTGCTAAAATTTCTCAGTTAGATAAAAATACTTTAGTAATAACCGAAATTCCTTTTGGTACCACAACGTCAACGCTTATAGATTCTATCTTAAAAGCTAATGACAAAGGCAAAATTAAAATTAAAAAGATAGAGGACAATACAGCTGCAGAGGTTGAAATTTTAATACACTTACCATCTGGTTTATCGCCAGACAAAACCATAGATGCTTTATTCGCATTTACAAGTTGTGAATCGTCAATCTCACCATTAGGCTGTGTTATTGAGGATAATAAACCATTATTTGTTGGTGTTACAGAAATGTTGCGTCGCTCTACAGATAACACCGTTCAGCTTTTAAAACAAGAGTTAGAAATAAAATTAGGTGAGTTTGAAGAACAGTGGCATTTTGCATCTTTAGAACGTATTTTTATTGAAAACAGAATCTATCGCGATATTGAAGAAGAAGAAACTTGGGAAGGTGTAATTAGTGCTATTGATAAAGGGCTTCAACCGCATATAAAACATCTAAAGCGAGCCATTACTGAGGATGATATTGTGCGTTTAACAGAAATTCGCATTAAGCGTATTTCGAAGTTTGATATAGATAAAGCGCAACAAAAAATTGACGCTTTAGAAGATCAAATTGCTGAAGTAAAGCATCATTTGGCAAACCTTATTGATTATGCAATTGCCTATTTTAAAAGATTAAAAAAGGACTATGGAGAAGGTCGTGAGCGTAAAACTGAAATACGCACTTTTGATGATGTAGATGCCACTAAAGTAATTATTCGCAACACTAAACTTTATGTAAATAGGGAAGAAGGCTTTATAGGTACATCTTTACGTCGTGATGAATATGTGTGTGATTGTAGCGATATTGATGATATTATTGTGTTTACCAAGCAAGGTAAAATGATGGTGACTAAAGTAGATAGCAAAACCTTTATTGGTAAAGATATTATTCACGTTGCTGTATTTAAAAAGAAAGATAAGCGTACTATTTATAATTTAATTTATAGGGATGGAAGTAAAGGTCCATCTTATATAAAACGTTTTGCTGTAACCAGTATAACACGTGATAGAGAATATGACCTTACGAATGGTAATAAAAGTTCTAATGTATTGTATTTCTCAGCAAACCCTAATGGTGAAGCAGAGGTTGTTACAATTTTACTCAGACAAGCGGGTAGTATAAAAAAATTAAAATGGGATATTGATTTTGCCGATATTTTAATAAAAGGACGCGTATCAAAAGGGAATTTAGTTACCAAATACCCTATAAAGCGCATTGAGCTTAAAGAGAAAGGGGTTTCAACGTTAAAGCCTCGTAAAATTTGGTTTGATGATACCGTACAACGTCTAAATGTTGATGGTAGAGGTGAATTAGTTGGCGAATTTAGAGGAGAAGATAAATTATTGATTATAACACAATCTGGAATGATAAAAACAGTAACTCCAGAAGTGACTATGCATTTTGATGATGATATGATTGTGATGGAAAAATGGATTCCTAAAAAACCTATTTCTGCAATTTATTTTAATGGTGAAAAAGAACTCTATTATGTAAAACGTTTTTTAATAGAACAGGAAGGAAAGGAAGAATTATTTATTTCTGAACATCAAAACTCACAATTAGAAATTGTTTCAACCGATTGGAAGCCCATGGCAGAAATTGTTTTTGCTAAAGAACGTGGAAAAGACAGAAAAGATAATTTAGAAATAAATTTAGAAGAATTTATTGATGTAAAAGGACTTTCTGCTATGGGAAACCAGTTAACAAGAGAAAAAGTAAATCAGATAAATCTTTTAGATCCTTTACCTTATGAAGCTCCTGAAGAAGTTCATGCAGATGATTTAGAGGTTATTGATGAAGAAACCCTTTCAGATAACAAGGATACTAAAGATTCATCTTCTTCAGATTCTCAAATAAAAAACGAAGATGATGCTGATTCTGAAGGACAAATAACGCTGTTTTAATAAATGTCAAATAAAAAGAAAATCTCAGATTATTTAATCTGAGATTTTCTTTTTTGATTTAAGACAGTTACATTATTTAACACGAAGTAACCATACTCTTTCAAAACCTTTTTCACTTTGTTTTGATATGGTACGTTTAATAGCGATATCTCTGTCATCATAACGATCTACATAAACATAATTGAAATCATCATTAGCATCTTTTTTACCGTATCTTGCATAAGCGCCACTTTCTCTCAATCGCTGAATTTCTTTTTCAGCATTTTCAACTTTTTTATAACTACCAAGAATAATATAGTATCCAGGTTTTAATTGATCCCCTACAATATCTGATGGCGTTTCTTCCGTCATTACAGGATACTTAGCAAGTTCAGCTTTTTCAATTTCTTCTGGCGTTAATACTTTTTCAATGATTTCCTCTACAGTATTATTAGTTTCAGGTTCTTCAACAGCTATTACTGGCTCTTCTTTCACCTTTTTTATACGATTTAGTTTCTCTCTATTTCTTTTAACATTTGCTAACCATTCAGGTATGTCCGCTTCTTTTGCTCTTAAATCTACTGAAATGCCTAAGGCATGCACATCATTAAAATTTTGTATTCCAATAGCGCTTTCATAAGAGTAACTTACTTTTAATCTGTTAAAAAACTTCGCACCTAATACGGCGTTTATGGAATAATCGCCCTTATAAGAAACTGCTAAATCATATTTATCTCTATAGTTTAAAGCGGCAGTACCTTCATAAATGTCAAGTTCATCATAAGAATTGTACTTTACAGAAGGAGTTAATCTCAAGTAATCAGAAAGAGCCAATTGATACGATAGGTATAGTGTATAGCCTTCCGTTGTTGAAAGTGGATTAAGTATATTTACCAAAGGATCATTTTGTGTTGGGTATGTATTCATATAACCACCAATAGTAAGATTGAAGTTTGTATAGTGAAACCCTAATCTGTATAAAGTATTAATATCGTTATCTTTTGAAGTATCTACTTCATTTAACTTTCCAGAGCCAATAGAACCACCAATGTTAAAATAATGGAATTGATTTCCGAGTTCGAGTTTATATCGAGCACTCAGGAAAATTTGAGAATAGCGAAAAGCATCGTAACTATGCCTTGAGTAATCTAAACCAAACGCCACATTATCAAAAAAAGACAGTTGAGCAGCTATATATTGTGAGGTTTGTGCAACATCTGAATCTGAAACTTGGAGCATACTTGTCATATTATATTCTCCATTTAGTGATATAAATGAAGGGTCTTCCAGAAACCGATAGATTTGATTTTGTCCAGGAAAAACAATACGTTGACCAATCATTGATATTGTGAATAATAGAAAAACAGATATACTAATTGCTTTTTTCATTTTCTTAAGTTTCTAATTTTGTTTTTTCTAATCAATAATTGGTTAGATTTCATTTAGCCTGATTATACTTTGTAAAACTAATAAATATCATTAAATATACGACAAAAAGCATATAAAATCGATTAAAAGTAATTTAATTTAACATTTAAATTATAAAAATAAGATAAAACCTACTTAATTATATTGTTTTTTAATCAGAAAATGAGCTAATATTCAGTTTGAATTTTATTTTCTAAATCAGATATAACTAAATTTGAATCTGTACTGAAATCAAACCAAAGTGTTTCTTTATCTTTTTTAAACCAAGTTAATTGTCGTTTAGCAAAGCGCCGTGTATTCTTTTTTATTTCTGAAATAGCAAATTCTAAAGTCCATTCTTCATTTAAATATTTAAATAATTCTTTGTAACCAACAGTATTTAATGCGTTTAGATTTTGGTATTCTTTTAAACTTTTAACTTCATCAATTAACCCTTCTTGCAACATAATATCAACTCGTTTGTTAATTCTGTTATAAATAATATTTCTTTCGGCAGTTAATCCAACGGTAATAGTTTTGAAATCACGCTTTTCTTTTCCTTTATTTAAAAATGAAGAATAGGGTTTACCTGTACCAATACAAATCTCTAAAGCACGAATTACACGATGAGGATTGTCAATAGCAATTGTTTCATAAGCATTAAAATCTAATTGTTTAAGCTGGTTTTGTAAATCTGGTAAACCTTTAGTTTCTAAAATTTTATTAAGATTTTTACGAATAGTTGAGTCTATCTCAGGAAAATCATCCAAACCATTTGTTACTGCATCAGTATAAAGCCCTGAGCCACCAACCATAATAGCAACATTTTGTGTTTTAAAAAGTTTCTTTAAGCAGTTTAAAGCGTCTTTTTCAAAAGTACCAACATTGTATCTTTCATGTATAGATTTATGATGAATAAAGTGATGTTTTACAGAAATTAATTCAGTCTCAGTAGGAGCAGCAGTACCAATTTGCATCTCTTTGAAAAACTGTCGAGAATCAGCTGAAATAATTTCAGTATTAAAATGTTGTGCTAACTTTATGCTCAAGGCAGTTTTACCAATTGCTGTTGGACCAACAATGGAGATAAGGTATTTAGTTTGATCTACTTTAGTTGGCATTATTGTCTTTAATCATGTAATCGTTCTCCACAATTATAGCAGTAATCTGCTTTATCCTTATGATTTTCTGCTAAACAATTCTCACAGGATTGAGAATTGAGATTAACCTTAGGTTTTTCAGAATCTTGTTTAGTTTTGTTTTGGCTCGTATATTCTGCAGAAACTATTCCTGTTGGTACAGCAATAATACCGTAACCTAAAATCATAATTATGGCTGCAATTAGTTGTCCTACTGGTGTTACTGGAGCTATGTCACCAAAACCCACCGTAGTAAGAGTTACAATACACCAATACACACTTATAGGAATACTAGTAAACCCACTTGCTTCTCCTTCAATTAAATACATGAGTGTACCAAAAATGATAGATAATATAAGCACTGCAAATAGAAATACTGATATTTTAGCACGACTAGCCTTTAAAGCTGAAGCTAACATATTTGAGGCTCCTAAATAGCGCGCTAGTTTTAAAATTCTGAAAACCCGAAGTAAACGAAGCGCTCGTAATGCTGCAAGGGCGTGTATACCTCCAAATAGTAAGGAAATATATTTTGGAATTGTGGAAAGCAAATCTATAATACCGTAAAAACTAAAAATATAATTCAGAGGTTTTTTAACGGTAATTATTCTTGCAATATATTCAATACTGAATAAAATAGTAATTATCCATTCAGCTATGTTTAGAAAGTTATGGAATTTATTATCAAAACTTTTGATACTCTCTAGCATAACAAGTATAATACTTGCTATTATGGTAATAAGTAATATAATATCGAATAATTTGCCAGTAGGTGTATCCGCTTCATAAATAATATCATGAAGTTTGGTTTTCCAGCTTTTTTTAGTCGTGTCACTCATTTATTCAAATTTATGAAAAGATTATTCATGTTTCTTTAAAAGCACCAATGATTTGGTTTGGATGTCAACAATTTTACTAAAAAATTCTTTGAGATAAGGGTAATATTCTGGTGTGTAAATATGAGATTTGAATTCTATTTTTAATAATACATTTATTGAATTCCCTGTATTTGCAGTAGCAAAACGTAATGTTCCAGTATTATTTGGTAATGCCACATTTACATCTATTGGCTTTTCGGCAACGGAATAATTTTTACTGAAATCTAATTTAAGAATATATAAATAACTGTCTTTATAACCAAAATCAATAGGGTATGTTCTTTCTTGAAGTTTAAATGGGTTTTCATTGAAAAAAGTAACAAAAAACGGGTTTAAATAAATATTATTTCCAGTTTCATCTGATTGGTATTCTAAAGAGTATTTCTCCTTAAAATCCTTACTTTTAATATCTTCATCGGTTAAATCAAAATCCAAAATTTCAAAATATGGATTTCTGTCTTCAATTTTTTTTATGTACAAATCAGGATTAGCATAGTATTTTTTCTTACTTCGCAATGCATGATAACCAGTTATTTTTGAGTTTACTTCACCTCCAATAATACCATCTTCATTTAGCTTAAGATCAACTTTATATTGAATAGATGATTTATTTATTGGTTTTATATCTATCCATTCACTGCCGTTTTTAAAATCTAGTAAGCGTCCATATTCGTTTAAACATCTAAAAGGAATATCTCCAAAACTTAAGTATTTATCTGTGGCATCCAATAAATAGGTTTTTTTATTAATAGTTGCTTGTACTATTAGGTAATTGAAATCTGATAAAACAGGATGAATTTTTGTAGCAAAACCATTATCTCTTGTGGAAATTAAAACGGGTTTCACCTCAATATCAGCTTCTTTTAAAAGGTTGTGCAGTAAAATATTTATAGATGAAGCATTGCCAGAATTATTTTTTAGTAAGTCTTTGACTGAGCCTTCTGTAAATAATTTATAATCACCATTCCATGTAAAGTTTTCTTGTACGTAATTATAAATTGAATGTGCTTTTTTTAAAACATTTGGCTCATTAATAATGTCTTCACTTAGTAATTCATTCAAATCAATAGACTTTTTAAGTTGTCTACCTAGGTCTCCATCGGTTTTTAAATCTTTATCTACGGTTTCCCATGTTTTTGTATAATCACTTATAACACCATTAAAACCTGAAAAAGTTTTGAGTTCGTACTCAATTCTGGACAAATAGTTTTGTTTACTAGTCATGAAATCTTCCTCAATAAAAGCTGGAATATTTTCCATAACATATTTGTAGTTACCACAATGTGCATAAGCCCCATTACCGCCAGTTAAACAATTTTCCTTCAATTCAGATTCGTTTTCAGATAGTTTTTGTGCCCCAACAAGTTTTATATTATAATCCCAATTTGCGGGTATGCTAGCTCTGTATTCACTATATATTTTTGGTATTTCACTTTGAAAATCCCATCCCTTGTATTTAAACATAAAAGGTGATTTTTTAGTATAGCCATAAGTGATCACAGATCCTTCTTTTATGTTTGGTAGCGTGAATTTTACTAAGGTATAATTATCATTATATTTTTCTTCAAAAATATCTTCTTTCTCTAATTTGGTGATAATAACGTTACCATCTTCTAAATTATACGTTGTGGCAATAATATCTTTTATACTTTCTGAGTTTCTATTGTTGTTGTATAAATAAATAATAACCGTAGCTTGATCAAATCCTTCTTTGTTAAGAATTTTTATTTTGTGTTTCTCTTCGGTTCTTAAATCATAATCGTTTTTATCAACATAACTATTTCCATATTCATATAGTACTAAAGCATTTGCAGTTGAATCTTTTTCATAAGTTTTCATTTCTAAATCACTTAAAGTCACTCTGTATTTACTAGTATTGTAATCAGTTTGAGAAAACACAAAAGATGAAATAAATAGAAATATTATAGTAGAAATTTGCCGTTTCATTTAATCGAATGTAATAATTTTTAATCGTTTATTTTTTCTGAGATAACTTTGAATAATATGCTGTGTATGCCTATTGTTATTCATGGGTGTAATAATAGATTCTAAAACCTCAATATTATTAATTTGATAATTTAAGTTGAAGAAACCTAAACCTTTAAATACACCATTTTCAATTAAAATTGCACTACGTTCATCAATGTCTCTACCTTTATCAATAATTACCATATTTTTATTGGTATAACTATTTTTATCAATTAAAGTTTGAACACGTTTGTTGTAAATTTCAGGAGCTTCTTTTTGAATACAAGCACCTTCGCATTCTTTTATGTCATATTTAAAGCAGCTGCTTTTAGTTTTGTACAATCCAGCCAATTTTTGACATAAATTATAGTCCTCTACTGCTCTTGTTATAAAGCTTTTTCCACTTTGCCGATTACTAAAAGTAGTAATAGGTTTTTTACGACCATCTACAATATCAATTTTAAGATTTAAATAGCTGTTTTCATCTTTATAACTATATAAAGCGTGTGTAAAAATGTTTCGACGTAAAGCTCTATTATGAATAGGTTTTACACGTTTTATTTCTTCACTTTCTTTTAAAAGTGCAACCAATTCACTACCTGTTGCTTCATAAGTAACGGCAGTTACTTGCACTTGTATTTTTTTCGATTTATGATTTGTATTCGTGAAATGTTGATTTATCCGCTTTTTTATATTGTTACTCTTTCCTATATAAATAATTTCGCCATCAGCTTTATGAATGTAATAAACGCCAGTTATTGATGGTAAACTGTCCAGAATGTCAAGATGTCTGGGTTCTAATTGGCGCTTGGGATTTAATCGAACAGATTTTTGTATAATGGTTTTTGTTGAATCTTTGTCCAATAACATTTTAAACAACTTCACAGTGGCTAATGCATCGCCTGAAGCACGATGTCTATCAGTAACTGGAATTCCTAGCGAGCGTACTAATTTGCCTAAACTATAAGAAGGTTGATCTGGGATTAAGTCTTTAGATAACTCAACTGTGCATAATGATTTTCGTTTAAAATCGTAACCTAATCTTCTGAATTCTGTTCCTAAAATTCGGTAATCAAACTGTGCGTTATGTGCGACTAAAATACAATCCTCAGTAATTTCTATGATGCGTTTAGCCACTTCATAAAATTTAGGCGCATTACGTAACATACCACTATTTATGCCCGTTAAGTTTACTACAAAAGGTTGAATATCACGCTCTGGGTTAATAAGACTTATAAACTGGTCGACTACTTCATGACCATCATACTTATAAATAGCAATTTCTGTTATGCCTTCTTCATTATACTTACCACCAGTGGTTTCTATGTCTAATATTGCGTACAAAAATTGTTTATGCGTTTATTTGTTTTTTGTTGATTTAAGTCATTATGAGACTTTTTTTAAAGTCGTGACAATCTTATTAGTTAAAACTTAAAATAGACAGATTACCACGTCGCTTAAGCTCCTCGTAATGACGAATTAATTATAATTTCTGCTTCCAAATATACTACTTCCCACTCGAATCATAGTGCTTCCAAATTCAATTGCTAATTTAAAGTCACCACTCATGCCCATGCTAATGGTTTTTAGTTTGCAGTTTTCAGAATCTAATTTTTTTAATGCTTCAAAAGTAGACTTTAATAGTTTGAATTCTTTTTCTATTTGAATTTGGTCATCAGTAAAAGTAGCCATTCCCATAACACCAGTAATTCTTATATTTTTTAGTTCTAAAAAATCTTCGTATTGTATAATTTCTGAAGCTTCTTTTGGAGACATGCCAAACTTTGAATCTTCTTCAGCTATTTTTATTTGAAATAAGCAATCAATGATTCTGTCATTTTTTTGAGCCTGTTTATTTATTTCTGCTAGTAATTTAAAATTATCAACACCATGAATTAAGCTCACAAATGGCGCCATATATTTTACCTTATTACGCTGAACATGCCCTATCATATGCCATTCAACATCTTTAGGCATAACTTCATGTTTTTCTGCCATTTCTTGAATCTTGTTTTCACCAAAAATTCGTTGATTAGCATTATAAGCTTCCATTAAATCGCTTACAGGTTTGGTTTTTGAAACGGCTACCAGAGTTACATGTTCGGGTAATGTGGATTTTATTTTATTCAGATTTTCTTTAATACTCATTATCAATATTCATAAATTGTAATTCCACTTCTTAACTTTGGTAAAATATAGGTGCTTTTTGGTGGCATTTTTAAGCCATCGTTTGCAATTTGTTTCATTTGATTTACAGTTGCCGCACACATGCCAAAACCAACTTTAAATTCACCACTATCAACACTGGCTTTTATATTCACTGTTTCGTCTTTTCCATGTGTGTGTGAATATTCAATACGATTGTTATTACGTAAATCCTTAATCCCTAAAATAGGTTTCAATATGGTTTTATAGAGTATATAGGCGTCTAAATCATCCAATGATGTTTTAAATTCATAAGCAGATTTCCGCAAATATAGCGCATAAAATTCGCCATCTAAATACATACTAAAATGATGCGTCTTGGTTGGTTTATATGGTGTGTTGCCTTGGTTTTTAATTCGGAAAACAGAATCTAATTTTATTAAAAACGCTTCCTTGGTTAGTCCATTAAGGTCTTTCACTAAGCGGTTAAATTCGTGAATTACCAAATCTGATTCTGGAATTAAATAGGACATGAAAAAATTATATGATTCTGAACCGTTGTGATTTGGATTTAATTTTTTTTCCTCTTGACATAATAAATGTGAAGATGCCGATCTATGATGCCCATCAGCAATATAGATGGTATTCATTTTTTCAAATTCGTTTTGTATTGATTTGATAATGGCTTCATCATCAATTTTCCATAAGTAATGCGTGTCTTTATAGGTCATAGTAAACTCATATTCAGCATGTTTTTTTTGAGTTTCTGTAATAATATCTTCAATAATTGTGTTGTCTGGGTAGGTGAGAAGGACAGGTTCCGCATTAAAACCTACTGTTTTTAAATAATTTTTAAAAGTTTTTTCTCTAGATTCAATGGTGTCTTCATGCTTTTTAATAATATCTTTTTCGTAGTCTTCTGCACTGGTTGCAGCTATAATACCATTAAAAGTTTGATTGTGACGATTTACTATTTTATACACATATAAAGCCGGTTTTTTATCTGTAATGAATACGCCTTCTTCCTTAAATTCTAAATATCTGTTTTTAACTAGTTTGTAACGCTCTTCACCTTTAATTACCTGATCGTATTTATAACCTGGGTTTACAATATGTAAAAATGAATAGGGATTATAACTCATACGCGATTCACGTTCGTTTATGGTATAACTTTGATATGAACGCGAAGCAACTAAGCCTACAATTGCTCTGGTTGGTCTTACTGCTTTAAATGGAATTATTTTTGCCATTGTTTATTTTCAACTTGTCATTACGAGGAGTGTTTTACGACGTGGTAATCTGTTAGTTTGAAGTTTCAATTTGAAAGATTACTTCGTCATTCTTCCTCGCAATGACGTTTTAATTTACTTTAAAAACTGTGAAGCAATTTTTTCTGCTTTTCTGCTTTCAGAGTAATCATAAAAACCTTCACCAGACTTTATTCCTAATTTCCCTGCTCTTACCATATTCACTAATAACGGACACGGTGCATATTTAGGATTTTTAAATCCATCATACATCACGTTTAAAATGGATAAACATACATCTAAACCTATGAAATCAGCTAATTGTAACGGACCCATTGGGTGCGCCATTCCTAACATCATAACAGTATTAATCTCTTTTACACCAGCAACGCCATTATAAAGTGTTTCTATAGATTCGTTAATCATGGGCATTAAAATACGGTTCGCTACAAAACCTGGATAATCATTTACTTCAACAGGTTCTTTACTTAAGGTTTTAGACAGCTCCATTATGGTTTTTGTGACTTCATCGCTTGTATTATATCCACGAATAATTTCAACTAATTTCATAATTGGAACAGGATTCATAAAATGCATACCAATTACTTTGTCGGGTCTGTTTGTAACTGCTGCAATTTGTGTAATAGAAATTGAGGACGTGTTAGTAGCCAGAATAGTATTTGCGTCACAAACGTCATCCAGTTGTTTGAAGATGCTTAGTTTTAAATCTACGTTTTCGGTTGCGGCTTCAACCACTAAGTCCATATTTTTAACACCTTCTTTAATAGTAGTAAATGTTGAGATATTTGATAGTGTTTTAGTTTTATCTGCCTCAGAAATTTTTTCTTTAGCAACCATCCGGTCTAAATTTTTAGAAATGGTTTCCATGCCGCGTTTTAATGAAGCTTCACTAATATCGATTAGGTTAACTTTAAATCCGCTTTGAGCAAAGGTATGTGCAATACCGTTTCCCATAGTTCCTGCACCTATAACTGCAATTTTTTTCATTAATTTATTTAGTTTTGTCATTGCGAATCACGCTTTTGGGCGTGAAGTGGCAATCTTTTTAATTGAAATAATAATTAAGCAGATTGCCACGTCCTTCGTCCTCGCAATGACGTGAATTAAAAACAGTTTATTATCTGTGTTGCAACACGAAGAGCTTCGGTACCATCATGCAACGTTACAACTGGTGTTGTGTTATTATTTATAGCATCAGCAAAAGCTTCTAATTCATCTAAAATAGAATTATTATCTGCTACTTTTGGATTATCAAAATAGATTTGTTTTTTTACGCCTTCCGCATTTTGTAAAACCATATCAAAATCTCCTGGAGTTTCTGGAGCATCCTTCATTTTTACAACTTCACATTTTTTGGTTAAAAAATCTACCGAGATATAGGCATCTTTTTGAAAGAAACGTGCTTTACGCATTTTTTTAAGCGAAATTCTACTGGCAGTTAAATTTGCCACACAACCATTTTTAAATTCTAAACGGGCGTTAGCAATATCTGGGGTATCACTAATTACAGCAACACCACTAGCAGAAACATGCTTTACTTTAGATTTTACAACACTTAAGATAATATCGATATCATGAATCATTAAATCTAACACAACAGGCACATCTGTACCACGAGGGTTAAATTCTGCTAATCGATGTGTTTCGATAAACATAGGCGATTTAATATCGTCTTTCACTGCTAAATATGCAGGGTTAAAACGCTCTACATGACCTACTTGTCCACGTAAATTATGTTCCGCCAAAAGCACTCTAATATGTTCTGCTTCTTCAACGGTATTAGTAATGGGTTTTTCAATAAAAATATGTTTACCTTTTGCTATAGCTAGTTTAGCACAATCGTAATGCGAAAGGGTAGGTGTTACAATATCAACCACATCAACGGCATCTATAAGCGCATCAATAGAATTGAAAAATTTATATCCAAATTCATCTTCAACTTTTTTACCGTTAGTTTCATCAGCATCATAAAAACCAACTAGATTGTATTTTTCTGATTGATTAAGTAGTCTTAAATGAATTTTTCCGAGGTGACCAGCACCAAGTACTCCAGCGTTTAGCATAATATTTACGTTTTCAACAAAATTAAAATAATAAAGTATCAATTTACTCAAATAATATGAATATTTAGAACGAATTATATGAAAAATAAAATCTTAATAAATTGTTTCAAGCTATAAAATGTTTAACTAATTTTAGCACAACTAACACCACCAAAATTGAAGGATACTTTTAAGCACAAAGGATTGCGACAGCAACTTGTTAATGTATTAATAAACAAAGGAATAAATGATGACAGCGTACTAAAAGCTATTGGAAAGATTCCTCGCCATTTATTTATGGATTCAGGTTTTTTAGATCATGCTTATCAAGATAAAGCGTTTCCTATTGGAGCAGACCAAACAATTTCTCAGCCATACACAGTGGCTTTTCAAAGTGAATTATTGAATATAAAACGTGGCGATAAGGTTTTAGAAATTGGCACGGGTAGCGGTTACCAAACGGCAGTTTTATGTGAGTTAGGCGCTAAAGTATATAGTATTGAGCGCCAACAAGAGCTCTTTAAAAAAACAAGTAAGTTTTTACCAAAATTAGGTTATCGTGCTAAAAAACTCATTTTTGGTGATGGCTATAAAGGATTACCCGATGAAGCACCTTTTGATGGTGTTATTGTAACTGCGGGTGCGCCTTTTGTTCCTAAGCCATTGTTAAGTCAGTTAAAAATAGGAGGTAGGCTTGTAATTCCTGTTGGTGAGGATGTTCAAGTAATGACACTTTTTATTAGAAAAGGACAAAAGGAATTTGAGCAAGAGGAATTTGGTGAGTTTCGGTTTGTGCCTTTATTGGAGGATAAGAATTAAGCTTTATCATTTCATTTTTGATTCTAAAATTTTTTGTACTTGCACCATATGTCTGGAATTATGGTAAAGAACAAACCTAAATGTGTCGCCTAATTTTAGTTTTACTAAACTACCAAGAGTTGTTGGGATTTTAATTGTATTCAAGCTTACTTTTCTAGCGTCATTCAAAAGGTTAAGTATTTTTTCTTGTTGCGTTAAAAACCGTTCTAAAGTTTTTTCGTTTAACTCTTTACCATTAGGATTTTTACTTTTAAACGTTTTCATTTTGTTTAATTTCTCTTTTGGCAACATACTTTTTGCGAAATAATTACCTAACAACCCTGGTTTAAAATGGATTTCTGGTTTGGTTTTACTTCTATTTATTTTGAGTTCTATTTCTGGTAAGTAGAAATCGCCGTAAAGATTTAAATGCTCGATACATTCCAAAACGCTCCATGTGTTTTCATCTGGTTTCCAATTGAGTTCGTTAATTGGTTTTAGATTTAAATGCTCCGCTTGGTTAATGTGTTGTCTTGTTAATTCTATTAATTCTGAAATTAATCCTTCCGATGTAATTTTCATGATTTTTATTTTTTACAAAGGTTGGTAATTAAGAAGATATAAAAATTGATTGAAATTAAGATTTTTTAATTCTTGAAAGTGTTTCAGGGGTCATTCTAAGATAAGATGCAATGTATTTATTCGGAATTTCTTGAAATAATTGCGGACTGCGTTTTAAAACCCGATTGTAGCGTTCAACTGGCGATGTGGTTAAAATATCGCGTTCACGTTCCATTTGTTGAAGTGCGAAATTTTCTAAAATCAGCTGCCATGTTTTGGTATGGTCTAAAGAGGATGCTATAAAACCCATAAAATTAGTTTTACTAATTACTTTTAAAGTACAGTGTTTTAAAGTCTGGATATATAAGTCAGAAGGCTGTTCGCTTAAAAAAGAATCAAGAGCCGCAATTAAATTGTTTTTGTAACCAAACCTTATCGTGTGTTCTTCAAATTCATCCAGCACAAAAATGCGCAAACTTCCACTTAAAATTAAATACAAATTAGTATCAGTACTTCCTTTAACTTTTAAATAGTCATTTCTTTTTAGCTCAATAGTTTTGTCCCATAAATCGTGTTGGTTTAAGGATTCTATGAGTTGCGCTATTGGGTTCATTAAAGTTTTAATTTTATGAAATTTCTGTTTTAGAACCATCAATATTTTTTGTATCTTTTTTTGCTAATAGGCTTCTAATACTAGCAAAATGTGATAAAAAAACTAAAGGCACTACACAACTTGGAAGCCATACTAAAGGAAAGTTCAAAATGGCAATATTTGGTTGGTTAAATGCAAATTGTTGAAAATTTGATGGGGCTGATAAAATAGCATGAACGACAATATTCACAAGTAACCCAATGCATAAAATATTCCAAATAATTAAAGTTGAATTACTCAAAGATTTTCTTAAATAGCCAAAATAGTATATAAAGGGGGCAGATAATCCAGCGAGTATGTCAAAGTTTCTACCTTCAAAAGTCATTATTTCTGGAATAGCTTTATGAACAAATAAAAGCCATAAAATAATTTCTACGGGTATTCTTATAATATGTAATACAGTTAAGGTTTTAGTATCTAGGCTATCAACAAATTTTTTACCTTTTTTTGAAATGAATAAAAACAAAATAAAAAGCATTGGCGGTACTGCCATGAGTATAAAACGCGGAGGAATCGTATCAGTAATTAGATAAAAACCATTAAAGCTTAAAACACCTTGTAATGTTATCCAAATAAAAATAAGCAATACTACTGTTTTTGAATTTTGTGTCGTTGCTTTGTAGAAAAAGTAAATGGTTAAAAAAGTAGTTAGAATAAAGAGGACGTTAACATACAAAGGAATACTTTCAATGACTTCCATTTTGACTAATATTAAATTAAGTGTTTTTTATTTTAAGATTTCAGTTTCAAAACCATCAATACTTTTGGTGTTTTTTTCCTGCCAATAGGCTTTTATTTTTTCTTTTCCTTGTTTTTTAGACCATGAGTTTAATTGCCCGCGTTCTTCTTTAAAATCCATAAAAGGTATAGAATACCCACATGATGTTTGCAAAGAATCAACTTTTAATACTATAATTTGTCTGGAACCTGTATTTTCTTCAAATAAGTTGATATGTTTTTGAAACTCAGCATCGCGTTCATGGTATATTTTAGCATGACCATAAATTCTTAAAATTAACGGTTTGCCTTCAAAAGCGCAGAACATGATTGTCATTCTGTCGTTTTTTAGAAGGTGAGCAGCGGTTTCGTTTCCGCTTCCCGTTAGGTTTAGCCAAACAAGTTTATTAGAACTTAAAACTCTAAGCGTATCATGCCCTTTTGGAGATAAGTTTATACGACCCTCTGCTGCTGCGGTAGCGACAAAAAAGATTTTTTGTGATTGGATGAAATCTTGTAATTCTGGTGTTATTTCGGTGAAAAATTTGCTCATGATTTAATTTTACGATTCTTTTTTATTCAACCTTTTCAAAGTACCCGTAATTCAATTGGTTAAAAAGACTAAATTCTTTTGAACTATCGTTTATTTTTAAAATTTTTAATTTTGTTCTAGTTGAATCGATATTATAAACCCATAATTCTTTGTTTGTATTTGTATTTGTTTGAAAAACCTTCTCTTTAACTAAGTCTAAAGTCTTTAATTCGTATTCCTCTAATGTTATTAAATTTCTATTCTTAAAGTTTTTTAAATAGAATTCAATTTTTGAATCAGTAATATTAATTCTATCAAATATTTTATCGTATTTCTTCACATTTAAACACTTAATTTGATGGAACTTCCATTTTCCTAAAAAAGCTTCATCCTTATCATAAATATAGAGATTTGGACTAATTTTATTCGGCATAATTTCTTCATATGTAAGTTTAAATGTTGAAGAAATTATTAAAATGGTTATTAAAAACTTAAAGTTTGTCATTACTTTTTATTTTCACAGTCTATTAATTATAGTTTTAATAAATAAAATCAAAAGTCAGTTACCCCAACAACAACAGGCAAAGTCAAACGCGTTCCATCTAAATCAACAGTCAATTCCGTTCCTGGTTTTGGGTGTAATGTAAATTCTTTATCACTAGAAAAAATCATTAAACCTATTTGTTGTCCTGCTTTTATAATTTGATCGTCTGGCATGAGTTCAAAAGAAACATTGTAAAACTTACCAGGTTTTAAAGGCTCACTTTCACTTAACGATTTATAGTTTTGTGGGTCTGCCCAACCGCGAGTGATGATGTTGTCTGTAGTTTTTACTTGTCTACCATCATTCCAAGGTAAGGATACTAACCAAACGGATAAATTTGCAGCAGGTTTATTGCTTGCCAGTTTAACAGTAATCTTTGGTGTACCAGAAATATGTAAATCTTTTGTAAGCTTAGGCGTAACATATAATAAACGGTGTTCTGTGATTTCAGCTTTAGCTAAGGCTTCACCAGAAAACGAATAATTATCAACTAGCGTTTCTTTACTTTGTTTTGCTGTTTTAGTAGTTGATAAACCACCTAGTTTAGGTGCACCAGAACTTAAGTAGAAAGTAACATCTTTGGCATCAGGGTTTGGATAATCCTTATAAGCTGTTGGATTTTCCATTTTATCTCCTTCACGAACAATAAAAGCCTTGTTTTCTTCATTTTCAATACCGTTATCAATACCATGTAAATAGTGGGTAAACCATTTGTTCATCATGTTTAAAGGCGGTGGACCACCATGACCAAATTGATGATAATATATAGCAGTTTCCAAGCCCATTTCTTTTGCCTTTTTGTAAATACGATAACTGTGTTCTGGCATCACATTCCAATCGTTAAATCCGTGAGACATTAACATCGCAGCTTTCATAGGTTTCATATCGTTTAGATAATCACGACCAGCCCAAAAATCATTATAATCGCCAGTAAATCTATCCATACCATTTTTCATTTCGGTATCTCTAACTTTGGTGTTATTGTGGGCGCGTTTTGACTCATCTCCACTATGAATATAATCATATAGAACATCAATATCTTCACCCAAATAGCCACCAGGAGAACGCACTAAACCGTTAGAGCGATAATAATGGTAATACGATGTATTTGGAGCTACAGGAATTATAACTTCTAAACCCTCAATACCAGTAGTCGCTGCTGCTAGAGGAATGGTACCATTATAAGATGTCCCCGTCATGCCTACTTTTCCAGTAGACCAATATGCCTTAACTTCTTCGTTTCCGTAAGGTTCTGTGTAGCCTTTTGCTCGTCCGTTTAACCAATCAATCACTGCTTTTGGTGCTAACGATTCGTTGTCGCCACCAACTGTTGGAGAGCCTTGTGATAATCCTGTTCCGGGTGAGGAAGAATGCACCACAATATACCCACGAGGCACCCAAGTTTCAATAAGTGCATTAGATATAATTGGACGTTCACCTAATCGGGTTACTTCAGGGTGCACACGCTCTGCAGCCATTTCACCTAATTCATGTTTTACATCCCAAAAAACACCATCTACATCTGGTGCTACACCTGCAAAATAAGGACTGGAATTATAAATAATAGGTAATTTTAAACCTTCGCTTTCGGTTTGGTAGGGTCTTGTAACATCAACATGCATGCGGTCTAATTTGCCGTCGCCATCGGTGTCAAAAGTAGTTTCAACAAATAAATCGTGTCTAATCCATTTGCCAGGTGTAATAAAAGCCTCAACTATTTGTGCTTCACCATCTTTAAATACTGGTTTTGCTTTTTCTTGAGCAAAATTTGATACACAAGTAAGTGTCATTGCAAAAAGCAAGACGTTGTTTTTTATTAATGCTATCATCTATATACTATTTTAGTTCTTTAGGTAAATACTTTTTTGGTATGGGTGTTTTCTCAGTCTCTTGAGTCCAATAAATATTGACAATCCACCAGCGTTTTCCGTCATTTAATAATTGAATGCTATTAATGCCACGCATAAAAGGTTTATCGCCTGTATCATATTTATATGCTTCATAAGTACTGAATACATGGGCTATATTTCCAAAAGCATTGACTCTTCTGTGAATTTCTTTTTCAATAAAACCGTTTTCAACAAGCCACTTTCCTGAACCTTTAACATAGTCATCGGGTTTCATATAACGCACCATAAATTCTCCTTTTTCGTTTTTACCTGAAGGGATTAGTCTTGCATCGGGTTGAAACAAAAATTTAAAAAGATCCCAATCTCTTTCTTTGCCTTTTTCACCAGAAATAACAGCATATAGCGTTTTAACAGTACTATCTAATGTTTTTACTTTATCGAAATAGTCTTTAGCTTCTTTTTTTTCTTGTGCTATTGAGGCAAAGGATATAACGCATAAAAAAAGAACACAAATATATTTTCTCATCATTTAAAAGTTTGAGTAATTAATGTTTACAAAGTAGCGGTTTTGTAATAATTTAAGCGTTAATGCTTTCTTAAATTTAAAAATATTTACTCGATGCTTGAAGGTATTTATTCTAGAGACTTCGAGAATTATTTATAAATCTTCTTGATTCTATCTAGATCGCGCTTATTATCTCTGTCTTTTATAGTTTCGCGTTTATCGTATAGTTTTTTACCTTTTGCTAGTGCTATAACTAATTTAGCATAGCCTTTTTCATTGATAAATAAACGTAAAGGAATAATGGTAAGCCCCGTATTTTGAACTTCTTTATTAAGCTTTTTAAGCTCTTTTTTATTGAGTAAAAGTTTTCGTTCTGCTTTCGGTCTATGGTTGTAGTAATTACCAAAAGCGTACTCTTGAATGGTCATATTAATGACGAAAAGCTCACTATTTTCATTAAACTCACAAAAACTCTCTGCAATAGATGCTTTGCTACTTCTAATAGATTTTATTTCTGTTCCTGTAAGTACAATACCAGCAGTGTACTTATCTAAAATCTCATATTGAAAGCGCGCTTTTTTGTTTTGTATGTTAATGTTCTTTTGCATAAAGCACAAAACTACATAAATTTATTGTGAGACGTTGTGTAGATTTATATGAAAAGTTAAAGAAAGATTAATAGGTTTTAAATTAAATTTAATACACTTATTTTTAGCCTCAAAATTGCTGAAGAATTAGAACTTTATGAATAAAACTATTTTACTAGCCCTTGTTTTAGTAATCTTTTCGTCTTGTGGTAGTGTAAAAAAATATAACGAACACATTACTGCTAAACATGACATTGAAGATTTACAGAGTGATGTAGACAAGTTATATAAACAACTAAAAAAACATCATCCAAAACTTTATCAATACACGCCTAAAAACGAGTTAGATTTTAAGTTTGATAGTTTAAAAAAATCGATAAATCAGCCCATGACGTCTAAGGCGTTTTACAGAAAGCTTGTGCCAGTTGTTGCTCATGTTCGTCATGGGCATGTAGATGTTGGTTCAGTATCTAAACAATTCACAAAAAAAGAACGTAAGGCTTTAATAAAAAAGAAGTTTGAATTTTACGATTTAGATTTTGAGTATTTAGAAGATAAGCTTTGGGTGAAAAATAGTTTCGGAAAAGATTCTACACTTATAGGAAACGAGGTTGTAAGTATTGATAATGAACCTGCTTCTAAATTAGTTGAAACATACAAAACACGTTTTGCTTCAGATGGTTATAATACCACATTGCACGACAGATTTGTTGGTAAAGCGTTTACTGCTTTTTATGTTAGAGATAAAGGTTTTATTGATAGTTTACAGGTAACTTTCAAAGCAAAAGATTCTGTATTTACAAAGTTATTTAAAAGAATTCCTAAAAAAGAACCAAAAGATACTTTGGCTATAGATTCAATATCGGTAAAAAAAGAGAAGCCTAAAAAACTAACTAAAGCAGAAAAGAAAGAAAATAAAATAGCCAGAAAAAAGACCAAAAAAGACAACAAAAAGTACGGATATATTAGTAAAAGAAAGCAATACACAAGAAATTTTGATTTTATTGGAAAAGATAGTTCAGTGGCTTACATGAAGATTAGAGGGTTTTCTAATGGTAATTATAAGAAGTTTTACAAAGAAAGTTTTACAAAATTAGATTCTGCAAAAACGGACTATTTTGTTCTAGATTTAAGAGATAACGGCGGCGGACGAATAGCAGAAATTGAAAAATTATACTCCTATTTAACAGATGAAGATTATCAATTTATCACAAAAAGTGAGGTAAATAGTAGAATTCCTTTTATGAAATTTTTAATGAGTAATTCAATGCCTGTTGGTTTAAAAGTATTTGCAGGACTACTTTCTCCAATTATTATTACTGAGAATTTATTAAAAACCAAGAAGAAAGACGGGAAGCTATATTATAAATTTAAAGAATCTAAAATTAGAGAACCAGATAATTTAAATTATAAAGGCAACATGTATGTTTTAATAAACGGAAATTCATTTTCGGCATCATCATTATTATCAACACATTTAAAGGCCACAAAACGGGCTAAATTTGTTGGCGAAGAAACAGGAGGCGCTTACAACGGAACAGTTGCTGGTGTTTATAAAGTATATAAGTTGCCAACCACTAAATTAAAAGTTCGTATGGGTTTAATGCAAGTTGAGGCATCACAAAAACAAGAACCAGATGGGTATGGTATTAAACCAGATGTACAAATTCTGCCTACTGTAACCGATAGAAATGCTGGAATAGATACAGAATTAGAATGGATATTATCAGATATTTATGATCGAGACTAAATTCTTTTAAAAAACTCTAATTCCGTATTAAATGCGTGAATCTAAATTCGTATTTTTGAATTTCAGTTTATAAACAAAAATCACAAAAAAAATCACATGAATTCATACGATGTAGCCGTTATCGGTTCTGGTCCTGGAGGTTATGTAGCAGCTATTCGTTGCGCACAACTAGGCATGAAAACTGCACTAATAGAAAAATATGCAACACTTGGTGGTACTTGCCTTAATGTAGGTTGTATTCCAAGTAAAGCCCTTTTAGATTCTTCGCATCATTATGACGATGCCGTAAAGCATTTTGAGGAACACGGTATTGAAATTCCAGGAGACATTAAAGTGAATCTTGAGAAAATGATTGCTAGGAAGCAAGCTGTTGTAGATCAAACAACAGGCGGTATTGATTTTTTAATGAAAAAAAACAATATTGATGTTTATCAAGGTTTAGGAAGTTTTAAAGATGCTACACATATTGTAATTTCAGGTGAAGAAACTACCGAGATTGAAGCTAAAAACACGATTATAGCAACAGGAAGTAAACCGTCAAATTTACCTTTTATAACGCTTGATAAAGAGCGTATTATAACGTCTACAGAAGCTTTAAAACTTAAAGAAATTCCAAAACACATGATCGTTATTGGTGGTGGTGTTATTGGCTTAGAGTTAGGTCAGGTTTACCGTCGTTTAGGTGCTGAGGTAACTGTTGTGGAGTATATGGATCGCATCATTCCAACCATGGATGCTGGTTTGTCTAAAGAATTGACTAAAGTATTCAAAAAGGCAAAATTTTCTATGCAAATGTCTCACAAAGTAAAATCTGTTGAGCGTGTTGGAGATGAAGTTATTGTAAAAGCAGATAATAAAAAAGGCGAAGAAGTAGAGTTTAAAGGTGATTATTGTTTGGTTTCTGTTGGTAGAAGTCCTTATACAAAAGGTTTAAATGCTGAAGCTGCTGGTGTGAAGTTAGATGATAGAGGTAGAGTGGAAGTAAACGGACATTTACAAACATCGGTATCAAACATTTATGCTATTGGAGATGTTGTAAAAGGTGCTATGTTAGCTCATAAAGCTGAAGAAGAAGGTGTTTTTGTTGCAGAAACTATTGCTGGACAAAAACCACATATTGATTATAATTTGATTCCTGGTGTGGTTTATACATGGCCAGAAGTTGCAGCTGTTGGTAAAACGGAAGAAGAGTTAAAAGAAGCAGGCGTAGCATATAAATCAGGACAATTCCCTATGCGTGCTTTAGGACGAAGTAGAGCGAGTATGGATTTAGACGGATTTGTGAAAATTCTCGCTGATGAAAAAACAGACGAAGTTTTAGGTGTACACATGATTGGAGCACGTTGTGCCGATTTAATTGCTGAAGCTGTTGTTGCCATGGAATATAGAGCATCTGCTGAAGATATTTCTAGAATGTCTCATGCGCATCCAACGTTTGCTGAAGCTATTAAAGAAGCGGCTCTGGCTGCAACTGAGGATAGGGCATTGCATATATAACTATATCCTCCATTGGAAGCAACCTTAATAAAACATTCCCTTTTCATTAATTTGAATAGGGATTTTGATTTTTTAATAATTCCTAAAATGAAAATGCTATGGAAATCCCTGTATAATTAGTATTGTTGAATCCTACAGCACCATTCTGCAATTGAAATTTCGCCTTTTTTTTATGTTTACCTGCGGAAATAAATAAAGGTATACTTGCTAAAGTTGTAGCGCCTCCTAAATAAGATAACCAAAGACCTTTGTCGTTATTTGTCGAGTCATTATCAATAATGCCTCCACTTAAATTAATTCCAAATCCACCGACAATCATAGCTACTCCACCACCAAAAGTTATCCAAGCAGCTAAATTATTTGCTTTCTTTTTACTTATATGAAAATCATATAATTCTTGAGGTGATTGATTTTTATCCTGAGTTATAACTTGTGCTAATACATTATTTAAAAATCCTAAACAACAAATTAGGACTATTATAATTGTTTTCATTGATTTCGTTGTTTTTCTAAAATATTTTAAAAAATCATAATCCATTAATCATGATCTTTTATAAAGGATAAAAGTTACAAAAAAAATGTAATTAAACCACATGTTATTATTAATCAGTAGTTTGTGAAGAATTGGCTTTCTATGAAATAGAGGGCTATTAGTGATCGATTTGGTCGATTCTAAATCAGAAATATTTTCTATTAATAGAATAAACTTAAAAGTTCATTAGAAAAACTTCTATGGTAAATTAAACTTTAAAACAACTCATTTAAAACCTTAGCTAATCGTATTCCAGCAATTTGTAGCTGACTTCTAACGATTCCGAAATTATCATAGGAGTATCGGTATCTTAAATTATCATCAGGTTTTACGTTTTCATAAACTTTTCTGGTAAGTTGATGTGTTTCATTTACCCAATCAATAAGAGTCCCTTTTTGAATGTCTTTTACCTCTTGTTTTGTTAATACATCTGCGTTATCGGCCAATTCAGAAAAGCTCATACCATAGCTTTCAATCATTTGGCTATCCCAAACACGGTGTAAGTTAGAGTCTTCATAAAACCATTGTACTTTAAAGTCGTTTCCGCCTTTATCTTCTTCTAAACCAACATGCATAGGTTGGTGTAAATCGCCAATAAAATGAATGAGTAACTTTAAATAAAAGGCTTTGTCTTCATCAGAAGCCTTTTCATCTTTTATCACTTGAATACAATAATTTATTCCAGTAACTAAATCGCCTTCCGGATTTTTATTTGAATCTTCATAATTCATATCTAAAGGCATGTTTATATAATGCCAAGTATAGAATTTGTTATATCGACGGTCAGACTTTATCTCATCACCAAAAGTAGATGCAAATGCTAACGATTGACTTTTTAAAAGCTTTTTTAGCGCTCTTTTCGTTTTTCCATTAATGTAGTTATCAGCTATTTCTCCAACAACTCTGTGGCCCGTAGCACTCCAATAGTCATCAAGTGAATATGTATTGATAGGCATTATAACTAATAAAGTAATTAGGGCTATAGTAAAGGTCTTCATAATTTTTTTTTCAAATTTAAGAATAATACAATTATTATTGTGGGCTTAATTTTAATATAATTCAAAATTAACATACTAACCTGAGCACGATTATTAAATACCTGATTTTAAAATGAGTACTATTATCCTGCAAGGTTTTAAATACCTTGTAGGTATTTTGATATCAGTGCTTTATACCTACAAGGTCAAAAAAAAAAGACCTTGCAGGATTTGTAATTATTTTTACTTAATGATAAACAGTAAATTATAACTAATACCTCCTAAAGATATTAATCGAACTCAGGTAACTACCAATTTTTAGTAATAAAACCTTACATTTATAACGTCATTTCATTTTTTGTAATTCCATGTGACTTTTATAGAAAAGGAAGTGTCTTAAAACCATAACAACTAAATGGCGTAAGCTACATTTGAAAGCCTTAGAAAAAATTAATAAGCAAACAGACGAAGATCTGGTAGAAGCTATTGTGAAAACAAACAACACATTGCTTTTTGAGATTTTGTATGATAGGTACGCTGCACTAGTTTACAATAAGTGCTATGGTTTTGCTAAGGATGCAGATGAAGCTAAAGATATGACACAAGATGTGTTTTTAAAGCTTTTTGTGAAGTTGGCTAGTTTTAAAGGGAAATCTAAATTTTCAACATGGTTATATGCCTTTACATACAACCATTGTGTAAACTATGTAACTAGAGATAAGGCTAAAAAGTTTGAAAAGCAGTCTGTGGATTATGAAGATATTGAAAATCTTTCTGAAGATGAAGAAGACGATAATAGTTTTCTAGATATGCGAGTTGATAAGCTACAAAAAGCTTTAGAAATGATTTCGCCTGAAGAAAAAATGATTTTATTGCTTAAATACCAAGATTTCTTATCTATTAAAGAGATTGAAAGTGTTTTAGATGTTGGCGAAAGTGCCGTTAAAATGAGAATAAAGCGCGCAAAGGATAAATTAGTAACGATGTATAACGAGAACCTAAAATAATGGACAATCCGTTTAAACATATAAACCAACCGCTAAAGGAAGTTCCGCCAGAACTTAAGTCGAAGGTTATGAATGATATTGCCATAGCAAAGCTACTTATGGATTTAGCTGCTTTGTTTTCATATAATATAGGCGATGTTATAGAATCTGTAGTACAACAAAGAAAAACTAAAAAATAACCTAACTAAATAAATTAACATGGATAAAGCAACACAATGGAAAGATATAACCATGGAATCTTTAACAACTATGTGGCTGGAAATTTCAAAAATATTTCCCAGTATAATAGGAACCATAATTGTATTAGTTTTTGGTTGGCTTTTAACAAAGCTCATAGTTAAAATCATTAAAAAGGCATTAAAACTGGCTAAAGCCAATAAGTTGGATGATGCAATAAATGAAATTGAGATTGTAGAGGGCAAAAAGCTAAACTTTGATACTATAAAAGTGGTCTCAAGTTTTGTAAAGTGGGTCATGTATATCATGCTTTTAATAATGGCATCAGATATTATGAACTTAACAATGATTTCTGAACAAATTAGCAACTTGTTAGCTTATTTACCACAATTATTTAGTGCATTAGTAATATTTACTGTTGGTTTAATTTTAGCAAATCTTGTAAAAAAAGGATTGAAATCCTTCTTCGAATCTATGGATTTATCTGGAGCAAAAATTATAAGTCAAGTTGTCTTTTTTATTATTTTGATTTTTGTGTCCATTACGGCTTTAAATCAAGCAGGAATAGATACTGAGATAGTAACAAGTAATTTAACAATGATTTTAGCATCCTTTTTATTGGCATTTGCTCTAGCATTTGGTTTGGGAGCTAGAAGTGCTATAGAAAAAGTATTAAATACCTTTTATGCAAGAAAGTTATATGAGATAGGTAATGTTATTGAATTTAATGGTATTCGTGGCGAGGTTGAATCTATAAATAGTATATCAGTAACATTAAAAACAAAAGACGGGAAATTAGTTGTACCCATTAAAGATATTGTAGAGAGTCAAGTAAGTATACAGGATTAACTTTAAGTTAGGGTTGGAATTTGGTTGGTTACCTTCTATAATCTGAAAACACGCTCTACATCTTATAATCCCTTTTCATTAATTTGGAGAGGGATTTTTTTATATTTTTACAAAACATAATCAGTTGATTATATGAAACGTAAAGAATTATTTGAGTTTGAGGATTTCGGTTGGTTTCCTACAGGTATTAGAGTAGGAATGACTAATCTTATTTTGGTGTTTCATAGAATGATGGGAACCACCGAAGTTATATCGAATCTTATAATTGATTTACGAAAGAAAGTTCCTTTTTATACCATTATAGATTTAGGTTCTGGTTCTGGAGGGCCAATGCCAGAAGTTATAAATTATATAAATGAAAAAGAAGCTAAGTTGAATCTGCTTTTAACCGATTTACATCCAAACCCAGAATTAGTCAAAAAAATGAATACGGATGATAATGAATTTGTTAATTATCATAATGAATCAATAAACGCAACAAACTTATTAGAAGCTCCAAAAGGTTTAAAAACTATGATTGCTAGTTTTCATCACATGAGTCCTGAAATAGCAAAAAACATTTTACAATCAGCCTCAAAAAATAGTCAATCTATTTTAATATATGAAATAGCAAAAAATAATGTGCCATTTATAGCGTGGGTGCTGTTACTTCCAGTGTCTTTGAGTATTCTTATTGTTATGTCATTAGTAATGACACCTTTTTCAAAAAACCTCACGGTTGCTCAATTACTTTTTACTTATCTAATTCCAATAATTCCGCTAGCATATGCGTGGGATGGTCAAGCATCTTTAATGCGTACTTATACTTTTGATGATATTGATTTATTACTAAGTGGCTTAGAAACCCCAAACTACAATTGGGAAATAAATGATGCTTTTAAAGAAAACGGTAAGAAATTAGGCTATTATATTAAAGGCTATCCTCTTAATAAATAGTTGTTTATTAGAACTTTTCCAGAATTTGTAAGACATCCTTTTTATAACTTCTGCTTATGGTTAAAGCAGTGTTGTTAATAGTGATTTCTTCATTTGTAAAAGAACTAATGTGTTTTAAAGCGATAATGTAAGAACGATGAATTCTTAAAAATTTTTCACTAGGAAGTTTTGCTTCTATAGAGCTAATCGTTTCACGGGTAACTATGGTTTGGTCAGGTAAGTGGATTTTAATATAATCACTATAACTTTCAATATAGATGATAGCTTCAAAATCAATTTTAATCATGCGGCGGTCTGCTCTAACAAACATGAAATCGTTAATATCAACTAGTTTGTTTTCATCATGTTTTGTATCTGTATAAATATCAAAATAGGTATTCACAGCTTTTAGCAATCTTTCAAACGAAATGGGCTTTAGTAAATAATCTACTGCTTGCAATTCAAAACCCTCAACAGCAAAGTCGCGATAGGCTGTTGTAAAAATTATTTTCAAATCTTTGTTTATAGATTTAGCAAAGGATATTCCAGATATTTCAGGCATGTTAATGTCAAGAAAAACCAAGTCTATTTTATATGTTCTCAACACGCTAAAAGCTTCAATGGCGTTATTGCAACTTGCAACAATTTTAATATTAGGTATTTTTGATACATGCGTTGCTATCACTTCTCGGGCAATAGTTTCGTCATCAACTATAATACATTGTATGTCTTTGCTTTGTGGCATATTAAACGCTATTCAGCTTTAAATTTACTTTAAATAATTCATTGTTGTTAGTAATATTAAGTGTGTACTGATCTTTATAAAGTAGTTCTAATCGTTTTTTTATGTTTTCTAAACCAATACCGCTTTCTGAAGTAGTATTTGTATTACTTGAGTTTTCAATTTCAAAAAAGATACTTTTATTTTCACAGTATAGTTTTATGCCAACATTTAAAACACCATTTTTTAAGCTGCCATGTTTAAAGCTATTTTCTATAAAAGGCAATAGGAGCATGGGTGCAATTTTGGTGTTTTCTAAAATGTTTTCCGTTTTAAAATTAATATGAAGTGAGTTGTTAAAACGTATTTTCTCTAATTCGATGTAATCGTTAATATGGTTTACTTCATCGCTAAGCAAAACAAAAGGTTTATCTACTTGGTATAACAAATAATCTAGTAAGTTTGACAGTTTTAATATCATTTCTGGAGTTTCATCTGCCTTTTTTAAAGCAAACCCATACATGGTATTTAATGTATTAAATAAAAAGTGTGGGTGAATTTGCATTTTTAGGTAACGGAGTTCCTGTTCTTTTAGTTTTAGCTGCGTTTCAAGAATTTTAGTCTCTAGTTTTTTAGCGTCTTCGGTATGTTTTACATTCAGTTTTAAGAGTTTAAATGCGCTAACAACAATAACTACTAAATACACGCTAATAGCAACAAGCAATAAACTTTTGCTAATAGGTGCCATGTTTTCATATTCAAAATTGGAGAGGTAAACTAACCCGTACAATACAGAAATAACAATAAGATAAGCCGAAATAATTATAGTATATAAACTATATAACCCAAACAAAAAGTAACGCTTTGTAATAAGATACTCAGGAATTAATTTATAAATAAAAACGTAAGTCGTAGCTATGGTAATAGGCATTAAAAATAATGAGAAAGACAAAACATAACTAAAATCTTCACTGTCTACTGCAAAAAAATAGGTGTAAAATAATAAGACACCACACCAAAAAATAATATGGAATAGTGCTTGTACTATTTTTTTTAAAATGAATTGCTTAGTAAGCATAACCTAAATACTAATCTACAATAATACTATAAATTTTAAGCTATTGGAGGTTTTGTAGACGAATAACTAGATTAGCAGTGGTTTTAACATACTGTCGTTTTAATTACTAAATTAGTCATCTGTCGCATTTTAATTTATGGTAAACATAAACCGAATATGTTTGCACCATGTTTAATTAAAACCATTAGTTATGAATTTTTTATCAGTTGTAGTTTTAAATCCTTTTGTAGATAGGTTTAATGAGGGCGGACCATTTTTTATGTCCCTAATTTTAATATGTCTTTTGTTAGCTTTATCTTTTGTAGTTATAGGCTTTCTTAATCTTAATAAAGATGTGCTTAAATCTAAAAAAATGACCGGTTTAGCGTCAGATGTTAGCATTTTAGGTTTGGTATTTGGGTTTTTAGGCTCTACAATCGGAATGATAGCGGCTTTTGATGCGCTTGAAGCTATTGGCGATATCAGCCAAGGCATGATGGCCGCAGGCCTTAAAGTGGCTTTCCTAACCACAGTGTTTGGATGCATCACTTTTATTCTTCCAAGAATCTGTATTATTATTCTAAAAGCATTGCAAAAAAGTTAGTATTAGCTGCCTGTTCTTTCACAATCAATCTGGAAAATCCCTTTTCATTAGTTTGAAAAGGGATTTTTTATTTGTTACTATTAAAAACTTAGCAGAAATATATTGTCTTAGTGACAAGAAAGTTCTAATTTAGTTTAGTGTTGGATATAAAATGTTTTCTAAATGCATTGTTTAAACAGTGTATCTTAAATATTCATATTTAGAAAAACCCTAATTCTGTAATGAAAAAACATAATGCTTCTTATTGGCTATTTGTACTTTTAGTTCTGGTAATATTTGGGTGTAGCAGTCCTAAAAAAGATGTTGTAAAACCTAATATACTCTTTATATCTATTGATGATCTTCGACCTACTTTAGGTGCTTATGGAGATACTGTAGCCATAACTCCAAATATTGACCAACTGGCGGCAGAAGGGATGACCTTTAGGCAAACGTTTACTCAGGTTGCCGTTTGTGCGCCTTCTAGAGCTAGTTTAATGACGGGCTTAAGACCAGATTCTACACGTGTATGGCATCTTGGAGACAAGTTTCGTGAAATCAATCCAGATGCGGTAACAATGCCGCAATATTTTTCAAAGTTTGGTTATCATACGGTAAACCTCGGTAAAATTTTCCATAATTATATGCCTGATTCTATTTCATGGGATGAACCAGATTTACGACCATCAAGGTATTTACGGTCGGATTGGTTAAAACGAGATGGCGAAACATTCTATATCAGTGAGGAAATTCAAAAGTCTCAAGCAATAAAACGAGATTCTCTATTAAAACTAAGACCTGTAAGATATGCAGATGGCTGGAATACAGGGCCAGCTTGGGAAATGGCTGAGGTTCATGACACGATGTATTATGATGGTGCTCAAACCGAACTCGCTAAAAAAACGCTCACACGCATAGCCAAAAAGGATGCTCCTTTTTTTATGGGATTAGGGTATTTTAGGCCACACCTGCCGTTTGCTGTACCCAAAAAGTACTGGGATTTTTACGATGCTGAAAAAATACCGTTAGCTCCAAACCCAAACGTGCCAAAAAATGCTCCTGGTTTTACCATGAATTCTATGTACGAATTGCGACATTATGATGGGTTTAATAAAATTGGTCATCCTGAATCTCCTTATAGAATGAGTCAGGACACCACACGGATTTTAAAACACGGGTATTATGCAAGTGTAAGTTATGTAGATGCGTTGTTGGGCAATCTTATTGCTCACATGAAGGAGATAGGTGTTTACGAGAATACCATTATTATTTTATGGGGCGATCATGGTTGGAAATTAGGCGATCATAATAGTTGGGGTAAAATGACAAACTATAATATCGATTTGAAAGTTCCAATGATTATTCGATATCCAAATCAAGAAAATAGAGGTGCACAAACATTTGAAATTACTGAGTTAATAGATATGTTTCCATCACTTTGCGAACTAGCAGGTATTAAGATTCCTGATTATATGCAAGGCACTAGCTTTGTACCATTAATTAAAGATCCTAAACGCTCATGGAAAAATGCTGCATTTAGTCAGTTTCATCGCAGACCAAAAGTATCTACAGATGGCAAGCGCTATATGGGATATTCCATAAATACAAAAAAATACCATTACATTGAATGGTATACTTGGGATCATGAAACGGGAACTAGAGGAGAACTTAAAAATAAGGAGTTGTTTGATTCTGAAAACGACCCAAATGAGACTGTTAATATTGCCGAAGACCAAAAGCTTAAGGACGTTGTAGAAAGATTATCAAAACAACTGGCTGACGGATGGCAAAAAGCAGTACCGAATAAAACAATTTGACAGCTTTAAAACTTTAAGGAAGTTATTGAGGATGCTTTTGAGTAATTCGTTATATTTATAATATTACAAACCATTTAAAAACAACTTAGAAATTGGAAAGAAAATTAAAAGTAATTGAGTTTAAAAAAAAACAAAAACTAATCGATTTCGTAAACGCAAACACCACCAAATTGGATATTGTCTCCATAACGACTAGTCAATCACATTCATCATGGGAGCACTTTTTATGGTATTACGATAATTAAAGAAATTTAACTCTTAAAATCGTGCGCCTAACATTCTTATTCTACATATGAAAGCGAAGCTTTTTTTTCGGATTTTAAGACAAAGATACCGGCGGAAAAATTTTATTCTCGATACTAATTTCACTCATAAAAATGAGTAAAATTCACTCGAATTGACAAATTTTATAAAAATATACAATAGACCCTTATAGTATTAAATTATGAAAAAGAACCTATTTTTATTAGTAATAAGTATTTCCTTGTTTGTTTCAAAATACGGAAATGCACAACCAGATGAAAATAAATTGGGTGCTTGGTACATGTATTTTTTTGATACCACATTTAAAGAAAGCCAATGGGGTTTACAAGGCGATATTCAATACCGTAACTGGAATGTAGCAGGAGATTTAGAGCAACTATTGTTGCGTGCTGGAATTACATATACACCTAAGCAAGCCGATATTAAATTAACGCTTGGTTATGGAAACATAACTACAGGAGCTTATGGCTTAGACAATGCAACGTCTTCCGAGAGTAGAATTTATCAAGAAGCGTTGTTTCCAGTTCAATTTGGTAAACGCTTTTATACGAACCACCGATTTCGTTATGAGCAACGCTTTGTTGAAAATCAAGATTTTAGAACACGCTATAGGTATAACCTATTTTTAAATATACCATTGAACAAACCTGTTTTTGAAGATAAAACAGTGTATTTAGCACTTTATAATGAGCTTTTTATAAATGGCGAACGAAAAATTGGTAATGGTAATTCTGTTGAGGTTTTTGATAGAAATAGACTTTACCTAGCTATGGGCTATATGATAAAAAAAGGCCTTAAAATTCAGTTTGGTGTGATGAAGCAAAGCACAAATACTTGGAGCAAAAACCAGTTACAGTTTAGCTTTCATCAAAAAATTTAATGCTTAAAGTAAAACTTTAATCTAGTTGAAATAGGATAGATTTTTCTAGAAACCATAAATATTTTTAAAAAACACGCCCTATTATTATAATTTTACAACACTTTATTTTGTAGGCTTGTCTGTGGATATAAATTATTGAAACGAATTCATAGTCTAAACGTTTCAGAAATGCATATTAAACTGTGATTATTATCGTTTTAATATTGTGTATTCAGCTAAAAAGGAAGTTCATCTTCATCATCAAAAAAATCATCATCGTTATTAGTAATATCATCATTTGTTACATACCTATTAGCTAATTTAGAATTATTTCTTGTAATTAAATCGTCTAAAGTGACATCTTCGTTATCATCATATTCATTATATTTATAATCGTCAAATAAGTTATTAAAATGATAATCATCAAATAAGTTATGAAATTGATAATCATCACCATTTTCATTATTACCCTTATTTGCTGTTAAGTTTTCAACTAAATTATTTTGTGCTATGTGGTTCCATTCTTGATTTAATAGAAAGAAATAATTAAATTCAAATTCTTCTAAAAGATTCTCAACTATAAAATTATGAGATTTGTTAATTCTTTCTATTAAATCAATATGAGTATCTATTTCGGTGTTTTCATATTTTAAAAACTTATAATTTTCTTCTACCTCATTTACAAATACTTCCATAATATGTTTTTGGAGTCCAATTGAGTTATCATCTTTTTGCGATAACAATTGAGATAGTTTTATATCATAATGTTTTATAAAAATTAAACTAAGTTCTAGTAAGTCTTCTAAATTTTTCTCATTCAATAAAGATTTGATAAAAAAGTTTGATGCGAAATTAGAGATTAAATGGTTTAGTTCTTTATAGCTCTTAACGTTTGATAAGAATTTTTTTGAAAAAAAATGAATTTCTAAATCTCCATCTAAAAAGTTCCAGATATTAATTTCATTTAAAAGTTCAAATATAAAATTAGACTCTTTAGTTTCGAGAAAATAATAAATAAAAATTGAAATTTCATATAGGCTTTGATCAGGATTACTTTGATAAATAAATTTTGTATAGTTGTTCTTAAAATAATCGAGAATGTTTTTATTAAAGGAAGATTTATCATTTAAGTATGGTTTGAAGAAAAAATACCATTGTTTAATAAATGTAGAACCCATTAATATTCTATCTACTTCTTGTGCATTATTTCCAATGAAGTATTTTAAAAAGTCCTCTAAAGAATGATTAATAAAGCTAACATATTTTGGTTGATATTTATCTTCATCACTTATTATTATAAAGCCGTCATTCAATCTTCTCAAGCTTTGCTCGAAAGAGTTTAAAGGCTTTTTGTAATTGTTGTTTTTCACTTCAAAATCAAGTCGATTATTATAAGCTTTTTCTAGTCTTTGTATTGTGTCTTCTCCTTTTAAACTAAAAAGGGTATTCAAGAAGAATCTATCATAATCAGTTATTTGGTATGAATATGCATGATTCCATATTTCTTTTGGATTCTTTAGATTATTTAAAATAAAGCTTTCGTAATCATCTAAATTTAGTTTTAATACTTCAGAATCTGTGAAAAATTCAATTAGTCTAGGTGTAAAATTTTGATGTGAGCATATTTGATGAGCTAAGGATTTTATTGTTTTTATTTGGTTTTCATTCAAATTAGACTCAAGAATATGATTTTCAAGCATTCTCCTTTTAGTAGAATATGAATAAGAAACTAATTCAATTTTAGTTTCAGATCTTAAAGGGTTGAATTTTCTGAATCTTTCAGAATCTTCTAAGAAAGAAGTTAGTATGAATTTTCTTGTATTTAGAATTAAAAATTTATTTTCTAGATTTTCAATTCTACTAGTAATTCTTATCAATGCATTTTCTGCAGACTTTGATTTATTAATTTCCTCTTGAGTATGCCCTAGAAAGTCATCAAAATAAAATAGCTGTTTCGAATCGTCATCTAATAAATTGATTTCAATTTCCTTGATATCATCATAAATAATATTTAATTGATAATCTTGTTTAATAAAGTCATAGATTATCATGTCTGACAATGTACTCTTACCAACTCCAGGTTCGCCTGTTAAAATTATAAATCTATTTTTTTGTAAACTTAGTTTAGCTTTAAAAAAATCATTAGTTATAACGAATAACCTAAACTTCTTTTTTAAAACATTATTTGTAAATTCGTTTCTCCTTCCCTTAAATTTATAACTTAATAGTTTATTTAGAATAATAGAACTTGAAAACCAGAGTTTGTAATGTTTCTCTTCAACGGTCTTATTATTTCTTATTAATTTATTTAAATCCTCTCTACCAAAAATATAATCCAAAGAAGTGATGTATGGTTCAAAAATTTTTTTTATTTCTGATTTATTTTGATGACTTAATTCTAGTGATGTGATTATTAAATACGTATTTGGTTTGAGCTGAAATACTTTATCCTTTTCAATATTTTTTAAATCGTATATAAATTTAGAATATGGGGATTTAACATAATGTTTTACTTGAGCTATTATTTCATAATCATTCTTTGGTGTTGAAAATAACAAGTCTATGCCTTTATCTCTACCAGCTTTGAATGTTT
Organism: uncultured Flavobacteriaceae bacterium; assembly: GCA_947500585.1. Lineage (GTDB taxonomy): Bacteria > Bacteroidota > Bacteroidia > Flavobacteriales > Flavobacteriaceae > CAXBID01. The sequence continues at coordinate 62,794 of CANMSN010000003.1, read as the reverse complement.
GAAATTGACCTATCTCATAATTAAAATAAACATTCATTAAATCACAGGCTAATTTTTCAAAATCTAATGGGCTTAAAGTAGAAAAATCGTAATCAGACATTCGTAATATTTATAATGAAACTTGTTAATAGTGACTAAGTAAAAGTAAGAAATATATGTGTTTTTAAGTGTTAAATACTTAAATAATAAATATGGTTTTCCCAGAAATCTCGAGTTTTGGGTGGTTTGTCATTCTTGCCTTTCGACTAACACTCAAGATAAACTATGACAGGAATCCACTAAAAAGGACAAAAACCAAATTAACTAAAATACGATTACTGAAAACGTAACTAACGGCAAATTGCGACTGAATACTAAAATCTATTTCCTTTTATTCCGCTTATTATAATTTTTATCGCCTCTAGTTTTTGGCTTTTTATATTTGGCAGCAATTTTAAATTTATAAGAGCCGCCTAAATTTTCTTTAGCGTTCTTTTCAGATTTTTCATGAAATGCTGGCCCTGGTGCATCTTCGTCCTTGCGTTTTATAGGGTTGTTACGCTCTTTTATTTGAGGGCGTTCTTCTTCAAGAAGTTCTTTAGAAATTTCAACAGTTTCAGGAAGTTCTAATAACGGAATGTTCATCTGCATTAAATCTTCAATACGATCAATAGCATCTTGTTCTTTTTCTGTGGAAAACACAATAGATTCGCCTTTACGTTCCGCACGACCTGTTCTACCAATACGATGCATATAATTTTCAGGAAAATCAGGCGTATCAAAATTAATAACATGGCTTACATTATCAATATCCAGTCCGCGTGCCATCACGTCGGTAGCCACTAATATGCGGTTTTCGCCAGCTCTAAACTGTTCAATGCTTCGCAGTCTGTAATTCTGTGTTTTGTTAGAGTGTATGACACATAACTCATCATGAAAGCGTTCATCTAATTTATCAAACAACCGATCGGCCATTTTTTTGTAAGCCACAAAAATTAAAACCCTATTAAAAGTTTCGGTATCCTGTAGCAGATGTGTTAAAAGATTGACTTTGGTGTAAAAGTTAGGAACATTAAAACGCGTTTGTGAAATATTTTCAAGCGGTGTACCAGAAACCGCAATAGAAACCTGCTCTGGGCTTTTAAAGAAATCGTTAATTAGTAAATTAACATCTTGCGTCATGGTTGCCGAAAACATGATGTTTTGGCGCTTAGCAGGAAGGATGTCAAAAATATTAATCAGCTGATGCCTGAAGCCCAAATCGAGCATGACATCTACTTCATCAATCACCAATTTTTGTATGGATTTTAGTTTTAAAACATGGGTTAATGCTAGATCGTAAAGTCTACCTGGTGTGGCTACTAAAATATCGATACCTTCAGCAATGGCTTGTTTTTGGGTATTAATATTGGTGCCACCATAAACTCCCAATACACGATTGTTTATATACTTTGAAAGCTTTTCAATTTCATCAACTACCTGCACAACCAACTCACGTGTTGGCACTAAAACTAAAACTCTCGGGTTTTCTTGCATTGAAAACGGTAAGTTTTTTAAAATGGGCAACATATAGGCAAAGGTTTTTCCTGTACCTGTTTGTGCAATACCAACCATATCTTTACCAGAAGCCACAACATTAAAAGCCTCAGCTTGAATGGGCGTAGGTGTTGTAAAGCCTAAATCGGATAAGGCGTTGTAAAGCGGTGTGTTTAAATTTAAATCTTCAAAAGTCAAAACGTGCTATTTAGCTGGCAAAGTTAAGCTTAAAATTCTATCTAGGCTAAATGGCTGTTATGTATTTCAATAGTATAGGCGGCTTTAAATGTTTTATTGGGGTCGAGTTTTAAAATGCCTTCCTTGTCTTTTAAGTTTTGGTTGGTAGTTTCGCTATCGGCAATACCAAGCCAAGGTTCTATACAAACATAGTTTCCGTTTGGTTTTGCCCAAATGCCTAAATACTCAAAATCTTGATAACTAACGGTTAGTATCTCGCCGTTTTTATTACTCTTAAGTGTTATTTTTTTGGATTTTAAATCTTTGAAAATAAGTGCATCTGCGTTAAATAATTCATGTGTCAATTTAAGGGTTTTTGTATCATTAAAGATGGGTTTGGTATTGGATGAAATAAGCCCATTTTTCATATTAATGAGATGTGTTTTAGAGTTTTCAACATGTTCAAATTCTAAAGTATAATCGTCATAATTTTCATTTTCAAAAACAGGACATTTAAAAGCAGGATGTCCGCCAACCGAGAAATACATAGTTTTATCATCTAAATTTTTAATGGTGTGTAATACGTCAATACCATTATCGTTTAAGGTATATGTGATAGCAAACTGAAATTTAAACGGATAAATTTTTAGTGAATCTTCAGAATAGCTTAAGCCAAAAGTTAAACTATGTGGGGTTTGTTCTAATAGTTTCACATCTTTATTATTTCTAATAAGACCATGTTTTGGTAGCGTATATTTTTGGTTTTCAAAAGTGTAAGTGTCTTCTTTTAAGGCGCCAATAATAGGAAATAAGTTAGGCGCAAAGCTTCCCCAAACTTCAGGATTTGCATCCCACATAAAATCGGTGAGATGTTTAACAGACTTAATTTTACAAAGTTCTGCGCCAATTTGGTTTACGGTTATTTTAAGGATATCATTTTCTAAAGTGTACATGCATTTGAATATTTAAACTAATGTACAAAAGTCTTAATTTTTTAAGTATTCTAAGTAACTTTGCTCTTTAATACTTTTAATTGAGGACAAAATATATTCATACTTTCGAGGATATCGAAAAATTTAAGAATCAAATTCTCATTTGGGCGCAACAATTTGATGACGTAGTTTGGTTAGATTCTAATAATTATAAGCAGAAATACGCTAGTTATGATGCTGTTTTAGCTGTTGATGCTTTTACTGGTATTAAAACCGACTATTATGAAGGTTTTGAAAAACTAAAAGAGTATCAAACTAATGCAAACGATTGGGTTTTTGGCTATTTAACTTACGATTTAAAAAACGATGTTGAAGATTTACAATCTCATAATTTTGATGCGTTAGAATTTCCTGATTTATACTTTTTTCAGCCTAAAAAACTCTTTTTACTTAAGGGAGATACTGTTGAAATTCAATATTTAAATTATGTAGATGATGAGTTAGAAGACGATTTAAAAGCCATTCGTCATTGCGAGGAGGCACGACGTGGCAATCCGTCAAACAATATCAAAATCAAACTCCAAATACACAAAGATGACTATTTTGAAAAAATAAATAGTGTATTAGAACATATTCACCGCGGCGATATTTATGAAGCTAATTTTTGTCAGGAATTTTATGCTGAAAACACCACCATAAACCCTTTAGAAACCTATACCAAACTCAATACGATTTCAAAACCACCATTTGCTTCGTTCATAAAAATGTATGATAACTATGTGCTTTGTGCGTCGCCAGAACGCTATTTAAAAAAGGAAGCTCAGTCGGTTATTTCACAGCCTATAAAGGGGACTGCAAGACGTTCAGATGATTTAAGGGAAGATGAACAGCTTAAAGCCAATTTATTAAATGACGAAAAAGAGCGTAGTGAAAACATCATGATTGTAGATTTGGTACGTAATGATTTATCTAAAACAGCACTTAAAGGCAGTGTAAAGGTTGAAGAATTATGTAAAATTTACACGTTTGATCAAGTACATCAAATGATTTCTACGGTAAAATCAACAGTAGAAGAAAACACACACCCTGTAGATATTATTAAAAGTACTTTTCCCATGGGCAGTATGACGGGGGCACCAAAAATTTCAGCAATGAAAATTATCGAAGCCTTAGAAGAAACCAAACGTGGTTTATATTCTGGAGCCGTTGGTTATTTTTCACCAGAAAACAATTTCGATTTTAATGTTGTGATAAGAAGCATTTTATATAACGCAACCAAGAAATACGTGTCCTATTCGGTTGGTGGAGCCATAACTGCCAAAAGTAATCCATTAAAAGAATACGAGGAGTGTTTGGTTAAGGCTAAAGCTATGAGGGAGGTTTTAGAGAATTAATTAAGTTGAAAGGCAGAAGGTTTAAGGCAAAAGAGGCTAGTTAAAAAAATAGATATTAAAGTTGTAAGTTTATAATATGAATAGTTATAGAGATTTAATTGTTTGGCAAAAATCCATGGATATAGTAACTTTAGTATATAAAATTTCTAAGCTATTTCCTGATAATGAAAAATTTGGGTTAACTTCCCAAATAAAAAGAAGTTCTGTTTCTGTTCCTTCAAACATTGCCGAGGGTTATGGTAGAAATTATACCAAAGATTATATTCGATTTTTAAACATAGCTAGAGGTTCTTTGTATGAAATGCAAACTCAATTGCAAGTTGCTTTAAATTTGAGTTTTGTCGATGAATCAGCGCTCGATGAAATTAATTCGTTATCAAAAGAAGTAGAAAAAATGCTTAATTCGCTAATAAGTAAACTAGCCAACTAATGCCTTGTGACTTTTAACTAATGACTATATCTAATTTCCAAAAGCATATTAAAAATAAACTTCAGTTTTTAACCGAAAGCAAACTCCTCATTGCCATTTCTGGAGGTATTGATAGTGTGGTGTTAACCCTTTTATGTCATCAATTACAGTTAAATATATCTTTAGCACATTGCAATTTTAATTTACGAGGCGACGAAAGCGATGCCGATGAAGATTTTGTAGTGGAACTCGCCGAAGATTTAAATATTGAAGTATTTACACAACGATTTGATACAGAAGCTTACGCAAAAGAGAACAAACGTTCCATTCAAATGACAGCAAGAGCATTACGCTATGATTGGTTTACAGAACTCGCTGAGCAATTACAATTCGATTATATTTTAACAGCACACCATGCTGATGATAATCTGGAAACGTTTTTAATCAATTTTACTCGTGGTACAGGGTTGGAAGGCTTAACAGGTATTCCAGAAATAAATGGAAAACTTGTACGCCCGTTATTACCGTTTTCAAGTGAACAAATTGAAGCGTTTGCCAAAGAAAATAATATTAAATGGCGAGACGATAGCAGTAATAAATCAGTTAAATATTTACGAAACAAACTACGACATGACGTTGTGCCGATTCTAAAGGAAATCAATCCAAGTTTATTACAAAGTTTTCAAAACACCATAGATAATTTAAACGATACCGCAGATATTGTTAAAGAAAGCACAAATGCGGTTTTAAAGCGCGCCATAACAACTATGGATGAAGCGCATATAGCGTTCAAAATTTCAGAATTCAAGAAAGTAAATAATCCAAAGGCCTATTTATTTGAAGTTTTTAAAAGTTTTGGCTTTACGGAGTGGAATGATATGGTTGATTTATTAGATGCTGAAACTGGAAAACAAGTCTTATCCAGTACACACCGACTTATAAAAAATAGAGATCAATTGTTATTAAGTACAATCTCTTCTGAAGACCATGATATAATTACAATCTCTGAGAATGAAATAAAAAAAGAAACACCATTTGGAGTTCTTTTTTTTGATGAAGCAGATGCGATTTCAGAGTCAAATCAGCAGAAAATATATGTTGATCAAGACAAATTAAAGTTTCCTTTAGTATTAAGAAAAAAACAAGAAGGCGATGTGTTTTATCCTTTAGGGATGACGGGTAAAAAGAAGTTGAGTAAGTATTTTAAAGACGAAAAATTCTCACTTTTAGAAAAAGAAAACACCTGGTTATTATGTTCTAATGATGCTATTGTTTGGGTGATAGGTAGAAGAGCAGATAACAGATTTCGAGTAACAGAAAACACAAAACAAATTTTAAAAATAGAATTAAAATAATGTTGTCACACTGAGCGACTTGTGCTGAGCGGAGCCGAAGTTAGTCGAAGTGTCTCACAAACTATATAAAGGATTGAAAATACGAGGCCAAATAGTAGACATACAAAACAAGCATATTTTTAAAGGTGAAATCACCGTTGAAAATGGCAGAATTACATCTATTGTTGAAAAAGAACACAATGTAAATCATTACATACTTCCAGGCTTTGTCGATGCCCATATTCATATCGAAAGCTCTATGTTAGTGCCTAGTGAGTTTGCTCGATTAGCCGTTAAGCACGGAACGGTATCTACGGTTTCAGATCCACATGAAATTGCTAATGTATTAGGCGTTACCGGTGTAGAGTTTATGATTGAAAATGGAAAACAAGTACCGTTTAAGTTCAATTTTGGTGCACCATCATGTGTTCCTGCTACTACTTTCGAGTCTGCTGGTGCAGTTATTGATTCTGATGGTATTAAAACATTACTTGGAAATCCCGATATTAAGTATTTGGCAGAAATGATGAATTATCCAGGTGTTTTATTTGATGACGAAGAAGTAATGAAAAAAATTGCTTGGGCAAAATATTATAACAAACCAGTTGATGGTCATGCGCCTGGGCTAAGAGGAAAAGATATTTTAAAATATATACGAGCTGGAATCTCAACAGATCACGAATGCTTTACGTATGAGGAAGCCTTAGAGAAACTTCAAAAAGGCATGAAAATTTTAATCCGAGAGGGGAGTGCTGCTAAAAATTTTGAAGCACTAATTGATTTACTTCCTGAACATTTTGAAATGATGATGTTTTGTAGTGATGATAAACATCCAGACGATTTAATATTAGGTCATATTAATCAACTATGTGCAAGAGCCGTTGCAAAAGGAATGGATGTGTTTAAAGTGTTGCAAATGGCATGTATTAATCCAGTTAAGCACTATAATTTAGATGTAGGTTTATTACAAGTTGACGATTTTGCAGATTTTATAGTTGTAGAAGATTTAAAAGCCTTTAAAACGATTCAAACGTATATTAATGGCGAATTGGTATTTGATAAAGGGCAATCATTAATAGAAACTATTGCATTTGAAAACCTAAATAATTTCAATTGTAATAAAAAAGATATTTCAGATTTCAAGATAGCGTCATCCGCAAAAAGAATAAGAGTTATTGAAGCTTTGGAAGGGCAATTGGTAACCAATGAATTAATTGAAAAAGCAAAAATTGACAATGGAAATCTAGTTTCAAATACCGAAACAGATATCTTAAAAATGACAGTTGTTAATAGATACCAAGATCAAAAGCCTGCTATTGCCTTTATTAAGAATTTCGGTTTAAAAGAAGGTGCTATTGCTAGTTCGGTTGGTCATGATTCACATAATATAATTGCTGTTGGTGTTTCAGATGAAGCTATATGTAAGGCTGTAAATCTAATCATTGAAAATAAAGGTGGAATCTGTGCGGTTTCTAATTCAGAAGAAAAAATAGTTTCGCTTCCAGTTGCAGGTATTATGAGTGATAAAGATGGAGAAACTATTGGAGCTGATTATGCTAAACTAGATAAGATGGCAAAACAATTAGGTTCTACTTTGCATGCGCCTTACATGACTTTGTCTTTTATGGCACTATTAGTTATTCCATCATTAAAACTAAGCGATAAAGGCTTGTTTAATGGAACAGATTTTGAATTCACTTCATTGGAGTTTGGGTAAGACTATAACCATAGCTAGTAACCATAAACTATAACCAATAACTAACAACCAGTAACCAAATAAATGCCAATACTAGAGTCAACCTACAAACCGCCATTTTACTTCAAGAACGGATTTATAGCAACAGTGTATTCAGGGTTGGTACGTCGTGTTTCTATAACACAAGAACGCGAACGCATCACCTTATCAGACGGTGATTTTCTAGATTTAGATTGGAGTTTCTCTGAAGAAAAAAGCAATAAACTTGTTATTCTGTTGCATGGTTTAGAAGGTCATGGACAACGCCCTTACATGACGGGAACATCAAAGCATTTTAACAATAACAATGTAGATGCTGTATGTATTAATTTTAGAGGGTGTAGTGGTGAAAACAACTTAAATTATTACAGTTACCATTCAGGTGCAACCGAAGACTTAGAAGCGGTTGTTCAATATGCAATTTCAAAAAAAGGCTATTCAGAAATTTATCTTAAAGGCATTAGCTTAGGTGCTAATGTTATTTTAAAATATTTAGGAGAGCAAGATAATATTCCTGATGAAGTTAAAGCATCCATTGCTGTTTCTGTGCCTTGTGATTTGTATGGATCTTGTAAAGAACTTCATAAAATAAAGAATAAACCATTTCATGATAGGTTTCTAAAAGATTTAATAAAACACCTAAAACAAAAGCAGGAACTATTTCCAGAGCAATTACGTTTTGAAGACATAAATAAGATTAAAACACTATTAGATTTTGATAATGTTTATACGTCCAAAGCACATGGTTTTAAAGATGCTTTAGATTATTATACTAAAAGCAGTTGTTTGCAATTTTTACCCCATATTAAAACGCCAACATTAATTATTAATGCATTAAACGATTCGTTTTTATCGCCCGAGTGCTACCCAATTAGAGAAGCTAAAAATAACTCAAATCTCTATCTTGAAATGCCTCAATATGGCGGACATGCAGGCTTTATTGATAAAGGCAACATCTACTACAATGAAAAACGCGCTTTAGATTTTATTAAAACTATGTTAAAAGAATCTCATTAACATAATACGTCTTATTTTTTTGTATTTTTAGAAGAGTGAAATTATAACCACTGTAATAAATTCTTCAAATACAAGATCATGCCAACATTCAATTTAAAAATCAATAAGAAAAGCCATACTGTTGAAACAGACATGGACACCCCTTTATTGTGGGTTTTAAGAGATCAAATAGATTTAGTAGGAACAAAGTTTGGCTGTGGTATTGGGCAATGCGGTGCTTGTACGGTTCATGTAAATGGAACTGCGATGCGAAGTTGTTTACTTCAAGTCTCACAAGCAGAAGGTATGGGTATTACTACCATTGAAGGACTTTCAGAAAACGGAGATCATCCTGTACAAGAAGCATGGAAAGAAGTAGATGTACCTCAATGCGGTTATTGTCAAGCAGGACAAATTATGACGGCTTCTGCGTTTTTAAATAATAATCCAACCCCAAACGATTCTGAAATTAGAAACGCCATGCATGGTAATATTTGTAGATGTGCTGCATACAATAGTATTGAAGAAGCTGTAAAAGTGGCCTCTAAAAAATTAAGTTAATCAACCTGTAAACACAATCAAATGACACCTTCAAAACAAATAACATTCAGTAGAAGATCGTTCTTGAAATCATCAGTTTTAGCCAGTGGTGGTATGATAATAGGTTTTAACTTATTCAATGCTTGTAAAGCTGATGTTGAACCACCAGTAGATATTAGTCAATTAAATTTTAATGATTTTAACGCGTTTATCAAAATATCTGATGAAGGCAAAGTGACTATATTTTCACCAAATCCAGAAATTGGTCAAGGCGTAAAAACATCAATGCCTATGTTAATTGCTGAAGAATTAGATGTGGCTTGGGAAGATGTTTATGTACAACAAGGCGTTTTAGATAATAAAAACTACCAGCGTCAGGTAGCAGGAGGTAGTCAATCTATCCGTCATGGATGGTTGCCACTTAGGCAAACAGGTGCCACAGCAAAACAGATGCTTATTAATGCCGCCGCTGCAAAATGGGGTGTCGATGCTTCGGAATGTTCAGCAAAACAAGGTGTTATTACAAACGCTACTGGAGAAACTCTTGGTTACGGCGATGTTGTAAAGGAAGCTGCAAGTTTAGAAGTGCCAGAAGATGTAAAATTAAAAGACCCTAAAGATTTTACAATTATTGGAAAAGGTAAAGGCAATGTTGATATTGATAAAATTATTACTGGCAAGCCTTTATTTGGATTGGACTATAAAGAAGAAGGCATGCAATACGCTTCGGTTTTAAGACCGCCAGCATTTGGTCAAAAATTAGAATCGTTTGATGATACCGCAACAAAAGGCGTGTCTGGAGTAACAGATGTTATAAGATTTGGAGATAAAATAGCTGTTTTAGCAAATACTACTTGGGCAGCTATGAAAGGCAAAAATGCTTTAAAAGCAAATTGGGAACAAGATTCGGAAGCAGAAAACACAGCGTTTCATGATGAAAAGTTATTTGAAATATTAGATAGCAAAGAGCTTAAAACACTCCGAAGCGATGGTAATGTAGAGGATGCATTTGCTAATGCAGATGAAGTATTAGAACGAACTTACGAGTCACCATTTTTACCACACAACTGTATGGAACCCATGAATTTCTTTGCAAATGTTACTGCAGATAAAATTCATTTAGTTGGCCCGATTCAAACGCCAGCTGGAACTGCTAAACGTGTTGCTAGAATGTTAGAGCGGGATGAAAGTGACATATCATTAGAAATGACCCGAATGGGTGGTGGTTTTGGAAGACGCTTATATGGCGATTTTGCTATGGAAGCTGCAGAAATTTCTAATTTAGCTAAGCAACCCATAAAAGTGGTTTTTTCTAGAGAAGATGATATGTCTGCGGGCATTTATAGACCCGCCACGAAGTATAGATTTAAGGCAGCTATAAAAAATGGAGCATTAACAGGTTATCAAATGCGTCAAGCATCAATAAATGGTAATATGTGGGGAGCTATGGCAAGTTTTTTTCCAGCCGGAGCCGTTTCAAATTATAAAATAGATGTTGGTAACTATAGAAGTAATATTACTACTGGAGCTTGGAGAGCACCATATACTAACTTTTTAGCAAGTGCTGAACAAAGTTTTTTTGATGAGGTTGCTGAAGCATTAGGAATAGACAGAATCCAATTACATATGGATTTATTAGATAATGCAAAACGTAATACTGACGCAAATATAGATTACAGTCCAGAAAGACTTCAAGGCGTTATAAAATTAGCTGTTGAAAAATCGAATTGGGGTAAAACAAATGAAGGTGTTTACCAAGGGTTTTCTGTTTACTATTGTCATAACACACATGTAGCTGAGATTGCAGACATAAGGTTAGATAATGGTAATCCTGTAGTAGAAAAAGTAACTGTTGCTGTAGATTGTGGGGTTGTAGTAAACCCGTTAGGCGCTCTAAACCAGATAAAAGGAGGCGTTCTTGATGGTATTGGACATAGCATGTATAGTGATTTTAGTTTTAAAGACGGAACACCACAATCTAATAATTTTGATAGTTATCAATTAATTAGAATGGGACAAACACCTAAAGTAGATGTTCATTTTGTGGAAAGCGATATGGATCCTACGGGGCTTGGAGAGCCAACTTTACCACCTGTTGGGGCAGCAGTTGCAAATGCTATTTATAAAGCCACTGGAAAACGACTTTACAAACAGCCTTATATGAGTAACATGCCCTTGGAAAAAGTGATTGGTTAGTATTTGATGACTCACGAATTTAAAAACATAGTAGAAGAAGCTAAATCAGCAAATCAAAGCGGTATAAAAACGCTTTTGGCTTCTGTTGTTGCCTTGGATGGCTCGTCTTATCGCAGACCAGGAGTAAGAATGTTGATTCTTGAAAATGATAAAATGGTTGGTGCCGTTAGTGGTGGTTGTGTCGAAAAGGAAATTGTGCTACAATCAGAAACGGTTTTTAAGACTGGTAAATCTAAAATGATGACTTATGATGGTAGATACCGTTTAGGTTGTGAAGGGATTCTATATATTCTGTTAGAAATTTTTAATCCTAGTGACACTTTTTTGGAAGCTTTCTCTAGTTGTTTAAAAAGTAGAGATTCTTTTGAAGTACATTCGTATTATAAAAAAGAGCAAGGCTCTGCTTTGGGAATAGGCTCTGAAATTAAAATCAATAATTTTATTTTTTCTATTTCAAATTCTAAAGCAGTAATTAAAGAATCAAATCTTTCAGTTTTCAAACAGATGATACCGCCATGTTTTAAATTAGTCATTATAGGCGCAGAACATGATGCCGTTCAAGTCTGTAAATTGGCAAATTATACAGGTTGGGAAGTCACTATTTTTGCGGGTGTTTCTGAAGCTAAATCTATAAAGGATTTTCCAGGAGCAAATACTTTTTTTAATACCACACCAGAGCAAATGGATGTGAGTGCTATAGATAATGAAACAGCCATCGTTATAATGACTCATAATTTTGCAAACGATTTAAGGTATTTAGTCAGTTTAAAAGACACTAATCCTTCATATATCGGGCTTTTGGGTCCTGCTAAACGAAGAGATGATTTGCTGTCTCAGTTTATGGAATATTGCCCTGATGTTAATTTAGGTTTTTTAGATATTATTCACGGGCCAGCAGGAATAAATATAGGCGCAGAGACACCACAGGAAATTGCAGTCTCAGTGATTTCAGAAATTTTAAGTGTTATTAGAAAGCAACAACCTATGTCGTTGAGTAAAAAAACAGGTAGAATTCATTCTAATCATTAGTGTCTCTTAATTCTTCGAATATAGCTGTAGTTATTCTTGCTGCTGGAAGTTCTAGTAGAATGGGAAAACCAAAACAACTTTTAAAATGGGGTTCAGAAACTTTAATTTCTCATGCTATACAAAAAGCGTTAAAGTTAAATACTGATGAGGTTATTGTGGTTTTAGGTGCTAATTACGAACTTATTCGAGAAGAGATTAAGCATTTTCCTATTACGATATTAAATAATAAAGATTGGAAATTTGGTTTAGGAAAATCTATAGCTTTTTCTGTAGATTATCTTTTAGGAAAAGAAACAAAAATTGATGGTGTTTTAATAAAATTGGTAGATCAACCATTTATAGCAGTTGCATATTTGAATGAATTAATATTGAATTTCTCAACTGAAAATAAAAAAATCATCGCTACTCTATATGATAATAAAAAGCTTGGTGTGCCAGCCATTTTTGATAAAACGTACTTTAAAAAGCTTTCCTATCTGAATGATGATTACGGCGCAAAAAATATGATGAAGGAAAATAAATCTGAAATCAAAGCTTTAATACCTTCAGTAAAAAATGTAGATTTAGACTCTAAAGAAGATTATGAAAAGCTATTGAAGGCAAATTTTAAAGATAGATGAGTTTAAAAGCTAAAGACAAAGCAAAAACACCAGAACATTTCACCAATTTAAAAACACAAGAACCACCAAAAAATACGGTTGGTTTAGGTGCTATTAAGTCCTCTATAAGTCATGCCAATCAATACATGAATACAGGTGATGCATTAAAACTATCACTTAAAATAAATCAAAAAGGCGGATTTGATTGCCCAGGTTGTGCGTGGCCAGATCCAGATGATGAGCGTTCAGCATTAGGAGAATATTGTGAAAATGGAATGAAGGCGATTGCGGAAGAAGCACAAAATAAAACTATAGGTGCTGATTTTTTCGCTCAACATGCTGTTGATGAATTAGCGACATGGTCAGATTTTCAAATAGGGAAGTCGGGTCGTTTGTCAGAACCTATGTTTTTAGAAGAAGGTGCAACGCATTATAAACCTATTTCTTGGGAAGCAGCTTTTAAGAAAGTAGGGGAGCACTTAAATGCGCTTGATAACCCAGATGAAGCTGTGTTCTACACCTCTGGCAGAACAACTAATGAAGCAGCATTTTTATATCAATTGTTTGTTAGGGAATACGGTACGGCAAATTTACCTGATTGTTCAAATATGTGTCATGAAGCCAGTGGAAGTGCGCTATCAGAAACCTTGGGTATAGGCAAAGGCTCAGTCACTTTAGACGATTTATATAAAGCAGAACTGGTTATGGTTATTGGTCAGAATCCAGCAACTAACCATCCAAGAATGTTATCTGCTTTAGAAAAGACTAAAAAGAACGGTGGTAAAATAATTGCTATTAACCCACTGCCTGAAGCTGGATTGATGAAATTTACAGATCCTCAAAGTCCTATTAAAATGTTAACTGGAGGCACAAAATTATCAGATGTTTTTGTACCCATTACAATAAATGGCGATGTTGCTTTTTTTAAAGCATTATTGTTGAAATTATTAGAAAAAGAAGAACAAGACGGTAATGTATTCGATAAAGAATTTATAGAACAGTATACCAGTGGATTAGATGAATTTATTTCAGATTTAAAAACATTTAATTTTGAAGACTGTCTAGAAGCATCAGGCGTATCTAGAGCTATTTTCGATGAAGCATTCAACTTAATTTTAAATAAAAAGAAAATCATTATTTGTTGGGCCATGGGTTTAACACAGCACGAAAATGCTGTAGATAACATTCGTGAGGTTGTAAATTTATTATTGTTAAAAGGGAGTATTGGAAAAGAAGGCGCAGGTACTTGTCCTGTCCGTGGACATTCTAATGTGCAAGGCGATAGAACGGTTGGTATTTGGGAGTCGGCACCACAAGCTTTTTTAGATAAAATTGAAAATAAATACGGATTTAAACCAACTACAAAACATGGTTATTCAGTAATAGATTCAATTAAAGCCATGTATGAGAAAAAGGCTAAAGTGTTTTTCGGTTTAGGAGGTAATTTTATATCTGCTGTTCCAGATACTGCATATTCAGCACAAGCCTTAGCAAATTGTAATTTAACGGTGCATGTAAGCACTAAGTTGAATCGTTCGCATTTAGTTACAGGTAAAGAAGCGCTTATTTTTCCATGTTTAGGGCGAACAGAAAAAGATTATCAGAAAACAGGTATTCAAGTTCAGAGTGTCGAAAATTCTATGGGTATTGTCTCTTCTACAAAAGGGGTCTTAGAACCTTGTTCAGATAAACTTTTAAGTGAAGTTGCTGTGGTTTGTGGAGTCGCACATGCTACTTTAAAAGGGCGATCTAAAATAAATTGGCTTGATTATCAAGATGATTACAATTTAGTTAGAGATGACATTGCAGAAGTGGTATCAGGATTTGATGACTATAATACGAGATTAAAAAACCCATCAGGATTTTATTTACCTAATGGAGCAAGAATTAGAAAGTTTAATACTAAAACTAAAAAAGCTAATTTTTCCATTAATAAACTACCTAAATGGAAGCTAAAAAAAGACGAATTAATTATGATGACTATTCGTAGTCATGACCAATTTAACACCACTATTTATGGTTTAGACGATAGATACCGCGGTGTTTTTAATGAACGACGCATTATTTTCATGAACAGAGACGATATGACATCTCGGAATTTACAAGAACATCAAGTTGTTAATTTAAAATCTGAGTTTAATGGTGTAATTCGAGAAGTAAATAACTTCAAAGTCATTGGTTATGATATTCCTAAAAGTTGCTGTGCTACGTATTTTCCAGAAACTAATGTTTTAGTACCGTTAGATAGTTTTGCACACACAGCCAAAACTCCAGCCTCAAAAAGTATTCGAATTACTGTTCATAAAACTTAGAATTATTCATATTTATCATCATCCAGCTTTAGTATTTTACTTTTTATTTAATTATTGGTATCTCAATTTAGGAAATCATTAAAAATTCATAAAATACGTAAAAAACAGATTGATTCTGAATACAAAAATAAGTATTTTTACTTAGTTTTGTGTAAAATACGTAGTTATGAAAAAAGTCATTGTGGTTGGCAACGGTATGGTTGGGTATAAATTTTGTGAAAAGTTTGTAGTGCAATCTGAAAGTAAAGATTTTAAAATCACAGTATTTGGTGAAGAACCCAGACCCGCTTACGATCGCGTTCACTTAAGTGAATATTTTGAAAATCAGGATGCTAAAGCTTTAGAGATGGCACCAGCAGAATGGTATGCAGATAATAATATTGACTTAATTACTGGCGAGCGCGTTGCAGACATCAACAGAACTTCCAAAACAATTACTACGGCTAAAGATCGTGAGTTTTCTTATGATTATTTAGTGCTAGCTACTGGATCGTCTCCTTTTGTACCTCCAATTAAGGGCGTAGAAAAAGAAGGCGTGTTTGTATACAGAACCATTGAGGATTTAGAAGGTATGCTAGCTTATGCAGCTAAAATAAATGCATCTAAATCAGGTGGAAGAGCAGCTATACTAGGTGGCGGATTGTTAGGTTTAGAGGCTGGTAAAGCGGTTTTAGATATGGGTTTAGAACCTCATGTTGTAGAATTTGCGCCTAAATTAATGCCAAGACAATTAGATTCAAGAAGTAGTCAGGTTTTAAAATTAAAGTTAGAATCTATCGGACTAAATATTCACTTAAGTAAAGCAACCAACCAGATCTTAGGAAATGGAGCTATCGTAGGTATGGAATTTGGCGAAGACGATATGTTAGATGTAGATATGCTCATTATCTCTGCAGGTATTCGTCCGCGTGACGAACTAGGAAGAGCTTGTGGTTTAGAGGTTGGTGTTCGCGGAGGCATTGTGGTAAATAATAAAATGCAAACCTCAGACGAAAATATATATGCCATTGGAGAAATAGCACTTTACAACCAAATGATTTATGGTTTGGTTGCTCCAGGTTATGAAATGGCAGCTATTGCTGTAGATCAAATTATTGGAAATGCAGCGTCTTTAATGCCTGGTGAAATTGATATGTCTACCAAATTGAAATTAATAGGCGTAGATGTGGCTAGTTTTGGAGAACCGTTTATGCCTGCGTCAAAAGGACATTCCATCATTTTTGAAAATAAAACACAACATTTATATAAACGTATTAATGTAAGTCTAGATGGTAAAAAACTACTAGGCGGTATTTTAGTAGGCGATGCATCAGATTATAGTATGTTACATCAAATTTATTTGAATGGTATGGCTATTCCAGAAGATCCATCACAATTAATATTACCGTCAAGTGAAGGAGGCGCTTCATTTGGCGATGTCATGGATTTACCAGACAGTGCTCAAATATGTTCGTGCGAAAGTGTTACAAAAGGACAGATTTGTGGTGTTATTGAAAGTGGTGAGGCTAAAGACTTGGGTGATGTGGTAAGTTTTACCAAAGCTGGTACTGGTTGCGGTGGCTGTAAGCCAATGGTTAGCGATTTAACAAATGCTAAATTAAAATCTTTAGGTATTGAAGTTAAAGATTCAATTTGTGAGCATTTTGATTATAACAGACAAGATCTTTATAAAATTATTCAAGTAAAAGAATATACAACGTTTAATGAAGTTTTAGATAGCCATGGAAATGGCGGTCACGGGTGTGAATTATGTAAACCGCTTGTAGCGTCATTAATGGCTACAATTCATGCGGATACTGCTAATAAGGAATATGCCATTCAAGACTCTAATGATAGATTTTTAGCAAATATTCAGCGTAACGGAACTTATTCTGTTGTTCCTAGAGTTCCAGGTGGTGAAATTACACCAGATAAATTAATTGCTCTGGGGCAAATAGCCAAGAAATACGATTTATATACTAAAATTACAGGAGGTGTTCGTGTCGATTTATTTGGTGCAACATTAAGTCAGCTTCCTTTAATTTGGAAAGAATTAATTAGTCATGGTTTTGAAAGTGGACATGCTTATGGCAAATCTTTACGTACAGTGAAAACCTGCGTAGGTTCTACGTGGTGCCGTTACGGAATGGATGAAAGTGTCAGTTTTGGTATCAAACTAGAAAATCGTTACAGAGGTATTCGTGCACCGCATAAAATTAAAGGAGGCGTTTCAGGATGTATTCGTGAGTGTGCTGAAGCTCGTGGAAAAGATTTTGGTTTAATTGCAGTTGAAGGCGGTTGGAATCTTTATGTTGGAGGCAATGGAGGTGCAAATCCTAAACACGCAGAATTATTAGCAGAACAAATTGATAATGATACTGTAATTAAATATTTAGATAGATATTTAATGTTCTACATGCGTACTGCAAAACCTTTACAACGTACTGCTGCATGGCAAGAAAGGCTAGAGGGAGGTTTAGATTATTTAAAGGAAGTTATTATTGATGATAAACTAGGTATTGCTGAAGATTTAGAAAAAGAAATGGAAACCTTGGTTAATAAGTTTGAGTGTGAATGGACGCAAGCAGTAAACGACCCAGAAATGATGAAGCGTTTTAATCACTTTGTTAATAGCGAAGAAGATGATGATAGCTTAGTATTTGTTCCAATGAGAGAGCAAAAAATGCCACAACCTTGGAACTAATTTAATACACAAAATTTAAAGTAAGCATGGAAGAAATCCTAGAAAAATATAAGACTACCAAAGAAGAAGATGTAAAAGTTTGGTTTAAAGCAGCATCAGTAAATGATTTTCCAATAGATGGTGGTGCTTGTGTAAAATACAAAGACAAACAGATTGCTGTTTTTAATTTTGCTAGGTTAAATAGATGGTATGCTTGCCAAAATATTTGTCCGCATAAAATGGAAATGGTGTTGTCTCGTGGTATGATTGGAGATCACAAGGGAATTCCAAAGGTTGCTTGTCCGTTGCATAAAAAAACATTTTCATTAGAAAACGGTGAAAATTTGAATGGAGACATGGATGCTATTGCAACATATCCAGTAAAAATTGAAGCAGAAAATGTGTATATTGGCTTTTCAGATTAAAACATGAAAAATGAAGCCTACAAGATTCGAAACTGCCATTGCACTAATTGATAAGAAAAATTCTGAAGATGTAAATACCTACCAAGTTACTGGTTTAGATTATCCAAAGGAATTATTGTATTCGCAACGGATGACAAGAAAGTTGTTGCAGTTTAATCCAAATGCTTCTAAGGCACTTCAAATAGCAGCAAGAGCACAACATATCTGTCGTTGGAAAATAGCTAGAGACGAATACCCAATGGATAGGGTAGGCTATTTAAAATGGCGAGAAACTTTAAAAAAAATGCACGCGCAATTAACAGCAGAAATTCTTGAACAAGTAGGTTTCGATAATCAATTTATAGATAGAGTGTCTTTTTTAATTAATAAAAAACTCATTAAAAAGAACGAAGAAACCCAAATATTAGAAGATACTATTTGCCTTGTTTTTTTAGATTATTATTTTGAAGAGTTTGCTGCAAAGCACAGCGAAGAAAAGATCATAGATATCTTGAAAAAAACTTGGGTAAAAATGTCTAACAAAGGCCATGAAGCAGTATTAAAACTACCATTTTCTGATAAAAGTTTAGCTTTAGTAAAACAAGCGATTTCTTAAATAGAAAAATATGACTAAAAACGGTAATTCTTTAGATCAACGTACGTTTGATAAACTGAGCCGTTTGTATGTAATTGCCTTAAGCACCATTGCGCTTTCCGTTATTATTAGTCAACTCTTAATTCGTAATCACTTAAAATCTCAACAAAGTGACTCTACGGTTATTAATGTCGCTGGAAGACAGCGTATGTTAAGTCAGAAATTAACAAAAGAGATTCTTTTACTATCAACAGAGCCAAATATTGAAAACAGAATCCTCATAAAAGATAAATTAAAACAAACCTTATCACTTTGGCGATTGTCACATCATGCCCTTCAAAGAGGAAATGACAGTTTAGGTTTACCAGGAAAGAATAGTATTGAAGTGATACGCATGTTTCAAAGTTTAAACCTATCATTTAGTTCTATTAGTAATGCTTCAGAATCCATTATAACAAAGCTTGAGAATGTTCCACCTATGCCAGTTAGTGCTTTTACAGAAGAGATTGAAAGTATAAAAGCAAAGGAAGGAGAATTTCTTTTAATGATGGATAAAATTGTAAATCAATATGATTTTGAAGCTGACGAAAAGGTAAGTTGGTTGCGTAATTTAGAACTTTGGCTTACTGCATTAACACTTATAATTTTACTGGGTGAATTTCTGTTTATATTCTGGCCAGCAGCAAAATCTGTAAAAAACACTTTAGCAGAATTATTAAAAGCTGAAAGAACAGCTAAAAAAATGGCTTTTGATGCAGATAAACTGAGTATTGCTAAAGAGAAATCTATAAAAGAACTCCGTGCTTTAAGTCAGGCGATGGATGAAACTTTATTGTTTGCTAGAGTTCAACCAGATGGTATTATTATCCATATGGGAAAAAAGTTTTCGCGTCTCTTTAAATTTAATAAATTTAGTACGAATTTGAGCATTTCAGAAGTGCTCTCAGGACGTAAAAATGAGCAACTAGCCATAGAAGATTTAATTTTAAAACATAAAAAAACAGGTTGGCAAGGCGAAGTAAAAGCAACCATAAATGATAATACAGATGTTTGGTTAGAAATGGCAATTATACCGTATAGCCCGATTGAAGAAAAAACAGAATTATTGATAATAGGCTCAGAAATAACGAAGCGAAAAGAGGCGCAATTAGAAATAGAGCGCTTAACGACTTACAGTTATGAGGAAAAAATGAGTCAGCAAAAAATTATATCAAGTAAGATTATAGAAAATCAAGAAAAAGAGCAAAACCGTATAGCGAAAGATGTTCATGATGGTATAGGGCAAATGCTTACAGGTTTAAAGTATAATTTAGAAAGCATTGATATTTCAGATATTGATAAAACAGCACTTAAAATAAATCATCTTAAAGAGCTAACAACCAATATTATAAAAGGTGTAAGAACCGCAACGTTTAACTTAACACCACCAGAACTTGCCGATCATGGTATTGTACCTGCACTTAATAAATTAGTAAAAGAATTAACAAGACTTACAGGGAAAGAGATTGTGTTATTCAATAGAACAGATTTTAATGAGCGTTTAGAATCATTGACAGAAATAAACATATATCGTATTACTCAAGAAGCTATTAATAATGCTATTAAATATGCAGAATCTACACATATTTTGGTGTCATTAACACACAGCGAAGATATTTTAAGTATTGTAATAGATGATAATGGAAAAGGTTTTGATCCCAAAAAGGTTAAAAATGTAAAAAATGGAGATGGTGGTATGGGTATGACGTTTATGCGAGAACGCATTAAATATATTGATGGACGTTTGTTTTTAACTTCGGAAGCGGGTAAAGGCACTCGGGTTACTTTAAATATCCCTTTGGTTTAATCGAAAAGAATTCCTCGAGGTTTTACCTCGTAGTTACTTTTGAAGCTATGATTTTCGAGCGGTCACTGAGCGAAGTCGAAGTGAAGTCGAAGTGAAAACGGGAATCAAAATTCTTTATTTTTGTCCCCCTAGATTGCTGTCGAAAGGTTTTGCGATATTAGCTATTAAAAAAACAGGTTTCGACTGCGCTCTACCTAACAAGTATTATAATTACGATAATGAAAAGAAAACTAATAAGTTCAGGTTCAAGTTTTGAAGAAAATATAGGATATTCAAGAGCAGTTGTACAAGATAATTGGGTGTTTGTATCAGGAACTACAGGTTACGATTACAATACAATGACTATTAGTGATGATATCGTTGAGCAAACTGAACAATGTTTAGTCAATATAAAAAACACACTTGAAAAGGCAGATGCTAAATTATCAGATATAGTAAGAGTTACTTATATTTTACCAGATGTAAGCCTTTTCGAAAAATGTTGGCCAGTATTAAAAAAGTACTTTGGAGACATTAAACCTGCAGCAACTATGTTTTCAGCAGGACTTGCAGATGAAAAAATGAAAATAGAAATTCAAGTTACTGCACTAAAATCGAAAAATACGTAGTATTACTTAAAAATTATTATTTTTGATACATAATACTTAAAATTCATAGATAGATATGATCAATGTAGCTTTAGCAGACGACCATGTTTTGGTTAGAGACGGTATAAAAGCCTTATTAGAAGACCAAAGTGGTATTACGGTGATTGATGAAGCCTCTAACGGGAAGGAAGCCTTAATTGTTGTTGAAAGAAGCAATCCCGATGTATTGATTGTTGATATTAGAATGCCAGAAATGAATGGTATTGAGGTTGTTTCGGAAATGAGTAAGTCTTACCCAAATATAAAAACACTTGTTTTGTCGATGCATGATTCTGAAGAATATGTTGTACAAGCTATTCAGGCTGGAGCAGACGGTTATTTGTTAAAAGGAGCTAGTAAAGAAGAGTTTTTAAAGGCGATAAATAAAGTGGCTACTGGAGGTAAATATTTTTCAGGTGATGTTTCTGCTATCATAATGAATAATTTTGTGAATGGAAATACCAATACAGCAACTAAGCCTGAGCAAATATTAAAAGAAGATCCGTTTAACTTAACTAAACGCGAAAAACAAATACTTAATTTGGTCTTACAGCTTAAGAATAATAAAGATATTGCTGATGAACTTCAAATTAGCAAGCGTACTGCTGAAGTACACCGTTTTAATTTAATGAAAAAACTTGAAGTTAAGAACTTAATGGAACTTAGCAATAAGGCTAAGGAGTTTCAGTTGATTTAGAACTATTAGATACTCTTTTTACTGAATTCCCATCCAAAAAGCCATCCAAAAGAATAACTTCGGAGACTATGCCAGTCGAATCTTTTATGAATCGCATTGCTGCATCAGATTGTGTCATGTAGAATTGATTTGAGCTTTGTGGAATTAGATTGATTTTATTTTCTCCCATCAAAACAAAGAGGCTGTCATTTTCAGTCACAACGTCGAAGCTTATATTTTCATTTATAATATAAGTTCCCGAATAGTTTTTAAGTAGACTTGTGTTTATTTTAAATGGTTTTCTTAATAGCGGTAGTCTGTATTCTTTTTCTTCTATAATTGAATTTATCGCATTAGAAATTTCTTTAGTTACTGGATGTCTGCGGTTGCTCAGGACAATAATAGATATTTCAGTTTGAGGATTATTTACAACAGAATAGCTAAAACCATCATTTTCTATGTAGCCATGAATATCAATAGATTTGTCATAATCGATAATCTTTAATATATCTTTAGCATTAGATTTTATACCAAAACTACTAAAAGCTTCTTGTAAATTGTAAGATGGCGACATGTGTAACTCATTTCCTTTTCCTCTGTAATTACTAAAAAGGTAACCGATTGCTAAATTCTTATTATCATTTTTGTAATAGGTGTTATTTAAACCAATTTGCTTTGAATAATTGTCAATATTAGTTTGAAAGCTTTCTCCGCTTATTTTTTCAATTAGCTCTCCTAAAAAGTTATAATTAGAATTTATGTTTAATGAATCAGTATTAATTAAATCTTCTATGGTCTTATAAGTTTTCGTTGTCGGAAGATATTTTGATAGGGAATCTTCCAGTTTTAATTTATTCTCACTTATTAATTTTTGAATTATTTTGGCAGTAAATAGCTTGGATAGTCCTCCTATTTTGAAAGAAGTTGCGTTTGTAAATGGCAGGTTGTTTTCATAATCTGCTAGACCAAAATGATTACTATAAATTAAAGAATCTCCTTTATTTACTAAAATTGTACCGCTAAATCTATTCAACTGAAGATATCGATTAGCCAAAGTATCAATCTTAATATTTATAAAGCTTTTATAATCGTTTTTGGGTTTAGAATCCGAATTTCTACAAGAAATCAGGCAAACCAATACCATATTAATATAAAATATCAGTTTTATTACTTTGTTTCTAAAATTCATGATTTAAAGATAATAATTAAAAACCTATAATTTTCAATAATCATTTTACCAAATCCTCAAAACCCTCAAACCAAAACTATTAATCTCATATTTATCTTTAAATACGTATTTTTATTTTTAAAATTAAGTATTTATACGTAGTTTTGATTGAATGAAATTATATATAGCATCACTTCTTATTCTGAAGTTTTCATTTACAAAAAATGTAGATTTCAAAATTTAGAACTTCATTTTTTATGGTATTCAGAATAATGAAACCCGTATTTGTTTTGTATAATTTTAATGTTTTAATTAGTAAAAAAACACTGCATAAATGATTAAGAATGAAGTAAAAACAACATGTTCCTATTGTGGTGTAGGCTGTGGTATTATTGTAAAAAAAGACAGTAATAACAAGGTGCTGGTTGAAGGCGATAAAGATCATCCTGTAAATAAAGGCATGTTGTGTTCTAAAGGCATGAATCTGCATTACGTAGCTAATGATACTTCAGATAGGATTCTTTACCCAGAAATGCGTTGGAGTCGTTCTCATCCTCGCGAGCGCGTAAGTTGGGACGATGCCTTAGATAGAGCAGCAAGCGTTTTTAAATCAATTATAAAAAAACACGGACCAGATAGTGTTGGGTTTTACGTGTCTGGACAAAGTTTAACAGAAGAATATTATATAGCGAATAAACTAACTAAAGGCTTTTTAGGTACCAATAACATTGATACCAACTCACGTTTGTGTATGAGTTCAGCGGTTGTTGGTTATAAAAAAACTTTTGGAGAAGATAGTGTGCCAATTTCTTATGCCGATATTGAATTGGCAGATACTTTTTTAATTACAGGCGCAAATCCTGCGTGGTGTCATCCTATTTTGTTTAGACGTATTGAAAAACGCAAAGAAGATAATCCCAATGTAAAAATTATTGTTGTAGATCCTCGTAAAACAGACTCAGCTAATTTTGCAGATTTACATTTACAACTCCTCCCTGGAACTGATGTTATTTTATACAATGCTATTGGTAGATGCTTGTATAAACGCGGGTTGATTGACGAATATTTTATAAATAATCATACTGAAGGCTTTAAGGAATACAAAGACTTAATCTTTAAAACATCTTTAAAACAAGCGTCAAAATTATGTGGTGTTCCAGAAAAAGACATTCAGAAAGCAGCAGATATTATTGGGCTTTCAAAAGGATTTATAAGTATGTGGGCGATGGGCTTAAACCAAAGTATGGTAGGCACCGATAAAAATGTATCGCTTTTAAATTTATCATTAATTACGGGTCAGGTTGGAAAACCTGGAGCAGGTCCTTTTTCATTAACAGGTCAGCCAAATGCTATGGGCGGACGAGAAGTAGGAGGAATGGCAAATTTATTGGCGGTTCATAAAGATTTAATGAATGAGAAACATCGTCAGGAAGTGGCTCAGTTTTGGGGTGTTGATAAGATCAATCCAAAACCAGGATTGACAGCTACCGAAATGTTTGATGCTATGGAAAGTGGCAAAATGAAAGCGGTTTGGATAGCTTGTACAAATCCATTAGTAAGTCTGCCAAATTTGAACCGTATTGAAAAAGCCATGAAAAATGCAAAGTTTGTGGTGGTTCAAGAGATTTCTCATAAATCGGATACCGTAGCTTTTGCAGATTTGGTACTACCTGCAGCAGCATGGTTAGAGAAAGAAGGTACGATGACGAATTCTGAAAGGCGCATTTCATATTTACCCAAAGAAATTGAAGCTCCTGGAGAAGCCAGACCAGATGTTGAAATATTCTGCGATTTTGCACAACGTATGGGCTTTAGAGGCTTTAATTATAGTAATGCAAGCGAAATTTATGATGAATACGCATTAATGACTAAAGGCACTAATATTGATGTCTCATATTTAAATTACGATAGATTAAAAACCGAAGGCACTTTTCAATGGCCAGTTCCAGAACACAGGCATGAAGGGACGCCAAGGTTATTTGAGGATAAAAAGTTTTATACGCCAACACAGAAAGCACAATTTAATTTACCAACGTCTATAGCCAACACATCTGTACAACCCAATAATGAGTTTCCATTAATTTTAACAACAGGTCGTGTGCGTGATCAATGGCATACCATGACAAAAACAGGAAAGGTATCAAGGTTAAAAACGCATTATCCAACACCTGTTTTAGAAATTAATCCTGTAGATGCCTTTTTATATAAAATTAAAAACGGCGACATTACAGAAATTAAGGGTGAAAATGGATTGGTAAGAATGCGTGCTAAAGTTACAGATACTATAAAAAAAGGTGTAGTGTTTATGCCAATGCATTGGGGTAAACAAATGCAAAGTAACTTAAACAGAGTTAATAATTTAACCAATACGCACATAGATCCTGTATCAAAAGAACCAGATTTTAAGTTCACGCGTGTTTCAGTTTCAAAATATAAAAAAGCAGTTGAAAAAATAATAGTAGCCGGTGCAGGTGCTGCAGCATTTAGATTTATACAAAATTACAGAGAACAAAATGAAACGGATGAAATTCATGTGTTTTCAAAAGAACCTAATTTGTTTTATAACAGAGTCTTGTTACCAGAATATGTTACCGAAGAATTAACATGGGAACAACTTTTAAAAATAAAGAACAAAGAGCTTAATAAACTCAATGTTCATTTGCATCCCGAAACCTATATTTCTAAAGTTGATAAAGACAATAAATCGGTTACAGATAATAATGGAGAAGCCCACAGCTTTGATAAATTAATACTGGCAACAGGCAGTCGCGCTTTTATTCCAAATGATGTTCAAATAGATTTACCGGGACGTTTTACCATGCGTAATAAAAGCGATGCCGATAAATTTAAAACCTACTTAGATGCAACAGGTTTACCTCCAGAAGAACAGCATGTCGTTATTGTTGGTGGCGGATTACTTGGGTTGGAATTAGCTGCGGCGATGAAGCACAAAAATGCTAAAATCACGATTATTCAGCGTGGTTCTCGTTTAATGGAGCGTCAATTAGATATAGTTTCTAGTAAGTTATTAGCTTTGGATGTTCAAGAACGAGGGATTCAAATTTATTTTGATAATGAAGTAAGTACAGTGTTTGATGATGAAGATACGGGAGATTTAAACATCACGCTTAAAAGTGGGAAACTCATAACAGCCAATGCTATTGTGTACGCTATTGGAACCATTCCCAATGTAGAGATAGCAAGGGAAAATGGTATAAGTTGTACTAGAGGCGTTAAGGTGAATCAGCATTTACAATCGTCACATCCAGACATTTTTGCTATTGGTGAAATAGCTGAATATAACAATCAATTATTCGGAATTACTTCTGCAGCAGAAGAGCAGGCTACTATTCTAGCTAATTTTATAGCTGGTGATATTAGTAGTTCGTATAATGGTTCCGTTTTAATGAATATTTTAAAATTTAACGATTTAAGTTTATGTAGTATTGGCGATATTAATGTGCCAGAAAATGACGAAAGTTATGAAGAAATAATTTTTACCGACATTAAAAAACGCTATTATAAAAAGTGTATTGTTAAGGACGACTTACTCGTTGGTGCGGTTTTAATGGGCGATAAAAATGAGTTCGCCGAATTTAAAACCATGATTGAAAGTAAAATTGAAATGGCAGATAAGCGTGATAAGTTACTCCGAGGTTCATCAAACGATGTGCCTGTTTTAGGAAAGCTCGTTTGTTCATGCAGTCAAGTAGGAGCGGGTAATATTGAAGACGCTATTGCAAAAGGGTGTACCGATTTCACACAGTTATGTAACACTACAGGTGCAGGTTTAGGTTGTGGAAGTTGTAAATCTGAGGTTAGAGAAATACTTCAAAATTCAAAAGTTTTAGTATGATTAAAGAACCATATAGACTCATGATTAACGGTGGTGTTTTATCACCAGGTGAGTTAAAATATATTTGTGAAGCGGCCGAAGGTTTGGGTTTAGATGCCATATCTTTTGGTTCGCGTCAAGATATTATTTTCCCTGAGGAAATTGATGCTACTAAATTTAGCCAATTTGATAAAATCAAATTTGTTCAACCTAAAAAAGATAAAGTTGAGAATATTGCATCGTCCTATGTTTCTGCTGAAATTTTAACTAGTACCTCATGGCTTACCAGCGACCGTTATTTGTATGTTCTAGAGCAATTTAAGCATAACCCAAAATTACGTATCAATGTTATAGATCCTAAACAGCGTTTGGTGCCGTTATTTACTGGAAATGTTAATTTTATAGCCTCAGATCATGAAGATTACTGGTATTTATACCTTAGATTACCAGGTTGGAAAAAAACACAAATGTATCCTGCACTCATTTATAGTTGGGATATGGATAAGATTGAGTTGGCCATTGAAAGTATTTTACAAGAAGAACCCGAAACTATTGAAACGGTTTTCGATTTAGTAAGTGATGCTGTAGATACAAATAATAGAACGGTAGATAAACCTCTTGAAGTTCCGTTTTACCCATTTCCGTATTACGAAGGTATGAACAGAATCGGTACAGATCGTTATTGGTTGGGGTTATATTGGCGAAATAATAGATACGATTTAAAATTTCTGAAAGCGATGTGCGATTTGTGTTCAGAAAATAAAATAGGTAAAATCTCTATAACACCCTGGAAATCCTTTATTGTTAAAGGGATACCTCAAAACTCTAAACTACAATGGGAGAAGTTTTTAGGAAAATATGGAATAAATGTGCGTCATTCTATGTTAGAAATGAATTGGCACTTACCGGTAAATGATAAAGAAGCTCTTAACCTAAAAAAATATTTGGTAACAAATTTCGATCAAAATGATATTAGTACTTATGGTTTAACGTTCGGGATTACCAATCATGATAGTGATACTTATAACTTTACATCTATTGTTATAGAGAAGAATAGGCAACCCGAAGCTATAGGTGATTTTAGAATAAGAGATACTTATAATTTATTGTACGCTAAAAATTTTGATCCAAATACAAACGAATACATTATGCATGTGCAAGATGTAGATATGGTTGAGTTGCCAGGGTTGTTAATGGAGTTGAGTCAGTTGTATTTTGAAGAATTAGGTACAGAACGCGAAGAAGAAAAATCTCTAGAATCGAACAAAGAAGTTTTTGAAGAAGAGGTTTACCAATGTATAGAATGCCTAACTATTTATAATGAAAGTTACGGAGATATTACACAAGATATAGCTCCAGGAATAACATTTGACAATTTACCAGAAACTTACGAATGTTCACTTTGTGAAGCACCTAAAAGTAGCTTTGAAAAGAAGGTTTTATTAAAACAGAATTAAGCTAGCCTACTAAGTAATTTTGCTTACAATCTATCCACCAATAGTAATCATGCTTCTATTATTGTTATGCAATTTAGGTTCTTGTAGTTTTTCTAGAGTATCCATCCCGCCACGGACTTTTAGTTTAGCTTGTACCGCTTTTTGAATAACAGGCTCAATAGAATTTCCTGCACGAAGCGTTGTTAATAAATCTGACTCTCCAGAAGAGAACAAACAGTTTTTTAGTTGACCATTTGCTGTTAAACGGAGTCTATTACATGAATCACAAAACGGATTGGTGACTGAACTTATAATAAAAAATCAACATTATCCATTTTTTTATCATCTTGATGTCTAAATATAGTTTAGTAAAGTAGCTCTAGCTTGAATGATTTTTACATACTATAGATTTTACTTTTCATCGATTAATTATAGTTAGGTAGGAAATTAATTATAACTTTGCAAATGATTTAATTTTACAATATCTGGCTTATTTAGTTTATGTCTATTTGAATTTATATGAAAAAGTTAATTCTCCTTGCCTTAATTTTAACAATATTTAACTGTGAAAAAAAGGATGTTACGCCTCCTAATAATAATAATGTAGAAGTTGAAACTATTTCTGCTGAACTGATAGATAATGGAGGTGTTGTTTTAAAAGGAAGAATAAAAGATGTACAATTACCACTAAATTATGGTTTTGTGTTTTCAAACTATGAGGGTGGTACATTAGAGTATCCAGAAATTTCAGAATATTTAAGCGGTAATTTTAATGGAGATTATACAATAACATTTAGAGATAATTTAAGGAAAGACCAAGTATATTATTATAATGCTGTTGCGTACACGAGTAACAAATTTATTTTTGGAGAAGAAAAATCTTTTGTTTCCAATGGTAGCTCAATTCCAAATATAGTGAGTGTAGAACCTACAAAAGCACATCTTTTAGATACAATAAATATTAGAGGTGAAAATTTTTCAAAAAATCCAAGTGTATATTTTGAACAAAGTCAGTCTGATATTATATTTAAATCAGATACATTAATTAAATGTATTGTTCCATATTATCACAAACCTGAAGGTGAAAAGCATTTAGCTTCAATAAAAGTAAAAAAAACAACTGAGGAAGAAGTTATTTATAATGATTTTTCATTGCACACTCCAGTTGTATATGCAATGGAGCCATATCTAGTTCATGATACAGATACTGTAACTATTCGAGGAGACCATTTCCATAAAGAAGCTTTCCGTAATTTGCTAACTATGAGTATTAATGGTAATTACAATAAGTTGGAAATTGTTGAGAGTTCAAGAACAGAACTAAAATTTATAAATTCTGGAATATATTATGATTTTCATCCTAAATTTCAAATCACAAGTCAGTATCAAACTATAGATGTTTCTGATAAGCTAGAGCTTAAAATGCCCGCTATAACAGGATTTCCGGATGAATGTATATCTTTTGAAAAGGATTTTACAATAAAGGGTACTAATTTCCCAAGAAGTGTGTTAAATAATTTTTTGACCATTACAATTGGTGGCACGAGATTTACACCCAAAGAAGTATATAAAGATAGCTTAGTGATGGGGGTTTATGACACGTATTATAAAGACTTTAATTTAAAGGATATTGTTCTTAATTATTTTGATAACGAAGTAACGTATCCAGCAGAAATTTGTATAAATGAGCCTTGGATTATAGTAAATTATAATACTGTTGGTTTAGTTCATAACTATCAAGGAGAGACTTATGTTGAATTTAAAGGTAAGATTGCTAAATTTAATTCTGAAGATAATAAGTTTTATGATGTAACAGGTGAACGAATACCTGAAGAAGTTAATAGTGGACATAGAGTTTTCAATAAGAACAAACTATATCATTATTCTCATTATCAAAGTGACCCTAATACTTTTAGAAGTTATGATATTTTTACTAACGAACTAAATACTTTGGCTCCCTTCCCAGGAGAATTGAGAAGTGAAGGTTTTATAAGTACTGTTGGTGATTATATTTATTTTGGTTTAGGAGCAAGCATTTTTGCAAAGAATTTTGATGATATATGGCGTTACTCAATACAAAATGATACTTGGGAATTTGTCATTAATTTCCCTGGAATTACCAGTAGTAGTCAAGCAAAAGAAAAACCACTAACTTTTGTAATAGGAAATAATATTTATTTTGGGGCTGGACAAAGAAGTACTGCAAATTCCGATTTTTGGATTTTCGATACTATAAACAACACAATTACACCAGGAGAGCCTTTACCATCTCCAATAGCCTCAACATGGATTTATAATGCAGTTTATGCTACTAGTTTTCTTAACAAAGGGTATTACTATAATCAATATTTAGAAGAATATGATGCAGATACAAACTCTTGGAAAACATATTCAGATATTCCTGGTGGCAGTCCAGAGAATGGGATATTTTTTCACAACGGGATTATGTACAAAACAGAAACTAACAAAATCTCTAAGCTAAATCCTCTATTTTTTAATTAATGAAAAAGTTTTTACAAATAATAAGTTTTGTTTTAGTATGGGTAACCTTTAGTTGTGAAAAAACCGAAGAGGATTACGTGCCACCGTCAGTAGTAACATTACAAGGTACTTCACTAGATTCTGGAGGTGTTATTTTGAAAGGCGATTTCAGAAATTTTAATGAAGATGATGAGTTAGGTTTTATAATTAATAATAATATAAAACCTATACTGGCTAATCCTGAAGAAGGCGAAAATACTTTTACAATCACAAAAGGATTGTATTATAATCAAGAATATTCTTATCAAGCATATATCAAAACAGAAACCGAGGTTTTTTACGGCTTACAAGAGTCTTTCATTTCATCAGGAAGTGCTCAAATAGCTTTGTCAAATATATCCCCAAATAAAGGTAATTTCTATGATACTGTAGAAATAGAAACCGATGTTGCATTAGAGGAGAACGATCGAAATGATGTTAGAATTTATTTTAACAATAAAACAGCAGAAATTAACGTCATAACGTCAAACAAAATATCTTGTACAGTCCCTTATTATGAAGGTGATTTTATTTCAAAAATTTCTTTTGAGTACTTCGGGAAAAAGTTGGAATCATCACTTAATTTTGAATTATTAAAGCCAAGTATAACATCAGTTTCTAGTAAAGACATCACTTTTGGAGATGAAATAACTATAAATGGTGAAAATTTCGAAAACGGTTACAACACCAGTCCAAAGGTCTATATAGATAATATTGAAGCAAATATTATTGAAAAATCTGCTACAGCACTTAAAATTAAAATACCTAATGAAGTAGAAAGCAAAACTCCAGAAATTAGAGTTATAAGTAATTTGCAAGAAGTTATAGCCAATGATTTAATTACACTAAATGACCCCATTGTAACTAATTATCCTAGAAATGTTAATGTTTTAGATGATATAATATTGATTGGTGAAAACTTTAATCCTATCGCAGGAAAGAATACCGTTTACTTTGAAAACACAAAAGCACAAATATTAAGTGGTGATGGCGGACAATTAAGAGTAGAAGTACCCACTGGAATTTATTCAAATTGGGAACCTAAAATAAGAGTGGAGATTACCTCAGAAATTGAGTCGCCTGAGTATCCCATTTCGATATTAGATGCATCAATAAAGGTTAAAAGTGACATTGAAAATGATGTACTGAATTTTCAAATTATAAATGATGTTATATACCTTTATAGTATAGATCAATATAATCCTACTAAATTTAAAATATTTAAATATTCAGTTGAAGAGAACTCTTTTTATGACGAACAAGTTGTTAGCTTGCCTTATCAAATATCCCCATTTATTGTAAAAACAGATAGTGAATATATCTATCTTTATTTTAATAGAGAGAGTAGTGATTTTTATAGAATTAATTTGGTTTCAGGTATTATAGAACAACTTTTCGATTTCCCTGGAAGTAAAAGGTATATGTCTCAAATTGCTGTAAATGGAGGTAGCATCTTTTTAGGAGGAGGAAGTACTAATACTACTTATGATAATATTGATTATGTTGACTTTTATAAATATGATGTCACCACAAATCTTTGGGAACAGTTACCAGATTTAGTCCCTGATAAGTTTCAATCTATTTATTTCAATTTATATACAGATGATCTTGCCTACATGATTACAGGAAGAGCTTCCAATACTCAACAAATGTATAAGTTTGATGGTAGTAGATTTAATAGTTTGAATGTTAACGTACCAAATGCTTATACCAATTTTATAGGAAGAAGATACTTTTTTAAAGATGGAAAATTTTATATAATTGAAGATAGACCGTCTCCATATGAAATAAATAAATTTAGAGTTTACGATACTAGTAATAATACGTGGAGCGAAATATTAGATTTATTCCCAGAAGATTATGTCGTTATTGGAATGTTTGAGTATAATAATTATGTTTATTTCGAGACTATTGATTATCAATATGTAAGACATTTAGTAAAACTTGATTTAAACAGGATATAAACACATTATGACTATAAAAAACATATTAGTTCTACTTGCTTTAGTATTAATATTATCTTGTTCTAAAGATGAAGATAGTGGTTCTCCTTTTCCAATAGTAGAAACAGGAAATAGTCAAGTATATAGTTCTGGTGGCGTTAAATTAGAAGCTAATATTAAAAGCCTTGGGCAAGAGAAAATATTAGATTATGGATTTGAGCTATATACAAGTGGCGGAAATATTTACTATAATGTAAATCATCATGCTGATTTACCAGCTAAAAAAGGAGAATATTCTTTAGAAATCAAACAGGATTTGTATCCAGATTTAGAATACGCCTATACAGCTTATGTTAGAACAGATATAGATACTTATAAAGGAGATAGAAAGACTTTTTTTTCCAATGGAAGTGCCACTCCTATATTGGAAAAATGTACACCTAATTTTGCTCATATTGGTGATACAGTTGTTTTAAGTGGGAAAAATTTTCCAACGGATAAAAACCGTATTGAGTTTAAATATAAAGGTTCTTATGCTGAAATAATATCGGCTACTGAAAGCAATATTACTTTTAAAGTACCTTACCCGTCAAACGATGGGAGTTTATTAGAAATAGAAGCATATAATAAAAAACTATCTAATGAATCATTGTTGACTTTATATACACCAGTAATTTCAAGTATTTCACCAAATGATTTTTTTATAGGAGATACCATAAAAATAAAAGGGGATCATTTTAATTTAAATAAACAATTTACAAATGTTACAATAGAAGGTGTTCAAGCAGAATTATTAAGAACGTCTAGGAATGAAATAGAAGTTATTATTCCTTTAGAATCACAATTTACTAATTCTCAATTAAGATTATTTGCTCAATACCAATATATAGATTATGATAACTTTAACATCACTTTACCAAAGTTTACGTTTACTCCAATGGAAGTTTATACTAATGAGTATTTTGATATTAAAGTAAATAAAACTTATGAAGGAAAAACTAAGTTTTTAATTGATAATAATGAATATTACCCAGAAATTATTGATAATGAGACATTACGCTTTTATTTATATACAAGTAGTTTATTTGACCAAAGAGAAAATTATATTAAGTGGGAAATTAATGATATAGAAGTTGTATCAGAAGTTAAGATAAAAGTAAATAATCCATTTTATAAAATAAAATACGGTTGGTTTATTTTTGACGAAAATTATCAAATTTTAAGTGTTGGTGATGATGTTATAGCAGTTGGTTTAGATATTGTTAATAGTTCGTCTAGGAGGTATTTATACAAATTTAATGAGTTTCTTAATGAATGGTACAAAATTGCAACTATAAATATAGATGGAACTCCACTAGCTTTGGGTTCTTCAAGTTCTGGTATTAAATTCACTTACTCTAAATATAATAATGCTATTTATGGTCTTCACCAAAATCAATATGAAAACAATTTCTTTAAAGTAAATATTACAAATGGTGAAGTAACGTATTTACCTTCAAATCATGATAGTAGTTTTTATGGTCAAGGATTTGCATATAATAATAAAGTATTTTTCCTTTCTGGATTAAATGATAAGGTATGGTGTTTTAATATCGACAATAACACTTGGACAAATATTACTCAAACTCCTTTTGAAAAAGGTAATTATAGAGAATTATTCGTAGATGTATTAGTTATTGATGAATATGTGTATTTTATTAATGGCTCAGATGGAAGTTTATATAATGATTTTTGGAAAATGAATTTAAATTCTTTTCAATGGGAAAAACTACCTAGTAGTCCTATGCCAAAAAAACACTCCTCGTCTTTCTTATTTAATGATAAATTATATTTAGTAGGAGAAGAGGCTTATAATTTTAATTTCGAAACACATTTGTGGAATCAAATTCAAAAACCAGGAATTACTTTTGGAATAGATATGCCAATAAACTCATTTGTGCACAAGGGAATTCCATATATAATAAAGCATGAAGTTTGGTCAAGTGGAACTTATCTTAGCTTATTTAAAGGTGACTTATTAGAATAATTAATTACCCTCCAATAGTAATCATGCTTCTGTTGTTATTGTGTAGTTTGGGCTCTTGCAGTTTCTCCAAAGTATCCATCCCACCACGCACTTTAAACTTAGCTCGAACAGTTTTTTGTATAATAGGTTCAATAGATTTTCCTGAACGAAGCGTCGTTAATAAATCAGATTCTCCAGACGAGAATAAACAGTTTTTTAGTTGCCCATTGGCTGTTAATCGTAACCTATTACAAGAATCGCAAAACGGGTTGGTAACTGAACTTATAATAGCAAAAGATCCTTTATAACCTTTTATTTTATAATTCTTTGAAGTGTCGTTAGGGGCATCTTGTAAACGTTCTATGTTATCTTCTGTAAAAGCGTTATTTACAGAGGTCATCACTTCTGCATAAGACACCATTTTACTCATATCCCATTTGTTACCATCAAAAGGCATAAACTCAATAAACCGAACCGAAATGGGTAAATCTTTAGTGAAATTGATAAAATCGATAATTTCATTATCATTAAAACCTTTCATTAATACGGCATTCACTTTTACTGTAAAACCTTCTTTAACGAGTAACAAAATATTATTGTAAACTTTTTGAAATTCGTGCCTTCGGGTAATGTGCTTAAATTTACCTTCGTCTAAAGAATCTAAACTCACGTTAATTTTATTGACATTATATTTTTTTAATACATCAATAAATTTATCAATAATTACAGCGTTTGATGTTATGGATAATTCCACAGGAAGTGTAGCCAGTTTTTCTAAAATTACAGGAATATCTTTTCTAATTAAAGGTTCGCCACCAGTTAGTCTTATTTTGGTAACTCCATGATCTACAAAGATTTTTGCAATTTCGTAAATTTCCTCATAAGTCATTAAATGACTTTTAGGAGAGAGTTTCACACCTTCTTCTGGCATACAATAGGTACAGCGTAAATTGCAGCGCTCAATTAATGAAATACGCAAATAGGCATGGTCTCTACCGTGTGAATCTTGAAGTATGTTTTGTTTCTTTTTCATTCTCTTTTTTTGATTCAGACCTCACAGGTTCTTAAAACCTGTGAGGTCTATTGCTGTTTACTTTGCGCCTTAGCGTCTTTGCGCGAAAAACTAATCGTGTCTAGCCCCTTTTAAAATTCTGAAAATATGTAATACCGATGGAAATATAGCATCCATCGATTCTTTTGCACCATTTGTTGATCCTGGTAAAGCCAATACCAAAGTATTATTTATAGTTCCTGCAACACTTCTTGAAAGCATAGCATAGGGCATTCGGTTTTGTCCATAATTACGAATCGTTTCTTCAATGCCTGGAATGCGTCTATCGAGAATTGGTAATAAAGCTTCGGGAGTAACATCTCTTCCTGAAAGTCCAGTTCCTCCGGTATATATTATTAAATCAACACCTTGTTTTTCAAAATATTTAGCTTTGTCTTGTATGATATCTTTTTCATCAGGTATGATGATGTAATCAGATATTTTAACATCACACGATTCTAGTTTTGCAATAATTGCTTTTCCAGCTTTATCTTCTTTTTGGCCAGCAGAAATGGTGTCAGAACACACAATAACTGCAGCGGTTAAATCCTTTCTAAATTTATCTTTATAATCAGATTTCCCGCCTTTTTTATTTAAAAGTTTAATGGCATGTATTTCTATACCTTTATCAATTGGTTTTAGCATATCGTACATGTTTAAAGCTACTACACTAGCACCATGCATAGCTTCAACTTCAACACCAGTTTTATAGATTGTTTTTACAGTAAATAAAACTGCTATCTCTAATCCGTTGGTTACGTATTCAACACCAGTAAATTCAATAGGTAAGGGGTGGCAATCAGGAAGAATATCAGGAGTGCGTTTTACGCCTAATAATCCAGCTGCTTTACTCATAGCAAATACGTTGCCTTTAGGAACGGTATCGTTTTCTATAGCTATTATGGTTTCAGGTTTACTAACCTTAACAATAGCTTGAGCAACTGCGGTTCTTAATGTGGTTACTTTGTGTATGATGTCTACCATTTATCGTTTGTTGTTTAGTTGTTTGCTGTTTAGTTGTAAGCGACTTAACGACTGACAACTAATCAAAATACATTTTTAAGAGTTAACTTTCCATTGATGAGACTCATCTTCAAAAATCTCTTTTCCAAATACAGGAACATCAGCCTTAATGGCTTCTACGATATATTCTAAAGCTTCAAAAACCACTTTTCGCCTTGGTGATGATACAAATACAAACAGGCATATTTCTCCAGCTTTTACCGTTCCTAGGCTGTGGTAAATATGCATACATGTTAATTCGAATTTTTCAAATGCAGATTCTCTAATCTCATGGAATTTCTGATTTGCCATATCCTCATAAGCTGTATATTCTATAGCTGAAACGATTTTTCCATCAATATCATCTGCACGAACCTGACCTAAGAAAATATTGTGTGCACCTATACTGGTTTTTGTTTGATGTTTGTAAATTGAATTTCCTATAAACTCAGAGGTGATAGCACCTTCTTTGAAAACACTTTTCATTGGTTTTTTATCTTTCATGGTTTAATTTTTTTGTCATTGCGAGGTGCAAAATAATCTGTTTAATTTGAAGCTATTGTTTTAGTCGTTCCTCCATCGCAATGACGGTTTTCTATTCTATTTTTTATTTCTGAAGCACCTTCAATAATACTGAAACAGTCTTTTATATTGAGTTCTTGCAATATTTTAACAGCCTGTTTACTTCGTATTCCTGACTGACAAAAAAGGGCTTTCTTTTTAGTGTTATCTAATTTATTCACACTTGTTTTTAATACGCTTAAGGGAATATATGTAATGTTTAATGCTTTAATTTTTGGTTTTTCATGTGCTTCTCTTAAATCAATAAATTGAATGTTTTTTTCATATAAGAAATGCTCGATAGATATAGGTTCTATTTCAATTTCACAATTAAAATCGGTTTCTTTCTTATGAAAACTGTCTTTTTCTTTTAAAACAGACTGAATCGTTTTTTCTGACCTTTTAATTTTTAGAATAGAATTTTGAAGCGTTAACGCATTATAGCACAATAGTTTTCCTGAAAGTACATTACCAATACCTATTATGATCTTTAAAACTTCATTAGCCTGCATGCTTCCAATAATACCGGGAAGCACACCTAAAACACCGATTTCAGAACAATTTGGAACAGTGTCTTTCTCTGGTGGATTTGGAAACAAACAACGATAACTCGGGCCGTTTTTATAATTGAACACTGAAACCTGACCTTCAAACTTATAAATAGCTCCAAATACTAGAGGTTTGTTGGTAATAATACAGGCATCATTTACCAAATAACGTGTTTCAAAATTATCGGAACCATCAACAATAATATCATATTGATTGAACAGATTAAGAGCGTTTTTATGTGTTAATTTTTCTGGATAAGCGATGATTGAAATGTCATTATTTAAATCTTCTAAACGTGCTTTTGCAGCTTTAGCTTTATTTTTACCAAGTGAAGACATTCCGAATAAAACCTGACGTTGCAAATTAGAAATATCAACCATATCAAAATCAATAATACCGAGTGTGCCAATACCAGCGGCTGCTAAATATTGTAAAATAGGACAGCCTAAACCGCCAGCACCAATAACCAATACTTTAGCGTTGGAAATTTTATCCTGACCAGCTTGCCCGATTTCTGATAATATAATATGTCTGTTGTATCTTTCTGTCATTCTTGTTAAAGTAGAAATATCTTTCTTCTGTTTATCTTTTTTATTTTGTAATATCTAACTATGCTTTATCTCTTTAGATGACCTGCGAGGTTTCAAAACCTTGTAGGTCTTTTGTTTGAAACCTACAAGGTCCAAATAAGACCTTGCTGGATAAATTTATCCCCCAGCAAAAGGTGGTAATAATGCTATATCTTGTCCTGATAATTCAGTTTCAAATGAAACCAATTCTTGATTTTGTGCGACTTTAAAATCTTTATTTTTTAAGTTCTCATATTTTGAATTTAGAACCTCTAACAAATCAGAAACTAAGTTTCCAGAAAACTCTAAAGTTTCTGCTTCTTTTTGAGTTATTTCAGCTATTTGTCCAAAATATTTAATGTTTATATGCATGCTCAACTACTTTTAATTCATTTTTGGTATTCACGTTCATAGTGCAAACCTCATGTTCTTTTTCTAATACAATATTTTTTGATATGCAGCTTTTAATAGCAACGCGTAAACGTCTTTCATCATTTTTTAATAAGGATTTAAAAGTGTTTATAACTTCTTTTTTATAGATGGCTATTAAAGGCATACTTTTACCATTACTTTCAACTTGAATAACTTGCGAAATATCATCAATATTATCGATTAATTTTTGAAGTATTTTTGAAGTAATCAAAGGAATATCGCAACTTAAAACTAAATTATATTCTGTTGATGATGACTCTAAACCAGAACAAACACCAGCTACAGGGCCCGCATGTTTTTTGATATCTTTTACGCGTTTTAATCCAAATACATCATAATCGAGATTATCTGAAACAACGATAATTTCTGAAACCAAAGGTTTTAAAGCATCAATACTGTATTGTACAAAAGGTTTGTCATTCAATAGTAAAAAACCTTTATCAGTTCCCATTCTTGAGCTTTTTCCACCTGCCAAAATAATACCTGTTATGTCCCTTTTATCTTTCATTTATGTGAACATAAGTTTAGCACAAGCTATGATTAATACAAAGGCTAAAATATACCGTAAACGTTGGTTGTTTATTCTTTTACTGCCATAATAACCACCTAAAACGCCACCAATTAATGCAATAAGGACTAATAAAAATGACTCTTTTTCAATAGTAACACCGCTACTCACTTGACCGATTAATCCCGCTGCAGAATTCACCCAAATAAAAAGAGCAGAAACTGCTGCGGCTTCCTTCATTTTCCCCCAATGCAATAACAAAATTATTGGTGTTAGTATGATGCCGCCACCAATACCAATGAGTCCTGAAAAAAAGCCAATAATACCACCAACTAAAAGTCCTTGCCAAAGTTTAACCTGTTTGATAGTATCTTTTTCTTTTCCAAATACGTTCAACATTTTCAGAATAGCAAAAATTAACAATACAGCTAATATTTTTTTATAAACAGAAGCTTCAACTTCCAAAGTACCACCTAGATAAGCTAAAGGAATTGAGGCTATGGCAAATGGTATAAACAGTTTTTTATTAAAATAACCTGCCTTATAATAGTAGTAAAATGAGATGCCTGCCACAAAAATATTAAGTAGTAGGGCAGTGGGTTTCATGCTTTCTGGGGCGAATGAAAACAACGCCATAAGCGCTAAATACCCACTGGCGCCACCATGTCCTACACTTGAATATAGAAAGGATACTATGGGGAGTATGAACAGAAAAAGGTATATGTTTTCGGTTTGAAGCATGAATTGGTTATTCGTTAATTGTTATTAGTTGTTTATCATTTTCTTACCGATTTTTACTGAGTTCTTTTATCTAATGCCTTTTCACTTATAAACTACAATAACTTAATCTTCTCTAATTGTTCATCTAAAAATTGCCAACAGTTTTTATTGATATCATCAAACACCTCAACTAATGATTTTCCATATTCGGTTAATTCTGCGCCACCACCACCTTTGCCACCAACACTATTTATAGTAACAGGTTTTTCAGCTGATTTATTTACGGAATCTATAAGTTGCCATGCTTTTTTATAGGATATGTTTAAGGACTTGGCAGCTTTTGAAAGCGACCCCGTTTCTTGAATAGCTTTCAATAAATGCACGCGACCTTCACCAAGAAGTACGTTATCATCAGATTCAATCCAGATTCTACTTTTTATTTTATATGCCATAATTCCCTTAAACAGGTAATTTTATCACTTCAATAATATCACCTTTTTCAATTTCAGTAACATCCTCTGGAGCGTAAACCAAAGCATTAGATAACGCAAAAGTTTGTAGCATTGATGAATTTTGTCCTTCTAAAATTTCAACGTTATCATCATTACAAATCGCCTTTAAAAACTGTGGGCGGTCGCCTTTCTTTTCAAAATTAGATATCGATTTAGCCATATTTCTAGGTAATTCTAAATCCTCTCGATTCATCATTTTTTGTAAAGCTATATACACGTAAACATAAAAGCACGATAGAGCAGCTGCAGGATTCCCAGGTAATGCAAAAATTTGAGTATCTGCTTTTTTACCAAAAAACAAAGGCTTTCCAGGTTTTTGTTTTACTTTGTAAAAAAGTTCAGAAACCCCTAGTTCTTTTAATGCTTTTCCAACAAAATCATAATCTCCAACTGAAATTCCACCAGTAATTAACACTAAGTCATTACTACCGATTGCAGTGTCTAAGGTTTCAATAGTTTTACTATAATCATCTTCAACTTTGTACAGTGTTACATCATAAAACTTTAAATTATACAACGCGCTTAAAAGCATTTTAGAATTACTTTCGTAAATCTTTCCGTAAGTTAAATCTTGACCAGCTTCAATTAATTCGTCCCCTGTAGTTACAATAGCAATATTAGGTTTTTTAAATACTGAAACCTCTGTAATTCCTAGGGAAATTAAATAACCGATAGCCGCTGGAGTTAGTTTTGTGCCTTTTTTTAAAGCAATATCTCCAGTTTTGACTTGTTCTCCTAATGGTCTTATATTATGCTCTAGAGGAATTTGATGCGCTATGGTTATTGAATTACCATCTGATTCTACTTTCTCTTGCATCATAACAGCATTTGCAGAATCTGGAACGGGCGCTCCTGTAAATATTCTAACGGCTTCTCCAAATTTTAAAACTGGTTGATGTCTATCTCCAGCTTTAACTTCCCCAATTAAATTATAGGACAAGCTATCATGTACATGTAAAGCATAACCATCCATTGCCGATTGTCTAAAAGGCGGCATGTTTATAGATGAAACAACATTTTTAAACAAAATATAGCCACCTGCTTTTTCAACAGACTTTATAGTTTCTTTTAAAAGTGGTTTTCCATGTTTTTTAACTATTGATATGGCTTCAGAAATAGAGATCATATATTTTCGTTATATCTATACAAATATAACGATATAGTCTTCATTTTAAAAGCAGTATAAATTCTCATTACGAATAAATCGTTTTTTACTTAAAATTCTAGTTGAATATTATATTTCTGATAAAACAGCGTATAGATTTTATCAAATCAGTAAAAATAAGTATCTGCACGTAAAAATAAGTATTAATACGTATATTTGATTTGCTATAGATATTAGAATATTGGTAAACTACACAACATCAAATGCTATTAAAAGGAGACACGCATTAGCAACTTCATGCGATGCATGTGTTAACTCTACTTGCCTAATAAAAAGGAATTTAGAAGCCTTAGAAAACTCAGAAATAGTTAATCAAAAGACTACCATTCCTTGTAAAAAGGGTCAGCAATTTATTATGGAAGGTGCTCCCGTAAATGGTTTGTTTTTTATTTTAAAAGGAAAGGTAAAAGTATTTAAAACAGGAATAAACGGCAGAGAACAAATAGTAAGATTCGCTAAGGATGGGGAAATTATTGGGCATCGTGGTTTTGGAACTGAAGAATACTATTCAATAGGAGCCATCGCTTTGGAAGATACCATATTATGCTACTTTTCAAAGAATAGCTTACAGCAGACATTGCTAACCAATCCAAAATTTACTTATGATTTAATGCTTTTTTATGCCAATGAGCTTAATAGAAGTGAATCTAAAGTAAAGTCTATTTCTCAAATGACGGTTCGTGAACGCGTTATAGATACCTTATTATATATTCATAGAAAGTTTGGGTCTTTAAAAGGCTTTTTAAATTTGCCTTTAAGTAGAAAAGAGTACGCAGATTATGCAGGTACAACTGAAGAGCAAGTAATTAGAATATTTTCTATTTTAAAAAAAGAAAACCTTATTTCTGCCAGAGGAAAAAAAATTGGAATTAACGATGTCGATCTTCTTAAAAAGGAAATTAACGAACATAATTTCTACTTAGATTCTTAAATTTTTTTATAAAATTTCATAAAAACATGTTGTAAAAGCAGTTTTTTAACTAATATAAAAAGTTTTTTTTTACTGTTTTATCGCATCCTTAATTAAAAGAAGTCCATATATTTTTGTAATTAAGTAAGTATTAATACTTATTTTATTGATAAAACAATTATAATCTTCCTAACAAAATAATTTTATGGAACAAAAAACTATTACTCTCGTACAAGATTCATTTGAAAAAGTTAAACCTATAGCTCCCGCCGCAGCTGAAATATTTTATTCTAAATTATTTGAATTAGACCCAAAATTGAAGCCATTATTCCCTACAGATAAAGAGGGAGCCATGGTTGAACAAGGAAATAAATTAATGACCAT
This sequence comes from uncultured Flavobacteriaceae bacterium, assembly GCA_947500585.1. Lineage (GTDB taxonomy): Bacteria > Bacteroidota > Bacteroidia > Flavobacteriales > Flavobacteriaceae > CAXBID01. The sequence goes on along the minus strand of CANMSN010000003.1, from coordinate 19,547 downwards.
GCTGGCAGCTGCAGTAGCAGGTTTAAGCAATATAGAGGCTTTAATACCTGTTTTGGAAGGTCTTGGAAAAAGGCATGTAGAATATAAAGTAGAGCCTTCGCATTACGATACTGTTGGAGCTGCATTATTAGGCACTTTAGAAGCTGGTTTGGGTGATGATTTTACTCCAGAAGTAAAAGATGCTTGGGCAAGCGTTTACGGAACGATGTCTAGTGTTATGATAAAAGCGTCTTATTAATAATCTTTTAAATTCCAGAATATGAAATCTATATTAAAAATCACAATATTATTAACGTCTATTGGTATCTTATTAACGTCTTGTGGAGGTGTGCCAGAAGAAAAAGTTACTGCTTCAGACAATGTGTTTTCTGTAGCTGAAGTTTTAGAAATGGTTGCTACAGAGAATGATGTAACACGAACATTATATACTAAAGCCATTGTTGGTGGAGGTAAAAAGCAGGGTATGAAGTTTGATGAAGATTGGAGAAAAGATGATGTTGAAGCTGGTCCATTACCTGCATTATTTTTAAGAGGAGTTGCTACTAGTATTAAAAAGAGCCCTGTACCACTTGGTTTGTATTTAGGATCTGATTTTCCTATAAATGCAGCAAATAAGTTTGAAGGACAACAAGCTGAATTATTTGAAGAAATAAAAGAAAATCAGGAGCCAAAATTTTTCTATGATGAAGAGCAAAAGTTACATACCGCAATGTTTGCAGATCTTGCAAGCGCAGGTGCTTGTGTAACTTGTCATAACGATCATCCGCAAACTTCAAAATCTGATTGGAAATTAGGAGATGTTATGGGTGCAACGACATGGCAGTATCCAAAAGATTCTCTGTCTTATAAAGAAACCGTAGCCGTTTTAAACTCCTATGCTAAAGGTACTGTAGATATCTATCTTGAATATTTAGATGAGATTGATAATTTTAAAGAAAGCGAAAAACCAGAAATTGGAGAAAAATGGCCAGCAGATGGGAACTATTTGCCTACAGCAGAGGTTTTTCTAGATAGTGTTAGAAAATTAGCCTCTTATGAGACTATGAAAAAATTAGTAGCTGCAAATTAAGCAGTTGCTAGTAGTTTAAGAGCAATAATCTTCTCTTTATTAAATTTTATCTGAATGAAATATTTTAAGAACCCTACAGTTTTAGGGCTTATTTTACTATGTCTTTATCTTTTACAGTACATATTTAATTGGCACTGGGTTTGGCTACAAAACCTTCAGCTAGATGAAATGTACAAAAGGTGGTCTGGTTTAGCTTTGGCTTTGCTTATTGTATTTCAATGGGTTCTAACATTTAGTAGGATTATTAAAAAAATGAGAAAACATGCGGTTAAAATGGCACTTATACATAAATGGATAGGTGCTTTAAGTCCGCTGTTTTTCTATTTTCATAGTATGGAATTGGGTTATGGCTACTTGCTGTTATTATCATACATCTTTTTTACAAATACACTAATAGGTTATTTTAATTTAGATGTCATTAAAAATAATAGTGAATTATTATTTAAAGGATGGATGATTACTCATGTAGCGTTATCACTAATTATAACAATCATGATGGTCTTTCATATAAGTATGGTGTTCTATTATAAATAAGGTAATTAAGAAGTTTGGTTTATGAAGTTAAAAATAAAGGATATAATTAAAGAAACTGATGATGCGGTTACTTTAGCTTTTACAAATGGTAATTTGTTTAACAAACTATCATACAAACCTGGGCAATTTTTAACGATACATGTCCCGATTGAAGGTGTTGTTCACAAAAGAGCCTATTCGTTTAGTAGCACAACTACAGATAAAGATTTAAAAATTACCGTAAAACGTGTAGATAAAGGGTTAGTTTCAAATTACGTTCATGATTTTATAAAAATTGGCGATAAATTAGAAGTTGATAAACCAGCAGGATCATTTTATTTAGATCTTACCAAAACGGCGCAAAACCAGTATGTTTTTTTTGCTGGAGGTAGTGGTGTAACACCAATATACTCTATTATTCAGTCTATTTTAAATACTGAAACCCAATCTAAAATATTGCTCATTTATGCAAATCAAAGTCCTGATTCTATTATTTTTCATGAAGCCATAAAAGCATTAGTTGAAAAATACCCAAATAATTTTTCTGTAGAACATATTTTGTCATCAGGTAAGGTTGAGCAAGAAAATTACCATTCAGGATTAATTTCAGAAACGCTTTTGAACACTATTTTTTCTAAACATCATTTGAATTTTGAAAATAATGTTTATATGATATGTGGCCCTTTTGGTTATATGGAAAAGGTAAAAGAGCTTCTAAAAAATAATAACGTTACCAGAGATAAAATAAAAATAGAAGTATTTAAAGCACCTCAGGTTAAATTAACAGGTAAAGATTTAATTAGTAACGTTACCTTAAATGTGAACGGAAGTTCTCATGAAATTAAAGTTAGAGGCGATGTTTCCATACTACGTCAAGCGATGTCAGATAATATCGTATTGCCCTATTCTTGTAGGTCAGGTATGTGTTCTACTTGTAAAGCACGATGTGTATCGGGCGAAATTAAAATGATAGAAGGTCATTTTTTAGATGAAGAAGCTGTAAATAATGGCGAAATTTTAACTTGTGTAAGTTATCCAGTCAGTGAATCTGTAGTTATAGAATTATAATGTAATTTATATGTTTAAAGTAAGTCCGTTAAGAAAAAGACAGTTTTTTGGAATTATTATAGGCTTAGTAGTAGGCGTATCGTTATTTTTCATTCTTACTTTAGATGCGTCTGAAGATTATATATCGCTCGGACCAATGAATACAGGACACAATGATCTAAAATGTATGGCTTGTCATGCCGATGCTAAGGGTAATTTGATGCAGCAAATACAATCAAATACTGCACATGCTTTTGGAGCTAGAGAAGATGGAGTTGACTTTGGTACTAGCGATGTTACAGTTGATAATTGTTTGCAATGTCATGATCGTCCTAATGACAGACACCCGAATCACCGTTTTTCAGAACCGCGCTTTAAAGATGCTATTAAGAATATAGATGCAACAACATGTATTACATGTCATTCAGAGCATCATGAAGAACGTGTAACCGTAGCTTCTATAGATTACTGTATGAATTGTCATCAAGATTTGGAGGTTGAAAATGATCCTTTAGATATAGACCATAAAACGTTAATAGCTAAAGAAGAATGGTTTACGTGTATACAGTGCCATGATTTTCATGGAAACCATAAATATGAAGTTGCCACCAAATTGGAAGATACAATTCCTATGAAAGTTATTTCAGAATACTTTAAAGGCGGTGAAGACCCTTATGGTAATGATAAAAAATACATTGGCTTATCAATGGAAGCTTGGTTAGAGCAATTAGATAAATAACTTCACAATTCTTTCCCATAATTTTATTCTTTATTAATACGTAGTTGTGGTATTAGTTTATATTTCGAATTACGTATTTTTCAATCTATTGTTTTTTAATGATTTATATAAATAAACTGTTTTTTAGCAGTTTTTAATATGGTGTAAAAAGTTAATTTAACGTGTAGATTAACATAAAATAGATTTCTATCTACGTATATATTTGTCAAAAAATAAGTATTAATACTTAAAAATTATCTAAAACAACAAATATGAAAACTTTACTAACAAAAACAACTTGGATTTTTTCGCTTAGCGTATTGCTCTTCTCATGCGGTGGTGGAGATAAAAAGAAAGAATCAACAGCAGAAGTGGTTGATGAAACTTCAAAAACAAAGACATTAGATATTGAAAAACCACAATTAACTTTTGGTTTCATCAAATTAACAGATATGGCGCCTTTAGCAATAGCTAAAGAAAAAGGATTCTTTGAAGATGAAGGCTTATTCGTTTCTGTTGAAGCACAATCAAACTGGAAAAACGTATTAGACCGTGTAATTGATGGTCAATTAGATGGTTCGCACATGCTAGCGGGACAGCCAATTGCTGCAGGTGCAGGTTTTGGTCGTCAAGCTGAATTAGTAACGCCATTTTCAATGGATTTAAATGGTAATGGAATCACAGTATCAAACGATGTTTGGTCTAAAATGAAACCAAACGTACCTAAAGGTGCTGATGGAAAGCCAATTCACCCTATAAAAGCTGATGCGCTTAAACCTGTAATTACAGAATACAAAAACTCTGGTAAGCCTTTTAAAATGGGCATGGTATTCCCAGTATCTACACATAACTACGAAATAAGATATTGGTTAGCTGCAGCAGGCATTCACCCAGGTATGTATACAGCAGATAACGTTCAAGGACAAATTGATGCTGAAGTTTTATTATCAGTTACACCTCCGCCACAAATGCCAGCTACACTTGAAGCAGGTACTATTTATGGATACTGTGTTGGTGAACCATGGAATCAGCAAGCTGTATTTAAAGGCATAGGTGTCCCAGTTACTACCAACTATGATATCTGGAAAAATAACCCAGAGAAAGTATTTGTAATGACAAAGAAATTTGTTGAAGACTATCCTAATACAGCAGTTGCAGTAACAAAAGCTTTAATTAGAGCAGGTAAATGGTTAGATGAACCAAGCAATAGAGCAGAAGCAGTTAAAATATTAGCAATGTCTCAATATGTTGGTGCTCCAGAAGAAGTATTAGCAAACTCTATGACAGGTACGTTTGAATTTGAAAAAGGTGATAAACGTGATATGCCAGACTTTAATGTATTCTATAAGTACAATGCAACATATCCTTTCTATTCAGATGGTATTTGGTTTTTAACGCAAATGAGACGTTGGGGACAAATTCCTGAAGCTAAGGCAGCAGCATGGTATGGTGAAACTATTAAGGAAATATACAGACCAGATATCTGGACAAAAGCGGCTAAACTTTTAGTAGAAGAAGGAAACATTCCAGCTGGAGATATTCCAACAACAGACGGGTATAAACCAGCAACATCTGATTTTATTGACGGCACAACTTATGATGCTAAAGATCCTATTTCTTATATCAATAGCTTTAAAATTGGTAATAAAGATACAGCTGTACAATAATTAGCAAAGTAACTTAATAAAAAGCATCATGAAGCAAAGTGTAACATTAGGAAAAGTAACAAAGTTTATGGGCTTAGGATTTTTAGGAACAATTAAAGATTTATTTACTGGAAAACTAGAAAAGGAAGATTTTATAAGCTTCCTGCGCAAAATAGTTGTGCCTATTGCTTCCATTTTATTATTTATTGGTTTATGGCACATGGGTTCTAAGACTTTGTACAACATAGAAGCAGAGTTTAGAATTAATAAAGCTTTAGAAGAGCAAGGTCAAGTAGCAGCAGATGCTGTTGCTGCTTGTATCGCTCTGGGCGAAGATTCTAGCTGTCAGCCAAATACATTGCCGTCTCCTGCTCAAGTATGGGAATCGTATCAATCTTTATTGAGAGACCACAATATAATTAGTGCAGACAAAGCCGCTTTTATAGAAAAAACAGCAGCTTTAAATGAAAAGCGATTAGCAGAAGGAAAAGATCCTATTACCTATACGGGAAGACCATCGTTCGTAGATCAAATATTTAGAAGTTTAAAGACAGTATTTGCAGGGTTTTTATTAGCCTTAGTCATTGCAGTACCATTAGGAATATTTATCGGATTAAGTCCGACATTGAAAAGTGCTTTTAATTGGTTTATTCAAATTTTTAAACCAGTATCTCCAGTAGTTTGGTACTTATTAGTTTTTATGATTGTAAAAACAGTATTGATAGATTCTAACGAAGATAGTTCTTTTACTATATCGTTTATCAGTGTAGGCTTATGTTCTATGTGGGCAACTTTGGTGAATACGGCTATGGGCGTATCATCGGTAGATAAAGATTATATCAATGTAGCCAAAGTATTAAAGCTTGGAAATTTTCAAAAGATATTCAAAGTAGTATTACCATCGTCTTTACCGCTAATATTTACAGGGTTGAAAATCACCTTATCTGTAGCGTGGATGGTTTTAATAGCTATTGAATTATTAGCACAAAGCCCAGGTTTAGGGTTATTTGTTTGGGAAGAATTCCAAAATGGAGCGAACGATTCAAACGCAAAAATAATTGTTGCCATGTTTGTTATTGGAATCATAGGATTTTTGTTAGATCGACTGATGCTAGCAATACAAAACTGGGTGTCTTTTGATAAAACGGATGCGATATAATGAATATGTTGAGTTGTTTATTTGTTTAGTCGTGTAATCGTAAATACTGGTTAAACGAATGAGTGAGCATAAACAATTAAACAGATAAACGAATAAACATTTTTGAAATGGCCTATTTAGAATTAAATAACATTTATAAGACTTACGGACAAGGTGACAATGCTACCGAAGTACTTTCTAATATTAATTTATCAATTGAAGAAGGTGATTTTGTTGCTATTGTTGGATTTACAGGAAGTGGAAAAACAACCTTAGTAAACTTAATTAATGGCTTGTTAGAACCAACTAAAGGTGAAGTTTTGTTTAAAGGTGAACCAGTTGAAGGCACTAGTCATGAACGTGGTGTGATTTTTCAGAATTATTCATTGTTGCCATGGTTAACTGTAGGGCAAAATGTGTATATGGCTGTTAAAGAAGCCTTTCCAAAGAAATCTAAAAAAGAATTGAACGAAATCGTTGCAGATTATGTAGAGATGGTGAGTTTAACCCCCGCAATTAATAAACGCCCAAAAGAATTATCAGGTGGGATGCGTCAGCGTGTTGCAGTTGCTAGAGCATTAGCTATGAAGCCAGAGATGATTATTATGGATGAGCCTCTTGGAGCTTTAGACGCCTTAACTCGTGGTAATCTACAAGATGAAATTCTAAATATTTGGGGAAAAGATAAGCGTACAGCGTTATTAATTACTAATGATGTTGATGAAGGTATATATATGGCAGATCGAATTATTCCGCTTCGTCCAGGACCTAACGCAACCTTAGGACCAGAATTTAAAATTGATATTGAACGCCCAAGAGATAAAACAGAATTAAACGATAATGCAAATTTTAAGAAAACTAGAAATGCGATTATCGAGTATTTGATGGATATAGGTGACGAAAGAAAATCTGAAGCACAAGATTTAATCGAATTGCCAGATTTGGCACCTAAAAGTTTTGTTGGACGCTTTTAAAAAACTAAAGTTATGAGCACTACAATATTAGAGAATAAAAAGTCAGAGACACTTACAGATAATGGGCTTTTTCCACCGTCCAGAGTTATGTTGGATTTAAAAAACCTTAAGAAAGTATACCCAACGCCCAAAGGTGATTACGTCGTATTGGAAGATTTAAATCTTCAGATTATGAAGGAGGAATTCGTGACGATCATTGGGCACTCTGGTTGTGGTAAAACCACTATGCTTTCAATGATAGCAGGTTTAAATCCAATTTCAGGTGGTAATATTTCAGTTTTGGGAAGTCATATAAAAGGCCCAGGGCCAGATAGAGGCGTTATTTTTCAATCTCCGAGTTTAATGCCTTGGATGACATCGCTTCAAAATGTATTGTTAGGTGTAAACCAAGTATTTCCGCATGCTACAAAAGGGCAACGAAATGATATTGCAAAACATTATTTGCAAAAAGTAGGATTAGAAGGTGCGTTTAATAAAAAAGCATCCGAATTATCTCAAGGTATGCAGCAACGTGTTGGAATTGCTCGTGCTTTTGCCATAAAGCCCAAAGTTTTATTGCTTGATGAACCTTTTGGCATGCTAGATTCTCTAACACGTGGCGAACTTCAAGATATTCTTATTGAAATCTGGAATAAAGAGAAAATTACAGCAGTAATGATTACACATGACGTTGATGAGGCTATCTTTTTAGCAGACCGTGTAGTTATGATGACTAGCGGACCAAAAGCTAAAATCGGTGATGTTTTAAGCATTGATTTTGAAAGACCAAGAACACGTAAAGCGGTTCTAGAACACGACGATTATTATAAATACAGAAAGCATTTAATAGACTTCTTAGAGCATTAATTAAGAATATATATTTAATAAAAAAACAACTCATAATTGTGTTAATTTAATTATGAGCGAAGGAAAATAACATTCAAATATTAACTAAAATTATAAACAAAAACTCAAAAACAATCAAATTTTTAAAACAGGGAAACATGAAAAAGCAGTACATTTTATTATGCTTGGTAGCATTGGTAGTTCAATTTGCACAGGCGCAGTTTACATTAGAAGGCGAATTTAGACCACGTTCAGAATACTTTGGAAATGGTGGTAATTTTACAGGAGGCACGTTTCCTGCGCAAACAGCAACTGATGCCGATGAAGGTTTTATTAGAACAACAGTTAGAGCAGCTTTAAAAGCTAAATATACTGCAGAAACCTATACGGTATTCACTAGTTTTCAAGAAGTTTTTGCATTTGGAGATAGACCTCAAATTGCAACCAATGGAAACGGAAATTTTAGAGTTCAAGAAGCTTGGGCAGATTTAAAATTAGGCGCATCGTCTAGTTTAAAATTAGGTCGCCAGCCATTGTCTTACGACGATCAAAGAATTTTAGGTGGTCTAGGATGGGCACAACAGGCTAGAACACACGATGCTGCTGTATATAAATACAAGAAAAATAAATTCAGTTTAGATTTAGGTGGAGCTTTAAATACGACACTTGATGAAGTATATAATACTTCGGCGTTATTTTCTTATAGAGATATGATGTTTTTAAGAGCAAATAGTAAAGGTGAAAAATTCAATATTTCTTTCTTAGGTTTAGTAAATACCTTCCAAGATTCTAACGTAGATGGTTCCAATAAGTCTAGCTTAATCACTGCTGGTTTACACGCTGATTATAAAGTAAAGGCCTTGTCTTTAGCTGCTAACCTATTCCTTCAAGAAGGAGAAAGGCTTGGTGGAGTAGATGTAAAAGGTGCACTTTTAGCCAGCATATTAGCCAATTATAAAGTTTCTGATAAGCTAACATTAGGAGCTGGTTATGAAACTATTTCGGGTAGAACAGATGATTCTGCTGCTTTCTTTCCATTATACGGAACTAACCATGCATTCAATGGTTTAATTGATAGATTTTACGTAGGAAACCATGCAAATGCAGGTGGTTTAAATGATTTACAAGTATCTCTAGCGACTAAAATATCTGGAATGGCAGTTAGTTTAACAGGTCATTTCTTTTCAGAAGTTGAAGACGTTGATGCTTTTGATGGTAAAGACTTAGGAACAGAAATAGATTTAGTCATAGCAAAACAATTTAAGGAATTCAAGTTAGTGGGTGGTTATTCTCATTTTTTCGAGCCTAGTGAAATAGCTGATGTACCAGGTGTGAAGTCTACTCAAAACTGGGCTTGGGCTATGTTAATTATTCAGCCTAAATTTTTAAATACAGCTAAATAGTATTAAACGTTCATCGGTAAATTGGAAATAATTTTCATAATGTTTTAGTGTTGATTAGCATTTATATTCCGATTTACGAATCCCGCTTTTGGCGGGATTCTTTTTTTTGTTAAAACTAAGTTATTTATTAATTCATGATACTTCATTTACTTAATTTCAATTACATTTCTTACATTTAAGCAGTAAACAAAATATATGCTTAAAAAAGTTTTTGGAAGTGCCGTTTTTGGCGTAGAAGCTACAACCATAACAGTTGAGGTCAATGTAGATTCAGGTATTGGTTATCATTTGGTAGGATTACCAGATAACGCTATTAAAGAAAGTAATTATAGAATTGCAGCAGCACTTCAAAATAACGGTTACAAAATTCCAGGAAAAAAAATTACTATTAATATGGCACCTGCCGATTTACGGAAGGAGGGAAGTGCATACGACCTGACTTTAGCCATAGGAATTCTAGCAGCATCAAAACAGATTGAAGATCCAGATTTGGAAAAGTATTTAATTATGGGCGAGCTTTCTTTGGATGGAAGTTTACAACCCATAAGAGGTGCATTACCTATTGCTGTAAAAGCTAGAGAAGAAGGATTTAAAGGTTTTATATTACCATCTCAAAACGCAAAAGAAGCTGCTATTGTTGACGGATTGGAAGTTTATGGCGTTGATAATATTAAACAAGTTATTCAGTATTTTGATAAGGGTGAGCCTTTAGAGCAAACCATTATTAATACCCGAGAAGAGTTTTATAAAAATCTAGATTTTCCAGAATTTGATTTTTCTGATGTTAAAGGGCAAGAAGGGATTAAACGTTGTATGGAAATTGCAGCTGCTGGCGGACATAATATTATTTTAATTGGTCCACCAGGAGCAGGAAAAACCATGTTAGCAAAGCGTTTACCAAGTATTTTGCCACCAATGACTTTGCATGAGGCTCTGGAAACTACTAAAATACATTCTGTTGTGGGTCGCGTAAAAGATACGGGACTCATGGCACAACGTCCGTTTAGGAGTCCGCATCATACCATAAGCGATGTGGCTTTAGTTGGTGGTGGCGCATTTCCGCAACCTGGTGAGATTTCTTTATCACACAATGGCGTGTTATTTTTAGATGAGTTACCCGAATTTAAACGTGGTGTTCTAGAAGTACTACGACAGCCTTTGGAAGATCGAGAAGTGACTATTTCTAGAGCTAAATTTACGGTTACGTATCCGTCGTCGTTTATGTTGGTGGCGAGTATGAATCCGAGTCCAGGAGGTTATTTTAACGATCCTGACGCACCTGTAACATCAAGTCCTGCCGAAATGCAACGTTATTTAAGTAAAATTTCTGGTCCGTTGTTAGATAGAATAGATATTCATATCGAAGTCACGCCTGTGCCTTTTGAAAAACTAAGTGAAGATAGAAAAGGAGAGACCTCTGTTGAAATTCGTAAACGCGTTACCAAAGCCAGAGAAATACAAACCACTCGATTTAAGGATTCAGATGTGGTGCACTATAATGCACAAATGAATACCAAACAAATTCGAAAATATTGTGTTTTAGATGACGCTTCCAAACAGCTTTTAAAAACGGCTATGGAGCGTTTAAATTTATCGGCGCGCGCATATGATAGAATACTTAAAGTTTCAAGAACTATAGCTGATTTAGAAGGTGTTGAAACTGTTAATGGTTCACATATTGGTGAAGCTATTCAGTATAGGAGTTTGGATAGAGAAGGGTGGTTGGGTTAGTAAGTTTAATTAATTAGAATGAGTAGAAACTAAAAACTTTTTTAAAAGCATGAAAAATATTGCTATTAATATTTAATTAATGAAAAAAATCACATTTAAGGATTGTATATTATTAATAATTGGTGGAATAATATTCCCTATTATTACTGAGTTTATAACTCCTTATCTATTAAAAGAGTGGCAAGAACCAGTATATTCAATCAGTAAACACAATGAGTTGTTTGGATATGACGGAGAGAAGCCAGATAATATATCAATGATAATAAATGATACTATATCTGTAACAAATAATGTAAACTTATATGAAATTATTTTTTGGAATAATGGTAAAAAGGAGATTGAAGAAAGTGATGTAAGAGTTCCTTTTATAATTAAACCACCCAAGGGCAATGAATTTGTATATTTTGATATAGTAAAATCTATTAATCCTGATATTAGTGGTTTCTATTTTTTGAAAAAGGGAACTGATTATGAGATTAAGTGGAAGTATTTTGAGCCTAATTTCGGATTTAAAGTTCAAGCTATTGTCTTGGGAGATCATGTTGGTGTTCCTATAATAGAAGGTTACGTTCCTCAACATAGAATAAAAAAGGTAGAACTTCCTTTTGAACCTATAAAAAATAATATAAGATGGGCATTGGTTTTGATTTGGTTTGTTTTATCCACTATATCTATATATAAAATCATTAAAATCCCCAGAAAGAAAATAAAGTTTAAGCACCTTCTAATACCAATTGTATTGTTAATTATATCAGTTTTTAGAATTTTTTATTATGTTATTTATACATATCACCCTCCTTATACCCTTTATTGATGTTAAATTATTTTGATTATACTAAATATAAGAGAGGATGGTTTTTGCCAATAATTTTAATATTTTTAATTCTTATTTTCAGTAATTTATTTCAGTATTTCCCAACTGGAATAAAATATGGTACTTGGAATGCTGATATTATATTATCTAATGAGGAAGCAAAAAAGTTTGGCATATCGTATGTGTTTAATGATTCAATTACTATACAAAGAGATGTAGTTTTAAGTGAATTTATTATTTGGAATAACTCAAAATACCCGATCAACATAAAAGAGAGTAATCCTTTAATACTAGGTATTATAGGTGAGGGCTTATTTATAGATTGTCAAATAAAAAAAACAAAAAAAATAAAAATTTCAGAGATAAATTTTAATTTCATTGATAATTGTTTTGAATTTACTTCTTTTACAATGTATCCAGATTCAGCTATATTATTACAAGTTTTAGCGGTTAATTATGATCCTTCTTGGTCAAAGCTTTTTGAAAATGGAGAAACTTTAAACCCTACTGAAATTAGGTTTTTGAAGAAAGATATCTCGTACTTGAAATTGTTAAACATTTTTATGTTTATAATGATTACAACCTTTCTTTTTGGAAAGAAGAATATTGAAGATTATGAAACTTTTCTTTTGGAAAAAGATTTTTTAGATCTTGGATTCATATGCTTTAATGGTAACCTAATTATATTGTTGACTATTTATTTTAAAACTGTTAATTTTTTCCCCGTACCGTTTTAATTAATTAAAGAAGGTAATTATTTTTAATTACAGTTTAGATGACTGTAACTAGAAACAGACAGGTTTTACAAGTAAAGGAGGTCCTTTGCGTGAAATTTGGAGTGTTCGGGAGTAAATATTATTTGCTAGATTAAGCATATTGCTCAGTGTTAAAACAAGACCTTACAATATTTATAATAATTGTTTACAAGTTACATGAGACTTTCTATTTCCCCTGCGAGCGCGAGCGTCTCGCTCGTGACCGTGTGAGTAAGAATGGTTTGATAATTTAAAAGTCTATTTTGAGTATTTAGTTTTTATAAAATTCTTTTTCTTTAATAGATTTAAGCCTAAATTTATAAAATGAAAAAACACATCATAATTTTACTAGTCGTTATTCTTTTCAACTGCAACAACAAAAAACAAACTCCAAATGAAACGCAACAAGTTTTAGATGAGGTTACAACTACAAAACCAATTCAAGACATCCCAAAACTAGATTTAAAAGCAGCAAATACATTGGTAGAATTACCATTACATTGCATGAATATTGAGTATCCTAACCGATTATCGCAAACTTTGGGTAGTGGTAAAGACTTAAAGTCGCCAACCCAATTGCATCCTGCGTTTTATGGCTGTTTCGATTGGCATTCCGCAGTTCACGGCCATTGGAGTTTGGTAAGTTTATTAAAACAATTTCCAGAAATTGATAAAGCAGAGGAAATTAAACAACGGTTACTTAATAATATCTCTAAAGAGAAAATAGAAGTCGAAGTTAAATATTTCTATGGTAAACACAACAAATCTTACGAGCGTACGTATGGTTGGGCGTGGTTACTTAAACTAGGTGAAGAATTACATACTTGGGATGCGCCAATTGCTAGAGAATTAGAAACTAATTTACAGCCATTAACCGATTTAATTATTGAAAAATATATTGAGTTTCTACCTAAACTAAATTATCCACTTCGCGTGGGAACGCATACTAATACGGCTTTCGGACTTTCATTTGCTTATGATTATGCAGAAACGGTGAAACACGATACACTTAGAAACGCTATTACCAATAGAGCAAAATATTTCTTTTTAAATGATAAAAATTGCCCAATGAGCTGGGAACCTAGTGGTAGCGACTTTTTATCACCATGTTTGGAAGAAGCAGCTTTAATAAAGCGCTTATTGCCAGAAGCAGAGTTTAAAACATGGTTAAATGATTTTTTACCAGAACTAAAAAATAAAGATTACAAATTAGAAGTTGGTAAGGTTTCAGATAGAACAGATGGCCAATTGGTGCATTTAGACGGTGTTAATTTTTCGCGAGCATGGAGCTTAAACAAAATTGCTGAAGGTTTGCCAGAATACAGTCATTTAAAATATGTTGCTAACAATCATATAAACTATTCGCTACCAAGTATTGTTGGCGATAGTTATGAGGGAGGGCATTGGTTAGGGAGTTTTGCCATCTACGCGCTAAATTCTACAACCGAATGATAAAAAACTGGTTTAAAAACATCGGCCCAGGGCCTTTAATAGCAGCAGCGTTTATTGGTCCAGGTACGGTAACAGTTTGTACGTTGGCTGGTGTTGGTTTTGGCTTTTCGCTTTTGTGGGCAATGGTTTTATCAATTTTCGCAACTATTATTCTACAAGAAATGTCAGCGCGATTAGGTATCATTACTCAAAAAGGGTTATCGGAAATTATTAGAACAGAAATAAAACATCCTGTTTTTAAGTTTTTGGCTATTCTTCTTATTCTTTCAGCTATTGTGATAGGAAATGCTGCTTACGAAGCGGGAAATATAACTGGTGGCGTATTGGGTTTAGAAACCATTGTTGGAAATCCTAGTTTAAATATTGGTGGTTTTTCAATAAATGTATTAAGCATTGTTATTGGTGCCATCGCATTTGTATTATTGTATCTGGGCAATTACAAAGTTTTAGAATGCGCATTAATTACCTTGGTTATACTGATGAGTTTAGCGTTTTTAATAACCGCTATTATAACTAAACCGAATATATTAGAAATTTTAAAAGGTGCTTTTATCCCAAAATTTCCAGAAGATAGTTTGTTAACCATTATTGCACTTATTGGAACGACTGTTGTGCCTTATAATCTATTCCTCCATGCTGCATTAGTTAAAGAAAAGTGGAAAACTAAGAGTGATTTACAATTCGCTAGGAAGGATACTATTATAGCGGTTATTTTAGGTGGAGTGGTGTCTATGTGTGTTATCATTTCTGCATCTTCAATACAAAACGTTGAAATTAACAATACTGCAGATTTAGCAAAAGGTTTAGAACCTTTGTTTGGGAGTTTTGCAAAATATTTTTTAGCAATAGGTTTGTTTGCTGCAGGTATTACTAGTGCTATAACAGCACCTTTAGCAGCAGCTTATGTAACTAGTGGTTGTTTAGGATGGTCTTCAAACATGAAAGCCAAAAAGTTTAGAGCTATTTGGATCTTTATATTGATTTTAGGTGTTGTCTTTTCTTCATTGGGAATAAAGTCTATCGAAATTATAAAGTTTGCTCAAGTAGCTAATGGTGTTTTATTACCTGTAATCGCTGGGTTTCTAATTTGGATTATGAATAAAGAATCTGTTTTGGGCGACTATAAAAACACAATTAAGCATAACTTTTTTGGGTTTTTAATTCTAGGAATTAGTATCTTACTTTCATTAGCTACGCTTAATAAAGTATTCAATTTAAATTTGTTTTAGTAGATGTGTTCTAAAACTGTAGATATAAACGTTGATGTAGGAGAGGGTATAGGTAATGAGATTTTGTTAATGCCTTACATAGCTTCTTGTAATATTGCCTGTGGTGGACATGCGGGTACTTTTGAAAGTATGCAAAATGTTGTAAAGCTTGCAAAACAATACCGCGTAAAAATTGGTGCACATCCATCATTTCCTGATAAAGAGCATTTTGGTCGACAACCTATGGAAATGTCTTCTGCTGCTTTGTTTTCTTCAATTAAAAATCAAATTGAGGATTTGATTAAAGTTTTAAATAGAGAAAATGCACTGTTACATCATGTAAAACCACACGGTGCACTTTATAATTTAGCAGCTGTTAACAAGCGTATTGCTAGCGTTATTATTGAAGTCATGAAAAGTTTGGCTTTACCCATTAAACTTTATGTGCCATATAAATCTGTTATTGCAGATTTAGCGCTAAAGGAAAATATTCAAATTACATATGAAGCTTTTGCTGATAGAAATTATAATGAAGATTTAACCTTGGTTTCTAGAAGCGAACCTCATGCATTAATTGAGGATGTTAATTTGGTTTTTGACCATGTATTTAGGATGGTTTCTACTCAAAAAGTAAAGACTATTAAAAACACAGAATTAGATATTGAAGCCGCTACTTTTTGTGTTCATGGTGATAATCCGAAAGCTGTAGATTTGATTAAAAATTTAAAGCGAAAATTAGAGTTAAACGGATATGAAATCAGATAAATTTTAATGTCCTATAAATTAACATATAAATCCTTTGGCGAACGTGCTATTTTAGTAGAATGGCCTGCTGAAATTGATGAAAAAATCATTAAAGATATTATTAGTTTTAAAGATTTAATAAAACAAAATAGTATTGAACAAATACTTGAATTAAAAACCGCATATAACTCGTTATTAATTATATATAATAAATGTGTTAAAAATTTAGATAACGAAATAGCTGTTATAGAAGAAATCTATAGTGCAAATAAAACCTCAAATAAACCAGATTTTTTTTTATGGAGAATACCTGTGTGTTATGATGATGAATTTGGACTAGATTTAGAGTTGATTTCACAAGAAAAAGGCATCTCAAAAGCAGAAATTATTAAGCGCCATTCTGAAGCTATTTATTTAGTTTATTTTATTGGTTTTTTACCTGGTTTTTTATACTTGGGTGGATTAGATAAATCACTCGAAATTTCGAGGAAATCGTCGCCAAGGTTACATGTAGAAAAAGGAGCAGTTGCTATTGGTGGAAATCAAACTGGTGTATATCCAAACGAAAGTCCTGGAGGTTGGAATATTATTGGAAACTCTCCTATTAATTTTTTTGATGTTTCAAAAGAAGTACCCTGTTTTGCCAAAGCAGGAGATCGTATTCAGTTTTATCCTGTGTCACTAAAAACGTATCGTGATATTAAGACTTTGGTTGATGCCAATGTTTATCAAATGGAAAGTGAGTTACTATTATGATTACAGTTTTAAATCCTGGTTTTTATTCAACAATTCAAGATACTGGGCGTATTGGTTTTCAAGAATACGGCGTACCTTATTCTGGTGTTATGGATAAAAGAGCCTCTGATTTAGTCAATGCTTTATTAGGAAATGATAAAAACGAAGCTGTTTTAGAAATGACGATGACTGGTGCAAAACTTAAGTTTGAAAAAGCAACATATATTGCTATTTCAGGAGCTGACATGTCTCCGAAATTAAATGATAACCCTATTCAACTCAATAAAATAATAACTGTAAAACCTAATGATATTTTGTCTTTCGGGAAATTAGACATAGGATTTAGATGCTATTTAGGGGTTTTAGGTGGTTTTAAAACCGAAACAGTCATGCATAGTAGAAGTATGTACAAAAACATTACAAAGCAGTTTATGCTTCAAAGAAATGATAAATTAAGCCTTTCAGAAATATTAGTCTCAAATATAAAACAACATGCGAGTATCCGATTTGATTCGTCTTATCTAATTTCCAATAATATAGAAGTATTTAAAGGTCTAGAATTTGATTTGCTTTCTGAAAATCAGAAAACGCAATTATTAACCAAAGCATTTACAATTTCAAAAGATAATAACCGAATGGCGTATCATTTAGAAGAAACCCTTCAAAATAATTTAAAACCTATCATTACTTCCGCAGTGCTTCCTGGTACTGTACAATTAACACCATCTGGAAAACTTATTATTTTAATGCGTGATTGTCAAACCACAGGTGGCTACCCAAGAGTTTTACAGCTTAAAGAATCTTCAATAGATGTTTTGGCGCAAAAGTTTACGGGGAATTCTTTATCTTTTTCCCTTAAGGATTGATTTATATCATCTAACTATATTACGGATATTTAAGAGCTACCAAATAAAATTAGGGTTGCGTTCTGCATTTTTTTGAAAATGATTTTATTTATATATCAGTGTTGTTGGATGAGTTTTAAAATGTTAAATGATACCATTTTTTAAGATAACAGCCATAGAATCATTACTTTAGTAGTAAAGAAGATAAACTACTATTGAAACTTTAAACAAAAGATGAAGCAACAAGTTAAATGTGTAAAACAAGGAATATCTCAATATTCAAAAAACCTGTTGAGAAGTTTCAAGCTTTTAGTTACTGCTGCAATTTATCTTTTTGCACCATTTACTTGGTCGCAAGAAGAAAATCAAATTGAAGTTAATCCGACTGTGAAAGACATGATTTCAATGATAAAAAGGGATGTTGATTCTAATTTTGTTTATGACTATAAAAACACAAAATTTGTTCCACCTGAAGGACAAACGTTACTCATTATGGGGCAAACTTTAGAGCGTATAAATGAATATATGAAGCATTTTCCAAACCAACCCATCCCAGGAGGTTGGTCAGCTTATTGGGGAATCCCTGAATTTACTGGTGTTACAGAATCCTTTAAAAATGAAACTGGAGGCACTCAAAATCATCAAATGTTGATTGATAAATTTTCAAATACTGTTGTGCAGAGTGCCTTATGGATGGTTGGGAAATGGGATATTGCTAAAAACACAAGCGATGGCGATTATGATACAGTAATAAAAAAATATGCGAAATGGGCAAAAACAACGCAAAGACCAATTTACCTAAGAATAGGGTACGAGTTTGACGGGATTCATAATGAGCTCGAACCAGCAACATATGTAAAAGCATACAGAAGAATTGTAGATTTATTACGCGCAAAAGGGGCAGGTAATATTGCATTTGTTTGGCATTCATATGCCAGTAAACCATATAACGGTTATAAGATTTCGCAATGGTATCCTGGTGACGACTATGTAGATTGGGTTGGTATCTCGGTTTTTGGCCATGGATACAAAGATAATGGCTTTGGTCCTGATTGTGATGCTGTTCTTGAATTTGCAAAACAAAATAAGAAGCCAGTAATGATTGCAGAGTCAAATCCAATTTTTGGCATTGAAGGTGATAATGTTGATGTTTGGAAAAAATGGTTTGTTAATTTTTTTAGTTTCAGCTACAATAAAAATATTAAGGCCATAAGTTTTATAAATGAAGATTGGGTAAGTTTGAAGATTAACGGTATTTCAGATTGGAAAGATGGTCGTCTATACAATAATGAAAAGATTTCCAAAGCTTGGTTCGCAGAAACTAATAAAGTGCACTATTTAAAACAATCTCCTGAATTGTTTGAGCTATTAGGGTATAGAGAGTGAAAACTAAATAATACAATATTATCTATGTAAAACTAATGTGTAAGAAGAATTCAAAAATACATTTATGTACATGTTCTAATATTAATAAAAAGGAGTTTTTTGCTTACGATAATTTGAATCACCCTATATTGATTAAATGGACTTTATATCGATTTATAAAAAATGAGTGGGTTGGTATGGATGGAATGCTTATGGAGCCTATTGAAGAATTTAGTAAAGAACTTAGTGCCAATTTTTTTAGTAATGAAATGAATTCAAAGAATTGCTTTGATTTTGATTACCAACCAAATGAAGGAGATAATATTATTTTTCATCTGATAACTTATACAAAATCTGGTAAAAAAATTAAAACAAGCTCTCAATATAAGAATGAATTTATTTCTCTGATTTATAAACGTAAGCAATGGGGCATAGATGTATATGATCCGTTTTATAATACTACCGAAGAAATAGAAAAAGGGTTTTGAAGGTAGTATCTCATTAAGTGTGTAAAGTTTAATTTTTGATTAATTTTAAATTTTATACACAATGAACAAAGACGATT
>CANMSN010000002.1 GCA_947500585.1 uncultured Flavobacteriaceae bacterium | reverse complement strand
CCAATAAAATTCCATCGCATGCCCAAGTTTGTAGGATCAAAAGTGATAGGCACGTCTATATTACCAGTGTTGAATGTACCAGTAAATGAAACAATATCAGCTCTGGGATATAAACCACTATTTACAACTTCTCCAGTAGCAAGATAAGCTACTCCAGGGGTCATGACATCTCCACCAGCAGCAATTCCCCAAACATCCCCGTTATCATCAATACCATCGGTAGGGGAGTTATCTACAAAATTAGCAGCGTTAAAAGTAAAGCGTCTATCAGTTGGAACAGATGGAAATACATTACCAATGGTTTCATTCGTCATAGGAGAACTCCAAAAGGTATAATAATACCATTCATCCTTTACAGGAGTAGTTTTATTTAGCGTAGCAGTACCTGTAATAATACCACTGTCATCGTTTTGTATAAAATTACCTTGAGTCTCAACAATGATATTACCATTAATAGTAACATCATTTTCAACGATAATGAAAGTACCATCTGCTATAGTTAAAGTAACTCCAGGATCTATAGTTAAACTACAGGCATTAAAGTTACCAGCTGAGGTTGTGTAATTTGTTGCAATTATAACGTTGGTGCTAATATTAGGTGTGGCAGACCAAGCACCATTCCATGTAACTGTTGTAAAACAAGCACCATCAGGAGTACAAGTGAAGACACCAGTTGGAATTCCTAAAGTTTGAGAATTATTACTACCAGACCAATTTGATATATCAGCTATAGCTGATAAAATTAAAGACTGGTTGTCTGTAACTGAGTAATTATAAATAACGTTTTGTTTCTGCCCATTAATAGCATCAAGAGAAACGGCATCTAGTCCTTCTGTTAGACCAGCGGGTACTGAACTCTTTCGATCTGGATTAGGGTCTATGGGATCAGTAAAACCAGAGTTACTAGCAAAATTTAACGCATATAAAAACTTAGAAGCTGTTATAGTGCCCTGAAAAGCAATGATTTGATCTCCTTGACTTGAAAGAGCAAACCCATCTTGTGTTTCTATAGCTATTCCTTCGGTTGTTCCTCCAGATATAGATGTATAGGTATTTGAACCAGCAGAAGTTTCCTCGATAATAATTTCTGTACCACAGTTTAAATCATTAGTAGCAGTCCATTTAAGAATACCTTCAGCTATAGTACCACCACTTGGGTCGGTAAAATTATAATCTCTAAATTGTCCAGCACCTAACCAACCACAGTCTGTAAAGCTTACTTCAGTACCAGCTACAACATCTTTTAATAGTACAAAAGAGAATTCGTCAGGGTTATCTGTGTTAACTCCAGTGATGGCAATATCACCTTCTTCAAGAATTGTTGTAGAACACGTAAAAGAAGTTCCGTTAGGGAGTCCTAATATTTGAAACGAGGTGTTACTAGCAATCCATTCTGCGGGGTCAACTATAGCGGCTAAGATTGAAGACTTGTTTCCAGTAACGTTATATTTATAAACAATATTATCTAAATTTCTGGCAAGGGCATTAACGCCGTCAGTAAGTCCTGAAGGTATAGCACTACTGTTAGTGTCTAAAGCATCCGTCCAACTGGTATTAGTAGCAAAATGAATCGCAAACAAAAATGTAGGATCGTTAGTAAGACCTTGAAAAGCAAGTATTTGGTCTCCGCTACTAGAAAGCTCAAAACCAACATCGTCTACTTCCTCAGCTGCACCAGCACTAATAGGAGTAACAGACCATGTATTGGTGCCAGTATCTGTAATAATAATTTCTGTTCCACATGATAGACCTCCAATTGGAGCTGTCCAAGTCACAATGCCTTCGTCTATACTACCATCAATAGCATCGTAACCCCTAAAGCCTCCAGTTGCTAACCAACCACCATCAGTAAAGTTAATTTCAGTGCCAGACGCAACATCCTTTAATAAAACAAATGAAAACTGATCAGTACCATCACCAGGGATGCCTGCATTGGCTCCTGTTATAGCGACATCATCTGCGCTAAGTGAAGTTTGCCCAAAACCAAAACTAACAGTTAACACTATGAGTAATAAAGTAGCTTTTTTCATTATAGTAAATCTATGAAAAAAATAGCATAAGGGAAAGTTTATCTTACATATTGCAAGTCGAATGATTTTAAAAAAGATATAATATTCTAGATTTTTTTAGAAAACTAGAGTATTATTTAGTTACGCAAGAAGGTTATTAATATTCAATGGATTAAATATTAAAAGAAGCACCTAAGTTTAGTGTAAATTGATTGTGTAATGTTTCAGGAGCAGTTAAATTTTCTGTTTTATATTTTGCTAAAGGCACATTTAACTCGGTGTAGATACCAAAACCGCTTGTAAAGAAGTAACGAGCACCTAAGTGACCACCAAAGTTTTTTAACCCAAGACTTAAACCAGGATATATATCAAAGTTTTCATCAACATTTATAACGTTTCCAAGGTTTGCATTAAATCGTACTCTAACATCAAAACGACTGTCAAACCCAGCATTTAAGTCATCAATCATATTGTTTTTCAAAGCATCATCAACACCTAAAAGGTATGTAGAAGATAACCCAATAGAAATGTTTTCTCCAATACCATAATCATAACTAATATTAATACCACTACCATTATCCTGAAAGTTAGCACCTACTTGAAATTTGTTGTCATTTTGACCTATAAATGCCTGAGCACTAACAAGCGAAACACTAAGTATTGCTATTAATAAAAATAAATTTTTCATTTTGATGTATTTGTTTTTAGGTTATAAAATATAATTTGCACAATAAAATTTTGATTTTATCAAAGATTTTAGATGTACTCATTTCACGATTTGAGTTTTAAATTTAGTGGCAAATATATTATAAGTTTTTTAATATTAAAGGGTTATTTAAAAAGGTTTATGGGTTCTAATTATAGCTTGTTCGTTTTTCCAATCTATCCATTTTTGCCCTTTAATTCTACGCATTATATTATCATAATTTCGCATAATTAATAAGTTATAAATGGCTTTACTAAAATTTTTAGGATTTCTGGCTACAGCCCGTAAACTCATTGAAAACCCTGGAGTTATGTAGCGCATATAATGCCAGTAACCTTCGGGCATATATAAAACTTCACCATGCCTTAATTCTGTTTTGTAACCCTTAGCTTTTTTTAGCATCGGCCATTTTTCAAAATCAGGGTTATTAAAATCAATATCTTCTCGGGTAATTAAAGAGTGTGGAATTTTATATAAATAGTCGTTTTGATTTTGATCAAATAAAATGACTTCTTTTTTACCTTCAAAGTGAAAATGAAAAATATTTGCTAAATCGATATCATAATGCATAAAGGTATACGAATCACGTCCACCAAAAAACAACATTGGTAGTCGTTTTATTAAGCTTAATCCAAAATCTGGGAATGTAAAATCATCTTGTAGTTTAGGAATTTCTTTTAAAGCGTTCCATAAAAAAATGCGGTATTTGGTAGGCTTGCTTTTAAGTAAATCAATATAATCACTAAGTTTCATTTTAGCGTGCGGCTCATTAAAACCATCTTTATAGTCTACTGGTCTGTCATCATAAAGCGGAATAGTTAAATTGCCACCAACAGCTTTCATATAATCTAAATTCCATTTTGTATATGCTGGCCAATCGTCAATATAACGTTCAATGACTACAGGTTTTTGAGGCTTAAAGTAGTGCTTTAAAAACTCAGTTTTTGTAATGGTTTGTACTCTTGGTACATTTTGTAAGTTTAATGCCAAGGTTAGAAAAATTGGTATTCAAAGTTAAGAAAACGTTACCGAATGTAAAATAGTATTTGGTGTAATTGAATTTGAAAAAAATAGAATTTACTTAACGGCCTTAGCTTTTTCTTTGGCAGATTCGTTACGCTCAATTTTATGTTCTGGTCTCGTCCATTTTGGTTTTTCTCCTAAAGCTTGATATTGAGATTCTGAGGCTTCAACTGTTTCGGGTTGCATTTTTTTAATAAAAGGCTTTTGCGGATTTAACCCTAATAGCTCAAACATTTTCATGTCTTCGTTAACATCTGGATTAGGCGTTGTTAATAGTTTATCACCAGCAAAAATAGAATTTGCACCTGCAAAAAAGCACATAGCTTGTCCTTCTCTGGTCATTTCAGTTCTACCTGCGCTTAAGCGCACTTGGGTTTCTGGCATAACAATTCGGGTTGTTGCTACCATACGAATCATATCCCAAATAGAAACTGGCTCTTGGTCTTCAAGTGGCGTGCCTTCAACAGCAACTAAAGCGTTAATAGGAACAGATTCTGGTTGTGGATTTAATGTAGAAAGTGCTACTAACATACCTGCTCTATCTTCAACTTTTTCCCCCATACCAATAATACCACCAGAGCAAACGGTAACATTGGTTTTACGAACATTATTAATGGTTTCTAAACGATCTTTAAAACCACGGGTAGAAATAACTTCTTTATAATATTCTTCAGATGAATCTAGATTATGGTTATAGGCATATAAACCCGCTTCGGCTAAACGTTGTGCTTGATTTTCGGTTATCATACCTAATGTACAACATACCTCCATATCTAATTTATTAATGGTACGAACCATTTCTAAAACCTGATCAAACTCTTCACCATCTTTAACATTTCTCCAAGCTGCACCCATACAAACACGAGAACTTCCGCTAGATTTTGCACGTAACGCCTGAGCTTTTACTTGTTGCACGCTCATTAAATCATTACCTTCAATATTGGTATGATAACGAGCAGCTTGCGGACAATACCCACAATCTTCTGGACAACCACCAGTTTTTATAGATAACAATGTAGACACTTGTACCGTATTAGGGTCGTGGTGTAAACGATGTATGGTTGCTGCTTCATAAAGCAACTCCATTAAAGGTTTATTGTAAATATCTAGAATTTCCTGTTTGGTCCAGTTGTGTTTTGTCTCGTTCATAAATCTATCATGATAGTTAAAATCAAAAATACTAATTAAAAAGTTATAGAATTAATTTTTGGATAATAAAATGGAAACTGCATTTCCTCCAAATCCCACAGCATTTATTAATATATTTTGAATTTTATTAGGTTTTTTTTGATTTTGTAAATAGGGAGTTTCTATAAATTCTTGGTTTTTTAACATTAGAACCGCAAGTTCAATGCTCAAAGCCCCAGAAGCTCCAAAGGTGTGTCCAATTTTCCATTTGTTTGAAGTTACAGCAGGAATAGTGTTGTTAAAAACAGTTTCAATCGCTTTAATTTCAGAAAGATCACCTTTTACAGTTCCTGGAGCGTGCATGACGATTACATCAACTTCGTCAGGATTCATATTGCCCAATGCCATTTTCATAGACTTCTGAAAACATTGCGCGTCACTTGAAATGGAAATATTGTGTTTTAGAATTTCGGTGGCATATCCGTAACCTTTTATAGTTGCTAAAGCATTTTTTTGTTCACCTTTTTCTAAGCAAATCATGGAAGCTCCTTCACCTAAAATCATCGTATTTTTAGTTTTTTTGAGGTCTAAGGCTCTACATGGATATTTCTGGACACTCAGCATGTTTGATTGGTTGCTGAGCGTAGTCGAAGCATATATTTTTAAAGCTTGCATTTGTGCAATTGTGAATGGGGTTAATGGTGCTTCGCTACCACCAACTAAAAATTTATCACACATTCCTGAATTTATCCATGCAATACCATTTAGCATACTGTGTAAAGCTGTTGAGCAAGTTATAGAATGGCTTATTTCTGGACCTTGAGTTTGTAAATCGTGTGCCACCCATGAGGAAATGTTTCCTAATGTGGTTGTTGGAGAACTTAAAGTTTCGGCTTTACCATTTTTTAAAAATGATTCGTGATAGGTTTCAAATAGGGCAGTGGCGCCTCGTGAAGAGCCAATATTGATTCCGAAATTATCAGATATTTTCCAATTTGCATTTTTTATAGCCCGTCTTGAGGCATAAATAGCAAAAATAACAGTGTTATCTAGAGATTTGTATTTACTATCTGATTGCCTTAATAAATCAATCTCTTTTTTTGCGTCTTGTGTGAGTTTAGAAACCCAAACTTCTTGCTCCTGAAATTTTTCAGAAGTGATATAATGGTTATTGTTTTGATAACTTTCCCATGTTTCGCTCATGGATTTCCCGATGGGTGAAATGGATGCTATGGCAGTTATGGAGATTAGTTTGTTCATGTTTTTCGTCATGCTGAACTTGTTTCAGCATCTCATAATTATTTGGATGTGAATCTGAAACTAGTTCAGATTGACGTTTGGTATACAAAAGTAATACTTATGTGTTAGGGATTGAAGTAGCATCATTTTTAATTTAAACTATTTCTAAAGCCTCTTCTATAACTTGATATACTTTTTGTAATTCAGCTTCTGAAATCACATATGGGACTTGAATATAAATGGTATTACCTAGTGGTCTTAAAAACACGCCTCTATCCATAAAGAATTTAAGAAGCTTATCACGTAAGTTACCGTAGCGTTCCATTTTGGTGTTGAGGTCTAAAGCAAAAATAACACCTAAATATCGGGTCGATTTTACTTTAGGATGAATTTTAATACGTTTCTCAAAGGCACTATGAGAATCTATTATTTTATTAATATTATTTTGTATTTCTGTGGATGTTAGAAGCTCTATACCAGCAATAGCAGTCGCACATGCCACTGGATTTGCAGAATAGGTATGACAATGAAAAAAGCCTTTAGAAATATCGTTACTTAAAAAGGCATCGTATATTTTTTGGGTACATGATGTAATTGCCATGGGCAATAAACCCGCTGTTAAGGCTTTACTGAGACAGATAATATCTGGTTTTGTATCCATGTAATCTGATGCGAAATATTTGCCTGTTTTTCCGAAGCCAGTCATCACTTCATCGGCTATGGTGAGTATATTATGTGCTTTTAAAAACTCTAAAATGTCGTTTAAACCATTAGCATCATGTGTTTTCATTCCAGCGGCACCTTGTATTAAAGGTTCATAAATGAATCCAGCAATGTTGTGGTTTTCAATAAGGTTTTTTAATTGGTTTAGTATATCATTATGATTTGAACCGTTTGGTGTTGGAATACGCTCTACATTGATTAAAAAATCCTCAAAAGGGCCATTATAAACTGATAATCCTGATACACTCATCGCGCCAAAAGTGTCTCCATGAAAACCGTTTTCAAAAGCAATAAACGTTGAACGTTTTTCATCTAAATTAAAATGATATTGTAACGCCATTTTTATGGCTGCTTCTACGGCAGTAGAGCCATTATCGTTAAAATAAATCTTGTTCTGATTTTCGGGAAGTATTTTAATGAGTTTTTCTGATAATTTAACTGCAGGTTCGTGGGTAAAATCGCTGAACATCACTTGATCCAGCTTTAGCATTTGTTGGTGCGTTTTCTTTACGATATAATCATTGCAATGCCCATACATACAGGTGTACCACGAAGCAATAGCGTCTATGTATTCATTACCGTTTTCATCAGTTAAAATACAGCCTTTTGCTTTTACAATAGCTAAACTTTCTGGGTTAAGCTGATGTTGTTTAAGTGGATGCCAAAGGTGTTTTTTATCGCGTTGTTGTAAATTCATTTTTTGTCATGCTGAACTTGTTTCAGCATCGCATTAAATTAATAATCTAGAGTTTTTAAAGTAGGATTTAAACTTTTAACTAAATTTAATTTCCATTCTTTATGCCAGTTTTTCAATTGTTTTTCTCTTGCAATGGCTTGTTCAATATCTGAAAATTCTTCAAAATAAATTAAATCTTTTAGATTGTATTTCTTTGTAAATTTAGAAGCAGTTTCATCATAATGCTCTTCTATTCTTTTTGAAAGATTTGAAGTAACCCCAATATAAAATGTGGTTCTGTATTTGTTAGTTAATATGTAAATATAACTTTTTTGCATAAGGTTATGTGACCCTGAAACAAGTTCAGGGTGACGAGCGTTACAAGTTATTCTTAAGTTTTTCAGCATACTCCTTTACCACATTTTTATCAAAATAAGGTTCTTCATCAATCCTACCTATAACAGGAACTTGTGTCATTTTTTTGATAATATCTTCGGTTGATTTGTGTTCATCTCCACTAAACATGATAGACACGTTAAACCCTTTTTCTTTTAAAGTATTTACTGTTAAAAGTGTGTGGTTAATACTGCCTAAATAATGTCTTGAAACCACGATAACCTTATATTCTGGTTTTATTAAATCGAAAATAGTATCCGTATTATTTAACGGAACAAATAAACCACCAGCACCTTCAATAACTAAATTATTATCTGTTTTAGGAGTTTTAATTTTGCTAATATCGATTTTAATACCATCAATTTCTGCAGCACCGTGTGGACTCATTGGTGTTTTTAAAGCATAGGCATTTGGATGGAATTTCGATTTAGAATTTGAAACTAATCGTTCCACCTTTTTAGTATCGCAATTATCTAATTCTCCTGCTTGTACTGGCTTCCAATAGTCTGCTTCTAAGGCTTCAGTTGCAATTGCTGAAGCTATTGTTTTACCAACATCTGTTGAAATTCCTGTGATGAAATATGTGTTCATTTTAAATCGAATTCTGTTTTGCAATCTTCACATCTGTATTTATGTTTTGTATAAAATGGAAGCGATGAAAATAATACTCCAAAAATAAACCAGAATAATGATTTGGCATCTTTTATTGTAGAAAAGAGTTCTATTTTTTTGCTGCTACAATTTGGACAGCTAATTGTGTTTCCTTCATCATCAATAGAATATTTATTTATGGATTCTAAAATATGTTGCGCTTGAAGTGCGTCTTGCGATAATACCTTAAGTTTTACTCCACCAATGGCATTACTTACCAAAGGGTCGGTATCTATAGTTAGGTTATCAGATAGAAACACCTGAATACCTTCAGCTTCTAAACGGCCTTTTATAATTTGTGCTTCGGTAGAATATTGATATCTAGCTATGGTTTTAAAGGTGTTACTCATGTACTTGTTAGATTAGCTAGTAGTTGTAATACTTTTGAGATGTCGGTTTCTAAATTATAACTATGCAAACAAAAACGTAAACGTTCTTGACCTTTTGGAACTGTTGGCGACAAAATTGCTTTTACATCAAACCCTTCGTCTTGTAGTTTTTTTGCGATTGACTTTACTTTATCATTTCCTGAAATAATACAACAATGAATTGCGGAATGCGATTCAATAAAAATATGTTCAAGTTTATTTTTAACAATTTCAGACTTAAAAAACTGAATATTTTGGTTTAATTTTTTTCTACTTTCAGTATTAACTAACTCGTTGTAAGCAGCATGTATTGTTGCTAAACTATGTGGTGGTAATGCAGTTGTATAAATAAAACTGCGTGAAAAATTCACTAAATACTTTTTTAAATTTTTACTTCCCAGAATTGCGGCACCATGGCAGCCCATAGCTTTTCCAAAAGTTATAATACGTGCGAAAATATGGTTTTCTAAATTCAAATGTTGCACCAAACCTTTACCTTTTTCTCCAAAAACGCCAATGGCGTGAGCTTCGTCTGTTACTAAATGGGCATTATACTTTTTGCAAATTTCAGATAGTTTTATCAAATCTGGTGTGTCGCCATCCATAGAAAACACAGATTCTGTAATAAGGTATATCTCTGTATCAATAGGATTTCGATTACGTTCAATCTGACATTTTCGATCTAAATCCGTCAAATCATTATGCTTAAACTTATAAGCTTTAGCGTTACT
Source organism: uncultured Flavobacteriaceae bacterium (assembly GCA_947500585.1). Taxonomy (GTDB): domain Bacteria; phylum Bacteroidota; class Bacteroidia; order Flavobacteriales; family Flavobacteriaceae; genus CAXBID01. The sequence continues at coordinate 307,837 of CANMSN010000002.1, read as the reverse complement.
CATAGTAATACCATCGCGAATAGAAGCATGAATATATTCATCATATAGAATAATATCTCCGCGTTGCGGAATACTAGAAAAGAACCCAATATTAGCATCATAACCAGAATTGAATAGTAATGCACTTTCGCTTTTATGAAAATTTACAATACGATCTTCTACTATATTATAAAATCTATGGTTTCCAGATAGTAGTCTAGAACCCGTAGCGCCATTTTGAGTGATGTTATGATGGGTTAAAAACTGGTGCGTCGCATTAAAAATAGATTTAGATTTTGAAAACCCTAAATAATCATTTGATGAAAAATCTATTAAATCGTTTTGTTTACCAAGTTCTCTTAAAGCATTAGTGTTTTCACGCTCATCAAGTTTAGATTTTAACTTTTTAGGTAAACTATTCATATTACAAAAATACTATCTTAGTTGTTTAAAATTTACGTCATGAATAAATTTCTTTTTTCTTTCCTTTTTTTAACCTTAAACACTATAGTTTTTGGTCAAGTGTACTCAAAATACACCATTTCATTTGAAAATGCTGTTCATCATGAAGCTTTTGTTGAAGCTACGTTTTCAAATTTAAGAACAGATGATGTAGAATTTAGAATGAGTAGAACATCGCCAGGGCGTTATGCTTTGCATGAATTTATGAAAAATATTTATGACGTAAAAGTGACTGATAGTAAAGGAAATGTATTAAATGCAACTAGATCAGACCCATATTCTTGGCATGTAAAAGGGCACGATGGCACGATAAAAGTAAGCTATATTTTATTTGCAAATAGAGGTGATGGCACATATGCTCAAATTGATGAAACCCATGCGCACCTTAATATTCCAGCGACGTTTATTTATGTACCAAATTTAAAAGACGATCCTATTGAAGTGACCTTTAATGTTCGTGAAGATTTAAATTGGAAAGTTGCTACACAATTAAAGCCGGTTGAAGGTAACACGTATTATGCTGAAAATCTGCAATATTTTATGGATAGCCCAACCGAGATTAGCAATTTTAGTAAACGTGCTTTTAGTGTTGATGGACAAACCATAAATTTTGTTATGCACCATAACGGAACAGAGGAAGAGTTTGATGCCTATTTTGAAAACGTCAAGAAAATAGTACTCCAAGAAAAGGCAGTTTTTGGAGAACTACCAAAGTTTGATTATGGTAATTATACGTTTTTAGCTTGCTATATTCCTAATGCATCTAGAGATGGTATGGAGCACCGAAATTCAACCATTTTAACAAGTACTAAAAGTTTGGCTAATGGTGGTATGGAAGGCAATATAGGTACTGTTTCGCACGAGTTTTTCCACGCTTGGAATGTAGAACGTATTCGTCCAGATGCTTTAGAGCCTTTTAAATTTGACGAAGCTAATATGAGTGGTGAACTTTGGTTTGCAGAAGGTTTTACAAATTATTACACGACGTTAATGTTATGTAGAGCAGGACTTATTAGTCAAGAAAAATACATAAATGGTTTAACAGGAACTTTTAATTATGTGTGGAATTCTCCAGGACTTAAATTTTTCAATCCTATTGAAATGAGCTATCAAGCACCGTTTGTTGATGCAGCACGTTCAGTCGATCCTGTTAATAGAAGTAATACCTTTATTTCCTATTATTCCTATGGAAGCATGCTTGGTTTGGCTTTAGATTTATCACTTCGTGAAAAGGAATTAAATCTTGATGACTATATGAGGTTGGTATGGATAACTTACGGCGAACAAGAAAAACCTTATAAAATTGAAGATTTACATAATACGTTAAACGATTATGCGGGTACAGATTTTGGAAATGAATTTTTTAACAATTATATCTATAAAAGCGGAATGCCCGATATGAAACAACTTTTAAATAATGTTGGCGTATCGTTATTACAAGATAAAAGTAAAATTGATTTTGGAGCTCATGTAGTAAATGGTTTAATTACTGAAAATACGACCATGGGACTATCAGCATACAATGCAGGTTTAGAAAATGATGATAAAATTATTAAAGTGAATGGTGTTACTATAAGTGAATCTAAAGACTTTAATTATTTAATTAATACGTTTAAACCAAATGACGATATCAAAATTGTTTACGAACGTTTTGGCGAAATAAAAGAAACTACCGTAACATTGTTAGCTAGTAATAGGTATACTTTAAGTTTATTAGAAGCCAATAACTTAAAATTGGATGAAAAACAAAAAGAGTTGCGTGACGCTTGGTTGCAGGCTAAATAGTAATTTCATTTTCATAATTTAAATATCTTTTTTGATAAAAAATTATTGTTTATCAATAATTTTTGTATATTTGTTATCGAAAAACAATAATTATAATTTAGTGATTATGAAAAAAATTAAGGTTTTACATTATTTAGTTCTAGTACTAATAACAATAAATATTATATGGTTTTTGAGATATATTTACTATCAGCCAAAAATTTACAAAATAATTTTCAAGACAGCAGAGGCGCAAAACTATGCGCCTTACCAGGATATTAATTTTCTTGTAGATATGTTTTTTTATTTTTTGGTCATAGTCAGTCTTTTTTCTATTGACTTTGGGTTATTCAGTTTAATTAAAAAAGGTTTTTTCAATGCTAAGAGTTATTCTTGGTTTAGGATAGCTGGTTTGTTATTGGTTATTTCTGGCTTTTGCAACTTAGTTCTACATGTAATAATTCCACTATATAAGGGTATGAAATTTTTTGAACTCTTTATTGGAAATGACTTTCTTATATTAGTTTTAGGCATAGGTTTGTATGCTTTGGCAGACATTATTCAAAATGGAAGTTTATTAAAACAAGAAAACGAACTAACCATCTAATTATGCCAATAATTGTAAACCTCGACATAATGCTTGCCAAACGCAATATGAAAAGCAAAGAATTGGCTGAAATTATTGGTATAACTACTGCAAATATGTCTATTTTAAAATCGGGTAAAGCCAAGGCGGTACGCTTTTCTACTTTAGAAGCCATTTGTAAAGCTCTAGATTGTCAACCAAGTGATATCTTAGAGTATATTGAGGTTTAGTCTTCATTGATGAACTATATAAAAACTATACAATGACATAATTCTATTGTGCATCTGTATATTGTTTAATATCTTCATAAGCTAAACCTAAAATGTTGAGCTCAAAAAATTACATAATCTTCATATTCTTATGTTTTTCATGCTCTGTAATATATGCACAACTCAATGCAACGCCAATAGGAAATGCTATAAGTCAAGGAAATAATTGTTATATTATTACACCAGACTTACTCAATCAGTCTGGAGCTGTATGGTATGATAATGCAATAGATTTTGATAATGACTTTACTATTAATTATCAGAATAGTTTTGGTAATAAAGATGGAAATGGTGCAGATGGTATGGCTTTAGTATTTAAGCGTAATCCTGCACCACAGATTGGAAGTCTTGGAGGCGGATTAGGTTATCAAGGCATATCACCCTCATTAGTTGTTGAGTTTGATACCTATTTAAATAATACAGCTCAAGAAGGCCTTTTAGCAGATCCGTTTTTTGACCATATTGCTATAATGCGTAATGGCAATCCATTTCATAATAGTGCTGATAATTTGGCTGGTCCAGTACAAGCTAGTAATGCATCTGGTAATATTGAAGATGGCAATACACATGAAATAAAAATTGAATGGAGTGCTTCAACAACAACACTTAATGTATATTTTGATTGTGTGTTGAGGTTGAGTTTAAATCAAGACGTAAAAAACACTATTTTCTCAGGTGATGATAGTGTCTTTTTTGGGTTTGTAGGTTCAACAGGAGGTTTATCTAATTTACATCAAGTATGTTTTAATAGTATTTCATTTATAGATAATTTACAACTTCAAGATGAAACCATTTGCGAAAATGATAACATTCAAGTAGACGCTACTATTCCAAGTGGTGCTACCTATTCTTGGTTGCCAATTAATGATGTGAGTAACCCAAACATTGCTAATCCAACATTTTCTCCAAATAGCACGACAACCTATACAGTAACAATTGGCGATGTTTGTGGTGATACAACAGTGGATGATTTCATACTAACGGTTTTACCAAACCAGACACCTACATTTAATGCTGTTCTTCCAATTTGTGAAGGAGAATCACCAACAGCATTACCAACTAGTTCCCTTGAAGGTATAACAGGAACTTGGTCACCTACTTTAAACAATACACAAACTACAACCTATACATTTACACCAAATGCAGGCGAATGTGCTAATAATACAGATTTGACAATTACGGTTATTCCTAATAGTATTCCAGAATTTGATGTCGTTAATCCTATATGTCCAGGTGAGTTTTTACAAGAATTACCTCTTGTTTCAAATAATGGAATTACTGGTACTTGGTCACCAGCATTAGACAATCAAAATACTACATCTTATACCTTTACTCCAGATACTGGACAAGGTTGTGTAGCAAGCAGCTCGTTAATAATTGAAGTGCTTCAGCCTACAATACCATCGTTTAGTTTGCCAGATTTTATTTGTCGAGGAGATACAGATTTTGTTTTGCCTAATGTCTCTAACGAGGGAATTACAGGAAACTGGTCAGAACCTGTAAATAACCAAATAACTACAGAGTATATTTTTACTCCAAATCCAAATCAATGTGCTTCAGTAATTGAGATAGAAATAGAAGTTTTACCAGTAAACGAGTTGGAACTTTCTATTGAATTGATTTCAGAACCATTTAGTGATAATCAAATTGTCGTTGCTGTTGCAACTGGAGGTGACGGGATGTATGAATATCAATTGGATAATGGAGTTTGGACTACTCAAAATACGTTTTCAAATATTAGAGGTTGTGATGAGCGTGTTATTAGAGCACGTCAAATCAATAATTGTAGTATAGATGCTATAGAAATATTTCGTGTTTTAGACTATCCAAAATTTTTCACACCTAACGGAGATGGCTTTAATGACTTATGGAATATTGAATGTTTAATTAATCAAACAAATGCCCAAATATATATATTCGATAGGTTTGGCAAGTTATTAAAAACCATAAGTCCTAGAGGAACAGGTTGGAATGGGACCTACAATGGTGCACCAATGCCTACTAGTGATTATTGGTTTAGAGTAGATTATTTAGGTAATGATGGTAGCTCAAGAACCTTCACTTCACATTTTACATTGAAACGTTAAAACAATTAGACGAGCTATAAAGGTGTTGCAAACAATATTTTAGAATATACTTGTATTGAGCGAAGTCGAAGTATAAAAGATTAGTTTTGTATTTTTGAAATCACATAAAATATTTCTTGTTATGAAGACCTCTTTTTTTATTCTTTTATTTGTTATTTCAAGTATTGGTTTCGCTCAAAATAATCATATTGTAAAAACTGAAGATGGACGCCGTGTTTTACTAAAAGCCGATTTTACTTGGGAATATATTGATGCAGAAAGCCCTAAAGTAAATAGTGTTGTAAAAGAAACTCCAAAACCATCCGAGAGTAAAAGTTGTAACCTTGTAGATGGTTTTGAAGAGCCTAAATTGAATACTAAAATTCAGAACCAATTAAAAAAAGGTCGAGCTACTATTGCTCATGTAAAAAAGGCGGTCGCTAAAGATAATAAGTGCGAGGTTGAAGATGTTGTATTATTATCTTTTTCAGAAACTAAAGAAAAGGGTACTTATAATTTTTGTGCTAATGGTAATAAGGTAACCTATAAACGTACTGGGCATAGTATTGCTAAAAAATTGAAGTTATTTTAAGTGCAGTTTTAGTCTAAATATATCATTTCTCCAGATTTTTTAGAAGCTTCTATATCAATCCACTTATAATTGTTTGGAATTGTTGCATCTAATATGTCAATTTTTAAAAGGTCAGCAATTTCAAAACCAATTAAAAAAGCTTCTTTATAATCATGTTTTTCATATAATTCCCAATGCTTATTTTTATCATACCATAAATTGACTTCGAATATTTTATCTCCATCTTCAAGTGGTTGATGAAATACAGAAACATATTCATAATTAGATATCATTTTCCATTGACCAAATTTGATAGGTCCTATTTCATAAGTTTGTCTAAATTTCGATTCGTGAATATCAATATAAACACTTTTATGGAAAGAAAATGCAATACCAAATCCGAATAGATAAATAACATCATTTATAGCATGACCAATATTTTTTAAATTATTATCGTTCCAATTTGCTGAATATAATGTATAAACCAATAAACTAATTGCTGCTGTGAAAAATAATGAAGCAATTATGCGTTGCCACAAAGGGCGTTGACTTTCAGATACAATTATGTTTTGATTCATAAACCAAATATAATAAAAGAGTTTATTGTTAAGAATAGAGATAAATCAATAACACTTTTAAAATAAAAGAAGAAATAATGTATTTTTATACACATGTACGCATTAGTAGATTGTAATAATTTCTATGCTTCTTGCGAACGTGTTTTTAACCCTAATTTACAAGGAAAACCAGTCGCTATACTTTCTAATAACGATGGTTGTGTTATCTCACGAAGTGACGAAGCCAAAGCATTGGAGTTACCAATGGGAGCGCCTATTTTTAAATGGGAAAATTTTTGTAAGGCAAACAATATTCATGTACTGTCTTCCAACTATCCATTGTACGGCGATATGAGTAGCAGGGTAATGAAAATTTTAGAACAATTTACACCTGATGTTGAGGTGTATAGCATAGATGAGTCTTTTTTAGAATTTAAAGGTTTTGAAAATCATGATTTTCAAGATTATGGAAACCAAATGCGTCAGCGAATATTAAAATGGACAGGTATTCCAACCTGTGTGGGTATAGCACCAACAAAAGCCCTGAGTAAAGTAGCTAATAAAATAGCTAGAAAATTTCCAAAGCAAACAAAAGGTGTTTATGTGATTGATTCTAAGGAAAAACGACTAAAAGCTTTAAAGTGGACAAAGCTAGAAGATGTTTGGGGAATTGGTCGCGGGATTCATAAACGACTAAAAGCAAAAGGGTGTAAAACAGCATTTGATTTCACTGAACTTCCAGATGATTGGGTGCGTAAAAGTTTTTCAATTACTGAGTGGAAACTAAAAAAAGATTTAGAAGGTATTTCTAAGATAAAACTAGATGAAGTAGAAGATAAGCAAGCAATAGCGACTACAAGAAGCTTTGAGTACACCTATTCAGATATTGATAATATAAGAGAACGTATTTCAACATTTGCTACAAGTTGTGCCGAAAAGTTGCGTAAACAAGGCTCAAGTTGTCATGTCATTTATGTTATTTTAAGGAGTGACAGGCATAAAAAAGATTTAGAGCAGCACAAAGCAAGTAGGATGGTTAGTTTACCTTACCCAACAGATTCTACATTAATTATTAGTCAAGAAGCTGTTCATGCGGTTACACATATTTTTAAAGAAGGTATAAAATATAAACGTGCTGGAGTTATTGTAATGGGATTAGTGCCTACAAATAATCACCAATTGCAAATGTTTGAAACCGAAAACCCTAAGCATAAACCTCTAATGGATGCTATTGATGGCTTAAATACTAAATATGCTAATTATAAAATTAAATTGGGAAATCAAGATTTAAAACGAACCTGGAAAATGCGCCAAGAACGATTAACACCAAGATATACAACCAACATTAATGATGTTATTTTAGTAAAATAATGGTGTCATCGCATGTATAGTAAAGAATCTTTATTAACTTTATAGCGAAGATGTTCTTTGTTTACCCTCGAAAATGAAAAAAAATCTATTATATAAATCTAAAAGTTTAGCTTTTTATACTCCAGAATCCGCAAACGATTTAGGATTAGGAGCTGTTTTTTTAGATACAGGAATTTCAGCAGGCTTTCCTTCACCAGCCGAAGATTTTAAAGAAGAACGTATTTCTTTAGATAAAGAGCTTGTTAAAAACAAAGAAGCGACTTTTTATGCACGTGTAAGTGGGCAATCTATGATTGGTGCTGGACTTGATGATAATGATTTATTAGTAATAGATAGAAGTTTAGAACCGGCCCATAACAAAATTGCAGTTTGTTTTTTAGATGGAGAGTTTACTGTAAAGCGATTAAAAATAGACAAAGAAGGGCTTTGGCTACAACCCGAAAACCCAGATTATCCAATTATAAAGATAACAGAAGAGAATGATTTTGTTATTTGGGGTATTGTTACTAATGTGATTAAAAAAGTATATTAATTGGAATTGGAAGAAAATTATATAAAAAAAGTGAAGCATTAGCTTCACTTTTTTTATATAATAGTAGTAAAAATAAAATCTAATCGGCTAAAACAATAACTTTATTATCTTTCATTTCTAGCGTACCAGAGTTAATTTTTAATAAAGTAGTGTTTTTATCACCTTTAGCAAATTTATCTTGAACGGTTTCATCTAGTTCAATATTCCCTGAAATTTTAACCGTGCCTTCTTTTAATAAGGAAACAATAGGTGCGTGATTATTTAACATTTCAAATTCACCATTTACTCCAGGAACAGAAATACTGGTTACTTCTCCACTAAATAAGGTTGCTTCTGGTGATACAATTTCTAGATACATAGTTAAACTTGTTTAACTACCCTGAATTTATTTTCAGGGTCTGTTAATATTTATTGGGTTTCAATTTAATAGATACTGAAACAAGTTCAGCATTAGCTTCGGCTACGCCTCAGCCAACATTTTATCTCCAGCTTCAATAGCTTCTTCAATAGTCCCTTTAAGGTTAAACGCTGCTTCTGGTAAGTGATCTAATTCTCCATCCATAATCATATTAAATCCTTTAATAGTTTCTTTAATATCAACTAATACACCAGGAATACCTGTAAACTGTTCAGCTACGTGGAATGGTTGTGATAAGAAACGTTGTACACGTCTTGCTCTACCTACAGCCATTTTATCTTCTTCAGATAATTCTTCCATACCAAGAATAGCAATAATATCTTGTAATTCTTTATAACGCTGTAATAACTCTTTTACACGTTGTGCACAAGCATAGTGTTCTTCTCCTAAAATATCAGCAGTTAAGATTCTTGAAGTAGAATCTAATGGGTCTACCGCTGGGTAAATACCTAACTCAGCAATTTTACGAGATAATACTGTTGTTGCATCTAAGTGCGCAAAGGTTGTTGCAGGCGCAGGATCTGTTAAATCATCTGCAGGTACATAAACCGCTTGTACAGATGTAATAGAACCTCTTTTAGTTGACGTAATACGTTCTTGCATCGCGCCCATTTCTGTTGCTAATGTTGGTTGGTAACCTACCGCAGAAGGCATACGACCTAATAATGCAGATACCTCAGATCCGGCTTGTGTAAAACGGAAAATATTATCTACGAAGAAAAGTACATCTTTTCCTTGTCCTTCACCAGCACCGTCACGGAAATACTCAGCAATAGTTAACCCAGAAAGTGCTACACGAGCACGAGCTCCAGGAGGCTCATTCATTTGTCCGAATACGAAAGTTGCTTTAGATTCCTTCATTCCAGATTTATCAACTTTAGATAAATCCCATCCGCCTTCTTCCATAGAATGCATAAAGTCATCACCATACTTGATAATGCCAGATTCTAACATTTCTCTTAAAAGGTCATTTCCTTCACGAGTTCTTTCTCCAACTCCAGCAAATACTGAAAGTCCACCGTGACCTTTTGCTATATTATTAATCAACTCTTGTATTAATACTGTTTTACCTACACCAGCACCACCAAACAAACCAATTTTACCACCTTTTGCATAAGGCTCAATTAAATCGATTACTTTAATACCTGTAAATAAAACTTCGGTAGATGTTGATAAATCTTCAAATTTAGGCGCTTGTCTGTGAATTGGTAAGCCAGCGTCTCCAGCTTTTGGTAAATCTCCTAATCCATCAATAGCATCTCCAATAACATTAAATAAACGACCATATACATCGCCACCAATTGGCATTTGAATAGGAGCGCCAGTTGCAGTAACTTCAGTGCCTCTACTTAAACCATCAGATGAATCCATGGCTATAGTACGAACAGTATCTTCACCAATATGAGACTGTACTTCTAGTACTAATAAAGAACCATCAGGTCTTTTAATTTCTAATGAATCGTAAATTTTTGGAAGTTCTGAACCTGCACTAAATGCAACATCAATAACTGGACCTACTATTTGTGCAACTTTACCTGTAACTTTAGCCATTACCTATTTGTTTAATATTATGCGTTTTAATTCTAAGAAAACACTTCAAGTTTTCGCGTGCAAAGATATATTTTTTAATTTAAAATGAAAGTTGTTTTATAGCTTTTTTGGAACAAAAAAACACCTTCAATAGGAAGGTGTTTAGAAATTTTATTTTGAATATATTTTATCGTAATGATGATGAATAATTTGTAGGGTAATCACTAGGGTTAGGTGTGTTACCTGAATCAATAAAATTTGACCCAAAAGAAGTGTCTATAGCTTCTAAAAATTTATAGGCCATATAAGAATACCCTCTGGCAGTTAAGTGTATACCATCTAAACTAACAGCACCACCAGTCACTAAATTTGCATTCAAACTATATCCTCCAAAAGAAATACCAGTCGAAGAAAGTTCAGTAAGAATATCTCTAAGATTTACTAGAGCGATATTTTCATTGGAATTTGCTAATGCTTCTATGGTATTGTTATAAGAATCTGTGGCCGCTCTTATTTCTGCTAATTCATCACTATCTAGAGCATCTCCGTCATCAATACCATTAACAGCAGCTATAACCAAGCCAGCTTGCTGAGCTGTTGGAGTACCCCCAGCTTGTAAAAGCCCTAATACCTGAAGTACTTCATTTGATAAAGCTACCGAGCCATAACCTTGAGCTAATGCACCTTGATCTATTGTTAATACTAATAGTTCATCTTCGGTCATCTGTCTAAATCCTAATGGATTCGTTTCAGAAACAGGTACATCAATAATCCATCTGTTTGGTCCTTCACTAAAAGGAATAGCGTATTGAGCAGCTAAAGCTTGTGCTTGTGCAGGAGGAACCATTTGTGAAATTAGTACTTGTGTAAAAATTCCAGCTACTGCTTGAAAAAAGCCAGTAAGCCGACCTGCAGTTTCAGCATCAAGAACTAAAGCGTTATTTGGAACTGTGGTAAAATAAGGTAAATCTTCAACATAAGGTACAGTTGTAACGACACCTTTAGCACCAGTTGCAAGTAGTTCAGTTACCATTTCATTAAATACAAAGTCAAAAGTGGTACTTGGAGTAATAGAATCAGTATTATCTCCTCCATTTGTTGCATATCCTAACACATCGTTTCCTCCCATTAATGTTAATGTAAAGAATGTAGGGTTTTGTGCAATAGCATCATCTAATATGGTAGCAGCAGGCGAAGAGGCCATACGAGCAAAGTAAGGGTTTCCTACACTAGAACCATACCCAACAAAATTAATATGGGTACTTTTTGCTCCGGGAACTCCCATGTTAGTAAAAGGGCCATTGGAATTAAAAATATTATTCGAAGAATCTGTTGTTGGAGATTCTGGAGTAAAATCACCTATGTGTGGAACTATCCCTAATGGATATGGACCAGATCCAAAATCATCAGTATCATCTTGATCCGAATAAAAGTAAAATCTAGGACTTCCACCTATAAAACCTCCAATGTTATCATTCATCAATGGTTGTTCTAAAACATTACCGCCTATTTTCGCAAATTCCTTTGATAACATGTTAGGAAAAGAATTTTCTTGCGAGGCAATAAATAAACCACCATCTGTAAAACCTGCAGTAAAAGAAGCTCCTATTGCCACATATTTAGAAAAATCTGCAGAACCAGAAGTTAATTCGGGTAATACTACTTCCTCTGGTAATATGTTATTTTCTTCATCGCATGATAAAAAACCTAGTAAAAGGGCAAAAAGCCATATATATTTTGTTTTCATAGTTGTTTTTTTATAAGTTGTTAATTGTCCATGATAGGTAGTACATAGACCCAATCATACCAGTTCCAACAGCAGTGAAATATTCATCGCCTAAAAGATTTGATGCTCCTGCTTTAAACGTAGATTTTAATGTTGGTACCTGTAAATTAATTTGTGCGTCTACAACATGGTAAGCTGGTACTGCACCTGTAGCAAATGAGGCTTCCCATACATAATTATCACTCCATCTCCATGCTACATTAAATCCGAAATTTTTAAATAAATTGGTATTACCAAACGTTGCTTTTACCTTGTGCTCTGGGGTATTAAAATTAGTTTGGAAATTCGGATTTGCTTCTCTATCAAAGTCTAATTTTGAATAAGTATAATTCATACCTAAATCATAATTACCAAATATTTTAGTAGTTACTCCCAATGCAGCACCATAAGAGGTTACATCTGCTGTTGTATTTGTATAAGCACGATATGCCTGAAAATCTTCATTTGCAAGAGCAACAACAGCTCTTGGTAAATTACCAACACCAGGTACAGGTATAGTACCATCAGAAAAATCTACTTGCCCATAATAAGGGTTAACAACATCTATTGTTGTAATAAAATCTTTATATTGATTTAAATACGTGCTAAAATCAATAATAACATTACTTACCTTACCACGATAACCTACTTCAAAAGAGCTAACTTGCTCTGGCTTTACAAAACCAGGATTTGCAATTTGTAAATCGGCTGGATTTTGAGATTGTGAAAAGGCTAATACCGAACTTCTTGTAAATGAGTTGTTATATGCGCCAGAACCGTCGTATGTTAAATTATCAGAGCCAAGAATTGCTTTACCTGTTGTAGAAATATCATCGCCACTTACGGTTCTAGTGTCTCTTGCAGGATTATCTGGAGCACTACCCAATAAAACAATAGGGCCTACGTTAAAACCAATATATAAAGCTTGCGTATCTGGATTTCTAAATCCAGTTTGAAATGAAGCCCTAATGTTGTGATTTTCATTTTCGCCAATATTATATCCTAAAGATATTCTTGGGGAGAAAAAGGCATCAAAAAGCTCAGATTTATCGTAGCGAACAGATGCAGTAAGCTTTAATCTGTCGTCTTCTAAAAATTTCTTTTGAAGTTGCGTGTATAAACCAACTTCTGAGTAATCAATTTCACCCAGCCTATCCGTATATATTGCACCAAAGGAATTTAATACATATTGCCTGTAAGAGCCTCCAACTTGAATTTCTGCAAAATCAGTAAGATGACTAAAATTATAGTTTGCATCTGCATGATAAATTTTAGATTCACTTTTTAGTTGACTTCCTGTTAAAACATCAGGATCGTTAGTTACGGTGTTCAAGGCATTTATAAACTCAGGAGTACCAGGTTCAAATCGTCCTGTATCTGCAACTGTTCTTGCATTTGCATGCGCTTGATCAGCGTTTAGTCCAGCTAAAGTTCCTTGTATAAAAGCACCCGTATATTCTCCAAACCAAGTAGGGTCATCTTTCCATTGTCTATTTACATTTACACCTGTAAAAACCATGTCGTACGAATCACCTGCATTGTCGGCCGTAACATAACCTCTTAAAAAGAAGTTATCATTTTTTATTTCTAATTTATGTTGCTGTAGAAAGAAATTCTTTATAGAATATCTATTTGAACCTTGGTAAATGGTAGATCCTGATCCTATCTTACCAACATATTGAATTTCAAAATCATTCTCCCAAGGGCGGAAATAAAGTCCCCAATCGGCTTTAATACTTTTAGCGTCATAATCCGTCAAATCTGATTCTGCATATCCCGTTCTACTAACATTCACTGATGGTACTAAGTTGGCTAAAGCAGGGTTTGGCAATCTTCCTAATTCTGCTAGGGTATTAGCAACTGTTTTAATATTTGTCGTAACTAAATCACCATAAATATTAACACCATCATAATCTATGTCGTTTTCTCTAGTGCTATTATTTTCAATAAAAGTACTGGTTCTATCTTTACCTCTTGTATCATTTGCTACCCAATCAGACCCTTGTAAATAGCTAAAGTTGATTTTTGCTGCAAATTTATCACTGAATTTATGAGCAGCACGAATACCGTAGTCTTTATATTCATTATTTCCAGCTGCTTCTTGTGAAGTAATTCCTTGTTTGTAGTAAGCACTAATTCCAGTATGATCAAAAGCACTTTTGCTTCGCATAAATAGAATACCATTAAAGGCATTTGCTCCATAAAGTGCAGAAGACGCTCCTGGTAATAATTCTACGCTTTGTACGTCTGTTTCTATCATACCTAACAGATTTCCTAATGGGAAGTTCAATGTGGGAGCTGCATTATCCATACCATCTACCAATTGCATAAAACGTGTGTTTGCAAAGGTTGCAAAACCTCTAGTATTAACAGACTTAAAAGTTAAACTATTAGTGTTAATATCTACACCTTTAAGATTTTCTAAACCATCATAAAACTCGGCAGAAGCTGTGTTTTTTATTTCTTTTAACCCAAGACGCTCTACGGTAACAGGCGATTCAAAAATACGTTCTGGAGTTCTAGAAGCTGAAATAACAACTTCATCTAAAGAAGTTCCTTCTTTTAAAACTATTGAAACTTTTTGATTATTTGATGTAATTTCTACCGTTACAGTTTCAAAACCAACACTACTTGCTTGAATTGAAAATGGCGGATTTTGAGCGTAGGTAAGAGCAAAGTTACCATCAAAATCGGTAACGGTTCCTGTTGCGGTACCTACAACAATAATGTTTGCTCCAGGAATGGGCTGGCTGTTATCATCAACAACAGAACCAGAGATTGTTGTTTGCGAATAAGATAATCCACAAAAAAACAACAATAAGAATGGGATAATTGTTTTCATCTATTTGAATTAGTTAATTTTAGGGTAGCAATATATGTATATAAAATATTACTTGAGCATAAAAGTATAAAAAAATTATGCACGCATAGTACTTTTTAACAAAAAAGAGGTAGATTTATTATGTTTTTAATAAAATACAGGCTTAAATATGAGATTTTAGTATTATGAGCTGTATAATTTTAATCTATTCTACAGTTACCGATTTTGCTAAATTTCTAGGCTGATCTACATTTTTATCTAACAAAACGGCTATGTGATACGATAATAATTGAAGCGGTATTGTAGTTAATAAAGGTGAAAGCGATTCTAAGGTTTCAGGAACTTCAATGACGTGGTCTGCTAAATCTCTAACTTGAGTGTCGCCTTCAGTAACAATTCCTATTATTTTTCCTTTTCTAGATTTTATTTCTTGAATATTACTCACAACCTTTTCGTAATGCCCTTTTTTAGTTGCTATTACTACAATAGGCATATTTTCATCAATTAAAGCAATAGGGCCATGTTTCATTTCGGCAGCTGGGTAACCTTCGGCATGTATATATGAAATCTCTTTAAGTTTCAATGCGCCTTCTAGAGCCACTGGGAAATTATAGCCTCTACCTAAGTACAGAAAATTACTCACATCTTTATAAATATCGGCTACCATTTTTATGTGAGCGTCTGATTTTAAAGCTTCCTCAACTTTTTGAGGAATCATTTCTAATTCTAATAAATGATGGCGAAAATCAGAACTAGTAATAGCGCCTTTAGCTCTTGCTAATCGTAATGCTATTAGTGTTAAAACTGTAATTTGCGTAGTAAACGCTTTTGTTGAAGCAACACCTATTTCTGGTCCAGCGTGAGTATAAGCACCAGCATCTGATGCTCTGGCAATAGATGAACCAACAACATTACATACTCCAAACACAAAGGCACCTTTTGATTTTGCTAATTTTATAGCGGCCAGCGTATCGGCTGTTTCCCCAGATTGCGAAATGGCAATAACCACATCGCTTTCATTAATTACAGGGTTGCGGTATCTAAATTCAGATGCGTATTCAACTTCTACGGGAATTCTTGCTAAATCTTCAAAAATATATTCTGCCACTAATCCTGCATGCCATGATGTGCCACAAGCTACAATAATTATACGGTTTGCATTGAGAAACTTTTTCATATTATCTTCAACACCAGCCATTTTTATAATAGCTTCTCGTCGTAATAATCTACCTCTATACGTATCTGTAATGGCTTTAGGTTGCTCATGAATTTCTTTAAGCATAAAATGATCATAACCACCTTTTTCAATTTCTTCTAAGTTAAGTTGAAGTTCTTGAACGTAAGTATCTACTAAAGAATCATCTTTAATTTTTCTAATTTTTATACCTTTTTTAAATCTTATTACAGCCATTTCTTCATCTTCTAAATACACAGCGTTTTTTGTGTATTCTAGAAAAGGAGATGCGTCACTTGCTATAAAAAATTCATTTTCATTAGCACCAATACCTATAGCTAAAGGGCTTCCTAAACGTGCCACAACAACTTCTTCGGGTTTTGTTTTGTCAAAAACGGCAATAGCATAAGCACCTATTACTTGGTTTAAAGCAATTTGAACGGCTTTACCAAGTTTTACATTTTCCTTCTTTTTAACATCTTCTATTAAGTTGATTAGAACTTCTGTATCTGTATCAGATTGAAATGTATAGCCTCTAGAAATTAATTCTTGTTTAAGCGATTCATAATTTTCAATGATACCATTATGGATAATAACTAAGTCGCCAGAATTTGAAAGATGGGGGTGTGAATTAACATCGTTTGGAACACCATGTGTTGCCCAACGTGTGTGACCAATACCTACATGTCCTGTTTTTGTGATTTCTTTTTCAGAGCGGTCTTCTAAATCGGCAACTTTACCTTTGGTTTTAGATACTTTAAGGTTAGTGCCGTCAAATAGTGCAATACCTGCACTATCATATCCTCTATATTCTAAGCGCTTAAGACCTTCTATTATAATTGGGTATGCCTCACGATACCCCATATATCCTACAATACCACACATAGCGTTTTAGTTATTTGGTTCGGTAAAAAATATCTCTAATCTCATTTTTCTGCCTTCATTTGAAGTATTAGTACCATATAAGATGGTACCTCTTGGGGTTAATAATGAAGCTGCAGGAACAGCGGTAACATCATCATCGCTTTGTAATATTTGAGAATTATTTGTATAATTAACGTTAGTGGACAATACTAACCCTATTTTGGTATTTGTTGAATCTGTTAATAAAATATTATTTAAATGTTCGGTAAGGCGTATTTTATATTTTGCAACATTTTTATCATCTTTAATACGCTGACCTAAACTTATGAATTTGGAATTAAAAGGTTGTGTCGTGTTATCTGTTATATCAAAGAAATAATCTCTTGTTGGTTGATTGCTATCTATGTCATAAGCATATATTCTATCAAAAGTACTGTAATCATTACCAATACTATCTTTTGGATAGGTTTGCATGACTTCATCTTCATAAATAATTAATTGTGCATCATTAATAAGTTGTTTTAGAATATAATCGCCTGTACCATTTTCTTTTATAAAATTATCATTGGTATCGGTTTTCCTGTACGTTTTAAGGAAACAGTCTAAAGCTGGTATGGTAGATATACTTCCATCCTCGTTTTCACATTCTACTGAACCAGGAAACAAATCTACAATAGCCATAGAGCCTTCAGTCCCTTTTAAGTAAAGTTTTTCATCACCTAAAGTTTCATCTCCATTTTGTAATGTAACGTTAAAATCATTAATAAATGTATTTAATATATTCCCTGAAAAGTTTAAGGTATAGGTTGATTGTGTTCTTTCGCCTTCTACCGTAGAGTCTTTGGAATAATATATAGTAATATTTGCTTCTGATGATGCTAAATTTAAAAGCACCATACTGCCATTTTCATTTTGGGCTTCGGCTTTAAAATACAAACCTCTAAAATAATCGTTAAAATTATTGCTGTTACTTAATACGGGGTCTCCTTCTTTTTTTATTATAGTATTGCTCCAAAAAAGTGTGTCTAATTGCATTCTTAATTGAGGTACAATTCTTGTTTTTACTGTATCTGTGCTACTTATTTCCCATAATTCTTCAGATTTAGCACTTGGTGTAATAACGGTATCAAGCAATAAATCGCCTTTGTTGCTATCAAAATTGATGACAGAACTTCCGTTTAATGCAAAATTATCGGTATTATTAACTGTTTCATCTGCTCTCGAGTAATATGACTGAGTAGCACCCAAACCAGAACTTGGATCGAAATCTCTCAAGAAGTAATTGTTTTTATAAACAGATAACTTAAATGGATTTACAGAACCATCTGAACCTTCTCCATATAGAGAGTCTTGAATGGTGTAAGTAGTATTGCCATCATCATCGGTTCCAGTAACCCTATTAAAATAAGGTATTTTTAATATTACTGAATCTATTGCGGGATTCTCACCAAAAAATTTAGTTGTAGATGTTGTTAATTGAAATGTAGTAGGTGTTAATTGAGCAACAATACTTGCAGTAGTTTTACCGTAAGCAGGATCAATATAAACCCCCAATAAATTAGAAGCTAGACCATTTATTTGAAGAGAATCTAGTTTCTTGTTATATGCAGTTACGGGTAAAGTATCGTGAATAGTAGTAAAATTAGAATTCTCTTTTCCTAATACATCACTATCTATTACACTAAAATCTTTATCGCAAGCAATAAAAGAAATTACCATTAATAGAAAAATACCAGATAGTTTAAGGGCGTTAAATGTCTTTTTCATAAAAAATATAATGAATAGGTAAGTTTAGCTTAAAACGTCAGTATTTAAAAATGTTGTATAAGCTTCTCCAAATTCATCTTTGCTTTTGTATTCTAAAATAGGTTTTTTTGATGCTCTTAAATAATTATCAAGTTCATCTGTAATATCTTCAGATCCTACTATTAGTGCATCAGAATAATCAATAGCAACTTTCATTAAATTGTTAAATGACGGTTCTTCAAGAATACTAATAGCATCTTCATTTATGCTGTCAAATTTAACTTTATTAATCATATCTTTATTTAACGTTTTGTTAAAACTTTGATTGTAAATTGAGGTTACAATTTTACTTTCGTTAAATAAAGGTTCGTCTTTATAGTATTCTTTTAAATAAACAGGAAGTAATGCCGCAAGCCATCCATGAACATGAATAACATCTGGCGACCAATTTAATTTCTTAACGGTTTCTATAACACCTTTTGCAAAGAAAATAGCGCGTTCATCATTGTCAGAAAATAATTTACCATCTTCATCGGTTAACGTTGCTTTTCTTTTAAAGTATTCGTCATTATCAATAAAGTAAACTTGAATACGTTCTTTTGGAATAGATGCCACCTTAATAATTAAAGGCATATCTAAATCATTTATTACTAAATTTATTCCTGATAATCTTATTACTTCATGAAGTTGGTGTCTACGCTCATTAATATTCCCGTATCGAGGCATGAAGATTCTTATTTGTCCGCCTTGTTGATTTACCAATCTTGGTGCCTCAAACGACATAGATGAAATTTCAGTTTCTGGTAAATAAGGTACTACCTCAGATGATACGTATAATATCCTCTTATCTTTCATATGTTTGTTTTTGTTGACTTGTTTTTGTCATTATGTAACGCATTATAATTCATTTCTTCCAAAAAGAAGTTGGATATATTTGTTACTTAATTTATTATTTCATTAAAAAATGAAAATAAAAAACACGCAAAAGTACAAAATTTTATGCAGTTTCATTGTAAAAATCTTAAGTTTGCACGCGTTAATTTTTTATTAATAAGGTGGAAGTTTACTCAGAAAAACAACATATTGGTAAGATTATAGATGAACTTAAAGCAAAAGAGCTAAGTTTAGGTTTAGTGCCTACTATGGGGGCATTGCATGAAGGCCATCTGGAACTTGTAAAAAAAGCACTTATTGAAAACGACAAAGTTGTTGTAAGTATTTTTGTAAACCCCACACAGTTTGACAATGAAAATGATCTTAAAAAATACCCCAGAACATTACAAAATGATGTTGAATTATTAAAAACGGTAAGCGACAAACATATTTTGGTTTATGCACCTACGGTTGATGATATTTACGAAGGGAATACCGTTTCACAGTCTTTTGAATTTGATGGTTTAGAGTTTGAAATGGAAGGCAAATTCAGACATGGTCATTTTGATGGTGTAGGTACCATTGTAAAACGTTTTTTCGATATTATAAAACCGCACAAAGCCTATTTTGGTGAAAAGGATTTTCAGCAATTAGCTATCATAAAAAAGTTAGTTGAAAAACATAATATTCCTGTAACCATTGTAGGTTGTAAAATACATCGTGAAGCCAATGGATTAGCAATGAGTTCGCGTAATACACGTTTAAAACCAGAATATAGAAAGGCAGCTCCTTTTATTTATAAAACTTTAAAATCTGCCAAAGAAAAATTTGGCACAAAAAGTGCTATTAAAGTATCGGAATGGGTTGAAAAACAGTTTGCTAAACATGATTTATTAGAGTTAGAATATTTCATTATTGCTGATGCTGAAACCCTAAAACCAGTTAAACGAAAATCAATTAAAAAAGCGTACAGAGCTTTTATAGCCGTATATGCAGACGATATTAGACTAATAGATAATATCGCACTAAATTAATTATCTTTGCCATATGCAAATTCAAGTAGTAAAATCTAAAATTCATAGAGTAAAATGCACGGGTGCAGAACTCAATTATATTGGTAGTATAACTATTGACGAAGATTTAATGGACGCTGCCAACATCATACAAGGAGAAAAAGTTCAGATTGTAAATAACGATAACGGCGAACGTTTAGAAACCTATTGTATTCCAGGACCACGTAAAAGTGGTGAAATAACTTTAAACGGCGCAGCTGCCAGAAAAGTTTCTGTTGGAGATACACTTATTTTAATTACTTATGCGTTTATGGATATTGAAGACGCTAAAGTTTTTAAACCATCTTTAGTATTCCCAGACGAGGCTACAAATTTGTTAAAATAAACTCTTGAAACTAAATACTAGAAGCATATTAAAAATTTCACTCCCATTATTATTGGGAGTTTTTTTGGTCTGGTATTCACTATCAAAAGTATCCATCGAAGAATTATTAATATATGCTAAAAAAGCAGATTATACCTGGATAATTCTTGGTGTTTTTTTAGGACTTTTAAGTCATTTATCGAGAGCTTACCGTTGGCGTTTTCAGTTAGAGCCCATGGGATATCATATTAAATTAGGCAATAGTATTATGGCCGTTTTTGCAACCTATTTAATAAATTATACGATTCCAAGAGCTGGAGAAGTTGCCAGAGCATCAATACTTACAAATTATGAAGATGTTCCTTTTGAAAAAGGCTTTGGAACCATTGTAGCTGAGCGTATTGCAGATATGATTGTTATGTTAGGCATTATAGCGATCACACTTTTTCTTCAATTCGATTTTATTTATGGTTTTTTAATTGAAAAGTTTGATCCAACGAAAATAGTAGTTGCCTCAGTTATGGGTGTCTTAATTATCATTCTTTTTTCAAGATTTATAAAAAAAAGTAATTCTAAAATAGCTTTAAAAATAAGAACATTTGTAAATGGATTAATTGAAGGTGCGTTAAGCATTTTTAAAATGAAAAAGAAATGGACTTTTATTTTTCATACCCTTTTTATTTGGACAATGTACTTGCTTATGTTTTATGTAACATCTTTGTCTATTTCAGAGTTAGATGGCATTTCTGTTGGCGCTATTTTAATAGGTTTTATATCTGCTAGTTTTAGTATTGCTGCTACTAACGGTGGTATTGGATCTTACCCGCTAGCTATTTACGCTGCATTTTCAATTTTTGGAATTGCTGAAGACCCAAGTATTGCTTTTGGATGGATTATGTGGGCATCTCAAACGCTTATGATTATTATTTTTGGAGGGCTATCATTAGTGTATTTACCCATTTTTAATCGCCAAAGAACGAAGGGATTTTAAAATTAGATACTAATTGATTAGATTGCCAATAAATTTTAAGGAAAATTCACATGAAGGTGAAAACAATTTTACTAATATTTTTACTAGGTAGTAAATTTCTGTTTTGTCAAGTAACGGAAGAGTTTTTTTCATATAAGTTAGATCAAAACAGAGAAATCAAAATTCGATTACCAAATAATTATCAAGCCACGGGTGATGTAAAATATCCTGTAATTGTAGTTTTAGACAGCGATTATCTTTTCGGACCAGTTGTAGGCAATATAGATTATCAAACCTATTGGGATGAAATGCCTGATTGTATTGTAGTTGGTGTTAACCAAGAAACAACAAGAGAAAAAGATTTTGAATACAATGAAGAAACCTATTTACCGGCTCAAGGAGGTGCGGCTTTTTTTGAGTTTATTGGTATGGAATTGTTGCCCTTCATAGAAAAAAATTACAATACTTCTCCATTTAAAGTAATCATAGGGCATGATTTGAGTGCCAACTTCATAAATTATTATATTTTAAAGACGCTTCCTTTATTTAATGCCTATATTTCAATAAGTCCAGAACTTGCTAAAGAAATGCCAACTAGGTTATATGAAAGATTATTAAATGTAGACAAAGCACTTTTTTATTACTTAGCTACAAGTGAGGGAGATGTTAGGTCGTTAAGAAAATCAATACTAAATACAAATACCAAACTACAAACCATATCTAATAAAAATCTAAATTATAGGTTTGATGATTTTGAAGATTCAAACCACTATTTACTAGTTGGTCAAGCTGTACCAGAGGCACTAAATGAAATATTTGATATATATAAACCTATAAGTAGAAAAGAGTATTCTGAAAAACTCCTCCCTTTTTCTGGAACTGCGTTTGAGTATCTAGAAAAAAAATATGATAGCATACACAAGCAATATGGGTTTAAAAAACCAGTTATTGAAAACGATTTAAGAGCTATCGCAGCAGCATGTGAGAAAAAAACAGATAACGAGTCTTTATTAAAATTAGCCAAATTAGCAAGAAAAACCTATCCCGAATCTATGATTGGTGCATACTACTACGGCATCTATTATGAAGCTATTGGAGATTATAAAAAAGCCTTACAAAGATACCACTCAGGACTTCTATTAAAAAAATCAGATTACATAGATAAGGACTTACTTCTCGACAGGATTGATGAGATAAATTAGATTATTTGCTCTAAAAGTGCATTTTATCGAAAAAAAAAGCGGTTAATCGATATTTTTTAATATATTTACACCCCAAATTAACCCAATCTACTATTATGAAAAAGTTTTTAACCATTACTTTGTGTCTGTTTTCGTGCTTTTATTTGTTATCTCAAAATGATGAGTCAATAGGTACTGAAGCATCAAATTCAAAATGTGATATCTGTGTAAAAGTACCTAAAGATTATATTGATAATCCAGACACTAAATACCCATTAATATTAGTTTTAGATGGAGATTATCTATTTAAACCTGTTGTAGGGCAAATAGACCTGCAAAGTTATTTTGATGATTATTCAAAATCAATCATTGTCGGAATTAATAGTAATATAGCATATTTTCAAACTTTAAAGAATGATACGTCTAGTTTGTCTGATTCTGAATTTCAAGATAAATTTCGTGCCTTTATTATTAAAGAGTTATTACCACATTTAGAAAATGAATTACGCATAAATGACTATAAAGTTTTGGTCGGTCATGGTAAAAGCTCGAATCTTTTAAATTCTTTTTTATTGGAAAAAGAGTTAGTCTTTAATGCATACGTAAATTTGAGTCCTGACTTAGGTGAAGATTTAAACCAAGATGTAGTAGAGCAATTAGATGCATTAAATAAAGATATCATTTACTATGTATCAACATCTACTGAGGATTCAAAAAGCAATGTGGAAAGTTCTTCTAGCTTTATAGAACAATTTAAGAAGGTTGAAAATAGAAATTTTAGATTTCATCTTGATGATTTTAATAATGCAACAGACCATACACAAGTTACTAGAGGTATTGCAAAAGCTTTTGAAAAGGTTTTCAATCAAAATACACTAGAAGGATCTAAAAAAGAAGAAGTTTTAAGTTATCAAAACACTTTAGATTAATATTTTTGAATAAATTTTAAAAACTAAATAGGTAATAGAAATCACTATATTGAAAAACATATATAATTTACTTTACCAAACTGAACTATATTTTATAAATTGTTGAGATTTAAATTTTTACATATTCTGAAAATGAAAAAATATCAATCACTTATAGTATTACTGACATTGTTTTTGATGTCGAAAACAAGTTTTGCACAAGTTAAATACGAGAATTTTAACTCTTCAAAACTAGGATCAGATCGCCAAATAAAAATTCAGTTACCACGAGGCTATGATGCTAATGAAGATAAAACATATCCACTTTTTGTAGTTTTAGATGGCGATTATCTATTTGAAGCTGTTGCTGGAAATGTAGATTACTATACATATTGGGAAGATATGCCAGAATCTATTGTCGTTGGTGTAAACCAATTAGATACACGATTTGAAGATTGCATGTATTCCGAACAAAATTCGCTTCCTATAGATTCAGGAGCTGATTTTTTTGAATTTATAGGTATGGAACTATTGCCTTACATTGAAGATAAGTATAGAGCTGGGTCATTTAAAGTAGCTGTTGGTCATGGTGAAACGGCAAATTTTATTAACTATTATTTATTAAAGTCAAACCCGTTGTTTCAAGCTTATATAGTAGCTAGTCCAGATTTAGCACCAAATATGCTTGAATATATACCAGAACGTTTAAGTAACGTTGAATCTAAAACATTTTACTATTTAGCAGATACAAATAAGGATAAATCGTCAATAAAAGAGATGATAAATGTTTTAAATACAGATATTTCTAGTATAGAAAATGAAAACTTATTCTATAGTTTTAACAGTTTGGAAGGACCTTCCCATTATTCTTTACCTGCTCACGTAATTCCAAATGCTTTAGAGAATATTTTTAAAATATTTCAGCCCATTTCTAAAGAAGAATACAAAGAAACAATTCTTGAATTAGAAATATCTCCAGTAGTATACCTTGAAGAAAAGTACCAAACTATATATAATTTATATGGTATTGATAAGCAAATTTTAATAAATGATTTTAAAGCTATATCTGCTGCTATTGAAAAAAATGAGTTATTTGAATACTATGAAGACTTAGGCAAAATTGCAAGAAAAGTCTATCCAGAATCACTTTTAGGAACATATTACATTGGACGTTTTTATGAAGAAACAGGAGATCCTAAAAAGGCGATGCGTTCATATCAATCGGCTTACACATTAAAAGAAATTGCAGGTGTTACTAAAGATTTGGTATTGGCAAAAGCGGATTTAATAAAAGAAGATTTCGGTTATTAATGGCGAAAATAAAGACTACTTTTTTTTGTCAGAACTGCGGAACGCAATTTGCTAAATGGCAAGGACAATGCACTGCATGTAAAGAATGGAATACCATTGTTGAAGAACTTATTCAAAAATCTGAAAAAAGCGATTGGAAAAGCCCAACAGCTTCAATAAAAAAAGCGTCAATTCCATTACGAATTAAAGATATTGATGTTTCAAAAGAACCTCGATTAGATACTTTTGATGGTGAATTTAATCGTGTTTTAGGAGGCGGAATCGTTCCAGGATCCTTAACCCTTTTAGGCGGTGAACCTGGAATAGGAAAAAGTACATTATTGCTTCAAATATCATTAAAACTACCCTATAAAACATTGTATGTTTCAGGAGAAGAAAGCCAGAAGCAAATAAAAATGCGTGCAGAACGTATTAATCCAAATAATAATAATTGTTACATTCTAACTGAAACCAAGACACAAAATATTTTTAAACAAATTGAGGCTTTAGAGCCAGATATTGTCATTATTGACTCTATTCAAACACTCCATAGCGATTATATCGAATCGTCTTCTGGAAGCATTTCTCAAATAAAAGAATGTACTACTGAGCTTATAAAATTTGCTAAAGAAACCGCAACGCCTGTTTTATTAATTGGTCATATAACAAAAGATGGAAACATTGCAGGACCTAAAATTTTAGAGCATATGGTTGATACGGTATTGCAATTTGAAGGCGACCGAAACCATGTATTTAGAATTTTAAGAGCACACAAAAACCGATTTGGATCTACAAACGAATTAGGAATTTATGAAATGCAAGGTTCTGGTTTGCGTGAAGTATCTAACCCTTCAGAAATTTTAATTTCTAAAAAAGACGAAGAATTAAGTGGTAATGCTATTGCAGCAACTTTAGAAGGCATGCGCCCTTTAATGATAGAAGTACAAGCATTAGTAAGTACCGCAGTTTACGGTACGCCTCAACGAAGTGCAACAGGATTTAATGCCAAACGTCTTAATATGTTATTGGCGGTTTTAGAAAAGCGAGCAGGCTTTCGTTTAGGAGCAAAAGATGTTTTTTTAAATATTACAGGCGGTATTACAGTTGATGATCCGGCTATAGATTTAGCTGTAGTAGCCTCTATTTTGTCATCAAATGAAGATGTATCGTTACAAAAAGATTTTTGTTTTGCAGCTGAGGTAGGGCTTTCAGGAGAAATCCGTCCTGTGCAACGCGTAGAACAACGTATTTTAGAAGCTGAAAAACTAGGCTTTTCTACTATTTTTGTATCTAAATACAATAAAATAGCGCTTAAAAATACGGTTATTAAAATTCAACTTATTTCTAAAATTGAGGATTTGGTAGATTTGATTGTTTAACGTTATTGCGAATCACACTTTTTGTGTGATGTGGCAATCTGTTTCTGCAAACTCTTATCACAAGATTACCGCGTCGCTTTGCACCTTGTAATGCCGATTATAAATTATACTCGCAACACCTTTTTTTTTCCTAAAATTCCTTAAATTCGCGAACTTAATAGATTTACCAGTAAATGAGCGCTAAATTTCCTGAATATAAAGGACTTAACTTACCAAATGTAGCAGAAGAAATTCTTAACTATTGGCAAGAAAACAACATTTTTGAAAAAAGTGTCACCACCCGAGAAGGCAACGAACCTTTTGTGTTTTTTGAAGGGCCACCTTCTGCAAACGGTCTTCCAGGAGTGCACCACGTTTTAGCACGTGCTATTAAAGATATTTTTCCGCGTTACAAAACCATGAAAGGTTACCAAGTTAAGCGTAAAGCGGGTTGGGATACACATGGTTTACCTATTGAATTGGGTGTTGAAAAGGAGTTAGGAATTACTAAAGAAGATATAGGAAAAACCATTTCTGTAGAAGATTACAATGCAGCTTGCAGAAAAGCAGTAATGCGCTATACAGATGTTTGGAATAATCTAACTCAGAAAATGGGTTATTGGGTAGATATGGACGATCCATACATTACCTACGAACCTAAATATATGGAATCAGTTTGGTGGCTATTAAAACAGATTTATAATAAAAGTTTACTTTACAAGGGCTATACGATTCAGCCTTATTCGCCAAAAGCAGGAACAGGTTTAAGCTCGCATGAGTTAAATCAACCGGGAACCTATCAAGATGTTACGGACACTACGGTTGTTGCTCAGTTTAAAGCCATAGAAAGTTCACTTCCAGATTTTTTACAAAATGAAGGTGATATTTACTTTTTAGCTTGGACCACAACGCCATGGACATTGCCTAGTAACACCGCATTAACCGTTGGTCCAAAAATAGATTATGTTTTAGTTGAAACGTATAATCAATATACATTTGAACCAATAAATGTTGTTTTAGCTAAAAAATTGGTGAACTATCAGTTTTCTGGAAAGTTCAATAAAGTTGAAGAAAAATCAGAATTACTTTCATATAAATCAGGAGATAAAAAAATCCCATTTTATGTTGTAAAAGAATTTGTTGGAAAAGATTTAGTTGGCATAAAATACGAACAACTTTTAAAATATACGTTACCAAACGATAATCCTGAAGATGCATTTAGAGTAATCTCAGGAGATTTTGTTACTACTGAAGATGGTACAGGAATTGTACATACAGCACCTACATTTGGTGCTGATGATGCTTTGGTTGCAAAACAAGCAACACCAGAAATTCCACCAATGTTAGTAAAAGACGACAATGGAAATCTTGTTCCTTTAGTCGATTTACAAGGCCGTTTCAGACCAGAAATGGGTGAATTTGCTGGTAAATATGTTAAAAATGAGTATTATAACGATGGTGAAGCTCCAGAACGATCAATAGATGTTGAGCTGGCTATTAAACTAAAAGAAGAAAATAAAGCCTTTAAGGTTGAAAAATATAAACACAGCTACCCAAACTGTTGGAGAACTGATAAACCGATTCTTTATTACCCATTAGATTCTTGGTTTATCAAGGTTACCGATGTTAAAGATAGAATGTTTGAGCTTAACGAAACCATAAACTGGAAACCGAAAGCTACAGGAACAGGTCGTTTTGGAAATTGGTTGGCAAATGCGAACGATTGGAACTTATCGCGCTCAAGGTATTGGGGAATTCCATTACCAATTTGGAGAACCGAAGATGGTAAAGAAGAAATTTGTATTGGTTCTGTTGAAGAGTTAAAATCTGAAATGCAAAAAGCAGTTTCAGCAGGTGTTTTAAAGGCAGATATTTTTGCAGATTTTGAAGTTGGAAATAACTCTGATGACAACTATGCGAAAATAGATTTACATAAAAATATTGTTGATGAGATTATTTTAGTATCTCCAACAGACCAGAAAATGTTCCGCGAAAGCGATTTAATAGATGTTTGGTTCGATTCTGGTTCCATGCCTTATGCGCAATGGCATTATCCGTTTGAAAATACTGAAATGATTGATGGATGTCATTCAGAGCAAAGCGAAGAATCTCAAAAAGCCAAAGCTTTTCCAGCCGATTTTATCGCAGAAGGTGTCGACCAAACCCGTGGTTGGTTTTATACACTTCATGCTATCGGGACTATGGTTTTCGATTCTGTTGCTTATAAAAACGTCGTGTCCAACGGGTTGGTTTTAGACAAGAATGGACAAAAAATGTCCAAACGTCTAGGAAATGCGGTTGATCCATTTGAAACGCTAGGTAATTATGGCGCCGATGCCACACGTTGGTATATGATTTCTAACGCTAATCCTTGGGATAATTTAAAATTCGATTTAGAAGGTATTGAAGAAGTAAAGCGTAAGTTTTTCGGAACGCTTTACAATACGTATTCCTTCTTTCAGTTATATGCGAATCTGGATAATTTCAATTATAGTGAAGCTGATATTCCTTTAAATGAAAGACCAGAAATTGATCGTTGGATTCTATCAGAATTACATACGTTAATTGAAAAAGTTGATGCGTTTTATGCAGATTATGAGCCTACGAAAGCAGCTAGAGCAATTTCAGATTTCACACAAGATTACGTAAGTAACTGGTTTGTGCGTTTAAGCAGAAGACGTTTTTGGAAAGGCGATTACCAACAAGATAAAATTTCGGCTTATCAAACGCTTTATACCTGCATGCTTACCATTGCAAAATTAGCAGCTCCAATTGCACCATTTTTTATGGATAAGCTGTATTTAGATTTAAATGCGGTTACCAAAAAAGAAGACTTTGAAAGTGTACATTTATCAAACTTCCCAGTTTTTAATGCTGCTTTTGTTGATAAAAGTTTAGAACGAAAAATGGAAAATGCCCAAACAATTTCTTCTTTAGTTTTATCGTTAAGAGCTAAAGAAAAGATAAAAGTGCGTCAGCCACTTCAAAAAATAATGATTCCGGTTGATAGTGAGCAGCAAAAAGAAGAGATTTTAGCGGTTTCAGAGTTAATAAAACATGAAGTTAACGTTAAAGAAGTTGAACTTTTAGATGATGCCTCTGATATTTTGGTAAAACAAATAAAGCCTAACTTTAAAGCTCTTGGACCACGTTTTGGGAAGGATATGAAAGCCATTGCTAATGCAGTAATTAACTTTACAGCAGAAGATATTAACAAAATAGAACAAAATGGTAATTTAGACGTTGAAGTGAACGGAAAAAATATTATTTTAGAACGC
The DNA here is from genome assembly GCA_947500585.1 of uncultured Flavobacteriaceae bacterium. GTDB lineage: Bacteria > Bacteroidota > Bacteroidia > Flavobacteriales > Flavobacteriaceae > CAXBID01. Next base: position 278,127 of record CANMSN010000002.1, on the reverse strand, counting down.
ACAGATGTAGAAATTACATCTCAAGATATTGAAGGTTGGTTGGTTGCAAATGAAGGTTCGTTAACAGTGGCTTTAGATGTAACTATTAGTGATGATTTACGAAAAGAAGGTATTGCGAGAGAGTTAATTAATCGTATCCAAAATTTACGTAAAGATTCAGGTTTTGAAGTTACAGACAGAATAGATGTAACACTTCAAAAAGACGAACATATTGCAAGTGCAATTGATGCAAATATAATGTATATAAAATCGGAAACCTTAACAAACGAATTAGAAATTTTAGATAAATTAGAAGATGGTATAGAAATTGCTTTTGATGATGTAAATACCAAATTATCCATACAAAAACATTAATACTATGGCTACAGAAAATACAGTAAGATACTCAGATGCAGATTTAGCAGAATTTAAACAACTGATACAAGAAAAAATAGAAAAAGCACAACACGATTTGGAGCTTATAAAAAGTGCTTATATGAATGACCATAATAATGGTACTGACGATACGTCACCTACTTTTAAGGCTTTTGATGAAGGAAGTGCAGTTATGAGTAAAGAGTCTAATTCGCAGTTAGCTATTCGTCAAGAAAAGTTTATTCGCGATTTAAAGAATGCTTTAATCAGAATTGAAAACAAAACGTATGGTGTGTGTCGTGTAACAGGTAAACTAATAAATAAAGAACGCTTAAAATTAGTACCGCACGCTACACTTAGTATTGAAGCAAAAAATATGCAATAATTTTTTTTAAATTATATATTTGAAACGTCTCAAGATATTGAGACGTTTTTTATTTAAATGGTTTTGTCACCTTGAGTACTTCGTCTGCGCTCAGCATAGACTAAAGTGGAAAGGTCTTAAATAAACTTTATGTCATTAAAAAAATCTATAATCCTTATTATCATTATTCTACTTATCGACCAAATAAGTAAAATTTATATTAAAACACATTTTGCGCTTCACGAAAATGTTGAGGTTTTTAGTTGGTTTAAAATATATTTTATTGAAAATGATGGAATGGCTTGGGGTACAAAAATTAGTGATTTTGTGTCTTTCATTTCTGATAGAACAGCTAAAGTAGCACTTACTGTATTTCGAGTTATTGCAATTTTTGGAATTGGTTATTGGCTTTATGATGTTACAAAAAAACAAGGCTCAAAAATATTAATTTTGGCTATTGCTTTAATATTCGCTGGTGCTTTAGGTAATATCATTGATTCTGTTTTTTATGGCGTTTTATTTGACGATAGTTATAATCAAGTTGCCCAATTTATGCCAGATACAGGAGGTTATGATGGTTTGCTACACGGAAAAGTTGTAGATATGTTATACTTTCCTTTATTTGAAATAGACTTGCCACAATGGTTTCCCTTTTATGGTGGTAAGCGTTTTAACTTCTTTGAACCTGTTTTTAACATTGCCGATATGGCTATAAGTACAGGTTTCATAATATTAATCGTATTTAATAAGAAGGCTTTCTCTAAGGCTATTAAATAAATAAAAAAACTGTGTAAGTAAGTGTTTACTGCTCAGATTTATTTGTTATATTTATCTCGCTATTATCAATAATAAAACCCTCAAATTAATGACAAGTCGTTATGCCTTCTCAATTTCTTGTATCCTATTATTTCTAAATATCTCTTTCTCTCAAAACACTTATGATATTGTTTTTCCAGGTAAAGATCAAGAAAAAAAGTGTGAAACCTGTATTCAAATTTTTAATAACAAACCTGAAAGTGTTGAGTTTTCAATAGTAAGGAACAATAGCGATCTTTTTTTTCAAGTTAATGATTATGATTGGTTTAGTCGCTTATTTTACGAATCTGGTGATGGTATCGCCGTTGATATTGTTTTAAAAAGCAAATATGATTGCGACTTAAAGACCGTAGAAAAAAAACGAATAAGAGGATTATTACTTAAACCAGTTTATTCTAAAGCATTAAAAGAAGGATTAAAACTTAATGAGGATAAGGTTTACCAAGTAAATATTGGTAAAATACCAGATAACTTTTTAAATGAAGACTTAGAATACAATATTCTGTTTTTAAGTAATAAAAATTTATGCAGGTATTATGTAATTTATGATTTAGAATCGTATTCATGGGATTTATTGGATATGGGCATGTATATGGATGAATTAACCTATAGCCCTAAACAAATACAAGTTTTAGGCGAAGAGAGCTATATTGTTCAAAACAAAACACTAAAGTTTATTGTGCCCTTTAAAAAAAATAAAATCACGTACTCGCAAGAAGATATAAAACCCATATATGATTCTTTAAAATTAACAGATTTTAATATTAAATCTATTAAAGTAAATGCTTATGCGTCAATTGAAGGCATAACTAAAAGGAATATTGAATTACAGGAAAAGCGAGCAAATGGTGTTTTAGCTGCATTGCAAACATTTCAAAAATCAACTATTAAGACAGAAGTTTTACCATCTGAGAATTGGGTTGAGTTTTTTAATGATATTGAAGGGACTAAATATGAGTATCTTAAAGATTTAACTAAAAATGAGGTTAGAAATGAAATAGCAGGTACGCTTTCAAAAGAAATGGAGCCAATTTTTGAAAAGCATAGAAAAGCAGTTTTAGAATTAAAGTTAGAAAAGAAAGATAAATATGTAGCAGAGCCTATGGACGATCTGTTAGAAAAGTTTAATGCGCTTATTGCTGAGAATAATGTTAAAGAATCTATAGAAACCTACGAAAAGGCTAAAGAAATTCAAAATTCAATTTTTGAAAAACTTAAAGGTAAACAAGGCGCTCCAGAGTTTATTGATAAAATGAATATACCAAGGCAGTTAAAATTTATTGAAATTTTAATTAATAACTCGGCTTTCAAGTATATGTCAGATTACACTTATGCGTACCTTGTTTATAATGATTTACTCGAATTAGAAAAAATGGCTCCCAATAATGCCGCCATAAAATATAATTTAGTAGCATTAAAATTGAAGCTATGGCTTTTTGATACTATTGAAATAGATCAATCTAACCTTTTAAGTGAAATTAATGGATTAAAGAAATATGGCATTTCTAAAGACCTTATTTCAAGAATGTTAGTAAATTTTCATATCGTAATTGTTGAAAAATTTATAGAACAAGGCGATTATTCTAATAAGGATTATTCAGTTGAATATATCAATAAAAACTATAAAAATTTCGACTTATCCAGCAGTGATTATTTAAACTTGGCCCAGTTTTTTAATGATTATGGTGAAGTTGAAATGGCTGTAAAATTATTGGAAAACAAGGCGCGAAGTATAGATATTGATGAAGATTTATTGTTTTATTATTTAAATTTTACCTTAATAGATAGAGATTTGACTGAAAAAAAGAGCTACAGAACAGTTATGTTAAATGCTATAAATGTTAATAAAGCACGTTTCTGTAAATTGTTTAATTCAGTAGAAAATGGTGGTGTTACATTTCAGTTATTAGCTGATGAATACTTAAGAACCAATTATTGTGAAAACTGTGATAATTAAAATTTTTAAGTTTATATTGTTTTTCAGATAATAATATATTTTTTAGTACTTTAATAGATGAAAAGTAAATTTCTAATTTCAATCTTATTCATAGCATTTAACTCAAGTTTTTTTAATGCCCAAAACACCTTTGATATTGTTTTTCCTACTACTGAAAATGATAGAAATCAAAATTGTAAACAATGTTTTCAAGCCTTTCAACAAAAACCTAAGGAAGTTAAATTTTCGATAAAACGAGAGAATAACAATCTATATTTTCAAATAAATGATAAAGAGTGGTTTAACCAACTATTTAAAGGAACAGGTGATGGAATTGCGGTTGATATTGTTAATAAAGAACGTTATGATTGCGATATAGAATCTATTGAGAATTCTCAAATTAAAGGGCGGCTTTTAAAACCTCTATATGGGGCTAAGTTAAGAAGTGGATTAAAGCCAAATGGCGAAAATAGTTTTCGTGTGCATGTTGGTAGAATTTCAGATACGGAGATAAACGAAGAGTTAGAATACAATATATTATTTTTAAATAATAAAAATTTATGTCAATATTATGTGATTTATGATTTAGAATCTTACCCTTGGGATTTATTAGATATGGGTTTGTACTTAGATTCTTTAACCTATAATACCAAACAAATTAAAGCGTCAGCTAAGGAAGGATATATATTAAAAAACAAAACTTTAAAATTTAAAATTCCTTTTGAAAAAAATAAAGCAGAATATTCTCAAGAAGACATCAAGCCCATTTATGATTCATTAAGGCTAACCGATTTTAATATAAAAAGCATAAATATAAAAGCATACTCTTCTGTTGAAGGCAGTTTAGAGCGTAATATTGAGTTACAGGAGCAACGTGCTAATAGTATTGTAGCTGCTTTACAAACGTTTCAAAAACCAACAATAAAAACACAAGTGTCTTCCTCAGAAAACTGGGTGGAATTTTTAAATGATATAAAAGGAACTGAAAATGAAGGTTTAGCAAAATTAACTAAAAATCAAATTAAATCTAAACTTGTAGGTGCAGTTTCTAATGAGTTAGAACCTATTTTAAAAAATCATAGAAAGGCAGTTTTAGAGTTAGAACTAGAAAAGAAAGACAAATATAAAAGTATGTCTACCAACGATTTGTTAAGTAAGTTTAATACAGCAATAGGATCTGAAAATATGGATGATGCCATCGAAATACAAAATTCTATTTTCGAAAAAATTAAAACTAAAGAAGTATCACCAGAATTTTTAAGAAAAATGCAAATTCCAAAGCAGGCTAAATTTGCTAAAATATTTAATAAGAATTCTGCAATTAGATATATGCAAGATGTTAGGCAAGCAGTTATCGTGTACAATGAAATGCTAGAACTTGAAAAATTAGTGCCTAAGAACGCTGAAGTAAAATATAATATTACTGCCATTAAAATAAAGCTTTGGCATTTTAAATGGCAAGAATTTAATGAGACTAAATTGAAGAATGACATTATTGCCTTAAAGAATTATGGAATAGAGAGCTCACTTATTTCAAGAATGCTGGTTAATTTTCATATTATAGAAGCTGAAAACCTAATGCGAAAAAGAGATTACCAGAATAAAGATAAATCGGTTTCTTTTATAAATAATAATTACGAGAAATTTCCTTTATCAGATTATGATTATTTGAGTTTAGCACAGTTTTTTAGTTATTATGCTAATGTAGATATGGCTGTTGAATTATTAGATAATAAAGCAAGAAGTATTGATATTGATGAAGATTTATTATTCTATTATTTAAACTTAACCTTAATAAATAACAAGCTGACGCAAGATTCAAATTATAGAACGATTTTATTAAATGCCTTTAATATGAATAATGAACGATTTTGTGAATTGTTTAATTCTGTAGAAAATGGTGGGGTTACATTTCAGTTATTAGCTGATGAATACTTAAGAACTACTTATTGTGAAAACTGTGATAATTAAAATTTATAAATTTTATTTGGCGTTACACAATAATCCAATTTCACATCGTTCTTAAAAACGTCTGTAATTTTATCTTCAGCTTCAAAAAAAGAGAGCCCAATTTTTTGAGTTTTAGGCTTACAATTGGCTAAAAAGCGGTCGTAAAATCCTTTTCCGTAACCTACTCTATTTCCAATTTTATCAAAAGCTAAAAGCGGAATAAATACAACTTCAATTCTATCATTAGAAATCTCGATACCATCAATGGGTTCTGGGATATTGTAACGATTTTTTTTTATAATAGTACTGTCAGTTAAAAGAAATTGGGTCATTTCTCCAGTTTCAAAATTGCTTTTAGAAATGATAATATTTTTGTCTTTTCCAGATAAAATATTCAAAATATAATCGGTGTTAATTTCCTTTTGTTCTTCAATAGTTAAGAAAACATGATAAAAAGAATAGTCCCAAATAGGCAGTTTCAAAATTTGATTAGCAATAGTTAAGCTAAAATTATCAATCTGGGTATATGATAAATTATTACGACGTGTTTTATAAGTCTTGCGTAGTTCGGCTTTTGTCATATCCTAAGATTTCAATTTTGTAGAAATATGAAAAAGCGCATCACCTTGGTATACAATGGGCGATTCGTTTACATTTATAATATAACCAGCATTCGATGCTTTAACAAAGTAATTAAACTTTCCGTAAGGGTCTGTAATATTACCCAAAATATCATTTTTCCTTACTTTAGAGCCAATAGCTATAGAGGCTTTAAACATACCCGAATATTTAGCACGAATCCATTTGCTTTCATTTATAAAAACGCATTCCTTTTTTGGTCTTGTAGATTTAAATGAAGTTTTTAACATCCCTAAATGTTTCAAAACGCGTTTAGAGCCATTAACACCAGAGTTGGTTACAATGTTGTCAATATGAAAAGATTTTCCACCTTCAAAAAGCAACAAAGGTTTTCCTAATTTAAAGCATGTTGAACGAAAAGATTTCGACATTTTTTTTGAATACAACACAAACGGTGCGCCAAATGCTTTAGCTATATCATTAAGTTTTGTGTTTTCTTTTGAAAAGCGAAGTTGTGGGGCATTAAATCTGCCAGCACCACCAGTATGGAAATCTATAATATAATCTACATGTGGTATAATATCGTTTATAAGTTTGTAGGCTACACGTCCTGCTAAAGAACCTGTGGGACTTCCTGGGAATACACGATTTAAATCGCGACCATCAGGAAATTCGCGTTTTAAGTTTATAAACCCAAAAATATTAATAACAGGCATACAAATAATAGTGCCACATCTAGGTTTATTAATACCTTTTGCAATAAGCTGCCTTACAATTTCAACACCATTAACTTCATCACCATGTATACCAGCCGTAAATAAAACGGTAGGCCCTGGCTTTTTTGAACGTTCAATGATAACAGGAATATTTACTGGTGAAGAGGTATGTAAATTTGCCACATCAAAATTCACTTCTTTACTTTCTCCAGGTTTTATAGATTCTCCTAGAATATTCAAACCGTTGTCATTAACTTGAGTCACCTATTTTTTATTTTTTTCTATAAAATTGATAATAGCTCGAGCAATATTTCTGCCAGTTGCAGCTTCAATACCTTCTAAACCCGGAGTAGAATTTACTTCCAAAAGTAAAGGCCCTCTGGAAGATTGTAACATATCTACACCACAAACAGGAAGTTTTAAGGCACGCGATGCATTCATGGCTAACTTTAGTTCATCATGACTTAATTTTATAATGTTCGCTGTACCACCACGATGTAAATTAGAACGAAATTCACCGTCTTTTCCTTGGCGTTTCATAGCGCCAACTACTTGACCATCTACTACCAAAGCACGCAAATCTGCCCCACCAGCTTCTTTTATAAATTCTTGAACAATGACTCGAGCTTGTAAGCCATTAAAGGCTTCTAAAACCGATTCTGCTGCATTTTTTGTTTCAGCTAAAACAACGCCCAAACCTTGTGTGCCCTCTAAAAGTTTAATAATTACAGGAGTTCCGCCAACATGTTCTATCACTTCTTCAACGTCTCGCGAATAGTTTGTAAAAACTGTTTTAGGCATTCCAATACCTGCTTTACTTAAGCGTTGTAAACTACGGAGTTTATCTCTTGAACGTTGTATGGCATCTGATGTAACAATAGTGAACACGCACATCATTTCAAATTGGCGTACCACGGCACAACCATAAAATGTAACCGATGCCCCAATGCGAGGTATTATAGCATCCACATAATCTAAATATCTGTCTTTATAGTATATGGTAGGCTTTTCTTTTTCAATAATAATATCACATTTAAGCGGGTCTATAACCTCAACTTTATGGCCTCTTTTTACACCCTCTTCTACAAGTCTATCTGTGGAGTATAAGTTCGAATTTCTGGAGAGTATAACTATATTCATTGTGTTTTTTTATTAAAAGAAACGTTTTCTAAATCTACATCTACCATAAATTTTTGTTTTAAAAATTGCCTACCAATTAAAACAGGAAATTTCATATCGTCTCTTGTGCTTAAAGTTAAGTTAATCTTGTAAGTTTTACTAAAAAATATAATTTCAGATTTTACTTTGTATCTATTTTCTTTAAAACCGTTGCTGCTTTTCACGTTAGTGCGGGTAAAAGTATCAAAAACAATTTCAGTTTTTCCAAAGTTTTGGTGTGTTTCACTATTAAAAATACAGCGTAAACTATTGTTTTCAATAATAATATCAGAACAATGAATGGCAGATGTGTAAGCGCCTGTGTCAATTTTAACGTCTATATTGAATAGTCCTAATTTTGGAAAGTCAATTTTATCAACTCGACCAATTATTTTTTTGCTCATTAATCAATTTTAAAAGTGGCGAAAGTAACAAATTAGTCAATTGAAAAAGCATTTTATTAAAAAGATTAAGTATTAAATAATTACCTTTGATTTAATGGATATTCCTGCTTTAAACATACAATTAAAAACACTGCCAAATCAACCAGGAGTTTATCAATATTACGATAAAGAAGGTACGATTATTTATGTTGGAAAAGCTAAAAACTTAAAGAAACGCGTAAGTTCTTATTTTACAAAAACACACGAAAACGGAAAAACCAGAGTGTTGGTAAAAAAAATTGCCAATATAAAACACATTGTGGTTGAAACAGAAACTGATGCTTTGTTATTGGAAAATAACTTAATTAAAAAACATAAACCACGCTATAATGTCTTGTTGAAAGACGACAAATCGTACCCATGGATTTGTATAAAAAAAGAACGTTTCCCCAGAGTATTTTCTACGCGTCGAATTTTTAAAGGCGGAGGCGAATATTTTGGACCTTATACAAGCATAAAAACCGTTTACACACTTTTAGAGCTAATTAAAGGTCTGTATAGTTTACGAACGTGCAACTACCATTTAGCGGAAGAAAAAATAGCAGATGGAAAGTACAAAGTATGTTTAGAATACCATTTAGGAAATTGTAAAGGCGCCTGTGAAGGTTTGGAAACAGAAGCACAATACAATGAAAGTATTAAAGCCATTAAAGAAATTTTAAAAGGAAATTTTAAAGATTCGTTGCAGCAATTTAAAAAGCAAATGAAGCAATTAGCGGAGAATATGCAGTTTGAAGAAGCGCAAAAAATAAAAGAAAAAATTGAAGTTTTAGAAAATTACCAAGCAAAATCTACTATTGTAAATCCTAAAATTAGCAATGTAGATGTGTTTTCTATTATGAGCGATGAAAGCTATGGATATGTTAACTTTTTACAATTATCATACGGTTCAATTATTCGTTCGCATACTTTAGAAATAAAGAAAAAGCTAGACGAAACCGATAAGGAATTATTAGAACTCGCCATTACAGAAATCAGGCAGCGTTTTAATTCTAAATCTAAAGAAATTTACGTGCCGTTTAAAGTCGATTTAGGCGAAAATGTTAAAGTTACTATTCCCAAATTAGGAGATAAAAAGCACATTTTAGATTTATCGCTTCGTAATGCCAAGTATTTTAGAATGGATCGTTTTAAACAAATGAAAATTGTAGATCCAGATAGGCATGCCAACAGAATTATGGCGCAAATGAAAGTTGATTTACGGCTTTCTGAAGAACCCCGACATATCGAGTGTTTCGATAATTCTAACATTCAAGGTACACATCCAGTGGCAGCATGTGTTGTTTTTAAAAACGGAAAACCAAGTAAAAAAGATTACCGCCATTTTAATATAAAAACGGTTGAAGGACCAGACGATTTCGCATCTATGGAAGAAGTGGTTTACAGACGTTACAAACGTTTGGTTGAAGAAGAGCAACAATTGCCACAACTTATTATTATAGATGGTGGAAAAGGACAATTATCATCAGCTTTAAAAAGTTTAGATGCTCTAAATTTAAGAGGAAAAATAGCCATTATTGGTATAGCAAAACGTTTGGAAGAATTATTCTATCCAGACGATCCTGTTCCTTTGTATTTAGATAAGAAAAGCGAAACCCTAAAAATTATACAGCAATTACGAAACGAAGCACACCGTTTTGGTATTGAACACCACAGAAATAAACGCAGTAAAACCGCGTTAAACACAGAGTTAGAAACTATAAGTGGTGTTGGCGAAAAAACGGTTGTAGAATTACTAAGGCATTTTAAATCGGCAAAACGTGTTGCTAATGCTAAGTTAGATGAGTTGGAGGCTGTGGTTGGCGTTTCAAGAGCTGAAAAGGTTTATAATTATTATCATAAATAACTTGCATTTAATTAAAATTAAAGAATTAATGAAGAATTTTGTAATATCAGTTTTAGTTATTTTAATTTTTGTCTCCTGTAAAAGGGATGAGAAGTTGGAAGATTTTGAAAATAGAATCTCAAATATTGAAAACAAAAACGAAATCCTTTCTGATAGTATTCATCTACTTAAAGCTCAATTTATAGAACCATTCAAGCTTTATGAAGAATTAGTTCTATTTGAATTAAAAAGGTCTCCAAGTCAATCAATAAGAGATTATGAATTTTTGATGAGAGAGTATTCCGGTTCCTTTTGGGCACACGAAGCAAAAAAAAGGATTGAAAATATAAAAACAAGAAGCAAATATTGGTCAGAGGAAAAAGGATGGAAATTACCAAAAAGGGTTAAGGATTTTGAAACGAATGAAATTATAGAAACAACAATTATAAGTTGTCCAGGATGTTAAAGATTAAACATAAAACTTGAACCAAAAAACCATCATATTAACCCTATTCCTAATCGCTTCACTTTCCGCGAAAGCGCAAAACAAAGAAGCAGAAAACCCCATGCCAAAAGTAGGCTTAGTGTTAAGTGGTGGTGGTGCCAAAGGGTTGGCGCATATAGGTGTGCTAAAAGTAATTGATAGTTTAGGTGTTAAAATAGATTACATTGCTGGGACTAGCATGGGTGCTATTATTGGAGGGCTTTATGCTTCAGGATATTCAGGAAAAGAACTAGATTCAATTTTTCATGAAATAGATTTTGATAAACTATTAAATGACGATTTACCAAGAGCCTCAAAAGCCTTTTATGAGCGCGATAATTCAGAAAAATATGCCTTAACATTACCGTTTGATAATTTTAAAGTTAAGTTGCCATCAGCATTATCTAGAGGACAAAACACCTATAATTTATTATCAAAATTAACACTTCACGTTAATCATATCCATAATTTTAATGAATTACCAATTCCGTTTTTTTGTATCGCTACTAATATTGAAACAGGAAAGCAATTACTATTAGACAAAGGAAATTTAACAGAGGCTCTCATGGCTAGTGGTGCGCTACCATCACTTTTTCAACCAGTAACAATAAACGAAGACGTATTAATAGATGGTGGTGTGGTTAATAATTATCCTATTGATGAATTAAAAACCAAAGAGATGGATATACTCATAGGTGTTGATGTTCAAGACGGATTATTAGATAGAACGGAATTAACTTCGGCTCCAGATGTTTTAATTCAAATCAATAATTTCAGAACCATAGAGGCTATGAAAACTAAAGTTGAAAAAACAGATGTTTACATAAAACCTAATATTAAAAGTTTTAATGTTGTATCCTTTAACCAGGGTAATAAAATTATAGAAGCTGGAGAGGTTGCTGCATTATCTAAGCTTAATATTTTAAGAGAATTGTCATTAAAAAATGTTCAAACAAAACAAAGAGCGATACCTAAACTTTTAGATAGTTTGGTAATTAATAACATAGATGTTACAGGAAATAAAAAATATACAAGAGCTTATGTTTTAGGAAAACTAAAGTTTAAAATGAATGAAAAAATTAGTTATTCTAATTTTAATAAGGGCATTAATAATTTAGTGGCCACCAATAATTTTGATGCTTTTCAATATGAATTAAATAAAACTCAAGATAAAGAAGGGTATGATTTGGTTGCAAAATTAAAAGAAACAAAAAACACAACATTTTTAAAATTAGGTTTACATTATGACGATTTATATAAAAGCGCAGCGCTAATTAACGTTACCAAAAAACGTTTGTTATTTAATAACGATATTGCTTCGTTAGATTTCGTTTTAGGCGATAATGTGCGTTATAATTTTGAATATTTAATTGATAAAGGTTTTTATTGGAGTGTTGGTTTAAGGTCTAGTTACAATATGTTTAACAAAAATATAAGTGCGCAATTACTACTTGAGGAAAGTGAAATAAATGCAACAGGAATAAATAAAATTGATGTAGAGTTACAAGATCAAACCAATCAGTTTTATTTACAAACTCTTTTTAGAAAAGATTTTGCATTAAGTCTTGGTGCAGAGCATAAACGGTTAGAAGTAAAATCTGAAACCATTTCAACTGCAAATCCGAATGATGAATTTATATTTGAAAACACAGATTATTTTAGTGTTTTCGGAAATCTTAAATTAGATACTTACGACGATAAATACTTCCCTAAAAGTGGCGTTTATTTTAATGGCGATTTACATATGTATTTATACGCTTCTAATTTTAATGAAACTTTTGAAAACTTTTCAATAGCTAAAGCAGAAATGGGCTATGCGTTAAGTGTTTCTGATAAGCTGGCATTTAATTTTCAAACAAGTGGCGGATTTAAATTCGGTGATAATTCTACGCAGACTTTAGACTTTGCATTAGGAGGTTATGGCAATAATTTAATAAATAACTTTATTCCATTTATTGGTTATGATTTTATTTCGCTAACAGGAAATAGCTATGTAAAAGCTTCGGCTATAATGGATTATGAGGTTTTTAAAAAGCATCACATTACCATTGAAGCCAATTGGGCTAATATTGATGATGATATTTTTGAAAGTGGCGAGTGGTTTACACTGCCAGATTATCGTGGTTATGGTTTAGGATATGCCGTTGATACTTTTGTAGGGCCTATTCAAGTTAAATACAGCTATTCACCAGAACAAAAGCAAAGCGTTTGGTTTTTTAATCTAGGATTTTGGTTTTGATGTGTATTATTTTAACGTGTTTCTGAGGTAAAAAACCATTTCATTAATTCTAAATTAATCACGATATTTGTAAGGTTATGCAGCTTTTATTTAAAGACTTATTATCATTTCTTCATTTTCTTATCAAGAGAAATCCTGAGTAAGCTGGCATTATTGTATCTTTATATACCATTGAATTTTAGTTTATTAACATCCAGAACTTAGTTGAAGGATTAATCTTTAAATTTAAAAATATGCCTTTTTATCATAAATTAGGAAAAATACCTCCTAAACGTCATACCCAGTTTAGAAAACCAGACGGCAGTTTGTATTACGAACAGTTATTTGGTACAATTGGTTTTGATGGCATGTCTACCAATAGTTATCATGAGCAACGCCCAACTCAAGTAAAGGAAATAAAAAAGCAATACAGTGTTGCTCCTAAAATAGCATTAGCAAATAATATAAAATCGTACCGCTTAAAAGGCTTTCAAGTAAAACCTGAAATGGATTACTTAGAGAGCAGAAAAACAGTTTTAATAAATAGCGATTGTGCTATTATTTTAGCAGCACCAAAGCAATCAACACAAGATTATTTTTATAAAAACACAGATGCCGATGAGCTTATTTTCATCCATAAGGGAACAGGCAAGCTAAGAACTATGTTAGGGAATCTCGATTTTAAATATGGCGATTATTTATTAGTTCCAAGAGGCATAATTTATAAAATAGATTTTGATACTGAAGACAATCGATTGTTTATTGTTGAATCTCGACGACCGATTTATACCCCAAAACGATACAGAAATTGGTTTGGACAATTATTAGAACATGCACCATTTTGTGAGCGCGATATTAGGCAGCCACAAGAATTGGAAACGTATAACGAATCTGGAGATTTCCTAATCAAAGTAAAAAAGCAAGATGATATTATAGAAATGGTCTATGCATCACACCCTTTTGATGTGGTGGGGTACGATGGTTACAACTATCCGTATGCATTTTCAATTCACGATTTTGAACCCATAACAGGTCGCATTCACCAGCCGCCTCCTGTACATCAAACTTTTGAAACCGATGCTTTCGTGGTATGTAGTTTTGTGCCAAGGCTTTACGATTATCATCCGCAATCTATTCCTGCACCGTACAATCATAGTAATATAGATAGTGATGAGGTTTTGTATTATGTTGATGGTGATTTTATGAGTAGAAATGATATTGAAGAAGGCCATATATCATTGCATCCAGCAGGAATCCCTCACGGCCCTCACCCTGGAGCGACAGAACGCAGTATTGGAAAAGCAAAAACTGATGAGCTCGCCGTTATGGTAGACACCTTTAAGCCATTAATGGTTACCGAAGAAGCAATGAAAATAGCCGATGAAAGTTACCATAAATCTTGGTTAGAATAAGTTGTCATTCCTGCGGAGGCAGGAATCCACTTTATAAGAATTGAGTTTCAAACAATAAGATTCTCGCCTTCGCGGGAATGACAAAATTAAAACAATGAGTAAAGACATAAAATCAGTAAACTACGGTTTAGAAAAAATATTTGAAGGCGCACAAGACTTCTTACCGCTTTTAGGAACAGACTATGTAGAATTCTATGTAGGTAATGCAAAACAATCAGCACATTTTTACAAAACAGCATTTGGGTTTCAATCTTATGCTTATAAAGGACTTGAGACAGGTTCAAAAGACTCGGTGAGTTATGTTTTAAAACAAGATAAAATCCGTTTGGTTTTAACAACACCGCTAAACAGTAAATCACCAATAAATGAGCATATTGTAAAACATGGCGATGGTGTAAAAGTCATAGCACTTTGGGTAGAAGATGTAAAAAAAGCTTACGAAGAAACCACAAGCAGAGGTGCGAAATCATATATGGAACCTATTGTGGAGACTGATGAACATGGCGAAGTCGTTCGTGCAGGTATTTATACTTATGGCGAAACGGTGCATATGTTTGTAGAACGCAAAAATTACAATGGAACATTTTTACCCGGCTTCCGTGAGTGGAAATCAGATTACAACCCAACGCCTGTAGGCTTAAAATATATAGACCACATGGTTGGAAATGTGGGTTGGGGACAAATGAACACATGGGTAAAATGGTACGAAGATGTTATGGGTTTTGAAAACTTTTTATCGTTTGATGATAAGCAAATACATACCGAATATTCAGCACTTATGAGTAAAGTAATGAGTAATGGAAACGGACGTATAAAATTCCCCATAAATGAACCAGCAAAAGGGAAAAAGCGCTCACAAATTGAGGAATATCTCGATTTTTATGAAGGCCCAGGTGTGCAACATATAGCAGTTGCCACTAATGATATTATTAGCGCTGTAAGTCAGTTAAAAGCAAGAGGTATCGAGTTTTTATCAACACCACCTGAAGAATATTACAGAGCTGTACCAGGCAGATTGGAAGAACATAGTCATGAATTGCGAGAAGATATTGAAACGCTCAAAGGACTAGGTATTATGATTGATGCAGATGAAGAAGGCTATTTACTTCAAATTTTCACAAAACCAGTGGAAGATAGACCAACATTGTTTTTTGAAATCATACAACGTATGGGTGCACGTGGTTTTGGAGCCGGTAATTTTAAGGCACTTTTTGAATCTATTGAACGTGAGCAAGCCAACAGAGGTACACTTTAACAGATAATGAAATATATAAAAAACTCTGCCAATGTATTTAGGCGGAGTTTTTTAGTTTAATGTAACAAATTAACGTTAAGGTCTTCTTACAAAAAAGGGTAGGTTCAAGTAAATTTTATATTTTTGGAATAGTAATTGTAATTTCTTACTAAAACAATAAATGTAAATTTAAGAAGTTACATTATTTATGACCCAAATAAAATGAAAAAAATACTACTTATAGCAATAGCATTATTTGCCTTTCAACTTACTTTTTCTCAAGAACATTCGGCGTTTGGCGATGGCGAATGGTTTAAATTCAAGATGAGTTATAGCAATTGGCTAAAAGCTGGCAATGCAACACTTACTGTTAAAGATTCCAAATTAAATAACAAAGAAGTATATCATGTAGTTGGTAAAGGCTGGACTACTGGCATGATAAAATGGTTTTTTAAAGTAAAAGATCGCTATGAAAGTTACTTTGATAAGAAAACAAATATACCTTATAAGTTTGTTAGAAATATAGATGAAGGTGGGCACACTAAAGATTTAGAAATAGATTTTGATCAGGTAAATAACAAAGCCCACGTTAATGACAAAAAACACAATAAAAAAATGATTATTGATACCAAACCAAACATTCAGGATATGGTATCAACATTCTACTATCTAAGAAATAATTTAGACACAAGTAATTTAAAAGTTGGTGATGAGGTTAGAATAGACATGTTTTTTGATGAAGAAAATTATGGCTTTAAACTTAAGTACTTAGGTGAAGAGACTATTAGTACAGATTTCGGGAAAGTAGAGTCGTTGAAATTCAGGCCATATGTTATGGCAGGACGTGTTTTTAAGGAAGAAGAAAGTTTAACACTTTGGGTTTCAAAAGACAAAAATAAATTACCTTTGCGCATTAAAGCAGATTTGGCTGTTGGTTCATTAAGAGCAGACCTTGAAGCTTTTAAAGGCCTAAAGCATCCTTTCAAAGTAGTTGTTAATAATTAAGCATTTTGAACTCAAAAATAACCAACCAACTAAAAGAAAAATACGAGACCTTAAATCAAGATGTGGATACACATTTAGAAGGGTTACTGCATAGTAAACCCATAAATTATTGGGATTATGTTCAAACAGATGCATTATTAAATCTTCAAATACAGCGTACGGTTTTTCCAGATGAAAAGGTGTTTATTATGTATCACCAAATTTCAGAATTACTTTTTAAGATGATTCTTAGTGAAATTGAGCAAGTTGCTGAGACTGCAAATATAAGTGCTGAAATTTTTACGGATAAGATAATGCGCATAAGTCGTTATTTCGATGTGTTAACCTCATCTTTTAGTATTATGAAAGATGGAATGGATATAGAGCAGTACAATAAATTTAGAACAACCCTAACGCCAGCTAGTGGTTTTCAAAGTGCCCAATACAGGAAAATAGAGTTTTCTTCAACCGAGCTTATAAACCTTATAGACAATCGTTTTAGAAAAACTATTGATAGAAATTCGTCTTATGAAAATGCTTTCGAACATTTATATTGGCAAGCAGCGGGGAAAGATTATAAAACTGGTAAAAAAACATATACTTTATCTGCTTTTGAAGCACGATATAAAGATGAATTTATTAGATTTACCAAGTTTTATCAAAAAAACAATTTATGGTCAAAGTTTAAGACCTTACCAAAGCAAGATCAACAAGACAAAGCTTTGGTTGATGCTATGCGTCATTACGATTATACGGTAAATATAAAATGGGTTATGGCACATTATAATACCGCAAATCATTATTTAAATATTGGTGGTAAAACGGCAGAAGCAACAGGAGGCAGTGAGTGGGTTAAATACATGCATCCAAAGTATCAAAAAAGAATATTTTTTCCAGATTTATGGACAGAACAAGAATTAACAGATTGGGGAACAGATATATAATAGTATTAATATTAGCAATTATTTTTATAAGTTGTAAAGACGACCCAAAACCTGTTCAGGTAAAAGAAGAACTTGCCGTAGTTGAAGAACCTATTGAAACCTTTGAGTTTGGTTTTAAATTAGAAGATTATGTTGTAAAGCGAGATACCGTAAGAAATGGCGATACCTTTGGCTTAATTTTAGAGCGCAACGCAGTAGGTTATCCTAAAATTTTTCATATTGCTGAAAAGACAAAAGACACTTTTAATATTGCAAGAAATTTGCAGGTTGGTAAACCTTATACGCTTTTATGTGCTAAAGATTCGTTAGAAACAGCAAAATGCTTTATTTATCAGCCCAACTTAGAAGATTACGTGGTTGTAAATTTCCAAGATTCTATATATGCTTACAAAAGCAGAAAACCAATTAAATATGTTGAGAAAACGGTAACAGGCGTTATTAATAGTAGCATTTCTGAAACTTTAGACGAGCAAGGAGTAAGTGCTGTATTAACTAATAAGTTAGCAGACGAAATTTATGCTTGGACGATAGATTTTAGACGATTACAAAAAGGAGATCGTTTTAAAGTAATTTACACCGATAAATATATTGACGACACCATCTATACAGGTGTACATGATGTGAAAGCTGCATATTTTGAGCACAACAACGAGCCGTTTTATGCATTTCGTTTTGAATCTGATTCTTTAAAAGGTATTGTAGATTATTTTAATGATGAAGCAAAAAATTTACGTCGTGCATTTTTAAAGGCACCAGTAGCTTTTTCAAGAATATCATCAAGATATAATTTAAGACGCCGAATAGCTGTTTATGGATATAAGGTTCGTCCACACAAAGGCACTGATTTTGCTGCGCCAATAGGAACGCCAATTAGAGCTACAGCAAATGGAACAGTTACAAAATCCAGTTATACTAGTGGTAACGGTAATTATGTAAAAATACGCCATAATGCCACTTATGAAACCCAATACCTTCATATGAGTAAACGTTTAGTTAAAGTTGGTCAATTTGTAAAGCAAGGAGATATTATAGGTAAAGTTGGTATGACGGGTAATACGGGTGGTCCTCATGTGTGCTATCGTTTTTGGAAAAACGGTAAACAAGTCGATCCTTTTAAACAAAAACTTCCTGAAGCAAAACCAATTTCAGATTCGTTAAAAATGCAATATTTAGAGTTTATAAAACCTATAAAATCCAAACTGGATCATATTGTTTTTAAGCCTAACATCATAGAGGAAGAAGAACCCCAACAAACCATAATTAAACAAGCAAATTCATAATATGTCATTACCAAGTATAAATCATATGTCATTACCAAGTATAAATCCAACAACCACAATGTCTTGGAAAAAACTTCAAGAGCATTTTAAATCTATAAAAGATGTTCATATGAAGGATTTGTTTGCTAAGGACATGGAAAGAGCAAATAAAATGACCATTAAATGGGATGATTTTTATGTTGATTTTTCAAAAAACAGAATTACTGAAGAAACATTTAAGAACTTACTAGAGCTAGCAAACGAGGTAAAATTAAAAGACGCCATAAAAAGTCAGTTTTCGGGTGAAATTATAAATAAAACAGAGGGAAGAGCTGTTTTACATGCAGCATTGCGCGCTCCAGAAGACGCCAACTTTATTTTTGGTGGCGTTAACGTAATGCCAGAGATTTATAAAGTAAAACAAAAAATAGAAGCGTTTACTAATGAGGTTGTAAATGGTTATAGAAAAGGATTTACAGGAAAAGCATTTACCGATGTTGTTAATATAGGTATTGGCGGGTCAGATTTAGGGCCTGCCATGGTTGTAGATGCTTTACAGTATTATAAAAACCAATTAACCACTCATTTTGTTAGTAATGTAGATGGCGATCATGTAAATGAAGTTATTAAAAAGTTAAACCCTGAAACGACACTTTTTGTAGTAGTTTCTAAAACATTCACTACTCAAGAAACACTATCTAATGCCAACACTATAAAAGATTGGTTTTTAAAATCAGCTAGTGAAGATGCTATAGCAAAACACTTTGTAGCGGTTTCTACAAATATTAAAAATGTAAAAGCTTTTGGTGTAGATGAAAATAATATTTTCCCAATGTGGGATTGGGTTGGTGGTCGTTTCTCATTGTGGAGTGCCGTTGGTTTAAGTATTAGTTTAGCTGTAGGTTATAAAAATTTTGATAGCTTGTTACAAGGTGCTAATAAAATGGACGCCCATTTTAAAAACGAAGATTTTGAAACTAATATACCTGTTGTTTTAGCTTTAATAAGTGTTTTGTATAATAACTTTTTTGAAGCTGAAAGTGAAGCTATAATTCCATACTCTCAATACTTAAATCAGTTTGCAACTTATTTGCAACAAGGTATTATGGAGAGTAATGGCAAAAGTGTTGATAGAAATGGAAATCCTATAGATTACCAAACGGGTACTATAATTTGGGGCGAACCAGGAACAAATTCTCAACACGCTTTTTTTCAATTAATTCATCAAGGAACAAAATTAATACCAGCTGATTTTATTGGATTTAAAGAATCATTACATGGAAATCAAGATCATCAAGACAAACTTATTTCAAATTTTTTAGCACAAACGGAAGCCTTGCTAAATGGTAAAACGAAATCTCAAGTTATTGAAGAAGGTACTTCGGAATCCATTATACCTTTCAAAGTATTTGAAGGTAATAAACCAACCAACACTATTTTTATAAATAAATTATCACCTGAAAGTTTAGGAAAGTTAATAGCGATGTACGAACATAAAATATTTGTACAAGGCATCATTTGGAATATTTTTAGTTACGACCAGTTTGGTGTAGAGTTAGGTAAACAATTGGCTACTAAAATTTTACAAGAATTTAATAGTGATAGTAATAACAAACATGATTCTTCTACTGCTAATTTGTTGAGTTATTACAAAAGTAGTAGTTAAATAAATTACATATTATTATTAATAATTTAAAAAAGGGATAGATATTTTAATATTTATCCCTTTTTAGGTTACAATTATTGTTAATATTTGTTAACAAATACTTAACATTTAATACGCATTAATACGTATTTTTGCTTCGACTAATTTCAAATAATTAATTATGAAAAAAACAACTCAATTTTTATTCATAGCTGCGGTATTTTTATGTACTTCAGTTATGATAGCACAAAGTACCATTTCAGGTACTGTAATGGAAGCTGGAACTAATATCCCATTACCAGGTGCTAATGTTATTGAAAAAGGAACGTCAAATGGTGTAACTACTGATTTCGATGGAAATTTTTCTTTAAAAACACAATCAACCTCAGGTGAGATTGTTATTACTTATGTTGGTTATAATTCTAAAACGATTTCTTTTTCTGGAGATGCTACTTTGGGCAACATACTATTGGAAACAAGTCAAGTAGGTCTTGATGAAATACAAATTATCGCATCTGTTGCTGTAGATAGAAAAACACCAGTAGCAGTGTCTACAATTAGAAAAGAAGAAATTCAGCTTAAACTGGGTAATCAAGAATTTCCAGAGATTTTAAAATCTACACCAGGTGTTTTCGTATCAAGACAAGGTGGTGGTTTCGGAGATGGTGAAATTACAATGCGTGGTTTCAACTCAGAAAATGTTGCAGTGTTAATTAATGGTATTCCAGTAAATGATATGGAAAATGGCCGCATATTTTGGAGTAATTGGGCAAGTTTAGGTAGTGTTACTTCAACGGTTCAAACGCAAAGAGGTCTTGGAGCTGCTAAAATAGCCGTACCATCTATTGGAGGAACTATAAATACCATTACAGAATCTACAGATTCAGAAAAAGGAGGTTTTGTTGGTTTTGATGTTGGTAACGATGGTTATACACGTTATGGTGCAAAAATATCAACAGGACTGCTAGATAATGGTTTTGCAGTAACAGCATACGCAGATAGAACCGTAGGAGATGCGACCTATGCCGACGGAACCAATTTTACTGCTGCATCATACTTTTTAAATGTATCATACAAATTAAATGATGCACACAAATTTGCATTCAATGTTTTTGGAGCCAAACAGCGCCACGGACAACGTCAAAACAGATCATTAATTAATGATTACCGATTAAGTGAAAGAGGAACACGTTACAATCCAGACTGGGGTTTTAAAAACGGTCAAGTAACTAATATAGAGGATAACTTTTATCATAAACCTTTAGCGTCTTTAAATCATTATTGGAAAATTGATGATAAAAGCACACTATCAACTTCATTATACGGATCTACTGGTACTGGTGGAGGTGGAGGAACTGCTGGTGAAGAACAAGGTAAGTTTACTGATGACGCATACAAATTAGGCAATTTTGGTCCTGTGGACTTAGATAGAATTGTAGAAGAAAATATTGCTAGCGGTGGTAATGGAGCCTCAGCTATTTTAAGAGCAAGTAGAAACGATCATGTTTGGGTTGGTGGTTTGAGTGTATATAATACTGAACTTACGGATTACATAGATTTGAATGTTGGCTTAGACTATCGTTGGTATGTAGGAGAACACTTTCAAGAAGTAACAGATTTATTAGGAGGACAATACTATTTTGATGATAATAATATAAATAATCCTGTTAATAGAGCTCAAGTAGGTGATAAAATTAACTATCATGATAAAGGGTATCACCAATGGATGGGTGCTTTTGCACAAGCAGAATATGATAAAGATGATTTTTCTGCATTTGTTGCTGCTAATTATAATAATAGTAGGTATAAGAGAGAAGACTTTTTTGCAAAATTAAATAATGATCCAAATCAATTAACAGATGCGCAAAGCTTCAATGGGTTTGGTGGAAAGCTAGGTGCAAATTATCGTATTGATAATGTACAAAATGTATTTTTTAATGCAGGGTATTTCGAAAGAACCCCTTTCTTGGATGATGTGTGGTTAAACTTTAGTAATGATGATTTAAATGTAGGAATAGAAAATCAAAAAATTACTAGTTTTGAATTAGGTTATGGGGTGCGTTCTGAAAAGTTTTCAGCTAATTTAAATGTATATCATACTATTTGGCGTAATAAAACTGAAACTATAGATCAAGGTGTAGGTGAAGATTTAGAGGTTGCTAATATTAATGGTCTAGAAGCATTACACCAAGGTGTAGAGTTTGATTTTGAGTATCGACCGGCAGATTTTTTAACCATTACAGGTATGGTTTCTTTAGGAGATTGGACTTGGAATAATAATGTAACAGATGTTAACTTTTTCGATATAGATAGAAATATTGTAATTGATGAGGATACAGGTTTGCCAGAAACAAGAGATATATTTCTTAAAGGCATTCCTGTAGGGCGTTCTGCGCAAACTACGTCGGCATTAG
This sequence comes from uncultured Flavobacteriaceae bacterium, assembly GCA_947500585.1. GTDB lineage: Bacteria > Bacteroidota > Bacteroidia > Flavobacteriales > Flavobacteriaceae > CAXBID01. The sequence goes on along the minus strand of CANMSN010000002.1, from coordinate 255,392 downwards.
GTGTTCGACTTAATCTATCTGGAAGTACATCACTTTCATACGACATGAATTTTTATGACAGGTACTATGCTGATTTTGATTTACAGGGTAGGACTACAGAGGATTCGCTTGATACAAAACCTTGGGAAGTGCCAAGTTACTTTTTATCTGATTTGGTATTTAGTCATAGTTTTGAGTTTGGTGGGTTTGATGCTAGAATAATAGCTAGAGTAAATAACATATTCGATGAAGAGTTTATAAACAGAGCAGACGATGGTTCTGGTAGTGTAGCTGATACAGCTTTGGTATTTTTTGGACAAGGAAGAACGTTTTCAATAAGTACAAGAATAAATTTTTAAAAATTAATAACTAATAGTTTACAGATATGAAAAAAATTATATACATATTAATGGTATTAGCTTTAGGTCTCGTATCTTGCGAGCCTTCGTTAGAAGATACCTTTGAAGAACTTGGAACACCTGCGGAAACATTTGGAGTAGCTGAAAACAACTACACTATTACCGAAGATGATTATGAAACATTATTAGCTGATGATGATGGAGATTTCCCAGAGTATTTTGAATCTATTGAGGAAGCAGAAGGTTTAATACCCACTATTCTGGAAGACGTTTATCCCAACTTAGATTTAAAATCTTTAATAAATGTGACTTTCAATTTAAAAGAGGATGTTTTCCCTGTAAGTTATGTAGCAACAACTAGCGACTATGAAGCTGTTTTTGGAGCAGGTACAGTTAGCATAAGTGGATTAGATCAAATTGATGAATTATTGACTGCCAATTTTCCTCAAGTTCAAGTTGGTACGTACTACAATATAACCTATCAATCTATAGGGGAAACTATAAGCTATACTTTAACTGATGATGACTATGACTTAGTAGGTAATGGTAATTTTAATAATTTTGATATTAGAGAAGGTAGGGATGAAGAAGATATTGCAGTTAGAGTAGAGAAAATAGCGACAATACTAGATGAAAACTTTCCTGATTCGCCTATAGGCCAGAGATATGATGTTACTTATGCCTTTTGGAATGGTTTTGCAGGGACAGATACAATAACTGTAGAGCACATAGGTGGTAACGGCATTACTTATATTTTAGTTGAATCATCAATACCTTCTTACACTTTAAGTACTGCTGATTATGATTTGATAGTTGCAAATCTTTCATCAACATATCCTGATGCTACTGGTAGTATGTCCAATTTCGGAAATTTTGAGAGAAGATCTGATAACGATGCTTTTTGGTCTGAGTCTATGATAGAAGAGGCCATAACTATTGTTTTAAATAATAATTTCCCAACTGCTGTTGAAGCAGATAAATACCAAGTTTCATTTAGAGTTTTTACTGGCTCAAGCGGTACAGAAAGCTTCTTCTTTGAAAAAGATTCATCTTCAGACTATTTTATTTCAGAAGGTGAAATCAACTTTGTTACTGTTTCCGAAACAGTAGCTTATGATGGAACAGACTGGGTTTATCCTATTACATTCTCCGAAGAAGAATATGCAATCATGCAGCAAACTAGATTCCCTAATTTTAGTGATGAAGAACTTGCTTTAAGAAATATTGGTATATATTTAGGTACTCAGTATCAGTTTGAATCTGAAGGAACCTATTTACCAGTTATTTATGACTTCTTCGATGGCTCTGTACGACAAGTTTATACTGTTTTTCAGTTCGAAGAAAATTCTTGGTCTGGTAAACCAATTGTATATGATACTTCAATACAATTTGGAAAAGAAGAAACAGGTTGGGAACCAGATAACACTATTGTATATACCTTACTTAATCCTAGTGATTATGACTTGATAGGTACTTCTTTATTAGAAAGAGAAGGCTTTGAAGATGCTGCTGACAATTTAGCATTTTTCCATAGTTTTGAGAGAAGAGATACAGATAATGAATACTGGGATGATGATATGGTACTAGTAGGTTTAAGTATCTTGCTAGACGATATAGATCCTGATGCAGAAATTGGTCAAAAATATTTCATTACTGCGGATGTTTGGATAGGATCCCTAACAACCGAAAGTTTCAGCGTTATAAAAGACGAGCGAGAAGGCGTTATTGGCTGGTACTATCAAGAATAATAATTTAATTTTAACCTCTTGCGTTTAGCAAGAGGTTATTTTATTAATAAACATATATGAAGAATTTATTTTATTACTGTTTTCTATTTTGCATTGTGCTCTTGTCTTGTTCGAAAGACGAAGTTAGTAAAGACGATGATATTGATGATGATATAATTATTGATGTGCCTGTGGCAATAGATGATAATTATACTGCAGTTCAGAATACAGATTTCTTAATTCAAGGAATGCTGGATAACGATACTATTTTCGAATTTGCACGAATCACATCATTTGATGAGCAAACTACAGAAAATGGGAGTGTTTCCTCAAGGGGTAACAATAACTATCTATACTCGCCTCCATCAGCAGATTTTGTAGGTACTGATTCATTTACATATACTATTTGTGACAATTTATCGCCTAATAATTGCTCAACGGCAACTGTATTTATAAATGTGCAAGAAGATATGGTTAATTCTTCTACAACGATTATTTTAAGAGATGATACTGTTTTTGGTGCTGCAGATGTTACTTTAACTATATCAAATGTTTTTGAAAATGATTTTTTTCAAGGTGTTGAAAATATTGAAATTTCAAATTTATTCGATGATTCTACAAATGGAATGATAACACTTTTAGATAATAATGTGATATCCTATGTCCCTTCATCAGGATTTACGGGTACTGATACTTTTGAATATGAAGTTTGTACTGATGATAATGAAACATGCGAAACAGCCACTGTTTCTATCAACATTGGAACAACGGTCTCTTTTAATATTCCTAATGGCATATCAGATTATTATGATGGTGCTTTCTTTTTTGAGGATGGTGATTTTTTACTTGAGTTTTTAAGCTCTTTTACTGAAGATAAACATACAAATAGATTAAGCTATATTCAGCGTCATGACTTTTTATACGATGCAGATGCTGATATGTCTAATGCAGATAATGTTATTTTGATTTATTCAAGCGAAAGCCGCTTTGAAGAAGAATACCAAGGTAACGGTAATTATAGTCCACAAACATTTAATACAGAACATGTATATCCGCAATCTTTCTTAGATGATAATGAAATTGCCATTGCAGATTTACATTTGTTACGTGTTTGTGATGCTGCGATAAATACTTCTAGAAGTAATAATCCTTTTGTTGAAGGTTCAGGAGGATATGGTAGTGTTTCAGGAGGCTGGTATCCAGGGGATGAATGGCGTGGAGATGTTGCACGTATTGTTTTTTATGTAAATATGTACTATGATGAGCCCATTTCTGATGTAGGTACACTTTCAACATTATTAAAGTGGAATGCTGAAGATCCAGTTTCTGCATTTGAAGAACAACGTAATGCTGTTATCTTTTCCGCACAAGGAAATAGAAACCCGTTTATTGATAACCCATATTTAGCTACGCTAATTTGGGGAGGAGATGCTGCTGAAAATAAATGGCAATAATTGCTAAAATGATACACAAAACCGCTTCCTGTAAAGAAGCGGTTTTTTTATACTTTAAATTATTACATTTGTTAAAAACAATTTCTTAATAAACTATTATGTACGAAACTATTCAAATACTTCATTCATACTGGGCATATTTAGTGCTTTTAATATTAATACTAGCAACAGGGAACGCCTTATTCAAATCACTTTCTGGTAAAGAATATAGTGCTAAAGATTTTAGAATATCATTGTTTACATTAATAGTATCGCACATTCAATTACTAATAGGGTTGTTATTGTATTTTGTTTCACCACGCTTACAACTATTTAGTGAATTAGGTATGGGTGGTGTCATGAAAGATGCTGTAAATAGACTTTATTTAGTAGAACACCCAACTATAAACATTATTGCTGTAGCTTTAATAACTATAGGCTATTCAAAGCATAAAAAGAAATTAACATCCAGTGGTAAATTAAAAATGATTGCTATTTTCTATACCATTGCTTTGGTGTTATTTTTATCTAGAATTCCTTGGCGTGCTTGGTTAGGTTAAAATTCTATTCAACAGTTTTTATAACATATACGTAAACAGGAAAGTGATCGCTATAGCCATCGCTAAACCCTCCGCTAGACCAACTTCTAAATGGGTAACCTTTATATTTACCTGTTTTAGTTATTAGATATGGCTTATTAAAAATACCAGCTTTATAAAACCTGAATGACGAATAATCTTTTTCCAATAAGGGTTTGGTAAGTAATATTTGGTCAAACAAACTCCAATTGTCTCTATAAGCCGTTGTGCCAATACCGTTTTTAAAGACGTTTTCATAAGGGTTATAAATACCTTTTAACTCTACTTTTTTTTTGTTTTTTTGCGCTTTTAAAATCGTTTTTACACTTGCATCAGTAGGGTTGTCATTTAAGTCACCCATAATAAAAACTTTAGCATAAGGGTCTATACTTTGAAGAGAATCTACCAAACGTTTGGTTAGTTTCGCAGCAGCAATACGTTTAGAATTACTTCTTGCCTGCCCACCACTTCTAGATGGCCAATGGTTAACTATGACGTGAACAAACTCACCATCTAAATTTCCGCTAACGAGTAGTTGATCTCTGGTATAAACTCGTTTTTTGGTAGCATCATCATAAAGCTTTAATTCATGACTACTTGAAGATATTGGTGTAAATAACTCCCTTTGATACAATAATGCAACATCAATACCACGTAAATCTGGTGAAGAGTAATGCACAATATCATATTTTTTTTCTATTAATAGTGAATCATTAATAACATCTTCAAGAACAGTTCTGTTTTCAACTTCAGAAATGCCAATTATTACTGGTGAGTTATTGGTTACATCTAAACCAATTTCAGAAATAACTCGAGCCATATTTTTCACTTTTTTACTATAAACATCCTTTCTGTTAGCCTTAATTTCCATTATTGGGCTAGCTTCATCAAACTTATTGGGGTCGTTTATAGTATCAAATAAATTTTCTAAATTATAAAATGCAACGGTATGAATTTTATAAGTCTTTTTCTCTTGTCCATTTACCAGCAAAGAAAAGTAAAAAGTGAAAAGTAAAAGAGTTAGATGTTTCATTAATAACAAACTATGTTAGAAAATATTTAATACAAAACTTAAGCCAAAAGTATGTATTTAATATAAATAAATTACATTTACCACTTTTATTGTAATTTAAATAGTACATGCAGAGAGTTTTGCTAACATGTATAGTAGTAATTTCATCAGTTTTTATCTCCTTTTCACAAGAAACCAGTATTAAAGGTAGCGTAAGAGATGGCGTTTCTTTTCAGCTAATTTCGGGAGTAACTATTACTATTGAAGAAACAAATCAAACGACTACAACAGATGCTTTAGGTGAATTTATTTTTTCTTCAAATATACCTTTAGGTGAGCAGGTTTTAAAAATTTATAAATCAGGCTTTATTACAAAACGTTACCCAATTGTTGTTAATGAAAATGAAACCGTAAAAATATTTGATATGACTTTGGAAAGGGATAATTCTAAAAGTCAAGATTTATTCACAATCACACTTTCTGACGATGAATTGGATAACGATTTTATAGGTTCAGATAATATTTCAGGACTGCTATCATCATCTCTAGATGTATTTCAACGGACTGCAGCGTTTGAATTTAGTTCATCATTTTACAGATTACGAGGTTTAGATTCCGATAATGGAACCGTTTTAATTAATGGTATTGAAATGAACAAACTCTATAATGGCAGACCGCAATGGAGCAATTGGGGCGGGTTGAATGATGTCATGCGAAGTCAAGAGTTATCTGCTGGTTTAACACCTTCAAATTATAGTTTTGGGGGTGTTTTAGGAACTACTAATATAAATACCCGAGCTTCAGATATGCCTGAAGGTGGACGATTAACGTATTCTTCATCCAATAGAAGTTACACAAATCGCTTGATGTTTTCCTATGCTTCGGGGTTATTAAAAAATAATTGGGCGTACACATTATCTTTAGGAAGACGTTGGGGAAACGAAGGTTATCAAGATGCGACGCTATACGAATCTAATTCGCTTTTTGTTTCCGTAGAGAAAAAAATCAATGAGAAACACAGTTTAAATTTCACAGGTATTTACGCCCCAAACCGAAGGGGAAAATCGTCTCCAAATACACAAGAAGTATTTGATTTAAAAGGGATAAAGTATAATGAATATTGGGGCTTTCAAGATGGCGAAAAACGAAACTCACGTATAAAAGAAGTTGAAGAACCTATTTTTATGCTAAACCATTTTTGGGACATAAACAGCAAAACAAAATTGAATACTAATTTGGGGTATCAGTTTGGAGCTACAGGAAATAGCCGTATTGCATTTACAGGAACCAATAGCGTAGTTACTGTTGACGGACAGGAAACTTTTGAAGGTGGAGGACGGAACCCAAGCCCTACTTATTATCAAAAACTCCCAAGTTATTTTGAACGTAATTTTCCTGATGATTTAGAGTTTGCTTATGGTGCGCAACAGGAGTTTTTAAACAACGGGCAACTCAATTGGGAAAGTTTGTATCAAGCTAATTTAACAAATGCATTGCAGGGTAAAAACGCCACCTATATGGTTTATGAAGATGTGGTTGATGATTCTCAATTTACAGCAAATACTATTTTAACGAGTGAAATAAACGATAATATATTATTTAATGCATCAATTAATTATAAAAACCTAAAGTCTGAAAACTTTGCCCAAGTTCAAGATTTATTAGGAGGAACAGGGTTTTTAAATGTAGATGCTTTTGATGGTATTCAATTCAATTTAAAAAACCCTAATCAGATTTTGCAAGAAGGTGATATTTATAGTTACAATTATAATGTATTAGCAAATGTTATTTCTGGTTTTGCCCAAGCTACTTTTAAGTATAAAAAAATTGATTTTTACGCATCAACAAGTTTAACTAATACCCAATACCAAAGGGAAGGTTTGTTTCAAAATGAAAATTTTGAAAATAATTCCTTTGGAAAAGGTGAAAAATTATCCTTTATCGGTTTAGGATTTAAAGGCGGGCTAACCTATAAATTAACTGGCGCTCATTTGTTTGATGTTAATGTGGGTTACATTACGAAAGCACCATCCATAAGAAATAGCTATACAAATTCTAGATCGAATCATAATATTGTTCCCAATATAACTGAGGAAAAAATCATGACGATTGATGCGAGCTATATTTTTAGAACATCCATAATAAACGCAAAACTTACAGGTTATTACACCAGTTTAAAAGATGCTAATGAAATCTCGTTTTTCTTCGCAGATGGTATTGGTAATGTTATTGCAGATTCAGGTACACAACAATCAGGGAATGACGACACTGAGTTTATTCAAGAAATACTCAGAGGAATTGAAAAGGAGCATATAGGATTAGAATTAGGCGTTGAAGCACAAGTAACATCAACTATAAAACTAAAAGGAGTGGCTTCGGTTGGTCAATTTACATATGCCAATAATCCAGATTTATATTTGTCTTCAGATAGATTTGAAAATGTTTATTTAGGCACTTCTAAGCTGAAAAACTATAAGGTTGCTGCAGGCCCACATCAAGCTTTTTCTATTGGGTTTGATTATCGCGACCCTGATTTTTGGTGGTTTGGAGCTACAGCCAATTTTTTCAGAAACACCTATATAGATATAAGTCCTTTAACTAGAACCGATAATTTTTTTAAAGATATTGATGGGTTTACTTTTAGTGATTATGATGAAACTTTGGCTAGAGAATTATTAAAACAAGAACGATTTGATGATTATATGTCTGTGAATCTTGTTGGTGGAAAATCATGGAAAGTCGATCAATATTATATCGGTTTTTTCGCTAGTATAAATAACCTTTTAGATGCGGAGTATAAAACTGGAGGTTTTGAACAGGGTAGAAATGCTAATTACAGACAATTAAGAGGCGATAAAGCTTTAGATACACCTGTTTTTGGTTCTAAATATTGGTACGGAAGGGGCGCAACCTATTTCTTAAATCTGTATGTTAAATTTTAATTGAAACTGTCATTCCCTCGAATGAGGGAAACTAAAATATATTTGAATGATGAATAAAATTAATAAAATGGCATTTAGTTTCGTTTTGATGCTACTTGTCACATGGTCCTGCGTGAATGATGATGATTATAATGTTCCAAGTCCGGGTGATCCTGAAATCATTATGATTCCTGCTGATAAAATCACAACCTTTAGAGCTATCCATGAAAGGTATGAGCAAGCCATTAATAATGGTAATTTAATTGCTACTATTGATGCAGATGAAGATATATATCTTGAAGGTTATGTTGTTTCCAGTGATGCCGCTGGCAACTTTTTTGAAGAACTTATTATTCAAAATAAAACAGATGATAGTAACCCAGATAATGACCCAAGACTTGGCGTTAAAATCGATATTAATGTGAGTAGCTTGTCTGATACTTACGAGTTTGGTAGAAAAGTATATGTAAAGTTAAGCGGATTAACTATTGGCAAGTCTAGCGGAATTATAACCATTGCAAAAGGCGAAGGGAAACGCTTAGAGCAAATACAAGAGTTTGAATACCGCGACATTGTTCTTAGAACAGAAGAAGTGGCTACCATTTTTCCTAAAAGTACAACGCTAGTTAATTTAACTGAAGCCGATAGAAATACCCTTATAAAACTTGTAGATATGCAATTAAATAGATTTGAATTAGGCGCAACATTTGCTAGTGAATCTATTGATGAGTTTGATGGCTTACGAACATTGGAAAGTTGTAATTCTGGAGTATCAATCATTATGCAAACGAGCACGTTTTCTGATTTCAAATCGCTTATTGTCCCTCAAGGACAAGGCGATATAACAGGTGTTTTTAGTAGAGATTTTGGAGACGATTTTAATGTAATAATTCCTAATAGTGCGGTTGATGTTGATTTTGGGAATACCGAGCGTTGCGATCCAATGGAATTGGATTGTGGTTTAGCAGAAAGTGTAGGAACTGAAAATTTATTTTATGAAGATTTTGAATCACAATCAAATAATAGATTGATAGAAATAAGTGGATGGACTAATTATATTGAGACTGGTTCAGAAGGATGGGAAGGCTATTCTTCAACCTCCACTAATGCATCATTAGGGCGTTCAGCTAGAGTACAACCTGCCAGTTCAGGAGATTTAAGCAATATCACTTGGCTTATTACACCAGCAATTGATTTGGATACTTATAATGATGTGACACTTCGGTTTAAAACCTCTAATAGTCTAGCTGATAGCAGTTTTATGGAAGTGTTGTATACTTTAGATTGGGATGGAACAGAAGCCAACGTAACCTCCGCAACTTGGGGTGTTTTATCTGCGGCATATGTGGTTAAAGATTCTGATTCATTTGTGCAGTGGTTTAATTCTGGAAACGTAGATTTATCCTGTGCTTCTGGAACCATGCATATTGCGTTTAAATACACAGGTGGCGGTATAGATACGTTTGATGGTATTTATGAACTTGATGAGATTAGTGTTGATTATGTGCCATGAACTATTCGTTATTTGAACTATCAGTTAGTATTTTACCCGAAGAATCTAATTCCCTATCTAGAAAATATAACCCGTTTAAATATTGATTATAATAGGTTTCTGCTACTCCATAGATGTTATTAGTTAGTTTGCCCAAATGATTATATCTTTTAATACTACTTATTTGACCAGAATAGCTTCTTGTATAGTGATATTCAGCAACACCTGTATTATCATTAATTAATTTATTATTTACTCCAATCGTTCTGATTTTAATTAATTCACCTTTATCATTCCAAGTTTGTTCTTTCTTGTGATAGCCTTCAGGTCCTAAAACAGCAAAGTTATTTTTATTATAATAAGTATCAAGAACAATATACCCTAATTCATTTAATGTTTGTTTATTATAAGAAATCCCATCCTTATTATTCGTCCTTTTGCCACTTTCATCAAAATATGAGTGCCCAATATACTCTTGTTTTGCGTTGTAATGGTATTTAATCAAATGGACTCCCAAATTATTTATTGTAGGTTCATCATCTTTATTATAAAAAGATTCAGATATGTTATTATTAAATTTATTATAAGTGTAAATTGTTTTACAAGCACCTTCAATAAGTTTATTGTTAGTGTCGTAATCCATTCTAATTGAGTCACTTCCAAAGGAATTAGGAATAAATTTACGTTTAAAATAGTCCCCTAATAGTTCTGGCTCCATTCTCTTATTATAGTTGCTCCTTTCAATAAGTTGATTATCATCATTATATATGTAAATGTTATAAGTGACATTCTGATTAGCATTTGCCAGTTCAGATGTAGTATTATAATAAGTCGTTTTTATTTTATTGTTGTTTTTATCATAATCCCATTTTACAATGGCTACATCCTCTTCAAATGCCATTAGATTGCCCAAAGAATCTAAGGTAGCTTGTTCTATTTCATTACCATATTCATCATATTTATTATGAAATTGTACAATGTTATCTTCTGTTTTTGAGTAATTGTAGTTAGTGTCTAAGTAAATTGATTTTTTTACTTTATTATTTTTATTAAGGTATTTTTTAATTATAGCTATACCTGTATTATCATTAAAATTGTCATCATAAACATCAACATTATGTTCATAAATTATTGAGTCATTTGGATAAATATATTTAGTAGCTCCCCATTTTTCATCTGTAAATGATAAAACATAACCAGGATAATATTTCCCATAAAATAATGTGCGCCCTTCATTATCAAACTTTTCAATATCCATATGGTAATCATCTACCCCTAGTATAGGATCATTATATTTATTAAATCTTTTTGTACTAGTAACATTATCATTAAGATCATATGTATAGGTATATATTGAGATACCATTACTATTTGGAGCTATTTTATAATTTTGATTGAGATTAATACTTTTTTTTAAATTACCTCTTTCATCATACTCGTATTTATGATTATAGGAAAATAAATGTTTTGCAAAATCTCCATCATCTCCATATTCTTGGTAACTAATTAATAGATTATTAGAATCATATTCTTTAACTACTTTGGAAATGAATTCTGTATCATTTACAGGGGAATTATTAATGTCAAGAAATTCAAGTTTAATAGTTCTACCTAAAGAGTCTAATGTTCTTTTTTTATAGTTTATTCCATATTTATTTTTAATTTTATTTAAATTTTTATTATAATAACTAGTTATATAACACCTCTCAGAATCTATTTTACTTACGGTTTGGTAAACCTTATTCACACTTATTCTTTCTTTTTTATAATTATAATATTGATCTATTTTATTACTATTTTTGTTGTATCTTTTGAAGATACAATAGTCTAATTTATTGTTTAAAGTTCCATTAGGATTAAAATAATGAACTTCCATTTTATCTTCATTGTTTTTAATTGATGTTATAGCTGTATTAAAAACACCTCCATTTTTTGGAACTCCATTTTTTAGAAAAGAAACAATTGTTTCTGAATCATTTTCATCTATTTTGTATGATTCTCCAAATTTTATGTCTTGTTCATAAATTGGGAAAGAGCATAAAATATTGTTGTCAAAAGTTTTATAAATTTTTCTGAAATATTTAGTGTTTTCTTTACTATAGTTTTGATAGCTATCTATATCAATGTTTTGATAATATGCAGTTTGTCGCATCAAATCATCAATTTTCATTTCCCAATATCTTTGTTTTTCAGTATTTACATTATGATCCGTAATACTGTCATATTGATCCTGCATTAGATCATTCTCCGATGTGTATTTATTGAATAATGAGTCTCGAATTTTTCTATTGAGTTTATTTTTCCCAATCTTAATCAAGTCTTTTCTTAAAAGGCGTGCGTGGTATTCTGTAATATTAAAATGATACTGTTCATGAACAAGAACTTGATCATCTAACATGGAATCAGCTAGTCTTTCAGATTCATCAGGGTTCATGTAGGCATAAATATTAGAAGAACCCCACCAAGAAATATTTTCTGGGCAATAAATCCCATAGCTTATAGTAGCTACATAATCACCTTCCTTCTTTTCAACCTTTGTGAAGTTAGACCAAGTGAGTTTGTTTTTAGACCAGATTATTTTGTTACCAATAATATTTTTTTTTCTTTCTACTGATCCTATGAGAAATATGGCAACCAGCAAGATTCCAGATATAAAATAGAGTGTTTTTATTCTAGACATCTTTTGAGTTTGATTTAAAAATCATAGAATATAGATCTACAGAAATATGCGTCAATCCAAAAATAAACACAACTGCAGTAAACTCAAAAATTATGGTTTTAAAATTAAAATCTGATATTCTAAAGATGATGTTATAAAGTCTAATTATTGAATAATAAAAAATTGAAAAAACTAATTGTTGATGGATTAAACTACTTTTTTTTATTGGATAAGGTTTTTTGTAATAGATTATTCGCAGTAAAAAAATAAATCCTGGAATTGGCATGATATAATATGATAGAGTTAAATAAGTATCATATTTAAAAAAAATCAAGTTATTGATTCCTAGAATCAAAACAAGAAACAATGTTGTAGTAACTATTATAATATATTTTAAATGAGAAATATTTTTTGAAACCATTAATTTAAATGGGATTTTTTTTTCAAGATACTCTTTAGTTTTTGGGTTTAAACCATATTTATTCTCCTTTTTATCTCCTTCCTCAAAGAGCATTATAAATACATAAAAAGGGATTAATTGGGAATAACCGTTGTTACCAATATCATGGCACCTTTTAGTTCCTTGAGCTAATATAATCCAATATGCTAATAAGACAATTAAGACAATAATTGAGTCTAAAAATTCTGATATTTCAAAAAAAGGTGATACAAATAAAACTATAGTAAAACTAAGTATGTAAGTCAGTCCATATTCTAATCTTCTGATCCTTCCAGAAAAGGAAAAAGGATTTTTAAACATATAAGGTCAAATCTAATTTGAATCTAAAATATAAAATTAATTTTAATCATGTAGTGCAAATTATACGTTTGTGATTATTTTTGATTTCGTTCATGTCTGGAATTTAAATATATTTCTATATTAACATGATATACTCTTTTTTGTAAGAGTATATGAAATCCCTAATAATATGACATGAGTTTGATTATATTTACTAGATATGTAGTTAAATTTCCAAAATGACCCTATCCGACACCCTATTCTATAACATCTTTTCTCACTACAAACCAAAATTAAAGCAAAAAGCCAATAATATAGCAGTAGTATACATTACACTTCTACAAGTATCACTATTATTACTTTTAGGGGTATTCTTTTCTGGGTTTTTTAGGCAAATGAATATGGTTACCATGTCATCCTTCGAAGCATGGACTTTATTTATGTTAGCAGCTATTTTTATATATTTTAAAAACTGGATGCAATACACGGGTAAAAGACGTATGATGATAAATGCTAAAATGAATAAAAAGAAATCAAACACGTATAACATTTACCTGCTTTGGCTTTTACCAGTTGCTATTTTAGGCTTAACCTATGTGGTGTTTCAAGCAAGTTAGTTTAGATCTACAAACTTTCCGTCACTGCGAGTTTTGTTTTTTCAAAACGTAGCAGTCTTTTAATATGAAACAGATTGCCAAAGTCATACCTCCTTCGCAATGACGTGAAAACTACTTTTTAAAAATAGCATACACAGGAAAATGATCGCTATAACCACCTTTGTACTTTTTTCCAACATAGGTTCTAAACGGCGCCCCTTTATATTTGCCATTAAAAAGTTTTAAAAAATCTTCATCAAAAATATTGGCAGAACTATATTCAAACAAGTTATCTGAAGTTTTAAAAAAGTTAGTAGAAATAAAAATTTGGTCGAACAAGTTCCATTGGCGATTATGTTTGGTAGTTCCTCTGTTAAAAGATCGTAAAGTTTCCATTGGGTTAAATAAATCAGAACCATCAACTAAACGTTTTATACTGTTGCTATGCGGATCGTCATTAAAATCGCCAATAACTATAATTTTTGCGTCTTCATTTTCTAAACGTAATGATGAAATAATTTCACCAACTTTATCAGATGAAGCCATACGTTTGTGTTCAGTTTCCTTTTCACCTTCTCGTCTAGACGACCAATGGTTTGCAATTACATGTACATTTTCACCATCAAGAAAACCCGAAACCAACAGAATATCTCTGGTATAATCTGGGGAACCATCATCATCTGTTAAATGAACGGTAAACGTTTCAGAATGTGTAACCTCAAAAGCTTTTGTATCGTAAATGAGTGCAACATCAATGCCACGTTCGTCCAAAGAATCGTAATGAATATAATTATAATTGCAGCTTTCAAGATGCTTTGAGGCAATTAAATCTTCAATAACTTTGGCGTTTTCAACTTCAGCTAAACCAACAATTGCTGGATGTTTACCAGTTTCGCGTCTACCAATATTAGAAATAGCAAATCCTAATTTTCTAAGCTTATTATCGTAACGTTTCGGTGTCCATTTTTTAACTGATATTGGTAAAAAATCATTGTCGTTCGTGTGTTGGTCGTCTACTAAATCGAATAAATTTTCAAGATTATAAAATGCCACAGTTTGCATATCATCACGAACTGGAATGTCTTCAAAAGAATCTGTCATAAATCAAAAATAGGGTTAAAAAATTAAAAACAAAACTAGCTACAAATGTTTAACTTTGTAACATGATAGAAAAGAAAGATATTGCTTTGGAACGCGCCGTTTTAATAGGTGTTATTACAAAAGATCAAGACGAGGAAAAATCTAAAGAGTATTTAGATGAGTTGGAGTTTTTAACTTTTACAGCTGGAGGATATGCCATAAAGCGTTTTACTCAAAAAATGGAAATGCCTAATCCTAAAACGTTTATTGGTACCGGTAAAATGGAAGAGGTGAGAACGTTTATAGAGGATAATGATGTGAGTACGGCCATTTTTGATGATGAATTATCGGCAGCTCAAGAACGTAACATTAGTAAAATTCTTAATATTAAAGTACTAGATAGAACCAATTTAATTCTGGATATTTTTGCGCAACGCGCTCAAACCAGTTATGCTAGAACCCAAGTAGAATTAGCGCAATGCGAATACTTACTGCCCCGACTACGAGGTATGTGGACACACCTTGAACGCCAAAAAGGGGGAATAGGCATGCGCGGACCTGGTGAAACAGAAATTGAAACAGATAGACGTATTGTGCGTGATAAAATTTCGCTTTTAAAGGCACGCATAAAAACCATCGACAAGCAAATGGCGGTGCAACGTGGTAACCGTGGTAAAATGGTTCGTGTAGCTTTGGTTGGATACACCAATGTTGGAAAATCTACCTTAATGAATGTGATTAGTAAAAGCGACGTTTTTGCCGAAAACAAACTTTTTGCAACGCTTGATACTACAGTTAGGAAGGTAGTCATTCAAAATTTGCCATTTTTATTAAGTGATACCGTTGGTTTTATACGCAAGTTACCAACGCAATTGGTAGATAGTTTTAAAAGCACACTGGATGAGGTTAGAGAAGCCGATTTATTGCTTCATGTGGTTGATATTTCACACCCTAATTTTGAAGAGCATATTGCTTCGGTAGAGAAAATTTTGGGTGAAATAAAAAGTGGTGATAAACCCACGATTATGGTATTTAATAAAATTGATGCTTACCAAGCAGAACCTTTAGATGATGATGATTTAGAAACTGAACGTACCGAAAGGCATTACAGCTTAGAAGAATGGAAAAGTACTTGGATGAGTAAGGTGGGCAACAATGCGCTGTTTATTTCTGCATTAAACAAGAAGAATTTAGAAGACTTTAAAAAGCGTGTTTATGATGAGGTTCGCGATATTCATGTAACGCGTTTTCCGTATAATAATTTTCTTTATCCAGATTACACAGAAGAGGATAACTAATTAATGGTGGACTTACAACAAAAAGTCGGACAAATTTTCTAAGACCTATGCCACATTCTTCATTTGATAAAATTCTAATTCCATTTCTTTAGGTGTTTTATACCCCAAGTTAGGAAGAATAACCACAAGGGCACGCAAACGAAACATTAAATTTTTTAGGCAATAGATAAATTAATAGCAGGACACCATGATAAGTCAAGTATTAGCTCAACCTGTTTTTTATTCATAAAATTTAAAATTTCTACTGTTTGCTTATTCTTCCTAACCCGCAAAGTATAGGCTACGCTCTGACTAAGTTTTTGTGTAAATACTTAAAAATTATTCTGTCTTTAAATTAATGAGATTGCTTCGTCGTAGGCTCCTCGCAATGACGTTAAAAACCAAAAAACCCGCTAACTTAAAAAAGTAGCGGGTTTTTTTAATTATTTAATTTGATTACCATCTTTGTCAAAAAAATGATATTCTAAGTATGTGTAAGCATCTCTTGGTAAAACTTTAACCCATTTTTTGTGCTCTAAAAACCATTTAGATCGCACAGATGGAATACCTTTTGTTAAAAAGGCTGCTATAAAAGGATGTGTGTTTAAAGTCAGCTTTTTATAGTCTTTTTTTAATAGTCTTTCTAAGTCTTGTGTTATTTTCAACACAATACCTATTGGTGCTTCAACCTCAGAGCCATTAATAATGGCGTCTGGATTTTCCTCACGCGTTTTAATGTCCATTTCTGGTCTAACCCGTTGCCTTGTTATTTGTATCAATCCAAATTTACTTGGAGGCAATATTTTGTGTTTTGCTCTGTCATCCTTCATTTCATCACGAAGGTGATTAAAGAGTTTTTGCCTGTTTTCAGCATTGGTCATATCAATAAAATCTACTACTATTATGCCTCCCATATCACGTAATCGTAATTGACGAGCCATTTCTGTAGCAGCTATTAAGTTAACTTCTAATGCTGTATCCTCTTGGTTGTTTGCTTTGTTAGATCTGTTACCGCTATTTACATCTATAACATGTAGTGCTTCGGTATGTTCTATTACCAAATACGCACCTTTTGCCATAGAAACGGTTTTACCAAAGGAGGTTTTAATTTGTCTTTCAATTCCAAATTTTTCGAAAATTGGAACTTTAGACTGATACAATTTAACTATTGATTCTTTTTTTGGTGCTATTTCTTGCACATAATCTTTAATTTGAAAGTAGAGCTCTTCATCATCAACAGTAATTCCTGTAAAGGTATCATTGAATATATCTCGTAAAATAGACGAGGCTTTATTCATTTCTCCTAATACTTTACTGGGATGATGTGCTCTGTGTAGCTTTTTACACATTGCCGTCCAACGACTAAGCAAATTTTGTAAATCTTTATCTAGTTCAGCTACTTTTTTGCCTTGTGCTACAGTACGAACAATAATACCAAAACCCTGTGGTGTGATACTTTTTACCAATCGTTTTAATCTATCTTTTTCTTCGCGGTCTTCTATTTTTTGAGAAATAGAAACACGATTGGAAAAAGGCACTAAAACAATATATCTACCAGCTATAGAAAGCTCAGAACTAATTCTGGGGCCTTTAGTTGATATAGGTTCTTTTACTATTTGTACTAATAGCGATTGATTTGATTTTAAGACATCGGCAATTTTGCCGCCTTTATCAATGTCTTTTTCAAATGGGAAATTTTTTAAAGAAAAATCTTTTAGTTTACCTGTGCTTACACGTTTTGTGAATTTTAAAAGCGAAGGCAATTTTGGGCCTAAATCATGATAATGCAAAAATGCATCTTTTTCATAACCTACATTAACAAATGCAGCATTTAGTCCAGGAACGGCTTTTCTTATTTTGGCTATAAACACATCACCAACAGAAAAGTCATTACTGTCTTCATCTTTCTGTAATTCAATAAGTTTTCCATCTTTTAATAAGGCAAAATCAACGTTGTTGGAACTAGATCGAATGATCAATTCTTTATCCATGTTGTTAATTTTTATCCATACTCTTTAAGTTGTAAAGTTGAACAGTTGTAAAGTTGTAAAGGGGTTAAGCAGTAAGACTTAAAACCAACAACCAACGACTAAAAACTAGCGACTAAACGGTACAGATGGATTATACATTATTAATCTATTAACTAATTTTAGATAATAGATTTCACAGGATTTTTTAAATCCGTGGAGTTCAAAAAGCACTTATAAAAGTGTGAAATTTTTGATGAACTCATTTCAAAGAACGTTTTGTTTTTAAAATCAAAAAAAGTAGCTAATCTAACTACTTTTCTGATTTATTTTTTCTTTTTGTGACGGTTAGCGCGTCTACGTTTCTTACGTTTGTGCGTCGCTACCTTATGTCTTTTTCGTTTTTTACCACTTGGCATAAATAGTGTCTTTTTTTAATTAATAATTCGTTTAATATCTTACTTAACGTCTACATTTGTTTTAACGCCCTCAACAAAAACTTTTGCTGGCTTAAATGCAGGAATATTATGAGCTGGTATTTTGATGGTTGTGTTTTTAGAAATATTTCTACCTGTTTTTTCAGCTCTGGTTTTTATAATGAAACTTCCAAAACCTCTTAGGTAAACATTATCACCACCTTCTAGCGACGTTTTTACTTCTTCCATAAATGTTTCAACAGTTGCTTGAACATCACCTTTTTCAATTCCTAATTTATCAGAAATCTTTGCTACTAAATCAGCCTTCGTCATTTTTAATATTTTATTTTTAAGTTACTATATAAATTTTAAAAGGGATGCAAATATAGGAATTAAATATTCAATATTTCAAACCTAATTCATTAAAATTTAAGATTATAAACGTTTATTTTTGCTCACTCTATTTATTCAATTAATGATATTCTCAAAAACACTAATACATTGGTATTCAAATAATAAGCGAAATTTACCATGGAGAGAAACCAAAGACCCATACTTTATTTGGTTATCAGAAATTATTTTACAGCAAACACAGGTAAAACAAGGGTTGCCTTATTATGAAGATTTTGTTAATGAGTTTCCATCTGTTTTTCATTTGGCTAAAGCCGAAGAAAGTGAAGTTTTAAAATTGTGGCAAGGTTTAGGGTATTACTCACGTGCTAGAAATTTACACGCTACTGCAAAAATGGTTGTTAATGATTTTGACGGTGTTTTTCCTAACAACTACAAAGGTTTATTAAAGTTAAAAGGCGTGGGAGATTATACGGCAAGTGCTATCGCGTCCATTTGCTTTAATGAAGCGGCAGCTGTGGTTGATGGAAATGTTTACCGCGTATTATCACGTTATTTTGGAATAGATACAGCTATAAATTCTTCTAAAGGTAGTAAAGCGTTTAAGTTATTAGCCCAAGAGTTAATTGATGAAAAAAATCCTGCTGAATTTAACCAAGCTATTATGGAGTTTGGCGCTACGCAATGTAAACCAAAAAACCCGTATTGTAATATTTGCCCTTTTAATGATAGCTGTATAGCTTTTAATAAAAACTTAATTAGTGAATTGCCAGTAAAAATAAAATCCGCAAAAGCGAAAAAAAAATATTTTAACTTTTTGGTATTCATATCAAAAGATGAAAAAACTATTATAGAAAAGCGTGAAGGCAAAGGCATCTGGCAAAATTTATATCAGTTTCCTTTAATTGAAACAGAAAAATACGTAGATACCAAAAGTTTTAAACCATTAGTAGAAGAACACGATTTGTTAAAAGGAATTTCTTTTGAACTAACACCTTATAATGATGATCCTATTGTTCATAAATTATCGCACCAACATTTGTATACAAAATTCTGGATTATTAATACAGATAGTTTATTAATAGATGGTATTTCAATAAGTGAAATACACAATTATCCCGTGCCTATTTTAATTGGAGATTTTATAGAAACATTTATTTTCTAAAACCACTCTCAAACAGAGTTGTTTGAGTTTGATTTTGATTTGTCATCCCCGAGACATCGGGAATCTAAAGTTAAGTTAATATTTAAATTTTCTTAATTTTTAGTAGATTAGTTTACCCAATCATATTTTTTTATTAATTTTAAAAAAACGGATTGCAAATAGGTATTCAAAAAGTTTTTCTCGATTGAAATCGAGTTTCCTAATTGAATTGTCATTCCCGAGACATCGGGAATCTAAAAGTAAAGAAATGATTAAATATTTCTTTACTTTTGCACTCTTTAAAAATTTGTAGTTATGTCTGGAACATTAAATAAAGTGATGCTTATTGGGCATTTAGGCGATGAAGTGAAAATGCATTATTTTGAAGGCGGAAACTGTGTTGGCCGTTTTCCTTTGGCAACTAATGAAACATACACAAGTAAGCAAACCAATGAGCGTGTAACAAATACCGAATGGCATAATATTGTAGTTAGAAATAAAGCTGCTGAAATTTGTGAAAAGTATTTAAGCAAAGGTGATAAGGTTTACATTGAAGGCAGATTGAAAACTAGAAAATGGCAAGATGACAAGGGGAATGATAGATATTCAACCGAGATTCAATGTAATGATTTTACATTCTTATCTACCAAAAAAGAAAGTGAAAATAACGTTTCTAACAATCCTGTAGCTGAACAAAAACCAGTAACTAACCAACAAAAAACTACTGAATCTATTTCTGAAGAAAATGATGATCTTCCTTTTTAAAAATAATATTCTCGAAACAATGTCGAGCATACTCCGTTTAACTAAAACCGTAATAGTTGGATCCTGACCCCGCAAGTTTTAAAACCTTGTTATTTACAATTGATTTTTCAATGGCATTTGGTTATATTTTGCTGTTTTTATTACTAGTGTGTTCTGCATTAATATCTGGTGCCGAAGTTGCTCTTTTTTCAATTTCAAAAACGGATATTGATAACGAAATAGAAGGAAAATCAAAACGACTTGACATTATATTAAAACTTTTAGAGCGTCCTAAAAAATTGTTGGCGACCATTTTAGTTGCAAATAATTTTATAAACATTGCTATCGTCATTTTATTTGCTTATTTGACTAGTGATTTTTTTGAAGAATTAGATATGTTTATAGATCTTTATATCTTTAAACTAAACTTATCTTTTTTTGTTGAAGTTTTAATAGTAACTTTTCTTATTTTACTTTTTGGTGAGATATTACCTAAAATTTATGCAAGCAGAAATAATTTGAAATTTGCTGCATTTATGGCGTATCCTTTACGCGTTTTAGATGTTTTATTATCCCCGATTAGTTTACCAATGCGTAGCGTTACTTTGTCAATTCATAATAAACTTGGAAAACAAAAATCTAATTTTAGTGTAGATCAATTATCACAGGCCTTAGAATTAACTAGTGAAGAAGATACTACTAAAGAAGAACATAAAATTTTGCAAGGTATTGTGTCTTTTGGAAATACAGATACTAAGCAAGTAATGAGACCTCGAATTGATATTTTTGCATTAAATATAGATCAAAAGTATTCAGAAATTATGCCAGATATAGTTTCTAATGGCTATTCAAGAATTCCTGTTTTTGAAGATAATATAGATACTATTAAAGGCATTCTTTACGTTAAAGACTTATTGCCTTTTATTGATAGAAAACAGTTTGATTGGGCGAGTTTAATTCGCGAACCCTTCTTTGTGCCAGAAAATAAAAAGTTAGACGATTTAATGGCTGAGTTTCAAGAAAAGAAAGTACATTTAGCTGTTGTAGTTGATGAATATGGTGGTACTTCTGGATTAATTTCCTTAGAAGACATTATAGAAGAAATTGTTGGAGACATAAGCGATGAGTTTGATGATGAAGACCTCATGTATTCCAAATTAGATGCTAACAATTATGTATTTGAAGGTAAAACAGCTTTAAAAGATTTTTATAAAATTATTAAAGTTGAAGATGATGAAGATTTTGAAAACAATAAAGGTGAAGCTGAAACCATTGCTGGTTTTGTATTAGAAATTTCTGGGAGCTTTCCGAAATTAAATAGTAAAATAAATTTTAAAAATTACATTTTTACAATAGAAGCTTTAGATAAGAAAAGGATTAAGCTTGTAAAATTCACTATACTATAAAAGATGAAAAAGGGTTGTATATTATTACTTTTAATATTTTGTTTTTCATGCGGCGAAGATTATGTGCCAAAACCAAAAGCATATTTGAGATTAGATTACCCTAAACAAAAATATACTAAGTTGAATACAGACTTACCTTTAGCTTTTGAAACAAATGTATTAGCAACTAATATAATCTCTAAGGAAGTTGAAGCTTCAACAGAGAGTTATGCTTTAAATATTGAATATCCTTTATTAAAAGGAACTCTTTTTTTAACTTATAAAGCTATTGAAGGAAAGGAAGAAAATTTAAGAAATTTTTTAAGAGATGCTGAAAGATTCACTTTAGAGCATACCAAGAAAGCGGACGAAATTCCAAAATACCCTTACGAAAATAACGAAAGAAAGGTTTACGGCATGTTAGCTGAAGTTAAGGGAAACGTGGCTTCTCCTGCTCAGTTTTATGTAACAGATAGTGTTAATCATTTTTTAACAGGTTCGCTTTACTTTAATGTGAAACCTAATTACGACTCCATTTTGCCAGCAGCAAATTATATACAAAAAGACATTATACATATTATGGAAACCGTTGAATGGAAATAAAAAAAGCTCCTCAATTTTTATGAGAAGCTCTTTTAATATTTTTTTATCAATTAAAGCTATTAAGCCTCTTTTTCTTTAGTACAACATGCTTTTTTACAATCTGCAGCACAAGCTGTTTTTTCAGCTTTAGTTTTATTAGCGCAGCAAGCTTTTGCACAATCAGCGGCACAAGCTTTTTTAGATGAAAAAGCATCAACCGTTTTCATATCGCTTACTTTGTAAATATCGGCTACATTAGTTACCATTTCTGTAAGTAATGTAGGTGTTACTTTAGCTTCATTGTATTCTACCATGGCTAATCTTCTATCAAAATCTACGCTTGCAGATTTTACACCTTCCATTTTTGCAATTTTCTTTTCAATGGTAGCTGCACATCCTATAGCGCAAGACATACCATCAATAGTAAATTCTGCTTTAGTATAGGTTGCATTAGGGTCTAATTCTTTTACAGTATCAACTTCAACAGTTTTTACTTCGGGCTTAACTTCATTTTTACAGCTTAATGTAAATGCTGTAATTAGTAATAAAGTTAATGCATATTTCATTGTTTTCATTTAGAAAAATTTTTACAGTTTAATTACAACGAAATTACAAAATATTGCGGTTGTGTTTAGTTGAATAACTAAAATTTTATAGTTTTTTTATAATCATTTTAAAGTTATTCCTTATTTTAACAAAGAAATTTGGTATAAAATTAAACTAACCTATAAGACTTAATTATGAAAAAGACATCACTAACGCTTCGGTTTGGACTTGTTACAAGTGCTGTATTAATTGCATATTTTTTGGTTTTAGCATTGTTTAATTTACATGTAAATCCGGCATTTAGTTTTTTTAATGCTGTTATTACTGCCTTTGGTATTTATGAAGTAGTACGATTATATAAATTACAAAGCCCTGATACATTTACTTATAGTGAAGGCTTTAAAACGGGTATGTTAACAGGTGCTATAGCAACCATTGTGTTTACCGTTTTTTTCTTAATTTATTCTACCGAAATAGATACAGAGTTCTTACCAAAATTATTAAATTCTATGAATGGTAGTTTCAATATTAATGCGGGCTTAATAACCTTTATAGTTGCTATTATGGGGTTTGCAACAACAATAGTGTCTACACTTACTGTCATGCAATTATTTAAAAAAAGCAGAAATATGCCTGAAAGTAAATAAAACGTTTGTAGTTTAATTAATTAGGAGTATATTTGCACTCATTTTTGAACAAAATTTAATAATAAAAACGTTACGCTATGTACGCAATTGTAGAGATAGCAGGGCATCAATTTAAAGTTGAAAAAGACCAAAGAGTTTTTGTTAACCGTTTACAAACTGAAGAAGGTAAGAAAGTTTCTTTCGATAATGTACTTCTTTTAGGTGATGGTGACAAAGTAACTGTAGGCGCCCCGGCTATAGACGGAGCTCAAGTAGGAGCAAAAGTCTTAAAGCACCTTAAAGGTGATAAAGTTATAGTTTTTAAGAAGAAAAGACGTAAAGGTTACCGTGTTAAGAATGGTCACCGTCAATCTTTAACTGAAATTGTAATTGAAAGTATTGCCGCTTCTGGAGCTAAGAAAGCTGCCCCAGCAAAAGCAAAAGTAGAAAAGAAAGCTGAACTAAAAGTAGAAGCGAAAGCTACTGCTCCTAAAGCTGAAAAAGCTGCACCTAAGGCTGCTGCTAAAAAAGCAACAGGAAAAGCTGACGATTTAAAGAAAATTGAAGGTATTGGTCCAAAAATTGCATCAACTTTAGTAGAAGCAGGAATTACAACTTACGCAGATTTAGCAAAAGCTAAGCCAGCTGAAATTTCTGAAATCATTGCAGGTGTTCGTGGAAACCACGTAACAGATACTTGGCCAGCACAAGCTAAATTAGCAGCTGATGGTAAGTGGGATGAGCTTAAAAAATGGCAAGACGAATTAGATGGTGGTAAGGCTTAATATCCTTAATAAACTAAGTTTAATAATATAAAATCGAAATAAAATGGCACATAAAAAAGGAGTCGGAAGTTCGAAAAACGGTAGAGAATCAGAATCGAAACGCTTAGGTGTTAAGATATTTGGTGGTCAAGCTGCTTTAGCTGGAAACATTATCGTAAGACAAAGAGGAAATACGCATCACCCAGGTGAAAATGTATATTCTTCAAAAGATCATACATTACACGCCTATGTTGATGGTGTTGTAAAATTTACTAAGAAAAAAGATAACAAATCTTACGTTTCTATTGAGCCTTTTGAGGTTTAAGGAATAATTTTCTTAAAAATATTTAAAGCCCTTTCTGTTTACAGAAAGGGTTTTTGTTTTTCTATACTAATATGTTGTAAACTTTTAATTAATGTTAACTAAATATAAAATAGCAGTATTTTCTTCCATACAGATAACACTAATTTAAAAAATACTTAAAATGCTTTAATCATGATTTTTGTTGTTTTGAATAAACAAATAACTAACAAAAATCATGAAAAAAAATTATGCGTTTTCACTACTTATCCTATTATTTTCTTTTAGCATTTTTGCACAAAATGCAAATATTCGCGGTGTTATAAACGACGACAATGGTATTGCCATTCCTGGAGCTAGTGTAATGATTGAAGAACTTAAAAAAGGCGCTATTTCCGATTTTAATGGAAGTTTCACTATAGTAGATATTCCAGAGGGTACTTATAAATTAACTATTCAATATTTGGGTTATGCAGATTTTGAGCAGGAAGTTATATTAACAAACTCGCAAACGACTTCAGTAAACATTACATTAACATCAAAAAGTACAGAGTTAGGTGAAGTTGAAATTACTGGATATACTATTGGTGGACAAGCAAGAGCTTTAAACATCCAAAAAAATAAACAAAATATAACCAATATAGTCTCTACAGATCAAATTGGAAAATTTCCAGATGCAAATATTGGTGATGCTGTAAAACGCATACCAGGTATTACCATGCAAGTAGATCAGGGAGAAGCCCGCAATATTATAGTTCGTGGGTTATCTCCACAATTAAATTCCGTAACGTTAAATGGAAGTAGAATACCTTCAGCTGAAGGCGATAATAGAAATATACAAATGGATTTAATTCCGTCTGATATGATTCAAACTATTGAGGTAAATAAAGCGGTTACTCCAGATATGGATGCTGATGCACTTGGTGGTTCTGTAAATCTAATTACTAGAACATCGCCTCAAGGATTTCGCTTATCAGCAACAGCAGGATCTGGTGTTAATTATATTAGTAATAAAAGAATACTTAATGGGTCTTTTCTATTAGGAGATAGATCTAATAACGGAAAATTTGGTTGGATGATATCCGCCTCTTTAAATGATAATGATTTTGGAAGCGATAATTTTGAAGCAGAATGGACAGATGAATTTGAGTATAATGCTTTTGATGATGAAGATAACTTAGAAGAATTAGAGGTAAATCCGTATGCTAATGTATTTGAAATTAGAGAGTACGTCGTACAACGAATAAGACGTAGTTTTTCTGCAAATTTTGATTATAAATTAAATGATAATAACAATATTTATTTTAAGTCTATATACAATTGGAGAGACGATCGTGAAAATAGGTTTCGTTTAGAACATGAGATTTTAGATGGTGAAGATATTGAATCAGGAGACTTTACTATAGACGGAAACGGAAATTTAACATCTTTTCCTGTTGAGGTTGCACGACAAACAAAAGGAGGTATTGATACCAATCGTATTCAAAACGCACGTTTGGAAGATCAGCGTATGTTCAACTTTAGTTTAGGCGGAGAGCATTTAGCAAATAAACTACAAATAGATTGGATGGCGTCTTTTGCAAAAGCATCAGAAGAGCGACTTAACGAGCGCTATTTACAATACGAAAGTGAGTATATCATTAATTACAATAATGACACTAAGTTTCCATTATATACACCAGTAAATGCATCAGATGCAGCTTATAATGATTTTGAATTTGGAGAATTAACCGAAGAAAATCAATATACCAAAGAAGAAGATTTTAATGTATTTATAAACTTTCAATTACCACTAAATCTATTTAATCAAGGCGAAGATGGGTTTTTTAAATTTGGAGCTAGAGGCAGATTTAAAAATAAAAATAGAGCTAATGACTTTATGGAATATAGCCCAGAAAATGGAGATTTAGATGAATTAGGTTTTGTTCCAACGCGTGATTATTCAGATTCAGATTATTTAGCTGGGAGCCAATATGCTGTTGGAACATTTGCTACACCTGAATTTTTAGGCAGGTTAAATTTAAATGATGCATCTCTTTTTGAAGGTGAAGATGTACCAGATGAATATTTAAGAGCTAATTTTGATGTAGAAGAAAATGTTTTTGCTGCTTATATTATGGCTAATCAAAAACTATCTGATAAACTTAGTGCGCTTATAGGTTTAAGAGTTGAAACTACAAGTATTACAGCAACAGGAAACCAAATTGAAGATGAAGAAAATATTATAGGAGAAATTACTGAAGAAAGTTCATATACAAATGTGCTGCCTGGAGTTCACTTTAAATACGATATATCAGATGCTACTATTTTAAGATTTGCTTGGACTAACACTTTGGCTAGACCAAATTATGTAGATTTAGTTCCAACGTTAGATATTGTTTTAGGGGATGAGGAAATTTATGTTGGTAATGCAGAATTAAATCCAACAACATCTATGAACTTTGATATTATGGCAGAACACTATTTTAAAAATGTAGGGATTATTTCTGGAGGTGCATTTTATAAAAAAATTAATGACTTTGTTTATACATTCCAAACAGAAACCACCGACGATTCTTTTGGAACAGACACTAGTGGTTTTGAAGTATTTCAGCCATTAAATGGTGATGATGCTTCAGTATTAGGATTTGAATTTGCTTTCCAAAGAAAGTTAGATTTCTTACCAGGATTTGCCAAAAACTTAAGTATTTATTTAAACTATACAAATTTGTCGTCAGATGCTAATGGTATTAGAAATGAAGATGGCGATGAACGTAACGATTTAGACTTACCAAACACAGCTCCAAACATGTTTAATGCATCTTTAGCTTATGATAGTAAAAAGTTAAGTTTTCGCTTATCAGCTAATTACTCTGATTCCTATATAGATGAAATTGGAGGAAATGCTTTTGAAGATAGATATTATGATGAACAATTTTTCTTAGACTTTAATGCCAATATATCGGTTAATCAGAATTTAAATTTATATGCGAGTTTAAATAATATTACAGATCAACCATTACGTTATTTTCAAGGTGTAAAATCTAGAACCATGCAAGCTGAGTATTACGGAAGGAGTCTAGCTTTTGGTTTGAAGTATGATTTATTTAAAAGAAAAAACCAATAGCATTTAAATGATGAAATACATATATATAATAGTTGTTGGTTTGTTAATTGTGTCTTGCGTAAAAAAGTTGCCTGTAATAGCTCCTGATGTTATTACAGAAAAGACGTTGCACGACACCGACGACCCTGCTATTTGGATAAACCCTAATGATGCCTCAAAGAGTATTATTTTTGG
Source organism: uncultured Flavobacteriaceae bacterium (assembly GCA_947500585.1). Lineage (GTDB taxonomy): Bacteria > Bacteroidota > Bacteroidia > Flavobacteriales > Flavobacteriaceae > CAXBID01. The sequence goes on along the minus strand of CANMSN010000002.1, from coordinate 227,434 downwards.
AACAGATAAAGAAACCGATGGTGCAATTTATGCATTTGATTTAGACGGGAAAATTATTGAAGAAAAAACGATTAGAGGTTTAAAACGACCAAATAATATTGATTTGGAGTACGGTTTCCGGCTCGACGATTCTACAAAAGTTGATATTATCGCATTTACAGAAAGAGAGCGTCAACAAATACGTTTGTTTTCTGTACCCGATATGAAACCATTAGATAATGGTAGCTTTAAAGTTTTTGAAGATGTTCCTCAACCAGAATTTAGGTTACCTATGGGCATCGCATTATATAAATCGCCAAAAACAAATATGGTTTATATTATTGTTGGTAGAAAAACAGGACCCGAAACAGGATATTTATATCAATATGAATTGGTTTCCGATAGTTTGGGAATACAATCTCAATTGGTTAGAAAGTTTGGACAATTTAGTGGTAAAAAGGAAATTGAAGCCATTGCTATTGACGATAAAAACGGTATTGTATATTATTCTGATGAAGGGCATTGTATTAGAAAATATTATGCAGAACCTTCAAAAGGCGATGAAGAAATTTTATGTTTTGGCGGCGAATATTTTAAAGCAGATATTGAAGGTATTGCAATTGCGCACTATCCTGATAAATCGTTTTTAATAGTATCTAATCAACAAGCTGGGACTTTTAATATTTTCGATTTAAATACAAATGCATTTATTAAAGAAATTAATTTAGGGACTCTTGAAACTGATGGCTGCGATGTTTCAACTCTAGCTTTAGGAGATAAATTTCCTAACGGATTATTTGTATCAATGAATGATGAAATGAATTTCTTTTTTCACGATTTAGCTAAATTGAAATTATTAGAATAAAATCAATCTAAAAGTTATAACAAAAAAACCACGCTTTATGGCGTGGTTTTAATTTATGGATGTTAATTAATAATATTCGCTACAATTAAATTTTAAAACTTAAATATCTTATGAGGGATTTAAGATATTCACATTATATACTTTCTTAGGCTATTATCTTTTAAGATTTTTTAAAAATAAACCTAATTTAAAATTCACACAACGCTTTTTTTTTCTTTTAGATTATAAGGCAAAATACTCGTTTAAAAACTTTTTAAAAAACACTTAATCTGTTTATCGAGTTTATTTACTAATCTAAAATAACAAACTCAACACGACGATTGGCTTGTAAAGCATCCTCAGAGCAATCATCTTTACAATCAATTAAAGGTTTAGTTTCTCCAAATCCCTTAGATTGTAATCTATCTTTTGTAATACCGTTAGATAATAAATATTTTAATGCAGATTCAGCACGTTTGTCTGAAAGTTTTAAATTATAACTATCTCTACCTTTATTATCAGTATGTGCATTTATTGCTAATTCCATTTCAGGGTGCTCTTTAAGAACCTTGATAATTTTATTTAATGAGATTTGCGATTCTTCTTTTATGCTATACTTTTCGGTATCAAAATATATGTTTTCAATTACAATTCTTAATTCATCCTCAACTTCAGCTATTACTGGCGCTGTGGTTAATAATTCTAAATCTTTATAATATGATGTGTCATATGTTTTATCAGCTATAAAATCAAATGATGCATCTTTAAATCCATCTTTTTCAGTAGCAATAGTATACGATTCGTAAGGAGTAACATCAAAAGTATATGTTGCATCCTCTTTAGTTAATTGCCTAGAAACCTCATTCCCCTCTTCATCTTTTAGGATAACTACGGTATTCGGTAATTTAATTTGAGTCTCTAAATCAAGTATTTTACCCTTTAAAGTTTGATCTACTGGTTCAAAAACTGCTGTGTAGATATCGAAACCACCTTTGCCTTGTGGTTTGTTTGAAGACACATAACCTTTGTTTTTTGTAGCTAAAAAATAAGCAACTTCATCATAAGGTGTATTAATTGTGTTTCCTAAATTTCTTGGGGTTTTATATGATGTACTTAATATTTTGCTAACAAATAAATCATAACCACCAATATTTTCGTGTCCTTTTGATGAGAAATATAAGTATTTACCATCTTTAGAAAATGATGGATATTTTTCGTCTTCACTAGTATTAATAGTATTTCCTAAATTTTTTGGAGTTCCTAAAGTGCCATCAGGATTAACTGTAGATACATAAAGATCAAAACCACCATATGAATCTGGCATATTTGCAGAAAAATATAATTTATCTCCTGCAGGATTTAAAAAAGGAGTTTCAATTGAAACGTTTTCTTTGTTGATATCTAATAATTCATTATTTACCCATTCTCCTTGGTTTTCTATATCTAAATCCGCTTTATATAATTTATATTCTAATGAATTTTCTCTATTACTTCTTGTATAGTATACCTTTTTTTCATCAGGAGAAAATGTAAGTTGATCTTCGCTATCCTTAGTGTTTAAAACTTTAGAAAATAGTTGTGGAGAGCTTAGCGTACCAGTTGCACTTACGTTTAAACAAAATAACTCTTTGAACCCTTCTTTGGTGTTTAAGTCTATTTTAGCTAAGCCACCAATTTTCTTTGATGACACCAAAACAAGTTTGTCTTTAAAAAAACCTGAACCAAACTCAGAATATTTAGAATTAACACCAGCATCTGAAAGTTGAAATTCAAATCCGTTAGTTCCAATAGTACTAGATTTACTTGACTTATTATCAATAGAAAAATTGTTGTTTGCTACTAAAGTTGAAGGTCCTTGACTGTACATAAAAAATGATACAAGGACAATGATAAAACTTAATTTAGTTTTCATCTTAAGTGGGTTTAGAATTATTTAGATGATAAATATATGTGGCAGATTAGGTTATTTTAAAATTTCTTAGACCAATAGCAGTTTAATTCGTTAACTAATTGTTTTCAAGAAAGTTCTGTTGCTAATTTACTATACATTCAATTTTAAAAGCTCTTCAATATAATTACGAGAATTAGAAAGGCGAGGTATTTTATGTTGTCCACCTAATTTGTTGTTGGTTTTCAACCAATCGTAAAATAAGTGTTTACGGGCTATATTTATTTTAGGTTTATTAAGCGTAATGTTATTATAACGTTTTGCTTCGTAATCAGAGTTTAAAGCTTTTAGGGCATTGTCAAATAGTTCGTTAAAATAATGAATGTCTTTTGGAGGGGTTTTAAATTCTATAAGCCATTCATGAGCGCCTTTTTCTTTGCCTTCCATAAAAATGGGTGCCGCAGTAAAGTCTACAATTTCTGCATGAGTACGTTTACAAACTTTTTTCAAAGCATTTTCGGCATTTTCAATAATAAGTTCTTCACCAAAAACATTAATATGGTGTTTTGTTCTGCCCGAAATACGTATTCGGTATGGGTTTAATGAGGTAAACCTTACTGTATCTCCAATTTTATAGCGCCATAACCCAGCATTAGTGGTTATTATAATAGCGTAGTTTTTATTTAGTTTAACATCGCTTAATGGAATGGCGTGTTCATCAGATTGCTCATAGGTTTCCATTGGAATAAACTCATAGAAAACCCCATAATCCAACATTAGTAATAAGTCGTTAGAGTCATTTTGATCTTGAATTGCAAAAAAACCTTCAGAAGCATTATAAATTTCGTAATATTTAAAATCTTTTTTAGGTAATATTTTTTTATACTGATTTACATAAGGCGTAAAACTAACACCACCATGAAAATAAACTTCCAGATTTGGCCAAACATCATGTAAATTTTCTTTTCCAGTAGTTTCTAAAACATTGTTTAGTAATACTAACATCCATGATGGTACACCTGCTAAACTGGTAACGTTTTCATTAATGGTTTCATCAACAATAGCTTGCATTTTATATTCCCAATCACTCATTAGCGATACTCTATTACTTGGTGTACTACTAAATTCTGCCCAGAAAGGCATGTTATCAATCAAGATTGCCGATAAATCTCCAAAGGCAGTGCCATTTTCTTTATACAATTCTTTGCTTCCGCCTAATCGTAAACTTTTGCCTGTAAATAGTTGTGAGTCTTCATTATTATTAAGATACATGCACAGTAAATCTTTACTAGCAGCATAGTGGCAATGTTCAAGTGATTCTTGACTAACAGGAATAAATTTACTCTTAGCTCTTGTTGTTCCACTAGATTTTGCAAACCATTTAATAGGCGTGGGCCAAAATAGATTATTCTCGCCTTTACGAGAACGTTGAATAATATCTATCCAGGAGTCGTAATTTTTTATAGGAACCCGCTCTGTAAAAGTTTTGTAATCTTTTATTGAGGCAAAATCGTATTGCTTACCAAATTCGGTGTTTTTAGCAAAATCTATTAAGCTTAAAAGAAGCTCATCCTGAACTTCATTAGGATATTTTAAAAACAATTCAATTTGATGAAATCGTTTTTTTAGAAACCAAGAAGCAATGGAATTTACTAACGGTATTGGCATATTTATTTTTATCTTTAAGATTCTAAAAATAAGATAATTTTTTATGAACTACCAAGGTGTTTTAACAAAAATGGAAACGGAGTTTTCAAGCCCTATTCAATATTATTTAGTTTTTGAAAACGATTTTTTAAACATGAATCAATTGTTAAATAAGGAGCTTACTATTCAATTTGTAAAATATCAATGCTTAAACTGTGGCTTGGATAAGCCTATTTACAGACAAGGATTTTGTAAGAGTTGTTTTTTTGACATCCCACAGGCAGCAGATTGGATTATGCGCCCAGAATTAAGTACAGCGCATTTAGATAAAGAAGACCGCGATTTAGAATATGAGAAAAAAGTACAATTACAACCACATATTGTTTATTTAGCAAATTCCAGTAATGTAAAAGTTGGTGTTACAAGAAAAAGCCAAGTGCCAACACGTTGGATAGATCAGGGCGCGCATGAAGCTATAGAGATTGTAGAAGTACCTAATAGGTATTTAGCGGGCATTACCGAAGTTGCACTTAAGGATTATGTAGCTGATAAAACAAACTGGAGAACCATGCTTAAAAACGATATTGCTGATGAAAATTTAGTAGAATGGCGAGACCGCTTAAAGCAATATATTCCTGAGGAAGCCACAGCTTATTTTATTGAGAATAATACCGAAACTAATTTGGAATTCCCTGTTTATAAATATCCTTCAACCCCAAAAAGCTTAAATATTAAAAAAGCGCAAAATTATACAGGTAAGTTAGTAGGCATAAAAGGGCAGTATCTTATTTTTGAAGACCAAACGGTTTTTAATATTCGCGCAAATGAAGGTTTGGTAGTTGCTATTAGTTTGTAAGAAAATAAACAGTAGGCTCTTTTAGCTAATATTATAAAAATTTTATCTTTACGGTATAACAGTGCTGAAAAATTTACTACATCCTGACTTGTTTGCGGGATATGAGTAATAAAAGTTACTATATAACAAGTTGTAGCACATTGCCGAAACCCTGCTTTATATTTAATGTTGTACCTTGATAATCAAATACTAACTAATCAAACACAACATTATGAAAACAAAGTTCACATTTACATTAATTATTCTCTTAGTAATTTTAATTACAGGCTGCAAACAAAAAGAAGAAGTTGAGATTGAGGAAGTGAAAATTGATTTAATCAATGATGAGTTTCCTGAAGCAAAAAAGCAAGTAATGGAAACCTATGACGCAATTGTTCAAAGTATTAAAGAAGGAGATATTGAAAGGCTTATTTCTTTACACGCTTACAGTCCAAAATTTACAGAATTCAAAAATGGAGAATTACGCAATGGCGGAGAAGCTAATGAAACATACGAACGAAATATTTTTAGCTCTATAACCGAAGTGGTAAAATTCGATTCAAACGACTTTAAGGTTGCAGTTTATGGCGATGTTGCAAATGTAACCTTTCATTCTGATTTTCATTTTAAATTCGGAGAAGACCTTGTGGTAGTTAATGACCAAATTACTCTACTATTTGTAAAAACAGAGAATGGTTGGAAATTGGTTCACGAGCATCATTCACCTTTGAAAAAAGAGGAAAATTAAAAACGTGCTACAACACAATTTATGAGATACTGCCTTTTAATGATTACAGAAGTATCTATTTTTAAGCACAAAAAATCCCATTTACAAATTTGTAAATGGGATTTATATATGTAATAATTAAAGACTAGATATCTTCGTTGTCTCTAATATTTTGAATGTATTCTGCTTTTTGTATTTCACGACGTCTTTTAACAGAAGGCTTTGTGAAAAATTGCCCTTCTCTTAAATTTTGCATCACTTTAATATTTCTGTGTTTTCTTTTGTAACGTTTTAAGGCACGTTCTATATTTTCGCCGTCTTTAACAATAATCTTTAACATGTAATTTTTATTTAATTTCTGTATTTAGGATTATCCTAAATACGTTTTTAATACTTTACTTTTTGAAGCGTGTCGTAATCTACGAATGCCTTTTTCTTTTATTTGTCTAACACGTTCTCGTGTTAATCCAAAAGAATCACCAATTTCTTGAAGACTCATAGGTTGCTTTTTACTTATGCCATAATAATGGCGCAAAACTTCCGCCTCTTTTTCTGATAATGTATTTAATGCGCGATTTACTTCAACGTTTAAAGAATCTTTCATTAAGTCAGCATCTGGTCTTGGCGATTCATCCGATTGTACAACATCGTAAAGGTTGGAGTTTTCTCCTTCTTTAAACGGTGCATCCATAGAAACATGTCTGCCAGAAATTTTCATAGATTGTTTCACATCACTTAGCGAAAGATCTAATCTTTTAGCAATTTCTTCAGCATCTGGTGCTCTTTGGTGCTCTTGTTCTAAAAACGAATAGGCTTTATTAATTTTATTAATAGAACCAATTTTGTTCAAAGGTAATCTAACTATTCGAGATTGTTCTGCTAAAGCTTGAAGAATTGCTTGTCTAATCCACCAAACGGCATAAGAAATAAATTTAAAACCTCTAGTTTCATCAAAGCGTTTTGCTGCTTTTACTAGGCCAGCATTACCTTCGTTGATTAAATCGGGTAATGTTAAACCCTGGTTTTGATATTGTTTTGAGACTGAAACTACAAAACGCAAGTTAGCAGTTGTAAGCGTATCTAGAGCCTTTTGATTTCCTGCTCGAATAAGTTGAGCCAATTCCACCTCTTCTTCAGCGGTGATTAAGGGTATTTTACTAATGTCTTGAAGGTATTTATCTAGGGACTTTGATTCACGGTTGGTAACTTGTTTTGTAATTTTTAATTGCCTCATAAATTATTTAAAAGTTTTAAAGTTTATATCAAAGGATAACTTAACCTTTTAATTTTAAAAACCTAATAAATTGATGGTTTTGTTTGAAAAACATTGAAAAATTAACGAAAAGGGCTTGCTTTTTTGTCTTTTTTATAAGAATTGAAGTTTTTATCCCGCTGTGTGTTTTGATGAAATTCGTCAGTTCGAGTGGATTTTACGATTGAAAATGAGTAAAATTTATATCGAGAACAAGAATTTCAGTATAAATTTAGTTCTCGATAGTTCTGCTGAGCCTGTCGAAGTGCAATTTTTCGTCCCTCAAAATCACTCGAACTGACATCAAATGGTGTTTTTATATTCAAAGTGCAAAACGAGTTTATTATACAAAATTTTAATTCTCAGTAAATTATTTAATAGTGTCTGTTGCTTTTTTCTTTTTACTTAATAAACCACCAAGTACATTTTTAACAGCATCTTTAGTCGTATTTGTTTTTGTAGAATCATTAGATGTTTTGTTATCTCCAACAATGGTTCCTAAAACATCTTTAATGGCATTGTTTTGTTCATTTTTAAGCGAATCTGTTTTTGTTTGGTTCCCACCAATTAAATCACCTAACATATTTGTTACTTTATCTTTACCTTGATTAAGTAATTTTTGTTTTTCAATCTCAACAAGTTGTTTGGTTAAATTGGATATACCACTTGTTAAATCGGTTTTTACATCAGGATTTAAAAATGTTCCACCAATATTTGCTGTAACAGGTATGGTAATATTTTTAGTTTCTTCTGTATTTATTTTACCAATTAACTGGTTTACTTCACTGCCTAAATACTTTGCGGGAACATTAAAAACGGCGCTATAATCTAATGTTTTATCAAAACCATGAGCACCAGAAACAGTAATGGCTATGTCTTCATATTTTAAGTCGAAAGGTTTTATACTTACTTTTCCGTCTGCAAATGATAAACTTGTTTTTAAATCTTTCAAATCTAGCTTATCAAAATCTATAAAACTCAAGCTTCCTTCAAGTTTGTTGAATAACTCACCTTGATTTGCATTAATTTTTGTAGTTAATAATTCTGCTAAAGCATTGCCAGAAACGGCGCTAAGATTGGGCGAGAATTCTTTATCTAATTCTCCGGAAAGTTTAAGATTAGTATTTAGTTTTCCTTGAAGTAATTTAGCAACAGGAGCTAAATTTTGAAGCAATTCCATGTTTTTAAACGATTCAGCAATATCGAAACCATCTGCTCCAAGATTTAAATTAAAAGTGGGCGTTTCGTTTTTTGTTGAAACGTCTCCAGAAATAGATAAAGCACCATCAAAAATACTAGACTTCATGTTTTGAAGTTGCACTTGCTGATCTTTTATTAATAAGGTACCGGTAACATTATTTAAATTTAAATTATCGTAAACCACTGTTTTAGCATTGGCATTTATGGTACAATCTAAAAATGCTGGAATTTTTAATGATTCTTCGTCAGTTGTTGTTTTGTTATCTGTCGATTCGGTATCATCTTCAGACATAAAATCACTAACCTTGAATACATTTGAGTTTAGATCAAAATTGCCTTTTAATGTATTATCACTTAACAAAAACCCGAGTAAGTTTTTAATAGTACCTGTAGCATTTAAATCACTTTCGCCTGTTTTAGCTTTAAAATTATTTAGCGAAACAGTTTCAGGATTAAAAGTCATATTAGCTTCTGTAATATGAATGGGGTTTACAATATCCTCTGAAGAAAATACAAAATCTGTAATACTAGCCGAACCATTATTTTTAATACGTTCGTAAGCATTGGTTTCTATGGCATTCATATCAAAAGCCGTATTTATTTTACCTTTTAAAATACCGCTTAACGTATTTTCTAATTCAATAGGATACACTTTTGTAATGTTACTTAAATTCAAAACACCATCAATATTGGCGTTAACCAACATGTTTTTGGTAATATTTTTTATAGTGATTGTAGATTTAAAAACATCATCATCAATTTTAAAGTTAAGTGTTTTTATATCAATATAAGTATCATCAGCATTTCCAGTTTCATTTTTTATGGATGTATTTATGGTAATATTGCTAACACGCTTTGGTAAATCTGGATATTTAAATGAGGCGTTATTAGACGTAATATTAATATCTAATTTTGGTATTGTTTCATCGGTAACCATACCTTTTATAATCCCTTTTACTTTAAAATTGCCAGTGGTTTGAACGTTTTCTATGTTTTTAGAATATTCCTTTGGAATAACAGCTAAGAAATTTTTAAAGTCAGATTCTGGATTTTCAAAAGAAATATCAACGTCTTGACCATCTTCTAATAGCTGAACATAGCCTTGAAATTTTAAAGGTAATTGATTAATAGACCCTTTATTGTCTTTAAAAGTATATTTACTATTGGCTAAATCTAAACCAATTATGGCATCTAATTTTATTGGGTTACTGTTTAAATAATTTGTGCTATCTATTGTAAAACTAATATTTGCTTCACTTTTTGTACCTAATTCTGAATTTTCAGCAGAAAAAACCCCATGTCCTTCATGATTTAATTCAGTAACATAAATGGTGGTTTTCGAAATGTCATCCAAATAGGTTAATGCACTTTTACTAATTTTATAATCTTCAAGACTAAACGAAAAGCTACTGCTGGTTTCTGTTTCAACAGCAGTGGTTTCATTTTCTTTAGCAATATCATAATTAGTGTTGCCAAACTTATCAGTTTTTAACGTCACTAGAGCTTCATCAACATTTATAGAGTTTACAACAATAGGCTCTTCATCAGCATTTTTAAATAACTCTTTAACCGACATGGTAAATGAAATATTTTTTGCTGTAACAAAAGTTTCATCTTTAAAAGGCTCAAAATTTGTAATTGCCAAATCGCTAACTGCTACATGTGCTTGCGGAAAACTTCTTAAAAAACTTAAACTTACATTGCTAAATTCAACTTTCGCATTCAAATTATCGTTAGCAAATTGTTTTACCATATCTTTTATCTGACCCTGAAATACAAATGGAATTGCAATTAAAATCACTAAAAGGATTAAAATAGTTATACCGAAGATTTTTAAAGCTTTTTTCAAAATGTAGAATTTAGGTTATGTATTTCTACAAAGATATACGCAAAAAGGATGCTAAAAGATTGGAGCTAGTGAATTTATTGTTAAATGTCTAAAGCAAATCAATTTCCTCATTCACTTTTAAATTGAATCGTTTTCTGAATAAATAAACTCCCAAGTATAAAAATGGCGTATCGCAAGCGGCAACTATAACTTTAAATAAAAAACCACTAATTAATAGACCTTTAAAATTTTCCCATTCAATAATTCCAAAAGAGCAGAGTAAAAATACAATAGTAAAGGTGTCTACAAATTGAGAAAACCAAGTGGAAAAATTATTACGAAGCCATAAATGTTTGCCTTTGGTAAGGCGTTTCCAGAAATGGTAAATTTGAATGTCTACAAATTGTGCAAATAAATAGGTAAGCATACTTGCAAAAACGGCAATCATAGAATTTCCGAAAACGGTTTGAAATGTTGTGTCATCTACATAAGACCATGATGTGGCTGGCACACTACTCGCCATGTAAATAATTAAAAGTGAAAATAAAGATGCAAAAATACCAACTACAACAATATCGTTAGCACGTTTTTTGCCATAAATTTCACTTATTAAATCGGTTATTAAAAAAGTAATAGGATAAGGTAAAATACCCACAGATATTTCGAAAAGTTTACTTCCAAAAATTTCAATGTCAAAAGGATACCAATAAAAAAACTTTTGAAAAATAAGGTTTGAAACTACTAAAGAGGTTATAAATAAGGCTCCTAAAAGTATGTAAATGCGTTGGGCGGCAAGTTTGTCTTTTAAAGTCATTTATTTTACGTTATGTCAGTTCGAGTGTCCAGACTTTTGGGTCTGGATGTATCGAGAACTAATAGTTGTTAAATTTCTTTTTAGCTAAGTTAGGAAGTTTCTCAAACTCATTTTTAATTAAAGCTTCTTTTTTAGCACGCGACCACTTTTTAATTTGTTTTTCTGATTGAGTAGCAAGATTTACATCTGTAAATTCAGCATAAAATTCTAAATTAATTGGTCTACGTTTAAAAGTATAACTGTCTTTATGTTTTCCAGAATTATGTTCTACAATTCGTTTAGTTAAATTAGAAGTTATACCTGTATAATAAGTATTGTCTGAACATTTTAAAATATAAACATAGTAAATTTTCATAGTTATAGAAATAAAGCTTCTCGATACAATTCCGATGAAAAAATCGGAATCACTCGAAGTGACAAACAAGTTCTTATATCACTTAGCGAGCATTGTATTGAGAACTAATTTGTGAACAACTCTTTACAGTAAATATAAAGGATTAAAAATTGTTTTACTTATTTTGCTTCTACTTATGATAAAACCAACAACATTTCACATTGCCTTAGGAAGTAATAAAGGTGATAAACTTAAAAATCTTCAAAATGCTGTTGATTTAATACACGTGCGTATTGGAAACATCAAACTGATTTCAAAAGTTTACAAGTCGCCAGCTTTGGGTTTTGAAAGTGATGATTTTTTAAACTGTTGCTTGGTTTTAGAAAGTTATTTAGAGCCGCAAAATGTGCTTGATAATTTACTAGAAATTGAAACCACTTTAGGGCGTACTCGAACTAAAGTCAATACTTATGAAGCTAGAACTATAGATTTGGATATTGTTTTTGTAGAAGATAGCATTATAGATACTAAAACGCTTCAAGTGCCACACCTTGAAATGGTAAAACGCAAGTTTGTTTTACTGCCACTTAACGATGTAGCATCTAAAATAAAGCATCCAAAACTGAATAAAGAAGTATCAGTTTTATTGTATGAATGTGAAGATGAATCTGTTTTAGAGCCTATAAAAATTTGGTTAAAAAACCCAAGTAAGCAGTATGGTTTTTCAAAATACAATTACATTGCTATAGAAGGTAATATTGGTGCAGGTAAAACCAGTTTAGCGACCAAAATTGCTCACGATTTTAATGCAAAGCTTATTTTAGAACGCTTTAAAGACAATCCGTTTTTACCAAAGTTTTATGAAGATGGTTCGCGGTATGCATTTCCTTTAGAAATGTCTTTCTTGGCAGATCGGTATCAACAAATTTCAGATGATTTATCGCAACTGGATTTGTTTAAAGATTTTATTGTGAGTGATTATGATGTGTTTAAATCACTCATATTCTCAAAAATTACATTAGCTGAAGACGAGTTTAAACTATACAGAAAGCTTTTTCATTTGATGTATAAAGATTTGAAAAAGCCTGAATTATATGTGTATTTATATCAAAACACAGCACGTTTACAGGAAAATATTAAAAAACGTGGGCGCGATTATGAGCAGAATATTGAAAACGACTATTTAGAAAAAATTAATACAGGTTATTTGGAGTTTTTAAAAACTCAAACAGACTTTAATGTACAAATTATAGATATTTCTGATAGAGACTTTGTAGAAAATCGTGCTGATTATTTATGGATTTTGGGAGTCATCTGCGAGGAGTGATTCAATTGATTTGAAACAATTTTTAAATCAAAAAAGACTACTTTATAGTAGTCTTTTTTGATTTTATTAAAGGGTAGTTTTTATAAACTAAATTCTTTTTTAACAGCATCAACAAAATCTAGTTTCTCCCAAGTAAACAATTCTACATCAAGTGTAATCGTTTCACCATTAGGTTGCGAAAATGATTTTGTGACAGTTTCATTATTGCGCCCCATATGTCCGTAAGCAGCAGTTTCAGTATACATTGGCGAGCGCAATTTTAAACGTTCTTCAATGGCAAATGGTCGCATATCAAATATTTTAGATACTTTTTCAGCAATTTCACCGTCGGTCATATTGAAAGGACAAGTACCATATGTGTCAATAAAAATTCCCATAGGCTCAACAACGCCTATCGCATAACTTACTTGTACTAAAACTTCATCAGCAACACCAGCCGCTACTAAATTTTTGGCAATATGGCGCGTTGCGTATGCAGCACTTCTATCAACTTTACTTGGGTCTTTCCCAGAAAAAGCACCACCTCCGTGCGCTCCTTTTCCACCATAAGTATCAACAATAATCTTTCTTCCTGTTAAGCCAGTATCGCCGTGTGGACCACCAATTACAAATTTACCTGTTGGATTAATGTGATACTTGATGTCATCATTAAATAATTTTTGAATGTTTTCAGGAAGTTTTGCAACAACTCGTGGTATTAAAATATCAACTATATCTTTTCTAATTTTAGCAAGCATAGTGTCATCTTCTTCAAAATTGTCATGTTGCGTAGAAACAACAATGGCATCAATACGCTGAGGAATGTTATCATCGCTATATTCAATGGTTACTTGACTTTTACTATCAGGTCTTAAATACTTAATAGCTGTATTTTCTCTACGCAGGTCAGCAAGCTCTTTTAGAATTCTATGTGATAAATCTAAAGCCAATGGCATAAAGTTTTCAGTTTCATTGGTAGCATAGCCAAACATCATACCTTGGTCTCCTGCGCCTTGTTCTTCTTTACTGCCGCGATCAACACCTTGGTTTATGTCCTCAGACTGTTCATGAATTGCAGAGAGCACGCCACAAGAATTTCCGTCAAACATATATTCGCCTTTAGTATAACCAATTTTATTAATGGTATCTCTAGCTATCTTTTGAACATCTAAATACGTATTCGATTTTACCTCTCCAGCAAGTACAACTTGTCCTGTTGTAACTAAGGTTTCACAAGCTACTTTACTTTCAGAATCAAAAGCTAAAAAATTATCAATTAAAGCATCGCTTATTTGATCTGCTACTTTGTCTGGATGTCCTTCAGAAACACTTTCCGAAGTGAATAAATATGCCATATAATTATATTTTGGGCAAGATTTGACGATAAAAATCGAAGGAAGTTTGCACTGCCTTTAGCATTTTTTTTTGAGGTTGCAATCAGTCAAATCTGTCCTCTGTTATTTGTGATGCAAAAGTAAAAAAATAAAGAGAAACAAAAATCACTTTTCTTTTTTTTTACTAATAAATTGGAGATTAAATTTTATTTGTGAATATTTGTTGAAGTTAAATGAAAAAACAAATTTTAAATATCGTTTCTATTATTGTCATTGTGATTATTTCACAAGACTAGGGAATCGTATATAAAAGCTGAAATAAATTTTATTAGCCTTCCCAAAACGGAAGGCTTTTTTTATGCATATTTTTTCGTTTTTTGAACATCATAAAAATAAGTAGTTAAATAGCTATAAAACAGTTATTTAGATTGTTTTTTTAAGCGATGAGTTTAACTGATAAAACCAATGAAAACTATAAATAAAAACCTAATAAAGTAATTTCGAAGCTTATTTTGAATTATTTATATTAAAAATCTTAAAAGATTATAAATTAATTATCACTTTTTGGAGTAAGCGAAATTTTTTGCAACATATATGAAAGAACTTAATAAACATAGTAGAAGGTTAACACAGGATGAATCTCAACCAGCATCACAAGCCATGTTATACGCTGTAGGTTTATCTGATGAAGATATGCATAAAGCCCAAGTAGGTATAGCTAGTACTGGTTACGATGGAAACCCTTGTAATATGCACTTAAATGGATTAGCTGCTGAGGTAAAAATTGAGTGTAAAATAGCTGGTTTAGTTGGTTTAGGATTTAATACTATTGGTGTAAGTGATGGTATTTCTATGGGTACTTCTGGTATGAATTATTCATTAGCTTCAAGAGATATTATTGCAGATTCTATTGAAACCGTTATGAATGCGCAAAGTTATGACGCGCTTATTTCGGTGGTTGGTTGTGATAAAAACATGCCTGGAGCAGTTATTGCCATGTTGCGTTTAAATCGACCTTCAATAATGATGTATGGTGGTACTATAGCATCAGGGAAATACAAGGGAAGAAAATTAAACATTGTTTCAGCTTTCGAAGCTTTAGGTCAAAAAGTGGCTGGTGAAATTGATGAAGAAGAATATATAGAAATTATAAAAAGTGCCATTCCAGGAGCAGGAGCTTGTGGCGGGATGTATACTGCAAATACGATGGCTTCTGCTATAGAATGTATGGGATTTGCATTGCCATATAACTCTTCTATTCCTGCAGAAAATCCTAATAAATTATCAGAAAGCGAAAGAACCGCTATTGCAATTAAAAACTTATTAGAGTTAGACTTAAAACCATTAGATATTATTTCTAAAAAATCTATTGAGAATGCGATAGCGTTAGTAAATGCATTAGGAGGCTCTACAAATGCTGTGTTGCACTTTTTAGCAATTGCACATGCAGCAGATATTGATTTTACATTAGAAGACTTTCAGCGTGTTAGTGACAGAACACCTTTAATTGCTGATTTAAAACCTAGTGGAAAATATTTAATGGAAGATGTTCATGGTATTGGAGGAACACCAGCAGTCATGAAGTACCTTTTAGAGAATGGCTATCTACACGGCGATTGTTTAACGGTAACAGGAAAAACATTAGCTGAAAACTTGAAAGATGTTGAAGCACTCAAGTTTGAAAATGATCAAGATGTTATTTATCCAAAAGATAAGGCTTTAAAATCTTCAGGGAATTTACAGATTCTTTATGGAAACTTAGCAACGGAAGGTGCTGTTGCAAAAATATCAGGAAATGAAGGCCTATTATTTGAAGGAAAAGCGGTGGTTTATGACGGAGAACAAGCTGCAAATACAGGAATTTCAAACGGTGAAGTTGAAAAAGGTGATGTTGTCGTCATTCGTTATGTCGGGCCGAAAGGTGGCCCAGGAATGCCAGAAATGTTAAAACCAACCTCGTTAATTATGGGAGCAGGCTTAGGAAAATCGGTTGCTTTAATTACTGATGGTCGTTTTTCTGGTGGAACACACGGTTTTGTTGTGGGGCATATAACGCCAGAGGCACAAGAAGGTGGAACGATTGGTTTGTTAAAAACGGGTGATAAAATTAGAATTAGTGCAGAAGATAATTCCATTAATGTATTACTTTCTGATGAAGAATTAGCAAAAAGAAAAGCACAATGGGTTCAACCACCATTAAAACATAAAAAGGGAATATTATATAAATATGCAAAATTGGTAGCATCGGCTTCAAAAGGCTGTGTTACAGACGCATAATTAATTTGTGAACTATGAAAACACAAACAATTATTGATAAAAAAGAAGTGGCTGAAAAAACAATCCGTATTACAGGTAGTGAAGCTGTTGTAAGAAGTTTGATAGCAGAAGGGGTAGATATTCTATATGGATATCCAGGAGGAGCTATCATGCCTGTTTATGATGAATTATTCAAATTTCAAGGTGAAATTCATCACGTATTAACACGTCACGAACAAGGCGCAGCACATGCTGCTCAAGGCTATGCACGTATATCTGGAAAGGTAGGAGTAGCTATGGCAACTTCAGGGCCTGGTGCAACTAATTTAATAACAGGAATTGCAGATGCTCAGATAGATTCTACACCTTTAGTTTGTATAACCGGTCAAGTATTTTCACATTTATTGGGAAGTGATGCCTTTCAAGAAACAGATATTGTTGGTATTTCTACGCCAGTTACTAAATGGAATTGTCAGGTTACCAAAGCAGAAGATATTCCAGGAGCATTAGCTAAAGCATTCTACATTGCTAAAAGTGGAAGACCAGGGCCAGTTTTAGTCGATATCACAAAAGATGCTCAAGTTTCTGAATTAGATTTCAAATATGAAAAATGTAAGGGAGTAAGAAGTTATAACCCGATTCCAAAAACAGATCCAAATAGCATAATTGCAGCTGCTGAATTGATTAATAATGCAAAAAAACCAATGATTGTTTGGGGGCAAGGCGTTATTTTAGGTCAAGCTGAAGATGAACTTAAAGCAGTTATTGAAAAAGCGGGAATTCCTGCTGCTTGGACTATTTTAGGAGCTTCAGCATTACCAACATCACATCCATTAAATATAGGTATGGTTGGTATGCACGGAAATTATGCGCCAAATAAATTAACCAACGAATGTGATGTTTTAATTGCTATTGGAATGCGTTTTGATGACCGTGTTACTGGGAGTTTAGATACGTATGCTAAACAAGCAAAAATTATTCATTTTGATATTGACCCTGCGGAAATTGATAAAAATGTAAAAACAGATGTTGCCGTTTTAGGAAACTCTAAAGAAAGTTTAGCGTTATTATTTGAGGCTTTAAATAAAAACACACACGACTCATGGTTACAAGAATTTAAAGATTTATATGCCATTGAATTTGAAAAAGTAATTAAAGGCGATATTCATCCTGAAAAAGAAGGATTGACTATGGGCGAGGTCTTAAAACAAATAAACATTGAGAGTAAAGGTAATGCAGCAATTGTGTCTGATGTTGGTCAACATCAAATGATTGCATGTCGATATGCCGATTTCAATGTCACAAAAAGTAACATCACTTCTGGTGGTTTAGGCACAATGGGGTTTGCACTTCCAGCAGCTATTGGAGCAAAAATGGCGGCGCCAGATCGTGAGGTCGTAGCAATTATAGGTGATGGTGGTTACCAAATGAATATTCAGGAATTAGGCACTATTTTTCAGCAAAAAGCTGCTGTTAAAATTGTAGTTTTAAATAATGAGTTTTTAGGTATGGTTCGCCAATGGCAACAGTTATTTTTCGATAAGCGTTATGCGTCTACGGAAATGACAAATCCAAATTTTGTAGCTATAGCTGAAGGTTATTACATTAAAGCCAAAAAAGTTACAAAGCGCGAAGAATTAGCAGAAGCCGTAAAAGAAATGATGGCTTCAAAAGAGTCTTATTTCTTAGAGGTTATGGTAGAGAAAGAAGACAATGTATTCCCAATGATTCCTTCAGGAGCTTCGGTGTCAGATATTAGATTAAGTTAACTTAAGAATTAAGGAAAACATACAAAAGAATATAGAAATAAAAACAAGAGATTGTATAAAGAGTAGTAAGTAATTCAATAAGATGATATAAAGTCTTTACCTCTTTTATCTTTTATCTTTTATCTTTTAAAGAATGAACGGAGACATAAAAACATTTACGATTTCAATATATACCGAAAACAATATCGGTTTACTAAATCGTATATCTGCCATTTTTCAGCGTAGGCACATCAACATAGAAAGTTTAACGACATCACAATCAGAAATTGATGGTGTTAATCGTTTTGTAATAGTTGTAAATATTACTGAAGAACAGGCTATAAAAATTGTTAGGCAAATTGAAAAACAGGTAGAAACTATTAGAGCATATTATCACACAGAAGACGAAACCATTTTTACCGAGTCCTGTATGTTTAAAATTAAATCTGATTTGTTATTTAACGAGCCACAAATTCAGAACATTATTAAAGAAAGTTACGCAAGAATTGTAACGGTAAACAGAGAGTTTTTTGTACTTGAAAAATCGGGCAGAAGAAACGAAATTGAATCTTTAAGACGAGATTTAAATGTTTTCGGAATTATGCAGTTTGTACGTTCAGGGCGCATTGCAGTAACTAAAGATGAAATGAAAGTAACAGAAATGCTTCAAGCATTCAATAATCAATAATAACTAAAATTAAAAATGGGAAATTATTTTAACACGTTATCGTTAAGAGACAAACTAAATCAATTATCGAAGTGTAGATTTATGGATTCTTCAGAATTTGAAGATGGTGTAAATGCTTTAAAAGGTAAGAAAATTGTTGTAGTGGGATGTGGCGCGCAAGGTTTAAATCAAGGATTAAATATGAGAGATTCTGGTTTAGATATTTCTTATGCATTACGCGATGCTGCAATTGCTGAAAAACGTCAATCTTTTTTAAATGCATCAGAAAATGGATTTACAGTTGGAACGTATCAAGAATTAATTCCAACAGCAGATTTAGTGTTAAACCTAACTCCAGATAAGCAACATACAAGCGTCGTGAAAGCGGTAATGCCTTTAATGAAAAAAGGCGCAACGTTATCATACTCGCACGGTTTTAATATCGTTGAAGAAGGCACTCAAGTTCGTGAAGATTTAACTGTAATAATGGTAGCGCCTAAATGCCCAGGTACAGAAGTAAGAGAAGAATATAAAAGAGGTTTTGGTGTACCAACATTAATCGCAGTACACGAAGAAAACGATCCAGAAGGGAAAGGTTGGGCGCAAGCAAAAGCTTATGCAGCAGCAACTGGTGGTGATAGAGCAGGTGTTTTAGCATCGTCTTTTATTGCTGAGGTGAAATCTGATTTAATGGGTGAGCAAACCATACTTTGTGGTTTACTTCAAACAGGTTCTATTCTTTGTTTTGATAAAATGGTTGAAAAAGGTATTGATCCTGGTTATGCTTCAAAATTGATTCAATACGGATGGGAAACAATTACTGAAGGTCTTAAATATGGCGGAATTACGCATATGATGGATCGTCTTTCTAATCCAGCAAAAATTAAAGCCTTTGAGCTTTCAGAAGAATTGAAAGATATTATGCGTCCGTTATTTCAAAAGCATATGGATGACATTATTGAAGGAAATTTTTCTAGTGGTATGATGGCAGATTGGGCAAATGATGATAAAGATTTATTAGGATGGAGAGCAGCAACTGCTGAAACAGCCTTTGAAAAAACGCCAGCAGGTGATGTTGAAATTACCGAGCAAGAGTATTACGATAATGGCGTATTAATGGTGGCAATGGTAAGAGCAGGCGTTGAGTTAGCTTTTGAAGCAATGACAGATTCTGGAATTATTGACGCTTCAGCATACTACGAATCGTTACATGAAACACCGTTAATAGCAAACACTATTGCAAGAAAGAAGCTATACGAAATGAATAGCGTAATATCTGATACAGCAGAATACGGTTGTTATCTGTTTGATCATGCTTGTAAACCATTATTAGCAGATTTCATGAAGAAAATTGATACGGATGTTATTGGTAAAGCCTACGCAAAAGATAATGGTGCTGGTATTGATAATGCTAAATTAATCGAAATAAATGCAACTCTAAGAAACCATCCTGTTGAGAAAGTAGGAACATTTTTAAGAGCATCTATGACGGCTATGAAGCCAATAGTTTAGCTTCGACTTTGCTCTGCTACCAACTAGTTTTTGGTAATAAAGTTGTTAGACTGTTTATTCAGTTAGACTTTGATAATTGAGTATATTTAGTTTCGATGGCTAATGGTAATTTTTTAGTGGCTGAGCGTAGTCGTTTTGGTGGCTGAGCGTAGTCGAAGCCACATAAATATAAAATAAATAATGAATAAGGAAAAGCAAACATATTTTCCTAGTCTTAATAACATTAAAGCGGCTGCCGATACTATTAAAAAAGTATCGGCAGTTACGTCTTTACATGCTAGTTTCCGTTACTCTGAGTTTTATAAAGCAAACATTCTTTTAAAAAGAGAAGATTTGCAACAAGTTCGCTCCTATAAAATACGCGGTGCATATAATAAAATAAGTTCTTTAACCCCAGAAGAAGCTCAAAAAGGTGTGGTTTGTGCAAGTGCTGGAAATCATGCGCAAGGTGTTGCCTTATCATGTAAATTATTAAAAATAAAAGGCACTATTTATATGCCTGCTCCAACACCAAATCAAAAGGTTGAACAAGTTAAAATGTTTGGTGGCGATTATATAAATATCAAACTAGAAGGCGATACGTTCGATGATGCATATCATGCTGCTACAGTTGAATGTGATGAGTTAGGAAAAACCTTTATTCATCCATTTAATGACGAAAAAGTTATTGAAGGTCAGGCTACAATAGGCTTAGAGATTTTAGAACAGACCGATGTAAATATTGACTATGTTTTTTTAGCTGTTGGTGGTGGCGGATTAGCTGCCGGATTATCAACGGTTTTTAAGCAGTTATCTCCAAACACCAAAATTATTGGTGTTGAACCAGAAGGTGCGCCTTCTATGGCTACCTCAATTAAAAATAATAAAAACACGACTCTAAAACATATTGAAAAGTTTATTGATGGTGCAGCTGTAAAACGTGTAGGTGATTTAACATTTGCCATCTGTAAAGAAAACCTTCATGATATGATAACTGTTCCAGAAGGTAAGGTTTGCGAAACTATTTTAGAGCTTTATAATAAAGATGCTATTGTTGTTGAGCCTGCTGGAGCTTTATGTATTTCGGCTTTAGATTTCTATTCAGAGGATATTAAAGGGAAAAATGTTGTTTGCATTATTAGTGGTAGTAATAATGATATTACTCGAACTGCCGAAATAAAAGAACGCGCGTTACTTTATGCTAACTTAAAGCATTATTTTATAGTAAAATTTCCACAACGTGCTGGAGCTTTAAAAGAATTTGTGGTAGATATTTTAGGGGCTAATGACGATATTACATATTTTCAATATGCTAAGAAAACTAATCGAGAAAATGGGTCTGCTGTGGTTGGAATTCAGTTAAAGTCTTCATCCGATTTAGAGCCTCTAATAACTAGAATGAAAACACATAAATTTTATGGCGATTACTTAAATGATAAACCAGACTTATTCGAATTCTTAGTTTAACTAAGCTCTTTTTTTTTTCATCTTTTTAACGAAAACGATTGCGTTTTAATTCTATGTAATTCTAATATTAAGTTTATAATATTTTTTGTTATAGACGTATATTGCAGGATAGTTTTATAACTATTTTTAGCTCAAAATAAAAATACATTTTTAACCATGAATACAAAGTTTCAAGACATTCCAGAAGTATACAAAATAAATTCACTTTTACATCAAAAAACGTATTTGGTAAATGGCGAATTGAAAAATTGGGAAGGTGATACAGCTGAAGTTTATTCAACCATATCATCTACATTAGAATATAAAAAGACACTTCTAGGAACCATTCCTCAGCTTGGAGAAAAAGAAGCCATAGAAGTGTTAAATTCTGCTACAGGTGCTTACGATAATGGAAAAGGCTTATGGCCAACGATGAAGGTAGCTGATAGAATTGCCTGTATGGAAACTTTTGTTGAACAAATGAAAACCAAACGAGAAGAAGTTGTAAAACTTTTGATGTGGGAGATTGGAAAGAACTTACCAGATTCTGAAAAAGAATTTGATAGAACGGTGGATTATATTTATGATACCATTGAAGCTTACAAGCAAATAGATAGAGATTCAGCTAAATTTGAAAAGAACTCGGGAGTTTATGCTCATATTCGTCGTGGACCATTGGGTGTTGTGTTGTGTTTAGGGCCATATAATTATCCTTTAAATGAAACTTTTACGCTATTAATTCCTGCATTAATAATGGGTAATCCTGTTATTTTTAAACCAGCAAAACATGGTGTTTTACTTATAGCTCCATTACTGGAAGCCTTTCAAAGTAGTTTTCCAGAAGGTGTAGTTAATATTGTTTTTGGTCGCGGTCGTGTTCTGGCTACACCAATTATGAAATCTGGTAAAATAGATGTGTTAGCTTTAATTGGAAATAGTAAATCTGCTAATGCCTTACAATCGCAACACCCAAAAGGAAATAGATTGCGTATGGTTTTAGGTTTAGAGGCTAAAAATCCAGCCATAGTATTGCCCGATGCCGATTTAGATTTAGCGGTAGATGAATGTATAGCAGGTACTTTGTCTTTTAATGGGCAACGCTGTACTGCACTTAAAGTGTTATATGTTCACGAATCTGTTATTGAAGAATTTAATAGACGATTTGCTTACAAAGTAGATCAACTTAAATTTGGAAACCCATGGGAAGATGATGCTAAATTAACACCACTTCCAGAAGAAGATAAGCCAGCATATATTAAAGAATTAATTGATGATGCACTAGATAAAGGAGCAAAAATTTTAAATAAAAAAGGTGGTGAAACTAGCGAGAACTTTATTTTTCCTGCAGTTTTATATCCTGTTTCTAAAGATATGCGCGTGTTTAAAGAAGAACAATTTGGACCAGTAATACCAGTAGTTTCATTCTCGGATATTGAAGAGCCTTTAGACGATATGGCAGAATCTAATTACGGACAACAAGTAAGCCTTTTCGGAAAAAATATTCATACGCTTTCACCGTTAATTGATACTTTAGTAAACTTGGTTTGTCGTGTTAACTTGAATAGCTCATGTCAACGAGGGCCAGATGTTTATCCATTCACAGGACGAAAAGATTCAGCATATGGCACTTTAAGTGTTCATGATGCATTACGTTCGTTTTCAATAAGAACGTTTGTAGCTTCAAAAGATAACGAATACAATAACGCTATTTTAACGGAATTGCTTGAGCAAAAAACATCCAACTTTATTAGTACAGATTATATTTTATAATATAATCGCAACATGCTTTTAAACTTCACTCAAGTTAAAAAAAACAAGTATTCGTATTTTTAATAGTACAATATTTTTCACTGAAAAATATTGTACTATTTTATTAGTTTATATGCCTATCTTTAATGAACTTATTATAATTCAGATAGAAAAGTCAAATAGAAAACTCAAAGCAAAGTATTTTAAATTAAAATAATGGAAATGAAAACAGTAATGCATGTATTAGGAGCAATTTTTTCTTGTTTCGTGTTAATTGGTTGTGGAGGTAAAGAAGAAAAAAAGAAGGAAGGTTTTACTTATGAAAAAAAAACAGACACCACTCAAAAAGAAGATGTAAATGAAAATGATGTTGTTATAACTGGTAATGATTTAATGAAGTTTAATAAGTCTGAAATTAAGGTTAAGTCTGGTAAAAAAGTTAAAATAACATTGAAGCATATTGGTAAAATGGATAAAAACGTAATGGGGCATAATTTTGTTCTATTAAAGCAAGGAGTTAGTGTATCTAGTTTTGGAAATAAAGCTTCAGCGTTTTCTAAAAATGAGTATATACCCGAAGGTACAACAGATGTAATAGCGCATACTAAACTAATAGGAGCAGGAGAAACAGCAACTATAGAGTTTGATGCTCCAGAACCTGGAACATATGATTTTTTATGTAGTTTCCCAGGACATTATGCAATAATGAAAGGCAAATTTATTGTAGAGTGAGATTCTTATAAAAACTACAAACATCATTTTTAAAATAAATGAGATGCTCCTAGTATGAAAATCAAGGAGCATTTTTTTAAATATGAATGATGGTTTATAACAAATGCGTCATAATTTATGAAAGGTATGTATGCTTGTTCATATTTTAGCTTAAAAAAATAATAATGAAAAAAGTATTGCTAGCATTAAATTTACTTACACTTCTATTTGTTTTTTCTTGTAAAGAAAAACAATATGTCGATAAGATTTACGAAAAACAAGAGATTTTAAAAGATGCACCTTCAAATTTTCTTTCACCAGAAGAAAGTATGAAAACATTTTATTTGCCTGAAGGATATAAAGTAGAATTGGTCGCAAGTGAACCGATGATAGATGAACCTGTGACCATAGCTTGGGATGGTGATGGTAGAATGTATGTGGCAGAAATGAATACTTATATGCAAGATGTAAATGGTAGTGGCACAAATCAATCCATTAGTAAAATTAAATTGTTGGAAGATACAGACGGTGACGGGAAAATGGATAAAAGTACGGTGTTTATAGATAGTCTATTATTGCCAAGAATGATACTACCTCTTGAAAATAAATTAATTGTAAACGAGACCTTTTCATACGATTTATGGAGCTATGAAGACACCAATAATGATGGCATTGCCGATAAAAAAGAGCGTGTTTATCATAATGAAAATCGTCGTGGAGGAAATTTAGAGCATCAACAAAGTGGGTTAATTTGGAATTTAGATAACTGGGTGTATACAACGTATAATCCTGCAAGATTTAAATTCAAAAAAAATGAAGTCATCGTAGATACACTTGAGAATATGTCACAAGGTCAATGGGGCTTAACTCAAGATGATATGGGTGTTATGTATTACTCTGGAGCTGGACAAGAAAATCCTGCTTACGGATTTCAACATCCAGCTGTTTATGGAGCATACGATCCTCCTGGTAGATTGGCAGAGGGGTTCATAGAACCATGGCCTGTTGTTGGAACACCAGACATACAAGGAGGTGCAAAACGATTGCGAGAGGATGGTACGCTTAACCATTTTACTGGAGTTGCTGGTCAAGAAATTTTTAGAGGGCATAAATTACCTCCATCAATGTATGGCGATTTATTTATACCTGAACCTGTTGGAAGACTTATTCGAAGAGCAAAGGTAAAAAATGAAAACGGTAAAAAAGTACTTTATAATGCCTATGATAAAGCAGAATTTATGGCTTCAACCGATTTAAATTTTAGGCCCATTCAAGCTAAAACTGGTCCAGATGGAGCATTGTATATAGTAGATATGTATCGTGGTATTATTCAAGAAAGTAATTGGACAAAAGAAGGAAGTACAATACGTCCAGTTATTATGAGAAAAGGGCTAGATAAAAATATAGGTAAAGGTAGAATTTACAGAATTGTACATGAAGATATAGAACCAGATAAACGACCAAATTTACTTGGGAAATCGGCTTCGGAATTAATAAAATATTTAGGGCACCCAAATGGTTGGTATCGTAATACTGCTCAAAAATTAATTATACTAAAAGATGATAAATCTGTAGTAAAAAAATTAGAGGCTATTGCTAGAGACAATTCGTCTATATTCAGTGGAGATAAAGATCTAGGGTTAGAAAGAATTCATGCACTTTGGACTTTAGAGGGCTTAGCATCTTTAAGTAATGATTTAATCATTGAAAAATTAAAAGATGAAGACCCACGTGTGCAAGTTATGGCCATTAGATTGAGTGATCCATTATTGAAATCTGGATATCCTTCTATCTTGCCTTTATTAGATGTACTATCTAAAAGTAATAATATTGAAGTAATTAATCAATTAGCATTAAGTTTACGATACAGTAAAGACAAAAAAGCAACAGAAATACTTAATTTCATTGGAGAAAAATATAATGAAAATGAAATAATTGCGCATTCTGTAACCGAAAGTTTAAAGAAGGATGATTCTAAACGAGCACAATTAATAGAATGGTTATCTTCAAGGTCATTAAGTGATAAAAAAAGAATTCTAAACGGTTATGATACATATAGTCAATTATGCGTAACATGCCATGGTATAGATTTGAAAGGCGCTAAAACTGATGAGGGTCATCTTATTGCGCCATCATTAATGGGTAGTGCTAGAGTGACTGGTGATAAACAAACTTTAAGTAAAATAATATTGAATGGACTTATTGGGCCTATTGAAGGGAAAGAGTACGGTATCATGTTGCCTTTAAAAGATAATAGCGATAATTATATTGCAGATGTACTTAGCTATGTTAGGGCATTAAATGATACAAGTTTAGTAAGTAGGCATGAAGTTAGAAATGCTAGAAATAAAACAAAAGATAGAGAGGGGTATTGGACTCTCGAGGAATTGAAAAAAGAAGAAAGTAAATAAAGACTAGATTAAATAATATTTTTCGCTCACTGAATGCGAAAAAGAAATAGTTTATATACAAATAATTGAAACATTTCCAATTAGAATTTATAATTAAGTTTTAATAAAGAACCTCTTTGTAAAACAGGCACTACTACAAAACTTGCATCAGGATTTGATTGTATAAACTCAGGAGTTGCATTGTTTGCGCTTGCTCCAAAATTATTAGGTCCAAAAAAGTTAGCTAAACCTTCAGAGTTAAATAAGTTAGTAACCAAAATGTCTACAGACCATTTCTCATTAATTTTATAGCCAACACCAGCGTCAAAAATACTATAAGTATTTAATTGAAATCCGTTAGAAACATTACCTTCTCTTTTGCCCAAATATTTCCATTTTAAGAAAGATGAAAACTTATTTTTTTGATAAATAGCACTTAAATTAAATAAAAGTTTTGGATTAAATGCCAGAGTATTACCCGAAAAATATTGAATAGAGTCATCACTAGTGTCTACCGTTCCACCAGCATCATAAACTTGCCATTTCTCAGCTTTTGGGTTTTGTAAAACACCATTAAATTTGAATGCTAAATGATTTATAGGTGTAAAAACACTTTCCCATTCAAAGCCTATGGTTCTTGAGTTATTGAATAAAATTGGGGTGTAAAAAACGCTATTGGTATCACTATCAAATTCAAAATTAGAAGTGCCTATATTTTTGAGCTCACTCCAAAATGCAGTGCCTGTAAATGAAATATACTTCGATTTAAGTTTTATACCCAATTCTGCTTGAATAATATTTTGAATTTCACCTTTTCCATTAATAGGAACGTTTGAAAAATTATTGAAATAATAATTGAGTTCAGGTGCTTTATTCCCATTAGAAAAACGTCCAAAGGCAGCGATATTAGTATTGAATCTATAATTTATTCCAGCAGAATAGGAGAGGTATGTATAATTGAATTTAAAATTGTCTTTTTCGCCTGTAGGTATCAAAATACCATTGTCATATGCGGTATTATTATCGCCATCTAATCCTCCAGAGTTTGATGCAGGAGCAAATCTATCTTTGCTTCCATTGTGAGCAATATTTTCAAAACGCACTCCTAAATCTAAATGTATATTATCTGCAATTTTCCATCGATCATTTACAAAGGTTGCAATTTGGCTCACTTTAGCTTCAGAATTAACAAAGAATAAACCACCATAATTACTTAATCCGTTTTCATCAGATAATGAAATTATGGGTTGGGTTGGGTTTTCCAAAGTAACTTCTAGCATTCTAGGATTAGGCTCATACGTTGCAAATGCAAAACTACCTTGAGTAAAATGTGATGTATTAGAATAACCTGCCGCAAAGCCAGTTGAAAAATCATGATTTTCCCATTTCTTTTGGAGCGTGAATTGATTCATCCATTCATCAGCAGTAATGTCTTTATACCATGCCGATGTGCCCATAATAGCATCATTTGGTAATCTTGCATCTGATAAATATTGAATAGACTGACCAGCTAAAATACCACTGTTATCAAGTCTAGCAATTTCATTTCCATTCTGTGTGTCTTTGAAAACAATTTGCCCAATAGGGAAATCTGCACCACTAATAAAATAGGCTAACGGATTGTTAAGTGATACAAAAGCGTTACTTATAGAGGTTTGCCAATTAGCACTTTTAGTAGAAAATTTAAAATTGTTTTTTAAGGTTAATTGGTTGCCTAAATTTTGTTGAAAATCTAATCCGAAGGCTAAGTCTTCAGCATAAACACCTTTGGATGGATTAAAACTATTTGTTGTACTTAAGTTTCTGCCATCTGGAATATTACCATTAAATGAAGGCATTAATAACGATGTAGTTTTAAAATTTTGTCCAAATGCTGGCGTTGGGTTGTCCCAATTTGTAGCAGCAACACCAGTATAACGGTTGGTGAAATCATTTAAAAATTTCCCATAAAACTTAAAAGAGCCCTTGTCAGTTTTTTTTATAAGATTGAATTTTAATTGTCCACCTTTACTAAATTCAAAATCCATATCCCGAGCACCATCATCTCGTCTGTAGTGACCACCAATATTGAAATACCAATCATTTCCTAAGGAGCCACTTAATACACCGTCCAGTCTTTCTAGAGAGTTATTGTTACCTTGAAAACCTTTTGAGACTTGAAATTCACCGCCAATTTTTTGTTGAACACCATTAGAGATAAAATTGTAAATACCACCAGGAGCATTTAAAGCTGTTATAGATGAACTACCGCCTTTTACAGCCTCAACACTTTTTGTTGTTAGGTCTGCACGGTGAAATAAATCTGGGGCATAATAAGAATGTTGAACTAAGCTAACAGGTAAGCCGTCTTCCTGAAGCGAAACATAATACCAACCCATATCATCTTCAGCAGTAGCTGAGACACCACGTGTGTAAACTCTTGTAAAGACTTCACCAGCAGAAGCATCTACAAATGTTCCTGGGATATCTTGTAATAAGTTAGCTGTACCTCTGGGAACAACGGTTTGGATATCTTTCGAATTTAAAGTACTGACGGATGTGCTTGAAACAAGTGATTTTCTTGGGTCGAAGGTTCCAGTAACAACAACGGTTTGAAGGTTTAGTAAATCTGGCTCTAAAGTATATGAAAGTTCCAAATTTGTGGTTTTCACTTCAATATTATCTTCTATGGTTGCATATCCAATTAGAATAATGGATATTTTATATTTGGATAAAGCGATATTATTAAATATAAATTCACCATTCTTTTTTGATGTTGAAATTTGATTTGTAGGTTCTAATACAATAGTTGCATTTTCAATTGGAAGACCTTTAAAATCTTTTAATGTACCAGATATTGTTACTTGGGATAATACTAAGTGGTTTGTTAAAAAGATAAAACAAAAGAGTAAAGCAAATTTTATGCTATTCATAATTAATTATTGAAATAGGATGGGTTAACTTACAAACTGAAAATAAAAAAGAACGAGATTCTGGCTATAATTCCAAAATCTCAATATTTTTAAATTCTACTGGATGGCTTTCACTTTGAAGAGAAATATAGCCAGATTTAAGCGGTTGACCTGATTTAGATTTCCAATAATCTAAATTATAACTTATGTTTCCTCCGCCAAATTGCGGTTTATAGTAACGCATTACTTCTTCACCATTAATAAAATGTTTTATAATAGAATCGTTGCGGACTTCAATTTCTAAATGAACCCAATCCTCACCATGATAGGTTTTAGAAGTAGAACTTATACAGTGTTCTGTTATTAATTTATTGTCAATTTCTACGTTAGTTCCTGGCGTACATAAATTTGCAGTAGTTCTCTCATCTGTACCATTACCACCTAAAAGTTGAACTTCAATTGAAACCGGAAAATTTTGATTTAAACCAATTTTCATAGGGTCTTCACAATGAATCATAACTCCACTATTTTTGTTTGCCCAAGTTGCACCATCAGCTAATTGATTTCCTGTAAACCTATAATCCATTCTAAATTTATAATTTGAAAATGGTTTTTTATAGTAGATGTGTCCGAAAGTATTGTTAAAAGTATCCTTGTATTTTTCGTAATCAACTTTCATAATACCATTTTCTACAACAAAGGTATTATTAAAATTATCTCCTGCAGGATGCCCTTTTATTTTAACAACCCAATCATTTAAATCCTTTCCATTAAATAAAGATTGCCAATTTTCAGTAATTTTAAGAGTATTTTTTTTGTTTGATTTTTCTTTTCCTTTACAACTAGTGAAAGACACCATTGTTGCAATAAAAATTAAAGAGATAAGATATTTCATATCGTTTTTTTGTAATTTATTATATAGACCATGCTTTGCCATCAGTAAGATCTTCCAAAGGAGCGCAACCTATTTGTTCTCCTGGAACAGGATCGTAAGCTAATACGTTTTTACCAATCTGTTTGCTGGTTTTATATGCCCAAACAGAGTTATTTCTAATGTTTTCAAGGGTTTTAAAAATGATAGCATCTTCGTTGTCTTCATTTTCTATATCATTATAAAATTCTTGCTGTTCTATACTTGATCTTAAATATTTTGAGAGCAAACTATCATAGTTTTCCGTTTTTATAACAGATGTATTATCTTCAATAATATTTAAAGTTACAAGTATGGATTCCATACCTTTTTTTAACTTAATTTTTTCTTCATCTTCATAAACCTTAAAAACGAATAAATCTATGAACTCAGGAACATTTACTTCCAAAGCTCCAGGTGAACTTTCTGTTTTTGGTAAAATTAAATCAACCAAATTTGTTAAAACGATACCTTCGGTATTAGTAAAAAATTGCGGTATCCATACTTTTGGTTCTGTTTTACAGCTATGAAGCAAACTCATAATTGATGGTGCAGCTATTGTATAGCCTAATGTGAGTCCTAATCCTTTTAAAACTTCTCTTCTATTCATAAACTAAGAATTCTTAAATTGTTTAGCGGCATGGTTTGCTGCTCTAGCTGTTAAAGCCATATAAGTTAGGGATGGATTTTGACAACCTGATGAAGTCATACAAGCGCCATCAGTAACATAAACATTGGGTACAGTATGTATTTGGTTATGCGCATTTAAAACAGATGTTTTTGGATTTCTTCCCATACGAGCGGTTCCCATTTCATGAATTCCTATACCTGGAGCTGCTAAATTGTTAAAGGTTTTAATATCTCTAAAACCAGCATTTTCCAACATTTCAGCAGCTTGTTGAATCATATCTTTACGCATTTTTAATTCATTTTCTTTCCATTCAGCATCAAAAGTTATTGTTGGCAAGCCCCAATCGTCTAGTTTATTATAATCAAGTGTCATTTTATTTTCATGATTGGGTAAACATTCACCAAAGCCACCTAATCCCATACGCCATTCACCTGGTTCTAATATTTTTTCTTTGTATTCTGCACCATAGGCAAGTTCTGCTACATGCTCTGAAATAGCACCTCTTCCAGCACCTCCTTGATAGCCATAACCCCTTAAAAATTCATTCTTTTTAGTTTTTTCATCACCTAAATTTCTGAATCTTGGAATGTAAATTCCGTTAGGTCTTCTGCCTTTGTAATATTTATCATGAAAGCCATCAAACTCACCAGATGCACCAGCGCCTAAGTGATGATCCATAATGTTGTGCCCTAATTCTCCAGAGTCATTGCCCAATCCATTTGGGAAACGATCGGATTTAGATTGCAGTAATATTGATGCTGACGCCATTGAAGATGCACAACAAAAAATAATTTTAGCATTAAAAACAAAAGTTTCTTTAGTTTCTGTATCAATTACTTTTACACCGGTTGCTTCTTTTAAATTTGCATCATAAATAATTTCGTGTGCTATAGAATTGGGTCTCAAAGTCATATTTCCAGTAAGTTCTGCAGCGGGTAAGGTTGATGAATTACTACTAAAATAGGCGCCAAAAGGACAGCCTCTTCTGCATCTAGATCGGTATTGGCACTTACTTCTGCCATTAAAAACTTTGGAACTATTTATATGTGCCACCCTTCCTATCGTTAAAAGTCTGTCATCATAATTTTTAGAGAGTTGTTCTTTTAAATGTTCCTCAACACAATTTAATTCCATAGGAGGTTCAAAAACACCATCTGGCAGTTGAGGTAATCCAAGATTTTCACCACTTACTCCAATATAGCTTTCAACATAACCATACCACGGAGAAATATCTTTATAGCGAATAGGCCAATCTACACCATGACCGTCTTTTTTGTTTGCTTCAAAATCTAAATTGCTTAATCTGTAACTTTGCCTGCCCCATGTAATGGATCTTCCGCCAACATGATAACCACGCATCCAGTCAAATCGTTTTGCTTCATTGTAAGGATGTTTTATATCGTCTACAAACCAATGTTTGCTTTCAAATTTTGTGGTATATCCAGTTCTACTTTGCTTAAGTTGTCGAGCGTTATCTTCTACAGTAATACTGTTTCGCAATTCCATATCCCATGGGTCTAGATGTGCAGTTGGATAATCTTGAATATGCTTTATCATTCTTCCTCGTTCTAAAACCAAGGTTTTTAATCCATTTTCACAAAGCTCTTTAGCAGCCCAGCCACCAGATATACCTGTGCCAATTACTATGGCGTCATAAGATTCTCTCATTAAAATTATTTATTACAAAATTTATTTACAAAGACCATACTCTGTCATTAGTGGTTGCTTCCTCAACAGTTATACAGCCATTATAAATCCCTGGAATTGGGTCGTAATTTAATATCTCTTCGCCTACTTTTTCAGAAGTGAAGTATCCAAATAATGTATATTGTTTTACAGATAACAGAAACTTATACAAGGCATAGTTTTCCATTTGGGAACTTGCTACGTTTTCAATAGGAAGTCTTTGTTCCTTTAAAATAGTTTCTGTAACCTCATCAGAAATATTAAAATAAGAGGTTAGTAATGTTTCAAATTGTTTTTTATCTCCTTTAATAATTTCAGAAGTAAACTGAGATTTAAATTTTTCAGCAAAAAGAGAAGCGCCTTTCTTGAATATATCTTGATTTTCTTTCTTTTCAATATCATGATACATTAAATCTAAAAATTGAGGCACATTTACGTCTAAAGCCCCTGGTGTATCAGAAGCTGGCAGAATAATATCAACTAAATGTGTTACCATATGTTTTTCTTCAGGTGATAAAAATAATGGAACCCAAGTTTCAGCTTCAGCTGTGCAAGAAGATAGTATATTAAAAATGGTTGGTGCAGCAACGGTGTACCCCAAACTCATGGTTAAATTTTTTAAAGCGGTTCTTCTATTCATAATCTTAGCTTTTTTTATTCTTTTTAAATTCGGCTGCTGCATGATGAGCTGCTCTGGCAGTTAAAGCCATATAAGTAAGTGATGGGTTTTGGCAAGCAGATGACGTCATACAAGCGCCATCTGTTACATACACATTGGGCACAGTGTGTATTTGATTGTGTTTGTTTAAAACTGAAGTTTTTGGATCATGCCCCATTCTAGCGGTTCCCATTTCATGAATACAAGCGCCAGGAATTGGTTTGCCTATACGTCCTCTTACTTTTTTATACCCTGCAGCCTTTAGCATAAGAACTGCCTGATTCATCATGTCTTGTTGCATTTTTAGTTCATTCTCTTTAAACTCAGCATCCATATCTAATGTTGGTAGTCCCCATTTATCTAAAATATCATAATTTAAAGATACTTTGTTTTCATGATAAGGTAGGCATTCACCAAATCCAGTCATACCTATTTGCCATGGACCTGGTTTTAAAAGTTCATCTTTTAAATCTTTTCCGAAGCTTAATTCTGCAACGGCACGCTTCCATCCTGTTCTACTAGCACCACCTTGATAACCAAAACCACGAACATAATCTTTAGCCTTTGTTTTATTATCACCAAGATTTTTAAAACGAGGGATATAAAAGCCATTTGGACGCCTGCCTTTATAATATTTATCTTCAAAACCTTCAACTTCTGCCGATGCTCCAACACCATAATGATGATCCATAAGGTTATGACCCAATTCGCCACTATCGTTCCCCATTCCATTTGGAAATCGTTTAGACTTTGATTGCATTAATATGCTTGTCGATGCTATAGCTGAAGCACAATTAAAAATAATAGATGCTTTAAAAAATAGTTTTTCATGTGTTTCGGCATCAATAATTTTAACACCAGAAGCTAATCCTGTTTTTTCATTATATACAATTTCGTAGGCAATAGAGTTTGGACGCAAATGCATGTTTCCCGTTCTTTCTGCGGCTGGTAAAGTAGATGAGTTGCTACTAAAATAACCTCCAAAAGGACATCCACGAACGCATCTGTTTCTAAATTGACAGTTAGATCGCCCTTCATGCATAGCATTTCCAGTTTTATTAGCTACTCTTCCTATGGTTAATAATCTGCTATCGTCAAATTTTTCTTCTAGAGTTTTCTGTAAATCTTTTTCAACACAATTAAGATCCATAGGGTCTGAAAGTTTACCATCAGGTAAATGTTCAAGTCCAAGATTTTGTCCAGAAACCCCTATAAATTCCTCCACTTTATCATACCACGGTGCTATATCTTTATAGCGAATTGGCCAATCTATGCCATAGCCGTCTTTTTTATTGGCTTCAAAATCCATATCACTCCATCTGTAAGATTGTCTTCCCCACATGATTGAGCGACCACCAACATGGTAACCTCTAATCCAATCAAAACGCTTAGTTTCATTATATGGATGGTTTTCATAATTTGCAAACCAATGCCCGCTGTAAGAATTTATAAAACCACTTCTGTGGTCTTTAGTCTGACCTTTTATATCATCTGAAACCGCACCACGATATTTTAAATCCCACGAATCTGTGTACATAGTAGGGTAATCTTCTATGTGCTTTACCATACGGCCCCTGTCAAGAACTAAAGTCTTCAATCCATTTTCACAAAGTTCTTTAGCTGCCCAACCGCCGCTAATTCCAGTGCCTATTACAATGGCATCATAGGCGGTTGGATATTCAGTAACTATTTCTTCTATCATTGTAATTTTTTTGATGATTTTTTGATATCGAAAAACTTTATCGGTTTATGATAATTTGATAATCTTATTTATAAAAAATAGACAAACTAATAATTTAATTCTTAATTATTGGGAAATTAACTAATTTGCATGATTATAATGTTTAAATTATTTCAGTGAAAATAAACACACAAAAAATTCAACCTTACAAAGCTGACGGTGTAGTATATCATGCCGATACTTGTTTGCCTTTAATTGATGCATACAAAAGGAAAAAACTAAAATTTAAAGCACTTGCTAGACACACATATCCGGGAGATAGGTTGGATGAAAATACGCTTGGGCTAAATAGTATTGGCTATTGGGATGCTAACGAACCACAAGATTGGGGTTTAGATTGGCATAGAAACGAGGGAATTGAATTTCATTTTTTAGAATCAGGCTCAATGCCTTATTCTCAAGAGAATAAAGAAGTTTTGTTAACCCCAAACCATTTAACAATTACACGCCCGTGGGAGGCTCATAAAGTTGGCAATCCGCATATTGGTATGGGTAAATTCTATTGGGTTATAATAGATTTAGGAGTCCGAAGGCCTCATCAAGATTGGGTTTGGCCAGATTGGATAACTTTAACGCCTTCAGATTTAACTAGGCTTACCACTATTTTAAGACAAAACGAAAAGTCTATTTGGAAAACCGATAAGAACGTTAGAGATTGTTTTCTTCGTATTAATAAAGCTATAAATACAGATTTAAACGGAAGCAATGCATCAAAAATCAGGTTACTAATAAATTACCTCTTGATTTTGTTATTAGATTTAATGAATACCAATGATATAGTCTTAAATGAATCATTAACAGATAGTTCTAGAAGTGTAAAGTATTTTTTAAATGAATTAGAAAAGAATCTTTCTGAAAATTGGACGATTGAACTCATGTCGGAATCTGCAGGCGTTGGCGTGACTCGATTTACGCATCATTGTAAGCAGTTAACAAACGTGACTCCAATGCGTTATTTAACTATGAAACGTTTAGAATTATCTAAAAAAATGCTTCAAGAAAATAAGAATTTAAGTATTGCAGAAGTGGCTTACACTTGCGGTTTTGCAACGAGTCAATATTTTGCAACGGTTTTTAAAAAGCACGAAAAGTGTTCGCCAAATGAATATAGAATAAAATATCAAATTGAAAATTTTCAATTTGCCTAATGATGTAGCAACCAGTATTTGAATTGTCTAAATTCTTTCACTGAATAAAAATACACATCATTTTAAATTGAAATCTATATTTTCACATAGTTATTCTATGAATTAACCTAAATAACACATCATGAATAGAAGACGTTTTGTTACTATAACAGCTCAAACGAGTTTAGCTTTATCTTTACTTGGTTTTGAAGCTTGTAAGGATGGTAACAAAAAGAGCAAAGTAGAAAAAAATGATACGTCTTTGTTTTTTAAAATTTCTTTAGCACAATGGTCATTACACCGTACATTGTTTGATAAAAAGATGGATCATTTAGATTTTGCAACTAAATCCAGAGGTTTTGGTTGTGAAGGTTTAGAGTATGTTAGTGGCTTTTTTAAAGATAAAGCTCAAGACATATCATACCTAAGTGAAATGAAATCTAGAGCTAATGCTGAAGGTCAACAGAATATTTTGATTATGATTGATGGTGAAGGTAATTTGGCTGATGCCGACATTACTAAACGCATAAAAGCAATAGAAAACCATCATAAATGGGTTGAGGCTGCTGAGTTTTTAGGTTGTCATGCCATTCGGGTAAATTTAGCTGGAGGTGCTAATAAAGAAGATGCTATAAAGGCTAGTGTCGATTCGTTATCTCAATTATCAGAGTTTGCAAAAGGTTCCAATATTAATATTTTGGTTGAAAACCATGGTGGTTTTTCTTCAAATGGCGAATGGATGTCTCAGGTATTTTCACAATTAAAAAATGAAAACTGCGGAACGCTTCCTGATTTTGGCAATTTTTGCATCAAAAAAGATGAAGAACAAAATTGTTTAGAAGCTTATGATAAGTATAAAGGTATGCAAGAGCTGTTGCCATTTGCCAAAGCTGTCAGTGCCAAGTCTTATGATTTTGATGCTGAAGGAAACGAAACTACTATAGATTATCATCGTATGATGAAAATGGTAAAAGACATTGGTTACAATGGATTTGTAGGCGTTGAGTTTGAAGGGAACAACCTTTCTGAAGATAAAGGCATTGAATTAACACGAGATTTATTGATAAAAGTCGGCAAACAATTGACTTAAAATATACAACCAACCAAACTAAATATATATTATGGAAAATATTAATAAGAATAGGCTCTTTTTAGCAAGTTGTCTTGCTTTAATTACTACTGCCATGACTTTTGCTATTAGAGCAAGGTTAGAAACTGTTTTTGGTCCTGAAGGTGTTGGTCTAACGCTTGAACAAATAGGTTATGCCTTTGCACCTGCATTTTTTGGTTTTACAATAGCTATGATAATTGGAGGGCCATTGGTTGATTTGCTTGGGATAAAAAAAATAACTTGGATGGCGTTTATAACGCATGCTGTTGGTATTGTTTTAACACTTAAGGCAGATTCTATGACATCATTATTTATTGCAACACTGTTTATTGGAATTGGAAATGGTTTTGTTGAAGCAGCATTAAACCCAATGGTAGCATCTATGTATCCTGAAGAGAAAACAAAAATGTTAAATAGATTTCATGTTTGGTTTCCGGGAGGTATTGTAATCGGTGCACTAGCAGGTTGGTTAATAATGGATGTTATGGGTTTAAGTTGGGAAGTAATGGTAGGCACATTATTTATTCCTTTAGTGATTTACGGATTACTCTTTTTTGGACAAAAAATACCAGTTACAGAGCGTGTTCAATTAGGTATTAGTAATAAAAAAATGTTTTCAAGTGTTTTAAAACCACTATTTTTATTCATGGTTGCCTGTATGTTTTTAACTGCAGCATCAGAGCTTGGTACAACACAGCGTATAGAATCTCTTTTAAAAGAATCGGTTGCTAAGCCTTTACTAGTATTGGCATTTATTAATGGTATCATGGCATTAGGGCGTTTGTTTGCTGGTCAAGTTGTACATAAATTAAGTCCTTCAGGGATGTTATTGTATTCTGCAATATTCACTTTTGTTGGATTGTGGTTGTTAACCATATCAAGCGGAGGGATGACATTTGTGGCTGCTGCTGTTTTCGCCATTGGGGTGACTTTTTTCTGGCCAACCATGTTAGGTTTTGTGGCTGAGTATTTACCTGAAACAGGAGCATTAGGGCTTTCAATTATGGGAGGTGCAGGGATGTTTTCAGTATCTATAGTTTTACCAATTATGGGTAATCTTATGGATAATGCAAGTGCTTCAGAAGCGTTAAGAACCATGTCCATTTTACCTGCAATTTTAATTATAGCGTTTTTAGGATTGCATATTTATATGAAAAAACGAAATAATAAAGTAGAAGCTTAAATTAAATATGAGTAGAAAATTAAGAATGGGAATGGTTGGTGGAGGAGCCGGATCATTCATTGGAGATGTACATAGAAAAGCAGCGGCAATTGATGGTATGATAGAATTGGTTTGTGGTGCTTTTAGTAGCACAGCAGAAAAATCGATTGCATCAGGAATGGCATTGAATTTAGATGAAAATAGATGTTACGGCACTTTTGAAGAGATGATTCAAAAGGAAAAAAAATTACCTGAAGACATAAGAATGGATTTTGTGGCAATTGTAACTCCAAATCATATGCATTTTCCGCCTGCTAAAATGGCTCTTGAAAACGGGTTTCATGTGGTGTGCGATAAACCTATTACTTTAACTTTAAAAGAAGCAGAAGCTCTTGAAAATGTAGTTTCTAAAAGTGGAAAATTATTTGCGCTTACTCATAATTATACTGGAAATTCCATGGTAAAACAAGCCAAAGCTATGGTGGCTAAAGGCGAGTTAGGAACTATTAGAAAAATACAAGCGCAGTATCTTCAAGGATGGTTATCTACACCTTTAGAAAAAACAGGGCAAAAACAAGCTGCTTGGAGAATTGACCCAAAAAAATCTGGAATTGGTGGAGCTTTAGGCGATATAGGAACGCACGCCGAAAACTTGATTGAATACATTACAAGTTTAAAAATTGAAGAAATTGCTGCCGATTTAGGAAAGTTTGGCGAAGGTCGCATTTTAGATGATGATGGTAATATCTTAATACGAATGGAAAACGGTGCCAAAGGCAGTATTTCTATTTCGCAAATTGCCTTAGGCGAAGAAAATAATTTGGGGATTAAAGTTTATGGCACCAAAGGAAGTTTGGAGTGGTATCAAGAAAACCCGAATGAATTAATTACGCGTTGGTTGGAAGAACCAAAAAAAATATTCACACCAAATGGTAATGGTTTACATAAGGAAGCACTTGAGGTTTCTAGAATTCCGGCAGGTCATCCTGAAGGTTATTTAGAAGCTTTTGCAACTATTTACAAGAATTTTGCAACTCATGTAACAGCAGTAAATAATGGAAACACAATAGAAAAACCAGATTACCCTACAGTTAAAGATGGTATTAGAGGTATGAAGTTTATTTATGCTGCGGTTGAAAGTGATAAGAATAATTCAGCTTGGACGAAAATTTAGAGATTAAAAAATAAGAACTTATAAATGAAAACATTAAAAGGGCCAGCGGTATTTTTGGCACAATTTGCAGGAAGCGAAGTACCATTTAATTCGTTAGATGGCATGTGTAAATGGGCTGCTGATTTAGGATACAAAGGCATACAAATTCCAACATGGGAACCGAATTTGATTGACGTTGAAAAGGCTGCTGAAAGTCAAATGTATTGCGATGACTTAAAAGGTAAAGTCAATTCTTATGGTTTAGAAATCACAGAATTATCTACCCATTTGCAAGGGCAATTAGTGGCTGTAAATCCAGCGTACGATACCATGTTTGATGGTTTTGCGCCAGAGCAAGTTAGAAATAACCCGAAAGCTAGAACAGAATGGGCAATAGATTTTGTTAAGAAATCTGGAACAGCCAGTGGGCGATTAGGTTTAAAATCTCATGCCACATTTTCAGGAGCGTTGATGTGGCATACTGTTTATCCGTGGCCGCAGCGACCAAACGGATTGGTAGAAATGGGGTTTGAAGAGTTAGCAAAACGTTGGAAACCGATTTTAAATCATTTTGATGAACATGGAGTAGATGTGTGTTATGAAATTCATCCAGGTGAAGATTTGCATGATGGCATTTCTTATGAACGATTTTTAGAAGCCACAGGAAACCATAAGCGTGCTAATATATTGTACGATCCTAGCCATTTTGTGCTTCAGCAATTAGATTATTTGTCGTTTATAGATATTTATCACGAACGCATTAAAGCGTTTCATGTAAAAGATGCAGAGTTTAATCCGACAGGAAAACAGGGTGTTTACGGTGGTTATTCTGATTGGAAAGATCGTGCTGGACGTTTTAGATCTTTAGGAGACGGACAAGTAGATTTTAAAGGCATTTTTTCAAAACTCACCAAATACGAATGTGATGTATGGGCGGTTATGGAATGGGAGTGTTGTATAAAGTCTTCTGAACAAGGTGCAAGAGAAGGTGCACCATTTATTCAAAAACATATTATTGAAGCCGCAGAACGTAGTTTTGATGATTTTGCTGGAGGCGATATTGATGAAGATTATTTGAAGCGTGTTTTGGGTATTTAAAAAGAAATAAAATGAAGAAAATAATTGTATTCATTTTAATTGCTAGTTCATTTTTTTCTTTTGCTCAAGAAAATGCAAAAAAAATGAAACCATCGGAAACAGAACTTTGGCAACCGAAAGTACCAGTTGTAGTTCCTGGGAAAAATAATACAGCACCAAGTGATGCCATAATACTTTTTGATGGGACTAACCTAGATCAATGGGTCAATGCAAAAGA
Source organism: uncultured Flavobacteriaceae bacterium (assembly GCA_947500585.1). Lineage (GTDB taxonomy): Bacteria > Bacteroidota > Bacteroidia > Flavobacteriales > Flavobacteriaceae > CAXBID01. Next base: position 186,603 of record CANMSN010000002.1, on the reverse strand, counting down.
TGAAACACCTGCTAATTGGCACTTAAATGCAGATGGTAGTATGACAGTGAAAGATAAGGCAGGTGATATTAAAACCAAGCAAAAATTTGGAAATGTACAATTACATATAGAATGGAAGTCGCCTGAAGAAGTTCAAGGAAAAAGCCAAAGTAGAGCTAATAGTGGTGTGCTTTTACAAAGTAGATATGAAATACAGGTTTTAGATAATAACAATAACGATACTTATGTTAATGGGCAAGTAGCCTCGGTCTATAAGCAGTCTATTCCTTTGGTTAATGCGTCCGTTTCTACTGGAGATTGGAATACTTATGATATTATTTTTCACCAACCAGAGTTTGATGAAAATGGGCATGTTATTAAAAAAGCTACTATTACAGTTCTGCACAATGGCGTATTAGTACAAGATCATTTTACAATACAAGGAACAACATCTTTTATTGGATACCCTGAGTATGAAAAACACGGAAAAGCGTCACTTAAGTTGCAAGATCACAGAGATAACAGTAGGGTAAGTTATAGAAATATATGGGTTAGAGAGTTGGAATAGTACCAAAATCATATAGAGTTTTATAAAACGCGCCACTTCAATCATACATTTTTTCCATCAAAACCTATAATTTTTAAATTTTTTAAAACAAAATCTTATAAAAAAAGAGATATACGCAATTTTTATTAAAAACTAAATCATTTTTAGACGATTATAAAAATAAAATCTTAGTTTTACACTATGGAAAATTTAAAAAATAGAATACGTTATGTGTTTCGCAGGTTGCCCGCAAGCAATCCCCGCCGTCGCTTTTAATCTTCGTTTAAAGCAAAACCAGTACGTAATTTAATTTTTTCATAGTGTCCAATTTTTTTATCATAGCAGTTCAAAATCAAGTTAATTTAATAATTAACAACAGTTCTATTATGCGTCGTCATTTTCCTCGTCGCCCGTAAGGGTATGTATCAATTTTATTGAACTAGGTGAGTCCAGTTCAGCATTCAAGAAAAAAATTAGGATTTAATACAAACACAAGTTAGGAAAATGAAGGTTGTAATAGCCGATAAATCACATATAAAATACGCAGAAATTATCTGTGAGACCATTGCGGAATCTGCTGCGGTAAGAGGAACAGGTATTGCTAGACGTACCCCAGAATATATTTCAACAAAAATGGAAAATGGTAATGCAGTTATTGCCCTAGATGGCGATAAATTTGCAGGATTCTGTTATATTGAAAAGTGGGGTCATGGAAAATTTGTAGCTAATTCTGGATTAATTGTTCATCCAGACTATAGGGGTGTTGGGTTGGCTAAAAAGATTAAGCATAAAGTGTTTCAGCATTCTAGAGATAAATTTCCAGATGCAAAGATTTTTAGTATCACAACAGGATCAGCTGTGATGAAAATGAATAGCGATTTAGGTTATAAGCCTGTTGTATTTTCAGAATTAACAGACGATCAAACTTTTTGGGATGGTTGTCAGACTTGTAAAAACTATGATGTGTTAACGCGCACCAATAGAAAAATGTGTTTATGTACAGGCATGTTATATGATCCAAATGTAAAGAAAAGCGATATAAAACCTATAAAGGAAAGTACCTTTAAAAGGTTAAAAAAAATTAAGGAAGCGTTGTTTCTTAAAAAAGATAAAAAGTAGATTACCGCTGTAGCTTATCTTGAGCGATAGTCTTAAGGCGGAAATTAAAAATAATAAATCAATGAAAAAATTAGTAATAGCATATAGTGGTGGTTTAGACACTTCGTACTGCGCAGTAAGTTTATCAAAAGCGTATGATGTTCATGCAGTTAGCGTAAATACTGGTGGATTCACAGATGAAGAAATTAAGCATATAGAGAGTAATGCTTATAAAATGGGTGTTTCAACATATAAAAATATTGATGCAGTAGCTACATTTTACCAAAAAGTAGTGAAGTATTTAATATTTGGAAATGTATTAAAAAACAATACGTATCCATTATCTGTAAGTGCAGAACGTATTATTCAAGCCATTGAAATTATTGAATATGCTAAAAGTATTGGTGCGGAATATATTGCTCATGGTAGTACCGGAGCTGGAAACGACCAAGTGCGTTTCGATATGATTTTTCAAACCCTGGCACCAAATATTAAAATTATTACGCCAATTAGAGATGAAAAATTAACCAGACAACAAGAGATTGATTATCTAAAAGAAAACGGTATTGAGGCGTCTTGGGAAAAATCAAAATACTCTGTTAATAAAGGACTTTGGGGAACAAGTGTGGGAGGTGAAGAAACATTAACTTCAAAAAAACCATTGCCAAGTGAAGCCTATCCTTCTCAATTAGAAAAAGGGGATGAAACTAAAGTAATATTAACTTTTAAACACGGTGAATTTGTGGCTTTTAATGGCGAAGAAAACACACCAGAAGTTAATATTGAAAAGTTAAATGATATGGCTTCGGCGTATGCTATTGGTAGAGATATTCACGTTGGAGATACTATTGTTGGTATTAAAGGACGTGTTGGTTTTGAAGCAGCAGCAGCTTTAATTACGTTGAAAGCGCACCATTTATTAGAGAAACATACGCTAACGAAATGGCAATTACAGCACAAGGATTATATCTCTAGTTTTTACGGAATGCATTTACATGAAGGGCAATATTTAGATCCGGTAATGCGAGATATGGAAGCTTTTTTACAAAGTAGTCAAGATAAAGTTTCGGGTGATGTTACGGTGTCGCTAAAACCTTATCATTTTTCATTGGACGGCATTGTTTCTAAACACGATTTAATGAGTGCGAAGTTTGGAAGTTATGGTGAAGAAAATAGAGCTTGGACCGCAGATGATGCGAAAGGGTTTATTAAAATCTTAGGAAATCAGAATAAAATATATCAACAAGTAAACTCTTAATACGTACTTAGAACCTGCGAGATTTTTGGTGACTGAGCGTAGTTGAAGTCAAAATCTTATAGATCTAAAAAAAGAAATTTTAAAATGAAAAAAATAAAAGTAGGAGTTATAGGTGGCGCAGGTTATACAGCTGGGGAATTAATTAGATTACTGATTAACCATCCAGAAACTGAAATTGATTTTGTATTCAGTACAAGTAATGCAGGAAACAAAATTAGTAAGGTACACCAAGATTTAGTGGGAAGTTTAGATTTAGAGTTTACCGATACGGTAAACCCAAATGTTGATGTTTTGTTTTTATGTCTTGGTCATGGTAATTCGGTTAAGTTTTTATCAGCGAATACGTTTTCAGATAATACAAAAATTATCGATTTAGGAAACGATTTTAGATTGGAAGCCGATAAAGTTTTTAATGGAAAAACATTTGTTTACGGTTTACCAGAATTACAAAAAGAAGACATCAAAAAAGCAAAATATATTGCTAATCCAGGATGTTTTGCTACAGCAATTCAATTAGGTTTATTACCATTAGCAGATAAAGGTTTGTTAAACAAAGATGTGCATATTAATGCAGTTACTGGTGCTACAGGTGCAGGAACATCATTATCTGCAACAACACATTATACTTGGCGAGATAATAACTTTTCATATTACAAACCGTTTACGCATCAACATTTAGGAGAGATCAATCAGTCGGTTAATCAATTACAAGATAATTTTTCTTCAGAAATTATTTTTATGCCAAATAGAGGTAATTTTTCTAGAGGTATTTTTGCAACGATTTATACGGACTTTGAAGGCACCGTTGAAGAGGCTAAAGATATTTACAAATCCTTTTATAAGGATGCCAAATTTACATTTGTATCAGACGATTTTTTACATATGAAACAAGTAGTAAACACCAACAAGTGTTTGGTGCATTTGCATAAATACAATGGTAAATTATTAATTACAAGTACGATTGATAATTTATTAAAAGGTGCTTCTGGTCAAGCCATTCAAAACATGAATTTAATGTTTGGTTTGGAAGAAACAACAGGATTAAACTTAAAAGCAACCTATTTTTAAAATATAGAAACCATGAAAATAGCCATAATAGGAACAGGGAATTTAGGAAGTTCAATAGCAAAAGGACTAATCAATAATAAATCGTTTACATCTTTGTATTTAAGCGACAAAAACACGTCTGCAGTTAAAGTTTTTGAAGATGAAGATTATGTTACCATAACTAGCGATAATCTAATAGCAGTACAAGAATCAGATGTCATAATTTTTGCATTACAACCGCGGCATATTGATAAGGTTTTAGAAAGTGTTTCTTCAAGCATTACTGAAGATCATGTAATTATGTCGGTAGCTGCAGGTTTCGAAATTTCTAAAATAGAAAGTATTATAGGAAGCGATAAAAATATAATTCGCGTTATGCCGAATACAGCTATTTCTATTGGTAAGTCTATGACGTGTTTGGCCGCAAACGATAAAGGGCAAAGTAAAATGGATTTGGCTAAAAAAATATTCAATCAACTAGGAACAACAATGGTTATTCCAGAAGAGCAAATACAAGCTGCAACTGTAATTTGTGCTAGCGGTATTGCATTTTGGATGCGTTTGGTTCGTGCTACAACTCAAGGTGCCATTCAGTTAGGTTTTGAGGCTCATGAAGCACATGAATTAGCTACACAAACTTGCTTTGGTTCAGCTAGTTTATTGATAGAATCTGGAAGACACCCAGAGCAAGAAATAGACCGTGTAACCACACCAAGCGGTTGTACCATTGAAGGTTTAAATGCTATGGAACACCAAGGTTTAAGTTCAGCTTTAATACAAGGTATTGTAGCATCTTTTGAGAAAATTAATCAAATTAAAAAAACTTAAAATGCCATTATTTGACGTTTATCCATTATATAATGTAACCCCAGTTTCGGGGAAAGGTATTCATGTTTATGATGACAAGGGTACCGAATATTTAGACCTTTACGGCGGACATGCGGTAATTTCTATTGGTCATGCACATCCAAACTATGTGAAGGCTGTGACGCATCAAGTTGAGACTTTAGGATTTTATTCTAATGCCATTCAGAATCCGTTACAGAAACAATTAGCTGATAAAATTGAAGATTTATCTGGTTGTAAAGATTATGAATTATTTTTATGTAATTCTGGGGCAGAAGCTAATGAAAATGCTTTAAAATTAGCCTCTTTCAAAACTGGAAAGAAACGTGTTGTAGCTTTTAGCAATGGTTTTCATGGGCGAACATCTGCTGCAGTTGCAGCAACTGATAATAAGAATATCATTGCGCCAATTAACGCACAACAGGAAGTAACTATTTTATCCTTAAATGATATTATTGGTGTAAAAGCTGAATTAGAAAAAGGTGATGTTTGTGCTGTTATTGTTGAGTTTATTCAGGGTGTTGGCGGTTTAGATCAAGGTTCAGCAGAATTCTTCGAGGCCATTGATAAACTTTGTAAAGCAAACAATACGATGTTTATAGCCGATGAGGTTCAATCGGGTTATGGGCGTTCAGGTAAATTCTTTGCATTTCAGTATTATAACGTTACACCAGATATTATACCAATAGCCAAAGGCATGGGGAATGGTTTTCCAATTGGAGGCATTTTAATTCATCCAGATATTGAATCGAAACACGGTATGTTAGGCACTACGTTTGGCGGAAATCATTTAGCATGTGCAGCTGGTTTAGCAGTATTAAATACCATCGAAGATGAGAATTTAATGGACAATGTAAATGCAATGTCTGCATATTTTATTTCAGTCGCGAAAACCATTCCGCAGATAAAAAAGATAAAAGGAAGAGGGTTGATGCTAGGTTTAGAGTTTGATTTTGAAGTGGGCGATTTACGCAAAGAATTAATTTACAATCAACACATATTTACTGGTGGTGCAGCCAATAAAAAGCTATTAAGAATATTACCGCCTTTAAATATTGAAAAGAAACATATCGATCAGTTTTTTGAGGCTTTAAAAAAGGCTTTAGTAAAAGCGAACCAACAACTAGCAACTAATAACCAGTAACCAACAAGAATGAACACTCTACTATCCATAGAAAAAAGAAATTCCGTTTTATTAAAAATGGCAGCGCTTTTGGAACAAGAACGACAAGCGATAATTGCTATAAATAAAACCGATTTGGAAGCATATAAAGGTGATGATATCTCAATGTTCGATCGTTTAAAAGTAGATGATGCTAAAGTAGATGAAATGATTAAAGCGGTAACGCATTTAGCATCGCAAGACGATCCTGTTGGTGTAGAACGTTTTAGTTTTAAACATGATAATGGCATGCAAGTTTATAATAAAACAGCTTCTTTTGGAACCGTTTTAATTATTTATGAATCGCGTCCAGATGTCACCGTTGAAGCTGCTGGTATTGCCTTTAAATCGGGTAATAAAATATTATTAAAAGGTGGAAAAGAATCTTTAAATTCTAATTTAAAAATTGTTGAATTGTGGCACCAAGCTTTGAAAGAAGAGCATACGTCAACCGATTGGGTGGAGTATTTACAATTCAACAGAACAGAAACGCAAGCCTTTTTAGAAAAGCCAACTCAAAAAGTCGATTTAATTGTACCTCGAGGAGGCGAACGTTTAATTGCTTTTGTAAAGCAACATGCCACGTGTCCTGTAATAATAAGCGGTCGGGGTAATAACTTTGTGTATGTGCACAAAGAAGCTGATTTAGATATTGCTGTTGATGTTATAATGAATGGGAAGTCAAAAATATCGGCTTGTAATGCTGTAGACAAGGTGTTAATTGATCAAAATCTACCTAATAAACAAGAATTTGTAGCGTCATTAATTTCAAAATTGAAAGACTTTAAAATTGAAGTTTTAGGGGATGCCGCAATATCAAAAGCAAATGGACTTGAAGCTATAAAATCTGATGAAATCTGGTATGAAGAATTTTTAGATTATAAAATCCTTATTGGAGAAATTGCTTCAAATACAGATACTATCGCCATGATTAATAAATACTCTGGTGGGCATTCATCAGTAATTGTAACAAGCAATGAAGCTGAGGCGAAAATTTTCATGGAAAATATAGATACCGCAGCAGTGTATCATAATGCTTCAACACGTTTTACAGATGGTGGACAGTTAGGATTAGGTGGTGAGTTAGCCATAAGTACCGATAAATTACACCAACGCGGACCAATTGGATTACAGCATTTAGTAACAAATAAATGGTACGTTCATGGAAATGGACAAATACGTTAGAGTTTAGTTGTCAAACTTTTTGCCACTTCGACTCTGGTCAGTAGCCAAAAGTTTCAAGAATTGGTGTCTGAGCGCAGTCGAAGTCACTAGTATTTAAAAGAGTATGAAAAAACGCATATTACTAAAAATAGGATCAAACACGCTTACCAAGGAAACCGATAACATTTCTAGAGGTAAGATTGAAGATATTGCTAGTCAGATTGAGAAACTTCAAGATACTTGCGAGTTTATTATTGTGAGTTCGGGTGCTATTGCTGTGGCAAAACAGTTTGTAAAATTGGAAAGTCAGCGTGAAGAGCTTTTTGTAAAACAAGCTTTGGCTTCTATTGGTCAGCCACATTTAATTCGTATTTATCAGGAAATTTTCAGAGAATATGGCTTATTAAGCTCACAGTGTTTATTGTCGTATTCCGATTTTGAAAAAAAGGAAAGTAGAACCAATATCATGAACACTATTAATGTGTTAGTGAATAATAATTACATTCCAATTATTAATGAAAATGATACGGTTGCCACGGACGAGATTAAGTTTGGAGATAACGATAAATTAGGTGCTTTAACAGCATCACTTTTAGAAGTAGATTTATTCATTATAGCAACCAATACGAATGGTATTTACACCAAGACATCTATTAAAAATGGTGCGCCAAAAACCATTGAGGAAGTTACAAGTTTTGAAGATTTGGAAGATGAAGTTGTAAGTTCAAAATCGTCTCATGGTAGTGGAGGCATGTCATCAAAAATAGAAGCAGCTTCGGTTGCTAAAACAGCAAATATAGAAACATGGATTGTTAACGGACTGGAAGATAATTTTATAATCAATGCGTTTGAAAACAAAGTACCGTTTACCAAAATAAAATAACCTGCAAGGTTTTAATAACCTTGTAGGTTTGATAAAAATAAAACAGAGTAAAATGAAACATTACACATCCATACACGATATAGATAACATCAATTCTTGGATAGCTGATGCTAAAGAACTAAAAGCAAATCCGTTAAAAGATATTGAATTAGGGAAAAATAAAACCTTAGGGCTCTTATTTTTTAACTCAAGCTTGCGAACGCGATTAAGCACACAAAAAGCAGCTTTAAATTTAGGGATGAATCCTATAGTTATGAATGTTTCAGGCGATGCTTGGGGTATTGAGTTTGGCGATGGAACCATAATGAACGGCAACACTGCAGAACACATTAAAGAAGCAGCAGCAGTGGTATCTCAATATTGCGATATTATTGCGGTTCGCGCATTTCCAACACTAAAAGACAAAGCTAAAGATGAAAGCGAACACGTTCTATCATCATTTAAAAAGTATGCTTCAGTTCCTATTGTAAATATGGAAAGTGCTACTGGTCATCCTTTACAGGGCTTGACGGATGCTATCACTATTTCTGAATATTCAAAGAAAGTGAGACCTAAAGTCGTTTTAAGTTGGGCGCCACATGTTAAAGCGTTACCACATGCGGTGGCGAATAGTTTTGTTCAGGCGATGCAAAAAATGGATGTCGAGTTTGTTATTGCAAATCCCGAAGGTTATAATTTAGATTCTGAAATTACTGGTGCTACACCAATATATCACAATCAAGAAGCCGCTTTTAAAGATGCCGATTTTGTCTATACTAAAAATTGGAGTAGTTATGAAGACTATGGAAATGTCATTAATACAGACCCTAATTGGATGATTACCAAAGAAAAAATAGGAGCTGCAAAATTTATGCATTGTTTGCCCGTACGACGAAATGTAGTTGTTGAAGATGCCGTTTTAGATAGCGATAGTTCACTTGTCATAGAACAAGCCAATAACAGAACTTACGCAGCGCAATTAGTACTTAAAAAAATATTAGAAAAATTATAAAATATTGTCAGGTTGAGCGTGTCATACTGAGCGCAGTCGAAGTGCGAAACCTATTAAAAACTTGAAAGTAAAATGGAAACTTTAAAAATAATAAAAGTAGGTGGAAATATTATAGATAACGAGGCGGCTTTAGAAAAGTTTCTTTCACAATTTTCAGCAGTAAAAGGTCCAAAAATTTTAGTACATGGCGGTGGTAAATTAGCAACCAAAATGGCAAAAGATATGGATGTGCCTGTTAATATGGTAAATGGGCGTCGTATTACAGATGTGGACACTTTAGATATCATTACTATGGTTTACGCTGGTAAAATAAATAAAAATGTTGTTGCTAAATTACAAGCAAATAACTGTAATGCTATAGGTTTTACAGGAGCAGATGGAAATACGATAGTATCTATAAAGCGACCTGTTAAAAAAATAGATTATGGTTTTGTAGGCGATGTTGAAAAAGTAAATATAAAGGTATTAGATGTGTTGTTACAAAATAACATAACACCTGTTTTTTGTGCCATAACTCATGACAAAAACGGCCAACTTTTAAATACTAACGCCGATACCATTGCATCAGAATTAGCTATAGCACTTTCAAAATATTACAAGACTGAATTGATATATTGTTTTGAAAAAAATGGTGTTTTACTTTCAGTTGATGATGAAGATTCTGTTATCGATTTTATGGATACAGGAACTTATGAAACCTTAAAAATTAGAAATACCTTTGCAGATGGCATGCTTCCTAAACTAGAGAATTGTTATTATGCCTTAGAAGAAGGTGTGTCTAAAGTAATTATTGGTAATTCAACCGTTATTAGTAATCAAAATCAGAAATTTACAACCCTGTTTTTATGATTCAACAATTAACAAATGAAGCCATTGAGTTGCTCAAAAAACTCATTGAAACACAATCTTTCTCATCAGAAGAAGATCAAACTGCGCTTCATATTGAGACTTGGTTTAAGAATCATAAGATTGAATATAAACGAACTAAAAATAACGTTTGGGCAGTTAATAAATATTTTGAGGAGGGTAAACCAACTTTGTTGTTAAACTCACATCATGATACCGTAAAACCAAACTCTGCATATACTAAAGATCCGTTTAAAGCTATTGTAGAAGATGGTAAATTATTCGGTTTAGGTAGTAACGATGCAGGAGGTTGTTTGGTGTCATTAATAACGACTTTCACATATTTTTATAATCATAAAGATTTAAAATATAACTTAATTATTGTCGCTTCCGCGGAAGAAGAAAGCAGCGGTCCAAACGGATTAAATAGTATGCTTCCAATAATCCCTAAAGTCGATGTGGCTATTGTTGGAGAACCAACATTAATGAATTTAGCAGTTGCCGAAAAAGGCTTAGTGGTTTTTGATGCTGTTATTGAAGGCACACCAAGTCACGCAGCACATCCCAACGATAATAATGCCATTTATAATGCAATTGAAGCTTTAAAATGGTTTAAAGATTTTAAATTTGAAAAAGGCTCAGATGCTTTAGGTGATGTAAAGTTAACAGTGACTCAAATTAATGCAGGTTCGCAACATAATGTGGTGCCTGCACATGTAGATTTAGTGATTGATGTTCGTGTAAATGATGCCTATAGCAATAAAGAAGTCGCCGATATTTTACAAGAAAATGCTCCAGTTACTAGTATTATACCGCGTAGTTTAAGATTAAATTCGTCATCAATTCCAATGGAACACGATTTAGTTAAAGCTGGAATAGCTATGGGAAGAACAACCTACGGATCGCCAACATTATCAGATCAAGCAGTATTAACTTGTCCGAGTTTAAAATTAGGACCTGGAGATAGTACACGTTCGCATTCGGCGGACGAATTTATTTATATAAACGAAATAGAAGAAGGTATTAAAATATATATTGAATTGTTGAATCGGGTAATTGTTTAAACAAATAGAAACGTAATGTCACCCTGAGCGCAGTCGAAGGGTCTCAAATGAAATAAAACATATTAAATATTAGTTAAGATTAAAAAGATTCCCGCCTTCGCGGGAATAACAAAATAGAAAATAATGAAACTCTGGGACAAAGGCATATCAATAGATAAAAAAATAGAACAATTTACAGTTGGAAACGACAGAGAGATTGATATTCACATAGCAAAGTATGATGTCATTGCATCACGCGCGCATGCAAAAATGCTTCAGAAAATTGGCATTATTTCTATTGAAGAGCTGGTGGATTTACTTAGTGGTTTAAAAGTCTTAGAAGAGCAAATTGATAATGGAACCTTTGTAATTGAAGAACAGTTTGAAGATGTACATTCTAAAATTGAGTTTGAACTAACAAAGTCTTTAGGCGAAGTTGGAAAAAAAATCCACACGGCACGCTCAAGAAATGATCAGGTTTTAGTAGCTCTTAATTTATATTATAAAGACCATTTAGGTGTTGTAAAAGAAAAAACACAAACGCTTTTTAACACATTGCTTGATTTAGCAAAAACCTATAAAAATAAGGTGTTACCAGGTTACACACATTTGCAAGTCGCTATGCCATCATCATTTGGATTGTGGTTTTCGGCCTATGCAGAATTAATGATTGACGATGTATATTTACTTAATGCTGCCATAAAAACAGTAGACCAAAATCCGTTAGGTTCTGCTGCTGGTTATGGTAGTTCCTTTCCTATTGATAGAGAGTTAACCACCAAAGAAATAGGTTTTGCAACTCTAAAATATAATGTAGTTGCAGCACAAATGGGAAGAGGTAAAAATGAAAGGACTATTGCTGCAGCTTTAGGCGGTTTAAGTAATACTTTGGCGCGTTTTGCAATGGATGTGTGTTTATATATGAGTCAGAATTTTGGATTCATTTCTTTTCCAGATGAATTAACCACAGGAAGTAGCATTATGCCACATAAAAAGAATCCTGATGTATTCGAACTTATTCGAGGGAAGTGTAATAAAATTCAAGCTTTACAAAGTGAAATGATTTTAATAACCAATAATTTACCAAGTGGTTACCATAGAGATTTTCAGTTATTAAAAGAAAATATTATAGCTGCTTTTGAAGAAATAAAAGATATTCTAGATATTTTTAATTATTCCATTCAGCAAATTATTGTTAAAGATATTGATGTAAATAGCGATTTGTATAAATACTTATTTACTGTGGATAATATAAATACTTTGGTTGTCGAGGGGCAAAGTTTTAGAGAAGCTTACCAGAAAATTGGTGGACAAGTACAAGATGGTACTTACGTTCCCGATACCTCAAAAAAGCATACCCATATTGGTAGTATTCATAATTTGAGTTTGGATAAGATTAAAGAGAAGTTTCCAAGATAAAATTCATTTTTAAGAATTCGAGCTTATCAAATTGCACAGAATTGAGTTCAAATTTTAACTATTTGGTAAAATTATATATTCAAAAAAATGAAACTAAAAATAATTAGTGAAGAAATAATTTGTTGAGAATAAATCATTAATTTAATTGGAAATTAAATGATATGAAAACAAATTTTAAACTATTTGCATTAATATCTTTTCTCTCTTTAGCCTTAACAATAGTATGTTGTGACGATAAAAAAAGCAAAGAACCTATAGCAACATATACTGTTGATGCAGTCACAAACAAAGATTATGAAATTGAAGGAACTAATCTTGTTAAAACAGAGAATCCAACCTTAACTTTAAAACGAGGAGAAACTTATAAATTTGTTGTAAAAGCTTCAGGACATCCATTCTTTATTAAAACAGAAAAAGTAACGGGAAAAGTCAGCACTTACGATGAAGGTGTAACTAATAATGGAGCTAATGAAGATACACTTTTGTTTTCAGTCCCTAAAGATGCACTAGATTTACTTTATTATGTTTGTCAATACCATAAGCTAATGTCTGGAGAGCTTAAAATTGTAGATTAGCTCTTATTAATTCTTTATTGGATTAAAAAATATAAATAATAAAAAAGCGCACTAATTATAATGCGCTTTTAAGGACTCTCCAAAATTTTATATTATAATAGGTTTGTTGACTAACTCAAATAATTAAATAATGGTGGATTGTCCCAAATGGATGTTGGTAAAGTTTAAGTTGGTTTCGTCTGGATTTTGAATAAAATCTTCAATAAAATCCCCAACTTTGGTGGTACTTATGTTATCGTATTTAGTATTTAAATCTGGCGTGGTAATGTGTAGTTTTAATGATTTATCAACCGCTTCACGTATTAAAGCGGCTTCGTCGTCTAATCCAAAATGGTCTAATAACATAGCTGCCGATAAAATAGAAGCAATAGGGTTTGCAATACCTTTATTAGCTGCCTTGGTATATGCACCGTGAATAGGCTCAAACATAGCATGGTTTTCACCAATAGATGCTGAGGCTAATAACCCGATAGAACCTACAATAACGCTTGCTTCTTCAGAGAGTATATCTCCAAACATGTTTTCAGTTAAAATAACATCAAATTGTTTTGGGTTAATAATAAGTGCCATAGCAGCATTATCAATATACATGTAATTCAATTTTACATCTGGATATTGAGGTGCTAATTCTTGCACGACTCTACGCCAAAGTCTTGAGCTTTCTAAAACATTTGCTTTATCGACTAAAGTGAGTTTGTGTTTTCTAGACTGAGCAGCTTTAAAGGCTAAATGTGTAATACGCTCAATTTCGGCACGTGTGTATGTGCAAATATCTGAAGCTGTGTTACCATCATCACTTAATGTTTTTTCGCCAAAATAAATACCACTGGTAAGTTCTCTGTAAATAAGAATATTAGTGTCCTTTATTTGATTTTTCTTTAAAGAAGACTTGTTTAATAAATCGTCATAAGCTATCACGGGTCTTATGTTGGCATATAAATCTAATGTCTTACGAAGTCCTAAAAGGCCTTGTTCGGGTCTTATTTTTGCGTTAGGGTCAAGATCATAAGAGGTTTTTCCGATGGCGCCAAATAAAATAGCATCTGCTTTTTCGCAAATGCCAATAGTTTCTTCGGGTAATGGGTTGCCAGTTTTGTCTATCGCACTGGCGCCTATTAATCCGTAATCGAAAGTAAATATGTGGTTAAACTCCATAGCTATAGCTTTCAAAGTTTTTACTGCTTGAGCTGTAACTTCCGGACCAATACCATCGCCTGGTAAAACGGCAATATTTAGTTTCATTTAATATTTATTTTGTCATTCCCGTGAAGACGGGAATCTCATCAATTTAACTTTTTGTCATTCCCGCCTTTCGACTATCGCTCAAGATAAACTATGGCGGGAATCTATTTTAATTAAGCAGAAGTGATTTCTTTATACACTTTACTATTTTCTATAATTTGATGAATATCATTATCATCAACTTCTTTTTTCTTATCGGCAAAATCTAAAAAGTTAGTATAGATTTCATCTAACTGAAGTTTTGTTAATTCGTAACCCACATTTTTAGCTCTATATGCTAAAGCTGCTCTTCCGCTTCTTGCTGTTAATACAATAGCAGATTCGGTAACGCCAACATCCTTAGGATCAATAATTTCGTATGTTTCACGATTTTTAATCACACCATCTTGATGAATTCCAGAACTGTGGGCAAAAGCATTAGCACCAACAATAGCTTTATTTGGTTGCGTGTAAATACCCATACTATCTGATACTAATTGACTAATACCATAAAGCATTTCGGTTTGAATTCCAGTATCTAAATTCAAGTAAGGGTGTTGTTTCAAAATCATAACAACTTCTTCTAAAGCCGTATTTCCAGCACGCTCGCCAATACCGTTTATGGTACATTCTATTTGGCGTGCGCCATTAATAACGCCTTCAATAGAATTAGCAGTAGCTAAACCTAAATCGTTATGGCAATGGCAAGACAAAATGGCCTTATCAATGCCTTTTACATTTTCTTTTAAATATTTAATTTTTGCACCGTATTCACTCGGTAAACAATAACCTGTTGTATCTGGGATATTTAAAACCGTTGCACCAGCTTTAATAACTGCTTCGCAAACACGTGCTAAATATTCGTTGTCTGTTCTACCAGCATCTTCAGCATAAAATTCAACATCTTCTACAAACGATTTTGCATAACTTACGGCTTTAACAGCGCGTTCAATAATAGCATCTTGTGTAGATTTGAATTTATGTTTTATATGAGAATCAGACGTTCCAATGCCTGTATGAATTCTCGGAATTTTAGCATATTTTAAAGCTTCTGCAGCTACTTTTATATCATTTTCTACCGAGCGTGTTAAACCGCAAACTGTAGCATGTTTTACAATTTTAGAAATGGCTTCGACCGATTTAAAATCGCCTGGACTCGATACAGGAAAACCAGCCTCAATAATATCTACGCCTAAATTATCAAGTTGCTCAGCAATAATTAATTTCTGTTCAGTATTTAGCTTACAACCAGGAACTTGCTCACCATCTCTTAGCGTTGTATCAAAAATTTGGACTTTATTATCAGACATTTATTAAAATATATTTTCTTATTGTTCTACGAAGTTATATTTTGGTTTACTAAAATGAGAATTCAACGTATTATTATTACGATGTTTAACTTCATTATAATTTATTTAAATAACTGAAAATCAATATTTTAATATTGTTTTTGTAACTATGACAAGAGAGCAAAAAGATAATTTGTTTGTGTTGGTAAAGTCGCTGTCTAAATCAGAAAAAAGACAATTTAAGCTTTATGTAGGAAGATTAGGGGTAAATGAAGACTCAAAATTTTTAATGCTTTTTAATATTCTTGACAAACTTTCGGTTTATGATGAAGCTACAATTCTTAAAAAAGGCATTGTAAAAAAACAGCAACTCTCAAACTTAAAAGCACACCTTTATAAACAGATTTTAATTAGTTTACGATTAAACCCATCGCATCAAAATATTCGTATTCAAATCAGAGAACAATTAGATTTCGCCACTATTTTATACCACAAAGGGCTTTATAAACAAAGCTTAAAAATATTAGATAAGGCTAAAAATTTAGCTATTACAAATGAGGAAAAAAATGTAGCGTATGAAATTGTAGAGCTCGAAAAAGTTATTGAATCTCAGTATATTACGCGGAGCCTTAACAACAGAGCCGATGAACTTTCTATACAAGCAAAAGAGTTAAGTTTACAAAACGTATTGGCAAGTAAACTCTCTAATTTGTCGCTTCAACTGTATGGGCTATTTTTAAAAACAGGATATATAAAAAACGATGAAGAGCATCAAATTATAACAAAGTATTTTAATGATAGACTTCCTAAACATGATATCAAAAAATTAGGATTTCGAGAAAAACTTTGGCTGTATAAATCATATTTATGGTACAGTTTTTTAACTGTAGATTTTTTGTCTTCTTATAAATATGCCTCTAAATGGGTAGATTTATTTTATAAGAATAAGAATATGATAGCTTTAAATCCGGTATTTTTCTTAAAAGGCAATCACTATTTATTAGAAGCACTTTTCTATTTAAGGCAATATAAAAAGTTCAAAAATACCTTAGTTCGATTAGAAGATGTTACCAAAGAAAAATGGTTTCATATGGACGATAATGTAGATGGTTTAGCCTTCTTATATATTTACAACAATAAATTTAATCTTCACTTTATGGAAGGCAGTTTTAAAGAAGGTTTACCACTTATTGATGAGGTTTTAGAGCGTTTAAAAAGTTATAAAGACCGTATTGACGAACATCATATTATGGTGTTTTATTACAAGATTGCAAGTATGTATTTTGGTGCTGGTGAGAACAGAAAATGTATTCAATATTTAGAGAAAATTATTAGTAATAAGTCGCTCCAAATGCGTGAAGATTTGCTATGTTTTTCAAGAATTTTGAATTTGGTGGCACATTATGAAGCGGGATTAGATTACAACTTAGATGTTTTAATAAGAAGCACATACAAGTTTTTAATTAAAATGGAAGATTTACATGAAGTTCAAAAAGAATTCATTAAATTTTTAAGAGGTTTGGGTGATATTTATCCGAATGAAGTGCGACAAGAATTTATAAAACTTCACAAAAAATTAAAGGAATTTGAAGATGATCCGTACCAAAGTCGCGCCTTTTTGTATTTAGATATTATTTCTTGGTTAGAATCTAAAATACAAAACCGGCCTATAGATTTAGTAATTCGAAATAAGTTCAACGATATGCGATATAATTGATGATTTTCTTATTTTAAAATAAAAAATCTTCTAAAAAATTTGGATATTAACTTTTTCTGAACGAATATTTGCATTCACAAAGTTCAAACACTTACTGAAATGTTATCAAGAAAGGCGGAGGGATTAGACCCTGTGAAACCTTAGCAACCCTTTACTCGTAAAGAAGGTGCTAAATTCTACTTAAACTACTAATTTATTTAGTGTTTTAGATAGATAACCAAACGAAATTACCGTCTGTAAATTCGATATTCTTTATAACATTTTTCTAATAAGTACACTTTTTTAAAGTGCATTTTGACTTTTGGTTCATTTAACATTAACTAAAAAACTAGAAAAATGAGTACATTAAAATTAGCAACAAACGCATTACACGCAGGACACGATGTTTCAGCAAACGGAGGAACCAGAGCAGTTCCAATTTATCAAACAACATCTTATGTTTTTAATAATTCAGACCATGCTGCAAACTTGTTTTCGTTACAAGAATTAGGGTTTATTTACACCCGATTAAATAATCCAACCAATCAAATTTTACAAGAGCGTTTAGCGGCTTTAGAAGGCGGTGTTGGAGCAGTTGTTTTTGCATCTGGAACAGCAGCTATTTCAACAGGTTTATTAACGTTGCTTAAAGCTGGAGACCATATTGTAGCATCAAGTAGTTTATATGGCGGTACTTATAACTTACTAAAAGTAACATTACCACGATTAGGTATTACTACAACTTTTGTTGATGCAGATAACCCAGATAATTTTGCAGCAGCAGTGCAGGATAACACACGAGCATTTTTTGTAGAGTCTTTAGGAAATCCGAAATTAGATGTTTTAGATATTGAAGCTATTGCGGAACATTCAAAAGCAGCAGGCGTACCATTTATAGTAGATAATACAGTGGCAACACCAGCACTTTTAAACCCTATTAAACACGGGGCAAATATTGTAATTCATTCACTTACAAAGTATATTGGCGGACAAGGAAACTCACTTGGAGGAGCCATTATTGATGGTGGTAATTTTGATTGGTCTAACGGAAAATTCCCAGAGTTTACAGAGCCATCAGCAGGATACCACGGATTAAAATATTATGAAACTTTAGGTGCTGCATCTTACACCTTTAAATTAATTTTAGAAGGGTTACGTGATTTTGGAGGTGCTTTAAGCCCTACTAATGCATTCAATATTATTCAAGGTTTAGAAACGTTACCAGTTAGAATAAAGCAACATAGCGAAAATGCTTTAGAAATTGCAAAATGGTTAGAGCAACAAGATGAAGTAGCTTGGGTAAATTATCCAGGTTTAGAAAGTAGTAAATATAAAAACTTAGCTAAAAAATACTTACCAAAAGGGCAAAGTGGTATTGTAACTTTTGGAGCAAAAGGGGGTTATGATGCTGCAAAAGCAATTGCAGATAACACCAAATTGTTTTCTCTGTTAGCTAATATTGGCGACACAAAATCATTAATTATTCACCCAGGAAGTACAACGCACCAACAATTAGACGAAGCAGAACAAGCATCTGCAGGTGTGTCTGGAGATTTAATTCGTTTGTCTGTTGGTATAGAAGATATCGAGGATTTAAAAGCTGATTTAAAAGAAGCATTCAAAACTATATAGTTGAAGCACCCTTTGCAACATATCGAAATTAAAAATTTCACAACCGAAAGTCAAGTCTCTATTTCCGAGATAAAATTGAGTTATCAGGTTTTTGGGCAGCATTTAGGTGCTGCACCTATTGTTTTGGTAAATCATGCATTAACTGGAAATAGTGATGTAGCAGGAAAAGATGGCTGGTGGAAAGATTTAGTTGGCAATGATAAAGTTATTGATACTAATCTTTACACAGTTTTAGCCTTTAATATTCCTGGAAATGGGTTTGATGGATTTGTAATTGAAAATTACAAAGATTATGTAGCAAGAGATGTAGCAAATATCTTTTTAATTGGTTTAGAAAGATTGGAGATTGATACCGTTTTTGCAACTATTGGAGGTTCTTTAGGAGGCGGAATTGCTTGGGAAATGGCCGTTTTAAAACCAGATTTCACTGAGCATTTAATTACGGTAGCAACAGATTGGAAATCTACCGATTGGCTTATTGCCAATTGCCAAATTCAAGAGCAATTTTTATTGAATTCCAGAAACCCTGTGCATGATGCCAGAATGCATGCTATGTTATGTTATAGAACCCCTGAATCTTTTAAAGAGCGTTTTCAGCGTTCAAAAAATGAAGATTTAGAGATTTTTAATGTAGAAAGTTGGTTGTTACATCACGGCAAAAAGTTGCAAGAACGTTTTCAGTTGTCTGCTTATAAATTGATGAATCAGTTGTTAAAAACCATTGATGTCACAAAAGGAAGAAAGGCTGATTTAAATGTTTTAGAGAATATTGAAGCCAACATTCATATTATTGGAGTGGATTCAGATTTGTTTTTTACAGCCGAAGAAAATAGGCAAACCCATAAGCAATTGGCTGTAACGCATGCAAATGTAACTTACAACGAAATACATTCTGTACATGGGCACGATGCATTTTTAATGGAGTATGAGCAATTGGAAAAAATTGTAGAAGGCATTTTTGTGCCAGATTCTAAAAAGAAAAAAATGAAAGTATTAAAGTTTGGTGGAAAATCTTTAGCCAATGGAGAAGGGTTAGAAAAAGTAATTTCTATCATAAAAGACAAAGTAGATGCTGGAGAAAAAATTACGGTTGTGGTTTCTGCTCGAGGCAATTCTACAGATGAACTTGAAGCTATTCTTAATAAATCATATAAAGGTCAAGATTATAAAGCAGATTTTGAAGCTTTTAAAGCGTATCAAAAAGAGCCACTTGATTCTGTTGATTTTTCAGAAGAATTTTCAATTTTAGAAAAACTGTTTGAAGGCGTTAGTTTACTGCGAGATTATAGTAAAAAAACGAAAGATGAAATTCTTGCTCAAGGCGAATTGTTATCGGTTAAAATGGTTTCAGAATTATTGAATCAAAATCAAATAAAAGCTAAAGCAACAGATGCAAGACAGCTTATAAAAACGGATAATACGTTTGGGAATGCGCAACCTATTTCACAAATTTCAAAAGATAATATTAAGAAGTATTTTAAAGAAAGTAATAAGGATGTTGTTAATGTTGTAACTGGTTTTATTGCTTCAAATTCAAATAACGAAACCACGACTTTAGGAAGAAACGGCAGTAATTATACAGCAGCTTTATTAGCTAATTATCTAGATGCCGAAGAGTTGCAAAATTACACACATGTTAGTGGTATTTATACGGCTAATCCTGATTTTGTTGAAGATGCTCAAAAAATTAGAGAATTATCATTTAGTGAAGCAAATGAGTTGGCTAATTTCGGAACAACCGTTTTACATGCTAAAACCATTATTCCGTTGGTTGAAAAGAACATCAATTTACGAATTCTAAATACATTTAATTCAGATGATGAGGGCACGTTAATTACTGCAAAACCAAGTTCTAAAGAAGTAACATCATTATCAGTTTTAGATAATGTCGCGTTACTAAATTTAGAAGGACGTGGTTTACTAGGAAAAATTGGTGTAGATGCCAGAATTTTTAGAGCGTTAAGCGATCGCGATATTAGTGTGAGTATTATTTCGCAAGGTTCTTCAGAGCGCGGCATTGGATTAATTATTGACGCAGACCAAGCAACTCAAGCGGTTATTGCATTGGAGCGTGAATTTGAAAATGATTTTTATGCGCAAGACGTTAATAAAATTGAGGTTGTTGATGATGTCGCTGTTATTTCTATTATTGGAATTGAGCTGAGTTCGTTTCACAAGCCATTCAATGCGCTTATTAAAAACCAAATAACACCTTTACTTTTTAATAATACAGTAACAGGTAGAAATGTTAGTTTAGTGGTTAAAAAGGCGCAACTTCATAAAGCAATGAACGTAATTCATGGCGAGGTTTTCGGAATTTCAAAGAAAATAAATATTGCCATTTTCGGTCACGGTGGTGTAGGTGGCGCTTTGATTAATCAGATTTTAAAATCGAAAGATGATATTGAAAATCGAAAAGGAATCAACCTAAATGTTTTTGCTATTGCGAATTCAAAGCAATTGCTTTTAAGTAAAAAAGGTGTAGATGCCAATTGGCAAGACGCTATAAAATCTACTTCAAAAGAAAACGCTATTCAGCAAATTGTAGATTTTGCAAAAGCCAATCATTTAGAAAATTTAATTGCGGTTGATAATACAGCAAGTTCAGCTTTTTATCAAAATTATATTCCTTTGGTTGAAGCCGGTTTCGATTTAGTGTCGTCAAACAAAGTTGCTAATACAGTTTCTCACGATTTCTATAAAGATTTACGAGTTCAGCTAAAAGCAAATAACAAGCAGTATTTATACGAAACTACGGTTGGTGCAGGTTTACCATTGATAGACACTATTAAATTATTACATGAATCGGGTGAAAATATAACGAGAATCCGAGGTGTATTTTCAGGAACATTAAGTTACTTATTCAATAATTTTTCAGTTCAAAATAAACCCTTTAGTGAAATTATTCAAGAGACCATTGATAAAGGATTTACCGAACCAGATCCTCGTGAAGATTTTTCAGGAAATGATGTGGCTAGAAAATTGTTAATTCTAGCAAGAGAGTTAGATTTGCAAAATGAATTTGATGATGTTTCTGTTCAGAATTTAATACCAGAAGCGTATCAAAATATTTCTGTGGAATCATTTCTAAATCAGTTAGATGTTTTAGACGACCAATATCAAAAAATAAAAGACGACCAAAAAGAAGGTCATGTGTTGCGTTATGTTGGCGATTTGTCAGGAGATTTATCCCAAGATAAAGGAAAATTAGAAGTGAAATTAGTTTCAATACTTGAAGATAGCACACTAGGTCACGTAAAAGGATCTGATGCTATTTTTGAAATATTTACCGAAAGTTATGGCGAACAACCTATAGTAATTCAAGGCGCAGGCGCAGGAGCAGAAGTTACTGCAAGAGGCGTTTTTGGAGATATTTTAAGATTGTCTAAGCATATAAATTGAGAAAAGATTTCTCAAAATTTATTTTGAGATTTCAGTTGAAATTGTCATTCCCGTGAAAACGGGAATCTGAATAAATAAAGACTTGATAGTCTATTAAAATATAAAATGAGTAATAAAAAACAATTCGAAACCGAAGCCATTCGTACACAATTAAACCGTACAGAATTTCTAGAACATACAAGTCCGTTATACTTAACATCCAGTTTTGTGTTTGAAGATGCTGAAGATATGCGTGCTTCATTTTCAGAAGAAAAGGAACGTAATATTTACAGTCGTTTTTCAAACCCTAACACAACTGAGTTTGTTGAAAAAGTTTGTAAAATGGAAGGTGCGGAAACAGGTTATGCTTTTGCAACAGGAATGGCAGCAGTGTTTTCAACTTTTGCAGCTTTATTAAATAGTGGCGATCATATTGTGTCGGCGCGTTCTGTTTTTGGATCTACGCACACGCTTTTTACCAAATATTTACCAAAATGGAATATTGAAACCAGTTATTTTGATATCAATAAACCAGAAACTATTGAAAGTTTCATCACGCCAAAAACGAAGATATTATATGCTGAGTCTCCAACAAATCCAGCAATTGATATTATCGATTTAGAGTTATTGGGAGATATCGCTAAAAAGCATAATTTAATTCTAATTATTGACAATTGTTTTGCAACACCATATTTACAACAACCTATAAAATACGGTGCACATTTAGTTATTCATTCAGCTACTAAATTAATTGACGGACAAGGTCGAGTTTTAGGCGGTGTAACCGTTGGAAGTGCCGACTTAATTAGAGAGATTTATTTATTTGCCAGAAATACAGGTCCAGCTTTATCACCATTTAATGCGTGGACGCTTTCTAAAAGTTTAGAAACCTTAGCGGTGAGAGTTGATAAGCATTGTGAAAATGCACTGAAAGTCGCTGAGTTTTTAGAAGAACATCCGCAAGTAAATTGGGTGAAATACCCGTTTTTAAAGTCTCATCCAAAATATGATATTGCCAAAAAGCAAATGAAATTAGGTGGAAACATTGTAGCTTTTGAAATAAAAGGTGGTATTGAATCTGGTCAGAAATTTTTAAATGCCATTAAAATGTGTTCGCTTTCAGCTAATTTAGGAGATACCAGAACCATTGTTACTCATCCAGCATCAACCACACACAGTAGTTTAGCTGAAGAAGATAGATTAGTAGTTAATATTACTGATGGTTTAGTCAGAGTTTCTGTTGGGTTAGAACATGTAGATGATATTATTACGGATTTGGAGCAGGCTTTAAAGAATATTTAATTTAAAATTATTAAGATATTTCTACCAAAAAAATCTTTTTTTAGTGTTTTATAAGGAATTTCTAAAATTGGTTAACCAATTTTGTTATTAAGTTACTATTTTTGTAAAAAAAGAATAGTTATGAAATTACTTAGAGACATATTGATCTTTCCAATATTTATGATTTTAATTTGTTGTAGTTCTTCGGATTCAAATGAAGAAGAGCAGGTTGCAGAATTGAGTGTATCTTCAATTTCTGAATTTTCTGCAAATGGAGAAACAAAATTACTCACGTTAACAGCTAATTTATATTGGTATACTGAGAATAACAACGATTGGATTACTCTTACACCCACTAACGGAACCAATAATGGGACTATAAATATTTCTGTGTCGGCTAACCCAACGGAAGCTAAACGTACTGGAATAATTAGTGTTTTAGGTGATGGCATATCAAGAGATTTAACCATTATTCAGGCGGGAAAAGAACCAGATACAGGAGAATTAGATCCAAATAAAGCACCTTCAGAAAATTTCGATCTATCTACTTGGAATTTAAGCATTCCTGATAATAATGGTAATGGGACTGCAACGACTATTACTGTAGCTCAACTAAATAACAATTATGAAAATGATAAGTATTTCTATACAGAGAATGATGGCGGTATGGTGTTTAAATGCCCTATAGCTGGCTTTAAAACTTCAGCCAACACAAGTTATACGAGAGTTGAACTTCGTGAAATGTTGCGAGGTACCAATACAAGTATAAGTACACAAGGTGTAAATAAAAATAATTGGGTTTTTGGTACTGCACCAACTGCTGATAAAAATGCTGCTTTTGGTTACGATGGCGAAATGAACGCGACTGTTGCTGTTAATCATGTCACTACAACAGGAAGTAGTAGTCAACTTGGGCGAGTTATAATTGGTCAAATACATGCTAATGATGATGAGCCTATTCGTTTGTATTATAGAAAATTAGTAAATAATACATTAGGATCAATTTATTTTGCACATGAACCTAGAGATGGTTTTGGTGATGAACAATGGTACGAAATGATTGGTTCTAGAAGTAGTAGTAGTGCTTCTAATCCAACAGATGGAATAGCACTAAATGAAAAATTTAGTTACACTATTAAAGTTGTTGGAGATAGTTTAACGGTTACCATAACCAGAGAAGGTAAAGCAGATGTTGTTAAAACCATTGATATGGCAAATAGCGGATATAATGTAGGAGGTCAATACATGTATTTCAAAGCAGGTGTTTATAATCAGAATAATTCTGGAGATGATGATGATTATGTACAAGCCACTTTTTATGCTCTTGAAAAATCCCATACTACAAATTAGCGTTATACTTTTATTAAAATAGCTATATTAGCTCAATGCTATCTAAAAAAACAAAATACGGCTTAAAAGCACTTACCTATATTGCTAGAAGTGAGGACGATGTTCCTCAACAAGTAAATGTTATTGCTAAAAGCGAACAAATACCACAAAAGTTTTTAGAAAGTATTTTGTTAACCTTAAGAAAGTCTGGAATTCTAGGTTCTAAAAAAGGAAAACATGGTGGTTATTATCTTAGAAAAGAACCTTCGGAAATTTTAATGACAGAAGTTATGCGAGTTCTTGAAGGTCCAATTGCTATGGTGCCATGCGTGAGTTTAAACTATTATGAAAAGTGCGATGATTGTATAGATGAAGCTACATGTAGCGTAAATAAACTCATGATTCAAGTACGTGATAATACACTTGAAGTGTTTAGAAATACTACCTTAGCAGACTTGTCGGCTGTGTAATACATGAGGATTTCTTAAAATAATTCCTGTTTCTTGCTAATATTCTTCAGTATATCTTAATTTTTTTTCATTATTATAAAAAGTTGTTAAAGCTATTTGTAGTTTAATTATTAGTTTTATATTTGTAATTCCTATTAAATCGATAGGATTAATATACTACAATAGTAAATGATTGGGCAAATGTTATTGAAAACCAAAGAAAACACAACTTATAAGGAAGATAGTATTGGTGAAAAACCATTAAGAAGTGTAGTGAAATCTTTAAGTTGGCGAACCATTGGTACGCTAGATACTATTCTAATTTCGTGGCTAATTACTGGAAAATTAGATTTAGCATTTTCTATTGGTGGTATTGAATTAGTAACAAAAATGGTACTTTACTTTTTCCACGAACGTATATGGAACTCAATTAAATGGGGAAAATAATGATAGATCAAAACAAAATTGACGCATTAAATGCGGAATATAAAAATGCATTACCTGCCGATATTATTAAAAAAGCTTTTGAGCTTAATGACAATGCGGTAGTAACTACAAATTTTAGACCTTATGAAGCCGCCATTTTACATGCAGTGAGTTCAGTACAATCTAAAATCCCTGTGGTTTGGTGCGATACAGGTTATAATACACCGCAAACATATAAACACGCAGAACAGGTTATTAAAGATTTAGATTTAAACATCTTCTTGTATGTGCCAAAACAAACATCGGCGCATCGCGACGTGGTTATGGGAATTCCTAGTATTGACGCTCCTGAACACGCCTTGTTTACTGAACAAGTAAAGTTAGAGCCTTTTAAGCGTGCTATGGACGAACATAAACCAAACGTATGGTTTACAAATTTACGCCAAGGGCAAACAGCTTTTAGAAATAGCATTGGTATTTTTAGTGTAAGTAAAGATGGTGTTTTAAAAGTGAGTCCGTTTTATTATTGGTCCGACGAAAAATTAGACATTTACCTAGAAGAAAATAACTTACCCAATGAGTTTAAATATTTCGATCCAACTAAAGCTTTAGAAAACAGAGAGTGCGGATTGCACGCATAAAAAAGTTTACAGTCGCGGTTACAATAAACAGAAAAAATAAAATAGAATAATGAATTTTTTACTCAGCCCGAGTAAGAATCCCTCCCAGATCCTGTGTTGAGCGCAGTCGAAACAGGGAGGTTAGGAAGGGCTTTTTATTATGAAGAAAGATACATCACATATAAATTCGCTTGAAAACGAAGCCATTTATATTATGCGAGAAGTTGCAGCACAGTTTGAAAAGCCAGTGTTGTTATTTTCAGGGGGAAAAGATTCCATTACTTTGGTAAGATTAGCTGTTAAAGCTTTTTATCCTGCAAAAGTGCCATTTCCTTTAATGCATATTGATACGGGGCACAACTTCCCAGAAACTATTGAATTTAGAGACCGTTTATGTAAAGAATTGGGTTTAGAATTAATAGTTAGAAACGTTCAAGATTCAATTGATGAAGGAAAAGTTAAGGAGGAATCTGGACGTTATGCAAGTAGAAATATGTTGCAAACTACGACGCTTTTAGATGCTATTGAAGAATTTAAATTTGATGCTTGTATTGGAGGAGCGCGTCGTGATGAAGAAAAAGCAAGAGCTAAAGAACGTATTTTTTCTGTTCGTGACGATTTTGGTCAATGGGATGAAAAAAACCAACGTCCAGAATTATTCGATATGTTGAATGGCGAGATTGAATTAGGACAAAACGTTCGTGTGTTCCCAATTTCAAATTGGACGGAATTAGATGTTTGGTCTTATATAGAAAGAGAAAATATTGAAATTCCATCCATTTATTTCGCACATAAACGTAAAGTCTTTTTAAGAGACGGTATGATTTGGTCTGCTGAAGATGGTATTGTTTATAGAGATGATAACGAAGAAGTATTAGAAAAAATGGTGCGTTTTAGAACCGTAGGCGATATGAGCTGTACAGCAGCAGTGTTGTCAGATGCGGTATCTATTTCTAAAGTTGTGGAAGAAATTAGAGATTCTACAATTTCAGAACGTGGCGCAAGAATAGATGATAAACGTTCTGAAGCCGCTATGGAAAAACGTAAACAACAAGGGTATTTTTAAAATTTGCGAAAGCAAATTTTGCCATTGGCTTTTAGCTTTTAGCTATTAGCTGAAAAAGAAAAGACAAACAAAATATTAAACAAGCCAATAGCCAACAGCTAAAGGCTAATAGCTATAAAAAGCATGGAAGTATTAAAAATTGCAACAGCAGGAAGTGTAGATGATGGAAAAAGTACGTTGATAGGACGTATTCTTTACGATACAAAATCATTAACTACAGATAAGTTAGAAGCTATTGAAAAAACAAGTAAACAACGTGGTTACGATTACCTTGATTTTTCATTAGCAACCGATGGTTTAGTTGCCGAAAGAGAACAAGGCATCACAATAGATGTAGCGCATATTTATTTTTCAACTAAAAAGAAAAGTTACATTATTGCAGATACGCCTGGGCATGTTGAATATACACGAAACATGGTAACGGGAGCTTCAACTTCACAAGCGTCTATCATTTTAATTGATGCTAGAAAAGGTGTCATTGAGCAAACGAATCGTCATTTCTTCATTAATAATTTATTAAGAATTAAAGATGTTGTAGTTGCCATTAATAAGATGGATTTGGTTGATTATTCTGAAGAAGTTTACAATAAAATTAAAGTAGATTTTTCAGAATTAATGAGTAAGCGTGATTACCAAGACCAGAAAATATCATTCATTCCTGTAAGCGCTTTAAAAGGTGATAATGTGGTAAACAAATCTGATAAAATGCCTTGGTACAAAGGAGAAGCTTTATTGGAGCATTTAGAGCAACTAGATAAAAAGGATATTTTTAATGTAGGTACACCACGTTTCCCTGTGCAATATGTTATCCGTCCAAAAACAGAAGATTTTCATGATTTTAGAGGCTATGCAGGAAAAGTTTATGGTGGCGATTTAAGTGTTGGTGATGATATTATGGTACTACCATCAAAAACAAAATCGAAAATAAAGGATATTTATTTCTATGATGAAAAGTATGAAACGGCTTCAAGGCGTTCTTCGGTAACCATCACCCTAGAAAATGATATCAATGTAAGTCGTGGCGATATGATTGTTAAAGAGGACGATTTGCCAACCATTGATAAGCAATTTACGGCTAACGTATGTTGGATGGATTCTGATCAACTTACCGTTGGAACAAAATACGTGGTTCAACACGGAATTAATAAAGTTTTAGCTAAAGTAGACAGAATTAATCATAAAATTAATCCAGATTATTCTGGAATCGAAAAAGACGTAACGGGTTTAAATATCAATGATATTGCTTCAGTAACTTTCAAATTAAATAAACCTATTTTTTACGATAAATTTGAAAATCACAGAACAAACGGATCGTTCATTTTAATAGATGCACAAAATAACAATACTGTTGGTGCTGGTTTTATTCAATAAAAAAGAAAAATGCAAAGTTTTAGAACAGAAATAGAAAACCCAATTGTTGAAAAGGATATTATTGAATTAGCCAATAAAATTGAGCTTTTTCACAATGGAAAAATAGATGAGGAGAAATTTAGAAGTCTGCGTTTAGCTCGTGGTGTTTACGGTCAGCGTCAAGAAGGCGTACAAATGATTCGTATTAAATTACCTTACGGAAAAGTAAAAAGTAATCAATTACGAAGAATTTCTGATGTTTCTGATGAATATTCAAGAGGAAGGTTACACATTACAACGCGTCAAGATATCCAAATTCACTACGTCGATTTAAATAGAACCCCAGAATTATGGGCAGAATTGGAACGTGATGATGTAACCTTACGTGAAGCTTGTGGTAATACGGTAAGAAACGTAACAGCAAGTGAAACTGCTGGTATCGATTTAAACGAACCGTTTGATGTATCGCCTTATGCAGATGCATTGTACAAATTCTTTTTACGTAACCCAATCTGTCAAGAAATGGGACGTAAATTCAAAGTATCTTTTTCATCATCTGATGAAGATACAGGATTGTCATACATGCACGATTTAGGTTTTATTGCCAAAATTAAGGATGGAGTTCGTGGTTTTAAAGTTTTGATTGGCGGTGGCTTAGGCTCACAACCCCGACATGCAGATGTGTTATATGATTTCTTAGATACAGATAAAATTATCCCCGTAATGGAAGGTGTTTTAAGAATTTTTGATCGTCATGGAGAGCGTAAGAGTCGCGCCAAAGCGAGAATGAAATTCTTAATTAAAGATATAGGTCTTGATGCTTTTAAAGAACTGGTTGATGCAGAACAGGATGCAATCGAGTTTAAATCTATTGCTATTGATGCAGATGCTTATAAGGCTTCAAAACCTGTTGAAGTTGAAGCATCTTTAGTCGACATCAAAGATTTACAAGCTTTTGAAACTTGGAAATCGACAAACTTAATTCCTCAAAAACAAGAAGGCTATGTAGCCATCGGTATTAAAGTGCTTTTAGGAGATTTTTATACTGATAAAGCTAGATTATTAGCCGATTTAGTTGAGAAATACGCTGCTGGAGAAATTCGTTTGTCATTACGTCAAAATATAGTTATTCCATTTGTGAAGCGTGAATTAGTCGCTTTTTTCTATACGGAATTGGAAAAATTAGGTTTTGTAGAAGCTGGTTATAATAAAGCAGTTGATATTACAGCATGCCCAGGAACAGACACTTGTAATTTAGGAATTGCAAGTAGTACTGGAATTGCAGATGAGTTGGAGCGTGTTATAAAAGCAGAATATCCTCAATATCTAAATAATGAAGATTTAGTTATCAAAATTAGTGGTTGTATGAATGCTTGCGGACAGCATAATATGGCAAATATTGGTTTTCAAGGCATGACAGTAAGAACTCCCGATAAATTAGTAGCCCCAGCATTACAGGTATTACTTGGTGGTGGAAATTTAGGTGATGGAAATGGTGTGTTTGCAGATAAAGTTGTGAAAGTACCAAGTAAAAGAGGACCAGAAGCATTAAGACGTATTTTGGATGATTATGAAGCCAATTCGAACGGAAAATTATTTGTAGAATATTATAAAGAGAAAGGTGAAAAGTATTTTTACGATTTCTTAAACGATTTGCAAGACGTTACTAATTTAACCCAAGACGATTTTATTGATTGGGGCGAAGAGGAAAAATATGTAAAAGAAATTGGTATTGGTGAATGTGCAGGCGTAGTTATCGATTTAATTGCAACCTTGTTTTTAGAAAGTGAAGAAAAAATTGATAATGCTAAAACGTCATTCGATAATAAAGTGTTTTCAAGTGCTATTTACTATGCATATAGTTCTTTAGTGAATTCTGCAAAAGCATTATTATTGGCTGAAAACAAGAAAACAAATACACATGCAGGAATCATTTCTCAATTTGATGAATTGTTTGTTGAAAGCGGGCGAATAGATTTAGGAGTATCTTTCTCTGATTTAATCTATCAAATTAATAAATTTGCACCAACTGAAGATTTTGCATCGAGGTATATTGAAAATGCAAACGCCTTTTTACAGAAAGTAAGAGCCTTTAGAGAATCAGAAACAACGACTTTAGAAATAAAAGCCGTTTAATTAGGAGGAATGAGTTTTAAAACCCCAAAATTAACAGTTGTAGGTGCAGGACCTGGAGATGTAGATTTAATTACGCTTAAAGCTATTAAAGCTATTAAATCTGCTGACGTTATTTTATACGATGCACTAATAAACGAAGCGTTACTTGAATATGCTTCAGTAGAAGCTGAGCGTATTTTTGTGGGTAAACGGAGAGGTTGTTATGCATTTCAGCAAGAACAAATCAACGAACTTATTGTTGCTAAAGCTAAAGAAAAAGGACACGTGGTACGCTTAAAAGGTGGAGATCCTTTTATTTTTGGGCGTGGTGCAGAAGAGATAGATTATGTAAGACCATTTGGATTGGAAACTTATGTTGTTCCTGGTATTTCGTCAGCATTAGCTGTTCCCGCTTATCAAGGCATTCCGTTAACAAAAAGAGGGGCTTCAGAGAGTTTTTGGGTGGTTACTGCTACAACAAAAAATCATGCTTTATCAAATGATGTGGTTTTAGCAGCTAAATCTACGGCAACCATTGTTATCTTAATGGGCATGCATAAACTAGATGAGATTGTAAAAGTGTTTTGTGCTCAAAATAAACAAAATACACCAGTTGCTATTATTCAAAATGGCACTCGTGAAACTGAAAATGTTGGCATAGGCACTATAGATAATATTCAACAGGTTGTTAAAGAAAAACAATTAGCATCTCCAGCTATTATTGTAATTGGAGAAGTTGTAAAAGAGCGTGCTATTTTAGGCACTATTTGTAGTGAAGTTGTAAAAGAATAGCATATGGAAAGAAACAATCTATATCCTATTTTCTTAAAGTCAAAAAGCTTAAATGTTCTTATAGTTGGCGGTGGAAATGTAGCTGAAGAAAAATTAACCTTCTTATTAAAATCGAGTCCAGATGCCCATGTTACCATGGTATCTCCAATGTTTCGCAAAGGCACTGTGGAGCTAGCTAAAAAAGGATGCGTAACTTTGATTGAAGATATTTACAATAAAAGCTATTTAAAAGGAAAACATATGGTTGTAGCGACTACAGATATTCCTGAGGTAAATGTTCAGGTTTGGAAAGATTGTAGAGCAGAAGCCAAATTAGTTAATGTTGCAGATAACCCACCGTATTGCGATTTTTACATGGGAGGTATAGTTACAAAAGGCAATGTGAAAGTTGCTATATCAACTAACGGAAAATCGCCAACAACAGCCAAAAGATTGCGTCAATTTTTCGAGGATGTCATTCCTGAAAACGTAGATGATTTGGTAAAGAATTTAAACGAATACAGAAAAACAATAAAAGGCGATTTCGAAGAAAAAGTGGAAACATTAAACGAATTCACCAAAGGATTAATAGAAAAGAAGAAGTAACACTTAAAGAAGATCTAAAAAATATAAATAAAATGATCAAAACAGACATAATTGTAATTGGCGCGGGGCCTACTGGATTATTTACTGTATTCGAAGCAGGATTATTAAAATTGAAATGTCATTTAATTGATGCATTACCACAACCTGGTGGGCAATGTTCAGAGTTATATCCCAAAAAACCTATTTACGATATACCAGGATTTCCAGAAATTTTAGCAGGAGATTTAACAAAGAATTTACTTGAACAAGGTAAACAGTTTGAACCTGGTTTTACCTTAGGAGAACGTGCAGAGACTGTTGAAAAACAAGAAGATGGCACATTTATAGTTACTACTAATAAAGGCACAAAGCATTATGCCCCTGTTGTAGCTATAGCTAGTGGTTTAGGAAGTTTCGAACCTCGAAAGCCGCAACTTGAAAGTCTTGCTCAATATGAAGATAAAGGTGTCGAGTATATGATCAAAGAGCCAGAAATGTATCGCAATAAAGATGTTGTAATTGCTGGTGGAGGTGACTCTGCTTTAGACTGGAGTATCTTTTTAGCAGATATTGCAAAAAGTGTTACACTTATCCACAGACGTAACGAGTTTAGAGGACATTTAGATTCTGTAGAGAAGGTTCAAGAATTAAAAAATGAAGGAAAAATTATTCTTATAACACCAGCTGAAGTCACTAATATTTTAGGAGATGGTAAGGTTGAAGCTATAGAAATTACAAAGAAAGGAGAAGATCCTGTTATTTTAGAAACAGATCATTTTATACCTTTATTCGGATTATCACCTAAATTAGGACCAATAGCAAATTGGGGCTTAGAGATTGAAAAAAATGCTATAAAGGTTAATAATGCATTAGATTATCAAACTAATATTCCAGGAATATTTGCTATAGGAGATGGTAATTACTATCCTGGGAAATTAAAACTAATACTTTGTGGTTTTCATGAAGCAACTATAATGTGTCAAGCAGCATACCAAATTATAAATCCAGGAAAAAAATATGTTTTAAAATATACTACGGTTTCTGGTGTAAATGGTTTTGATGGAACTCGAAAAGAAGCTCCAAAAGCAGTAGTTCAAGCTATTAATTAAATAATATTTTTATTCACAATGAAGTTTTACGATTTTAATATTGATACATATAATGAAGTATTAAAAATTGTAAAGTTTCGTTTTTATGAGAAGATTAAAAATACAGGAATAGTTTTTAAAGAACTTTTGGAAGCTAAAAATCTTGTTACGAATGATAAATTTTATATTCTTGTATGTGATGATCAAGAGATTATTCATTATGTAAGATTTAAAGAGACATTATCATTATTACATCAATTAAATTCCATAACAAAAAAACGTCTGGAAAGATTGATTTGTCTTGAAGATAAATTGTTATCCATAAATAATATTGAAGATTATGGAGAAGGAAAATATTTTAATAGTACTGAAATGACAGCAATGGGTATATCTTCTATAAAAGAATTTCTTATATTTTTGAATAAAAAAATTACTCTGCTTAGAAAAGTAAAATAAGAATGAAAAGCTATAATGTTTGCTTAAAAGATACCGTTAAAACATTTGCGAAACGGTTATTTTATTCATTGTTCGATTGCGAACAAGAGGAAGTGCATAGCGGTTATTTAGAAAAAACATTTCTTAAAATACTTTCAACTTTAGAGATAGAAAATGCAAAAGATATTTGGGAAACATTTCGAAAAGAACTCCCAATTATTAGAAAAAAATTAGATTTAGATGCCATTGCTTTTGAATGTAATGATCCAGCTTCACACTCTTTAGAAGAAATTTATTTGGCTTATCCAGGTTTTCATGCTATTTCAATTTACAGATTAAGTCATGAACTTTATAAATTAGGTGTACAAATACTCCCCAGAATGATGAGTGAATATGTGCACGGTATAACAGGAATTGATATTAATCCGGGTGCAACTATTGGCGAATCATTTTATATCGATCACGGCACAGGAATTGTTATTGGCGAAACTGCAATATTAGGAAATCAAGTTAAAATATATCAAGGTGTCACGTTAGGTGGTATTCAAGTTTCTAAAGATTTAGCAAAAACAAAAAGACACCCAACTATAGAGGATAATGTTACTATTTATGCTAATGCGACTATTTTAGGAGGCGATATCGTAATTGGAGCAAACAGTATTATTGGGGCAAACGTTTGGATTACTGAATCTGTCCCAGAAAATTCATTAGTTACCTATCAAACAGAAATTAAAATAAGACCAAAAAAGAATGGCATTCGAAAATAGTATTATTGGTCAAATTGGCAATACGCCTTTAGTAGAGGCAACACATCTTTTAAAAAAAGATGGTGTGCGTTTGTTTTTAAAGTTAGAAGGTAAAAACCCTGGTGGCAGTGTAAAAGACAGACCTGCTTTTAATATGATTAATGAAGCCTTAAAACGAGGCGATATTAAAAAAGGAGATACTTTAGTTGAAGCTACAAGCGGAAACACAGGTATTGCTCTAGCTTTTATTTCAAAATTATTAGGGTTTAATATGGTATTGATAATGCCTGAGAATTCTACACAAGAACGTATAAAAACCATGCGTGCTTATGGCGCTGAGGTTATTTTAACTTCCGCTGATATTGGCATTGAAGGATCCAGAGATTTAGCTTTTAAATTAAGAGATGAAAAAGGTTATACCTTGCTAAACCAGTTTGAAAACGATGATAATTGGAAAGCACATTATAAAACTACGGGTCCAGAAGTTTGGGAAGCAACAAACGGAGCGGTTACTCATTTCGTGGCTACTATGGGAACAACAGGAACTATTACAGGAACATCAACTTATTTAAAAGAAAAGAATAAAAATATTACAATAGTAGGAGCGCAACCAGCAGATGGAGCAAGAATTCCTGGAATAAGAAAATGGTCGCCCGAATATGTTCCAAAGTTTTTCGATCGTTCAAAAGTCGATATTGTTATAGATGTTACTGAAGAAGATGCTAAAGTAACCACGCAACGTTTAGCCAAAGAAGAAGGTGTTTTTGCAGGAATGAGTAGTGGTGGTTCTGTATTTTGTGCTTTAAAAATTGCAGAACAAATTGAAGAAGGTATTATCGTAGCCATTATTTGCGATATAGGTGATAGATATTTGTCGTCGTCTTTATTCGAATAGTCTATTTATATCTCAATCATTTTAAAACTTTAATCGTACTTGAAGTTCCGACATCGTCGGAATCAACGATTTTCGAAATAATGAGCAGTAAAGTTAGTTGGAAGTCAAAATTTAGTATTGAAAAGCATAGATATTATTGAGAACTATAAATATAAATAAATCAGCGAATGGTGCTTTAGCAATTTCCTATAAATCGTTTTGATTTTTTGGTTCGTTTTGCATCAAGGCAAAATGAATAGAAAATATTTTTTTAACGATGGGAATAAATTTTGATTTTTGAAAAGAAATCAAGAAAACTAATACTTATAATAGATTTTTTTTAGGTTTTTAATAATTAAAGCTACAAGTTCGAAAAAACACCCCGCAGTATAAGGATAACAAAAATATAGTTCTTATTTTTGTGGCTTAGTTCATTAACGTACTAATGTTATCAAGAAAGGTAGAGGGATTAGACCCGTTGAAGCCTTGGCAACCCTTTACATGTCCTGATGACTATCAGGATCGTAAAGAAGGTGCTAAATTCTACTGCTTGTCCTGAATTTGTTTCAGGAACTAATCAAAAAGCAGAAAGATAACGAAAAGTGTTTTTCTACTTTTCTTGATGACATGCAGATAATAAATATCAAATGTCAAACATACAACAAGCATTAAAAGAGCGAATTTTAGTTTTAGATGGTGCCATGGGCACCATGCTACAAGCTTATAAATTTACTGAAGAAGATTTTAGAGGCGAACGCTTTAAAGATTATCCAACACCATTGCAGGGTAATAATGATTTGTTGTCTATTACCCAGTCTGACGCTATAAAAACCATTCATGGGAAATATTTTGAAGCAGGTGCAGATATTGTTGAAACCAATACCTTCTCAGGAACAACCATTGCTATGGCAGATTACCAGATGGAAGATTTGGTGTATGAACTCAATTACCAGTCGGCTAAAATAGCGAAAGAAGTTGCAGATGAGTTTACGGCTAAAGAACCTCATAAACCGCGTTTTGTTGCAGGTTCTATTGGACCGACAAATAGAACCGCCAGCATGTCGCCAGATGTAAACGATCCTGGTTATAGAGCAGTTACTTTTGATGAGTTACGAATAGCATATAAACAACAAGTTGAGGCTTTAGTTGATGGTGGTGTAGATTTATTATTGGTCGAAACAGTTTTTGATACCTTAAATGCG
Organism: uncultured Flavobacteriaceae bacterium; assembly: GCA_947500585.1. GTDB lineage: Bacteria > Bacteroidota > Bacteroidia > Flavobacteriales > Flavobacteriaceae > CAXBID01. The sequence goes on along the minus strand of CANMSN010000002.1, from coordinate 150,189 downwards.
AAAGCAGCTTTGTTTGCGATTGAAGAAGTTAAAGAAGAACGTGATATAGATGTTCCAATTATGTTAAGCGGAACGATTACCGATGCTTCTGGAAGAACTTTATCAGGACAAACAGCAGAGGCTTTTTTAATTTCAGTATCGCATATTCCATTATTATCGGTTGGGTTTAATTGTGCTTTAGGAGCCAATTTATTGCAACCACATTTAGAGGCTATTGCAAATAAAACAGACTTTGCAATTTCTGCACATCCTAATGCAGGCTTACCAAATGCTTTTGGTGAGTATGATGAAACTCCAGAAGAAATGGGCGAGCAAATAGAAGAGTATTTAAAGAAGAATTTAATTAATATTATTGGTGGTTGTTGTGGTACAAGTCCTGAGCATATTCGTGTGATAGCAAATATTGCTGCAAAGTATAAACCGAGATTAGTTGTTGGTTAATGGTTTATAGTTAGTGGTCTTGTTATTAATGAATAAAAAATGAATTATACAGAATTAGATGTTTGGAAATATTCTAGAGAATTGGTTAAGTTGGTCTATATACTAACAAAATTGTTCCCTAAAGAAGAAATGTACGGGTTGACAAATCAAATAAGAAGATGTGTTGTTTCTGTACCTTCAAATATTGCAGAAGGCATAGGAAGACAATCAAATAAAGAAACAATTCATTTTTTATATATTGCTAAAGGCTCTTTACAAGAAGTAGAAACACAATTGTATTTATCTTTCGATTTAGAATATATATCAGAAGAAGAATTAAAAAGTATTTTAGAAAAAGTCATTTCAAGTAAGAAGTTGTTAAACGGTTTTATCAATTATTATAAGAAATTATGAATGTAAAACCAATAACCAGCAACCAAAAACTATTAACTAAGAAATGATTCTAGAAGTAGCTATATTAAATATAAAAGAAGGACTATCAAAAGCTTTTGAAACCAGTTTTCAAAAAGCAGAAACTATCATTTCTTCAATGAATGGTTACATCTCACATCAATTAAAAAAGTGTATCGAGGAAGACAATAAATATATATTATTAGTGAATTGGGAAACGATTGAAGATCATGAAATTGGTTTTAGAAAATCAGTGGAATATCAAGAATGGAAAGCGTTATTGCATCATTTTTATGATCCATTTCCAACAGTAGAACATTACGTATAGCATGAAGACCTGTCAGGTTTTTAAAACCTGACAGGTCTAAGAAAGATAAATATCATAATAAGTGTAAGACCTACGAGGTTTTAAAAACCTTGTAGGTCTATGAGCAATAAAAAATGAAAGTAAAACAAAGTAAATACATGAAATTGTCTGGTTTAGAACCTTTGGTTTTAAACGAAAACAGCAATTTTATAAATGTAGGAGAGCGAACAAACGTTGCAGGATCAAGAAAATTTCTTCGTTTAATTAAAGAAGAAAAATTTGATGAAGCTTTAGATATTGCGCGTCATCAAGTAGACGGCGGTGCGCAAATCATCGATATTAATTTTGATGATGGTTTGATTGATGGAAAAGAAGCGATGATTCGTTTTTTGAATTTAATAGCAGCTGAACCAGATATTTGTCGTGTACCAATCATGATTGACAGTTCTAAATGGGAAATCATAGAAGCTGGACTTCAAGTGGTGCAAGGAAAATGTGTAGTAAATTCTATTTCGTTAAAAGAAGGCGAAGACAAATTTATTTGGGAAGCAAAACAAATAAAACGTTACGGAGCTGCAGTCATAGTCATGGCTTTTGATGAAGTTGGACAAGCTGATAATTATGAGCGAAGGTTAGAAATTTCGAAACGATCGTATGATATTTTGGTTAACAAAGTAGGTTTTCCTTCTGAGGATATCATTTTCGATTTAAATATTTTTCCTGTGGCAACAGGAATGGAAGAACATCGCAGAAACGCTATCGATTTCATTGAAGCGACACGTTGGGTGCGTCAAAATTTGGAAAATGTAAGTGTAAGTGGGGGCGTAAGTAATGTGTCGTTTTCATTTAGAGGAAATGATGGCGTTCGTGAAGCCATGCACTCGGTATTTTTATATCATGCCATTCAAGCAGGTATGAATATGGGTATTGTAAACCCTGCGTTATTGGAGGTTTATGATGATATTCCGAAAGATTTATTAGAACATGTTGAAGATGTTATTTTAGACAGAAGAGATGATGCTACAGAACGATTATTAGATTTTGCTGAAACTGTAAAAGGCTCGAAAGTTGAAAAAGGATTGGATTTATCATGGCGAGAGAATCCGTTACAAGAAAGAATTACCCATGCTTTAGTAAAAGGTATTGATGCCTATATTATTGAAGATGTTGAGCAAGCGAGACAAGAAGCTGAAAAACCAATCGAGGTTATCGAAGGTCATTTAATGATTGGGATGAACGTTGTTGGGGATTTGTTTGGCGCTGGAAAAATGTTTTTGCCACAAGTAGTGAAATCTGCTCGTGTCATGAAAAAAGCGGTGGGTTATTTAAATCCGTTTATTGAAGCTGAAAAAGGTGATAAACAAGAACCTGTTGGTAAAATATTAATGGCAACTGTAAAAGGTGATGTACACGATATTGGAAAAAATATAGTGAGTGTAGTTTTAGCCTGCAATAATTATGAAATAGTTGATTTAGGCGTTATGGTGCCACCAGAAAAAATTATTGAAACAGCCATAAAAGAACGTGTTGATGCCATTGGTTTATCGGGTTTAATTACACCATCACTTGATGAAATGGTGTATTTGGCAAAAGAAATGCAACGTCAGAACTTTGATGTGCCATTACTTATTGGTGGCGCAACAACATCAAAAGCGCATACAGCGGTTAAGATTGATACACAGTATAAAAGTGCCGTAGTTCATGTAAATGATGCCTCAAGAGCGGTAACTGTTGTTGGTGATTTGTTGAATAAAAAAACATCGCGCGAATATGTTGCAAAGATGAAAGCGGATTATGATGAATTCCGGACTAAGTTTTTAAAACGCGGGAAAGAGAAATCATATATTTCTATTAATGAAGCACGAGATAGAAAGTTTAAAATTGATTGGAGTACTTCTGAAATCATGAAGCCTAAAGAATTAGGAGTTCAAATTCTAAAACAATTAAGCTTAAAAGAATTATTACCATTTATAGATTGGAGTCCGTTTTTTAGAAGCTGGGATTTACATGGTAAATATCCAGATATTTTAACTGATGACGTTGTTGGAGAACAGGCAACCCAGTTGTTTGAAGATGCACAAGAAATGGTTCAGCAAATTATTGCAAAACAATTATTGAAGCCTAAAGCAGTTTTTGGTTTGTTTGAAGCAAATACGATAAACGAAGATGATATTTCTGTACAGAAAAAAGGCGAGGAAATAGCTGTTTTTAGAACCTTGCGTCAGCAATTAAAAAAGCGAGATGGAATCCCGAATATGGCTTTAGCAGATTTTATTGCACCAAAAGATTCTGGTAAAACAGATTATATGGGTGCATTTTGTGTGGCTATTTTTGGAGCACAAGAATTAGCCGATAGTTACAGAAAAAAGGAAGATGATTATAATGCGATTATGGCACAAGCTATTGCAGATCGATTTGCAGAAGCTTTTGCTGAATATTTGCACAAGCAAATACGAACTAAACATTGGGGGTATGCTGCTAATGAAGATTTAACAAATCAAGATTTAATAAAAGAAAGTTATAAAGGTATTCGTCCTGCACCAGGGTATCCTGCGTGTCCTGATCATTTAGAAAAGGAAACGATTTGGGAATTACTAGAAGTTGAAAAACTAATAGGTGTAACGTTAACTGAAAGTTTAGCGATGTGGCCTGCAGCAGCAGTTTCGGGGTATTATTTTGGAAATCCAGAATCGAAGTATTTTGGTTTAGGTAAGATTACAGACGACCAAGTGACTGATTATGCCACCAGAAAATGCATAACAAAAGAGAAAGCCAGAAAGTGGTTGCATCCAACGCTTGCAGAGTAAAAAAGCCCCACCTAGCCTCCCCGAAGGGGAGGAACAAATGAGGTAAAGAATGAAATTAAGAATTTATAAAAGAAATTAAAATTTAATACACGCCCATTAAAAAGCCCCTCCTTTGGAGGGGTTGGGGAGGATTTAGAGCAAGAGTGGTGCGTTAGCGATTGTAGAGGAAAGCCCACAGCGAGGAACGAGCGAGGACTTGCAAAGTAAAGCGCGACTCTTGTGGTAACGCCCAAAAAATAAAATAATATTAACTAATTGAAAGTCCCCTTTGGGGATTTAGGGGAATGAAAGTAACAGACCACATAAAAAAAGCCAACGGGAAAACTTTGTTTTCGTTTGAGATTATTCCACCCAAAAAAGGGAATAGCATTCAGGAATTATATAACAATATAGACCCTTTAATGGAGTTTAAACCGCCTTTTATTGATGTAACAACATCTAGAGAGGAATATGTTTATATTAACAAAGGTGACGGACTTTTAGATAGAAAAATTACACGTATGCGACCTGGAACGGTTGGGATTTGCGCTGCAATTAAGCATAAGTATAATGTAGATACTATACCGCATGTGTTGTGTGGTGGGTTTACCAAAGAGGAAACCGAATATGTGTTGGTAGATTGTCATTATTTAGGTATTGATAATGTTATGGCGCTTCGTGGTGATGCTATGAAAGGTGAACAATATTTTGAACCCGTAGCTGGAGGAAATAATTACGCTTGCGATTTGGTAAAACAAATGAGTGACTTAAATCGAGGTAAGTATTTACATGATGTTATAGAATCGGATAATAAAACCGATTTTTGTATTGGTGTTGCAGGCTATCCAGAAAAACATTTGGAAGCACCTTCAATAAATACGGATTTAAAACGCTTAAAAGAAAAGGTTGATGCTGGTGCAGATTATGTGGTTACACAAATGTTTTTTGATAATCAAAAGTATTTTGAGTTTGTTGAACTTGCTAAACAAGCTGGAATTAATGTGCCTATCATTCCGGGTATCAAGCCAATAGCCGTTAAGCGACATTTACAATTATTACCACAGGTTTTTAAAATTGATATTCCTGAAGATTTAATTAATGCGGTTGAGGCTTGCAAAGACAATAAAGCGGTAAGACAAGTAGGTGTTGAATGGGCTATCAAACAATCAAAAGAATTAAGAGATTTTGGCGTGCCGGTATTACACTATTATTCTATGGGTAAGAGCGATAATATAAAAGCCATTGCATCGCAGTTGTTTTAATTATTCTGTTATTTTTGCTGTTCAAGCAAATCTATTCATGCGCCAATTCCTTTTATCTGCTTTTTGTATAATTTATGCTTTTTCCTTTTCTCAAGAAAATCAGCATAGATCTTCTTTCGATGTTAATTATTTTAAAGGGAATATAGCATTACACAATAACGATATTCTTCATTTGATTGATGGTCATCCAGAAGGTTTTATTTTAAGTTGGAATAAAAAAACCTATGGTTTTAATGATTGGGAACAACGTTTTAACTATCCTGATTATGGAGTCTCTTTTGCATATCAAAATTTAAAAAATGATGTTTTAGGCAATGTAACTTCTGTTTATGCGCATTATAATTTTTACTTTTTAAAACGAAATTTAATGTTTCGTATTGGTCAAGGTTTAGCCTATACTAACAATCCTTACGATAAAGAAAATAACTTTAGAAATATAGCATTTGGCACCAATATTATGAGTGCTACATATTTAATGCTTAATTATAAAAAAGAACGCATTTTTAATAATTTTGGATTACAAACAGGATTTTCTCTGTTACATTATTCTAATGGTAATGTAAAAGCACCAAATGCAAGTGTTAATTCTATTACTTTTAATTTAGGTGTTACTTATAATTTAGATGAAGAGGAATTGGAGTATCAAAATACGTTAGATGCCAATGATAGAAAATTTACAGAACCTATAAAATATAATTTTGTATTTAGAACTGGTATTAATGAAAGCGATATTGTAGATAGCGGACAATTTCCGTTTTATATTTTTTCTGCTTACGCTGATAAGCGTATTAACAGAAAAAGTGCCTTTCAATTGGGAACTGATGTTTTCTTTTCAAATTTTTTAAAAGAACTTATTTATTATAGAAGTGTGTCTTTTCCAGAAGATGATTTATCTGGAAATGAAGATCATAAACGTGTTGGTATTTTTGCTGGTCATGAGTTGTTTATTAATAAGACATCTTTGGTAACTCAAGTTGGTTATTATGTTTATTACCCTTATGATTTTGAAGGACGAACTTATTTCAGGATAGGTTTAAAACGTTATTTTAGTGAGAAGTGGTTTGGTGCGCTAACGCTTAAATCACATGGGGCTAAAGCCGAAGCTATTGAATTTGGAGTTGGATTAAGGTTATAAAATTTGTCATTCCTGCGAAGGCAGGAATCTTATAAATTGAAACTGTATTATAAATAAATGGATTCCTGCTTTCGCAGGAATAACAAAAAATGAAAAACTTAATTTACATATTTGGTTTGTTCTTAATTGTTTCCTGCGATAGTGAAAATGCTGAAGATTGTTTTCAGAAAACAGGTGATATCATTCAACAAGAAGTAGATGTTGAGACTTTTAATAAAATACTGGTTAATCGTGATATTGAATTAATTATTAAACTAGGGACTGAACAAAAAGTGATAATTGAAACTGGAAAGAATTTATTAAACGATGTTGAAGGTTCTGTTGTTGAAGGAAGACTAATTTTAACCAATAATAATACTTGTAATTATTTACGTAATTATGGTATTACTAAAGTATATGTTACATCACCAAATATTACAGAAATAAGAAGCTCAACTCAATACGATATCAGTTCTGATGGGGTTTTAACTTATCCTAATTTAACAGTTTTTGCTGAGGATTTTAGTGCTCCAGAATCATTTACAAATGGAAATTTTAGATTAAAAATTGATAATAGTGCTTTTAATTTGGTGTTCAATAACTTATCCAATTGTTTTATTTCAGGGAAAACCAATACTATGAATATTACTTTTGCTGCCGGAACATCACGTTTTGAAGGTCGAGATTTGGTAGCTCAAAACGTTGTTATTTGGAATAGGAGTTCTAATGATATGATTGTAAACCCTATACAATCAATTAAAGGTAAAATATCTGGAACGGGTGATGTGATTTCTGTAAATGAACCACCAATAATTGATGTGGAACAGCAATATAGAGGGAAACTAATCTTTGAATAGAGACAAAAAGCTTTATTGTTTATGTTATTTATTAATTTCCTAATTTTGAGTTACAAATGATATTAAAAATGGATAAAAAAATAGTATTAATATTATTAATGGTATTAACTGTTGGAATATCTCATTCTCAGTGGGAAAATCTAGGGGAGCCAGGGTTTTCTGATGGAGTTGCTATATACAATAGTATTAAATTTCATAATAATGAAGCCTATGTAGCTTTTAAGGACTGGTCTAATAATTATGGTGTTTCAGTAAAGAAATTTAACGGGTCAGAATGGGATGATATTGGTGTTTCGGGGTTTTCCAACACAGTAGGAACTTTTTTAGATTTTGTTTTTCACAATAATGAAGCTTATGTGGCCTTTGACGACAATGATAACTCTAGGGTTCCTTCAATAATGAAATTTAATGGAATTACTTGGGAATTGCTACCTTCTCCTTCATCTAATGTAGCTTATGATATAAATTTGGCCTCAGATGGAGGGGATTTATATATTGCCTATAAAGATTTCAATGAACAAACTAAAATAACTGTTAAGAAGTTTAATGGAATTACTTGGGATATAGTAGGTATTCCAGGGTTTTCTGCTGTTGGAACATTTTGGTTAGATTTAAAGTTTTATAATAATATGCCTTATGTAGCATTTAAAGAGGGATATAATGGTGTTGACGGCGGATATAAAGCTACAGTTATGAGGTTTAATGGAGTAAATTGGGAAGTTGTAGGAAACAGAGGTTTTTCACCAGGGCAAATTACATATTGTAATTTAGCATTTTACAAAGAGCAACCTTGTCTTGCATTTAGAGATCACTCTAATAATGAAAGATTAGCAGTAATGATTTTTGATGGTAGTGATTGGATAGATTTATCAAGTCAGGATTTCACAAATGATTTTGCTTCTACACCAGACTTAAAAGTTTATAATAATGAATTGTATGTTTTATACGTAACAGGTGGTTTAGGAGATAGTTTTGCTAGATTAAAAAAGTTTAATGGAATATCTTGGGAATATGTAGGAGGTTCATTAGTAACTGATTCTGTAGTTTTCAATACTAGTTTGAATTTTTTTAATAATGAGCTTTATGTGGCTATGGAAGATTGGGGTGTTTCGAGAAAGCTAACAGTCAAAAAATATGTAGAACTATTAAGTATTGATAATCATATTAAGGACGAAATATCAATTTACCCAATGCCAGCAAAAGATATTTTATATATTAAAAACCCTAATAAGCTATCGATTAATAAAGTTCAAGTAGTAAATAATCAAGGAAGAATAGTTTTAGAATTATCAGATTTCACTAATCCAGAAATAAATATTGAAAAATTGTCTAGCTCAATTTATAGTTTATTGCTTTACACAAACAAAGGTTTGTCAATCAAAAAAATTGTAAAACACTAATTTTCGAATAATTTTGCCGATTGTTTCGCAATTTCTAATTCTTCATTGGTAGGAATTACTAGAATTTTTACTTTAGAGTTTTTTGTACTAACACAATGTAAATTGTTAGATCGTTTTTTGTTTTCTTCTACATCTAATTCAATACCTAAAAAGGTTAAATCTTCACAAACTATTTGGCGCATAAAACTTGAATTTTCTCCAATACCAGCAGTAAAAACAATGGCATCCAAGCCATTTAAAATAGCTGCATAACTTCCAATATATTTTTTTATGCGATACGCATTCATTTGTAAAGCAAGTTGGCAATTTTTATTTCCTTTTTCAGCTTCAGCTTGAATATCTCTTAAATCGCTAAAACCTGTTAAGCCCAACATGCCACTTTTCTTTTGTAAAATAGAATTGATTTCATCAAAACTAAAATTAAATTTTTCAGCTAAATGAAATATTATAGATTGATCAATATCTCCTGAGCGAGTACCCATAATCAATCCATTAACTGGAGAAAAACCTAAAGAATGGTCAATGCTTTTTCCATCTTTAATAGCAGTCATACTACATCCATTACCTAAATGAATTGTAATAATTTTTGAATGTTCTTTTTTTAAAAACTCGATAGCTTTCTCTGAAACATATTTATGACTAGTACCATGAAACCCGTATAAACGAATATGATGTTTATCTAAAAACTCATTTGGAATGGCATATTTATAAGCATGTTCTGGAATAGACTGATGAAAAGCGGTATCAAAAACAGCAACCTGTTTCGCATTAGGAAAAATGGCTTCGGCAACTTCTATACCTTCTAAATTTGCTGGGTTATGTAAAGGTGCCAAACTAGAAAGTGCTTTAATTTTTTCTTTAACTACATTGGTAATTTCGGTAGTATCGCTAAAATCTTTTCCACCGTGCACAACGCGATGCCCAACAATATCGATAGCATCAGCAGATTTTAAAATACCAGTATCGCTATTTAATAATTGCTGCGCTAATAACTCTAAACCTACTTTGTGGTTGAGAATTGGAGTAATTAATTCAACAACCTCTGTACTCGTTTTAAATTTAAATTTAGCATCATCAAATCCAATACGTTCAATTAAGCCAGAACAGATGATGGTTTCTTCTGGCATAGAAAATAATTGGAATTTTAGAGAAGAACTTCCAGAGTTTAAAACTAGTATTTGCATTTTAAAAATCTTGTGCTTGAATAGCGGTTATAATTACCGTACTATAAATATCGTCTGCAGTACAACCTCTACTTAAATCATTTACGGGTTTATTCAGTCCTTGTAACATTGGGCCAATAGCTAATGCACCAGTTTCACGTTGTACAGCTTTGTAAGTGTTGTTTCCAGTATTTAAATCGGGAAAAATTAATACACTGGCTTGTCCAGCAACTTCAGAATCTGGTAATTTACTTTTGCCTATGCGCATATCTACCGCTGCATCATATTGAATGGGGCCTTCTATTTTTAAGTTTGGAGCTTTTGCTTTAGCAATTTCAGTTGCTTTTCTAACACGTTCAACATCTTCACCTTTTCCAGATGCTCCAGAAGAATAAGATAACATAGCAACTTTTGGTTCAATACCAAAATCTTGAGCTGTTTTAGCTGATGAAATGGCTATTTCAGCTAACTGTTCTGCATTTGGGTTTGGATTTATAGCGCAATCTCCAAATATAGAAACGCGATCTTCTAAACACATAAAGAAAACAGATGAAACAATATTAACTCCCGGTTTTGTTTTTATAAATTGTAGTGCAGGGCGTAATGTATGTGCTGTGGTGTGTATTGCACCAGAAACCATGCCATCTGCATGTCCTTTATAAATCATCATAGTTGCAAAATATGACACGTCTGACATGCTATCTCTAGCCATATCTAAATTTACATTTTTATGTTTTCTAAGTTCATAAAAGGTGCTTACATAATCTTTGAAGTGAGGCGATTTTTGAGGAAAAACAATATTAATGTCATCAATATTAAGAGGAATGTCATACTTTGCTATACGTTCTTGAATTTTTTCTTTTTCGCCTATAAGTGTTAATTCAACAACATGTGCATCAATTAATCTGGCTGCAGCTCTTAAAACGCGTTCATCATAACCTTCAGGTAAAACAATATGCTTTTTGTTTTTTAAAGCACGTTGTAAAAGGTTATACTGAAACATTCTGGGTGTAAAAATATCTGATTGAAAGGTTATTAAATCTTCAGCAAGCTTATCGGTTTCTACATATTTTTCAAACGTTGCTATAGATGTTTCAATTTTTTCGGTATTTTCTGCATAAATTCTAGAGCGTATTTTTCCAATTATATTAGTAACGTAAAACGTACCTTCTTTAACACTAATTATTGGCACAACACTAGATAATCCTTCTATTAGTTTTAAAATAGTGTCTTCTGGAATTAATCCACCAGTTAAAATAATACCTGAGATTTTCGGATAATTTTTAGAAATATTAGCCTGAAGGGCTCCCAAGATAATATCGGCTCTATCGCCAGGTGTAATGACTAAAGCGTTTTCTTTTAAATGGTTTAGGTAGTTGCGCAATTGCATAGCACCAACACTAAAGTTTTCAGTTAGGTTGTTAATCATGTCTTCACCAAAAAGAATACGTCCATCAAGTTTTTTTGTAATCTCTTTAATTGTTGGGCTTGCTAAACTTTTAATTTTAGGAATTACAGTAATATCTGTACCACAATTTATGCGCTCTTTTAAAAGCGATTTTAACGTTGAAACATCATTAGGATTAATTTTGTTGGTCATTATAGAAAGTACATCTACTTCCTCTTTAAAAGTATCGTGGGCTAATTGAAAATTATCTACCACTTCAGACAAAGCTTTTCCATCCCCTTGCGAAACAATAATAACTGGTAAGCCTAAATTTTTAGAGATTAACATGTTAATGTCTAATTCTAGACTGGAATTTTCATGTGAAAAATCGGTACCTTCAACTAAAATGAAGTCAAATCGTTCTTCTAAATATTTGTACTTACTTATAATTTCGTCTATAACATCACCAGATTTACCTTTGTTATATAAGTCTAAAACTTCAGTTCTTGTGTATGCGAATGTGTTTTTATAGTTAATGTCAATTTCAAAATAAGATACTACAGTGTTTATGTGATTATCCATTTCTCCTACTTTAGTATCTTCAATAATGGGTCTGAAGTAGCCCACTTTTGCGGTTTTACCCAGTAACATTCGCATTAAGCCCAGTACGACAACAGATTTACCGCTGTTAGGTTCAATTGTTGCTACATAAATTCCTTTACTCATTAGTGGTTTTTTGTAGAGTTGCAAAGGTAGTTTATTGCTTTTTCATCAAGGAATAAACACCAATTTATTTAGTTTAATGCTACAAAATTACATACTAAAAACTTTGTTAAAGATGATATTTGTCATGCTTGTAACTGTAAAGAAATATTTATGTGTTTTTAATTTTGAGTAAGTTCTCTAAATAAACTCTCTAAACTTGCATTCTTTTGATTTAATTGAAGGATTTTCAATTCGTTATCATGAGCAAAATCAAAAACATAAGAACGCATGTCTTCAGAGGTTTTAAAGGTGATTTCGTAAACAAAATCGTGAGTGTTAACAACGTTTTGCACTTTAGGTAATTTTAATAGAAAAGTATCTTCAACGCGGTAATCAAATTCAACAATCACGGTTTGTTCTTTACCTTCTCGTAGTTCTTTTAGCTTTTTATCAGCAACTATTTCACCTTTATTAATTATTATAACGCGGTCGCACATGGCTTCAACTTCCTGCATAATGTGCGTTGATAGAAAAACGGTTTTGGTTTTGCCAATGCTTTTTATTAAGTTTCTTATGTCTACTAATTGATTTGGGTCTAAACCTGTTGTAGGCTCATCTAGAATTAAAACGTCAGGGTCGTGTAATAACGCATTTGCTAGTCCTACACGTTGTCTGTATCCTTTTGATAGCTGTCCTATCTTTTTATGTGCTTCGGGAGTTAAACCTGTAAGTTCTATAACATCATCAATGCGTTTTTTTGAAACTTTATAGATGTTTGCATTGAATTTTAAATACTCTTTTACAAACAAGTCTAAATACAACGGGTTGTGTTCTGGTAGATACCCAACACTTAGCTTTACATTTTTTTGAGATTCATTAATATCATATCCATTTACTTTAGTAGCACCTTCACTTGGGGTAATGTAAGTCGTTAAGATTTTCATCATAGTAGATTTTCCAGCGCCATTTGGTCCTAAAAAACCAACTATTTCAGGTTTATCAACTTTAAACGATATATTATTTAAGGCTTTTTGCTTTCCGTAAACTTTTGAAATCCCTTCTACTTCAATAGACATATCTAAAATAATTTGTTCAAAAATAAATGATTATCTAATGTAATGTGATATTTACTATAAAATCTTTAAAACTTTTAATAAAAACATAAAAAAAGGTTTTATAGTATTTTGATTTCTTAAAATATTAATTACTTTAGCGACCTAATTACGACAATGATAGCACATTATACATACTTTAACAACTGGTTTTATTTCTTTTTTAGCAAGAAGAACGAGGCGTTGTATGTGTAATTTATAAACATAAATTAGAATATGAGTCTCGATGAAAATCGAGACTTTTTTTTGTTAACAAGTGATTGCAAATCTTAAATAAAATACAAATTTGATTAAAACGGTAGCCATACAAGGCGTAAAAGGATCTTTTCATCATATTGTGTCTCAACAATTTTTTGATAATTCTGTAGCTACTATCGAGTGTTTAACTTTTGATGGTGTGGTTGATTCTTTAATTACGAAAGAATCTGATGCAGCTATTATGGCGTTAGAGAACTCTATTGCAGGGTCTATTATTCCTAATTATGCCTTGATTGATAAATATAATCTTCATGTTGTTGGAGAGCATTATTTAGATATTCAGCACAACCTAATGGCTTTACCAAATCAAAATATTTCAGATATTAAAGAAGTCTATTCCCACCCAATGGCACTGTTACAATGTAAGGACTTTTTTAAGTTACATCCTCACATTAAATTAGTTGAAGATAAGGATACCGCTGAGGTCGCAGAGCGTATTCATAAAAATAATTTAAAGGGTATTGGTGCTATAGCTAGTGTTATGGCTGCTGAAATTTTTAAATTAGATATTTTAGCACATAGTATTCAAACGATAAAGCACAATGAAACACGTTTTGTTATTGTGAAACGTACAAATTCTGAAGTACCAGAACAAGACATTAATAAAGCCTCATTAAAATTTGAAACCGACCACAAACGTGGAAGTTTAGCAACTATTTTAAATGTAATGAGCGATTGTAAGTTGAATTTAACAAAAATTCAATCGTTGCCAATAGTTGAAACACCTTGGAAATATGCCTTTTTTGTGGATGTTACTTTTGAGGAGTATGCAGATTTTAAAAAAGCAAAGTCAATTATTGAAATTATGGGACAAGGTTTTAAAGTTTTGGGTGAATATAAAAATGCGAAGTTATGATAGAAGTAGCTGATAGATTAAATAGTGTTGAAGAATACTACTTCTCAAAAAAATTGAGAGAGGTTAACTTACTTACTGCTAATGGAAAACCTGTTATTAATTTAGGTATTGGTAGTCCTGACATGCAACCGCCGCAAAAAGTAATTGATGCTTTAACTGCAGGATTGTTAGATAAAAATGCCCACAAATACCAGAGCTACCAAGGGTTGCCAGAATTAAGACAGGCTATTGCTAATTTTTATAAAGCTAATTATGCTGTTAATTTAAGCCCTAATACCGAAGTACTTCCTTTAATGGGAAGTAAAGAAGGTATTATGCATATTTCAATGACATATTTGAACAAAGGTGATGCCGTTTTAATTCCAAACCCGGGCTATCCAACCTATCAATCGGTTACAAAATTATTAGAAGCGACTCCCGTTTTTTACGAATTAGATGCTTCAAATAATTGGTTGCCCGATTTTAAAGCTTTAGAGCAATTAGATTTAACTAAAGTAAAGTTAATGTGGGTTAATTATCCGCATATGCCTACTGGAGCAAAACCGAATAAATATGTATTTGAAGAGTTAGTAGCATTTGCAAAACGACATGATATTTTAGTTGTTAACGATAATCCTTATAGTTTTGTTTTAAATGATAACCCTACAAGTATTTTAAGTGTAGAAGGATCAAAAGATGTTTGTTTGGAGTTAAACTCATTGAGTAAAACATTTAATATGGCTGGATGGCGCGTAGGAATGGTTCTGGGTAATAACGAGCATATTAATAATATTTTGAAGGTTAAAAGTAATATGGATTCTGGGATGTTTTATGGCATACAAAAAGGAGCTATTGAAGCTTTAAAATGTTCAAATATGTGGTTTAGTACATTAAATAGTGTTTATAAGCAACGTAGAGATTTAGTTTGGAAGTTAGCAGAGGCTTTAAATTGTACTTATGATGAAAATGCAATTGGACTATTTGTATGGGCAAAATTACCTGCCTATTTAAAAGCTGAAGAGTTTATAGATTTAATATTAAAAGAGAATCATATATTCATAACTCCAGGAACTATTTTTGGTAGTAAAGGAGAAGGTTATATTCGTTTTTCTTTATGTGCTCAAACGGAAGATTTAGAAGAAGCAATTGCAAGAGTAAGATGAAAAATATATATGCAATAGGAGTTGGTTTAATAGGCGGAAGTCTTGCTTTGGATATTAAGAAGAATAATCCAGATATTGTTATTCATGGTATTAGTAGAAAAGATGCTACGCTTGAAGAAGCTTTATCGCTTAATTTAATTGATAAAAAAGCAACTTTAGAAGATATTAAATATGCCGATTTAGTCATTATATCTATTCCAGTTGATGCAACAGTAAAATTGTTACCAACGGTTTTAGATTTAATTCCAGATACTGGTTTAGTAGTGGATGCAGGATCAACAAAAGAAGCCATTTGTAAAGTAGTTGAAAATCATCCTAAACGCAGAAATTTTTTAGCAATGCATCCAATTGCTGGAACAGAGCATTCAGGTCCAAGCGCAGCAATTGAAGGGTTGTTTAAAGGTAAAACGAATATTGTTTGTGAGGTTGAGAAAACAACGTTTAAACTTCAAGAAAAGGCTTTAAAGCTATTTACAGATATTGGTATGCGTATTCGTTATATGAATCCTGTTGATCATGATAAACATATTGCATACGTGTCACATTTATCACATATTAGTGCCTTTATGCTGGGTAAAACAGTGATTGAAAAAGAAAAAAACGAACGTGATATTTTTGACATGGCAGGAAGTGGTTTTGCTTCAACAGTACGTTTAGCAAAAAGTTCACCAGAAATGTGGACACCAATTTTTAAACAAAATAAAACTAATGTTATTGAAACATTAGAAGAGTATATAAATAATCTCACCCAATTTAAAGAGTTGATGAAAGATGATAATTTTGAATCAATTTTTAATGAGATGAAAAACACCAATCATATAAAAGACATATTAAACGGAATTAGTTAAGTAGAAATTATGGAAAACAAGAAAGAAATGAGAGCCTGGTTAGATGATTTAAATTTGAGTCATCCACTTGTAATTGCAGGTCCTTGTAGTGCAGAAACGGAAGAGCAAGTATTAAAAATTGCACATGAGCTAAAAGACACAGATGTAAGCTATTTTAGAGCAGGAATTTGGAAACCAAGAACACGCCCAGGCATGTTTGAAGGTGTTGGCGCTTTAGGTTTAAAATGGTTACAAAAAGTAAAAGCAGAAACAGGTATGAAAGTTTGTACCGAAGTAGCTAATGCAGCGCATGTAAAATTAGCTTTAGAGCATGATGTTGATTTACTTTGGATAGGAGCTCGTTCAACAGTATCTCCATTTATCATGCAAGAAATTGCAGATGCCTTACAAGGCACAGATAAACCAGTTTTAATAAAAAATCCTGTAAATCCAGATTTAGCTTTGTGGCTTGGAGGTATAGAAAGAATTTATAAATCTGGTGTTAAAAATATTGGAGCGATTCATAGAGGGTTTTCAACATACCAGAAAACAAAATACCGTAATATTCCAGAATGGCAATTAGCTATTGAGTTTCAAAATAGATTTCCTGATATTCCTTTAATTAACGATCCGTCGCATATTACAGGTAAGCGAGATATGATTCATGAAGTGTCTCAAGAAGCTTTAGATTTAAATTTTGATGGCTTAATGATTGAAACACATTACGATCCAGAAAATGCTTGGAGTGATGCGGCACAACAAGTTACTCCAGCTACATTAATTCAAATCATGAAAGATTTAAAAATTAGAAAAGAAAGCAATAGTGAGGAAGATTACAACAAAGCTTTAAATACTTTAAGAGCTCAAATTGATGTAGTTGATAATCAAATTATTGAATTATTAGGTAAGCGTATGGTAGCTGCTGATGGTATTGGAGCTCTTAAGAAATCTAAAAACGTAGCCATATTACAAAATAAACGTTGGAACGAAATTTTAGGAAAAATGGTTTTAGAAGGAGAGCAACACGGATTAAGCGAAGAGTTTATTTTAAGAATGTTTAAAGCGGTTCATCAAGAATCAATTAATCATCAAGAGAAGATTATTAATGGCTAAACCATATAATTTTAGTATAAAAAAAGGCTCGCATTTGCGAGCCTTTTTGTTTTCCAATAATAATATAATATACTATTGTTTGTTTCTTTTAAATAAGTAACGAGTAATAAATATACCTTGTCCGTCACCTTTACCACCTTCACTTTCAACGCCACTGGTTACAAATGCAAGTTCCCAGCCTTCTTCTATCATCGTATTTATTTTTGATTCAATTATGGCATCATTAGCAGCAATATTTTGAAAACGAATTCCACCTATATTATAAAAGTTTAATAATTTAGTTTCATCATAACCTTTAACTCTTATTTCATCACGTTTAGATTTGTTGCGTGTATTATCTTCTTCAGTTTGTGTAGAAGTGAATTCTTTGTAATCTTTAGTCTCATTAGCGCTAATAATTCTTGAACGTCCTAAGCCATTAGGTACAATTGATTCTACACTAGTAACAACTTTATACTCCACTTGTGCTGAAGAGTCTAAAAAAGAAAATAATGCAATTGATAAAATAAATAATAATTTTTTCATGTTGTTGATTTTTTAATATTAAGTAGCTAAAATAACAAAATAATCGACTAAACAACTTTTAAATACGATTAAATGTATATTTATTATGAATGTTAGCTATCATTTGTAATGTGTACCATATTTTTAAGTAATATCAGTGTTGATTAATTTCTAGTTTCTAAATTTTATTTTCGCCTAAATAGTTCTATTATAATTTTTTTAAATGCTAATAAATAGTTAAACTAAAAAAGCAATTATTCAATGAAAATTTCAATTTAAAAATTGTTATTTTGTGACATAATAAAATGAATGAAAGGACGCGTTTATAAATCTACAGGAAGTTGGTATACGGTTAAAACCCAATTGGGTGAAACTTACGAATGCCGTATAAAAGGCAAATTTCGAATTAAAGGAATTAAAAGTACGAATCCTATAGCGGTTGGAGATATTGTTGATTTTGAATTAGAAACAGATAACAATCAAGTATCTGGGATCATTCATAATATACACGATAGAACGAACTACATTGTTAGAAAGTCTGTTAATTTATCAAAGCAGACCCATATTATTTCGGCTAATATTGATCAGGTTTTTTTAATGATAACAATCAATAATCCACCTACACTAACTAGTTTTATCGACAGGTTTTTGGTAACAGCTAATGCGTATTCTATAAAAACAGTATTGCTCTTTAATAAAATAGATGACTATGATGAAGAAACGCTAAATGAAGTTAAGTATTTAGCACATGTTTATAGAAAAATCGGGTATGAATGTATAGGAGTTTCTGCTAAAACAGGAAAAAATGTTGATAAAGTAAAAGCTTTAATGTTAGGTAAAGTAAGTATGTTTTCAGGCCATTCTGGAGTTGGAAAATCTACTTTGGTTAATGCTATTGAGCCATCATTAAATATAAAAACTAAAGAAATTTCCACACAACATATGCAAGGGCAGCATACTACAACTTTTGCAGAAATGTTCGATTTAAGTTTTGATGCTAAAATTATAGATACTCCAGGAATTAAGGGTTTTGGAGTAGTTGATATGGATAAAGAAGAAGTTGGAGATTATTTTCCTGAAATTTTTAAACTAAAACAAGATTGTAAGTTTAATAATTGTTTGCATTTTAAAGAGCCAAAGTGTGCTGTAAAAGAAGCGTTGGATAATAACGATATCGCATTTTCAAGGTACAGAAGCTATTTGCAAATTATTGAAGGAGAAGATGAACATTATAGAACAGATAATTGGGATAATTAGTAAACAATATTTAGTCGCAGTATTCAGTTTTTAAGCTCCTGCAAAGTTTAATTTAATAATAAGTAGAGTCCCCTTTGGGGATTTAGGGGAATGAAAGTAGTTATTCAAAGAGTTACGAAAGCAAGTGTTATTATTGATAATATAAAGGTGGCGCATATTGAAAAAGGACTTTTAATCCTACTTGGGATTGTAAATGACGATACACAAGAGGATATTAAGTGGCTTTCAAATAAAATAGTTAACCTTCGTATTTTTTCTGATGAAAATGAAGTTATGAATAAATCGCTATTGGAAATAAAAGGCGATATTATTGTTGTTAGCCAATTTACATTGCATGCATCTACTAAAAAAGGGAACCGCCCGAGTTATATAAAAGCAGCAAAACCAGATATAGCAATTCCGCTTTATGAAGCTTTTGTAAAACAAATAGAACAAGATTTAGGCAAAAAAGTACAAACAGGACAATTTGGAGCAGATATGAAAGTTGAACTTTTAAATGACGGGCCAGTAACTATAATCATCGATTCGAAAAATAAAGAATAATATAGCATCTGTTTTTGGATATCACTCAGTAGGTTTTCATTTTAGAGATATTAAAGTGTCTACGTTAGGTATAGAATTTTTTTTCAGTTGTAGGTTAAAAGTGCTTTTTAGCGAATTTAAGTATATAGTTTTAACATGTTTTTTTATATTGGCTGTAAGATTTTTAATTAACAGCCTAAATAAGAGCTTACAATAAAGATAATGACTACCATCAAATTAGAAGTTACAATACCATAATTTTCTGCTCTTCAATTTTTAAACACGCCTTTATGACCTTTAAAAAGATTGTTAATGCTCTGATATTATTCACTGCCTTAATAGTTACTTCACAAGAAAATATATACACTAGTTTTTCAATTCCAAGTAATCTAAAAGAAAATGCTAATGCTGTAATTAGATTGAATAATGTAGATATTGAATTGAAATCTTCAGATGATATGTTGATAACTGAAAAACGTATTATCACAATATTAAACAAACAAGGAAATAGAAACATTGATGCTTTTGTTGGTTACGATAATACCACAAAAATTAAGGAGTTAGAAGTTTTAGTGTATGATAATTTTGGTAAAGAAATTAAAAAAATAAAGAAAAACGATTTTAAAGATGTTAGTGCCGTTTCTGGGGGAACGTTATATTCTGATTCTAGAGTTAAATATTTAGACTATACGCCTGTTTCTTATCCTTATACTATAGAGTTTACTTCAGTTGTTAGTAGTAGTAATACTGCATTTATACAGTCTTTTATGCCGCTTGATGATTATTATGTAAGCGTTCAAAATAGCTCATATAATATTATTTATCCTGAAAATATAACTATCAGAAAAAAAGAAAAGCATTTAGAAGGTTTAAAGTTTGAAAAGGAAGAAAAACAGGGTAAACTATTTTATAAAGTTGAAAACTTAGAGGCTATAAAACCTGAAAGTTATAGTCCTTTATTTAGAGATATGGTGCCTCGGGTATTAGTAGCGTTAAACGAATTCTCATATGAAGGCGTGCCATCTATAGTTGAGAATTGGAATGATTTTGGTAAATGGCTCTATCATGATTTAATAAAAGATACAAATGATCTGCCAGAATCAACAATTAGTATGATTCAAAATCTTGTAAAAGATGAATCGAACGATATTGAAAAGGCTAAAAAAATATATCAGTATGTTCAGGATAAAACACGCTACATAAGCGTGCAAGTTGGTATTGGTGGATGGAAACCGTTTAACGCTTCTGAAGTTGATGAATTAGGATATGGGGACTGTAAGGCTTTAACAAATTATACCATGTCGCTTTTAAAGGCAGTAGGTGTAAAATCAAATTACTGTATAGTTTATGGAGGCGATGATATTATGAGTTTAGAGGCAGATTTTGCCTCAATGCAAGGGAATCATGTGTTTTTAAATATACCCAATGGGGAGGAAAATATTTGGTTAGAATGTACAAGTCAGAAGGTGCCGTTTGGTTTTATTGCTGATTTTACTGATGATAGAGATGTTTTGGTAGTTACACCAGATGGAGGAAATATTATTCACACCAAAAAGTATAATCCAGAAGAAAGTTCGCAAACTATAAAAGGAAATTGTAGTATTGATGAAAACGGAACTATACAAGTACAAACAACAATTAGTTCCAAAGGGCTCCAATATTCAGATAAATTAAGGTTAGATTCTGAAAACCATAGAGATTTAGATTCACACTATAAAGAAAGATGGGACTACATAAATAATATTTCGATAAATGAAATGCACTTAAATAATGATAAAAATAACATTGAAATTATTGAAGATATAAGTTTTAGCGCTAATAATTTTAGTAAAGTTGTAGGCAATAGAATGCTTTTTGTGGTAAATACTTTAAACAGAATAACGAGTATTCCAGACCGATATAGAAATAGAAATGCACCTTTAAAAATAGAAAGAGGTTTTAAAGATGTTGATGAAGTTGAAATAAAATTACCATCAGATTATATAGTTGAGGCTTTGCCAAAAGTTAATCTAATTGAAACAAAATTTGGAAGTTATAAATCAGAAACTATAAAAAAGGATGAAAACATAATTATTTACAAAAGAGAGTTTATTGTAAATGATGGTGAATTTCCCAAAGAAGATTATAACAAATTTAGAGATTTTTTTAAAGAAGTTTCAAGACAAGACAGCGCAAAAATAGCATTAATTAAACAGTAAAGTAAATGAGAATTATAGTATTATTAATATGCTTTTGTTTTTCAATATCAGCATATACCCAAGATTATAAATTTGGTAAAATTTCAAAAGAAGAACTACAAGAAAAATATAATCCTTTAGATTCTACAGCAAATGCTACTTATTTGTATAAGAATCGAAAAACTTCTTTTGAATATATCCAAGGAGACGGTTTTCATCAAGTTACAGAAGTTCATGAACGTATAAAAATTTATAATCAAGAGGGGTTTGATTATGCTAGTAAATCAATTTATTTATATAAGAGCGGTGGTGTGAATGAAAAATTTACTGGACTTAAGGCGTATACGTACAATATTATTAATGAAAAAATTGAAGAAGATAAACTAGGTAAAGAAGGTATTTTTGAATCTGAGATGCATAAGTATTCAAATCAAATAAAATTCACAATGCCTAACATTAAGCCCGGGTCTGTTATTGAATATAAATACAGAATAGATTCTCCTTTTTATTGGAATGTTAATGACTACATATTTCAACATGATATTCCAATTAAAAAACTTGAAGCAAAATTTGAAGCTCCTGAGTATTTTAAATTTAAAGTAAATACGAAAGGATTTTTAGCTGTAACTTCTAAAAATGAAATTAAGCGGGATAAAATTACTTTTACAAATAAATCCAGATCAAATGGTTTTACTGGGCCGGTAGAAACAACATATAATTCATCAGATGTAGAATTTAACAAAAACATATCAAACTATAATTTAAATAATATTTCTGCCTTAAAAGAGGAGCCTTATGTAAATAATATAGACAATTATAGATCATCTGTTAAGTATGAATTATCTTATACAAAGTTTCCAAATTCACTTTTAAAACTCTATTCTACCACTTGGGAAGATGTTGTTAAAGCAATTTATGATAGCTCAAATTTTGGTGATGAATTAGAAAAAACAGGATATTATGAAGATGAAGTAGATGCGATTATTAGTAATATTTCGAACCCGATGAAGCGTGCTGCTTTAATTTTTGATTTTGTGAAATCGAAAGTAAAATGGAATGGTTATTATGGGAAATATGCTAATGATGGTGTTAAAAAAGCATTTAAAGACCATGTTGGTAATACCGCAGAAATTAATTTAATGTTAACATCTATGTTACGCTATGCTGGATTAAGTGCTTACCCTGTATTAATAAGTACAAGAGATAATGGAGTTCCGTTATTTCCAACTAGAGAGGGGTACAATTATGTTATTAGTTATGTTAAATTTCCAGAAGGAAGTATTTTGTTAGATGCTACAAATAAATATAGTGTACCAAATGTATTGCCGTTTAGAACATTAAATTGGCAGGGTAGAGTTATTGCAGAACAAGGTGGTTCAACTTTGATAGATTTGTATCCAGCCGAAAAATCTGAGAATAAAATTTCCATGATGGCAACTTTAGATGAAAATGGAAACTTAGAAGGTGGCTATAGAAGTGTAAAAACAAATCATAGAGCACTTTCATTTAGAGAGGAATATATTGGAGTTGATGAGGATGATTTTTTAGAAAAGCTAGAGAATAAATATGGCGGCTTAGAAATTTCTGATTATGCGGTTGAAAATGAAAACGATTTATCAGAACCTATTCAGGAATCATATAAATTTATAAAAGAAAGTCAAGCTGATATTATTGGAGATAAACTTTATTTTTCACCAATGTTTTTCTTGAGTACAGATGAAAATCCGTTTAAACTTGATAAACGTGAATTCCCAGTAGATTTTGGTTATCCATCTTCAGTGAGTTTTAGAATTATTATTAAATTGCCAGAAGGCTATAAAATTGATAGTATGCCTGAGCCTGGAGCCTTCATGATGCCTGATAACTTAGGACTATTTAAATATAATATATCGGGAAACAATAAAATGATTCAGCTTTCTATTGAATCTGAGATAAATCAATCTATAATTATACCATCATATTATGATAGTTTAAAAGCGTATTTTAGTAAACTCGTAGAAAAAGAAAACGAACAAATAGTTTTATCTAGAATATAAATGGATATTAAAAACGCCCAAACAATAGTTGATAATTGGATAAACGAACACGGAGTACGGTATTTTAACGAACTCACTAACATGGCACAACTTACCGAAGAAGTGGGTGAGGTAGCTAGAATAATAGCCAGACGCTATGGTGAACAAAGCGAAAAAGAAAGTGATAAAGATAAAGACTTAGGGGAGGAACTCGCCGATGTATTATTTGTTGTGTTATGTCTTGCAAACCAAACAGGAGTAGATTTGCAAAAAGCTTTTGATAAGCGTATGGATAAAAAGGCAAAACGTGATCATGATAGGCATCATAATAACGAAAAATTAAAGTAAATTTGCAGCTTGTTTACATACAAAGTTGTTACAGATGCACATTACACTTCAAAAATCTAAAATTGCTAAGCAATCTTCAATAAAAATAACAGGATCTAAAAGCGAATCAAATAGACTGTTATTATTACAAGCTTTATATCCTGAGTTAAAGCTTGAAAATGTTTCAAATTCTGATGATAGTAATTTAATGACCAATGCCTTAAGTTCTCAGTCAGATGTTGTAGATATCCATCACGCAGGAACAGCTATGCGATTTTTAACAGCTTATTTTTCAATTCAAGAAGGAAGACAAGTAACACTTACTGGCTCAAAAAGGATGAAAGAACGCCCAATTAAAATTTTGGTTGAAGCGCTTCAGCATTTAGGTGCAGATATTAGTTATATTGAAAATGAAGGGTTTCCTCCAATAAAAATAAAAGGGCAGAAACTCACTAAACATAAAGTATCACTAAAAGCTAATGTAAGTAGTCAATATATTTCTGCCTTATTATTAATAGCATCAAAACTTGAAAATGGTTTAGAATTAACTCTGGAAGGAGAAATAACTTCAGTACCATATATTAAAATGACTTTAAGTTTATTAGATGAATTAGGTATAGAAAATTCATTTATAGGAAATATAATTTCTGTAAAACCAATAACTAATAACCAGCAACTAACTACACTTAACCAACAACTAACAGTAGAATCAGATTGGTCCTCAGCATCCTACTATTTTAGTATAGTGGCAATTAGCGAAGTTGGTACTGAAATAACATTGTCATCATATAAAGAAAACTCATTACAAGGTGATTCTGATTTGGTAAATATTTACAAACATTTTGGTGTAACTAGTACTTTTAAAGCGCATTCAATAACCCTTAAAAAGGAAAGTGAGGGGTTAACACATTTTGAGTATAATTTAGTTAATGCGCCAGACATCGCTCAAACCATAGCAGTTACCTGTTTTGCATTAGGAATTTCATGTGATTTAATAGGATTACATACTTTAAAAATTAAAGAAACCGATAGGCTTGTAGCTTTAAAAACTGAAATTGAAAAGTTAGGCGGTAACGTTGAAATTACAGATAAATCATTACACTTATCAGCTTCAAATTCAATAAAAGAATTTGTGTCAATAGCTACTTACCACGACCATAGAATGGCTATGGCATTTGCGCCTTTAGCACTTAAAACACCAATAGTTATTGAAGATGCTATGGTGGTTTCAAAGTCTTATCCAACCTTTTGGGACGATTTAGAATCTATAGGATTTCAAATAACCAAATAATAATCATCTATTTACTTGACAAAGGCTATCTCAGGATTGTATATTTGCAACCGTTTATAATTTATAAATAACTAAATAAACAAACTCTAAATACTTTTAAATGAAATTATCACACTTCGGCTTCAATTTACCAGAAGAATTACTAGCAGAATATCCAGCAGAAAATAGAGACGAATCTCGTTTAATGGTTTTAAACAGAAAAGAGCAAACCATTGAGCATAAAATGTTTAAAGATATTATTGATTATTTTAATGAAGATGACGTTTTAATACTTAATAATACCAAAGTATTTCCAGCTAGATTATACGGAAATAAAGAAAAAACTGGAGCTAGAATAGAAGTATTTTTATTAAGAGAATTAAATGAAGAACAACGCTTATGGGATGTTTTAGTAGATCCGGCTCGTAAAATAAGAATAGGTAACAAATTGTACTTTGGAGACGATGATACATTGGTTGCAGAGGTAATAGATAATACGACATCTAGAGGACGTACTTTACGTTTTTTATATGATGGGTCATACAGAGAATTTCGTATAAAATTAAATGAACTAGGTGAAACACCACTTCCAAAATACATTAAAAGAGATGTAGAGCCGGATGATGAAGAGCGTTACCAAACTATTTATGCAAAAAATGAAGGTGCCGTTGCGGCTCCAACCGCAGGGCTTCATTTTTCTAAACACTTATTAAAACGTTTAGAAATTAAAGGTGTTAATTTTGCAGAAGTAACTTTGCATGTAGGTTTAGGAACATTTAATCCAGTTGAGGTTGAAGACTTATCTAAACATAAAATGGATAGCGAAGAGTTAACTATTGATGAAAAAGCTGTTCAGATTGTAAATGAAGGTTTAAAAACTAAAAGACGAATTTGTGCTGTTGGTACAACGGCTATGCGTGCTATTGAGAGTGCCGTATCATCTAACGGTAAATTAAATGAAATAGATGGTTGGACTAATAAGTTCATTTTTCCACCATACGATTTTAGTATTGCAAACTCAATGATTACTAATTTCCATACACCAAAATCAACGTTGTTAATGATGGTTTCTGCATTTGCAGGTCATGATTTCATTAAAAAAGCATATGAGGAAGCTGTAAAGGAAAAGTATAAATTTTATAGTTATGGTGATGCGATGTTAATTATCTAAAATCTAAACTATATAGAATATTCAGAGCCTCTTTTATTAGAGGCTTTTTTATTTTTTAAAACATCATTTTGAGTACAAAGGGTATTTTAAACATTCTAATAAATAATCGAAATTCGTAAAACCTTTCACTATTTTTGCAAAACCTATGGCGAAAGATAAAAAAGATATACGTGCATTAACCAAAGAACAACTCCGAGATTTTTTTGTAAAAGAGGGTGATAAAGCCTTTCGTGGAAATCAAGTTTATGAATGGCTTTGGAAAAAATCTGCCCATACATTTGAAGATATGACTAATGTTTCAAAAGAAACACGTCAAATGTTAGAAGATAATTTTGTTATTAATCATATTAAAGTAGACACTATTCAGCGTAGTAACGATGGTACTATCAAAAACGCAGTACGTTTACACGATGGTTTAATTGTGGAGTCTGTTTTAATTCCTACTAAAACCAGAACAACAGCATGTGTATCCAGTCAAGTAGGTTGTAGTTTAGATTGCAAGTTTTGTGCAACAGCAAGATTAAAACGTATGCGTAACCTAAATCCAGATGAAATTTATGATCAGGTGGTTGCTATTGATAATGAAAGTAGATTGTATCATAATCGGCCATTAAGTAATATTGTATTTATGGGTATGGGTGAGCCGCTTATGAATTATAATAATGTTATTAAAGCTATAGATAAAATTACTTCAGAGGAAGGATTGGGGATGTCGCCAAAACGGATTACCGTTTCTACATCAGGTGTACCAAAAATGATAAAAAAAATGGCTGATGATGACGTTAAATTCAATTTAGCAGTTTCATTACATTCAGCTATAGATGAGGTACGAACTCAAATAATGCCATTTAATGAAACCTTTCCTTTAAAGGATTTAAAAGAATCATTAGAATATTGGTACGAAAAAACTAATAGTAAAATTAGTTATGAATATGTGGTTTGGAAAGGTATAAACGATACTCAAAAAGATATTGATGCTTTTGTGAAGTTTTGTAAATATGTACCATGTAAAGTGAATATTATTGAATATAACCCTATTGATGATGGCGATTTTCAACAAGCTACAAACGAAGCTCTAGAGAATTATATTAATACATTAGAAAAAAATAGGATAGTAGTAAATGTACGCAGAAGTAGAGGTAAAGATATTGATGCAGCTTGTGGGCAATTGGCTAATAAAACATAAAAAAGAGCTTCACAATGAAGCTCTTTTTTTATTTACGAATTAAGACTCTTATTTTTTCACAAATTTCTTTACTCCAGTTCCTTTGTTAGAATTAATAACAAGCATATAAATTCCAGTACTTAAATCAGAAATATTGATTTGAGAATTATTGGAAGCTTTACCTAAAATAATAGTTCTTATTGCTCTACCATTAACATCAATAATTCCTACTTTGTTTATTTCTAGGCTTGTATCTGTATTAGATATTGAAATAAAATCCTTAGCAGGATTTGGATATATTGAAAACGTATTTTCAATTTCACTATTTGTTGATAGTGCAGCTTCAGAAATACCGTTTAATACAATATTGATATTATCCCAAGTGCCACTAGTAGTTGGAGGATTCGCATCAGCATAACCATTGCCTAACCAAATGTTGTATGTTGGGTTTGCTGAAAAATCTAAAGGAGTTACAAGGGATTGTGATTCCATAACTTGAGTGCCAATAACTGCGCTACCACCTGTTGTCCAAGTAATTTTTTCAGCAGCGCCAAAGTTAGAAAAACCACCTGCTTGAAGAATTCCAGCGCTGTTTATATCACTAGTTGCTGTCACATATATCATAAGGTCATTTGCATAAGTATCACTAGTTGAGGCTGCTAGTGTAGCATCAATGTCGATAGAGGTTAATGTGCCTGTTACTTCTGAGTCTGTATAAAAGAGATTAAATGAAGCTCCAGTTGATGTAAAGCCACTACCCGATATGTTTATTTGAGCATTAGATAAGAAGTTGGATAAAATAAATAGTAATAAAGTAATTTTTTTCATAAGCTCTAAGGTTTAAATGAATTAATAATTAAACTACAATATATACATTATTTATTTCTGTAACAAATTAATACGTTAACAATCATTTAGTTATAAATATTTGTGAAATTGCAGTACTTTTTTACTAGGTTTGTTATGATAATATCATTTTTTTAAGTTGAAAATTGTAGAACAAATAAAGCAACCCATAGCTTATGAAATGGATCTTTTCGAGCAAAAGTTCCAATTGTCTATGGCTAGTAAAGTAGCTTTATTAAACAGAATTACGCACTATATAGTAAACCGAAAAGGAAAACAAATGCGACCGATGTTTGTATTTTTGGTTGCTAAAATGGTATCTAACGGTGAAGTCAGCGAGCGTACTTATCGAGGCGCTTCGGTAATAGAACTTATTCATACGGCAACTTTAGTTCACGACGATGTGGTTGACGATAGTAACCGACGTCGCGGATTCTTCTCAGTTAATGCCCTTTGGAAAAATAAAATAGCTGTTTTAATTGGTGATTATTTACTCTCAAAAGGGTTATTATTATCAATAGATAATAATGATTTTGATTTACTTAAAATCATTTCAATAGCTGTACGAGAAATGAGTGAAGGCGAGTTACTCCAAATTGAAAAAGCTCGGAAATTAGATATTACAGAAACTATTTATTACGAAATTATACGACAAAAAACAGCAACCTTAATTGCAGCGTGTTGTAGTTTAGGAGCTGCTTCTGTAAAACCAGAATCGCAACATGTTGAAACCATGAGAAGATTTGGCGAGCTTATAGGAATGGCATTTCAAATTAAAGATGATTTGTTCGATTATGGTAATGAACAAATAGGAAAACCAACAGGAATAGATATTAAAGAACAAAAAATGACTTTGCCACTTATTTATGTATTAAATCAGGTATCAAAAAAAGATAAGAACTGGTTGATAAATTCTATTAAGAATCATAATAAGGATGCCAAACGTGTAAAGGAAGTTATAACTTTTGTAAAGAATAATGGAGGTTTAGATTATGCTGTACAAAAGATGAAAGATTTTCAGTCTGAAGCCTTAAATTTACTTCAAGGTTTTCCAGAATCTGAGTATAGAAACTCGCTAGAACTTATGGTAAACTACGTCATTGATAGAAAGAAGTAAAAATCAGGTTTTTAACTGCTCCTCTAATACTTGGACTATCAGACTGTTTTAATAGATATACTGATAAAATTCATCACACATAAATATTTCTTATATATTTCATAAAAAATATAAATAAAAATATATCATTAATATAAATTATCTTTGAATAACAAAAAATACTATTTGGTTGATAGTAAAATTAGTTTAGTTAGTTTAGAGTTAGTTAGTTAAAACCCATGAAACATCATGGGTTTTAATTATTTATTTACTCTTTGTTTTAAAACTATCAAACTCAGATTTACTTTCAACTTTAGGGAAGCTATTATTTTTTGTGTCGGTATCTGCAAATTCAAAATTAGGATCTAAATTTACTTTACTTACCTCTTTAGCTTTTATAAAGGTTTTTTTAACTTCATATTCGTTTCTTCTCCAAATTTGAGCAGGAAGTTTGTCTGTTTCTGTTGTTCCATCGGTGTAAACCCATTCAATAGTTACTGGCATAACTAATCCGCCTTTGTTTTTAATAGTAACCTCATAAATATTTTTACCAGATAGTTGTTTTCTAATTTCAGGTTCATCTAATCGAGATAGGAACTGTCCGTATTCCGAATCGGGTGTGGTTGTCATGGTAATAACTTCGGGGCCGTTTGAAAAATCTTTAGCGTCGGCTTCTGCATTATCTCCAGAAGCTTCTATTTTAATTTTTGAGGTTTGATTTTGGTCTTCAATATTAGAGTTTTCTTCATAAACTTTAAACCATTTTACGTTGCTAAGTTCCATATCTACATTATCGGTAGTAAAAAACCAACCTCTGAAAAACCAATCTAAATCTGTTGCAGTAGCATCTTCCAAAGTTCTAAATAAATCTCCAGGATTTGGATGTTTATATTTCCACCGATTTGCATATTCTTTAAAAGCTTCATCAAATAATTCTTTTCCAATAATAGAGTTCCTCAACATTTGCAAACCAACAGTAGGTTTTAAATAAAAGTTAGCTCCAAACTGACTCATTAATTCATTATCTGAAGTCGTCATAATAGGACGTAAAATATTTTTATCACCACTCATAAATGGTATGATAGTTTTTGGTGTTACACTATTAAAATCTGGATAACGTTCTGCAACCGTACGTTGATGTAAAAAGGTGTTTAAACCTTCGTCCATCCACATCCATTTACGCTCGTCTGAACTTACAATCATTGGAAACCAATTGTGTCCAACTTCATGTATTATAGTGCCTATCATGCCTTGTTTAGCTCTGTCGCTCATTTCTCCATTTATAGCGCGGCCACCATTAAAACTAATCATTGGGAATTCCATACCAATATTAGAGGTGTTTACAGAAATTGCCACTGGATATGGATAGTCAAAAGTAGCTTCAGAATAGACTTCTAAAGCATGCATAACAGCTTTTGTAGATTCTTCTTGCCATACAGGTAGCCCTTCTTTTGGGTAATAAGACATAGCCATTACCGTATTAGTTGGTAATTTTACAGCTTGTGCATCCCACAAAAATTTACGAGACGACGCAAATGCAAAATCGCGTATGTTTTTAGCACTATATTTCCACGTTTTTTGCTTGGTTGATTTCTGTTTTTCGTTAGCTTCAACTTCTTCTTTTGTAGTAATCATTACAGGTTTGTCAAAAGATTTTTTAGCCTCATCAAAACGCTTACGTTGTGTTTTAGTTAAAACAGCATCGCTATTTTGTAAGGTACCAGTTGATGCTACTATGTGATCTTCAGGTACGGTAATCTCAACATTATAATCACCAAATTCTAAAGCGAATTCACCCAATTTTTGGAATTGCTGATTTTGCCAACCTTCAGTATCATTATAAACCGCCATTCTAGGAAACCAATGCGCAATAAGGTAAACCGTATTATCATCTTCAGGGAAATATTCATAACCCTCTCGAGATAACAAATACATGTTTCTATCTGTAATAGGATATGACCATGCCATTGAAAAACGTATTGACTCTCCAGATTTAAGTGGTGAATTTAATTTAACTTTCATCATCGTATTGTTAACCAAGGTTTTTAAATTATTTCCATTGGCATCTTTCACATATTTTATAGAATAGCCTGCTGGAAAATCGATAGCTCTGGTTAAGAATTGCATTTTTCTGGCACTTATTTCATCTTTTACATTATTATTAATATCGCCAAAATCTTCATTTTCTTTTTTATTTACGTTTTGTTCTAATTGAATCCATAAATAACTTAAATCATCTGGTGAATTATTAAAGTAGGTTATTGTTTCTTCACCCGATAGTGTATTAGTTTTCTCATCAATTGTTGCCTTTATATCATAATTGGCACGTTGTTGCCAATAGGCATTTCCTGGGGCACCACTTGCAGTTCGATATGAGTTTGGTGGAGCAATCATATTATCAATGGGTTCAAACTTACCTTGCCACGGCTGAGTTTGTGCCTGAAAATTAGAATATGTAAACGTAGAAATAATGAGTAATAGTAGTAGTCGCATTATGAGTGAGTTAGTCGTTATAAATTAATGCAACAAGATAATAATATTATGATAAATATTTAGTGTTGAGTTTAATAATCAATAATTTTTTAACAAATAAGTGAACATGTACTGTAAATATGAAAGTAATTTAAACAACATATCTTTTATGATGTTAAACGATTTAACATTAAGAAACGTTTTTTTAGATTAAATACTCTAAAAATCCTTTAAAACAATGGGTTTTGGTTTGTTTGCTGCATCTGTGTTCAGTACATTTGTAGCCCAAATTAGAAATAATAAATCATGAGTAAAGAAGAGAAATTAACGTTTGACGTTTTAATAGAAATCCCTAAAGGAAGTAGAAATAAATACGAATACGATTTTACATTACATAAAATACGTTTTGATAGAACCTTATTTTCATCAATGATGTATCCTGGAGACTACGGGTTTATACCAGAAACTTTAGCGTTAGATCAAGACCCATTAGATATTTTAGTACTTTCTACAGAACCTTCTTATCCTATGGTTGTTATGGAAGTAAGACCCATTGGTGTTTTTCATATGACAGATGAAAAAGGACCTGATGAAAAAATTATTTGTGTGCCTATTTCTGATCCAGTTTGGAGTAAAAGAAATGATATTTTTGATTTAAATCCGCATAGACTAAAGGAAATAGAGCACTTTTTTCAAGTATATAAAGATTTAGAAAAGAAAAAAGTAGATGTTGGAGGATGGGGAGATGCTGAAGAGGCCATCAAGATTTATCATGAATGTGTAGTGCGTTACGAAGAAAGTGAACACAAGAAAAAACGTACATTTACTATCTAATTAGTATATTCTTAAAATATCACAATATAATTGAGCCATCTTTAATTAAAGGTGGTTTTTTTTATCACTTTAATTTACTTATTTTTAGCTCCGTTAAAAAAATAATTAATTTAAACTAACTAATCTAATATGGAATTAATAGTAAAATTTTTACCTCTTTTTGGTGTTGTAGCTTTAATTTTCGTTTTTCTAAAAAGCGGATGGGTTTCAAAACAAGACGTTGGTAATGAAAAAATGTCTCGTATTGCTAAGAATATAGCCGATGGTGCCATGGCATTCTTAAAAGCTGAATACAAGGTCTTAGCAATTTTTGTAGCTGCCGTAGCTATATTATTATATTTTAAGGGCGAATCTGAAGTAGGATCTAGCGGTATGGTCGCCGTATCATTTATTATTGGAGCTATTTGTTCTGCATTAGCAGGATTCATAGGTATGAAAGTAGCAACAAAAGCAAATGTTAGAACTACGGAAGCTGCAAGAACATCTTTGGGGCGTGCATTAGAAGTTGCTTTTGCTGGAGGAGCTGTAATGGGCTTAGGTGTTGTAGGCTTAGGTATTTTAGGATTAAGTGGCTTATTTATAATATATCAAGGCATGTGGCCAGGAGATGAAAATTTAGGAATGGTATTAAATGTACTTTCAGGGTTTTCATTAGGAGCCTCATCTATAGCCTTATTTGCTCGTGTAGGTGGAGGAATTTATACCAAAGCAGCAGATGTTGGAGCCGATTTAGTTGGTAAAGTTGAAGCTGGTATTCCAGAAGATCACCCATTAAACCCTGCAACTATTGCAGATAATGTTGGTGATAATGTTGGTGATGTAGCTGGTATGGGAGCTGATTTATTCGAATCGTATGTAGGTTCTATTATTGGTACAATGGTATTAGGTGCTTTTATTATAACACCTGATTTTGCTGGTTTAGGCGCAGTTTATTTACCTCTAGTTCTTGGAGCTGTGGGTATTATAATGTCTATTTTAGGATCATTTTTTGTAAAAGTAAAAGATGGTGGAAACCCACAAACAGCATTAAATATTGGAGAATTTGGTTCTGCAGGCTTAATGGTTGTAGCGTCTTATTTTATTATAAACGCCTTAATTCCTGAATCTGTTGAAGGTTTACCATTTGGAGCTATGGGTGTGTTTTGGGCAACAATTGCCGGTTTAGTTGCTGGTTTAGGTGTTGGTAAAATAACAGAATATTATACAGCAACAGGGAAAAAACCTGTGAATTCAATCGTTGCACAATCTGAAACTGGAGCAGCAACAAATATTATTGCTGGATTAGGTGTTGGTATGATGTCAACAATGATTCCTATTCTTCTTATTGCTGCTGCTATTATGATTTCACATCATTTTGCAGGTTTATATGGTATCGCAATTGCTGCGGTTGGCATGTTAGCAAACACAGGTATTCAATTAGCTGTTGATGCTTATGGACCAATTTGTGATAATGCTGGTGGAATTGCTGAAATGGCAGAATTACCAAGTGAAGTTAGAGAACGTACTGATAAATTAGATGCTGTTGGTAATACTACTGCAGCAGTTGGAAAAGGATTCGCCATTGCTTCTGCTGCCTTAACAGCCTTAGCATTATTTGCTGCTTTTATGAAAACAGCTGGTGTTGTGGCAATTGATGTATCTCAACCTAAAATTATGGCAGGATTATTAATTGGAGGGATGTTGCCTTTTGTATTTTCAGCATTATCTATGAATGCTGTTGGTCGTGCAGCCATGGCAATGATTGAAGAAGTACGTCGCCAGTTTAGAGATATTCCAAAACTAAAAGCGGCTTTAGAAGTTATGAGAGCAGTAGATTCTGATATGTCTAAAGCAACAGAAGCGCAAAGAAAAATATTTGATGAAGCTGATGGTGTTGCCGATTATAGTAAATGTATCGATATTTCAACCAAGGCATCTATTAAAGAAATGGTGTTACCAGGTTTATTGGCTATTGCAGTGCCTGTTGCTGTTGGGTTTTTAGGAGGTTCTGAAATGTTAGGTGGCTTGCTTGCAGGTGTAACTACCTGTGGCGTGCTTATGGCAATCTTTCAGTCTAATGCTGGTGGAGCATGGGATAATGCAAAGAAAACGATAGAAGAACAAGGTAAGAAAGGGACGGATGCGCACAAGGCAGCTGTTGTTGGCGATACTGTTGGAGATCCATTCAAAGATACTTCAGGCCCTTCTTTAAATATCTTATTAAAATTAATGTCGGTAGTAGCTTTAGTAATTGCGCCAAGTATAGCAATGACTTCAGATACTTTAACGGCATATAATGACAATACAGAAAAAATTGAAATGACTAAAGAAGTTAAAGTAGAAATGAATAAAAATGAAGATGGAACATTTAAGGCTGTAGTTACAACAGTTACTTATGAAAATGGAGAAGAGACTACAGCTTACGAAACTTTTGAAGGACCTGAAGCTGAAGTTAAAGCTAATATTGATGCTTTAAAAGAAGATGGTAGAAACATTACGGTTGATACCAAAAAGATTATTAAAGCCATTGATGAGGAAGTTGTTAACTAGTTGATTTTATTTATAAGAATATTAAACCACGCCAGAAGCGTGGTTTTTTTTGTATTTTTAAAATGAATTGGAAAACGCTTATGTTCAGAAAAGATCCTCTACAAATTATTGCTTTTCAAACTTATGGAACCTCTAACCATTTTTACATGCGTGGTCGTGCTTTGGAAGATGAAACAATTGATTTAGAACAAAAAGGCTTATTTCGTTTATTTATTAATTCTTGGAGGCGCTTTGAGAGTGATGAAATTAAACATACTAAACTCAAAATTACTCTACCTAATGGAACTATTTTAAACACTGTTACAGATGACCATGGTTATTTTAAGGTAGATGAATATGTTGATGGATTGGATGCATTATCTAATGATGAAGGTTGGCTTAACTTTGAAATCGCTTATAATGACGTTAATATTAAACGTAGTATTCAAAATTCAAATCGATTTCCAGGTGAATTATTAATACCGAGTAATCAAGCTCAATTTGGTGTAATAAGCGATATTGATGATACCATTATTCATACGGGTGTTGTATCTACACTAAAATGGGAAGTGTTACTTAATAGTATTTTTAAAAGTGCAGCTAGCCGAATTCCTTTAGAAGGTGCAGCAGCTTTTTATCAAAAATTACATCGAGGAAAATCTGGAGATAATGCTAATCCAATTTTTTATGTAAGTCATAGTCCATGGAATTTGTACCGTTATCTAAAATTCTTTTTAAAACAGAATAGTTTTCCTAAAGGACCAATTTTATTGCGAAGTTTTAAGGATATATTTATGAATAAATCTGGTAATCGTCCACAAAAGCATATAGAAATAGTTAATATTTTAAAAACATATCCAAAATTAAAATTCATTTTAATAGGAGATAGTGGCCAACATGATCCAGATATTTATATGGAAATAGCTGAGACTTATCCTGGAAGGGTTTTAGCAATTTATTTGAGAAGTGTGAAACATAAGAAGAAAATGCTTCGGGTTTCGGGTTTATATAAAAACTATAAGACAACTCCAGTTTTATTAGTTGAAAATAGTGAACAGGCTATTGCCCATGCAAAAAAGCAAGGGTTTATAAAATTTAAAACAACCCATTTATTTCAGCATCAATAGTATTTATTACACTTCCTAAATCTTCAGGGTTATCTACAAAGTTTAAATTATCAACATCAATAATTAAAAGTTTACCTTTATCATAACCATGTATCCAAGCTTCATAACGTTCATTTAATCTGCTTAAGTAATCAATACTGATAGAATTTTCATACTCACGACCGCGTTTATGAATTTGAGACACTAAATTGGGGATTGAGCTACGAAGATAAATTAATACGTCGGGACCTTGAACTAAAGACTCCATTAAATCGAAAAGTGATTTATAATTCCCATAATCACGATTGGTCATCAAGCCCATAGCATGCAAATTGGGTGCAAAAATATGAGCATCTTCGTAAATGGTTCTATCTTGAATAATATCTTTTCCGCTTTGACGAATTTGTAAAACCTGACGAAATCTACTATTTAAAAAGTACACTTGTAAATTAAAGCTCCAACGTTCCATTTGATTATAAAAATCATCCAGATATGGGTTGTCTACAACGTCTTCAAGTTGAGCTTCCCATTTATAATGTTTTGCAAGTAATTTAGTGAGCGTCGTTTTTCCAGCGCCAATATTTCCGGCAATAGCAATATGCATAATCTCAGTTGGTTTTTATTTGGTATTGATGAAGCAATTCATTGTCGTAAATA
Source organism: uncultured Flavobacteriaceae bacterium (assembly GCA_947500585.1). GTDB lineage: Bacteria > Bacteroidota > Bacteroidia > Flavobacteriales > Flavobacteriaceae > CAXBID01. The sequence continues at coordinate 113,142 of CANMSN010000002.1, read as the reverse complement.
TACAAGGTTTCATTGGTTACAAAAAACTGATTTATCAACAAATTTGGAATTAATATTGAAATTGGAATTTCCTCATTTTTCTTTAAATAAAACAGGTTTTGCTCTTTTTTTAAAACAATATTTTCATTGCTTTCTGAAATTTCTGTGTAACCGTCGTTCTTTATTTTTGCCAGTAAGCTACCAAAATAATTGTAAAGGTATAAATAATTTTCAGTGAGTAACCAACAACTATTGTAGTTGCTTTTTAAGTCTAAAACGTCGCTTTTTACAGGTAATGTTTTAACTCTTGTTGTCTTAGTTTTATAATCAAAAAGTTCTAGTTGTTGCGTGTCTTGATTAAATACCCAAAGCGTATTATCAAAACCTGTAGAAATATGAGTAACATTTTTATAGTCTTGAAGGCTATTGAAATCTATTTTAAATATTTCAGCTAATCTGTTATCAAGAATAATAACTGTATTAAAATCTTTATAAAATAAATTGATTTTTAACGGATTAAAAGCATTGGCAGTTTCTAAAGTGCCTAGTTGTAAATTATTGTAGGTAATAGTTTGGGTAGCACCCTTTTTGCAAAAAACATCATTATTAATAAAATATGTAATTCCAAAATTATCAATAGAAACTAACTTGTCTGCCTTTAGCTCTACCTTTTTTACATACGTAGTTTCAATAGTTTCTTGAGAAAATATTGAAGCTGATAAAAGCAGAAAAAGAAAGGTTGTATATTTCATGCGACTTGAAAAATACAAAAATCAAACCACTTTTTAGCAAATTAACTTATAACCAAAACCTCGGACATTAATTATTTGAATGTTTTCATCATGATTTAACTTTTTTCTAAGCTTGGTAATAAAAACATCCATACTTCTGGCATTAAAGAAATCATCATTTCCCCAAAGTTTATTAAGTATTAAAGAGCGATCTAATACTTGATTTTTATTTTTAATTAAATGAAATAGTAAATGAGCTTCACGATGCGTTAATCGAATGGCATCTTCATTTTTAAACTGAAGCATTTGCTTAGGAAAATTAAAATGGTAATTACCAATTTGTAAAATATCTGAGGTTTTTTGAAGATTTGTTCTATTGAGTAAATTATTAATACGAACAATTAATTCTTCCATACTAAATGGTTTTTTTAAATAATCGTTTCCACCAATGGTAAACCCTTCAACCACATCTTGTGTTTGAGATTTTGCCGTTAAAAAAATTATAGGGATGGTATCATCAATTTTTCTAATTTCTTTTGCCAATGTAAATCCGTCTTTTTTCGGCATCATCACATCAAGAACTAATAATTCTGGACTTTCAGCTTGATAAGTTTTAAGCGCTATATCACCATTTTCACAAAGCAATACTTTAAAATTTCGTGTTTCTAAACTTTCTTTTATTATTTGACCCAAAGCTGGTTCGTCTTCCGCTAATAATATTTTGGTAAGATTAGCCATTAGGAATTGATATTTTAAAAGTTGTAAACTTATTATTTAAGTCCAGAATTACGGAGCCATTATGTTTTTCTATTATGGTTTTTGTATAGTACAAACCGATACCAAAACCTTTTACATCATGGGTGTTACCTTTTGGAATGCGATAAAATTTTTCAAAAATTCTATTCTTATTGTCTTTTGTTAATGAATTTCCATTATCAGATATTTGTATCTCTACGGAATTAGATTTAGAAAAGAGCTGCGCAGTAATTTCATCACCTCCATATTTTACAGCATTGTCAAGAATGTTGTTTAAGGCATTTTCAAAGTGAAAAGGGTCTACATTTATAATGAGGCTATCATCTTGAATTTTACTAATAAAATTTTTGTTTTGATGTTGTATTTTAAAACGGCTAACCAAAGTGTTTAGTAAACTGGCTATGTTTAATGCTTCTTTGTTTAGTTCTAAAGTTTCACTATCCAATGTAGCTGTTTCTAATAGCTTTTCAACCATGAGATTTAGTTTAGAAAGCTGGTTTGAAGACATATTTACATATTTTTTAGTTTTTTCTTTGTCATCAATCACATTAAAACTATTAATGCCTTCTAAAGCTACGCCAATAGTAGCAATAGGTGTTTTAAACTCATGTGTAATATTACTTATTAAATCATTTTTTACTTCGGCAAGTTGTTTTTGTTTTTGGATAATCTTTAAAAGATAAAACAAACAACTTATAACCGCTAAAACTAGTAATGTTGAGATTAATATACTACCCAAACCTTGTTTTAAAATAATATTTGTAGCATTTGAATAATTTATTTCTAAGCGTTCATTTTCCTTTAAAAAGGTTGATTTAGAAGATGCTTTTAAAAAGTTTGGACTACTGTTCTCAGAATTAAAAGTATTAAAAACACTATCGTTTTTATAATGTTCCAATGTGTAAACGATATCCAATTGCTTTCTTTCTAATTCAGAGTCTAAAACTGGACTTAGTTTTGTAAAATCTAGGGTGTCATTTTTAATAGAAATAAAAATTGAGGTAATTCCTTTTATTAGTTTTAGACTGTCTGTGGCTTTTTTCCCTTTTATGACTTTTACTGTAGAAATATGATTATTACCTTTTTTAAAGGTAAATCCGCTATTAGAATCAGTTAATTGAGTAAACCCAGAAATATCTTCTTTAATGATACCTTTATAATCTTTCTTAATATTTAAAAAAATGGAATCTGATTTTATATGAGACGAATGTTCATCAAAAGATAAGGTATCAACATCCCATATAGCCATTTCATTTGATTCTGCTAAATCTGCATAATAAGTATCTAAAGCATTATCTAAACTTACTTGTACTTGATTGATGAAGTTCTGCTTATTTAAAAGATAGTTTTTATAATTCCAATAGCATTGCACAACTACAGTCAATAATATAGTTGTTACAATAAGGTATAAGAGCCACTTGTATTTTTTATCATTCATTTATATCAAAAGTAAAAGTAATAATGATACAAAACCAATCGGTTAACACACGTTAACACTAGTTAACTAAAAACTTATCATTTACTTATCATATTTGTATCATCATTAATCAAAAAACGAACACTAGTTATGAAAAATCCAAAAAGTTTTAGAGTTAAATACATCATAACGATGTTAATAGTCTTGTTTGTGACTTGTGATTTAGTAGCACAGGATTTTCAGGGTATTGCAACCTATAAATCGCATAGAAAAATGGATTTAAAAATAGGAGAAGATAAAATGAACTCCGATATGCAAAAAGATCTTCAAGAGCAGCTAAAAAAACAGTTTCAACAAGAGTATACATTAAAGTTTAATAGAAACGAATCTGTTTATAAGCAGGTTGAAAAATTGGATGCGCCAGCAGCACCCTCCTCTTCTGGTATAACTATTAAATTGTCGCAAGGTTCTGATGTTATGTATAAGAATATAAAGGAAAATAGATACACCAATAAAACAGAAATTTCAGGAAAAATATTTTTAATAAAGGACACATTAAAAACTAAGAAATGGGAACTTATAAATGAAACGAAATATATTGGTGAATATGCTTGTTTTAAAGCGGTTTTTGAAGAAGAATATACAACACAAACCATTACTTCGGAAGGTAAGTTTGAAGAATTAACCAAAGATAGAACAACCACCGTCTGGTACACGCCACAAATTCCTGTGAGTAACGGACCAGGAAATTATTTCGGTTTACCTGGTTTAATATTAGAAGTAAATGATGGGGAACTAACCTTAATATGCAGTAAAATAGTTTTAAACCCTGAAGAGACTTTCGAGATAAAAGAACCAATAAAAGGCAAAGAAGTTTCTCAAACAGAGTTTAATGAAATACGGGAAAAGAAACGTAAAGAAATGATGGAGCAATTTCAAACAAGAAGAGGAAGCGGTGATGGAGAAAGAGTTATGATTAGAATTGGAGGTTGATTTTTAAGAATACTTTAACGTTCTCAGCTTAAACTAAAGTGTATAATTGCGGTCTTAACATTATGAATTTAAATGATTCATGATTTTGGTCAACAAAAAACAAACATTTTACACTTAAACTATGAAAACGTTCGCAATCAAACTATCTATTTTATTCCTATTAATCTCAACATCAATAACTGCACAAGAATTTCAAGGGAAAGCTTATTATTCATCAAAAACCACTATAGATATGAGTCGTTTCGGTAGGGGAAGACAGATGAATGAACAACAAAAGAAACAGATGGAGGAAAGAATGAAGCAATTTTTAGAAAAAACCTTCATTTTAACTTTTAATAAAGAAGAATCTATATTTAAAGAAGACGAAAAATTAGCAGCCCCATCTGCAGATGGTGGACGTGGTTTTGGTTTTATGAGTAGTAGCTTTTCAAGTGGGTCTCAATACAAAAATATTAAGTCTAAAATATTTGTACAAGACCAAGAGTTTTTTGGGAAACAGTTCTTAATTAAAGAAGCACTAACACATTACAAATGGGAAATGGGTAGCGAAACCAAACAAATAGGAAAGTACACTGCTTTTAAAGCTACCGTAAAGGTGCCAGAAAATGAAATAAATTGGATGCGAACCCCACCTAGATCCAGAAATGACTCTGAAAATAATGATAGTGAAACAGATAAAAGTAATGAAGAAGAAGCTGAAGAAGGGCCAGAAATGATTGAAGTAGTTGCTTGGTATACTCCTATGATTCCTGTGAGCCAAGGGCCTTCTGAATATTGGGGGCTTCCTGGTTTAATTTTAGAAATTAATGCAGGAAATACAATAATGCTATGCTCTAAAATAGTAATGAATCCTGATGAGAAAGATGAGATAAAAATGCCTGAAAAAGGAAAAGAAGTTACTAAAAAAGAATACAAAGAGATTATTACAGAAAAAATGGAAGAGTTTAGAAATAGTAGAGGAAGAGACGACGGTAGATCTAGAGGTGGCGGCGGTAGATTTTAATTAATTCTAAACTACTGTTAAGTATTAAAATGAATAAAAGATTATTTTGTTTAATTATTAGTTAAATTTGTTATACAAAAAATAATCTTTTAAATATGAAAACACCACTTAACAAATTTGTAATTATAGTATTAGTATCGCTAACCTCAAATATAATTAACGCTCAAGAATTTCAAGGAAAAGCCTACTATTTTTCAAAAACACCAATGGATTTAGGTACTTGGGGAGCCAGAATGAGTGAAGCAGAAAAGAAGCAAATGGCAGCACGCTTAAAAAATAGGTTAGAAAAAACTTACGTTTTAACGTTTAATAAAGAAGAATCTTTATATAAAGAGGATGAGAAATTAGATGCAATGTCTGGAGCGACAGATTCTTGGGGAAAGAATTTTACCCCAGGAGTTCAATATAAAAATATAAAATCGAATGAGTTTTCACAGAATCAAGAATTTTATGGTAAGCAATTTTTAGTAAAAGAAAACCTGTCTAAACTAGACTGGAAGATGGGAACAGAAACTAAGCAAATAGGAAAATATACCTGTTTTAAAGCAACTTGTAAAAGACCAGTTTTCGAAACCTCGTGGTGGACGTTTTCTTGGAGCAGTTTAAGAAATAGTGATGCAGAGAAAAAGGCAGATTCCATAAAAACAGATGAAGTGGCAAACTCAAAAGCAGAGCCTGTAGAAGAAGTTGATATGATGGAGATTGAAGCATGGTATACACCTATGGTTCCAGTTAGTCAAGGTCCTGGCGATTATTGGGGGCTTCCAGGTTTAATACTAGAAGTAAATGTTGGCACTACTACTTTATTGTGTTCTAAAATAGTAATGAATCCAGAAGAAAAAATTAAAATTGAACCTTTAGATAAAGGTAAAGAAGTTACAAAAAAGGAGTATAAAGAAATTATTACTGGAAAAATGCTAGAAATGAGAAATAATCGAGGCAGAAGAACTGGTAGTCGTTAGCGTATACAATTAGCTCTAAACCAAAAAGTATATTCAAATTAAAAACATGAAAAAATTAATTTTCGTATTGCTGTTATGCTCTACCAATATTACAATTGCCCAAATTAAAATACAAGGGGTTGTAAAAGATAGTATTGGCGAGCCTTTAGAATTGGCTAACGTTATTGCTATAAATCAAGAAACTAGTGCGCTTGAATCTTATGGAATAACAAACGATAAAGGAAAATACATGTTGTCTTTGGGTAAAAATGCCAAATATAAATTACAAGTAAGTTATATAGGCATGAAAAGTTTTGAAGAAATAATCACCACTAATGAAGATGACATAAATAAGGATATTGTGCTTACGCCAGACAATGCTTTAGATGCTATAGAATTAACCTATGAAATGCCTGTAACCGTAAAAGGTGATACACTCATATATAACGCTGATTCTTTTAGAACAGGAACAGAACGTAATCTTGAGGATGATTTGGAAAATTTACCTGGTGTAGAAATTAACGACGATGGGCAAATAGAAGTAGAAGGTAAAGTCGTGAATAAATTGATGGTAAATGGAAAAGATTTTTTTGATGGTGATACAAAGTTAGCAACTAAAAACATCCCTTCTAATGCCGTAGATAAAATACAAGTATTACGTAATTACTCTGAAGTTGGTCAATTAAGTAGTGTTACAAATAATCAAGATAACGTGGCTATCAATATTAAACTAAAAGAAGGAAAAGAAAACTTTTGGTTTGGAAATGTAACCGTTGGAGGTGGTGCATCACCCGATGAAGAACTCTATTTAGCGCAACCCAAATTATTTTATTACAGTCCTAAATTTAGTCTTAATTTCTTAGGAGACTTAAATAATACAGGCGAGATAGCTTTATCACGCCAAGATATTCGAGGTTTTGGAGGAGGTTTTAGGGCACCAAGTAATAATAGCGGTACCAGTATTGATTTAGGCGATAATAGCCTTGGGTTTTTAACCAGTCAAAACAATGCTATAGATATTGAAAATAAGCTTGGAGCAACAAATTTTAGCTGGTCGCCCAATAAAGCTTTAGATATAAGTGGTTTTGCCATTTATAATAGTAGTCGTATTGCTACAAGACAAGAAACATTTAGACAATATACAGATTCAGATTTAGGTATTCCAGACGAAGCTACAGAACGTGTAAGTGACGAAGCTTCAAATCAGGGATTATTAAAATTAAGTGCTAGCTACAAGCCAAATGTAAATAATCAATTAGATTATGATGTTTTAGCCAGAATTTCAGACGATTCACAAGATCAAAACTTTGAATCATCAGTTTTAGGAAATACAGATCAGTTTGATGAGGTAAAACCTTATAGTGTTAACCAAAATATAAATTACTATTACACATTAAACGAAAACAATATTTTTGCTTTTGAGGCGCAACATTTATTAAAAGACGAAGATCCTTTTTACAGTGCATTATTGGTTAACGACCCTGATAATGATGATGCCTATGATACAACAGCAGAGGAATTAGGATTAATTACTAGCTTTAACAATTACAATTTAGGTCAGAATAGGCGTATAAAATCTAATCAATTAGATGCGAAGGTTGATTATTATAACATACTTAATGCTAAAAGTAATATCAATTTTACATTAGGTACTATTTTAAGTAATCAACAATTTAACTCCAATCTTTTTCAATTTTTAGAAGATGGTTCTCAGTTTAACCCGACACCAACATTTAATGCTGGTAGAGCTACAAATGACACAGAATATAATTTTAGCGATTTCTATTTAGGCGTTCATTACACGTTAAAAGCTGGGATATTTACTTTTAGACCTGGGTTTTCAGTACATGCCTACGGAAATAAAAACAGCCAATTTAATGAAGAATTTAAAGATAACTTCTTAAGGTTTTTACCAGATTTTGAAACTCGTATTCAATTCAAAAAGAGTGAAAGTCTAACGCTAAGATATAATATGCTTAACCAGTTTACAGATGTAACCCGTTTAGCTCAGGGTTTAGTTTTAAACAATTTTAGTAGTATTCAATATGGTGAGCCAGATTTACAAAATGCATTATCACATAATGTAAGTTTATTTTATAGTAGTTTTAATCTGTTTAATTATACCAATGTATTTGCGCGTGTGGCATACACAAAAAATATAGACCAAATTAGAGGGTTAACCGACTTTGAAAATGTAATTACAACAAGTACTTTTTTTAATTCAAACTTTGCTGATGAAAATGTTTCTGCAAACGGGCGAGTTCAGCGTACATTTGGTAAGCTTAGAGCAAGTTTAAGCACAAATTTAAATTATAGTAAAAATAACCAGTTTATTCAAGGAAGACAATCTGTAAACGAAATATTTACGCAAACTTACATCCCTGAATTACGTACTAATTTTAAGGTTGCACCTAACGTTAGTTTAAGGTACAGGTATAGTGTTAATACTAATAATCAAGGTACTAGAAATACCGTATTTTATACGAATGCCCCTTCTATAGATTTTGATGCCTATATTTTAAAATCTATTACTTTTAGAACAGATTATGCTTATAATCGTCAAAAGGAAAAGGGAGGTGACGCTCAATCCTTTGAAACATGGAATGCCTCATTGTCTTACAGAAAAGATAGAGACGCAAAATGGGAATACGAAATTAGAGCCACTAACTTGTTAGATATTGAATCTAGAATTAGTAATGGAGCCAATACCATTTCAGTGTCAACAACAGAAACATTTATACAACCTCGCTTTGTAACCTTTAGAGTGCGTTACGAAATTTAATATCCTTTATATTTAATTGAAAGTTATAATCTTTTCTTTTGATAAATTAAGAAACAATAATATATTTGCCTCCGTTTTGGGGAGATACTCAAGCGGCCAACGAGGGCAGACTGTAAATCTGCTGACTACGTCTTCGCAGGTTCGAATCCTGCTCTCCCCACTTTAACTAGAAAAGTTTACATGAAAATGTGAACTTTTTTGAGTTAAAAGGGTTTAGAAGTTTGTTTTATACTTTATTAGTAAACGGGTTTTTTTCAGAGGGTAAATTCAGTTCTGCTAATATTTTGTTCAATTCGTTAAGCGAATGTTCCTGAATCAATTCCGTATTAATTTTTAGTTCTTGATTTTCAGTTTTGAGAGTATAATCTCCAGCGAATTTTTTAATCCAAATAATTTCGTTAAGGTTTATTTTTCTTCCGAATACTGAATTCTTTTTTATTATGCCATTTTCTAAAGTTAGGTATTGATTGGTTATATCCCAAAAATATTGACCGATATATAAAACTCCAACTACTAAATATCCATAATCCGTCCAATGTATTTTGTCTTTTTGAATGAAACTTAGTATGCTTAACAAAATCCAGAATAATCCGAGTGCTAGATTAATATAATTTCTTTTTTTCTTGTATTTTATTTTCATCTTAGATTCGTTTTCTTTCACTTTTACTAACTTTAATACATGGTTGTGTTTTAATGAACATAATTAATTTATAAGCTAAGTTATATTTTTTTAAGTTTAGAATCAAGTTTAACTGTACATAAAAACTTTCGAAAAAGCAACCTTGTCATTCCTGCGAAGGCAGGAATCCATTAATAATTGAAACTAAAAGTAGATTCCTGCCTTCGCAGGAATGACAGAGATTTTAAAGTAATTCAAACAATGTCGTAACAATCCGTCCTTTTCCATTTTCTAAAACATGCTCTCCTAGTTGTTTTTTACCTTTAACTTTCAAATTAAAAGGAGTTTCTAATAAATTAACACCACTGTTTTGTTTAATGCGAATGCCTTGTCCAGAAATAGTGTCTTTATTAGAGATAAAGTCACCTAATGGAATATGCTCTGTAAGAATAACATATCTATAATTCGCTAATTTTTTTACAACGTTTTGTATGTCTTTATTAGATAAATGTTGCAATACTTGCCGAAGTATCACGCAATCTGCTTCTGGAAGTTCATCTTTAGCAATATCAAGGCAATAAAACTCTAAGTTGTTTTCTTTGTGTACGGTTTGGTTTCTATCTATAAGTTTTTCAACAATATCAATTGCAATAAATTTTTTGGTGTATGGTGTTAAGTGTTTGCCAATATTAAAATCGCCACAACCCAAATCGCAAACCACTAAAGGTTGTTTAAATGATTTCAAAAAAGTAATTACAGCTTCTAAATACGGATTTATAATTATAGGATTGTGCGAACCTGAACCAGAATAAAAATCAAATTCGCTTCCACCCCAAAGTTTCATCTCATAAATTTGATCCATCACAGCTTTAGTAGGCCAGGGTGTTTTAACTTTTTTAGCCACTTATTATAGTTGTTGTAGTTTACTAAATACATCCCATACTACAACACCACAACTCACAGATATATTTAAAGAATGTTTGGTGCCAAATTGTGGTATTTCAATAACTACATCACTTATTGAAACGATATCTTGAGCGACTCCCTTTACTTCATTTCCAAAAACAAGTGCGTATTTTGTATTCGTTTTTGGTAAAAAAGTATCCAGCATGGTAGCGTTTTCAGCCTGTTCGATTGAACAAATTCTCACTCCTTCAGTTTTTAGTTTTTTAACTAAATCTATAGTGTTTTCAACATATTCCCAATCAACAGTATCAGTGCTACCTAAAGCTGTTTTATGAATATCTTTATGTGGTGGCGTTGCTGTAATTCCGCAGAGGTAAATTTTTTCAACTAAAAAGGCATCACTTGTTCTAAATACAGAGCCAATATTATTCAGGCTTCTAATATTATCAAGAATAATGATAATTGGTGTCTTTTTTGCCTCTTTAAAGGCATCAACACTTAATCTGTCTAATTCACTATTTTTTAGTTTGCGCATAGTATTGTTTCTCTTTACAAATTAGCTTCGTAAAGGTTAATTAATTCTGGAAGTAAAATTAAACAATATTTAACTTTGCTAAAATGAGTAATAGAAAATGGTTTTTAAATTTGAAACATAATTTCACACTAGGGCTTATTTTGAATAAGAATATTGTATCATTATCTTTTTTTAAAATTATTATGTTTGAAATAAAAGCGATAGAAATAGTTGGCTTTATAGCTGCTATATTAACTACATCGGCATTTGTGCCACAGGTATACAGAGCTTGGAAAACTAAAGATGTTGAAGCCATTTCTTTAACCATGTTTATCGTCATGTTTACGGGCGTCCTTTTATGGTTAACCTATGGTTTTTATCTAAATAGTTTGTCTATGGTTCTTGCTAATATTATTACATCTTTATTAATTCTCACCATTATTATTTTAAAAATAAAGCATAAAAAGCATTAAATTCTTAAATAATAACCTGAGTTCGATTATTAAATGCCTGATTTTAAAATGATTACTGTTGTCCTGCAAGGTTTTAAATACCTTGTAGGTATTTTGATATCAGTACTTTATACCTACAAGGTCAAAAAGAGACCTTGCAGGATTTAAAATTATTTTTATTCAATGATAAACATTGAGTTATAACTAATACTTCCTAAGAATATTAATCGAACTCAGGTAATACACGTTCTTTTTTAACTTTCATTTACAAGCATTTTAAACGAATTTAAAGTTGAATTTCTTGTAAAAAGCGAAAAACGTTAATTTTTTTTCAGTATTTTTTATAAATAGCTAACAATTGTTTAAAAGTTGTTGTTTAATAAATTCACGAAATCAATCATTTATTTTATTATTGTATCAGTTTTTCAATCTAACTCAAAAATATTGAAATTATGAAAATAGGTGTCCCAAAAGAAATTAAAAACAATGAAAGTCGTGTGGGTATGACGCCCGCAGGTGTGTTTGAATTAATAAAAAGTAACCACACCGTTTACATACAAAATGATGCCGGTTTTGGTAGTGGTTTTTTTAATAAAGATTATGAAGAAGCAGGCGCAATTATTCTTGATAGTATTGAGGAAGTATATGCTGCTAGCGATATGATTGTTAAAGTAAAAGAGCCTATTGAACAAGAGTATGATTTAATAAAACAAGACCAAGTCGTGTTTACTTATTTTCATTTTGCCTCAAGTGAAATACTTACAAAGGCGATGATAAATAGTAAAGCGGTTTGTATTGCATATGAAACAGTTGAAGATAGTGAAGGCGCATTACCATTGTTAATTCCAATGTCTGAAGTAGCAGGAAGAATGTCTATCCAACAAGGCGCAAAGTATTTAGAAAAACCAATTAAAGGGCGTGGTGTTTTACTTGGTGGTGTTCCAGGAGTTCCTCCAGGGAAGGTTTTAGTCTTAGGTGCTGGAATTGTTGGTATACAAGCCGCTAAAATGGCTGCAGGTTTAGGCGCTCATGTTACGATTATGGATATTAATATGAAACAATTACGTTACGTTAACGATGTGATGCCCAATCATGTAGTTACCGAGTTTTCAAGTGAATATAATATTAGAAAGCGTATAAAAGAAAGTGATTTAATTATTGGAGGCGTTTTAATTAAAGGCGCAAAAGCACCAAAATTGATTACTAAAGATATGTTGAAAGACATGCGCCCAGGAACTGTAATTGTAGATGTTGCAGTAGATCAAGGTGGCTGTTTTGAAACGACTAAAGCTACAACCCACGAAGACCCAACATATATTATTGATGATGTAGTGCATTATTGTGTTGCTAATATGCCAGGGGCTGTTCCTTACACATCTACAGTGGCTTTAACCAATGTAACGTTACCTTATGTTTTAAAATTAGCAAACCAAGGATGGGAAAAGGCTTGCGAAACCATACCAGCTTTAGCTAAAGGATTAAATATTGTCAATGGTAAAATTGTTTACAAAGAAATTGCAGAAGCTTTTAAATGGGAAACAGAAATTGTTTAAAACTGACAAATCTTCATATTAAAACATTGGCGTTATTTTTGCTATCTTTAATGTAGAATTTTAAAATAAAAAACAATGTCAGGATATTATATATTAATTGGTGCTATAGCAGTTGTAAGTTGGTTAGTAAGCTATATGCTGAAACGTAAGTTTGCAAAATATTCTAAAGTACAATTACGAAACGGTATGAGTGGTGCTGAAATTGCTGAAAAAATGTTGGCAGACTATGGTATAAGAGATGTTGAGGTTATTTCCACACGAGGCCAATTAACAGACCATTACAACCCAAAAAATAAAACAGTAAATTTAAGTGAATCGGTTTATAATCAGCGTAATGCGGCGGCGGCGGCTGTTGCAGCTCACGAATGTGGACATGCCGTACAACATGCACAAGCATATAGTTGGTTGCAAATGCGCTCAACTTTAGTGCCTGTAGTTAGTGTGTCTTCAGGGATGTCACAATGGTTAATTATTGGAGGACTCGTTTTAGGTGGAGCAGCTGGTTTAGGTTTAGGCTGGTGGGTTGCTGCCGCTGGTGTTGTACTTATGGGTTTTGCAACTTTATTTAGTTTTATAACATTGCCTGTTGAATACGATGCTAGTAACAGAGCTTTAGCTTGGTTAAAAAACAAAAATATGGTTACTCCAGAAGAGTACAAAGGTTCTGAAGATGCTCTTAAATGGGCAGCAAGAACCTATTTAGTTGCAGCCATTGGGGCATTAGCAACGCTTTTATATTGGGCACTTCAAGTATTTGGTGGATCGAGAGATTAGTAATACTTTAAAATAATTACTAACTGAATTTTTTTATTTAATAAAAGAATTCAGTTTCTTTTTTCTTACATTTATATTCTATAACCAAAAAATAAACTAAATAATGGAAGAATCTGTTCAAGACAAATTATTGATAGGTCAGTTATCAGAAGTTGATAAAGTGGCATTTTACAAAAAAACATATTCGCATGTTGCTGGAGGCGTTTTAGTATTTATTCTTTTTGAATACTTGTTGCTTCAAAGTGATACTATAGTTAATTTTATGTTGTCAATGACCGAAGGTTGGCGTTGGCTAATTATGCTAGGGGGCTTTATGTTTGTTACCAATTATGCAGAAAAAATGACTTTAAAAACACCAGATAAAAACATGCAATATTTGGCTTTCGGTATTTATATACTTGCTGAAGCCTTAATTTTTGTTCCGCTTATCTATATTGCTGCATTTTATATGGATTCCGGTCCAGAAATTTTAAATCAAGCAGCTATTGTTACTCTGGCATTATTTGTAGGGTTATCGGCTATAGTTTTTATAACCAAAAAAGACTTTTCATTTTTAAAAGCAGGTTTAACAGTTGGTTTTTTTATAGCTATTGGATTAATAATTGCAGGTAGTTTATTTGGGTTTAATTTGGGTTTATGGTTTTCTGTTGCTATGTGTTTATTGGCAGGAGGCTCTATAATATATCAAACATCTAACTTAGTACACAAATACACAACTGACGATTATATTCCTGCGGCATTAGGTTTATTCGCATCGTTAATGCTTTTATTTTGGTATGTACTTAGTATCTTTATGTCGAGAGATTAACAACACTAAAAATATAATTATAAAGCTCTGAAATTGTTTCAGGGCTTTTTTGTTTCTTTACTTCGAAATAATTTCCTCGATGAAGAGCTTCGAGGTGTCTATTGAAAATTGTCATTCTTCCGTGGTCACTGAGCGATTGGTGCTGAGCGCAGCCGAAGTAAGTCGAAGTGAGAAGAAGGAATCTAATTAAAATAAAAATGAGTAATCCGTTAACCTACTATAAAGAACATCTAGAAAAATATAAAACTGAAACCCAAAGGTTATATAAAAAAATGACAGCCTTTAGTATTTATAGGCTTGCAGTATTTTTAATAACAGTATTTGGAGTTTGTTTTACCTTTCAACAGTGGCAAGTTGCTCTTTTTATTGGCTTAGTAGGTGTTGTCGTTTTTATAGTTTTATTATCAAAATATACGGATATAAAAAGATTGCGAAATTTCAATAAAGCTTTAGTAACAATAAATGAAGAAGAAATTGAAATAGCATCTGGTAATTTTCATCAGAGAGATCAAGGGTTACAATTTCAAGATTCGAATCACTTTTATAGTTTGGATATCGATTTGTTTGGTCGTGGTTCTTTTTTTCAATTTATAAATAGAACGACGATTAATGAAGGCACCCAAAAACTGGCAGATGCTTTAAAAACAAATGAGGTTGATAATATTGTTTTAAGACAAGAAGCTATAAAAGAGTTATGTGAGAAACCACAATGGCGTCAATATTATTCTGCAACATCAAGTTTGGTATCCGTTGAAACACCTGAAAAGCAAATTATTAATTGGTTGCAAAATTATAAGTCGTTTTTGCCAAAAATGATGACATGGATACCTTTAGGCTTTACTCTATTTTCTGTAATTATATTTTTACTCACTATTTTAAATGTTATAACGAATCAAGCTTTAATAGGCTATTGGCTACTTTTTGGTTTGTTAATTACGGGGCGTTATCTAAAAAAAGTTAACATATTGGCTTCTAATGCGGATAAAGTTAGAGATACCTTTCGTCAATATGCTTTACTATTAGATTTAATTGAAAAGGAAACATTTACATCAGAGTTGTTAAAGCAAAATCAAAAAAAGATTCAAACTGAAACAAAAAAAGGGTCTGAGATTTTTAAGGAGTTTTCAAAATATTTAGATGCTCTAGATAACCGAAATAATATTATTGGAGCCATTTTTGGAAATGGTTTTTTCCTAACAGATATAAAGAATAGCTATAAAATAGAACAATGGATTAATAGACATAGCAGCAAAGTAGCCGATTGGTTTGAAGTGGTTTCGTTTTTTGATGCGTATAATACGTTGGGGAATTTCACTTATAATCATCCTGATTTTGTTTTTCCAAAAATTGTAGATAATGAATTGGTTATAAAAGCCAAAAATTTAGGGCATCCGCTTTTAAACAAAACAAAGCGGGTTGATAGCGATTTGTTTATAGATAACGAACAATTTTTTATAGTTACAGGTGCTAATATGGCAGGCAAAAGTACATTTTTAAGAACAGTGTCATTGCATATTGTTATGGCAAATGTAGGTTTGCCAGTTTGTGCAGAAACCAGTGAATATTCTCCAGTAAAATTAATAACGAGTATGCGAACAACAGATTCGCTTACTGATGATAGTTCGTATTTCTTCTCCGAACTAACCCGTCTAAAATATATTGTTGATACAATTAAAAAAGAACCTTATTTTATTGTTTTAGATGAAATTTTGAAAGGCACAAATAGTACAGACAAAGCCATTGGTTCCAGAAAGTTTGTTGAAAAACTTGTTGCTTCAAATGCCACAGGAATTATTGCAACACACGATTTAAGCTTGTGCGAGATTGAAAAACAGCTTAAAGACGTGAAAAACTACTATTTTGATGCAGAGATAGTTAACGACGAACTTCATTTTGATTATACTTTAAAACAAGGGGTTTGTAAAAATATGAATGCCTCTTTCTTATTAAAAAAGATGGAAATTGTTTAAATTGTTTTGTCATTCTTGAGTGGTCACTGAGCGAAGTCGAAGTGATAGTAGGAATCCATTAAGTTATTGAATAAATTACTTTTCCATTGCTCTTATAAGTGTTTCTATCTTTTTTAGCCTTGGGATATATTGTTTTTTTATTATCCAGGAATTGTAAAAATATATTACTAAACCTCCTGCCACAGTGATACTTAGAACTATAATTTTTGCAAATATCTTGCCATTAATACTCAAAATAGGACCTAAAACAAACAATACAACACCTGCTAAAAGAGGTAAAGTATACCAATAAAGTGCTGTTTCACGTAATTCTTTTTGTAAACTTAAATAGTTTTTACATTGATATATATAGTCAATATAAGAATCACTTAAAGTATTTGGTTTGTGTTTATTTAAGCTTTTAAGTTTAATAACCACATAAATTAGACAAATAGCCATTAATAAAGCACCAATTTTTGATAATGTATAAGGCAATAAATAAGCCATAAATGCAAGAAATGGAATGCTTATTATTGCATTTATAGTTTCAGTTAAGTCACGATATTTTACCGATTTATGAAAACGATTTAAACTAGATTTCATTTCTAAAATTAATTTAGACTTTTCAAATTTAATACGTTCTTGATTGCTGGACGATTGCCAGATATAGATGAGTTCGTCTTCTTCTATCATAATGTTTTGTTTATACAATTCAACAATTTCTTTTTTATGCGTTTAATTTTTACAGCAACATTGTTTTCTGTTAGACCTGTAATATTTGAAATTTCTTTATAAGGTAATTTTTCTAAATAAAGAGAGATGATGGCTTTATCTCCTTTGTTAAGAATATTTATGCAATTTCGAAGTTGGATTAATTTCTCTTTTTGTTCCTCGTTTTCAGCTTCAGTTTTTACACTGGTATTACTTATGTTATCGATAGAAACAAATCGTTCTTGCTTTTTAATATGTTTAGAACAAAAACGAAGACAAGTATTAAGTGTAATTCTATATACCCAGGTTTCAATAGTAGATTTAGCTTCAAAAGAAGGCAACGACTTCCAAATATTAATTAATACTTCTTGAAGTAAGTCTTTTGTGTCTTCAGAATTTTTGGAGTAAACAGAACAAATTCTAAATAGTTTCTGTTGATTTTGATCAAGTACTTTTAAAAATAGATTCTCCAATTCTTTGTTCATAATTTCACTCTTGTTTCTATTATGTTAGTTACAAGAACTTTAAAAATATGACAATTTATACGAGATAATTTTGTCAAAATTTTTAAGGTAGGCTATAAAGAAGAACTTAAAGATGTGAAAAACTACTATTTTGATTCAGAGATAGTTAACGACGAACTTCATTTTGATTATACTTTAAAACAAGGGATTTGTAAAAATATGAATGCCTCTTTCTTATTAAAAAAGATGGAAATTGTTTAACTATTTATTTTTGCAAAGTATTGACTGCTTCTATAACATCAGATAAATAGACTCTGAAACCAGCGTTTGCATTGTAATAACGCCCAATATCATTTAGTTTTAAAATGGCTTTTTCAAATTGTCTTTTAGCTTCCTCTTTATTCTGTTTTCCTTTATAAGCTAATCCTAAATAGTAATAAGAATCTGCAATATCTTCATTTATAAGTAACTGTTTTTTTAATACTTCAATGGCTTTGTCATATTGTTTGCTTTTAACATATAATATGCCAAGTGAATGATAATCGGCAAACCCAAAGTCATTTTCAGAATCATAAGTATTTAAACACTCAGAAATGGTTTCAATACCTTTAGAATAATTACCAGTTCTAGCATAAGCTAAACCTAAAATAATACGCATATCTTTTTCACCTCCAGGAGTAAATTGAATATACGCTTTTGGTAAGTTGTAATAAGTTTCTAAATCTTGTATACAAAGTTTGTAATTTCGATATTGCCAATACCAATACGCTCTGTAGCATAAATACTCTAAAGGTTTTAATCGTATAGCTTCATTTAAAATATCAAGTCCTTCAAGTAGAAAACCGCGTTTAAAGTAAGGTACAGATTTTTCATAATATGCCCAAGCAAATTTAGGGCCTATGGCTATAGCCTCATCAAATAATTGTTGAGATTCTTTACTCCCTTGCGGATATTTTATGGCTTTATCGCAAAGTTCACATGCTTGACGTTCACCACTTCCCTCAGGAAAAATATAGCAGTTAACTTGACCGTAACCAATTGTAGAGATAATTATAAATAAAATTTGGCAAGTTATAACTTTCATGATTTTACTATTTTTCCGTTTTCCATTTTTATATTTATAAACCTGTAGCCATCATAATCTTTACCTTTATAAAAGGCATGATTCCAATCTTTTAATGATTTTGAAATAGATAATATGTGAGTTTCTAAAT
Organism: uncultured Flavobacteriaceae bacterium; assembly: GCA_947500585.1. GTDB lineage: Bacteria > Bacteroidota > Bacteroidia > Flavobacteriales > Flavobacteriaceae > CAXBID01. The sequence goes on along the minus strand of CANMSN010000002.1, from coordinate 94,576 downwards.
TTTTTGGGCAATTTGCTTTTTTGAAGTTAGGATCAAGAATTTGTATTCTATATCTACCAGTTTGATTATTGCAATTAACTGCAAACCTGAAGATGAAATAACCGCTAAAGCCTTTATGTTCTGGTTGAAAAACATACTTTTTAATGAGTTCTTCTTCCAATGCTTTTTCACCTCCTGTATATTGAATATATGCGCGTTTATGCAAAACATTAGTAGAATCGCAAAACTTAAAATTGGAGTTATCCAAACTTTTGTTGAAAGGAGTATCACCAATTTGATTTTCGTAAAATTGCTGAGACTTTTTTGCTATTTGACATCCAGAAATTAGGATTATTGTGACAATAATAATTTTAAAATAATTATTTTTTAGCATCACTTGCCAATTTTATCTTCTCAATCATTTCTGTAGCGTTCTCATCATCTGGCTTTAAACTAAGTACTTTATAATAGTTTTTTAAAGCCTCAGTATAGTTTTCTAATTTTAAATACGCCTCACCCAAACTATCATAAACATTATATTTATATGGGAATATTTTAGTGTTTAAATCAAAAATATACAATGCTTTTTCTAATTCATTTGAGCGTAATAACGAATAGCCATAAGTATTTAATTCTCTGCTACCTTTAACAAATTCTGCTAATCGTGATACTAAAGCAGTTTCATCAAGTTTTAAACTATCCATAGATTTTGAGTTTAATAAATAATTCATATAATTTGCAGCAACATAGTTTGGATTATATTTCTTGTTAATGATGATGTTATAAATATCGCGTTCTAAAGTTTCAACAGGAGATTCTACAATTCTATTTACTTCTTTTCCGTTTTTGTAGAAAATAAAAGTAGGAACCCTGTGAATATTTAACCCTTTTTCTTCATGATTGGGGCTTTGTTTATAAGCGTCTTCAGTTCTATTAACAGCAATAACCTGTAGTTGCTTTTCAGGAAATTTGGCAGCTTCTAAAACTTTATAAAATCTTGGTACTTCTCGTTTACTATCGCCACACCAAGTACCAAGAAACGCCTTTATTTCATAGTCGTTCAAAGAATCTTTTAAGGTTTTTATAATGGACTTATTAAATAAATAATCGTCATAGTTTTTATTAAACCAACTGCTAAAACTGTTTTTAGTTAAATCGATTTTTTTAATTTCTCCAAGTAATAATTCTTTGCCGTTGGAGTCGGTTGTTAAAGGTCCAGTTGTTTGAGAAAAGCTAAATTGTAGGCTAAGTAAAAGGGCTAAAAAAGTAATTGTTCGTTTCATAAGTTGATTTATAAATTAAGAAGTTTTTCGTTTTTAATTAGTTTCCAAACCTCTTTGTTGTAATTTTGTTTTGTAATTCCAGTAAGTTTTTCTAAGGTTTTATAATAATTTGTATTTTCTTTTTCATAAGGGCCACAACTTATAAGTTCTAAAACTGCCGAAAACCCTTTTTCTTGCTCTATTTTTTTAATAATTAAGGCATCTATAACATAATCAATCATTAAATGTTCAGCATCACTGTCTCCAAAATTTGTTTGATGTTTTTTGTAGTTTAACCAATCATTATCTTTTTTATTTAATACCTCTTTATTGAATTTTTTTAAGATATCTTCCCATGTCATTCCCCAACTACCGGCATAAAGGTAAGCGCAAGCTTCATCGATAGGTTTATTAATCAATTGTTTTGAAACGGCTAAACTTAATCTGTTATGCCATAAGTCGTGTGGGTCAAAATTATCAAGGGTATTATTAACTCCTGTAATTATTAGTTTTTTGTTTTCAAAAACAGAACTAATTGCACCCTCTTTTTTTCCGTTATAGTCTGATTTGTATTGAATTCCAATTAATTTTAAAAGTTCAACAAAATTATTAGTCAAGTAGAGTTCTGAAATTTTATTTTTTAATTTTAACTTTTCATCAAATAGAGCATGATGTTTATCAAAACTCATTACTTTTTCTTCATTTATACTATCTTTAAAATGAAAAACGACATTATTAGCTTTAAAGGTCTTCCAGTTTTTGGTGTTATTTATTAAAGTTGACGAGAATAAAAAAGACTGATTTACCCGATGAGCAATTAATTCTAAGGCTATTTTTATATAAGGTGTATTCTTGTTTATACCAATATATGATAGTTGTAAAAGATATTTTTCTTCCGTTAAGTTTATAATGTTTGTTAGGTAGGGTTTGTAAAAAATAGCATCATTAAAGGACTTACTATTTTGAATATTATAAAGTTGGTTAAGTAGTACAATAGTTTCGATTCTTTCAGAAGGTAAAATATACTTATTGTTTTCGTTTAATGTTTTTATTGAATTTAAAAAATTGTTTACGCTAGTGATTAATAATGTGCTTTCAATACTATCTTTTGGTAGTTTAATATTGGAGTTTATTATTAATTCATTTGTTTGAGAAAAACTAAATTGTAGGCTAAGTAAAAGGATTAAAGATGTAACTGTTCGTTTCATGATTAATGATTGGTTTTTACCAAAAATAGAATGCTTTCTGTATAAATTCTAGTAATCTTGACAGAACGCATTCATAGCTTAACCAAATAAAGATTCATGCTTACAAACAACAGTTTTTAACATTCATAACTACAAAACGTGTTTTTGTACACATTCTTTGATGGTTTTGACTTTTCTAATTACTTTTAAAATATAAATGACCTTGATAAATAAATACATTTCGCAAGTATTGGTGCACATCTTATTTTGGATGCTGTTTGTATTTGTATCACTTTTTCTATTCTCAGATTTCTATTGGAAAGAAAACCCGTTTTTGCAATACGTGTCACTTTTGGTAGTTATCGTTTATTTAAATAACTTTTTTTTATTACCATTTTTTGTAAAAAAGAAAATGTATGCACTTTACGTTTTTGTTTTTGCAGCCATTTCTTTCTGTGCAACGCAGTTATATTGTTATGCTTTTGCGCAATGCGGGTGTAGTTTAATTAAATGCTTAAGTGACTATTTATGGCAAAGTTTAGTGCCTCTTATTTTCTTTTCTTTTGTATGGATTTTATATAGATTTATTGATAAACAAGAAGAAGTAGAAACTGTAAAAAAAGAGCATGCCGAAATGGAGCTTAAGTTTTTAAAATCGCAAATAAATCCGCATGTGCTATTTAATAATTTAAATACTATTTATTCCTATTCTTTAGAAAAACCAAAAGAAACACCCGAACTTATTTTAATGCTTTCAGACAACTTAAAACATGTGTTGTATGATAGTAATGAGGCTACTATTTCGTTAGAAAAAGAGATTCATTTTATAGATAACTATATCAAATTCCAAAAAATTAGAACCGAAGGCGTAAAGCAAATTTTTTATAAGAAAAATATTGATTCATTTCAATATCAAATAGCACCGTTACTTTTAATTACTATAATTGAAAATGCATTTAAGCACAGTACTTTAAATAGTGATATTTTATTGGATATTGAAGTTGAAAACGGACGTTTAAATCTTACTTGTGAAAATGATTTTGATGCTGAAAAAGTAAGTGATACAGATTTTAAAATAGGATTACAAAACCTTGAAAAAAGACTCGAACTTATTTACAAAGACACCTATAAGTTTAATATTGATAAATCAGATAAGTTTAAAGTGACTTTAAAACTAAAACTACAATGAATTGTATCATTATAGAAGACGAAATTCCTGCACAAAAAATTTTAAAAAATTTTATTGGAAAAATTCCAGGTCTTGAGTTAATAGGAACGTTTAAAGCAGCCATTGAAGCTAATTCCTTTATAAATAATAATGATATTGATTTGGTTTTTCTTGATATTAATTTACCAGATATGTCTGGTATCGATTTTATTAAAACTATTAAAAATCCGCCAGCAATTATAATGACTACGGCCTACCCTGACTATGCGGCTAATAGTTTTGAGTTGGACACCATTATTGATTATTTGGTAAAACCTTTTTCGTTTAATCGTTTTTTAAAAGCCATTAATAAAGCTAAAGATCGCGTAGAAATACCTAAAAATAATTCTGATAATAATGAGGAGATTCTTTTTTTAAACGTTGATAAAACCTTGCATAAATTAGTTCTAAATTCAATTTTATATATAGAATCTGATAGAAATTACATTACCGTAGTCACCGAAAATCAGAGACTATCTTACATTGATTCACTTAAAAATTGGACTTCAAAACTTCCAGAAAATCAATTCATTCAGGTACATAAATCATACATTGTAAATAGTAAATTTGTAGATAAAATTTCAGGAAATATACTATTTGTTAAAACCAATAAAATTCCTATTGGACGAACTTACAAACAAGAACTTTTAAAAGCGCTAGGTGTGTAAAACTTTTTTAAGAAGTCATTATCTTTACATTCATGCAGCATACATCTAAACTTCCAAATGTAGGAACCACTATTTTTTCTGTTATGAGTGGGTTGGCTAAAAAGCACGGTGCCATAAACTTATCTCAAGGTTTTCCAGATTTTGGTAGCGATAAAAAACTAATAGATTTGGTTAGCAACGCTATGAATTCTGGTTACAACCAATATGCTCCCATGGCTGGCAATTTAGCATTACGCGAAGCTATAGCTAAAAAAATAGATTTACTTTATGGAACAACTTATCATACTGAAAACGAAATTACAGTAACAGCTGGAGCCACTCAAGCCATATTTACAATAATAAATACATTTGTAAAGCCAAATGATGAAGTTATTATTTTTCGTCCTGCTTATGATAGTTATGAGCCTGCTATAATACTTAATGGTGGAAAAACAATTTCGGTACAATTAGAAGCACCAAATTTTTCGGTAAATTGGAATCTTGTGAAAGAAAAGATTAATAGTCGTACCAAAATGATTATTATAAATACGCCTCACAACCCAACAGGTACAGTATTTTCAAAAGAAGATATGTTGCAATTACAGGAGCTAACTAAAAATTCTAACATTATTATATTAAGTGATGAGGTTTATGAACACATGATTTATGATGGAGAACAACACCAAAGCGCTTGTTTATTTCCCGATTTAAAATCCAGAAGTTTTGTTGTAGGTTCTTTTTGTAAAACCTTTCATAATACAGGTTGGCGCATTGGTTATTGTTGTGCGCCAAAAGCACTCATGAACGAATTTATGAAAGTGCATCAGTTTAATGTGTTTTGTATTCATCATCCAACGCAAAAAGGTATCGCAGATTATATGCAAGAACCTAAACATTATTTAGAATTATCAGATTTTTATCAAACTAAAAGAGATTTATTTTTAAGTTTGATTAAAGATTCTCAATTTGCGTTTAAACCATCAAAGGGTACTTATTTTCAAGTATTAAATTATTCAAATATAACCCAAGAACATGATGTTGATTTCGCAAAACGATTAACTAAACAATTTGGTATTGCATCCATTCCGTTATCAGTTTTTAATGATAACAATATAGATAATAAAGTATTGCGATTTTGTTTCGCGAAAAAAGATGACACATTAAAAAAGGCAGCAGATATATTAAATAGTATTTAAGTTACTTTTTAAACTTTTATGTGTCTAAAACTATAAAATTTAAATATAATAAGATTATGAAACTTTGGATGGTATTACTTTTTATGATTTTCGGATTAACTTTAAATGCCCAAGACATTTCAGTTAATGGTGTAAATTATGTTATTGATAATGATAAAATTTTGAAAGATGGAGTGGATGTTACAAACACATTAGCTGAGCATGAAAAAACAGCTATATTTTCTGCTTTTAATGAAAGATTAGCAAAAATTAAAGAAGCCAAAAAAGCTGAAAAAAACCTTGAAAAAGCCGAAAAAGATCAAAAAAAGGCTGAAAAACGACAAAAAAAGGCAGAAAAAGCATTAAAGCAAAAAGAAAAAGCACAGTCTAATTTTGAAAAAGCTGGAGAAAAATATAACAGTGCTTTAAAGAAATACGAAAAGCTGAATAGTAAAGGAAAACTTTCGCCAGAAGATGAAAAAAAATGGCTTGATAAAATAGAAAAGCTAAAAGAGAATCAAGCAAAAGCTGAAATTAAGCTTAAAAGATCATAATATTAATGATACAGGATAATCTTAAAATAGCATTAATCCAATCAGATTTAGTTTGGGAAAACCCAAAAGAAAACCTAAATAATTTTTCAGATAAAATTAATAGTATTACTGAAGACCTTGATGTGATTGTACTTCCAGAAATGTTTACTACAGGGTTTACTATGAATGCATCAAAAGTTGCAGAAACAATGGATGGCGATTCTGTATTTTGGATGAAAGATATAGCTAAAAAAACGAAAGCTGTTGTTGTTGGAAGTTTAGTAATTTTAGAAGATGAAAAATATTACAACAGGCTTTTATTTGTTGAACCTTCAGGATACATTTCAAAATATGATAAACGGCATACATTCACTTTAGTAGGTGAAGATAAAATTTATACTGCTGGAAACGAAAAGGTTATTATTAACTATAAAGGTTGGAAAATTTGCCCACTTATTTGTTATGATTTGCGTTTTCCAGTTTGGGCTAGAAATATTGCCGATTATGATGTTTTATTATACGTTGCCAATTGGCCAAAACCAAGAATATCTGCTTGGGATGCACTTTTAAAAGCACGTGCCATTGAAAATATGAGCTATTGTATTGGTGTAAATAGAGTAGGTATTGATGGTGTGAATAGTGAATATTCTGGTCATTCTGCGTGTTACGATGTGTTAGGAAATTTAATAACATCTTTTGAGCCGAATAAAGAACAGATACAAATTGTGACTTTAGAAAAAAGACATATTGAAGCTTATAGAAATAAGCTGAAATTTTTAGATGATAGAGATACGTTTACTATTCAGTGAAATTTAAGGTTTGAATAAGTCCCCAATCTGGTCTTATATCTTCATCCATTTCAAAGTGCGAAACGCGTTCGGGTTGTATTTTTTTAAGATAATTGCCAGTATCGTATTTTTTATTTCCATTGGTATCAAAAACAACTCTAATAAAATACTTTCCAGAATCTAGGTTATAAAAGTCTAATACCTCTGGTTTGGTAGAGTATTGTTCATATTTCACCTCGCCTTTATTATCTGTTAACTGAAGGATTATAGGGTATTTAGCGTTGTTTAAGGTAAAGCGTATATAGCCAAAATCTGACTCTTTCTTCGTTTTAATACCATAGTTTAAAGTGTCGTTTTTATTATCAAAAAAATCTGTAAAAGCTTCTGGTAGTATTTGCACTTTGTAATTGTTATCTTCAGTTTTATCAAAGTTGAGTTCATAAGTATTATTAATAGTATCAAACTTTGAAGTGAAATCAAGTTTCGTTGAGTCTTTATCAATAACAGTTATTTTAGAATCGTCAAAAGTTAAGAGTGGGGTGCTTCCAGAAATTTTAAATGGTTCTTTATAACCTATAGTACCCGATGGCGACGCTTTTAAAGTTAACGAGTCTCTTTTTTGGTCGCTAATTCTTACGGTAAAATCTTTTTCAAAATCACCTTTAGAAACTTTAAAAAGTAAGGAGTCTACTTCTAGTCTGGGTTTATACCAATAATAAAGTGTATCAGTTTTTTCGTCTTTGGTTATTCTTTTTACGAATTCTTCAGGAGTATCCGAAGTAATAGCTATTTGCATATTTTTATAATCGCCTTCATATCCAAAAGCAATTTTTTCGCCAGAAACTAATTTTGGTCTAGTTGCGTTAAAATCTAATGCTTCAGAAAATAATTTTAGAGTATAAAGGGAGTCTGTTGGCACATCAATAAAGCTTTTGTGAAATGCTATTTGATCTGTTTTTTGTTGAAACTTATTATCACCATTATTATCTTTTAATGCCATGAGCATGTACTTGCCTTCTTTTATATTTTCAATAGAAAACGTAGTAACACTATCTAATGTGTTGGTTATATATTTTGGTTTTTCTTTGTATACAATAGAATCGGTAAACGTGGAATCAACTTCATATAAAGCTACTGAAACGAAAGTTTCTGGTTCTCTTTTTAAGGCGTCAACAATATTACCTTTTACAGTTAGTGAATCTATATAATTTCCAGTTGAAAACACATATCTGTAATATGGGTAAGGGTTTCCTTCATTGTTGTCTGTTATACTATTTCCAAAATTAAAGGCATAAGTAGTATTAGGTTGTAACGTATCGTAAATTTTAATAGTTATGTATTTGCTAGCGCTACCAATGGGCCTAATATCTGGTTGCGTATCCATTGGTGGCGAAATAATAAGTTGCTTTTGTATATCTTTCATTTTAACGTACTCGTCAAAATAAATTTTAATTTCATTACCCTTAAAATTTGTTGAATAGTTTTCAGGTTCAGCCTTTACTATTACTGGAGGTGTTTCGTCTTTTGGTCCGCCTTCTGGGGTGCCACGATTGGCACAATTAATAAAAACGAGACCAATAAAAATAGCTAGAATAAAATTTGAAAGGGTTTTGTTCATTATCAATTTAAACTTTTGCACAAACCTACATAATTTTATAGATATAACGACTAACACCTTACGCTATTGCCATAGTTGCAATACTAATTTTAATGTTTTTTACTTGATTTAAAACATTTATACAGGCTTCTAAAGTTGCACCTGTTGTAATAATATCGTCTACCAATAAAATATGTTTGTTTTCTATGGTATCCATATTTTTAAGTGCAAATAACTCATCTTCATTTAGCCATCGTGCTAAGCGGCTTTTGGTAGTTTGCGATTTGGCATTGGTAATTTTAACGAGAACATCATCTACATATTTGGTATTTAAAGCTTCGGCAATTTGCTGCCCAAATTTGGTTACTTGGTTATAACCACGTTTTTTAAGTTTTTTGTTGTGTAAAGGTACTGGAATAACTAAATCAATGGTATTATAAGCTTCTATGTCACTTAATTCTCCACCAAGCCAATTACCTAAAACAAAGCCAATATGTTCGTAACCTTTATATTTTAAACCATGAATAAGTTGTTGCACAGAACCTTCTTTTTCAAAACGGAAAAGCGCCGTTCCATGTTCTATTATTGCACGACCTTGAAGCACTTTTTTAACTGAATTATTATCGTCAAAATGAAAGTTGGTAACTGGTAAATCATTTCTGCAATCTACACAAATGGTATCTTCATTATCTCCAAGTGTATTTTGGCATGCGTAACATACTTTAGGGAAGAATAAATTTACTAAGGGTTTAAGCATTCCTTTCAAAATGATGATTTGTAAACTTAATTAAAAAATAAAAGAATTGAATATTTATTTTTAACAAACAAGCTATTAGTTTGAATCCCTTTTTTATTTTTGCACCTATGGTAAATCAAGATGATCAATTTAAGAAGGTAATATCTCATGCTAAGGAATACGGCTACGTATTTCAAAGTAGTGAAATATACGACGGATTAAGTGCCGTTTACGACTATGCGCAAAACGGCGCAGAGTTAAAGAAAAATATACGCGACTACTGGTGGAAAGCCATGGTGCAAATGAATGAAAATATTGTAGGTATTGATGCCGCAATTTTTATGCACCCAACCACTTGGAAAGCTTCGGGACACGTTGATGCTTTTAACGACCCATTAATTGATAATAAAGACTCCAAAAAACGCTACAGATCAGACGTTTTAATTGAAGATTATTGTGCAAAAATAGAAGGTAAAATTGATAAAGAAGTTGCTAAAGCTGCAAAACGTTTTGGAGAAGCTTTTAATAAAGAAGAATTCTTGTCTACAAACGGACGCGTTGTAGGTTATCAAGAAAAAATAAATGCAACGCTTTCTCGAATGGGAAAATCTTTAGAAAACGAAGATTTAGCTGATGTAAAAGCACTTATTGAAGAGTTAGAAATTGCAGACCCTTTAACAGGAAGTAAAAACTGGACAGACGTTAAGCAGTTTAACTTAATGTTTGGCACAAAATTAGGAGCCTCGGCAGAAACCGCTATGGATTTGTATTTGAGACCAGAAACTGCACAAGGTATTTTTGTTAATTTTTTAAATGTTCAGAAAACCGGTCGCATGAAAATTCCATTTGGAATTGCACAAACGGGAAAAGCTTTTAGAAATGAGATTGTTGCAAGACAGTTTATATTTAGAATGCGTGAGTTTGAGCAAATGGAAATGCAATTTTTCATTAAACCAGGAACACAAAAAGAATGGTACGCCCATTGGAAGGAGCATAGAATGAAATGGCATTTAAGTTTAGGAATGGGTGAAGACAATTACCGTTTTCATGACCATGAAAAATTAGCACATTATGCTGATGCTGCTGCTGATATTGAATTTAAGTTTCCGTTCGGGTTTAAAGAACTTGAAGGGATTCATTCTAGAACAGATTTTGATTTAAAAGCACATGAGGAATTCTCTGGTAAAAAGTTGCAATATTTTGACCATGAGGAAAATAAAAGCTATGTGCCTTATGTGTTAGAAACTTCTATTGGTTTAGATCGTATGTTTTTAGCTGTATTTTCAAATTCTTTGGTTGAAGAAGAACTTGAAAATGGTACAACAAGAACGGTATTGAAATTGCCAAGTGTTTTGGCACCCGTAAAAGCAGCTATTTTGCCATTGGTTAAAAAAGACGGTTTACCTGAAGTAGCGCGTAAGATTGTAGATGAACTTAAATGGGATTTCAATATAATTTATGATGAAAAAGATGCTGTTGGAAGACGTTACCGTAGACAAGATGCTAACGGGACACCTTTTTGTATAACTGTAGATCATGATACTTTAGAGGATAATACTGTAACCATTCGTCATAGAGATACTATGGAGCAAGAACGTGTTAAAATTGAAGATTTACAAAAAATAATTAAGCAAGAAGTTGATGTGCGTTCTTGGTTGATGAAAATGTAAATTCTTTTATTTTAAGACACCTTATAAAATATAAAAACCCAAATATCATTTGGGTTTTTATATTTTTATCTAGAATAGTATTAAAACCTATATCCAACGCTTATGCCTATTTTTCCAATAAGTTCATAGTCGCTTGTGTCATTATTATTAAAAAGATTTCTTCCAAAACCTAAATTTAACTCCCCAATAAAACCACTACTGGTAATCCACTTGCCTCCAAGACCAATACCTAGCGCAAAATCGGTTACATTTTCTTCTTTTAAAACGGTATCAAATCCATTATTAGAAAAAATGAAATTATTAGTGGAATTTAACATTCCAAAACCTTCTACAAAGAATCCGGCAGCATATTTTTTACCAAAATAAAAACGATAATATGGCGATATATAATAATTAATATCATCATTTATATCATCATCAAAAGGTAAAAATACGTTTAAACCAAAAGCAGATTCTTCATTAATGGTGCGTTCATAAGTCACATCAAAAGCGCCAAGAACAAGATAAAGTCCATTAAGTTTTAATTCATTAAAATTTTCTGAAGCGTTATTCTCAGATTGTTCTTGAGAAAAAGTTGGGATTGATAATAAAATTGATAGAACGAGTAATAATGTAGTTTTTTTCATAAATAGTTTTTAGGTATAAGCTAACTTTATAGCAATTACTATACCATTGTAAGATGCATTAAAAATGAAAAGGTTGCGCCTAATGCAAATTTATATTATCAAATTGTAATTTGTCGTTCAATTTGTTGGTCTAGAGAGATAAAAGTTTCTGTTCTAGAAACACCAGAAATAGTTTGAATATCGTTGTTTAATAAGTGCATTAAATGCTCATTATCTTTACATAAAAGTTTAATTAAAACATTCCAGTTACCAGTTGTATAATGGCATTCTAATACCTCGGGTACTTTTTTTAATTGTTTTATAGCTTCTGGGTTTTGTATGGCTTTATCTAAATAAACCCCTATAAAAGCAACTGTTCTATAACCCAAAACTTTGGGGTCTATTACAAATTTAGACCCAGCAATTAAACCAGATTTTTCAAGTTTACGAATACGCTGGTGAATTGCTGCTCCAGAAATATCTATATTTCTAGCTATTTCTAAAATAGGTATTCTGGCGTCTTCCATTAAAGCGCGTAATATTTTTTTGTCTATACCATCAATGGTGATAATTTTGTTTTTAGGCATAATTTAGTTCGGAATTGTTTCGGTTTATTATGTAAAAATAGCTATTTGATTTTAATATGAAAGTAAAAAAGCATTTCTTAATTTATTAATACGAAAAATTCAGAAAAAGTTATGTATGGTTAATGTTGTGGTAACCTTAGGGCAAAATAACTGAAAAATTTAAAAATTAGTTGTTTAAAGGGTTGTAACCTAAATAAGGAACTTCTTTTTCATTGAAACAAATACCAAAATTTTTCAATTCATCCAAGATAGGTTCATAAACTTCTTTAGTTAGCGGTATTTGTACTCCAGGAGTCTTAATTTTTCCGTTCAGGATAGCCAATGTTGCCATGGCTACAGGTAAGCCAACAGTTTTTGCCATGGCGGTATAGGTTTGGTCTTCGCCAAGAACAACCATATTAGAATCTATTTGATAGTTTTTGCCATTTTTTTCATATCCAAATTTATGATACATCACAATCATATCTTTATCATTTTCAGCAAGTGTCCAACTATCCATTAGTATTTTTTGAAGTATTTGAGCAGGTGTTGCTTTTTTAAGTTCTACTCTTTTTTTAGCGTTGAAAATGTCCAATTCAATAAGTTTGTTCCAAACAATATCATCTTGATCGATTTTAAGTTGATGTCTTAACTTTAATTCTACAGAATCTGATGGACTATAGGGTAAAAAGGCATTTACAAAATCGCGGTAACTCATATTTTCACTGTCATCAATAGTGTAGCTATCATCAGTCATTCCCAAGGTTACAAAAATATTCCAAGCTCTACTAAAACCAACTCTACGCATAGTGCCTCTATATAATGTTTTAATATGATCTAATTTATAAGCGTGCTGATATTTTAAAGAATCGCGATTAGCATAAGCTTCAAAACGTCCAAAATTTTCAATATCTAAAAACTCTGTGCGTCTAAAAAGCCGGTTATAAGGAATATATTTAAAAGTACCTTCCTGTAAAAATTTTGCGGCACCACCTTGACCTGCAGTTACTACATTTCTCGGATTCCAAGTAAATTTGTAATTCCATAAATTATTATCGCTTTCCGGAGCTACTAAACCACCAGTAAAGGATTCAAATAAAATAATATTTCCACCATTATCTCTAATTCTATCTAAAACTTGCATAGCGCTCATATGGTCTATTCCGGGGTCAACACCAATTTCATTCATTAGTATAACCCCTTTTTTTATAGCCTCGTTATTTAAAGCTTGCATATCTTTACTAACGTAAGACGCAGTAATCATATGTTTATTATAAGAAACACAATCTTTAGCAACTTCAATATGAAGTCTCGCAGGGAGCATAGAAACCACAATATCTGATGCTTCTATAGCTTTGGTTCTTAATTCGTTATTAAAAATATCTAAAGCAAGTACGCTAGCATTTTTATGATTTTTAATGAGTTTATTAGCATTATCAATATTTACATCTGCTACGGTAATGTGTAATTTTTCAGAATTAGATTTATCTAATAAATATTTTATAAGATAAGAAGTAGATTTTCCTGAACCAATGACTAAAATTTTTCGCATATAGAAATTTGTTAAGTAATTTTGTAAAATCACACAAGAGATAAAAATCACTTTTCTTTTACGAATTTAACAAAAATAAATACAATTAACTGAGAATAATTTATTATTTAAATGAATAAAAAAATTTTAATTACTGCATCACTTTTAGGTTTAACAAGTGTTGTTTTTGGAGCTTTTGGAGCCCATAGCTTAAAGGAATTAATTTCTATTGAGTCTCAACAAATTTTTGAAACGGGGGTGCGTTACCAAATGTATCATGCTGTTTTGTTGTTATTTGTTGGAGGATCTTCATTAATAAAAGAAAAAACAAAGCAAACTATTTATTATTTAGTAATAGTTGGGCTACTATTTTTCTCTGGTTCAATTTATGCATTAGCAACTAATACTTTAACAACTTTTGATTTTAAAACAATAGGATTTATAACGCCAATAGGTGGCTTACTTTTAATTTTGGCTTGGGGTTTGCTATTCATGAATTTTTTAAAGAATAAATCGTAAATATGATATTTTATAAAAGATAATTTAAAATAATTGTCATAGTTTTGTGTAATAAGCAATTTACATAAAATATATGGAAAACTTTTCACAAGTTACGAAAACGATTTCGTTAGAAAAATACGGAATTAAAAATGCCAAAGTTAAATATCAATTATCTTCAGAAGAATTACATAAAATAACTATTGAAAAAGGGCAAGGTGTCGAAGCCTCATCAGGTGCTTTAGCTGTAAATACGGGTGAGTTTACTGGGCGTTCTCCTAAGGATAGATTTATTGTTAAAGATGAGATTACTAAAGATCTTATTTGGTGGGGTAATATTAATATTCCTTTTGAGACTGATAAGTTTGATTTATTATATGATAAGGTTACTAAATATCTATCTGGAAAAGAAATTTTTGTTCGTGATAGTTATGCTTGTGCTGATGAAAATTACAAACTCAATATTCGTGTTATAAATGAATATCCTTGGAGTAACCAGTTTGCGTATAATATGTTTTTACGACCAACAGAAGCTGAGTTGGAGAATTTTAAACCAGAATGGGCCGTTGTAAATGCGCCTGGTTTTATGGCAGATTCAGAAGTAGATGGCACCCGTCAGCACAACTTTGCCATATTAAATTTCTCAAAAAAAATAGCATTGATTGGTGGAACTGGCTATACTGGGGAAATTAAAAAAGGTATTTTTTCTGCGTTAAATTTTATATTACCTGTATTTAAAAAAACATTGCCAATGCATTGCAGTGCAAATGTAGGTAAAGCTGGAGATACTGCTATTTTCTTCGGCCTTTCAGGTACAGGAAAAACAACATTATCTACAGATCCGAATAGAAGTTTAATTGGTGATGATGAGCATGGTTGGACCAAAGAAAATACAGTATTTAACTTTGAAGGTGGTTGTTATGCAAAGGTGATTAATCTATCAAGAGATAATGAGCCCGAAATTTATGATGCTATTAAAAAAGGAGCCATTCTTGAAAATGTTATTTTAGATAAAAATGGACATGTAAACTTTGAAGATACTTCTATCACACAAAACACAAGGGTGAGCTACCCACTTGATCATATTGAAAATATACAAATACCATCAATTGGAAAAAACCCAAAGAATATCTTCTTTTTAACTGCCGATGCTTTTGGTGTGTTACCTCCAATTTCTAAATTAACGCCTAGTCAGGCAGCATACCATTTTATTTCTGGATATACCGCTAAAGTTGCAGGAACAGAGGCTGGAGTCGTAGAGCCTGTACCTAGCTTTTCAGCATGTTTTGGTGCACCTTTTATGCCACTACACCCTTCTAAATATGCAGAAATGTTGAGTAAAAAAATGATTGATGCTGGGGTAAATGTATGGCTCGTAAATACTGGTTGGACAGGTGGTCCTTATGGTGTTGGAACACGTATGAAACTGAAATATACACGTGCCATGATTAATGCTGTTTTAAATGGAGATTTAGGTTTATACACTTATGATACGTATCATATTCATTCGGTGTTTGGTGTGGCACAACCAAGAACATGTCCTGGAGTTCCAACAAGTGTTTTAAGCCCTAGAGTAACATGGAATGATGATGAAGCGTATTATAAAAAAGCTTTTAAATTGACTAATGCATTTAGAGAGAATTTCAAAAAGTTTGAAATGCATTGCAATGAAGAAATTAGACGTGGCGGCCCGCAGCGATATGCGTTTTAAAATAAAAATCCCGATTTTATTAAAATCGGGATTTTTTTATAATTAAATATGTCTCGTCTAAAAATAGTGTAACGTAACATTAAAAACTAAAATAAGTTTTATGTTATCCTACTGAAACACGTTTGAAACCTATAATTTCAACATCTCCGTAAGATGCTACATATTCAGCAACGTTAGATTTTTCATCTTTAATGAAATTCTGATCTAACAGACATTTTTCTTGGTCTAAAGTCGTATTATCAGAAATGAAACGTTCCATTTTACCTGGTAAAATTCTATCCCAAATTTGCTCTGGTTTACCTTCCGCTTTCAATTCTGCTTTTGCAGTTTCTTCAGCAGCAGCTAAAACTTCAGGAGTTAATTGTGCCATAGAAATATATTGAGGTACATTTTTAAGGGTTTTACCTAAACGACCTAATTCTATATTATCTTTTTCAATAACAGCAATTCTAGCTTCAGTTTCTGATGCTATAAATGCAGGATCAAAATCTTTGTAAGATAATGTAGTGGCTCCCATAGAAGCAACTTGCATAGCAACATCTTTAACTAACGTTTCAGCATTATCAACCTTAGAAGATAAGCCTACTAAAGCAGCAATTTTGTTAATGTGAACATATGTTCCAACAAAAGGTGCTTGTAATTTTTCAAAAGCAGTAATGTCTAGCTTTTCACCAATAACACCTGTTTGTTCTGTTAATTTCTCAGCAACTGTCATACCACCAAAGTCAGCAGATAAAAAAGCCTCTTTTGAATCGTAGTTTAATGCAATTTCAGCTAATTGATTAGCTAAAGCTACAAAGTTTTCGTTTTTACCAACAAAATCAGTTTCACAACCTAAAACGATTGCAACACCTTCAGTTTGATCAGCATTTATTTTAGAAATAGCTGCACCTTCAGAAGAATCTCTATCAGCTCTTTTTTCAGCTACTTTTTGTCCTTTTTTACGTAATACTTCGATAGCTTTGTCAAAGTTACCTTCAGCTTCAACAAGTGCTTTTTTGCAGTCCATCATTCCTGCGCCAGTAGCTTGTCTTAATTTATTTACCTCTTGGGCTGTTATTTTTACTGTAGTACTCATAGTAATTATAATTTAAAAAAGTCGTTTAATTTATTTCAATAATACTTAGACTACGCTCAGTACAAGAGAAAAGAATCAAACGACTTTATAATATTGTTAATGTTATTTATTCTTCTTCTTCGGCTGCAACTTTTTTAGCTGGAGCAGCTTTAGCTTTTTTTGGAGCTTCCTCTTTAGAAGTTGCGCCATCTTTTTCAGCCTTACGTTCTGCTAAACCTTCAGATATTGCAGATGTTACATGAGTTAAAATTTTATCTATCGATTTAGAAGCATCATCATTTGCTGGTATAACAAAATCAACTTGACGTGGGTCAGAGTTGGTATCTACCATTGCAAAAATTGGAATGTTTAATTTTTGAGCTTCTTTAATCGCGATATGCTCACGTTTTATATCTACAACAAATAAAGCACCTGGTAAACGTGTCATATCTACTATAGAACCTAAGTTTTTTTCTAACTTAGCTCTTAAGCGATCAACTTGTAAACGTTCTTTTTTAGATAATGTTAAAAATGTACCGTCTTTCTTCATTCTATCAATAGAAGCCATTTTTTTAACCGCTTTTCTAATAGTAACAAAGTTTGTTAACATACCACCTGGCCATCTTTCAGTGATGTAAGGCATGTTAATTTCGCCAGCTTTTTCAGCAACAATATCTTTTGCTTGTTTTTTTGTTGCAACAAATAAAATTTTACGACCAGAGGCTGCAATTTTTGCTAACGCATTTCCGGCTTCTTCAATTTTAGCTGCTGTTTTGTAAAGGTTTATAATATGGATGCCGTTACGCTCCATATATACGTAAGGAGCCATGTTTGGATCCCATTTACGTGTAAGGTGACCGAAGTGTACACCTGCTTCAAGTAATTCTTTTACTTCTACTGCCATTTTTGTAATAGTTTACGTTCTGTTGAATTAGCAATGTTCCATTTGGCTTTTAGCTTTTTAGCTTTTTGCTCTTGGCTTCATTTAGATGCTAAACTAAATCCTGTCTTTTGGACTAGGACAACAATAACTGTTGTTTTTAATTTTAAGCCGATTTTTTTTCAGCTTCTTTTAATTTTATGATTGAATATGTTTTTGGTAACTGATAAACAGGTACTGAAACAAGTTCAGTATTAAAAATATTAACGTTTCGAGAATTGGAATTTTTTACGCGCTTTTTTCTGTCCGAATTTTTTACGCTCCACCATTCTTGGATCTCTTGTTAATAAACCTTCTGGTTTAAGCGTTAGTCTGTTTTCAGTATCAACTTCGCACATTGCACGAGAAATTGCTAAACGAACAGCTTCTGCTTGTCCAGTAATACCACCTCCATATACATTTACTGTAATATCAAAGTTGGCGTCATTGTTAGTCAAAACTAAAGGTTGTTTTACTTTGTACTGTAAAGTAGCTGTAGTAAAATAATTAGCTAAGTCTTTTTTATTGATTGTAATGTTTCCTTTTCCTGGAGAAACATAAGCGCGCGCAACAGCCGTTTTTCTACGGCCAATTTTGTGAATTACTTCCATGTTATTTAAATTCTTCTAGATTTATTGTTTTTGGTTTTTGAGCCGCATGTTTGTGCTCTGTACCAACAACAACTGTTAGGTTACGGAATAAATCTGCACCTAATTTGTTTTTAGGTAACATTCCTTTAACTGATTTTTCTACTACTCTTGATGGGTCTTTTCCAAACAATTCAGTAGCAGTTAAACTTCTCTGACCTCCTGGATATCCAGTGTGACGAATGTACGTTTTGTCGTTCCATTTGTTACCAGATAATGTGATTTTTTCTGCGTTGATAACAATTACGTTATCGCCACAATCAACGTGAGGTGTGAAGTTTGGCTTGTGCTTACCTCTTAAAAGTTTTGCAACTTTAGATGATAAACGACCAAGCGCCTGACCTTCAGCATCAACCAAAACCCACTGCTTATTTACAGTAGCTTTGTTTGCTGAAATCGTTTTGTAGCTTAATGTGTCCACACTAATTAATTTTATTTATTAAACATTCCTCTCTCAAAAAGAGTTTGCAAATTTACGATAAACTATTGGATTACCAAACCTAGTTTAAGGTTTTTTTATGGTTGAAAATCAGATAACTGCGAGTAGTAAAAATTAACTGCTAAACGTAGCGCGTTGTAACCTATCATTAATCGATTTGCCCAGGCCAAAATCAGGGAAACGTTCGGCTATAATAACATCTAGATTTTGATGATCTAAATGGTGCATAGCCTCATATAATTTTGATGCAGCTTCTGCCATATCTCCTTTTATAGATAAGATGATTTGAGAAGTAATAACATCATTTTTTAAATCAGATGTAAAAGTGAGAAGACCAATGCGCTTGCCTATATGTTTCTTTATTTCTTCTGAAATGTTTTCAGTTAGAAATGTTTTTGTTGAAGGCGCGTAATGACGTTCTAGCATTCCAGGAGCATCTGGACTTACTTCTTTTTTGTTTTTTATTTCCACTTTACCAACTACGGCTTCAATATCCTCAAGAGCTAAAGCACCTAAGCGATAAATAATAGGTTCGTCATTTTCAAAACCGATTATTGTTGATTCTATACCATTTATGCACGCACCACCGTCTAAAACCATATTGATATCGTTTTTAAAATAGCCTTCAACATGTTCTGGTTTTGTTGGACTAATATTTCCGAATGGGTTTGCGCTTGGTGCTGCTAACGGAAAAGGTAATTGTTTTAAAAGTGATAAAGTTACAGGATGATTAGGGACTCTAACGGCAACGGTGTTTTTTCCAGCCGTAATTAAATCAGGAATTATAGATTGCTTTTTTAGGACTAAGGTCATAGATCCTGGCCAAAAAGTATCAGCTAATAGTTTTGCTTTTTTAGGAACATAACTTACAATACTTTCTAAAGCATCTACTGATGGAATATGAACGATGAGTGGATTAAAAAACGGACGTTTTTTAGTTTCAAAAATACTTTTTATGGCTTTTTCGCTAAAAATGTTTCCTGCGAGACCATAAACAGTTTCAGTAGGTATGGCTACAAGTTTCTCTGCACTTAAAATAGCAATGGCTTTTTGTATGTCTTTTGAAATGATGCTCATTTGTTAATTAAAACAGTTTGCAAAATTAGTTAAAAAAATGATGTGTTTTATAAATGAAAGATGAATGCTAGCAAGTATGCCCGCGTTAGGGATTGAACGGTTCGACTGCGCTCACCGCAGGCTAAGTGTTTGAGCTCGCCGACGCAGGAGGAAGCGAGTAGTGAAAGCCCGACCACTTGCCCTGAGCGGAGTCGAAGGGTGTGGGAACGCCCAAAATAAAAGAGTAATTAGGTTTAAGAAACGTTTTTTGTCTATTTTTGCAACGCTATGCAAGAGTTACAACTTTCAGATTGGTTACCTACCACAAATAAAGAGGTTAAAATACGCGGATGGGATGCGCTAGATGTTATCCTATTCAGTGGAGACGCCTATGTGGATCATCCATCGTTTGGGCCTGCTGTTATTGGTAGGATTTTAGAGAGTTACGGTTTGCGAGTTGCTATAGTGCCGCAACCTAATGTGAATGATAATCTTCAGGATTTTGTAAAACTGGGTTCTCCAAAATTGTTTTTTGGTGTTACAGGCGGTTGTATGGACCCGATGCTTAGCAATTACAACGCCAATAAAAAACGGAGGGATAAAGATGCCTACACACCTAACGGAGATATTGGTTTTAGACCAGACTATGCAACCACCGTTTATTCTAATATTTTGAAAGAAAAGTGGCCAGATGTTCCAATTTTAATAGGAGGCATTGAAGCGTCGTTGCGACGTGTTACGCATTATGATTATTGGAGCGATACCCTTATGCCAACTATTTTGGAAACATCAAAAGCAGATATGTTGGTTTACGGTATGGGCGAACAACCCTTGCGTGAAGTGGTGCGTTTAATGCAAAAAGGCGTTCCGTTTTCTAGTATTACTACTATTAAGCAAACGGCCGTTTTGTTGGATGCTGGTGCAAAAATTCCTAAAAATAGTAACTGGGAAGATGTTGAAATTGCATCGCATGACCTTTGTTTAAAGGACAAGAAAAAATATGCGTCTAACTTTAAAGTGATTGAACAAGAATCTAATAAGTTGGCTGCAAGACGAATTTTTCAGAAAGTAGGCGAAAAGACCTTGATGATTAATCCGCCATATCCAACCATGACGGAAGCAGAAATTGATGCGTCTTTTGAGTTGCCGTATACGAGAATGCCTCACCCAAAATATAATAAGCGAGGACCCATTCCTGCTTATGAAATGATTAAATTCTCCATTAATATACACCGTGGATGTTTTGGTGGTTGTAGCTTTTGTACCATTTCTGCGCACCAAGGCAAGTTTATAGCATCTCGGAGTCAGGAATCGGTATTGAGAGAGGTGGATACGGTAGCGAATATGCCAGATTTTAAAGGCTATTTGTCTGATATTGGTGGACCGAGTGCGAATATGTACAAAATGAAAGGTAAGGTGCAATCTATCTGTGATAAGTGTGTAGCGCCGTCGTGTATTTCGCCAGTTATTTGTAGCAATTTAGATACGTCGCATAAGCCGTTAACAGATTTATATCAGGCTGTTGATAGTCATCCGAAAGTTAAAAAATCATTTATTGGTAGTGGTATTCGTCATGATATGTTGGTGCCTGAATTTAATAAAAATGCCGATCCAAAAGAGTTGGATGATTACACCGAGGAAGTAATGACGAAGCATGTTTCTGGGCGACTTAAAGTAGCACCAGAACATACTAGCGATCCTGTTTTGAAGTTGATGCGAAAACCATCATTTAGTTATTTCCATAAATTTAAAGAGCGTTTCGATAAGATTAATATAGCAAAGGGGTTGAAGTTGCAATTGATACCTTATTTCATTTCGAATCACCCTGCTTGTGAAGTTGAAGATATGGCGAATCTTGCTGCCGAAACTAAAGATATGGGTTTCCAGTTAGAGCAAGTGCAAGGGTTTACACCAACACCTATGACGGTGGCTACCGTAATTTATTATAGTGGTTACCACCCTTACACGCTTAAAAAAGTAAAGACACCTATAACTCGTAAAGAGAAAGACGAACAACATCGTTTTTTCTTTTGGTATAAAGATGAAAATAAAGCTTGGATAAAAAACACGCTGAATAAACTGGGGCGACAAGATTTACTTAAAGTATTACTTCCAGAAAAAAATGAAAAGTGGCGTAAAAATAAGCCATCAGGAGAGGCTAAAAACACCTATGATGACGCTATTCCTTTTAATAGACGAAATAATAAGGCTAAGTTTAGGAGTAAGAAGAAGCGGAGGTAAGTTAATTTAATTTTAACAATGCAAACTTTATGAGTTTCAATTTAAATCTTCTATAAGTTTTTTTATTTCTTCTTTTTTAAAGGTAGAATTCATGCCTTGTAGTGCCTGAAGTTCTTTTAATGCAAGTTTAAAATCATGATTTTTAACCGCAATTAAAGCAGAATACCAATATATCTCAGGTAGAAAATCGTGATTTTTTTGTTTTAAACTATTTAAAACCTTTTGTGCTGGTTTTGTTTTGTTTTGATTTAGTAGTGTTAGCGCATAATAAAATCGAATATTATCATCTGGATTGGTTTCTAAAATCAACTTAAAATTATTTTCAGCAACTTGATAATTTTGATTTTCATAAGCTATAAAAGCATCACTTTTGATATTCATTTCACCTCTTACAACAGGCTCTAGTACATTTGGGTAAACTTCAAAATAATTATCATAAAGGTTAGAACTGCTATTATTTATAAAGTAAAACCCGCCAATGAGTAAACAACATGCCGTGGCAAAAACAATAAATTTTTGATTTAAAATTGTTTTAAAAACTGATTTTTTAGAAGATTCTAAGTTTTGTAAGTGAAGCTTTAACTTTTCTTTTTCATTAATTTCAAATGCCAACTGCATATTTTTATGTTCATCAAATAAGGTTTTAAAATCAGCATCCTTGTTTAATAAATTTGAGAACAAAACCTCCTCATTATTTGTTAAGGTTTTATTGAAGTATTTTAATATGAGCTCTTCGTGTTGCATTATTTTTTTTTAAATAACGTTTTTAAACGTTTCATACATCTTGATTTGTGGCTTCTTACTGTTGCAGAATCTTTATAATCTGTTTGTTCAACTATTTCATCAATTGTTAACCCTCTGTAATAATAGAGTTTTAATATTTTTTGACAACTTTCAGAAATTAGTTTTAAATTTTTTGATAGCTCTATTGCTTTGTCAGAATGTACGTTTTCATTTAAACAAATTTCTTCATAGTCATCAACTTGTTGATTAACTAGAGTTGTTTTCTTTTGTTCTTTTAAGTATTTATAAATTTTATTTTTTCCAATACCAAAAAGGTAGGTTTTTATCGAACTTTTCTCAAGATTTAATTTATTAATTACAAAGTTTTGATGCATCGCTATAACACTATCCTGATATATATCTGCAGCTACAGTATTATCAATATCAAATCCCGAAGCATAATTAATAAATGCTAATCTATATTTTTTATAAATAGTTTCTAATGCGTTTTTATCATCATTTCTTAAGCGTGATTGTAATAACGTTTCAGATAGGGTTCTGTTCATTGGTTACTTATTCCTTGACGATGTTAACAAGAATAACAAATATAAATTTTTTTAATAAGCTGTTAACATTTAAATAAGTTCTTGTACTAAAGGGAAAAACATCAATAATTTATAACATGAAAAAAATAGTTAAACTAATAATTTTTGCAGTATTCATAACTAATTGCCAACTAGCTGAAGCTCAATTTTTAAAGAAATTAAAAAAGAAAGCCCAAGATAAAATAACAGAAGTTGAAAATAAAGTAATAGATAAGGTTGAAAATAAGGCAGATAAAGAAATTGATGATGTTTTAAATGGTGATAAAAATTCTAAGAAAGAGAAAAAAGAAGAACCTAAAGATATTCTAACTATTGAAGCTTCTGGAAGCGCTATTATTCAGCACACACAAAAATATGGAAATTATAATATTGAGAAGTTTGGAAGAGCAAATTTACAAAGAAGTAACGATGAAGTAAGGATTTATGGTTCTTGGTTAACACAAGCAGCGGATATACAAGATGGTTATGTGTTGGTAATTCCTAAAGGTAATACTTTGCTGTTTGAGGATGAGTTGCCCATAAAAGAAAGATTGGTACTAAAAATTCCAGAAGACGCCAGTTTAGAATTGTCTTACGATCCAGTCTGGGAACCTAACCAAGAAACTGAAGATGGCTTTTACAGAGCGCATAGTCTAGATTATCAGTCTTATGATTTAGATGCTGGGGAAGTTAGTATTGATGTCATTAGCGAAGATAATTTTCAAATTAGTTTTTCTGGTGTAACTGAGCTTGTAACACGACAGAAAAACCCAAATCAGAATAGTGAAGACAAGTACGTATTGTCTTATACTGAAAGTAAAATTAAAGGAGCTATTGATGTGGGTCCAGTTTATTTTATAGACAGACGCACCGTATCTAAGAACAAATCTAAAAAACCAGAAGCGCCCTCGTTAGCTAATCTTCCTTCTGAAACTGCCAATTCTGGTGTTTATAAATTTACGTTTGAAACAGTCGTAAAAATGACGAATTCCGAAAATAATGAAACCTATAAATTGTCTTATTTACTAAATCCAAATGAAAATTATATAGCTATAAAAGCAGATATGAGTGACTACTCTGACGAGGAAATGGCTGGTGAGTCTATTATAGTCATGGATAACGGCAATTCATACATTTTTGTAGAAACTAATGGGATGAAAATGAAGATGTCACAAAATATGATGGGAGGTCAGCAAATGACTAATCCGTCCGAACAAATGGCGAATTATGATTATTCTAAAATTAAAAAAACTGGAAGATCCAAAACAGTTTTAGGAGCTACATGTTATGAGTATGTCATGTCTGATGCTAATGTAAAAATGGAACTTTGGGTAGCGCCAGATGTTAACCTTCCTAATTGGTTTATTCAAAATAACGACATCATTAATGGTCATATTATGGCGTATAACGTAAAATCTAAGGAAGGAAATATGTCTAGTGAAACCATTGCTATTAACGATAATATTAGTAAAACAATAAACCCTAAGGATTATAAAAAAATGTTTTAATACAAAAAATTCAAAAAATGCTATTAACCAAATTCAAAAAAATGATTAAAAAAATACTATTAATTGCTATACTATTTCCAACACTATGCTTATCGCAAAACTTTAGTGTTCCTGATGCCAACTTTGAACAAGCTCTAATTGACCTTGGAATTGATACAACTTCTGCTACCGACCAAACTGATGGTGTAGTAAATCTATCTATCGCTGTCACAGGCACTAAAAAATTAGACCTTTGGAATAAAGGGATAAGTGACCTTACTGGAATAGAAAATTTTACCAGTTTAGAATGGCTTGAAGTTGATTTTAATAATTTAACTGAAATAAATTTATCTAATAATACCAACTTAGAACGTTTAATAATTGACTATAATAATTTAACTAGCCTTGATCTTAGCGGGTTAAATAAGTTGAATAGACTTAATTGTCAAAACAATCAATTAACATCCTTAAACTTACCCATAAATTCCTCACTAGATTTTTTAGAATGTGCAGCTAATAAATTAACAACATTAAATTTGTCTAATTCAAATCTATTAACCACCCTAATTTGTGGAAATAACTTATTAACAACATTAAATGTAAACAGTTGCACTTTACTTAATGATTTAGAGGCAGAAGGAAGCCCAATTGAATTATTAATATTAGATCAATGTACAGTTATTGAGAAACTAGAGTGTAGGGATTGTAATTTAGATAGTTTAGATCTTTCTAATAACCCCAATTTACAAAGAGTTAATCTTCAATCAAACGATTTTCTTAAAACTTTAAATCTTAAAAATGGTAACCTATCAGCTATAACTAGTTTAAACGTTACATTTTGTCCCTACTTAACATGTATTGCGGTAGATGATGTTACAGCTGCAACAAATCAATCTTTTTCATATGCAATTGGCTCTCAAATTAGCTTTAATACAGATTGTCCATTAGAGCAAGAAACTGTAAATATACCAGATGCCAATTTTGAACAACATTTAATTGACATTGGTATAGATATAGACGGCATTATAAATGGTGAAATTTTAAAAGCCTATGCCGAAGATGTAACTAATTTAAGTATGGCCAATAAAAATATATCTAGCCTAAGTGGTATAGAAGAGTTTACATCTTTAAAAACATTACGCGCTCATCAAAATAATTTAACAAGTGTAGATTTAAGTAACAATTTAGAGTTAGCAACTTTAATTCTAGCTTTAAATCAGTTAACAAAAATAGATTTATCAAGTAATACAAAGTTAGAAGAGGTTATTCTTCAAACAAATAAATTAGCAGACTTGAATATAAAAAACGGAGCTAATACTCTATTAGATAGTGCTTCTGATTTTATTATAGATGATAATCCCAATTTAACATGTGTTGCTGTAGATGATGTAAGCTTTAGCAACACAACTTGGTTAACAAAAGATGATCAAACAATTTATAGTCTTACTTGTTCTGTATCAAATACTGTAAATATAACCGATTCAAACTTTGAGCAAGCGTTAATAGATCAAAATATAGATTCAGATGGAATAGTAAATGGTCTTGTTTTAAAATCTGATATTGAAACTATTACTTTTTTAGATGTTAATAATGAAAATATTTCAAATTTAACAGGTATTGAGGGTTTTACAGCTTTAGAAACTTTATTTGCTCATAATAATACTTTAACAAGTATTGATTTATCTGGTAATACCAATTTAGTGTCCTTAAGTCTAAATGATAATCTATTTACAGAAATTGATGTGAGTGTACTAAACTTACTTGAAGAATTATTTATTGCAAATAATAATGTTACTGAGCTTCAAATAAATAAAAACAATGAATTACGAATTTTAAATTGTTCTTTAAACCAAATAACAGCACTTAATACACTTTCAAATGTTAATTTAGAAAACCTAAATTGTGAAAGAAATAATATAGAGTATTTAGATCTTTCTCAAAACTCAAGTTTAACCCAAGTGGCTTGTAATGATAATGCTTTAATAGGTTTAAATATTAAAAATGGGGCTAATACTAGTATAACAAATTCAAATTTTTCTGCTTTTGCAAATCCTCAATTAACCTGCGTAGAGGTTGACGATATTAATTACAGCAATACAAACTGGGCGCAAATAGATATGCAAACTAATTATAGTTTAAGTTGCATACCTGTAAACGATAATTGTTCTTATACAACACCAATTATTCTAGGGCAAGACACACCAGGGAATACAAGTAGTGCAACAGGTAGCGGTAATAACCCAAACTGTTTACAAAGTGGATTAACGGCTTTTGATATTTGGTATTCATTTCCTGCTCCGTCCTCTGGAAGCATTACCATGACAATTAGTGCGGGCACACTTGTAGGTAAAGTTGCTTTATATGGTTCTTGTGAAGATGTACAACCGTTATATTGCGCTGTAAACGAATTAGTGGTAAATGGATTAATACCAAATAAAACCTACTATTTACAGGTTTGGTTAGAATTTTCGGTTAGCGGAAAAGCTAATACAACATCTAAGTCTTTAAATGAAAGCGGTGAATTTGTAATAAACGTTCAAGATTCAAGTGTTTTGTCTACAACAGACGTTCAGGAATCTAAATTCGATTTTAGTGTTTATCCAAATCCAGCACAAGATTTCATAACGATTAAATCTAGAAATACAATTAGTTCTATTGAAGTTTTTACGTTATCAGGTCAAAAATTACTTCATGAAAAGACAACATCAAATAATACAACCATCATTGATGTAAAATCTTTTAACAGTGGTCTTTATCTTCTAAAAATTAATAGTGAAACTAAATCTTACACTAAAAAATTAGTGATTAAATAAATATAAAACTATGAAATCAATACAAAAATTAATTCTATCTACATTATCAATATGTTTAATGTCGTGTTTAGGAGATAAAAAAACTATTAATGTTTCAGAAATGGATGACACCAATTTTGTTAATAAGGCTTTTAAAGGGAATCTTATCAATTATTCTAAAGACATGAGCGCCTGTGAGAATATGTCTGTTAGTGACATTGCGTCAATATATAAAGTCTCTGAAGACATGGTTGTTTTTGATGATATCTCAAAATCAAACCGAAGAGCACCTAACACAGCACCATCATGCATGTTCTATATCAAGACTGGCGATAATGACTTTGAGTGGTTAAGAGGGTCAATGAATATTCAACGTGAAATTGGTAAAGATGAAATGGCTTATGATATTGCAAAAGCTGCCGGTAATGGTGTAGAGTGGGAAGAAGCTTGGGCCTTAAACAAATCGATATCTAAATCTTCAGAATGGATCAACGATACAGGCTTAGCTACGCTTTGGAATGAAAGTAAAAAAGAGCTGAAAATAAAGTTTAAAGGCTACGTTTTATACGTTTATCCAATAAAAAATAGATTAAATAAAGCTGAGGTTGCCAAAAATAGAGATTACAAAAAAGCTGCAATTGCTATGGCTAAAGCAGCAGGATATATTAACTAAAATATAATCTAAAAATGAAGTATTTAAAATATACGATAATGTCTTTGGTTTTAAT
The DNA here is from genome assembly GCA_947500585.1 of uncultured Flavobacteriaceae bacterium. Taxonomy (GTDB): domain Bacteria; phylum Bacteroidota; class Bacteroidia; order Flavobacteriales; family Flavobacteriaceae; genus CAXBID01. The sequence continues at coordinate 66,211 of CANMSN010000002.1, read as the reverse complement.
ATTGGTGTCATGTCTTGGAAACAAAAAGAATTCTAATACAAATGTTGAAAATGAAGAGATTATCACCAATTCAGTTCCAACAAAAGATAAAATAGATATTGATGAAATTAGAACGAAGCTATGTGATGAATTTCCAAAAGAACTAATCTTAAAATATAATCCCGATGCCACTCATATTGAAATAGAATCAGTTGAAAATGGTTCTGGAGGTATATTGCATTGTGACATAAAGTTATTCTACGGAAAAAAGGAATATGAATATTGGAAGGGTCAGGTTGCAGCAAATATCAATCAACAAAAAGACCCATTTTGGCAGTACAATCCTGAAAGAAATGCAACACTTTTCCATAAAGTAGAAGAGTTGGGAGATAAAGCGGTTTATATCTCAAATATGTACCAATTACAAATTTTAAAAGATGGTGTTTTATATATGATTACGCCACCAAATAATGGTAATAAAACCAACTCAGGAAAGGATACCAAAGAAATTACACTAGAAATAGCAAAACATTATAATCTATAACTCAAAACAATTAGAAATGAAAAAACTGATAACTATAGTGTTGTTAAGTACAATACTTTCAATGCATGCACAATCTGTTGAAGGAAAAATTACATTAAATGGAAAATCAAAGACCGAACTTAAATTAGAAAATAATTCAGCAGTTCAATTGTTTAAGGAATTTAAAACGGGTAAATACCAACTGAGATTTAGTTTTGATGGCAAAGGTTTGCCAACTAATATATATAAAGAAACTATTGTTTTTTTTGAATTTATTACTACAGTAAAGAGAGATGGTAAACTGGTAAAAAACGTAGTGCGTAAACAACCAATACCATACTTTCCTGGGGAAATGTTTTTACCTGCCGATGCTTTTGATTTTATTGGTACATTAGTTAATGTAGATGTAGATGTAGATGAAGATGAAGAGACAGCTGACCAAATGCTAAAAAAAGGATTTCAAGGGACGATGCCAGAGGGAAACTATACTGTACAGTTAATAGTAAAACCTGTTGGTTTTAGAGGTGAAATTAAGCCTCTAGAGTTTAGCTTTATTTTACGAAAAAGACCTGGTAGAATATAATACTAGTTAAAATTAAAAGATAATATTTAGATATCAGTTCAAAATAATATCATTTATAAATAAAGTGCCTTGTTTTTTTTTAAATTAGTAGCTCATATCCAATTAACAACCATGAAGCAGTTAGTATTTGTATTACATTATGGTATATTTTTCACCTTATTATCTTTAAGTTATGTAAATGCTCAAACACCTAAATTCTCTGAGCAAGCAGATGGGCTATACAATTCAGGAAAATATTTAGAACTTATTTCATTTTGTGATACAAACCTACCAACTGTATTACAAAAAAATGATAGTCTAGAAGTTGCAAAGTTATTATTTGGAAAAGGTAAAGGACAGTATCATAAATCTAAGCATCTTATAAGTATTGAAAACTTAAAGAAAGCAGAATCATATCTTAAAGATGTTCCAGAAAATAATGCACTTAGAGCAGACATATTCTACTTCATACATATAAATTATTCTATAAAATCTTTCATTTTGAAAGAATTGAAGTATGGTAAAATGAGTCTGGATTTATATGAAAGTGAAACTGTAGAACAGAAAAACTACGAGCGAATATTAATACTTTATCGTAGAGTGGCAAACCCTAATGTTACCCTAGGAAATTATGATGTTGCAAAAAGTTATTTAGATAAGGCTGAGGAACTATTAAAGCATATACCATTAAATTATAAACTACCTCAACCACTTATAAATTATAGGTTTTCATTGGGTTATCAAAAAATAGTGGTCGATTTAATTGAAACGGCTTTTTTTGCTGAGAATTACGATAGTATTTCTATTAAAAAAATAACAGAAAGTGTAGTAAGAGAAAAAGAGAAGCTTGATGACCTATATGAGGAATACAATTCGGCGAAAAACGGGAACAAGCAAAAGGCTAAAACTGGGGTTGATTTCCATAGTTATAGCTCTGCTCTAAATTTTTATTGCCGTTATTTTATTGTTAATGAAGACAAGATAGATTTTGACCTAAGTAGTCTTCATGATGAAATAGATAAATCTATTAAGTTAATAAATAAAAAATCTTATCAAAGGTACATACATCTTTATCTTGGAAATAAAGTTGATGTTTACAAATATGAAAAAGATTATGATAAGGCTTTGAATCTCATTAATAAAATAATTGATGAAGCAGGAGAAAGTCATAATAGATATGTTAATTTCTTGGTTCAAAAAGCTCAAATATGCTTCTCCATGGGTAATATTGAAGAAGGTAGGATTTGGGTGAAAAAGGGAATAGAAAGAATTCATTTAGGAACTGAACCTTTAAAATCAGACTATTCTAATTTTGAGCCGGGTCTTAAACTAGAAGATGTGTACTTATTGCTTTCAATTGCTAATAAAGTTATTGATAGATCATCGATGACAGAAGAAGTTAAAAAAACTGAATTATCATTAGTTTATACCTTAGCATTTCAGCAGTTTTTAAATACTTATAAAGATCAACCTCTTAATAAAAGACTCCAAAATTGTTTTAAAACCATTGTAAAAAATTTAATAAAGTATAATTGTCTACAGAAAAAGCAACTAAGTCAGATTGAAAACATACAAAACCGTTTGGCTTGGAAAAAATTTATTCAAAGTCGTAATGTAGTGTTACTTCCAGTTATAGATTCTTTAGAGCAAATTGATTTTGAATTAAGAAAACAATTGGTTCATGCAAAAAAGCAACTAAAACTAAAACAAATTGATTCTATAAATAATGCCATATTAGAACATCAAAGGCAATTAGAATTAGAGTATCCTAAATTGGCAAATTTTACCCAAGACAATTTTGATATTAATAGGTTTCAAAATAAAATTCCAATAGATGAAATGGTATTGAAGTTTATGTTTTTTAAAGATGAGTTTGCAGTTTTCCAAATTAGTAAGGATACTATTGAGTGGAAATTACATATTTGGGGAAGTGAACAAAACAAGTTACTTGTTAACCATTTAAAACAAATTAGAACACCAAATAAAGCATTACAACTTGACGATTCATTAACAAAACTATTATTGCCAGAATCTTCTTTTAAATATAAAACGCTAACGGTTATTCCAGACAGCCCAATATATCATCTGCCTTTTGAAACATTAATTTACAACAATAGTTATCTTATAGAAAGCAAAGCTATCAGATACTCTTCACATCTTCGATTTGCGTTTATCAATAATGATAATTTTGTTGATAAAAAGATGAAAACAGCTGTGTCTATTTTTGCTCCGGAATATTTGGGCGGTAAAAATCAGTATGCCACCAGAAGCGGCCCATATTACTTAGAAGGCGCACAGAAAGAAGCCAAAGCTATAGAAAAACTATTTACTGTAGTATCATTCACAGGAAAGCAGGCTACAAAAGAACAATTTATAAGTCGTAAATCAGAAAGCACTGTTTTGCATATGGCTATGCATGCGACTATTGACGAGAACAATCCAGAATTTAGTTACTTTAGTTTTTCAAACAATGAAAAGCTTTATTTGGAAGAGTTGTATGGCTTAAAAATTCCAAATGAGTTAGCTGTATTGAGTGCATGTAATACAGGTATTGGTAAGGTAGATGAGGCCTCTGGTATGGTATCATTACAACGAGCCTTAAATTTTGCAGGAACCAAAGCAACAATAGCTAGTTTGTGGGAAGTGCCAGATAAAACAACTAGTAGTATTATGATTTCGTTTTACGAGTATCTAAAAAAAGGGAAAACAAAATCAGAAGCTTTAAAATATGCAAAACAGGATTATTTTAAAACCACATCTAGTAATAAATTAAAACACCCTTACTATTGGGGAGGCTTTGTGCTTTATGGTGATGATACTCCTATACTTTCAACGTCTAATTTAAATTTACTTTATGTTATTTTGGTTACGTTAGTAATTCTTTCTCTAGTTGTACTCTTAGTGACAAAAAAGAAGAACTAAAACTGTTTTATATATATTAATGCGCCTCCAACCAATTCAAACCAGTATCCAACTCAACATCCAAAGGTACATCCATTTTAAAAGCATTTTCCATTTTAGTTTTTACTAAAGTTTTGATGCTTTCGAGTTCTGGTTTGTAAACATCAAAAACCAATTCATCATGCACTTGTAAAAGTATTTTGGTTCTAAAATTGCCTTCTTGAAGTTTATTATAAATATTAATCATGGCAATTTTAATAATATCGGCAGCACTACCTTGAATTGGAGCATTTACTGCATTACGTTCTGCTGCGCCACGAACAACCGCATTTCTAGAATTAATATCTTTTAAATAACGGCGACGCCCCAAAACGGTTTGTACATAACCATTATCACGTGCAAAATCAACTTGCTCACTCATGTAAGCACGCAATTTTGGATAGGTTGCGTAATAGGTGTCAATAAGTTCTTTAGATTCACTTCTAGATAAATCGGTTTGGTTACTTAACCCAAAAGCCGAAACCCCATAAATAATGCCGAAGTTTACGGTTTTCGCATTGCTACGTTGTTCGCGAGTCACTTCATTTAAAGGCACATTAAATACTTTTGAAGCAGTAGAGGCATGAATATCTTCCCCGTTTTTAAAAGCTTCAATCATGGTTTCTTCTTTGCTTAAAGCAGCAATAATGCGGAGTTCTATTTGCGAGTAATCGGCAGCTAAAAGTATGTAATCTTCATCTCTGGGAACAAACGCTTTACGTACTTGACGACCCCGTTCGGTTCGAATAGGAATATTTTGAAGATTCGGATTATTACTACTCAAACGACCAGTTGCAGCAACCGTTTGCATATAATCGGTATGCACACGACCAGTCGATGGCTCAACCTGCAAAGGTAAAGCGTCAACATAGGTACTTTTGAGTTTTGATAAACCTCTAAAATCTAATATTTGCTGAATAATCTCATGGTCTTTGGCTAAGTAACTTAAAATATCTTCGCCAGTAGCATATTGACCAGTTTTGGTTTTTTTAGGTTTATCAACCAGTTTTAGTTTTTCAAAGAGAATAATTCCCAATTGTTTTGGAGACGCAATATTAAATTCTTCGCCAGCGGCTTCATAAATACTTTTTTCAAGAGTTGAAATATCGTTATTTAATTCTTCAGATAAAGCATTCAAGAATTTTTTATCTAAATTAATACCTTCCAATTCCATAGCAGCTAAAACACGAAGTAGCGGAATTTCAATATCATCAAACAGTTTTTGTGTATTGGCTTCGCCTAATTCGTTTTGAAAGTGTTCTTTTAGCTGCAAAGTAATATCTGCATCTTCAACGGCATATTCGGTTTGTTTTTCTAACGGAACATCTCGCATTGATAATTGATTCTTTCCTTTTTTACCAATTAATTCTGTTATAGATATAGGCGTGTAATTTAAATACGTTTCCGCCAAAACATCCATGTTATGTCGCATATCAGGGTTTATCAAATAATGCGCTAACATGGTATCAAATAATTTCCCTTTTACATCAACTTTATATTTTGCTAAAACTTTAATATCATACTTTAAATTTTGACCAATTTTTTCAATCGTTTCACTTTCAAAAAACGGACGTAATTGCTCAATGAGTTCTTGAGCTTCATCACGATTTTCTGGAAACGGTAAATAAAACCCTTTACCAATTTCCCAAGAAAATGCAATTCCTACTAATTCAGCAGTTAACGGATTTAAACCTGTCGTTTCCGTATCAAAACATACTGAAGTTTGATTCATTAAATTTTTGATAAACAATTTAGTAGCCATTCCAGACGCAACACTTTGATAAAAATGTGAATTGCTTTCGGCTGTTTTTCTAGTAAATTCTGAGTTTAGACCATGCTCAGTTTCTGTGTTGCTATTTGGGTTGCTGAGCGAAGTCGAATTTGGGTTGCTGAGCGTAGTCGAAGTACCAAATAACGAAAATTGCCCCGCACCAGCCGATTTTTGTTCTTTAGGCGTTGGTTTAGTTTCAGTTGGCGTATCAGTATTGGTTGACGTGGCTTCTGGTGTTTCTGTTTCCGAAGGGAAAGCTTTTAAAAAGTTATCTGTAAGCCGTCTAAATTCTAACTCTTGAAAAATTTCTTTTACTTTTTCAATATCTGGATGGTCTAGTTCAAAATCTTTAGCATTAAAGGTTACAGGAACATCGAGCATAATGGTTGCCAGTTGTTTTGAAAGCATGCCTAATTCTTTTGCAGCTTCTACTTTTTCACGCATTTTACCTTTCAATTTATCGGTATTGGCGAGGAGATTTTCCATACTTCCAAACTCTTGAATAAATTTCTTGGCTGTTTTTTCGCCCACACCAGGAAGTCCGGGGATGTTATCAGACGAGTCTCCCATCATGCCCAGAAAATCGATGACTTGCATAGGGTCGGTTACTTCAAATTTCTTTTGCACTTCAGGAATTCCCCAAGTTTCGTAACCACCACCAAAAACAGGACGATACATAAAAATATTTTCGGTAACGAGTTGTGCAAAATCTTTATCTGGAGTAACCATATAGGTTTTATAGCCTTCTTTTTCCGCTTGACGAGAAAGGGTGCCTATCACATCATCGGCTTCATAGCCTTCCTTTACCATAATGGGAATATGCATGGCTTTTAAAATTTCATAGATGTATGGAATGGCAGTTTTTATACCCTCAGGAGTTTCATCTCTATTGGCTTTGTAGTCTTCATACATTTCAACACGATCTGTACTCCCACCTTTATCAAAACAAACGGCCAAATGATCTGGTCGTTCTCGTTTTATAACGTCTAAAAGTGAATTCATAAACCCCATAATAGCTGAAGTATCTTCTCCTTTGGAATTAATTCTTGGGTTTTTTATAAAGGCATAGTAGCCACGAAAAATTAAAGCGTAAGCATCTACTAGAAAAAGACGTTTTTGAGTTGACATGAAGTTTGATTTTATGGAAAATCAAAGCTACGAAAAGTTATGAGCTAATAGAAATTTAAAGAAAAGAAGTTAATAATACTCATTTTATTCAAGTTTTATTGATATGGGCACCTTCTGATGATGTAATCTTTAATCTATTATATATTTTATCCCTAACATCAAATACAATATCATTGATTTTTAAATTCTGTTTCAGTTTCTTCACCATTTGAACATATTGCTAACAGCAAAGCTGTAAAATCTTAAATAAAAATTTGTAATTAAATAGTTATTTTTAATTAGTTTTATTCCTTTGTATAAACTGCAAGATATGTTATAGAAGGTGTGCCAATCCCTAGGCATCCAGGTTTCTGAATTTGAAATACAGAATGAAATTTATAGCCTTGTTCAGAATATTTATTAAATCTGCTTTCTAAACTATTGATTGCTTTGTTAGAGAATTGACTTCCAATTTGTTCTATTTTGTATTGCATCATGTAAAATTTAAGTTAATATATCTTTTCCTCCGTTACTTGGTTTGCAACGTTTTAATCTTTTAAATGTTAATAAAATTCCTTTTGTAAATCCTTTTTCTCTAAAAGCGAGCTCAGAATATCTAGAACAACTAGGGTCAAAAACACATCTATTGCCTAAAGTGGGTGAAACTCTTTTTTGGTATAGCCTTATCATACGAATAACTATATTTAACCAAATAGGCTTTTTTGGAATAGTTAGATTTTGTATCTCTAAATCCAGTAGTGTATGTTTTGAAAAATGGCGTTGAATAATAATGGAATCTTTGTAATCGGCATTGATGTCGATTAAATCATTTCCAGTTTTTATTTCTTCTACTTTAGTTAAATTATTTTTCAAAAGGTTTTTTAAAAATTATCACAGTACTTCCAACCGTTTGAGGTTTTTGAGAATTTTAGCTTTTGTACCCAAAAATCAGATGGGTCTTTTGAAGCCAAAATAGAAAAAGGCGTTTTATCTGCTACTTTAAAATTTACTTTAACTAAAGCTGTATTAGTAGCTGGTGTTTCATGAACTTCCAATACTTCATCAACCACATATTTATATATTTTGGCTTCCGCTGTACCATCATTTTCAGGAACTTTTTCCATGTGCTCCAATGCTTTTTCAGTAAGTTTTACTTCAAACTCTTTTCCTTTTCTATAACCTGTTTTAGTTTCTTTTATCAGCTTCATTTCAATGTGTCCACTTTCTAAAAGTGTTCTGTATCCTTGTAAAAGTTCTTTGTCGTAATCTCGATCTCGAAAAGTTACCTTACCTATATTAAAGCTTACAGTACGTTGTTCAGGTTTTGTTTCTAAACATTCCGATATAATACTTTCCGCTTTGGAATTACTTAAGTTGTCCGAACCACAGGACACAAACAAAAGAACGATTAGAGATAATAGTATGTGATTTTTCATGGTCATTGTATTGATTTAGAATTAGAATTTAGTTCTGTCTTAATAATTAAATTGTATCTCGCCTATTTTGTCTTGCTCATTTGGATAGCCTTCACCTTGCTTATAGAATTCAATTTTATTGATACGAGATTCAAAAGGGTAAGGTCGCTTTTCTAACTTTGGGATTTGTAAAGAAAAGGTGGTTTTTGTTGTTAGTTTAAAAGGTGGGTTTTTATTGTACTCGTTTAAAGATGTATAATGTTCAAAAAGGCTTTTGGCATCTTTCTCTTCCATTTTTATAAGATAGCTATAAGATGATGAATATCTGTTATTGCCATTAGGGGTTCGTATAACGCTAGAACTACTTCTTCCAATGCGTTGGTTTTTATTTATGTAATATTTTATTATTAATTCTCCTTTGTCGAAATCGTAACTCTGAATGGTTGAAGTTACAAGCTTATATGAAACTAAGTTATCTGGATTAACGCTCATGACCAATTTTTTGAAAGACTCATAGTTTTCATCTAACATGTTCTTTCGGATCTCTTTTAGTTTAAAAACATTATTCTGATAATTAGAGATATCATTAATATTGTGGTATTGACTATAATAATACTCCATGGGTTCTATATATGGACTCGGTATAAACGCAGAACAGCAATTATCTATTTTAATAGGGTCTTTACCGTTTTTGTATCGGCCGTTTCTAAAGTCACCAAATACCTTTTTATAATCGAAATCCCAACATAATTTAGTAGCCACTAAATGCAGTAATTGTCCATCGGTATCATATAAATTATAAGGATTATTTGATATTAAAGTACCATCAATAATTTTAACCTCTGGTTTGATTTTAATATCGTTTTGGTTTGTTTTTATAGCTTCAGTTTCGGTATCGAATTCAAAATCGCTATCTTTTGGTTTTGTTGTTTCTAGTGTGCGATCTTCCGTATTAACAGATTCCCATAAAAAGTCATTTTTAATGTCTTTTTTGCAACTACTCATCAAAGCCATAATTGTAAAAACTATTTGATATTTTAACAAACTTTGTTTCATTACTGGATAACGATTGTTTTATAAGACACATCAGTGAACGAACCATTGGCAGAGGTATATTCTGTGGTTATCTTAATTGTTATTTCTGTTCCTGAAGCGTAGTTTATCACCCAATCTAAAATGTAAAGGTTTCTTAGCTGTCCGTCAATAATTTGGTAGAGTTCTGTAATCTCCTCCCCTGTTGGTGCATAATAAAACCGACCTCCTGTTTCATCTGCTAAATATTGCATGTTATTTATAGCAGCACCTCCAAAACCAACTGTATAAATAGGGGTATTGAGTGTTTTAGATTTGGTTATCAACCTTTCTAATGATACTACTGAATTATTGTTTAACCCATCTGTAAAACCTATTACCACTGGAAGGACATCATCTAGTTTATCAGTTTCCTCCAAACCAATATAGCAAGCATCGTAAAAAGCTGTACTACCTCTTGGAATATCAACATTTTCAACGGCATTCAATAATAAATTCTTGTCATTTGTAAAGTCTTGAGCTATATAAACTTTACTCGAAAACTTAAGTATAGACATTAAATCGTTAGGTTTCTTCAAATTAATAAAATTCATTATCGCAGTTTCCATATCTGTAATATCCTTATTGTACATACTATTTGAGTAATCTAAGGTTGTTGCTGCCGCTATAGGGTTGGTGTTGGACAGTTCATTCAGCTCGGTTAAGGTAATACCGTTTATATCTACTATTTCTGAGGTGGAACTGGTAAGTATTTCAATTTGGTAGTTGCCTAAAGTAAAGTTTTGTAGCGGGATGCCGTCTTGATTTGTTACTGATAAAAGCAATGACAAAAGATTCCCGTTTTGCGATATTTCTACCCTTGGTATAGTGGTTTCAACTGCTGTGGTATTTGCATCGTTTATATCAGAGAATGCTGCATTTGGGTCAGTGTTTGAATCATCACCTTTAGAACAACTAAGAATTAGACAAAATATCAGGACAGATAAATAAGTTATATTTTTCATTTTTAAGAATTTATATGTTAAACAATTCAGTTTACTTTTTAGATATAATTTTTAAATACAGTAACACTTTTAAAGAAATTTGTAAAAACTCCCTAATTAAACCAATGTAGAGCGGTGAAAAATAGGTAATAATCAAAATCCCAATAAAAAGTCCAAAACTTCCAAAATAGCCACTCGCTCCTTTTATTGCCATGATAATACCTATAGGATACGCAAGCACTATTAGAGCATTAAAAATGCTAATTAACCAGATGTATAAAGGAAAATCTGTTGATAGGTTACTTTCTTCAGAATTATCTGCATTGCTGTTTGACAAAGCTATAAGCGCATTTTTGTATATTTTGTAAGGGAGTGTGAAAGGTTTTATAATGATGAGTTCAAGCGTTTTCAGAACTACTTTTACAAAGTCGATTTCTTTTGGTTCCATGATTATTTCAATTCATTTATAATTTCCAAACACTCATCATTTTTGGGGTTAAGCATATATGCTTCTTTAGCATTTTTTAAACTTTCGTCATATTCCCCATTAAATAATTGCATTTTTGCAAGGTTGTAAAGCGCAAAAGATTTTGCTTTTTCATCAGTAGTGCTTTTAGCAATTTCTTTTATTTGGGTAAAGCCACCTTCAAAATCATCAATTTCTAAAAGGGTAATTGCCTTTTTTAAATCATCATTAAATTTTCTGTGCGTTTGAAAATTAATTTCATATTCTTTTTGATGTACTACAAATAGTTCTTTGAATTTAATACCTATTTCTTCTTTTGCTTCTTGATAAAATTCCGTAGAACTTAAATCAGGTGGATATGGATTGTCGTAAGAAGAACTAGATCCTTTTCTTATAGATTTTAGGTTTTTTGAAAAAAGAATAGCTGCCGTTTTTAAATCGATAATTTTAAAATTAACATCGAGGTTGTAAGTTCCTACACGTTTCCATGTTGATGAATTAGAAAAAACACCTTTATCTTTTTTCACTGATTGAGTAAAATTATCAGTTTGTATTCTTACAAAAACAATAATACCTGAACTGTAAAATTTACCAAGTTTTTTAATTTGAGATTCATCAACATAACCACTTCCTTGAAAATTAAATTCTTTTAATAGGGATTGTGTTTTACTTCTATCAACTAGAGTTAGACCTTCTATGTTTGTAATGTTATTTGCTAATTCATCGTAAATATCTATACTATGAGCATCAACTAAATTTTGACGATTAACTACTTCTGAAATAATAACTGTTTTTACATCTGAGATATCAAATACTGGTTGTCTATCTACTTTATATACAATTTTACTCCAGCTGTCGTTAAACATGCCGCCAATACTATTGTTTTGAGCTAAAAGTTTTGATGATGATGTTAAAGAGATCAATAAAAATATTGAGAGAAATAATCTTTTCATATTGAGGGTTTTAAATTTGTTAACAAACCTAAACCGCAAAAAGATTATATCCTTACGGGTTTCCGTAAAGGCATTAAGAAACTTTAAGATTTTAGATAAACGGATTTAAAATTTAGCTGAAAGGCTATTTTTATGACTTAAATAATTCCTAAATCTTTTCCAATAGCCACTAAGTGAATGGTATTTTTTGCTTTAAAATGAATTTTAAGCTTGTTTATTTTTTTTTCAATAGAACTTAAACTATTGATCTTAGAATTTTTAAGTTGAAATTTCTCTGCTATTTCTTTTTGGCTAGTACCTTTGGAAAGTTCTTGAAGTATAACAATATCTATGTCATCAATTTCAAAGACATTGTTTTGGTTACTTAAGTTTAATGCTTTAGATGTGTATAACGTGTTATTCCAAACATTAGGAATGGCTTCTAGTAACTCTTTTAAACCATGCCGCCCTTTAGAGATAAACCCATTAATGCTGTAATTATCAATAATGGTTTGTATTTTGGTTTTTCTATCTTCAACAGAATACATAATAATTTTAATATCGGGCTGTTTATTTCGTAATAGTTTTATTAAATCCAGCCCCGTTTTAATGCGTTGTTTATGGTGATCTTCTTTAAAAGTTAAGTCTAAAATCACCAAATCAAAAGGATTACCATCTTGTTGAGCCTTCTGAAATTTAATATATGCATCTTCACAATATTGCGTAAATGCCACTTGATGTATATTGGTGTTGTTTTTTAATGTTTGTACAATACCGTGGTTTACCGCAGCATGGTCATCAATAACTAAAACATTTTTAAACATGGTGTTACTTTTATGCAGGAAAGGCTATTTTTATTGAAACTCCTTTTTCTTTGGTTGTATCAAAATTAAAACTTCCATTTATATTTTTAATACGGTTTTCCGCATTTAGTAAACCATTCCTTTTAAAAGGTTCTTCTTTTTTAAAACCCACACCATCATCAGTATATGTAATTTTAATAGTGTTTTTGTCTTTTTTAATTGAAATAAATACGTTTGATGCATTGCTGTGTTTTTTCATATTGGTCATCAATTCTTTTAAAACACGTTCTATAATTATTTTTTTATGGTTTTTAACATCTTTCAAAATATCTTTTTCAATACCTATTGTGGTTATAGTTGTGTCCTGACTTTGATAAGCATTTAGCATGTCTTTTAACTCTAAATAATAGTAGGCGTTATCTAGATTAATACTACTGTTTTCATGTGAAATATTGCGGGTTCGTTTGTAAATGTCATCCAACTGATTTAAAACGGCTTCTTGATTTTTTGAAGTATTGTTTTGAATACGGTTCATAACATTGTAAACATTATTAGCCAATTCGTCGTGCAGTTTTTTTGATATTCTGGTTTCGGTTGTATAAACTTCTTGTAGTTTGTCTTTTTTGTGCTGTTGTTTTATTATGAAAAATATAAATCCTCCTGCAATTAATAGTATACTACCAGTGGCTAAATAAATTATTTTTTGAGTGTATTGTTTCGAGGCTTCTAAAGCTTGTTTCGCCTTAAGTTTTAAAATAGTTTTTTGTTTAGTTTCATCATCATATTTCATTTTAGCAAATTGAGTTTTTACTGTTAGTTCTTTTTTATATGAGCTATCTTTTAAAAAAATATATCGATTTTTTAAAATAGTATTCTTAGGTTCTAAATTCATTAAGAGTTTTAAAGCATCGGTCTCTGCCTTAGGGATTCTTAACTGCTTTGATAATTGAATTGCAGTATCTAAATATTTTTTTGTGTTCAAAGGGTCTATTTTAGAAAAATATTTGCCTAAACCTAAATAACTTGAAATTTGTCCTCTTTTATCATTTATATCTTTTCTGATTTTAAGTGCTTTAAAAAAAGGAATTTTTAAATTGGTTTCACCTTTTTTACGCCATTGAGCATAAGTAAGGTTATGTAAAATTCTAGCATAACGAGCAGATTTTTCTTTTACCAAAGAATCTAAAAGTAATTCTTTTAGTAATATAATAGATTCATTATATCTTTCGGTTTCAGTATAAGCTAAAGCTAAATTGTTCTTATAACTTATAATATCATTTTTAGAATTTGAAATATTTATAGCTTTTTTATAGTAATTTATAGCTTCAGAGTAATTTTCAAGGTTAGCATTATTTGTTGCTAATTCGTTATAAACTGAGGCTAAATATTTTTTGTTATTTGAAGTTTTAAGATATTGCAATGATTCTGTTAGGGTTTCCTTAGCTCCAAAAAAATCATTTTGAATGTTTTGAAGAATTGCCATATTTAATAATTTCTTGCCCGCTTGTAAACTGTCTCCTATTTTAATAAAATGGTTTTTCGATTTATTATAGTAAAAAAAAGCACTATCGGGCAAGTAGTTTATTTCGTCGAAATAATAGCCTAAGTTAAAGTAGGCTTTCCCTAAAAAGAAGTTGTTATCTAGTATTTTAGAATTCTTCGCTAATAATTTATTGTAAAAATGAAAACTATCATTTTGTTTTTTTTTTAAATGCAAAAAGCTTTTTGTTGATATTATGTATAATCTTAAAGTGTCTAAAGGGTTTTTAATAGAAATAATAAATGCACTGTCTGTAAAAATTAGCCTATCATTTAATTCTATAGATTTGTCTTTTCCTAATTGTAAGAGTCTATTAATTTCATTTTCGCTTTTTAAGTTATAAACCCTCTCTTTTTTACAGCATAAAAAGAAAACAGTTGAAATGATAAAGACGTAAATAAAGATATTAGATTTCATTTTTTAAATTTACTTAGAATTTTGTAAATTTGATAAGACCATCTAAAGATATTTTAGATGGTCTTAATTTTGTTAATCATCCTCTGGAACTTCTTTTACTTTTTCGTCGTCGCCAACAGTTGCGGATGGATTTTCATTATTTAAGCTTTGTTTCGTGCAAGATGAAGAAGTAACTCCCACTAAAATAATTGCTAATATCAATACTATTCTTTTCATAATTGTTCTATTTAAAATTTGACATGATTGTGGCTATTCGGACTTTTTATGCCGAATAGTGTTTTGGCTTTTAAGCCATTAAATTTTTAGAGTACTCTGTTTGTTTTTGGGAAGTAAAATCTAAATGCGGAAGCTTTTAACACTTCCCAATTTGGTTATTGGCTAACCGCATAAAGATTTTCATTAGAAATTTGTTTGTATACTATTGTTATATTAGCTTTATATAACAGGAACTAATTTCTTGGGACAAACATAGTGTGGTAAAATCATAGTGTCAGCAAGTGATTCTTGAAATTCCAACGAATTCCAACGAATTCTTGATAATTCCAAAAAAGGTAATGGAGCAAAAAACAATAGAGGATTATAAAAGAGAGATTTTACATAAATTTAATGTAATAGAAAACAAAAAAATTGCAGGTTACGAATCTGAATTAACATCAGTATCTGTTAGAGATGCATGTATTTATTTGTGCGATAAAAGAATAGATAAAGTAGATATAGAAATTTTAAATAGATTTTTCAATTGCCATAATAATACTCAGCCCAACTACAGAGAAATCATTAATAGTTTAGATAAAGATAAATTTAAACCCATTTGGCAATTTTTAAAAGGAGATACAGAAAGTCCAAGTAAATTTAGAATAGAACTTGTTGCATGGCTTGTGGATTTCAATCCTAGACCTTATGCAAAATATCTTAAGAAAACACTTGACGATAATGAAATTAGTGAAGAAAATGATTTAGAATTAAAAGAAACCAAGAAACTTGATTTTGACAAAAAAGAAGATATAGTAAACTCTGTTAATGATTTAAATATTGAGTTTCAAAAGGAAGAAACGAATAATAAAATAGAGGTTGCAGTTAAATCTAAGGTGGGCTTTAAAATCACAATAACTTTAATTCTAACTGCTATGTTGTTTTTGGTTTACAGCATTGCTAAAAGCACCCATTTTATAAGCAAAGATGTTGAAGTTATAAGAAAAATAAGTACCAATGAACTTCCTGATTATTTAAGAACAAACCAGATGTTGTGGAAAGGTACATCCAATTCTGGCACCATGGAATATTTTACAACTTCAGGAAAACATCCTGTTACAGGAAAAAATTTAACTTTAATTTCGAAAGAAGAAAGAGAAGAGATAATTAAGGAGAAGGAAATTATTTTTAAGACAAAGGAATCTAAGAATGACATTGAACTTGCAGAAAAAACAATACTCAATCCTTCTTTTAAAAACAGGACAAACTCCAAAGAAATGGCAATTTTTGTTTTTGGAGAAGATATACAATTAAATAGGGAGGTTATATCGCAATTACAAAGCAGCAAATTTAGCAATTATAATACTACAACTAATTTGGTATTACCAAATGAAATGAATAAAATTATAAAAGAAAACTTATTATCAGGAAACATGATTGTTTTAGGAAATACACTTTATAGACATACCGATTATATTTGTGTCGGTAATACGAATTCAACATTTAGAGCAAGTACTGTGAATTCGCAAATTACTATTTGTGATTTAAAATTAAATATTACAGTCTATGATTCAAAAGGCAATAGACAAAAAAGTTTATCAAAATCAAACACCTATATAGGGCAGGGTTTTACTAAACAAGAGGCTCAAAAAAATGCTATAAAACGTATTAAATAACTTTTACTTAATTGTATAGGTTTTAGACTTGCAAGTTTCTACTTTAAGTTCTCCTTTATCTTTAAGAAATTTTGAGAAAGCATTGTTGTTTAGGGCACTTTCTGAACCCCTAAATTTTTCATCATTTATAAAGTCTTTCCAAAGCGCCACATAAAACGTAATGGGTCTACTAACCATGCCATAAGCACACTTTGCGTTTTTAGCATCTAATATGATAGTTTTACAGCTGTTTTGAGCCGGATAATCTGCATTGCGGTAGTATGCTATTCTAATAACTACTTTTTCATTTAATGAATTATTGAAGCAAATATCTCCAGTACTTGTTTTTTTACAGTTTGGGTTTACAGTTTCTGGATTATTAATAGTTTCGTTAGAGTTTAAAGGTGTATTAAATCCCTTATTGGTGGTGTTGCCTCCATTTATAGCTATACCCAAATAAGAATTAATATCTTCATTCATAGGTAAGCTAGACATATTTGCAGCAAATTGTAAAGCTGTTTCAGTATCTAATACTTTAGCGCGTACTTTAATTGTAGTACTTAAAACAGTATATGTACCAGTTACAATAGCATCGACTGCGATAATTTTTTGAAGTTGTTTTGCAGTTTTGGAATCAATATAGCCTTCAGAATTTAATTTATGTTCCTTTAATATAATATCTAAATGTTTTCTATCAATGATCTCAAAATTATCAGCAAAATTGGTCATATAAATGGAAAAATCTTCAGTTAAATAGTTTCCTAAAGACGAACGTTCACCAGCTTCAGTTACAAAACCCCAAACAGCAATCTTTTTCTTGCCTTTAGTGTATATTTTATTAGCTAAATCTTTAGCTAGACTTTCAAGTTTTGAGTCGAAATCTTGAGCGTATGAATTTGAAATAAATAGTAAACAAAATAAGATAGTGTGATGACGGATAAATTTCATAAAGGTTTTTAAATTGGTAGTTATACGAATGCATAATATACAGATTTAAACTTAAAAAATAATTTATAATATATTTTACGGAAACCCGTAATTTATTTTTAAAGTTAAATTCTTAACAATTAGTTAAATAAAAACCACATAGTGTCTATTAGATTTTATTACCATTATCTTTGATAAAAAAAGAAATATGTTGCGTTGGATTATCTTTCTAGTGGTTTTTGTAATTATGGATATTTATGCGTTTCAAGCATTTAAAACGGTTGCAAAAAATAACTGGCTTCAAATATTATATTGGCTAATAACAGTTTTGGTTATTGGCAATTTTGTCTTTCATTATTATGGTTTTAATAGGCGCAATGGTTTCACACACACTCATGCCTATGCGTTTGGATTTCTTATAGCCATTTTAGTTCCAAAAATGATTTTATTATTAGGCATGTTTGCTGAAGATGTGTTTAGAGTGCCATTGGCCATTTATCGTTTTTTTGCAGAAGGTGAAACTGCAAAAGGCAATTACTTTGCATCCAGACGCGCATTTATTAGTAAAGTAGCTTTAGGTTTAGCAGCTATTCCATTGGCTTCAATAATCTATGGAATTTATAAAGGGAAATACAATTACAAAGTTTTAAAATACACCCTGCATTTTGAAGATTTACCAAAGGCTTTTGATGGCTATAAACTTACCCAAATAAGCGATATACATTCTGGAAGTTTTGATAATATGGAGAAGGTTAAATATGCCGTAGATTTAATAAACGAACAACAAAGTGATGTCATATTATTTACTGGGGATATAGTAAACAACAAAACTGATGAGTTAGTGCCTTATGTTAACGTATTTAATAAGTTAAAAGCAAAAGATGGACTTTATTCGGTATTAGGAAACCATGATTATGGCGATTATGTAACTTGGGATTCAGAAGAAGCCAAAAATCAAAATTTAGAAGATTTAAAAAACCTTCAAAAAGAAATTGGATTCAATGTTCTTTTAAACGACAGTAAATTTTTAGAAAAAAATGGTGAGCGTATTGCTATAGTTGGTGTTGAAAATTGGGGCGCTGGAGGATTTAAAAAAGCAGGAGACTTAAAGAAAGCATCACAAAAAATTGATAAAAATGATTTCAAAATTTTGATGAGCCATGATCCTTCTCATTGGGAAAAAGAAGTTATTCAAGATGATTATCATTACCATTTAACCTTAAGTGGACATACACATGGTATGCAATTTGGGATAGAAATACCTGGTTGGTTTAAATGGAGCCCAGTAAAGTGGCGTTACAAATATTGGGCTGGTATTTATGAAGAAATGGGACAGTATATAAATGTAAATAGAGGTTTTGGTTATTTAGCATTTCCAGGACGCGTTGGTATTTGGCCAGAAATAACTGTAATAGAACTTAAAAAGGGAACTAAAGAGGCTTAAACGTACACTAATGTTGTGATTATTACTAATTTGTGTATATTTATAAATAATAACCAATCAACCAATATAAAGCATTGGTTTTCAAACCGAAAAAAAATTGTAGGTTTGTGAAACTATAAGTTGACTTAAAACTTTAAGATATGTCAAAATTTGGGGAACTTATTGATGTGGAAATTCCTGTTCTGTTAGATTTTTTCACAGAGTGGAATGAACAATCTAAAGCTATGCATGCCGTTTTACGTGATGTTGCTGCAGCACTTGGTGATAAAGCTAAAGTGATTAAAATTGATGTTGAAAAAAATCAGGAATTAGCTGAAGCTTTGCGCGTAAAAGGATTGCCAACATTAATTGTTTATAAAGACGGCGAGATGAAATGGCGCCAAAGCGGTGAACAAGATGCTAATACGCTTATAGGTATTATTCAACAGTACGTTTAGAGGGTTATTGCACTAAATGTATAATTCTGATTACTAAAATATTCTAATACTTTTGGTAATGCATATTTCATGTTTTTTGATGCTTTTACACTATCATGAAAAACAATAATACTACCGTTTTTAGATTTTGAAATAACGTTTTCCAAACAAGCTGCTTCAGAAATAGTCTTATCCCAATCAAAAGATAATACGTCCCACATAATTATTTTATACCCCAGTTCAATTAATTTTTTGCCTTGTTTTGGGGTAATTTGTCCGTACGGAGGTCTGAAAAGGTTGATAGTTTTTGTGTTTTGATTGCCTTCAGCATGAGGCATTTGAGTTTTGAAAACAAATTCACAGGTTTCAATATTTTTTAAGTAATCTTTTGTTTTTGTTTTCCAGCCTTTTACATGGTTTTGGGTATGGTTTCCAATTGCATGACCATAATTCAATATATTTTGAAAGATTTCTGGATGTTTGCTGATGTTGTTTCCAATACAGAAAAAGGTTGCCTTAGCGTTAAATTTTCTTAACGTATCTAACGTCCAATCTGTTATTTCTGGTGTTGGACCATCATCAAAAGTAAGATAGATTTTTTTTTCAGTTGAAGGGATGTCCCAAACGTAGTTTGGAAACATCTTTTTTGCAACTAATGGAGTTTTTACTGGTGTAAAGGTCATCCTTTATTCAATTGCTTCAATGGTGTCATTAGCTTCAACAGGAATGTCTTTTTCAATTGGTGGTGCAGCAAATTCATCTTCTTCTGTATCGTCTCCATAAAAATGTTTAAATAACTTTAAATAGTTATTAAAAGTTTCTCCTTCAGTTTCGGCAAAATCTATATCGTATTCTACTAAAACATCAACAAGTCCTTTGTATCGCTGAATATCGGTATAAATATCTTCGAATAAGCGCTCTTGATTATCTGTTTTTAAACTGCCATAGTACGTTAAGTTTTCTTGATATTTTGTAGCTACCTCTTTAAATAATTGTCTTGCTTTATCTTTATTATTAACTTCATAATAAGCACTAATATAAGGTTCTAATAAGGTGTAATAACCAAAATACTCAACAGGCATATTATCCATGGCTATGTCTGCGATTTCCTCTGCTCTATCTAGTTTTTCTTCATTAATTAACTGCTCAATTAATCGCGCTAAATTACCTCTGTAAGTAATGGAGTTTCTACGGGTTTCAACATCATGATAGATATCTGGACTACCACTATTTCCCCAATCCCATTTTTTTACTTTTTCGTACATCAAATCGCTATCAACACGTCCCATATCAAAAGGATTTGCTCTGTTTACGGGCGTTTTTATTGGTACAAGTTTGTAGCACATGCCGTCAAGCTGTAAGTAGTCTTTCATCCATATATAATCATCGTCGCCAAAACTACCACCAGTAAAATAAATTGGTCTTTTCCATTCGTTATTGGCAACAACATCAAGCATCAATAACCTATTTTTGTAGAGTGCGCCTCCTGAAATTTCAATACTAATATAAGGTACTATTTTATCAGCATCTTTAGGTTTTACGATACCAGAATTCAGAGCGTTTTGTTTATTTACAGGAACACGTAAATGGGGTGTTGGTAAATAACTCATTTTTAAATCTTGACTTCTAACTTGAGAAAGATCAACACCTTGTTGCTCTAATACATACTTGTATTTCGTTTTTGGATTATCGCTAGCTATGAAGTCTAAAAATTGCTTAACTTCTAAAGTATCTTGAACAACAGGTTCAATAACTATATAATCGTTTGTGCCATATCTATATAAATCGTGAGTGAGTTGCGAAGGCACAGGGTCACTCTCGTAAGCTTTACGTTTCATCTGATCAATATACCAGTAGGTTTGGAATAAACTGGTGTTAACCACACGAACATCTGTTCTGTAACCTTCAATTTCTTGGGCATACCACAGAGGAAATGTATCATTATCGCCAATAGTAAATAGAATAGCGTTTTCAGCACAAGAATCTAAGTACATTTTTGCATTAGCTTCTACAGTGTATTTTCCTGAGCGATCATGGTCGTCCCAATTGTTTGCCGCTAATATTCCTGGAACTAAAATTAGACAGGCTAGAGAAATAATAGGAGCTGCCAGTTTTTTAGGTAAATATTTTTTTAATGTATCATAAATTGCATAAACTCCAAAACCAATCCAAAGTGCAAAAACATAGTATGAACCGACTACAGAATAATCACGTTCTCTAGGTTCAAACGGGCGGACATTGGTATAAACTTGTATGGCTATTCCTGTAAAAAGGAAAAATACGAGCATGGTCCAAAAAAGTTTTTTGTCTTTATTAAATAAAAAGAAGAATCCAATAAGACCTAAAATAAGAGGTAATAAATAGTATGTGTTTCTTGCTTTGTTATTTTTAATATCACTTGGTAAGTTGTCTTGAGAGTAGCCTAAATGCCACTCGTCTATAAACTTTATCCCTGTAATCCAATTACCGTGATTATCGTATCGTCCTTGAATATCATCTTGTCTTCCAGAAAAATTCCACATAAAATAACGCCAATACATATAGCCCAATTGATATTCGAACATGTACACAATATTGCTTGCTAATGATGGTTTTTCTATTTCTATAAAGCTTTTTTCTTGTTTTAAGAAATTATTATAATCTTCATAATCTACATTGCCTTGAGCAACTTGATTTTTAAAATCATTTATCAGTTTTTTATATTTAGTAATCTCATTTAGAGCATAAGCATTGGCTTGTTCATCACTTGCTCCTGCATTAATAGCTCTTCTGTAATATGAGTTTTGAGTATCTGGTTTTACTTTAAAATCTAAATATCCAGAAAACATCATATAATTTTCAGCATGTTCTGTACTCCACATACGAGGTAAAATAGAGGCATGTTTAGAGTTGTAGTTTTGCTTAGCATTTTTATAATCGTTTACAATAATATACTCACCTTTTTCCTCATCTTTTTCGTATTTAGGTTTATCATCTATGTACGGATTATTTTCATCTAAATATGCATATTGATCTGTAAACTGAGGGCCATAGAACAAGTGTGTTTCAGGGTATTGCTCTAGGTTGTAATATGCTAACAGCTCTCGCGCACTTGATGGATTATTTTCATTAATAACTACATTAGCATTGGCACGAATAGGTAACATTAACCACGTAGAAAACCCAATAATAACAAAGGTTAAACAAAGAATACCTGTATTTAAATGTGTATATTGTTTTTGTCTTGTATATTTTAAAGCATAATAAATAATAGCTACTAAAACCAAACCAGCAATTACAGATCCTGAGTTAAAAGGAAGTCCAACAATGTTCACAAAAAATATTTCGGAAACACTAAATATTTTAAGAATATTAGGTGCTAATAATTTAAAAACAAATAATAAAACGCCTACCGAAACGATATTGGCAATAATGAAGTTTTTTATGGTAATATCTTTATAATTCTTAAAATAATAAACAAGTCCAATAGCAGGAATAGTTAGTAAACCCATAAAGTGAACACCAAATGATAACCCAATAACAAATGCTATTAAAATTAACCAGCGGTTACCTCGAGGTTTATCCATGTCTTGTTCCCAACGTAACCCTAACCAAAATAAAATAGCCATAATTAAAGTTGCCATGGCGTAAACTTCAGTTTCTACAGCATTAAACCAGAAAGAGTCTGTAAACGTAAATGCTAAACTACCTACCAAACCGCTCCCTAATATGGCAAGTGATTGGTTTTTGCTAGTACCATTTTTGTCAGCAACCAATTTTTTAAGCAATAAGGTAATCGTCCAAAACATGAACAGAATAGTGAAGGCACTAGATACGGCACTCATCATATTCATCATCCAACCAATCAACTCATTATTCCCAAAAGTGAATGTTGAGAAAAAGGCACCCATCATTTGAAATAACGGTGCTCCTGGTGGGTGTCCTACTTGTAATTTTGAAGCTGTTAAAATATATTCACCTGCGTCCCAGAAGCTTACTGTTGGCTCAACAGTTAAGCTATAGGTAATGAGTGCTATTAAAAAAGAGAACCACCCTAAGATGGTATTCCATTTTTTATAGTTAAAATGTGCCATGTATATTTTGGTTTATTTGCTTTGGCGAATTTAATAATAAATATGAAATGACAGGTAAGTATTTAGTTAGTCTTAACATAAACAATTAATTCTAGTAGCTGTTGCATATGGTATTTTTAAGCAAACGTAAAGTATTAGTAATTATTTTTCAAAAAATGCTTGTACAAATAAAACTTTGTACTAAATTTGCACCCTCAATTACACATTGGCCCATGGTGTAACTGGCAACACGTTGGTTTTTGGTACCAAAGAGTCTAGGTTCGAGCCCTAGTGGGCCAACATTGATTTTAACCCTAATTATGAAAATAGTTAGGGTTTTTTATTGAATACAAAGTAATTAAAGGCGAGAAGTTTATACTGAGCGCAGTCGAAGTAAGCCCTAGTGGGCCAACATAAATTGAAATCCTGATTATGAAAATAGTCAGGATTTTTTCTTTTTTATAATTCAAATTTTGAATGTAATGACTGGTCGTTTGTTATGGATTACTAAGTCTATAACTAATACAGCCACTATTACTCACACCAATTAAATCAGCAATAGATTTAGAAAAATCAAAATATTTAGAGAATTTCACTATTATATTTTTTTGCTAATTGTACTGCAACTTTTAATGCGTTTTCAGCGTGCACTGAAAAATCAGTAGGAACGAGAATTATTTTCATAATTAGTCTAGCGATGGTGTATCTAAATTTATGAAATATTACTTTATAAATCAATAAAATATCATATATTTGCACCGTTGAAAGGCGAATTAAGAAAATGAGGGGACAAAAAGTCCCCTCTTTTTATACTAAAAAATGTTTAAAACTACCGTTAAAGATTTACTTGAAACTGCACTAGTTGAGCGTTCAGATTTATTTCTAATAGATTTTTCAATTCAAGGTGATAACCAGATAAAGGTAGTTATTGATGGCGACAATGGTGTTCTGGTTGAAGATTGTATGTTTATTAGTAGAGCCATTGAACACAATTTAGATAGAGAAGAACAAGATTTTTCTTTAGAAGTAATGTCTTGCGGAGCAACAGAACCGTTAGTAAATAAAAGGCAGTACAAAAAGAATGTAAGTAGGTTGCTAGATGTAAAAACAACTTCAGAACATATTGAAGGAACACTTACTGAAGCAACGGAAGATTATATTAAATTAGAGTGGAAAGTTAGAGAGCCCAAGCCCGTTGGTAAAGGTAAAGTAACTGTGAAAAAACAAGCGAATATCGCTTATGAAAATATTGTAGAAGCAAAAGTTATGATTAAATTTTAATTCAAAAGAGTTATGGAAAATATCGCGTTAATTGAATCTTTTTCAGAATTCAAAGACGATAAGCTAATTGACAGAGTAACGTTAATGGCCATTTTAGAAGATGTGTTTAGAAGCGCCTTAAAAAAGAAATATGGTGATGATGATAATTTTGATATTATTGTAAATCCTGATAAAGGGGATTTAGAAATATGGAGAAATAGAATAGTAGTTGCCGATGGTGAAGTAGAGGAACCAAATCAAGAAATTTCTTTATCTGAAGCTCGAAAAATAGAACCAGATTTTGAAGTTGGTGAAGATGTATCAGAAGAAGTAAAGCTTATAGATTTAGGAAGACGTGCCATTTTAGCATTACGCCAAAACTTAATCTCTAAAATTCATGAACACGATAACACCATTATCTATAAGCAATTTAAAGATTTAATTGGCGAAATTTATACTGCAGAAGTACATCACATACGTCATAGAGCAGTAATTTTATTAGACGATGAAGGTAATGAAATTGTATTACCAAAAGATAGACAGATACCATCAGACTTCTTTAGAAAAGGAGATAATGTTAGAGGTGTAATTGATAGTGTTGAGCTTAAAGGTGCAAAACCTACAATTATTATGTCTAGAAGTTCTCCAGTTTTCTTAGAGAAACTATTTGAACAAGAAATACCAGAAGTTTTTGACGGTTTAATAACTATTAAAAATGTAGTAAGAATACCAGGTGAAAAAGCAAAAGTAGCTGTAGATTCTTATGATGATAGAATAGATCCTGTTGGTGCTTGTGTAGGTATGAAAGGTTCTAGAATTCACGGTATTGTTCGCGAATTGGGTAATGAAAACATAGATGTAATTAATTACACAAACAATTTACAGTTGTATGTTACACGTGCTTTAAGTCCGGCAAGAGTAACTTCAATTAAACTTGATGAAGAAACAAAACGTGCTGAGGTTATTTTAAAACCAGAAGAAGTAAGTAAAGCCATTGGTAGAGGTGGTCATAACATTCGTTTAGCTGGTCAATTAACTGGTTATGAGATAGATGTGTTTAGAGAAGGAGCTGAGGAAGATGTAGAATTAAGAGAATTCACCGATGAAATAGAAGGGTGGATTATTGAAGAATTTAGTAAAGCTGGATTAGATACTGCTAAAAGTATATTAGAGCAAGAAGTTGAAGATTTAGTAAAAAGAACAGACTTAGAAGAAGAAACAATTAATGACGTTATTAGAATTCTGAAGGAAGAATTTGAAGAATAACATATATTTGGGTATTTTAAAGGCGATTTATGGCTGAAACAATTAGATTAAATAAAGTATTACGCGAGCTTAACATCTCTCTAGATCGTGCCGTAGAATTTCTAGATTCTAAAGGCGTGAATATAGAGAAGCGTCCAACTACGAAAATTTCTGAAGAAACCTACCAGATTCTTTCAGATGAATTTGAAACAGATGCTAATAAAAAAGTTAAGTCTCAAGAAGTAAGCGAAGCGAAGCTAAAGGAAAAGGAAGTGTTACGTTTAAAACGTGAACAAGAATTAGAAGCGAAGCAAAAAGCACAAGAAGCCAGAGAAAAAGCGCAACAACAAGAAGTTCTTAAAGCTTCAAAAACACTTTCAGGGCCAAAGAAAGTAGGTAAGATTGATTTGGATCCTAAAAAGCCTGTAGATAAACCAGCTGCCGTAAAGGAAGAAGTTGTAAAAGAAGAAGCTCCAGTTGAAGCTAAAAAAGCAGATCCTGTAAAGGAAAAAGAGCCGACTAAAAAGGAAAAAGCAGAAGTTAAGACTGAAGATGTTGAAAACCCTAGTCCAGTTATTATTGATGGCGAGGTGGTAATTCCAGATGAAAAAGTAACAACGCAGTATAAAAAGCTATCTGGACCAAAAATTTCTGGCGATAAAATTGATTTATCTCAATTTAATAAACCAAAGAAGAAAAAAGAGGAGAAAAAGCCAGAGGCTAAAGCAGCAGGGGATGCTAACAAAAAGAAACGCCGTCGTATAAGTAAAGCAGGTGGTCCACAATCACCTGGAAGTGGACAAGGTAGAGCAGGTGGTGGAAACCGTGCAGGTGGAAACGACCGTTTTAAAGGTAAGCCAGGACAAGGACGTCGTAACGTTGTTAAAGAAGAACCAAGTGAAGAAGATGTAAAAAAACAAGTGCGAGAAACACTTGAAAAACTTCAAGGTAAATCTAATAAAGGTAAAGGCGCAAAATACAGAAGAGATAAAAGAGATCAACACAGAGAACAATCTGAGATTGATGAGCAAATAGAAGCAGCAGAAAGCAAAATTCTTAAAGTTACAGAATTTGTAACTGCAAGTGAAGTTGCAACCATGATGGATGTTGGGGTTACTGAAATTATATCGGCATGTATGTCGCTTGGTATGATGGTAACTATGAATCAGCGTTTAGATGCTGAAACACTTTCTATTGTTGCTGAAGAATTTGGCTATCAAGTTGAATTTATAACTGCCGATATAGAGGAATCTATTGAAGAAGTTAAAGATAAACCAGACGATTTAAAACCTCGTGCACCTATTGTAACGGTTATGGGACACGTAGATCATGGTAAAACATCGCTTCTGGATTACATTCGTCAAGAAAATGTAATTGCAGGAGAGTCAGGTGGAATTACACAGCATATTGGTGCTTATGGCGTAGAACTAGAAGGCGGTCAAAAAATTGCTTTTCTAGATACTCCAGGTCACGAAGCCTTTACAGCTATGCGTGCTCGTGGTGCTCAAGTTACAGATATTGCTATTATTGTTGCTGCGGCTGACGATGATATTATGCCACAAACAAAAGAAGCCATTTCGCATGCACAAGCAGCAGGAGTTCCTATTGTTTTCGCAATTAATAAGATAGATAAACCAGATGCCAATCCTGAAAAGATTAAAGATGGATTAGCTCAAATGAACCTTTTAGTTGAAGATTGGGGTGGTAAAATTCAATCTCATGATATTTCAGCTAAAGTAGGAACTGGTGTTAAAGAATTATTAGAAAAAGTACTGCTTGAAGCTGAATTATTAGAGCTTAAAGCTAACCCAAATAAACCTGCAGTTGGTACGGTAGTAGAAGCCTTTTTAGATAAAGGCCGTGGTTATGTGTCAACAATTTTAGTGCAAGCAGGAACTTTAAAAGTTGGTGATTATGTTTTAGCTGGTCAACACAGTGGTAAAGTAAAAGCGATGCACGATGAACGTGGAAAAGATGTTGCAGAAGCAGGACCTTCTATTCCAGTTTCTATTCTAGGTTTAGATGGTGCACCACAGGCGGGAGATAAATTTAATGTATTTGCCGATGAACGTGAAGCAAAACAAATAGCTTCTAAACGTGCTCAGTTACAACGTGAACAATCTGTTAGAACACAGCGTCACATAACGCTTGATGAAATTGGACGTCGTATAGCGCTTGGAGATTTCCAAGAGTTGAATATTATTCTTAAAGGTGATGTTGATGGTTCTGTTGAAGCATTAACAGATTCTTTCCAAAAATTATCTACTGAAGAAATTCAAGTTAATATTTTACATAAAGGTGTTGGAGCCATTACAGAAAGTGATGTTTTATTAGCTTCGGCTTCTGATGCTATTATTATCGGGTTTAATGTAAGACCAGTTGGTAACGCAAGAATGATTGCAGATAAAGAAGAAATTGATATTAGATCATATTCTATTATTTACGATGCTATAAATGATCTTAAAGATGCAATGGAAGGTATGTTATCTCCAGAGCTGAAAGAAGAGATCACGGGTACAGCCGAAATTAGAGAAATATTTAAAGTAACTAAAATAGGAAGTATTGCAGGTTGTATGGTAACCAATGGTAAAATACTTAGAAATTCAGGTATTCGATTAATTCGTGATGGTGTAGTTGTATTTACTGGAGAATTAGCATCGTTAAAACGATTTAAAGATGATGTTAAAGAAGTAACTAAGGGTTACGATTGCGGTATGCAAATTAAAAATTATAACGACATTAAAGAAGGTGATATCATTGAAGCCTTCCATGAAGTTGAGGTAAAGAAGAAATTAAAATAACTCAGTTTATTATATAAAAAAAGCGACCTTTTGTTACTGAGCGTAGTCGAAGTAGGTCGCTTTTTTTATGATGTATTTTTAAATAATTAACTTTCTATTTTTTAGGTTTTAAAGAAAAAGCGTTTGGAAATTTGCTTTTAATTCTTTTTAAAGCTCTATCAGCTTCCAATCGCGTTCTAAAAGCACCAACCCAAGTTTTAAATTCTGGATTTTCAAAAAGTACTTTAGTAGGCCATTCTGAAAATGATTCTAAAAATTCTTTTTGAGCACTGTAAGCCCCAGAACGAACATTACCGTTGTAAATTTGAATGATATAAAGATCAGAATTCGTATCACTTTTATTCATCTCTTTTTTAAGATTCAATAAATTAACAATTTTTTCATCCTGATTTACTGTAACTTTTCCTTCTTGCGAAAAACCATAAGTTGTAGATAATATAAAACTTAAAATACCTAAAGTGCTTATTTTCAAACTCAATTTATTCATTTTTAATATATTTATACAAATGTATACGTTATTAACTAAATTGTGGCTCTTTTTATTATTTAGAATCCCTCTAAATTATCAATTAACACTTCTGTAACATTTCTAAAATCGACTTTAAGTATTACTTTTGCGAGAGATTTTTTTAACTGTATTTTTTTCAATTATTATATGAAAAAATCATACCAAAGTTTAGAAGTTAATTTAACTAACAATATGAGACAGGTGATTCACCGTATATTAAGCAAAAATATTCTTCGTTTCGGCTTAATTATTTTATTAGCGTTTACAACTACACTTTCTGCTCAAGAAGAAGATCCCGCAAAAGGAAAATCGTTATTTAATGCCAATTGTGCTGCTTGTCATAAGTTAGATAAGAAAATGACTGGGCCAGCATTACGTAATGTAGAAACGCGTTTAGCAGAGTCCGAAGGGTTAGACAGAGAATGGTTGTATGCTTGGATAAAAAATAGTGCGGGGGTTATAAAATCAGGTGACGCCTACGCGAATAAAATTTATAATGAGTATGGTGGTGCAGCAATGACTGCATTTCCGCAATTATCAAATGAAGATATTGATAATATTTTAGCATACACTGCTGTAGATCCTTGTGTTACTAATCCTAAACCAGGATGTCCTAATTATGTTAAACCTCCGGGTGAAACTGATTCATTAGAAGGAGGAAATTCAGGCAGTATTTCAAATGAAATCATTTTAGGAGCTTTAGCTATTTTATTCATGCTTTTAGCTGCTGGTTTATATCTGGTAAATAAAACATTACGTCGTTTTGCTTCAGCTCAAAATATTGAGTTACCAGAAGATTCAAAAAGAACACCACTTTGGAAAGCATTTGTTCAAAATCAATTTTTAATGATTGTTGTGGCGATATTCTTTTTATTGTCAAGTGCATATTTTGTTTACGGTTACTTATCACAAATAGGTGTAGATCAAGGTTACGAGCCTGTACAGCCCATTCATTATTCTCACCGAATTCATGCTGGTGATAATGGCATTGATTGTAAATATTGTCACTCTTCAGCAAGAGTTAGTAAACATTCAGGCATCCCTTCATTGAACGTATGTATGAACTGTCATAAATCAATTTATGAAGTGGCTCCAGAAACTGCTACAGAAGAATACTCAAAAGAGTTTTATGATGGTGAAATCAAGAAATTATATAAAGCTGTTGGATGGGATGATGCTGAACAGAAATACACAGGTGAAACACAACCAGTAAAATGGGTTCGTATTCACAACCTGCCAGATTTTGTTTATTTCAATCACTCACAACACGTAACTGTTGCTGGTGTAGAGTGTCAAACATGTCATGGTCCAGTTGAAGAAATGGAAATTATGTACCAACACGCACCATTAACTATGGGTTGGTGTATTAATTGCCATAGAGAGACAAATGTAAATGTGAAAGACAATGCTTACTATGATAAAATTCATGAAGAATTATCTAAGAAGTATGGTGTTGAAGAATTGACAGCTGCTCAAATGGGTGGTTTAGAATGTGGTAAATGTCATTACTAATAAATATAGAGTGTCACACTGAGCGTAGTCTAAGTGCAATAAATTTAATAAGAAGTAATTCAATTATATAATATGTCATCAAACAAGAAATACTGGAAAAGTGTTGAAGAGCTAAACGAAAATAGCTCTATTGTTGAGACGCTAAAACAAAACGAGTTTGTAGCAGAAATCCCTACTGATGAATTTTTAGGTGATAAAGAAACATTACAAGAGACCTCTACAACACGTCGCGATTTCTTAAAATATGTTGGGTTTAGTACAGCTGCTGCTTCTTTAGCTGCTTGTGAAGGTCCTGTAAAAAAATCAATTCCATACATAGTACAACCAACCGAGATTATTCCTGGAGTTGCTAACTATTATGCAACAACAATTGCCGATGGATTTGATTTTGCTAGTGTTTTAGTTAAAACGCGTGAAGGTCGTCCAATTAAAATTGAGAATAATACTATGGCAGCTACCAATGGTAGTGCAAATGCTAGAGTAAATGCTTCGGTTTTAGGTTTGTATGATAGCTTAAGAGTTCAAGGTCCTAAAAAAGATGGAGAGTCTATTTCTTGGGAAACTTTTAATGCTGAAACAACTTCTGAATTAACAAAAATAGCTGCGGCTAATAAAGATATTGTGTTATTAACACAAACTTTCGCGAGTCCCTCTACAAGTAAATTAGTTTCAGAATTCTCTGAAAAATATGGTAATGTTCGTCATGTTGTTTATGATGCGGTATCTGAATCTGCTGCATTAGATGCTTATCAAGCAAAATATGGTGAACGTGCTTTAGCAAATTATGATTTTGCAAAAGCAATGACAATTGTTTCTGTTGGAGCCGATTTTCTAAGTGATTGGCAAGGTGGCGGATTTGATTCTGGGTATTCTAAAAATAGAGTACCAGATCATGGTAAAATGTCACGTCATATTCAATTTGAATCTAATATGTCGTTAACTGGTGCAAATGCAGATAAGCGTGTGCCATTAACCCCTACGCAACAAAAATTAGCTTTAGCAAAATTATATAGTTATGTTGTTGGTGGTTCTGTTTCAGGAACGTTGCCAGAACATATTGAAACTGCAGTAAAAAGTGCTGCATCTCAACTTAAAAAAGCGGGTAGTAAAGGTCTAGTTGTTACAGGAATCCAAGATGTAAATGCGCAAACGGTGGCTTTAGAGATTAATGAAGCCTTATCGAGTAAAGCATTTGATCCAAAAACACCTATAAAAACAAGACAAGGTAATGATAAAGCTGTAGCTAAATTAGTTGCAGATATGAAAGCTGGAAAAGTTGGCGCTATTATAATGAGCGGTGTAAATCCAGTTTACACATTAGCAAATGCTGCTGATTTTGTAGAAGGATTAAAAAAAACAAAACTATCTGTTGCATTTTCTATGAAAGTAGATGAAACGTCATCAGAAGTACAATATATTGCTGCGGCACCTCACTATTTAGAATCTTGGGGTGATGTAGAATTAAAGAAAGGACATTATGCTTTAATACAGCCAACGATTCGTCCTTTATTTGATACCAAACAATTTCAAGATGTTTTATTAAAATGGACAGGAAACGATGTTTCTTATCATGATTATATAAAAGAGGCTTGGGGATCTACTATTTTAGGTGAAAGTTCTTTTAATAAAGCGCTACATGATGGTGTTTTTGTAGGAACTATTGATGCTGAAATAGAAAACGTTGCTGAAACTGAAGAAACCGTTGAAGAACCTTCAGGAAATGCTGCTAGAGCATTAGCTGCATCTGCAAAAAGTACTGAGGGATTAGAATTGACATTATATACCAAAGTAGGTATGGGAGATGGGCAACAAGCCAATAACCCGTGGTTACAAGAATTTCCAGATCCTATTACAAGAGCATCTTGGGATAACTACTTAACCATTTCAAAAGCGGATGCTGATACGCTTGGTTTAACCAATAAACACGTTGCAAACGGTGCGTTAAATGGTAGTTATGCAAATGTTACAGTAAATGGTGTAACTTTAAAAGTACCTGTAATGATTCAACCAGGACAAGCTAAAGGTTCAGTTGGATTAGCATTAGGCTACGGAAAAACAAAAGGGTTAAAAACTGAAATGCAAACAGGTGTTAATGTCTATGTATTATACCAAGGTTTTAATAATGTACAAAACGTAACTGTTGAAGCTGCTGCTGGTGAGCATGAATTTGCATCAGTACAATTACATAATACCTTAATGGGTCGTGGTGATATTATTAAAGAAACAACTCTAGAGATATTTAATACGTATGATAAAGAAGATCATGAGCATGGTTGGAACAAAGTTCCTAAAGTATCTTTAAATCACGAAGAAACTCCAGTAACATCACCAGAAGTTGATTTATGGGATGAATTTGATCGTTCAATTGGTCATCATTTTAATTTATCAATCGATTTAAATGCTTGTACAGGATGTGGCGCTTGTGTTATTGCTTGTCACGCAGAAAATAATGTACCTGTTGTAGGTAAAACTGAAGTACGTCGTAGCCGTGATATGCACTGGTTGCGTATAGATAGATATTATTCATCTGAAGAATCATTTGAAGGAGATAATGAGAAAAAAGATAATATTTCTGGATTAGGAAGTTCATTAAGTGAATTTGGTGAAATGGAAAATGCATCTGAGAATCCTCAAGTAGCATTCCA
Organism: uncultured Flavobacteriaceae bacterium; assembly: GCA_947500585.1. Taxonomy (GTDB): domain Bacteria; phylum Bacteroidota; class Bacteroidia; order Flavobacteriales; family Flavobacteriaceae; genus CAXBID01. Next base: position 33,084 of record CANMSN010000002.1, on the reverse strand, counting down.
ACCAGTAATGTGTCAACATTGTAATCACGCACCTTGTGAAACTGTTTGTCCAGTTGCGGCGACATCACATGGTCGTCAAGGTCAAAACCATATGGCTTACAACCGTTGTGTAGGTACTAGATATTGTGCAAATAACTGTCCTTATAAAGTACGTCGTTTCAACTGGTTCTTGTATAACGGAAATGATGAGTTTGATTACCATATGAATGATGATTTAGGACGTATGGTATTAAACCCAGATGTAGTTGTTCGTTCTCGTGGTGTGATGGAAAAATGTTCTATGTGTATTCAAAAAACACAAAAAACAATTTTGGATGCAAAACGTGATGGACGTGAAATTAAAGATGGCGAATTCCAAACAGCATGTTCTGCAGCTTGTAGCAATGGAGCAATGACCTTTGGAGACATTAATGATAAAGACAGTAAAGTTGCAAAACTTTTAAAAGATGATCGTATGTATCACTTATTAGAAAGTGTTGGTACTAAGCCTAATGTGCAGTATCAAACTAAGGTGAGAAATACAACAGAAGCATAAATTAAAGTAAAAAGTTAAAAGGTTTAAAAGTTAAATGCTGACATAAGCTTCGAACAGATAAACCTCTAAACAAATAAACAAATAAACAAATAAATATGGCGTCTCATTACGAAGCACCTATTAGAAGACCCTTAGTTACAGGAGAAAAATCATATCACGATGTTACTGTTGATGTGGCTAAGCCTGTTGAAGGAAAAGCGAATAAGCAATGGTGGATAGTTTTTGGCATTGCACTTGCGGCTTTTCTTTGGGGTATTGGATGTATTATTTATACAATATCTACAGGTATTGGAACTTGGGGTTTAAATAAAACCGTAGGTTGGGCTTGGGATATTACTAACTTCGTTTGGTGGGTTGGTATTGGTCACGCAGGAACACTAATTTCGGCGGTACTATTATTATTCCGTCAAAAATGGAGAATGGCTATTAACCGTTCTGCGGAAGCAATGACTATATTCTCTGTAGTTCAAGCTGGATTATTTCCAATTATTCACATGGGTCGTCCATGGTTAGGTTATTGGGTATTACCAATTCCAAATCAATTTGGTTCTTTATGGGTAAACTTTAACTCACCATTACTCTGGGATGTATTTGCAATTTCAACATATTTGTCGGTATCATTAGTATTCTGGTGGACTGGTTTATTACCAGATTTTGCGATGCTTAGAGATAGAGCCATTAAGCCATTTCAAAAGAAAATATATTCATTATTAAGTTTTGGATGGTCTGGTCGTGCTAAAGATTGGCAACGTTTTGAAGAAGTATCTTTGGTACTTGCAGGTTTAGCAACACCATTAGTACTTTCTGTACACACGATTGTATCGTTTGACTTCGCAACTTCGGTAATTCCAGGTTGGCATACAACAATATTCCCACCATACTTTGTTGCTGGTGCGGTATTCTCAGGATTTGCAATGGTAAATACACTTCTTATTATTATGAGAAAAGTGTGTAACCTTGAAGATTATATTACAGTACAACACATCGAACTAATGAACATAGTCATCATGATTACGGGTTCTATAGTTGGTGTAGCATATATTACAGAGTTATTTATTGCGTGGTATTCTGGTGTAGAATATGAGCAATATGCATTCTTAAACAGAGCAACTGGTCCTTACTGGTGGGCATACTGGGCGATGATGACTTGTAATGTATTTTCTCCACAGTTTATGTGGTTTAAGAAATTAAGAACAAGTATCATGTTTTCATTCTTTATCTCAATTGTGGTAAACATAGGTATGTGGTTTGAGCGTTTTGTAATCATCGTAACCTCGTTACACCGTGATTACTTACCATCATCATGGACGATGTTCTCTCCTACATTTGTAGATATTGGAATTTTTATAGGAACGATTGGATTCTTCTTTGTATTATTCTTATTATACTCAAGAACTTTCCCAGTAATTGCGCAAGCAGAAGTTAAGACAATTTTAAAATCTTCTGGTGAACGTTATAAAAATATTAGAGAAAGAGGAGATAGTTTAGTAGGAACTGGAGCAGATGCAAGAACCTCAGCCTCAGGCGGAGTAATAACTAAACCTGTTGAGCCTACTAAAGAAGATAATTCAGAAAAAGTGAGTAATCTATTAGGAAGCATAGGTGTTTTTGATGCGGCTACTCAAACTGCTGATGATTTAAAGAAAGTAAATGGAATTGGACCTAAAATGGAGGAAGTGCTTAATAGCATTGGTATTTATACGTTCCTTCAAGTTAGTAAAATGACCAAAAAAGAATACGATTTGTTAGATAGTATTACAGGTTCTTTCCCAGGAAGAGCAGAACGTGATGACTGGTCTGGACAAGCTAAAAAATTAATAAACTAAATATAGTCAATGGAAGCTTCAAAAGTTATTCACGCTATTTATACCGATGATGATATTTTAATGTCTGCCGTTAAAAAGGTTAAGGCAGAAAAACATCACATTGAAGAAATATATACACCGTTTCCGGTTCATGGGCTAGACAAAGCTATGGGATTAGAACCAACACGTATTGCTATTACAGCATTTATGTATGGTTTGGTTGGTTTAACGGTTGCTATATTAATGATGAATTTTATAATGATTGAAGATTGGCCTCAGAATATTGGAGGTAAACCAAGCTTTAGTTATATAGAAAATATGCCAGCATTTGTTCCAATTATGTTTGAGCTTACCGTATTTTTCGCAGCACATTTAATGGTAATTACGTTTTACTTACGCAGCAGAATGTGGCCATTTAAAAATGCTGAAAACCCAGATCCAAGAACTACTGATGACCATTTCTTAATGGAAATAGCAGTTCATGGAAATGAAAGTGAGTTGGAAAGCTTACTAAAAGAAACTGGAGCAGTTGAAGTTAATTTAGTTGATAAAGCCCATTAATAATACATATGAAAAGCTTAATTAAAATATTAGTAATAGCAGTTGTCTTTGTAGCAGTGTCTTGTAATAAGAGTTCTGCTCCAAACTACCAATTTATGCCTAACATGTATGAGTCTGCTGGTTATGAAACTTATGGTGAAGCGACTTTCCCAAATGGTGTCGAAGCGCAATTACCTGCAGAAGGCTCTATCCCTAGAGGCTATGTACCTTTTGATATAGATAATTCTACAGCTGGATATGATTTAGCCAAAGCAACTTTATCTAACCCTATAGATTCTACACAAGTAGATTTAGTAAGAGGTAAAGAATTATACGATATTTATTGTGGTATTTGTCATGGTAATAAAGGAAATGGACAAGGGAAATTAGTTCAGCGAGAAAAAATTCTTGGTATTCCAAGTTATGATGATGCAGGTAGAGCTATAAACGAAGGAAGTGTTTATCACACAATATATTATGGAAAAAACGCTATGGGTAGTTATGCTAACCAGTTGAATGAAGAGGAGCGTTGGCAAGTGGTAGCTTATGTGTTAAAGTTGAAAGCAGATTTAGAAAAGTAAGAAGATAAGATTATATAGATATGTATACATTTTCAAATAAATTAAAGACATTTTCTATCATACTAATAATTTTAGGATTGGTGGGTGTAGGATATGGTTTTATGACATCTCATAAATCTTTTGAAGAAGTTGAGCACTTGCTTGCAGAAGAATCACATCACGGTGGAGGACATGGTGAAGAGGTTACTCATGACGAAGCGAGTCATGGAGCACATGCATCAGTTGATACACATGGTGAAGGTCAAGGTGAATCAGCCCATGCTGAAGTAGATGAACATGCAAAACATATTAAGCACGTCCAGCACCAAATAGCAAATAGACCTTGGTCTGCGTTATATGTCGCAGCTTTCTTTTTCATGATGATTGCTTTAGGCGTTTTAGCGTTTTATGCGATTCAAATAGCATCACAAGCAGGTTGGTCTCCAGTATTGTTTAGAGTTATGGAAGGTATTACAGCTTATCTACTTCCTGGTGGTTTAATTGTTTTAGCCATAGCCTTTTTTGCCGATAGTCATCTATTTATTTGGTTAAAAGAAGGTATGACAGTTGAAGGTCATGAGAACTATGATAAATTAGTTGCTGGTAAATCAAGTTGGTTAAATAAACCATGGTTCTTTATTAGAGGACTGATTTTTTTAGGTGGATGGGTACTATACCGTCAATTCTCACGTAAATTCTCTATTGCTCAAGATACAGCTGAAGATAAAAGTAACTTTAAAAAATCATTTCGTATATCAGCAGGGTTTTTAGTATTCTTTATTTATACAGAATCTATGATGTCTTGGGATTGGATTATGAGTGTAGATCCGCACTGGTTTTCTACCTTATTCGGATGGTACGTTTTTGCTAGTATGTTTGTAAGTGGAATTACAGTAATTGCTTTAATTACTATTTACTTAAAATCAAAAGGGGTGCTAGAATTCGTAAATGAGAATCATTTACATGACGTAGCTAAATTTATGTTTGCTTTTAGTATTTTCTGGACATACCTATGGTTTTCTCAATTCATGTTAATCTGGTATTCAAACATCCCAGAAGAGGTTACATATTTCGTAACACGTTTCGAAGATTATCAATTACCATTTTTAGGTATGGTTGTTATGAATTTTGTATTCCCAATATTAATGTTAATGAATGCTGATTACAAGCGTATTCCTTGGTTTGTTGTTATGGCTGGGTTAGTAATATTATTTGGACACTACATAGATATATTCAACATGATTATGCCAGCAACTGTAGGAGACAGATGGTTTATAGGTATTCCTGAAATAAGTTCAGTATTACTATTTGCTGGATTATTCATATTTGTAGTATTTACAGCTTTAACAAAAGCACCTTTACTTGTAAAAGGATATCCTTTTAGAAAAGAAAGTGAAGATTTTCATTATTAATTAGATATAAATAAAGACGAACGATACCAATGACTGCTTTATTAACAATTATAGTTTTAGTATTTATTTTAGTTGCCACATGGCAAATGGTAAAGATTTTCGATTTAGCTCAAGCTAAAAACGAAAGTGCTACTCCAGGTGTTGCTACCGATAAGGATAACAGTGTCAATGGATATTTAATGATGGGCTTTTTAGCATTCATTTATGTTATTACCATTGTTAGTTTTGTTAAATGGGGAGACTTGCCTTTAATGTCTAATTCGGCATCTGAACATGGACCAACTATTGATAGTTTGATGGTTATAACCATGATAGTCATTTTCGTTGTTCAGACCATCACTCAATTTTTATTGCATTATTTTGCTTATAAATACAAAGGAGAAAAAGGAAAAAAAGCATTGTTCTTTGCTGATAATAATAAATTAGAAGCTATTTGGACTATTATACCAGTAATTGTTTTAGCAGGTTTAATTATTTATGGACTAAATACTTGGATTAACATTATGGGTGTTGATGAAAGTGATGACCCTTTAATAGTTGAATTATATGCGCAACAGTTTAACTGGAAAGCTAGATATGGAGGCGCAGATAATACTCTAGGAAAAGCTAATGTGCGTTTAATTGATATAGATCGCGCTAATATTCTTGGTTTAGATGAAGCCGATCCTAATGCTCAGGATGATATCATTACAACAGAATTACATTTACCAGTTGGAAGACCTGTATTGTTCAAAATGCGTTCTCAAGATGTTTTACACTCTGCATATATGCCTCATTTTAGAGCACAGATGAACTGTGTTCCAGGTATGATAACTCAATTTGGTTTCACACCAACGGTTACCACTGTAGAAATGAGAGAAACAGCTCAAATGCAAGAAAAAGTTACCCGAATTAATAAAATTAGAGTTGAGAAAAGTAAAAAACTTTTAGCTAAAAATGAAGAAGCATTAGAACGCTATGAGTTTGATTATTTACTTTTATGTAATAAGATTTGTGGAAAGTCTCACTACAATATGCAAATGAAGATTGTAGTTGAAACTCAAGAAGAATATGACGCTTGGATTGCAGAACAAAAAGAATTCAAAAACTCTCTAGTTAACTAAATTTAAAAAAGAAAAACCGATATAAGATTATGTCAGCACACGCAGATACTCACGCTCACGACGACGACCACGGGCATCATCATAAAGAAACCTTTGTAACTAAATATATATTTAGTCAAGACCATAAAATGATTGCTAAGCAGTATCTAATTACAGGTACTATAATGGGAGTTATTGGGGTTTTAATGTCTATGATGATGCGTATGCAAATCGCATGGCCAGAAGAACCTAATGTTCTATTTGAAGCATTATTAGGTAAATGGGCTCCAGACGGTGTTATGGATGCAGATATTTATTTAGCATTGGTAACTATTCATGGTACCATAATGGTATTCTTTGTATTAACAGCTGGTTTAAGTGGTACGTTTAGTAACTTATTAATTCCATTACAGATTGGTGCACGTGATATGGCATCAGGGTTTTTAAACATGGTTTCATATTGGTTATTTTTCCTATCTAGTGTTATCATGGTTATTTCTTTATTTGTAGAAGCAGGACCTGCAGCGGCTGGATGGACTATTTATCCGCCATTAAGTGCATTGCCGTTAGCCCAAGGAGGTTCAGGCATGGGTATGACCTTATGGTTAGTATCTATGGCTATATTTATTGCTTCTTCTTTATTAGGATCGTTAAACTATATTGTTACTGTAATTAACTTACGTACAAAAGGTATGTCTATGACAAGACTTCCTTTAACAATATGGACATTTTTTATAACTGCAGTCATTGGTGTTATTTCATTCCCAGTATTATTATCTGCAGCTTTATTATTGATAATGGATAGAAGTTTTGGAACATCATTCTTCTTATCAGATATATTTATTCAAGGTGAAGTTTTACATTACCAAGGTGGTTCACCTGTATTATTCGAACACCTTTTTTGGTTCTTAGGACATCCAGAAGTTTACATTGTAATATTACCAGCAATGGGACTAGTTTCTGAGATATTAGCATCAAATTCACGTAAACCTATATTTGGTTACCGTGCCATGATTGCATCTATACTAGCCATTGCATTCTTATCTACTATAGTATGGGGTCACCATATGTTTATTTCTGGTATGAATCCATTTTTAGGTTCAGTATTTACGTTTACAACATTATTAATTGCAATACCATCAGCTGTAAAGGCTTTCAACTGGATAACAACACTCTGGAAAGGTAATTTGCAGATGAATCCAGCGATGTTATTTTCTATAGGTTTTGTTTCTACATTCATAACAGGTGGTTTAACTGGAATTATATTAGGTGATAGTGCTTTAGATATCAATGTACACGATACATACTTTGTAGTAGCTCACTTCCACTTAGTAATGGGTATCTCTGCTTTATATGGTATGTTTGCAGGAATTTATCATTGGTATCCAAGAATGTTTGGTCGTATGCTTAATAAAAACTTAGGATATATCCATTTTTGGGTAACTGCAGTTTGTGCATATGGTGTGTTTTTTCCAATGCACTTTATAGGAATGGCAGGATTACCTCGTCGTTACTATACAAACTCTAATTTTCCATTATTTGATGATTTAGCAAATGTAAATGTTATTATTACCATCTTCGCTCTAATTGGTGGTGTGGTTCAAATAATATATTTATACAACTTCTTTAGTAGTATTTTTTATGGTAAGAAATCAGTTCAAAATCCATGGAAATCTACAACTTTAGAATGGACAGCACCTGTAGAACATATGCACGGTAACTGGCCTGGAGAAATTCCTCATGTATATCGTTGGCCTTATGATTATAGTAAACCTGGACATGATTCTGACTTCGTCCCACAAAATATTCCATTAAAAGACGGCGAAGAAGAACTTCAGCACTAATAAACAAAATATTTTATATATGATTAAAATCCGCTTTTACAAGGCGGATTTTTTCGTTTAAATGCTTTTTTCATCGATAAAATGCAAATAAATACAAAAAAATCGATGAAATACAAAAAAATCAGTTATATTGCGAAGGAAATAATTTTGATGAAGACTTAATATGTCATCTGCATATTACAAATTTATTAAATTATAATTATAATTAACCAATTTTATGAAAACTAATTTCCTCTTAAGGTACGCAAAATTATTTGTTTCCTTTTTTATAGTTTTTCTTTGGCTAACAGTTTCTGTAAATGCGCAATGTCCTACAGTAATAACATCAAATCCGCCTCCAATCTGTGAAGAAGGAGCTGGGTTAACTTATGGGGCGTTAACGACTTTATTGGTAAATAATGGAAGTATTGTAACAAATGGGGCTACAGTACGATGGTATTCTGATCCAACTGGAGGAGTACCATTCGTAGTCAGTGAACTTGTAAACCAAGAAGGGGTATTATATATAGATAATAATGATAGTGGAGTAGACTGTGGTTCTAGACAACCAATAAATATTGATTTTTTTGTAGATCCAATCCCGTTTATTCTAGATAAAATTTTCTGTTCTAATCAATCTAGATTAATACAAGACTATATTGATGAAGTTTTGACGCCTATTACTCCTCCTGGAAGAACTCCAGAAGTTTATTTAGATGCTGCGCTTACAACTTTAGCTAACCCTTCAACAGAAGTTAATGTTACTACTATCTTGTATGTAGTAATTGTAGATGATTTAACAGGTTGTAAATCTCAAGCAAAATTAGGCCGTGCAAATGTCCAACAAACACCAAATGATCCATCGCCAAGCGCCATTCAGAATTTTTGTTCAGATAGTAATCCAACAGTTGGAGATTTAAATCCAGGAACTACAGTAACAGCAATTGCATGGTATACAGATATAGATTCAAATGGTAATGGAACAAACTCTATACAATCGACGGCATTACTCGTTGATGATGAAACATATTATATTCAAATTAATGAAACATGCCCAAGTCAGGCTATCCCAGTTTTAGTTAATATTGATGATCCTTTTAATCCAGGAATTTCAGGAAGCTTAGACTATTGTGAAAATAATCTTCCATCTGCAGATTTTAATTTATTTGATATATTAGGAGCACCAAAAGATACGAATGGAACTTGGTCTAATAATGCATCATTAACCACCACAAATGACCATTTAGGTGCAGTTAGTATAGCTACGCTAACCACACCCGGAGTTTATACATTTACGTATTCAGTTCCTGTAAATGGAGTATGTTCTGGTAGTTCAGCCGATGTGGTTATAACGATATACGAAACATTTACTTCTGGAACTATTTCTGCTAGTAACTCTACTACATTCTGTGAGACCAATTTAGCAACACCGCTTGATCTGTTTACATTATTGGATGGCGAAGATGCAGGAGGGCAATGGACTCAAGGAACCACAAGCACAGACCCGGTAGTGAGTTCACCCATTGATTTATCAGTTTTAACATCAGGAACATATAATTTTACTTATACACAAAATGTATTACCGAATGTATGTTCAGAAGAATCAACAACTATTCAAATAGAAGTAATTCCTCAACCAGAAACAGGAACTACAACAGAAGCAATTTACTGCGAGAATGATTTAGCTGCTAGTCCATCATTAGACTTATTCGACCAATTAATAGGAGAAGATTCAGGTGGAGATTGGACAGATGATAACACAACTGGCGCTTTAACTGGAAGCATTGTAGATGTAACATTACTTACCACAGTTGGCTCATATAATTTTACATATGCTATAACAGGTGCAAATGGATGTGAAAATAGCTCAACAGTTATTGTAACTATTGCTCCAGCTCCAGAATCAGGAACCCCAAATGCTCCAGCAGAATTTTGTATTGCAGATATCACTTCAGGGCAAACATATAATTTATTTGATTCCTTAGAAGGTGAAGACCAAACTGGAACTTGGACTGATGATGATGCTTCAGGTGCTTTAAGTGGAAATACAGTATTACTTGACGGATTAGCAGAAGGAACCTATAATTTTACATTTGATGTAGATGCAGTTGGAACTTGTGATGATGTAGATGTTACAGTACAGATAATAATATTACCAGCTCCAGAAACAGGAACTCCAACAGAGGCAGTTTTTTGTGAAAATGATTTAGCTGCTAGTTCACCATTGGACTTATTCGACCAATTGACTGGAGAAGATTCAGGTGGAGTTTGGGCAGATGACAACGCAACTGGTGCTTTAACAGGAAGTATAGTGGATGTAACGCTACTAACCACAGTTGGGTCATATAATTTCACATATACTATTACTGATATAATAAATGGATGTGAAAGTAGTTCAACAGTTATGGTAACTATTAATCCAGCTCCGGAATCAGGAACCCCAAATACTCCAGCGGAATTTTGTGTTGCAGATATCACTTCAGGGCAAACATATAATTTATTTGATTCCTTAGAAGGTGAAGACCAAACTGGTACTTGGAATGATAATGATACTTCAGGTGCTTTAAGTGGAAATACAGTATTACTTGACGGGTTAGCAGAAGGAATCTATAATTTTACATTTGATGTAGATGCAATTGGGACTTGTGATGATGCAGATGTTACAGTAAGTATTATTATAAATGATGTGGTAGCGCCTACAGCAGCTTCATCACAAGAATTTTGTGATACTGCAACGATTTCCGATTTGATTATAACTGGAAACGCAATTCAATGGTATGAAAATGCAACAGGAGGAACTCCTTTAATAGATACTACGGTTTTAGTAGATGGAGAAAGTTATTATGCAACTCAAGTAAATGCAACCACAGGTTGCGAATCTTCTATAAGAACAGAAGTTATTGCAACAATTTATCAAACTCCAAATGCTGGAGCCTTAGCATCAACTCCAATTACTGCTTGTAATAATACAACTATAGATTTAAATTTAGGTTTAGATGGCACTCAAGATGTCGGTGGTATTTGGTATGAAGGTTCAGATAACACAGGAACAGTTGTAGCGAACCCTACAACTTACGATGTAACAGGGTTTAGTGCTAATAATTATCAATTTACATATTATATTATAGCTTCAGCACCATGTGTTGATGATAGCATAACAATAACAATTACAATAGAAGAGCCTTTAACCGCAGGTGTATCTAATGGAGACTTAGTGTTTTGTAGTTCAGATGCCATATTCGATTTAAATTCTAATCTAACTGGTGCAGATTCTGGAGGTGAGTGGACTTATAATTCAGCACCAGTTTCTAATCTATTTGATCCTTCAACAGTTCAATCAGGAACATATACATACACTATTACTAATAGTTGTGGTAGTTCTAGTGCAAGCTTTGATATAACAGTAAATCAAGCGCCTAATGCAGGAACAGATAATTCTGTTTTAATCTGTGTTGCTGATGGGGTAACCGATTTATTCCCACTTTTAGGAACATCAGCGCAATCAGGAGGCGTATGGTTACCAGCTCTAACTAGTGGCACAGGAGAATTTGATCCTAGTGTTGATTTAGCAGGTACGTACATCTATTCTATTACAGCAATTTCGCCTTGTACAACAGATGCAAGTGCAAGTATAACGGTTACAGTTGATGATATTGCAGCACCAGTTGTAGTTAACCTGAATCCAGAATTTTGTTTGGCAGATAATCCAACGGTTTCAAACTTAAATGATGCTATAACAATCACAGGAACAGTTAATTGGTATGAAGATGCTGCATTAACCATTTTAGCAAATGAAACAGATAGTTTGGTAGATGGAGAAGATTATTATGCAACACAAACTAACAGTTCAGGTTGTGAATCTTCAACTAATGTTCAAGTTACAGTAACGGTTAATGATACACCAACACCAATATTAATTAATTCAAATCAAGAATTATGTATCAATGATAATCCAATAATTAGTGAATTAACATCAAATATTGATTACGATTCTTCTACATATGATGTTGTTTGGTATGATTCAGATAGTGGTGGTTCTGTAGTTTCTGAAAGTAGTTTGCTTTCTAACGGAGCAACGTATTATGCTGTTTTAGTTGATTTAGTGATTGGATGTGAAAGTAGTGTAAGGTTAGAAGTAACAACAGATTTAACATCATGTGTTTTAACTATTCCCGATGGGTTTTCACCTAACGGAGATGGTGTAAACGATACCTTTGATATGGATAATTTAGCGATAATTTATCCGAATTTTGAAATAGAAATTTATAATCGTAACGGAAATATTGTTTATAAAGGAAATGCAAATACACCAAGATTTGATGGAAAATCAAATCAATCACTTACAATAGGAAATGGCGATTTACCAGTAGGGGTTTATTTCTATATTTTCAATTATAATGATGGTGAAAACAAAACAGTACAAGGACGCTTATACTTGAGTAGATAATTTAAGTGTAAGAAAAATTTGAAATGATGAAACATTTAAATACATATTATAAAATAGCTGCTTTGTTAAGTGTAATAGCCTTGTCGTATCAAAGTTATGCGCAGCAAGATCCTCAATTTACGCAATATATGTATAATATGAGTGTTATAAACCCAGCTTATGCAACGGCCGATGAAGGTATATTAAATTTAGGCGGACATTACAGAACACAATGGGTAGGTTTAGAAGGTGCTCCAAAAACAGGAAGCTTTTTTACACATACGCCAATAAGCAATAAAATTGAAGTTGGAATTTCATTTACTAATGATGATATTGGAGATGTAGTTAGTGAAAATAATGTTTTTGCAGACTTTGTATATGTTTTGCCAATTGGATATGAAAGTAACCTATCTTTTGGGTTAAAAGCTGGATTTACATTTTTTGACACTAATTTTAATGGATTCGTTTTACAATCAGGTAACACAACTACTGATGTTGCCTTTAATGAAAACATAAGTAAAGCATTCCCTAACTTAGGTGTTGGTGCTTTCTTTTTTACCGATAATTATTATTTAGGTTTCTCAGCACCAAACATGTTGTCAGCCAAACATTTAGAGTCTGAAAACGGCGTAGTAGCAACAGGCGTGCAAAGTGTACACTATTTCTTTACGGGTGGATATGTTTTTGATATTGATAGAAACTTAAAATTGAAACCAGCATTTATGGCTCGAGCTGTTTCTGGAGCTCCGTTAGCTTTAGATGTAACAGCTAATGTTTTAATAAATCAAAGGTTAGAAGCTGGTTTAGCATATCGTTTAGGTGATGCAGTTAGTGGATTGGTTAATTTTAGAATCACCCCACAGCTGCGAATAGGTTATGCCTACGATTATACAACAAGCAATTTAGGAAGCTTTAATTCAGGCTCCCACGAAATATTCATTTTATTTGATATTGATTTATTCGGATTCAAAGGCGGTTACGACCGTTCTCCAAGATTCTTTTAAATTTTAATAAATGAAAACATGAAAATAAAAACATACATACTTCTTAGCCTTTTAGTAGTTAGTGGAATAGCATTAGCTCAAGACGTAAAGTTGAAAGGAGCTGATTTGCTCTTCGAAATGCGTGCTTATAAACAAGCGGCTAAAAGTTACGAAACCCAAAAACGCACTAAAAAAGTACTGCAAAATTTAGCAGATAGTTATTACTATACTACCGATTTGGATGATGCCATAAAAACCTATAAAGAATTATTTGATAACTATGGTGACAATATAGATAACGAATATAATTTTCGATTTGCACAAGCCTTAAAAGGTATTAAGAATTATGATGAAGCAGATGTGTATTTAAGTCGGTATTATAACCAACCCATAAACACGAATGCTTTTATTGAAAAAAATGAAGAATTAACACCGCATGAGTTTGAATTAAAGCAATTTGTTAATGAAAATTCAACTAGCGATTTTGGTTTATCTTTTTACAACGATAGCACCGTAGTTTTTGCATCTGCAAGAAGCTCAGATAACCCAGCATATTCATGGAACGATTTACCTTATTTAAATTTATATACGGCGACATTAAATGACAGTATAGTTTTAAAAGATATCAAACCATTTTCTGAGAATATCAATTCAAGTACGCATGAAAGCAACGCTGTATTTACGAAAGATGGTAAAACCATGTTTTTTAATAGAACTAATCCGCAACGAAAAAGAACCGATAATGAACGCATTGCGCATATTAAAATTTATAAAGCAGAATTAGTTGATGGCGATTGGACAAATATTACGCCACTACCATTTACATCAGATAGCTACAGTACAGAACATCCAGCTTTAAGTAAAGATGAAAAAACACTCTATTTTGCTAGCGATATGCCAGGATCTATGGGTAGTTTTGATATTTATAAAGTTACTATTAACGATGATGAAACGTATGGCGAGCCTGTTAATTTAGGGCCAACTATAAACACCATACATAGAGAGCAGTTTCCATTTGTTAGTGAACTTAATGTATTGTATTTCTCGTCAATAGGTCATCAAGGTTATGGAGGTTTAGACATTTTTAGAAGTAATATTTTAAATGATGGTTTTGATGAACCAGAAAACTTAGGAAGCTCTATAAATAGTAGTTTAGACGATTTCTCTTATGTACTAAGAAATAGTTACGATCAAGGTTATATATCGTCAAATAGAACAGGAACAGATAGATTATTTGGTTTTTTTAGAAAAATAAATCCTACTACAAGATACCAAGTTGAAGGTGTTGTAAAAGATAAAAACACAAAACAATTATTACCTAATTCATTAGTAACCTTATTTGATGAAGCTGGAGAAGTCATTGATGAAGTATTTGTTGGTGATGATGCCTACTATTTATTTAAAATAGAACCCAATAAAAAGTATAAGGTACGAGGGAAAATAAAAGATTATATCGCAGAGGATGTCGAGTTTTCAACCGATAGCGAAGGTAGGGTTCAGCATAATTTAAACTTAACTTTAGAATCTTTTGATGACGCAGAGGAACGTATAAGAGAAAATAAAAAAGGCTATTTACAAATTCAATTAGATAAAATCTTCTTTGATTTCGATAAAGCTAATATTCGAGAAGACGCTGCAAAAATCTTAGATGTTTTGGTGGATTTGATGAAAAAATATCCATCCATGGAAGTTGAAGTTTCAGCACATACCGATGCACGAGGAGATGACGATTTCAATTTAGGCTTGTCTATGCGTCGTGCAGCATCCACTTTAGAGTATTTAGTAAGTCAAGGTATCCAAAGAAACCGACTAAAAAGTGTCGGCTATGGCGAAACACAACCGCTTAATAGATGTGTTGACGAAGGTATTTGCTCAGAGAAAGACTATGATATTAACAGACGTTGTGAATTCACTATTTTATATTAACCAAAAACCTATATAACCAACCGTAATCAACCAAAATTATTTGATTAAGCCTTTCCAATTCGGAAAGGCTTTTTGTTTATATTTGTTAAAAAAGAATACATAGTATTCTTTTTGTCATTCCTGCAAAGGCAGGAATCCACTTTTGTAAAAATCTTTTCAGTAATAAAAAAAAAGATTTCTGTATTCGCAGAAAGTTAATATGAACGAAAACCTAGATCCAACAGACGAAAATTTTTCACCAGAAGAATTAGATGTAGAAAGAAAGTTAAGACCTTTATCATTTAATGATTTTACGGGTCAGGATCAAGTGTTGGAGAATCTTCAAATTTTTGTTCAAGCAGCCAATTTAAGAACAGAAGCTTTAGATCACACCTTATTTCACGGACCTCCAGGTTTAGGTAAAACAACCTTAGCACATATTTTAGCCAATGAGCTTACTGTTGGAATAAAAGTAACATCAGGTCCTGTTTTAGATAAACCAGGAGATTTAGCTGGATTACTTACAAATTTAGAAGAACGTGATGTGTTATTTATTGATGAAATACATCGATTAAGTCCTATTGTAGAGGAGTATTTATACTCGGCAATGGAAGATTATAAAATTGATATCATGATTGAATCGGGACCTAACGCCCGTTCGGTACAAATCAATTTGAATCCGTTTACTTTAGTTGGAGCCACAACACGTTCAGGATTACTTACAGCGCCTATGCGTGCGCGTTTTGGTATTCAAAGCAGACTACAATATTATAAAACCGAGTTACTCACCACCATAGTTCAACGAAGTGCTGAGATTTTAGATGTTCCCATTTCAATGGAAGCCGCTATTGAAATTGCAGGCAGAAGTAGAGGAACACCAAGAATTGCTAATGCTTTATTGCGTCGTGTTCGTGATTTTGCTCAGATAAAGGGGAATGGAAGTATAGATATTAAAATAGCTAAATATGCTTTAGAGGCTTTAAATGTCGATGCGCATGGTCTAGATGAAATGGATAATAAAATCCTTTCAACTATCATCGATAAATTTAAGGGCGGGCCTGTAGGTATTTCAACCATTGCAACTGCAGTTAGTGAAAGTACTGAAACCATAGAAGAAGTTTACGAACCTTTTTTGATTCAGCAGGGATTTATTATGCGAACACCAAGAGGACGAGAAGTTACAGATCAAGCCTATAAACATTTAGGAAAAATAAAAGGATCTGTGCAAGGTGGATTATTTTAAAGCCCCACCCAGCCTCCCCAAAGGGGAGGAGATATTATGAATGCTAAAAAAAAATTGAGTTTGAGTTCTCTCTCCCCTCGGGAGAGAGCTAGAGAGAGGGCTTTAGTCATTAAAACCGAAGCAAAACGCCTCGGTTTTTTATCTTGTGGTATAAGTAAAGCCGAGTTTTTAGAAGAAGAAGCACCTCGATTAGAAAAATGGTTAAATAAAAACATGCATGGCGAAATGCGTTACATGGAAAATCATTTTGATAAACGACTCGACCCAACTAAGTTGGTAGCTGATTCGAAAAGTGTTATTTCGTTATTATTGAATTATTACCCAGACCAAGAGCAAACGGTTAATAGCTATAAGCTTTCCAAGTACGCTTTCGGAA
This sequence comes from uncultured Flavobacteriaceae bacterium, assembly GCA_947500585.1. Taxonomy (GTDB): domain Bacteria; phylum Bacteroidota; class Bacteroidia; order Flavobacteriales; family Flavobacteriaceae; genus CAXBID01. The sequence continues at coordinate 16,394 of CANMSN010000002.1, read as the reverse complement.
ACGATTATCATTTCGTCATAAAAGACAAACTCAAATCACTTTTAAATTTCATTCAAGAGGAAATAGGCGAAGTAAGTGGTAGAGCTTTTGTAGATTCTGCACCAGTTTTAGATAAAGCTTGGGCAGCCAAAAGTGGTTTAGGTTGGATAGGGAAACATAGTAATTTATTGACGCAACAAGTAGGGTCATTTTATTTTATAGCTGAATTAATTATTGATTTAGATTTGAAATATGATTCAGCAACAACAGACCATTGTGGTTCATGTACAGCATGTATAGATGCATGCCCAACCGAAGCAATAACAGAGCCTTATGTTGTAGATGGAAGTAAATGTATTTCCTATTTCACCATAGAATTAAAAGAAAATATACCATCAGAATTTAAAGGCAAAATGGATGATTGGATGTTTGGTTGTGATGTATGTCAAGATGTATGCCCATGGAATCGGTTTTCAAAATCGCATAGCGAACCTCTTTTTAATCCGCATCCAGAATTACTGTCTATGACGAAAAAAGATTGGGAAGAAATTACGGAAGATACTTTCAAAAAAGTATTCAAAAATTCTGCAGTAAAACGCACTAAGTTTTCAGGTTTAAAAAGAAATATCAATTTTTTAAAAGATTAGTAGTTTCCTTAGTAGGATTCTTATATTTGATATTTCAAATTAATTTCCATTATGAGCGAAGAAAGCAAACGTAGAGAAGCCCTTATATATCACGCAAAACCAACTCCGGGAAAAATAAAAGTAGTACCCACTAAAAAGTATGCGAGCCAAAGAGATTTGTCTTTAGCATATTCTCCAGGTGTTGCTGCACCTTGTTTAGAAATTGAAAAAAACAAAGACCACGTTTATAAATATACAGCAAAAGGTAATTTAGTTGCCGTAATTTCTAATGGTACAGCGGTTTTAGGATTGGGAAACATAGGCCCTGAAGCATCAAAACCGGTCATGGAAGGTAAGGGACTCCTATTCAAAATATTTGCAGATATTGATGTGTTTGATATTGAAGTAGATACCGAAAATATTGAAGAGTTTATACAAACCGTGAAAATGATTGCTCCAACTTTTGGAGGAATTAATCTTGAAGACATAAAAGCTCCTGAAGCTTTTGAAATTGAAAGACGTTTAAAAGAAGAACTGGATATTCCAGTAATGCATGACGACCAACACGGTACAGCAATTATTTCGGCAGCAGCCCTATTAAATGCAGTAGAGCTTGCAAAAAAGAAACTTGACCAAGTAAAAATAGTCATAAGTGGTGCAGGAGCAGCAGCTATTTCATGTTCACGTTTATACCAAGCCTGTGGTGCAAAACGCGAAAATATGGTGATGCTTGATAGTAAAGGTGTTATTAGGGATGATAGGGAAAGTTTATCAACTGAGAAAGCAGAATTTGCAACCCATAGAAAAATAGATACGCTTGATGAAGCCATGAAAGATGCCGATGTATTTATTGGTTTATCTATGGCAAATATTGTATCTCCAGACATGCTATTAGCCATGGCTAAAAATCCTATTGTGTTTGCGATGGCAAATCCAGATCCAGAAATTAAATATGATATTGCAGTCGCAACTCGTAAAGACATTATAATGGCTACAGGGCGTAGCGACCATCCTAATCAAGTAAATAACGTTTTAGGATTTCCTTTTATTTTCAGAGGCGCATTAGACGTTCGTGCTACTAAGATTAATGAGGCTATGAAAATGGCCGCAGTAAAAGCCTTGGCTAAATTAGCAAAGGAACCAGTTCCAGAACAAGTAAACATTGCCTATGGTGAAACCCGTTTAACTTTTGGCAAAAATTATATTATTCCAAAACCTTTTGATCCGCGTTTAATTGCAGAAGTACCACCAGCAGTAGCAAAAGCTGCTATGGAAAGCGGTGTGGCTAAACATCCTATTACAGATTGGGAAAAATATAAAGATTCATTATTAGAGCGTTTAGGTTCTGATAATAAGTTAGTTAGATTGTTGCTTAACAGAGCAAAACTAAACCCGAAACGAGTTGTTTTTGCGGAAGCAGATCAGTTAGATGTTTTAAAAGCGGCTCAAATAGTTTATGAAGAAGGGATTGCTATTCCTATTTTATTAGGAAGAAAGGAGACTATTGAAGAGCTCATGAAAGAGATTGAATTTGAAGGTGATATTCAAATTATAGATCCTAAAACTGAAGAAGAAAACGATCGTAAAAATAAATATGCTAAAGTATATTGGGAGCAACGAAAACGCAGAGGCGTCACATATTATTCTGCACAACGATTAATGCGCGAACGAAATTATTTTGCAGCTATGATGGTAAATGAAGGTGATGCCGATGCAGTAATTTCAGGATACTCTCGTAATTATCCATCGGTTGTAAAGCCTATGTTAGAACTTATTGGTTTAATGCCAGGTGTAAGTCGCGCAGCAACAACAAATTTAATGATGACAAAAAGAGGACCGCTATTTTTAAGTGATACCTCAATAAATATTGATCCAGATTCTAAAACTTTGGCTAAAATCACACATATGACCTCAAGAGTTATTAAAATGTTTGGCTTAAATCCTGTTTTGGCTATGGTCTCTTATTCTAATTTTGGTTCGTCAATTAATGAAAGAGCTTCAAAGGTAAGAGAAGCTGTATCGATGTTACATCGAAATTATCCAGATATGGATGTTGATGGAGAATTACAAACAGATTTTGCTTTGAACGACGAGATGCTTCGAGAAAAGTTTCCGTTTTCAAAATTAGTTGGTAAAAAAGTAAATGCACTTATTTTTCCAAATTTAGATGCTGCGAACATTACCTATAAATTATTAAAAGAATTACATGAAGCAGATTCTATTGGCCCAATAATGATGGGCATGCGGAAACCTGTTCATATTCTTCAATTAGGTGCTAGCGTTGATGAAATTGTTAATATGACAGCCATCGCAGTAATTGATGCACAGCACAAAGAAAAGTGGGAGCTTGAAAGGGCTGAAAAGTAACCAAATGTATTGAGATAATTTTATTACATTTGGTCGGATAACTAACAGCAATTCATGATAACACATATTCAAGGAAAACTTACAGAAAAAAATCCAACACACGTAGTTATTGATTGTAACGGTGTGGGTTATATGCTTAATATCTCATTACATACGTTTTCTCAAATTCCTAATAGCGAAAACCTGAAGCTATATACACATCTTCAAGTTAAAGAAGATTCACATACGTTATATGGTTTTTCTTCATTAGCTGAACGCGAAATTTTTAGATTATTACTTTCTGTAAGTGGTATTGGTGCAAGTATAGCGCGTACTATGTTGTCGTCTTTAACACCTAAACAAGTTAGAGAGGGAATTGCAACAAGTGATGTTGCTTTAATCCAATCTATAAAAGGGATTGGAGCAAAAACAGCGCAACGTGTAATTCTAGATTTGAAGGATAAAGTTTTAAAGATTTATGATATTGATGAAGTTTCTGTTTCTAAAGACAATACGAGCAAAGATGAAGCGTTATCTGCTTTAGAAGTGCTTGGTTTTGTAAAAAAACAGGCTGAACGTGTTGTGGATAAAATAATGATTCAACAACCAGAAGCTAATGTAGAAACCATTATTAAACAAGCCTTAAAAAATTTATAATAGATTTTGAATATAACTAGCCTCGAATTATATAAATTAATTAAAAAATCTGCTTTTTTAGTTTTTGTCTTTTTGTCTTCTTCAGTTGTTTGGGCTCAACAACCTGCTCAAGATTCTGTTAAAACAGGGTATAATATTGGCACCATTAAAACGCCAAACCCCAATAGTATAGAGTCTAAATATACCTACGACCCTATTTCAAATAGATACATTTATACCGAAAAAATTGGAGATTTTAATATAAACTACCCCATTATTTTAACTCCAAAAGAGTATTATGCTTTAGTAGCAAAAGAAAGTTTAAAAGGGTATTACAAAGAAAAAATTTCAGCTTTTGATGGTAAGAAAGAAGGCGCCGATAATGCACAAAAAAATCTGTTGCCAGAGTTTTATGTGAAATCAGACTTTTTTGAAACTATTTTTGGAAGTAACACCATCGAAGTCGTTCCTCAAGGTTCGGTTGAAATGGATTTAGGAATTCTCTTTTCAAAACAAGACAATCCATCATTTTCGCCTAGGAATAGGAGCAATTTTACCTTCGATTTTGATCAACGTATCAGTTTAAGTTTATTGGGTAAAGTAGGAACACGACTGCAAGTAACTGCAAATTATGATACGCAATCTACATTCGATTTTCAAAACCTCGTAAAGCTAGAATACACACCAACTGAGGATGATATTATTCAAAAGATAGAAGTTGGTAATGTAAATATGCCTTTAAATAGCTCATTAATTACTGGCGCGCAAAGTTTATTTGGTGTAAAAGCACAGTTGCAATTTGGAAAAACAACCGTTACGGGTGTGTTTTCTGAACAAAAATCACAGTCCAATACCGTAGTATCACAAGGTGGTGGAACTTTGGAAGAGTTTGAATTATTTATAAGAGATTATGATGAAAACAGACACTTCTTTTTAGCACAATACTTTAGAGATACTTATGATACCGCTTTGGAAGATTACCCCTTTATAAACAATAAGGGGTTGCAAATAACTCGAATTGAAGTTTGGATGACAAACCGAAGCAATAGAACGGATAATGTTAGAAATATTGTAGCACTTCAAGATTTAGGAGAATCTGATAATATTGGGTTACAAACACCATCAGCAGGTTTTGTTAATGCTGGTTTTGGAGCTTTTCCAGATAATAGTAATAATGATTTTGATCCTACAAATATAGGTGGAGGTGGTTCACAATTAACAGAAGCCATTAGAGATATAGCTACCGTAAAATCTGGTATTTTGGTTTCAAATGTAAATGAAGGATTTGATTATGCAAATCTGGAAAATGCTAGAAAGTTAATTCAAGGTCAAGAATATAATTTAAACAGTGATTTAGGTTACATTTCATTAAATCAACGTTTAAATAATGATGAGGTCTTAGCTGTAGCATTTCAATTTACAGTTGGAGGTCAAGTGTATCAAGTTGGTGAATTTGCTAATGATGGCGTAGATGCTACCGATGTAACAACTAATAATCAGGGAGATGTAACTCAAGTAGTTAATACTAACTTAGTATTAAAACTATTAAAAAGTAGTATTACAAATGTAGATTTACCAGTGTGGGATTTAATGATGAAAAACATCTATGACACGGGTGCCTACAATTTAAGTCAGGATGATTTTAAACTTAATATTTTTTATAACGAAGCATCTCCGCTAAACTATATTTCGTCAGTTGGTACAACACCTTTTCCAACGCCAGGACAAAATGAAGATCCTTTAAACGAGAGTCCTTTACTTCGTGTTTTTAATTTAGACAAACTAAATTTCAACAATGATCCGCAGTTAAAAGGTGATGGTTTTTTCGACTTCGTACCAGGAATAACTGTTATACCGCAACAAGGAAAAATAATATTTCCCAGTGCTGAACCTTTCGGAGAATTTTTATTTAATGTCTTATCTCTAAATACAAGTGAAGACTATACAGATACCAGTACATACAATGAAAACCAAGCAAAGTATGTTTATGATATACTTTATAGCAGTACCAAAACAGCTGCTTTAGAAGAAGTTGAAAAGAATAAATTTAAATTACAAGGGCGCTATAAATCTTCAGGAGGTAGCGGAGGTATTCCAATTGGTGGTTTCAATGTTCCACGAGGATCAGTTAGGGTAACTGCTGGTGGTCGTGTTTTAGTTGAAGGTATTGATTATACTGTAAATTATACAGCAGGAACAGTTCAGATTTTAGATGAAGCTTTAGAGGCCTCAAATACGCCTATTGAAGTATCCACAGAAAATAATGCAGTTTTCGGTCAGCAAACAAGACGTTTTACAGGTATTAATGTAGAGCATAAGTTTAATGATAATTTTGTATTAGGCGGAACACTTTTAAATTTAAATGAACGCCCCATAACACAGAAGGCTAATTTTGGAACAGAGCCTATAAATAATACCATTTTCGGTTTTAATGGAAACTATTCTACTAAAGTGCCGTTTTTAACACGTTTAGCAAATAAGTTGCCTAATATTGATACAGATGCTGAATCTAATGTATCGCTACGAGGTGAGTTTGCTTATTTAGCACCAGGAGCACCTAATGGAACAAATTTTAATGGTGAGGCAACTTCATACATTGACGATTTTGAAGGCTCTCAAAATGGTATTGATTTACGATCCCAACAATCTTGGTTTTTATCAAGTAGACCTTTAGATATAAATGGAGATGGAAATGATGATGAGGTTGAAGATAATAGTGGTATTCAAAATGGTTATAATAGGGCATTATTAAACTGGTATTCTATTGATCCTATTTTTTATAGTAGCCAAAGACCAGACGGAATCTCAGACGAAGATTTATCAAGTTTATATACAAGTCGTGTGTTTATAAATGAACTATTTCCAGATCAAGAAATAGTTCAAGGTCAAAATTCGGTACTTTTTACACTAGATTTAGCTTACTATCCAGAAGAAAGAGGACCTTACAACTATCAAACGACTAATGTTAATATTGATAATGATAAAGTAGCTTTAACTAATCCTGATGAGTCTTGGGCAGGAATAACAAGACAGTTAACATCTACAGATTTTGAACAGCAAAATGTTGAGTATATAGATTTCTGGTTACAAGATCCGTTTCAAGACAATCCAACCAATCCTGGTGGAAAATTAGTGTTTAATCTTGGTAATATTTCTGAAGATGTTATAAAAGATGGTAGAAAATTATACGAAAATGGTTTACCACAAGACGGTAATGTAGAATTGTTACCACCAACCGAATGGGGAACCGTAGTACCACAAAACCAGTCGTTAATTTATGCTTTTGATACCACAGGTGAAGAACGAACTAATCAGGATGTTGGTTATGATGGTTATGCTGATAGTAAAGAAATACAAGAAATTACATCAACTAGCACTGATCCTGCTGAAGTAGCACGTATCGCACAACTTAATGCCATTATAGCACCTTATAGAAATCTTGAAGATCCTGCAAACGATAACTATGAATTTTTCTTAAATGCTGATGGGAACATTTTTGAACGTTATAAAAAATATAATGGTGTAGAAGGCAATACGCCCGATACATTTACAGATACCCAACGAGGCGCCAACACCCAACCTGATGTAGAGGACATTAATCGTGATAACACCATGAATACGATTGATAGTTATTTTGAGTATGAATTAGAGATTACTAGGCAAAATTTACCATTATCAAAAGCAGATTTCGAAAATCTTCCTAGTACAAATAGGTTAAAAGATTTTTTAAGAGATTTTAAAGAAACACCACGCCCACTTCCTAATGGAGATACTAGAAACGTAAGATGGTATCAATTTAGAATCCCTATTAATGTGCCTTTAGAAAAGTTTGATGATTCAAATTTCCCAGAATACAAACGATATGGTGGCATTACCGATTTTAGGTCAATACGTTTCACTCGAATTTACTTAAAGGAGTTTCAACAGCCTACAGTTTTTCGTTTTGGAACTTTAGATTTAGTGAGAAGTGATTGGAGACGCTATACTCAAGCCTTAGACGTAAATGATCCAACACCAGATGATCCTCAAACAGATTTTAGTGTGGGTATTATTGGTACAATAGAAAATGAGGGAAGTTATGATAGACCTCCAGGAATTGAACCAGAACAGTTATTTAATAACAATACTGTTGTTCCTCAAAATGAGCAATCGTTAGTTGTGAAAGTTTGCGATTTAGAGACTGAAGACTCAAAAGCAGTATTTAAAAACATTAGTATTGATATGCGTCAATTTAATCGTATAAGAATGTTTATGCATGCTGAAAACGATGAGCTTGGTACACTAACTGATGATGAATTAGTTGGATTTATCCGAATGGGTAACGACCTTAATGAGAATTATTATCAAATAGAAATCCCTTTACAAGTTTCAACTACAACTACAAGAGAAGGTTTGTGGCCAGAAGCTAACGAAATTAATTTACCAATTGAATTATTGGGACAAATTAAAGCCCTCGGTATTGCCGATGGATCATTAGCTAATGAAGATGCAACATTTTATGATGTTATAAACAATGAACCTATTCCCGTTTCCGATCCTTTTTCGGGATACGTTTCAGGGCAACATAGAATAGCTATAAAAGGAAATCCAAATTTTGGAGATGTAAGAACCCTTATGTTAGGTGTTAAAAACGCCACCAATAGAAGTGATGTTTGTGGTGAAGTTTGGTTTAACGAATTGAGGTTATCAGATATGGATAACGAAGGTGGTTGGGCAGCAGTTGTGAGCTTAGATACTAACATTGCAGATTTTGCTAATATTAGCGCAACAGCAAGACAAAGTACTTCTGGTTTTGGCTCGCTAGAGCAGGGGCCGAGTGAAAGAAGTTTAGAAGATGTTAAACAGTACGATATGGTAACCAATATAAATATTGGGCAGTTACTACCTAAAAAATGGGCGATACAAGTACCATTTAATTATGCCCAAAGTGAAGAATTGATAACACCTAAATACGATCAGTTTTACGAAGATTTAACGTTGCAATCTAGATTAGATGCGGCAGAAACCAATGCTGAAAAAGAAGTGATTAAGCAAAATTCTGAAGATTACACGAGGCGACAAAGTATCAACTTTATTGGTGTTAGAAAAAACAGAACAACAGATGCCAAACCACGTATGTATGATGTTGAAAATTTAACATTTAATTATTCATATAATAAAGTAGAGCACAGAGATTTTGAAATTGAAAACTCAGTTGATAAAACATTACGTATGGGAGCAAATTATGCCTTCAATTTTAATCCCGTAAAAATTGAGCCTTTTAAAAAGAACGATTCTCTATTTACTGGTAAGTATTGGAAAATTTTAAAAGATTTTAATCTTAATTTGTTACCAGCCAGTTTTACTGTTAATACAAATTTGAATAGGCAGTTTAATAAACAAAAATTTAGAGAGATTGATCTTGGCGCTGGAAATATTGGTATTGAAGAATTATTCAGGCGTAATTACACATTCGATTTTCAGTATAACATAAATTACAATTTAACAGATGCCTTACAGTTTAATTTTTCGGCAGCAAATAATAATATAATTCGTAATTATTTTAAAGATAATATTTTAAATGGCGAGCAAGATGCCACATTAGATGTTTGGGATGGGCTTTTTGATTTTGGTGACCCAAATAGGCAATCTCAAAGATTAGGAGTTACTTACCAATTGCCAATTAATAAAATACCTACCTTTAGTTTTATAAATGCGACTTATGAATATAGTGGCGATTTTCAATGGCAAAAAGGTTCAGATCTATTTGGTAATTTAGATTTAACATATACTGATCCCAATGACAAAGACAATCAGCTTACTGGAAATTTTGATTTAGGTAATACCATTCAAAATTCTAATACGCATAATATCAACGCGTCATTAGATATGAATAAGCTTTATAAATATATTGGCTTAGTTAAAAAACCTATTAGGCGTGTTAGAACGAGAACAACACCAGGAGGCCTTCCAGGAGCAAAACCGAAAGAAACTAAACCGCCAAAACAAAAAAGTCAATCAGTTACTAAACTTTTAAATGCAGGAGTCGATATATTAACGAGTATTAAAAGAGTACAACTTAATTATTCAGAAAATAACGGAACATTTTTACCAGGCTACACGCAAATACCAGGATTTATTGGTACTTTAAAGCCAACTTTAGGCTTTACATTTGGTAGTCAAACCGATATTAGAGATTTAGCAGCAAGACGTGGTTGGTTAACCTATTTCCCAGAATTTAATCAGCAATATACCAATACGAATACCAAGCAACTTGATTTTTCTGCAAATATAGAACCCGTAAAAGATTTGAAAATTGATATTGTTGGTAACAGAGCGTATTATGAAAATTTTACTGAGAATTTTAGAGTTGAAGACTTTAAGGATGCCGATGGAAACTTAGTTTCGGATGGTTTTTTACCTGATGGTGTATTTGATTATAATAGTTTAACACCTAATACTTTTGGTAATTTTAATATATCAACCATTTTAATTAAAACAGCTTTTAGCAAGAGTGATGAAACAACTTCTGAGGCCTTTAGTAATTTTAGATCGAATAGGTTAGTTATAGCAAATAGATTAGCTGAAGAATTTTATGGAAATAGAACTTATTTTAGAGATTTAGAAGGTTATCCAGTTGGTTTTGGTAAAACAAATCAAAAGGTACTATTACCAGCATTTTTAGCAGCTTATTCTGGGCAAGATGCTAATAAAGTAAAAACAAGTGCATTTAGGGATGTTCCTATTCCTAACTGGGATTTAAAATATACGGGTTTCATGAAGTTTGCTTGGTTTAAAAAGCGTTTTAAACGTTTTTCACTAACACATGGATATCGTTCAACATATACTATTAATCAATTTCAAACCAATTTAGATTATGATGGTAAAGATCCTGAAGCGTTAGATCAAGGAGGTAATTTTAAAAACGAACGTTTATTCAGTAATATTAACTTAACAGAAACCTTTAGTCCACTAGTCAGGATAGATATGGAAATGAATAATTCCATTAAAATTCTGGCAGAAGTTAGAAAAGACAGAATGCTGTCGCTAAGTTTTGATAACAACTTAATGACCGAAATTTTAGGAAACGAATATACCTTAGGCTTAGGTTATAGAATTAAGGATTTGCGTATTCGTTCAAATTTAGCTGGTCCAAGTAAACGTATTGTTAGCGACTTAAACATGAAAGCAGATGTTTCTGTAAGAGATAATAAAACAATTATTAGATATTTAGATTTAGAAAACAATCAAGTAACTTCCGGACAAACCATTTGGGGCTTAAAATATACTGCAGATTATGCGTTTAGTAAAAACTTAACAGGTATTTTCTATTTTGATTATTCTTTCTCTGAGTATGCAATATCTACGGCATTTCCGCTGACTACCATTAGATCTGGATTAACTATTAGATATAATTTCGGGAATTAATAAATAACTATTTGAATTCTAAATTTGAATAAATACATTTGTGAAAAACTAACCCTATAAAAAACATGAATATACCATCAGAATTAAAATATACTAAAGATCACGAATGGATAAAAATAGATGGAGATGTTGCTACTATTGGTATCACAGATTTTGCTCAAAGTGAATTAGGTGATATTGTATACGTTGAAGTTGAAACACTTGACGAAACTTTAGAAGCTGAAGAAATTTTTGGAACCGTAGAAGCCGTTAAAACCGTATCAGATTTATTTTTACCACTATCAGGCGAAATTATTGAGTTTAATGAAACACTTGAAGATGAGCCAGAAAAAGTAAATAGTGATCCTTATGGAGCTGGTTGGATGATAAAAGTAAAGTGTTCAGATTTATCTGAAGTAGATGGTTTGATGACTGCCGAAGACTATAAAGCTTTAATTGTTGCTTAAAAAATTAGCATTAATTATTGCTGTAATTTACTCAGCTACTTTGGTCTTTATGAGCCTAATTAAGCTTAAAAATGTGCCTGATATGGGTGTTGATTATGGCGATAAAATATTTCATTTTTTAGCGTACTCTGTATTAACTCTTTTTTGGTTTAGTGCTTTTGTTTATTATTTTAAATTAAAAAAAAGTAAAGCAATTGTCTATGCTGCAATACTTTCTGTTGTTTTTGGTATACTTATTGAAGTATTACAAGGGACATTTACGGTATACAGATCATTAGATGTTTATGATATTGTAGCCAACACATCTGGAGTGATTCTAGTTGTTTTGGTATTCGTTTTAAAAAGTATTTTTGACGATAAAAAAATATAAAGGCTTGCTTTTTTAGTAAATAAATAGTTACTTTAGCAATCCTGTAGTAAAACAATAAAAATTATGGAACCTAAAAAAAATCCTAAAGCAAATGTTGGACGTAATAGTTCACTTTATTTCGCAATTGGTTTAGCTTTAATGTTGTTTTTAACAAATTATGCTATCAATTATAAAACATACGATAAATCTGATATTGATATTGGACAGTTAAACTTAGATGAGTTAGATGATGAAGAAATTCCATTAACTCAACAACAAATTACCCCGCCACCTCCACCGCCACCTCCAGCTGCTCCAGAAGTTATTGAAGTCGTTGAGGATGAAGAAGAAGTTGAGGAAACAGTAATTGAGTCTACAGAAGCAGATCAAGAAACTGAAATCGTTGAAGTAGAAGAAGTAGTCGTTGCCGAAGTTGATGAGGATATAGAGGTTCCTTTCGCAGTTATTGAAAATGTACCTGTTTTCCCAGGATGTGAAAAGGGAAGTAATCAAGCTAAGAAAGATTGTATGTCTAAAAAGATAGCTGCATTTGTAAATAAAAAGTTCAATACAGAGTTAGCTTCAGATTTAGGTTTAACAGGAAGACAACGTATTAATGTAATATTTAAAATTGACAAAACAGGAAATATTACGGGTATTCGTGCAAGAGCACCTCACCCAGGGTTAGAAAAAGAAGCCGCTCGTGTTATTGGTTTATTACCAAAAATGCAACCAGGTAAACAACGTGGAAAAGCGGTAACTGTACCTTATTCGTTACCAATTATTTTTCAAGTACAAGATTAATTCTCGCTGATTCTAACTATTCAATAAAGTTAAATTTATTACTTAAGTGAAGTTTAATGGTTGCTGAGCGAAGTCGAAGCATAAAATCCCGTTACATTAATGTAACGGGATTTCTTTTTTGGTACACTTATTGTGACTTCCTCATAATATTAACATATAAACTATAATAATTATGAGTAATCCAAAGAAAACTCACGAACTCATTCGGCAAAATGAGCAAATCGTGAAAAAATCACAAAAGCATGATGCAAATTTACAAAAAAACTCAACTCTTTACTTTCAGATTGGGCTTATTGTTTGTTTACTATTTTCCTATGGACTGTTTGAAATGACGTTTGAAACTAATATTCCTAATTATGTAGAAGGTAGACCACCAGTTGAACCAGACGACATTGATATTCCTTTAATTAAACCTATTAAGCCAACCGTTGAAGAACCAATAAAACAGAAGAAAGTAAAACAAACAAATAAGTTTAAGGAAGTCCCAGATGATAAAGAGCTAGATAGATTACTTGAAAATTTTGTTGAGCCAGAAACTAATACACCAGATGTAGATCCAGATTTCAGTGGTTTAATTAATGAACCTCCCGTTGATGTAGATGTTCCATTTGTAAATGTTGAAGTAGTTCCAATCTATCCAGGTTGCGAAAATAAAAAGACGAATGATGATAAACGTAAATGTATGTCTGAAAAAATAACGAAGCTAGTTCAAAGAAAGTTTGATGTAAATTTAGCTAGTGAACTAGGATTATCTGGAAAACAGGTTATCCGTACACAATTTAAAATTGATAAAACTGGTCAGGTTACTGAAATTCTGGCAAGAGGCACGCATCCTGAATTAGAAAAAGAAGCTCAACGTGTCATAGATAAAATACCAGAAATGATTCCTGGGAAACAACGCGATAAAAATGTGGGGGTTATTTACAGTTTACCTATTGTATTTCAAGTTCAGTAGTAAAAAGCACATAATTTAAAATTCTAAAAACCGTTATTCTTTTTATTGATAACGGTTTTTTTATAGGTCTTATCAAAATATAGTATCTTTCGCTTTTAAATCAATTCATATTATAAAATCATGAAGCAATTCATTGTTCTACTCCTACTTTTAGTTCAATATAACAGTTACAGTCAAAATAATTCTTACTATGAAAAAGCACCAGTTTTTCCTAACTGTGATGGTGTAAAAATAGATGCGTTGCAGCAGTGTTTTGATAATAGTGTATTTAATCACATTTATGAGAACTTTAAAGTACCTCAAAAAGCTTTAGATGAAAATTATAAGGGTGAGGTTGTTATTCTTTTTGAAGTAGATACTACAGGGCAGTTTAGGGTTGTTTATGTAGATGCTATGTATGATGAGCTTAAAACTGAAGCTAAAAGTGTTTTTGCAACGTTTCCTAAAATAAAACCAGCTACTTATAATGGAAGAGCAACTTATAAGCAGTATTCTATTCCTATTAAAATACCATTAGTTGACCAAACAGCTACTACTCAAGATTTAGCAAAAGAGAATGAAATCTCTAAAATAGAGCAACAAGCAAAAGCCGAATTTGATAAGGTGAATAATGATTTGCAAGTTTTTGAAAATAAGGCATTATCAAGTCAATTAAATATTCAGTTTACACACAGTGATTATTCAAGATTCGATAGAAGCATGAATCTTGTAGGTACAAATAGCCATACAGCATCTAAACCTTTTGTATATGAAGACGTTGCTAATTATTATGATTTTAATGCAGAAAAAGAGCGTTTAGAAAAAGATACTGAAACCTGGGCGGGAAGAAAACTTTGGAACGAACATTTAGTACAAATACAAGGGAAAGACTATTGGTTTACCGTAGATCCTATTTTAGACTTGCAAGTAGGTAAAGATACCGAAGCAGATTTCAGTTCAACATATAATAATACTCGAGGATTTTACGTACAAGGTGGTTTGGGTGAAAAATTCAGCTTTTTTGCATCAGTTTTTGAAAGTCAAGGACGATTTGCAGATTATGTAAACCGTTACTCAGAAAGTTTAAAAGCTTTTGGGCCAGATCCAGCCATTATTCCGGGTCGTGGTATTGGTAAACGCTTTAAAACAGATTCTTATGATTACCCTGTTGCTGAAGGGTATTTATCTTATGCTCCAGCAAAATTTATTAATATCCAATTTGGACATGGTAAAAACTTTATTGGTGATGGGTACCGTTCATTATTGCTAAGTGATGTTACGAGTCCACATCCGTTTTTAAAATTAAATACTAAATTCTGGAAAATAAAATATACCAATACATGGATGTGGTTACGAGATATGCGTCCAGAAGTAACCGAAGATGGTTCGTTTTTAACTAAATATATAGCAAACCATTATTTAAGTTGGAATGTATCTAAACGTTTTAACTTAGGCTTGTTTGAGTCTGTAATGTGGCGAGATACAAATGATAGAGGTTTTGATATTAACTACTTAAATCCCGTTATTTTTTATAGAGCTATTGAGTTTCAAACAGGGCAAGCTTCTGGAAATGCCATTTTAGGAGCTTCAGCAAAATATAAATGGAATGATAATATTAATATATACAGCCAATTTATTTTAGATGAATTTTCTTTAAATGATGTAAAAGCAGGGGAAAAAAGCTGGAAAAATAAGTTTGGATACCAAATAGGTGTTAAGTATTTCAATGCTTTTAAAGTGGATAATTTATTACTACAGTTTGAATATAATAGAGTACGACCTTTTACGTATTCACACAATACCATTGTATTAAACTATGCGAATGCTAATCAACCAATGGCACATTTATGGGGCGCAAACTTTAGCGAAGCTATACTAATAGGGCGTTATCGTTATAAACGTTGGTTTGCTGATGCAAAACTTGTTTTTGGCGTACGAGGTTTAGATTTTAATGATGGCACTGATAATTTTAGTTATGGTGGTGACATATACCGAAATTATAACGACAGACCTTTTGATACGGGAGTTGAAATAGGACAAGGAAATAAGGCTAGTATTTTTAACGGAAACCTTCAAGCGGGTTATATTATAAATACGGCTTCAAATTTAAAGTTATTTACAGATATTACAGTTAGAAACTTTAACCCAGACGCTATAACAACATCAACATTTAAAAGTGATACGGTTTGGTTTAATTTCGGGCTTAGAACCGATTTGTTTAATTGGTATTTTGATAATTAATAAAAATAAAATATGCCAATAATAAAACCAGTAAACGGAAAATCGCCCATCATACCAGATGATTGTTATGTGGCCGAAAATGCTACAATTGTCGGTGATGTTACTATGGGAAAGCAATGCAGTGTTTGGTTTAGTACCGTAATTCGTGGTGATGTGCATTATATAAAAATGGGCGATAAGGTTAATGTGCAAGACGGTGCCGTGATTCATGCCACTTTTCAAAAATCGCCAACTACTATTGGTAATAATGTGTCTATAGGTCATAATGCCATTGTACATGGGTGTACTATTCATGATAATGTTTTAGTTGGTATGGGAAGTATTATTATGGACGACTGTGTTGTTGAAAGCAATAGTATAATTGCTGCAGGAGCTGTGGTTACTAAAAATACTAGGGTAGAAGCAGGGAGTATTTATGCAGGTGTACCTGCCAAAAAAGTAAAAGATATTAGCGAAGAATTAATTTCTGGGGAAATTAATAGAATTGCCGATAATTATATAAAGTATTCTAGCTGGTTTAAAGAATAGTTACATTCTTAGGTTTTAAAAGACACTATCCCGTAAAGTGTGTAAGTTATAAATATAGGGTTTGGCTTTTTTAAAGCAGAACCCTTTTTTCAAATATA
>CANMSN010000001.1 GCA_947500585.1 uncultured Flavobacteriaceae bacterium | reverse complement strand
TTTTATTAAGTTCAATACAATTATTATTTATTATGTGTCTATTGTCTCTTAGAGACTTTTCAATATGTTAAGATATTTGCAAGAAAAAGCTTGCAGTTAAAAGCTATAAGGTATAAGCTAAAAGTGGTAAAAACTTTTAACTTGTTGCTTTTAAACTTTTAACTTAAAATTTAAGGTGGTTATAGCGATGGGGCTCACCTCTTACCATTCCGAACAGAGAAGTTAAGCCCATTAGCGCCGATGGTACTGCATTTGTGGGAGAGTAGGTCGTTGCCTTTTTTAGAGAGTCTAATTACATTATGTAGTTAGACTCTTTTTTTGTTTTGAATTTTGCACAAAGCTATTTTGTTGGATAGGGGGTAGCTAAAGTGTGTTAAAAGTTAGGCTAATTAGTATGTTTGTAATATCAGTTCAAAACTAAAATTTTAACTTTTTTTAACTTTTGCCCTTTTTATGGATCAAGACAAATTGTTGTGTTTAAGCAAAAATTCTAGTTAATCTAAATAGGAAGAATTCTATATTTTTCACACCTCTAAACTGAGCTCTAAAAGCTTTAATTTTTGCATTAAATGATTCTGCAGATGCATTTGTGCTTCTGTTTATAAAGTAATTTAATATAGATCTGTAGTTTAGAGTTATCGTATTTGCAATGGTGTTAAAAGCTTTGAACCCAGTTTGCTCTAAATTTTTATACCAATGTGCTAATTTGGTATAAGCAGTCTCTATAGAAGTTGCTGTGTTAAATATATTTCTTAAACCTTGCACTAAATTATACCCTATTTTAATATCTGGGTATTGATCAAATAATATTTTAGATCTTATATATTGATTTTCTGTCCAGTTGTTTGGAGCTTTGTAGAGTAAGTATCTGCTTCTAGCTAATAATTGTTTTCTAGTAATCTCCATTACTGAATATTTCAGGTTGATACTGTTTTTGCTTGATTCTTGCCTCTTTAATCTGATCATTGTCTTGATCTATTGCTTCCCACCGATGCTTTATTCTAATATCCTGTAGGGCTTCTAAAGCTAGTTTTTGGACATGGAATCTATCGGTTACTTGAATTGCCTTAGGAAAACACTTTTTAACAATGACCTTCATGGAATTAGCCATATCCAATGTGATTTCTTTGACCTTACTTCTTTTAGAGTACGGTATTTTGAGAAGTTGCTCAATAATAGGTTCAACTTTAGTTCCTGCCATAATAGCAACAATAGCTCCTTTCTTTCCTTTGGCGCTTTTGTTGGTAACAATAGTATAGAGTTCTCCTTTGGAGAGCGCAGTTTCATCAATAGATAAACGCTTGCCTATATTTTGTGGAAACACTAACCATTCTTTAGCATGTGGTTTGTCTTTCCATTGTTTAAATTCACTTAAATAATCACGATACTGACGTTGTAATTTTTTACCATCAACCCCATAAAAACCACCAATTGTGTGGCAGTCATTAGCTTTGGTAGTGATCAAGTACTTTTAAAAAAGCAGCAAACTCGACGGTCATTCGAGTTCCCTGTGCTACTAAGTTCCAGTCTCTATGCTGTACAACATTGGTGTTCTTATTTAACCAACGACGACGTTTTATATGTAGAAAAACTTTCTTTCCTCTAATAGGGAAATCTTGAATAGTTATTTCTTTATGAAAACCGTGCGAAATAACTATCTGGGAAGACATTTCTTTTGGAGTCTTGATCTTCTCCTCAAAGTAAAGATGGAGCACATCAGCTTATTTACTATGTTTTGTAATATCAAAATGGGTAATTAGTACTTCTGGTAATAGAATTTTAAGTAAATCAATATAAGGATCCAATACAATATCTTTTTTTAAACAAATATCGTACTCTTACATATACACCCACAACTTTTAGGAATGATTCCTAAAGTGTGTTAAAGTTTAAGCTTATTAGTATGATTGTAATATCAGTTCAAAACTAAAATTTTAACTTTTTTTAACTTTTGCCCTTTTTATGTTTTTTTTATTTTTAACAAAATTTGAAATAATAATATGCAATCTATTAAACGAGAAAACAGCTTTTCGCCCGCGTTTTCAGTTTGGTCTATTGGAAGATTGGCAAACAAATTACTGCCAAATAGTATTATAGTAAGCGGGCTTACGTCGGAATTTCAATTTGTCCAAAAGTTATTTCGATTAATTTTTCCTATTCTTCTTTTAGGAATTAAACTTTTTGAATTTAAGTTTTACAGATAAGCACATAACAGAAGAGTATTGATTGAGTTACTCTTCTATTAATCTTTATTTTTAGTACAATTATCATTTTTCGTTCTGTTTCTTTATACGAATGCTTACCAATATTGAAGTACAATTTAAAAAAATAGTTATGGAATCAATAAACAAAATTAAAAGAGAAAATAACCAGATTAAAAATAATGCTTTTCCTCCATTGAAATTTAAAAAATTCCAAATGGATTTAGATGGAACGGGTGTTCATATTCTTGTTTCAGCCAATTTTCTTAAAAGAGGAAATTATAGAATAACCGTTCAAAACGGTAGGCTCATTTTAAAAATAAAACAACCTAAAAACACTTTCAATTTTAGAAGTAAATCGTCTGAGTTTATAATTGATGAAAAGTATATAGATTTTGATATCCTCCTACCTGATAAACAATATCAATTTATAAACTCAACTCAATTTGACAACAATACTTTACAAATTCATCTTACTAAAAATAATAAGGCAAATGCTATGTTTAAACTTTCCGAAGCTTCATAGAATATCACAGAAAAGTTAAATGTAAAGCTTCGGTAAATTCTACTATGTTTTAGCCTACCTATCAGTGCAGAAAATAGACTCTATAGAACAATGATATCATACTGTATAAGGGATAAAACATATTTTAATGAACTTTAAATTAATGTTTAACCAAATTATAAATGATGTATCAAACATGAATATACGAATAGAAATCAGGGCGATTTTTCAAAATAAGTTTATTAAAAAGTAGCCAAGTATAATATTTTAACCACGACAATTTCTTCAAATTTATTTAATAATTATAAAATAGTTTTTATGACAACCAATAAATCTTTAATAAGCACTTTTTTATTTTCATTAGCTTTTATATTGTTTAGTAGTTTTTCTGTTAAGGCTGGCAACGGAATCATTTTATATACACCATATACAAATATTTCTGTTCCTCCTGGAGAGTCTATTGACTATACCATTGAAGTTAAAAATTATGGAAGCCAATTAAAAAATGTTGATATTTCTTTGTTAGGATTACCTAAAGATTGGACTTCCTCTTTAAAAGCGGGCGGATATAGTATTAATCAAATATCGGTACTTCCTGGGGAGAAAAAAACAATCTCTTTAACTATTAATGTGCCTTCAAAAGTTGATAAGGGAACTTATAAAATTAAAGTTATTGCTAAAAATCATGATGTACTTCCTATAATAATAGATGTGTCCGAACAAGGAACTTTTAAAACTGAATTTACTTCCGATCAAATTAATATGGAAGGACACTCCAAGTCGAATTTTAATTTTTCTACAAAATTAAAGAATCATACTGGAGAAAAACAAGTGTATTCATTGCTTGCTAGAGTTTCTAGGGGCTGGAATGTAGTTTTTAAGCCCAATAGCAGACAAGCAACAGCAGTTGAGATAGAACCTGGAAAAACAACCAATATTTCTATTGAAGTGACCCCGCCTTTTGGAATAAAATCAGGATCTTATAAAATACCAGTACAAGCTACTAATAAATATAGTTCTGCTAATTTAGAACTCGAAGTGGTTATAAAAGGATCTTATGATATAGAATTAACAACACCTACTGGATTATTAAGTTCTAGTATAACATCTGGTCGAGAAAAGCAAATAGAATTATTAGTAAAGAATTCAGGATCTAGCAGGTTAAGTAATGTTACTTTTAATACGTCTAAACCTAAAAATTGGGAAATCTCAATGAAACCAGATACTATACCATCACTAGATGCTGGTGCTAGTGCACAGGTATATGCAACTGTAAAGGCAGATGACAAGGCAATTCCAGGAGATTATGTATCAAAAATCACAGCTAAAACACCAGAAATATCTTCAACTGCATCTCTAAGAATATTGGTAAAAACACCTTTATTATGGGGCTGGCTAGGTATTTTTATAATTGTTGGAACATTAGGCGCCATGTATTACTTATTTAAAAAGTATGGTAGAAGATAGTTATGGAAACATGTATAGAAGTATCTGGCTTAACTAAAAAATACGGAACTCATCTAGCTGTAGATGATTTGACACTCTCAATCGGAAAAGGTGAAATTTTTGGGTTGCTGGGGCCTAATGGGGCAGGTAAATCAACAACTATTTTAATGCTTCTTGGTCTGACTGAAGTAGATTCTGGAGAGGTTAAAGTGTGTGGTATAGATGCTACAAGAAACCCACTTGAAGTTAAAAGTAAAGTTGGGTACTTGCCTGAAGATGTAGGTTTTTATAATGATTATTCGGGTTTTCAGAATTTAATGTACATAGCACGTTTAAACAATATCCCCATCAAAAAAGCACAAAAAAATGCTTTAGGTATACTTGAGGAGGTAGGTTTGTTAGATGCAAAAGATAAGAAGGTTGGAAGTTATTCTAGAGGCATGCGTCAACGGTTAGGTCTTGCAGATGTGTTAATAAAAGAACCAGAGGTAATTATACTAGATGAGCCTACCTTAGGGCTTGACCCCGAAGGTGTAAGGAAGTTTCTTCAGCTTATTGTTCGGCTAAGTAGAAAGAAAGGAATTACCGTTCTCTTTTCGTCTCATCATTTACATCAAATACAACAGGTATGCGACCGCGTTGGGATATTTGTAAAAGGGAAGTTGTTAGCAGAGGGTAAAATTAGTGATTTAGCAGAGCAATTGTTTACTAAAAATACGTTCACTACTCAAGTAGGAATTACAAACAATAAGACAAGTTTAAATGATAATTTAAAAGATCTCACAAAAAAAATAAATCAAATAGAAAGTGTTGCAAAAGTGACATTAAATAATAATTGTTTTTCGATAGAATCGAAACAAGATGTTTCTGATGAATTATCTAAACTTATTGTGAATTCAGGATATGGTCTTAGTTATTTAACTAAAAAAGGATATGGACTGGATGATATTTACCATCAATATTTTCAAGAAGAAAAAGCAATATGAATACTAAAACATTTAAAATAGGCTTTTCAAAGTTATCTAAAATAAAATTCTTAGAATCAATTGATTTTTTTAGAAGAAGTGAATCTGATAATGGTTCTAATGTGTCCTTAGCTTCTTTTCAAGTCATGGTAGAAAAGGAAATTACGGATCATATAAGAAATTGGCGCTTCATTATTCTATTTACCATTATTGCATTAGCCTGTTTAGGAACATTGTTTTCAACGCTTTCTGATAGTGCTAAAACACTAGCAGAAAATAATTCAGAAAGCACTTTCTTTTTTTTGAATTTGTTTACAAAATCGGATGGAACGCTGCCTTCGTTTTTTGTGTTT
The DNA here is from genome assembly GCA_947500585.1 of uncultured Flavobacteriaceae bacterium. Classification (GTDB taxonomy): domain Bacteria; phylum Bacteroidota; class Bacteroidia; order Flavobacteriales; family Flavobacteriaceae; genus CAXBID01. The sequence goes on along the minus strand of CANMSN010000001.1, from coordinate 663,294 downwards.
GTGGGGTTTTTAGGACCACTTTTTGGTATAAGTTTAGGATTTGATGCTATTAGTTCTGAACAAAATAAAGGCACATTAAGTCGTATTATGGCGCAACCAATTCCAAGAGATTATATTATTAATGCTAAATTTTTAGCAGGAATAATTGTAATAAGTGTCATGCTTTTTACATTAAGCTTTTTGGTTTTAGGAGCAGGTTTAGTAGCCTTGGGGATACCTCCTACGGCAGAAGAGTTTATGCGTATTATTATATATACCGTATTAAGTATTGTGTATGTTTCCTTTTGGTTAAACTTGTCTATTATGTTTTCTATTCGTTTTAAACAACCTGCTACCTCTGCGTTATTGGGTTTGGCCGTATGGTTGTTTTTTACAATTTTTTATCCATTAATTGTGAATGTAATAATTAAAGGTTTTGAACCCTCAAAATTTGCTTCACAAAGTAAGATCTTTATCTATCAAAAGTTAAAGTTTTATTTGGTTCAAATAATGCCAAATGAATTGTTTAATGAAATTACCTCTGCGCTTTTAGTGCCATCGGTACGCAGTTTAGGTCCGTTGACTATGGAGCAGATGCATGGTGCCATTCCAAGTACCTTGTCAATAGGACAAAGTTTATTACTCGTTTGGCCACAAGTTACAGGTTTATTGGCATTGACTTTATTGTGTTTTTTATTCTCGTATGTAATTTTTATGAAGCGAGAAATACGATCTAGAGGGTAGTTTTTTTTTCAGGTGCTTAATATTTAAAAAAGTTAACTAATAAAAAAACCCTTGAAAAATCAAGGGCTTGTAAACTTTTAAAGTGGTACCTCCAGGAATCGAACCAGGGACACAAGGATTTTCAGTCCTTTGCTCTACCAACTGAGCTAAGGTACCTCGCCAAAGCGGTTGCAAATATATACTCATTTTTGTTATTCGCCAAAATAAATCAGAAAAAATAATATTTAGCTTCACTTTTTTTTAACAGACTTTAACGCAGTGGTTTGTTAACAAAATATGTTAAATAAGATGTATATTATTTCTGGTTTTATAAATTTACAACCTTTGGAGAAAAAGTATGAATTTAATTATAGATGTTGGTAATTCTTATGTAAAGCTTGCTGTTTTTGAAGACAGTGAATTGATACATAGAGAAGTAGTGCTTATCAAGGATATATTAGAAGGTATTAAGCTAATAAGTAATAAGTACAATTCAATTAAAAATGCTATTATCTCATCTGTAGGAAAGTTAAATGAAAAAGATATTAAAATTATAGATAAATCTTTTAACTTATTGGTTCTAGATTCAAAAACGAAGTTACCTTATTTAAACCTTTATAAAACACCTAAAACACTTGGTGTAGATAGAATTGCATTAGTTTCCGCTTCAGTTAATCAATACCCAAAGGCTAATGTATTAATCATTGATGCAGGTACATGCATAACTTACGATTTTGTTAATACAGAAAACGAGTATTTAGGAGGTGCTATTTCGCCAGGTTTAAGAACGCGTTATAAATCGTTAAATAATTTAACCGCAAACTTGCCGTTATTAATTACAGAAATGCCTAACAATATTATAGGAAACTCGACTGAAGAGTCTATACATTCGGGAATAGTTAATGGCATTTTAAAGGAAATAGATGGGGTTATTCAAGAATATAAACAAATATATCCAGATTTAACAGTTATTTTAACAGGCGGTGATGCTAATTTCTTGTCTAAACAATTAAAAAGTAGCATATTTGCCAACTCTAATTTTCTTTTAGAGGGACTAAATTATATTTTGCAATTTAATTCAAACTCATGATAAAAAAACTTGTAATAGTTTTTATTACTTTTTTCACAATTCAATGTTACGCCCAAGAGGGTACCGCTTCACCATATTCTTTTTATGGAATTGGTAGTTTAAAATTTAAAGGAACTGTTGAAAACAGAAGCATGGGAGGTTTAAGTATTTATACGGATAGTATTCATATGAATTTACGAAATCCAGCAGGTTATGCAGGAAATAATTTAGAATTTTACAATAAGGAAAGCAGACCAGTAAAATTTACAGTAGGAGGTTCGCATTCTAGTGTAGATTTAAAAAGTAATAGAAGTACCGACAATGCCACATCATCAACATTTGATTATTTAGCATTATCAGTGCCTATAGGTAAATTTGGTTTTGGTTTTGGTTTAATGCCATTTACCGCTGTAGGTTATAAATTAGAATCAGTTGACAGCGAGGGTGATATTTTAAATAGATTTAATGGACAAGGTGGGCTTAATAAAGCATTTTTTGGTTTAGGATATCAAATTACAGAGGAACTAAGTATTGGTGTTGACGCTCATTATAATTTCGGTAATATTCAAAATAGTACGATTGAGTTTTTATATGACAACGATGGTTTCTTAACACAATACCAATCCCAAGAGAATAATAGGTCTGATTTAAGTGGGCTAAATTTTAATATAGGTGTGTCTTATAAGGCTATGTTAAATGAAAAGTTAGAATTAGTAACGGGAGCTACTTTTACACCAGAGAGCAATTTGGTCTCAAAAAACGAAAGATCCTTTTCTACAGTTTCAGCTAGTTCAACAACTGTTGGTCAAGAATTTGTAGTAAGCACCATACAGACAGATTTAGCAGCTTTAGGTTTAGAAGAAACAGATTTAGTTTTACCATCTAAATTTTCAATTGGTGCTGGTATAGGACAACCCAGAAAATGGTTTGCAGGTGTAGAGTATGAGTCGCAAAAAACAAGTAATTTCTCTAATGTATTATATAGCAGTAGTACAACTTTATATGAAGACGCTACAAGGTTTTCTCTAGGAGGTTTTTATATTCCGCAATACAACTCTTTTTCTAGCTATTTTAAACGAGCGGTTTTTAGGGCAGGTGTTAAATATGAGAAGACAGGCTTGGTATTTATTGATCCAATTACAAATGTAAGAGAGTCAATTAATGAGTTTGGCATATCTTTTGGTATAGGTTTACCAGTTGGGAATGCCATATCAAATGCTAATTTAGGTTTTGAGATTGGAAAACGTGGAACAACAAACAGTGATTTAGTACAAGAGAATTTCATAAATTTCCAATTAAGTTTATCTTTGAACGATAGATGGTTTCAAAAAAGGAAATATGACTAACAGCTTAAAATTATTAACATGAAAGCGAAAATTACATTATTATTAGTATTATTTATAGGTTTAAATTTTGGTTTTGCACAACAAGATGAAGAGTGCATGACAAAACTTTCTATATTCCATGAATATGTGAAAGCGAAAAATTTTGATGCTGCTTACGAGCCTTGGATGGCTGTAAGAAACAAATGTCCTAAATTTAGTCTTGCAATTTATTCCGATGGTGAAAAAATTTTAGAACACAAAGCAGAAAATGCTTCAGGAGCAGATAAAGAAGCTTATTTAAATGATTTATTAAAACTATGGCAAGAAAGAGGTGAGCACTTTGCAAGTAAAACACCTAAAGGCGAATATGCAGCGCAATCTTGTCAATTATTATACAATAATAAAGAGACGATGCACAAAAGTACTCAAGAATTGTATGATTGTTTTGATGCAGCTTACAAGTTAGATAGAGATACATTTACAAACCCTAAAAGTTTGTATACTTATTTTTCTTTGATGGTTGATTTATATGATGCAGGGAAAAAGCCAGCGGCAGATTTATTTAACAAATATGATGATATAGTTGAAAAAATTGAAGACGAAGTAAAGAACTATTCTTTAAAACTTAATAAGTTAATTGAAAAAGAAGAAGCTGGAACAGCTTTAACTTCTAAAGAAGGAAAATATAAAAAGTATTACGAAAGCTATTTAAAAGCTTACGATCAAATTTCTGATGGTATTGACCAAAAATTAGGTGAAAGAGCAAATTGCGAAAATTTAATTCCATTATATAATAAAGACTTTGATGCTAATCAAACAAACTCTGTTTGGCTAAAGCGTGCGGTTAGTAAGATGTATTATAAAGAATGTACAGACGACCCACTTTATGAAAAACTGGTAAAAGCATATGACGAAGCAGATCCTTCTGCTGATACTAAATATTTTGTTGGAACTATTTTATTGAAAAATGGTAAAGAAAATGAAGCTATCGGGTATTTTAAAGAGTCTTTTGATTTAGAAAGTGATTCATTTAAAAAATCTAAATTAGCTAATAGAATTGGTCTTATACTTAAAAAGAAAGGCAGATATGGTCAAGCCAGAGGTTACTTTAGAGATGCTTTAAAATTAAACCCATCAAACGGTAGGCCTTACTTAGCAATAGCTGCAATGTATGCATCAAGTGCTAACGATTGTGGAGATACTACGTTTAATAAAAGAGCGGTGTATTGGTTAGCAGCAGACGAAGCTAGAAAAGCAGCGCGTGTAGATCCTACTTTAAGTAAAGCTTCTGCGCAATCAGTTGCTAATTACGAGGCAAAAGCACCATCAAAAGCAGATATTTTTAATTGTGCTTGTTCAGGTCAGGTTATTAAAATTGGTTGCTGGATTGGTTCATCTGTTACAGTGCCTTAATAATTAAATGAGATTAAATAGAATATATAATATTATAAACATAGTCACAGTATTTGCTGTGACTATGTTTTTTTCGTGTATTGATAATTATAAGCAAGTTCAAAATTTAGGAATTTCAGAAAACGAGCCCATAGGTGTTGCAGAAAACATTAATCTAAAACATACCGATTCAGGCAGAGTAACTGCAAACCTTTTAAGTGCAAAAATGTTTGATTATTCTAATAGAGATTTTCCATATAATGAGTTTACAGATGGCGTTATTTTGTATTTGTTTGATGATGAAAATAAAAAAAGTACAGTAATTTCAGACTATGCCATAGTTTACGATAAAACAGATTTAATAGATTTACAGGGTAATGTGAAAATTATTACCCAAACCAACGATACGTTGTTTGCAGAACAATTATACTATGATCAAAAAAAGGAATGGCTATATACAAATAAGCCAGTGACGTTTAGAACAGGTTTTGATCTTATTCATGGTAATGGTTTTGATTCCAACTCCAAATTTACAAATGCCGAAGTTTTAGAAGTTACTGGCATGATAACTCTAGATGAATAATTCTTTTATTAAAATTCTTGCTGCTATTTTAATTATCTTTGCGTTTTAAAGATTCAAAATGAAATATTCCAAGATTTTTCAATACGCTTATTTAGTTTTTGCAGCATTATTTATTTATGATGTTGTTTCAACTTACAATAAAACAGGAGTAATTAATTATCCTTATTTATTGTTAGCAGCATTGGCTATATTTATGTATTTCTTTAGACAAAAGTTTAGAAAAAAATATGACAATAGAGATAAATCAAACTAAATGAGTATTTATGTCGTCATTATAATCTTATCATTAATACTTTCAGCCTTTTTTTCAGGTATGGAGATTGCTTACATATCTTCAAATAAAATTCATATCGAAATTGAGAAAAAGCAAGAAGGATTACTTGCTAAAATATTAACCAAGTTAACAGCAAAACCATCTAAGTTTATTACAACCATGCTTATTGGTAACAATATTGCACTGGTAATTTACGGGTTTTTTATGGGCGATGTATTGGTAAGTTGGTTTCAGTCTTTACTGCCAACAACCAATAGTTTTGTAAACTATGCACTAAACGATTTGAGTTTGTTGTCGCAAACCATAATTTCTACACTTGTTATTTTAATAACTGCTGAGTTTTTACCGAAAGTGTTTTTTCAAATTTATGCAAATACCTTAATTAAAGCTTTAGCACTTCCTGCTTATATTTTTTATGGAATTTTTACTTTTATTTCAGACTTCGTTATTTGGATTTCAGATTTAATTTTAAAAACCTTCTTTAAAACGGAAGGCGACCAAGTACAATTATATTTCACCAAATTGGAATTAGTTAACTATATAAGTGAGCAAATGGAATTTGTTGAAGAGCACGAGGATGTAGATACCGAAATACAAATTTTTCAAAACGCCCTTGAGTTTTCTGAGGTTAAAGCACGAGAAGTTATGGTGCCTCGTACAGAAATTATAGCGGTAGATATTAAAGAATCCATAAAAACATTAAATGCACTTTTTACGGAAACAGGCTGTACTAAAATTTTAGTTTATAAAGATACTATTGACGATATTTTGGGTTATGCACACTCGTTTGAGTTGTTTAAAAAACCAAAAACTATAAAAGCCATGATGCTGCCAGTTGAATTTGTTCCAGAAACCGTTCTTATTAAAGATGTGCTTAGCGTACTCACAAAACGACATAAAAGTATAGCTGTGGTTTTAGATGAGTATGGGGGAACTTCTGGTATTATGACTGTAGAAGATATTGTAGAAGAGTTATTTGGTGAGATTGAAGATGAACACGACACTGTTGATCTTATTGAAGAAAAAATTGATGAAACTACATATAAATTCTCTGCACGTTTAGAAGTCGATTATATAAACGAAACCTACAAAATAAACCTTCCAGACAATGAGAATTATGAAACTTTGGGAGGTTTGATAGTAAACCATACCGAAGAAATTCCAGAACAAAACGAGATTGTAAAAATGGATAACTTTCAATTTACAATTCTGGAAGTTTCTAATACCAAAATTGATATGGTGGAACTCAAACGTTTAGAAGAAGATTAACTTAACAAATTAAAGCATCTTTCTACTTTTATTATTAAATAGAAAATGGTATTTTCGCGCACGATATTTTTGTCAACTAATCAACAGACAATCAATTTAACAAGCTAAATCCCAAATAAAAGGATTTTTCATAAAAATTTAAATAACAGATGGCAGTTTTAAATAAAATAAGACAACGTTCACTATTCTTAATCTTAATTATAGCTTTAGCGTTATTCTCCTTTGTATTAGCAGATTTATTTAAAAATAGTGATGCGCTTACAGCAAAATCACAAAACATTGTAGCTACAATAAACGGTAAAGATATTACCCGTGAAGACTTTTTACAAAAAGTTGAAGCAGCACAAAGGCAAGCAGGACCAAACGCAACGAGCACTCAAGTCATGAATCGAGTTTGGGATCAAGAAGTTAGAAATGCCATTATGCAAACGCAGTATGATGAGTTGGGTATTTCTGTAGAGAAAGATCAAATGCGCGATTTATTAAAAACAGCATTGGCAACTAGTCCTGAATTTTTAAATGAAGCTGGTTTATTTGATGAAAATAAATTAAACGAATATATAGCCAATTTAAAAGAAACCTCTCCTGCAGGATATGAAGGTTGGGTTAATTACGAAAAACAAGTTGCTAACAACGCTTTACAACAAAACTATTTTAATCTGGTTAAGGCTGGTTTAACTGGTACACTAGCTGAAGGCGAATTAGAGCATAAGCTAGAAGGCAATAAAGTTGATATTAAATATGTGCAAATCCCTTATTCCTCTATTCCAGATAGTATTATTAAAGTTTCAAAATCTGATATTTCTGCTTACATAAGCAAGAATAAAAAGAAATATGAAGTAGAGGCCTCAAGAGATATTAAGTTTGTTGAGTTTAAAGAAACACCAAGTGTTGAAGATGAAAATGCTATACAGGCGCAACTTAGCACGTATTTAAATGGCCGATTTGTTGATGAAACTGGAAGAAAAGATACTATTGTAGCTTTTTCTAAAGTTAAGAATGATGAAGAATATATTAACGTTATAGCAGAATCTGATATAAAATTTGATAATCGTTTTGTGTTTAAATCAAGTTTACCTACAGCTGTTGCAGATAGTATTTATAATTTAAATGAAGGCGAGGTTTTTGGACCTTATAAAGACAACAACTTTTTTAAGATATCAAAAGTTGTTGCTGTAAAACAAATACCAGATTCAGCAAAAGTAAGACATATATTAATTCCTTTTTTAGGAGCAAGAAGTGCACCACCAGAAACAACTCAAACAGAAGCTGAAGCAAAAGTAAAAGCGGACAGTCTTTTAAATATTTTAAAATCAAATCGTTCTAAGTTTCCGGAATTTGTAACTGAATTTTCATCAGATCAAGGTAGTGTAGCAAATGAAGGTCGTTATGACTGGCATCCTTACAATACTATGGTTCCTGAATTTAATGATTTTGAATTTGGCGGAAAAGTTGGCGATTTAGGTGTGGTTAAAACTATTTTTGGTTTTCACATTATAGAAATTGAAGGCTTAAAAGATGAAAAGAAAGCAGTACAAGTAGGAACTATTGCTAGAACTATAGAGCCATCTGAAACCACAATAGATAAAGTGTTTAGAGATGCTTCAAAATTTGAAGTCACAGTAGCTAAAAAAGATTTTGAAGAAGTTGCTACAGAAAGTAAGTATACGGTACGTCCAGTTAATGGTATTAAAGTTTTAGATGAAAACATACCAGGTATTGGAAACCAAAGACAAATAGTACGTTGGGCTTTTGAAGAAGATGCAGAAGTTGGAGACATAAAACGTTTTAACATTCCTGGTGGTTATGTTATAGCGCAAATTGTAGCTAAGCATAAAGAAGGTTTAATGTCTGTTGAAGATGCTAGTGCAACTGCGTTACCAGCCATTAGAAAAGAAAAGAAAGCTGAAATGATTAGAGAAAGAGTTTCAGCAACAACTTTAGAAGATTTAGCCGCAGCAGAAAATACATCAGTAAAAACTGCTTCAGCAATTAACATGAAAACACCAACTATTTCTGGTGCTGGAAGAGAACCACTTGTTGTTGGTGCTGCATTTGGATTAAACGAAGGTGAAACCTCAAAATTAATTGATGGAGACAATGGTGTTTATATGATTCAAGTAACGAAAGTTACTCCTGCAGTAGTTTTAGACAACTACCAAGCTGCTGCAAATAGAGTAGAGCAGCGAAAATCTAATGTTGTTAATTCTAAACTGTATAATGCTTTAAAAGAAGCTGCTGACATTGAAGATAATAGAGCTAAAACACAAATTCAATAATTTCAACTAAAACTAATAAAAAAGCCTCGTGAAAACGAGGCTTTTTTATTAGACAAAGTTTATAACACCATTTCATCATATGGTATTATAGTATCAAATCCCTTTTTATTAAAATAGTTAAAAGGGTTTTCTTTAGAAGCAACTAAAACAAAATCGCCACCCCAAGCACCAAGACTTTTTATGCTTCCATTAAAATCGTTAAACAATCGTTCCTTAACGGGTATTTGTTTAGTTACATTGCTAATAATAGTTTCATGTAGTATTAATAAAGTTTCAAAATCAGAGAGGTTGTTACAATCAACCATCTTTAAAGTGATGTTATTAATGTCAGAAATAACAGAATTTAAATCGCTTTTATGATTATTATAATATTTGATGCCTTCGCGACTGTTTTGTTTTTTATTTAAATGAACAAAATAAAGATGATTTTTAAAAGAAGGATTAAAGTTAACTGGTTTTACAACAGGTTTTCCTTTCTGTAATTGATAGCTAATAGGCGTGTTATTTTGTGCACAAGCAATATCATAACCGCTACCGCCAAAAGTATTTTCTAAAAGTTTATAGGGGTCTACATTAGCCCATTGCGCTATGTTGTTTATTAAAGTTGAAGATGTTCCTAACCCCCAGTTCTTTGGGAAGCCTGTTTTTGTAGTCACTTTAAATCCAGTCTTTGTGCTAAAAAAATCTTGATTCAGTTGTTTTACAACATCAAAAATTTGGATTAATCTATCTGAAATAGCATTGCTAGGTTTTAGTGATTTGATAATCTCATTAATGATAAACTCATCTTCAAACCAAACTACTCCTTTTTCATTTAAACTTTTCCAAATAATTTTTGGTTCATTTATAGTTTCAACTTCTAAAGATTGTCCATATTTTGTTGGTACAGCCAATGATAATGCGCCATCAAGAACTACATATTCACCTGTAATCAATAATTTTCCGTTGCTATAGCTTCGACTACGCTCAGCTACCGATTCAGATTTATTGTTTATTGTTAGAGTTTCAAAAATTGGTTGCTCATCATTGCCAGAGCGTAGTCGGTTTTCGGTGGCTGAGCGTAGTCGGTTTTTGGTGGCTGAGCGTAGTCGAAGCCACTTCTTATAATGACTATCATTTTTACATTCAGCATAGTCTTTTAATTTATCAAAATTACTTTCTATTAAAGCTAATTTCTTTTTCCTACTCCAACCTTGTATCTGTTTTTCTCTATAAAAAGCATCATCGATTCTTTGGAACTCTTCAAAAAAAACAAGGTTAACTGGTAACCTTTTTTTTGTATGATTAGCGCCATTTCCACTTTGATGCTCATCTAACCTTTTATCCAAGTCAATAGTGCTTCCAGTGTAAAATGTACCATCAGAGCATTCTAATATGTATACAAACCCTTTAGGCATAATTTTAAATTATATTCATTTGGTTATTTAGTTTTTGTTTGTTGAATATAGCCTTTTTATGGTGACTGAGCGTAGTCTTTTTTGATGACTGAGCGTAGTCGAAGTCATTCCCTCAACTCATTAATAGCTTCAACCACAGCACTGTGTGTTACAGTATGTGTTTTAAAATACTCGGTAAGTATTGTTTTTTCTTCATCATTAGCATCAAACTGATTTAAAATATTCATTAAATGCATTTTCATATGCCCTTGCTGAATGCCAGTAGTAGTAAGTGATTTAAGCGCAGCAAAATTTTGAGCTAAACCAGCTACAGCAACAATTTGCATAAGTTCTTTTGCAGAAGGCTTGCCAAGTAATTCTGATGCAAATTTAACTAAGGGATGCAAACCTGTTAATCCGCCAACAGTTCCAAGAGCTAGAGGAATTTCTAACCAGAAAGTAAAGATGCCATTTTCAACTTTAGCATGCGATAAGCTGCTATAGTTTCCTTTTCTTGAAGCATAAGCATGTACACCAGCTTCAATAGCTCTAAAGTCGTTCCCAGTCGCTAATATAACAGCATCAATACCATTCATAATACCTTTATTATGCGTGACGGCGCGGTAAGGTTCTACTTCTGCAATTTGTATGGCTTGAACAAATTTATTAGCAAAAACATCACCCGAAACATCATTTTTTTCGGTTAATTCTTCAACTTTACAACTAACTTCGGCACGAACCAAACAATTTGGAACATAGTTAGAAAGTATACTCATTACGATATCAATATTTTTCTCTTGCTCAGAAAAATCACTAAAAGCTAAAGCCTCATTTTTTAAGGTTTTAGCAAACTGTTCTAAACAGGAGTTTATAAAGTTTGCTCCCATAGCATCAAGCGTTTCAAAAGAAACATGAAGTTGATAATACCCTTTTATATCTGTTGTTTTATTCCTTAATTCAATATCTAAGATACCACCTCCGCGCAATTCCATATTTTTGGTAATTGGTTTTGCATCGGTTAAAAGTTTAGGTTTTACACTATTAAAAAACGTTTTTAGTTTATTATAATCACCTTGATACATGAAGTGTACCTGACCAATTTTTGTAGTAGAAAGTACCGTTGTTTTAAACCCGCCTCTATCTAACCAGAATTTTGCAGCTTTACTAGCTGCAGCAACCACCGAACTTTCTTCGATAGCCATAGGAATTGTGTAAAGCTTATTATTAATTAGAAAATTGGGAGCTACACCAAGCGGTAAATAATAATTAGTTATGGTGTTTTCAATAAATTCATCATGTAATTTTTGCAACTTTTCATCAGTATTCCAATACTGTTTTAAAACGTTTGTAGCATCTTCTGTGTTAGAAAAATGGGTTTCAACTATCCAATCAATTTTTTCAGACTTGGATAGTTTTGAAAAGCCAGCAATGGATTTACTCATAAAATTTTAATTTACAGTTGCAAAGATACTATTCTTGGTATGAATATTGAAAATCTAGAACTTGCATGCTATTTAACTGTTAATATTGACGGTTTTTTGTGTAATTTTTAGTAAACTTGAAATCATTTTGAGAAATAAACACAAATTTTAATGAAATACCTGAAAATCTCCTTTTACATTTGTCTTTTTTTAACTACAATTTTATCAGCCCAAACTAAGGATATCACTCTTGAAGATATTTGGAGCGGCACTTTTAGAACAGAAAGGATGGATGTTTTGCATTCCATGGTTAATGGTCAGCAATATTCCGTTTTAAATTTTGATAGAGCATCAAGAACCACATCTATTGATATTTATGATTATAAAACGCTTGAAAAAGTTAAAACTTTAGTTAGTTCTAAGGATCTTGAAGAGTTAAATTATTTTTCAGATTACACATTCAGCAAAGACGAAAGTAAAGTTTTGTTAGTTACTGAAGAAGAGCCGATTTTTAGACGATCTTCATTAGGAAGTTTTTATGTTTATGATATTAACAATGGATCAATAACATCTGTTTCAGATCAAAAAGTACAAGAGCCAACGTTTTCACCAGATGGCACAAAAGTAGCTTTTGGATTAAATAATAATCTTTACATTAAAGATTTAAATTCTGGTGAAACCACTCAAATTACTTTTGATGGCGTAAAAAATAAAATTATAAATGGCATTACCGATTGGGTTTATGAGGAAGAATTTGCGTTTGTTCGTGCTTTTGAGTGGAACGCAAGTAGTAATAAAATTGCTTTTATTCGTTTTGACGAAACTAAAGTTCCTGAATTTTCAATGGATGTATATGGAACTGGGCTTTATCAGACACAGCAAGTGTTCAAATACCCTAAAGCTGGAGAAACGAATTCATTAGTGTCGCTTCATATATATAGTTTGAGTGATGATTCAACTAATGAAGTTGAAGTAAATAAAGCTTATAATGATTTTTATATTCCAAGAATTAAATGGACTAATGATGCTCATATTTTAAGTGCTCAATACACTAACAGACATCAAAATGAATTGGATTTATGGATGATTAACGCTAAAGCCAATACAGCAAATTTAGTTTTAACTGAAACCGATAAAGCTTATGTTGATGTTACTGATAATTTAACCTTTTTAAAGGATAATAGTTTTATTTGGACTAGTGAGAAAGATGGTTATAATCACATTTATCATTATTCAAAAGATGGTGAATTAATCAATCAAATTACCAAAGGAAATTGGGAAGTCACAAACTATTATGGTTATGATGAAAAGACCAAAAATATATTTTATCAATCCGTAGAAAATGGATCAATTAACAGAGACGTATATTCCATAAAGCTCAACGGAAGAAATAAAACGAGACTAACTAAAAGTGACGGAACAAACGATGCAGCATTTAGCGCAGATTTTTCATTTTTCATAAACACATTTTCTAGTGCTAAAACACCACCAGAATATTCGTTAAATAGTGCTGCATCAGGAAATTTAATTAAAAGTATTAAAGATAATGATGTGTTATCTCAAAATCTTTCAGATTATAAAACATCAGAAAAAGAGTTTAGTACCATTCGCGTAAATAATAACGATTTAAATATGTGGATGATTAAACCTGCTAATTTTGATGCATCAAAAGAGTATCCCTTATTTCTGACTCAATATTCTGGTCCAGGTTCACAATCGGTTTCAAATAGTTGGAACAGTACAAACGATTACTGGTTTCAGCATTTAGCACAACAAGGTTATATTATTGTATGTGTTGATGGACGTGGAACAGGTTTAAAAGGTGCCGAATTTAAAAAAGTAACACAAAATGAATTAGGTAAATATGAAGTTGAAGATCAAATTCAAGCGGCAAAACAACTAGGAGCGTTACCTTATATTGATGCTAGTAGAATTGGTATTTGGGGTTGGAGTTATGGTGGCTTTATGAGTAGTAATTGTTTGTTTAAAGGGAATGATGTATTTAAAATGGCAATAGCAGTTGCGCCAGTAACGAGCTGGCGATTTTACGATACCATTTATACAGAGCGCTATATGACTACACCACAAGAAAATGCTAGTGGCTATGACGAAAATTCACCTATAAATCATGTAAAAAAATTAAAAGGCGATTTTCTTTTAGTACATGGTTCTGCAGACGATAATGTACATTTACAAAACACCATGCGTTTAGTAGAAGCGTTAATTCAAGCTGATAAACAATTTGATTGGGCGGTTTATCCTGATAAAAATCATGGCATTTATGGAGGAAATACGAGACTCCATTTATATAAAAAAATGACAAATTTTATTAATGAAACACTAGGTGATAAAATTGAGGAATCTGTAATGGAAAAACAAAAAACAAAAATTAAAGGATAAATAATTAAAAACTAAATTATGGAATTTAAATTTGGAGGCTCATCAACTAATCAAAAGACAGTATTAGGTCATCCGTCTGGATTATTTGTATTGTTTTTCACTGAAATGTGGGAGCGCTTTTCTTATTATGGAATGCGTGCATTACTTGTATTATTTTTAGTATCTTCAATTATGGATGAAGGATGGGGTTGGGAAAGAGCTGATGCTTTGGTGCTTTATGGATGGTATACAGGTTTGGTTTATATTACTCCAATTATTGGGGGTTTTATTGCTGATAAATTTGTTGGCTACAGAAGAGCAGTTGTGCTTGGGGCTTTTATTATGACTTTAGGCCATGCCTCAATGGCTTTAGAAGGATTTACTCCAATATTTTTCTATGTAGGATTAACCTTTTTGATTATTGGAAATGGATTGTTTAAACCAAATATTTCTTCAATGGTTGGACAATTATATAAAACACAAGGAAAAGAAAAAGATGCTGGTTATACTATTTTCTATATGGGAATTAACTCTGGAGCATTTTTAGGTATTCTTTTGTGCGGTTATATTGGTGAAAATATTGGATGGCACTATGGGTTTGGATTAGCAGGTGTTTTTATGTTTTTAGGAATGTTACAATTTTATTTTACACAATCTATATTTGGGAAAATAGGATTATCGCCAAAGCAGATAGAAGATTTTGATGATGTAGTTGAAGACGGTATAGAAAAAATAGGTGATAATATTGAAGATGTTATTGAAGAAGCAGAAAGTTCTATAGTAGTTAAAGATAGATTGATTGTTATAGGTATATTTTCTTTATTTGTAGTGTTTTTCTGGTGGGCTTTTGAGCAAGCAGGAGGTTCTATGACTGTTTTTGCTGCAGATTATACTGATAGAGCATTAGTTGGTAACGCAGCTCTGACTTTTAAAATTGTTAATACTATTATAACTGTAGTTCCAATGTTGGTTATAACTTGGGTTCTAGTATTATTATTTAGAAAGACATTTAGTAAATTCGCATTAGCTAATACTTTTCTAGGAATAAGTTTTATAATTATTTGGGGTATAGTGATTTGGATGCTTAAAAGAGAATTTAAAATGGACGCAACAGAAGTGCCAGCATCTTGGTTTTCTGTATTGAATTCTTTATTTATTATTTTATTTGCTCCATTGTTTTCCAAAATATGGCAAAGTAAATATAATCCATCTGGTCCTATGAAATTTGCTATAGGGTTACTTTTAGTAGGTTTAGGTTTTGCCGCACTAGCATATGGATCTGCTTCAATACCAGACGGTGCAAAAACGGCATCAGTTAGCTTAATGTTTTTAGTAATAGCATATTATTTGCATACTATGGGTGAATTATGTGTTTCTCCAGTTGGATTATCTTATGTTTCTAAATTGGCTCCTATGAAATTAGTAGGGTTAATGTTTGGAGTTTGGTTTACAGCAAATTTTATCGCTAATCTTTTAGGAGGAATTACGGGAAGTTATATCGATCCTATTTCTGAAGAATATGGACTTTCTACTTTCTTTTTGATTTTCACTATCATTCCTATAGTTGCAGCAATAATTATGATGTTATTAAATCCAATGATGAAAAGAAAAATGCACGGCGTTCGTTAATCGAAAAAATAATCGAAATATTCTTATTTTAAAGGATTTTTTGTAAGTTCGGAACAACTTTTGTAACTAAGTTTATCATGAAAAAGACAATATTTTTATTATTAGCTATAGGTTTTGTTAGTATGACTTCAGTAGCTCAAGAAATTAATTGGGTGTCGTTTGAAGAGGCTTTAAAACTTCAAAAGAAAACTCCAAAAAAGATAATGATGGATGTTTATACTAACTGGTGTGGACCTTGTAAAATGCTAGATAAAAACACATTTCAGAATAAAGCAGTTGCAGATTATGTGAATGAACATTATTATGCAGTAAAGTTTAACGGTGAAGGGAATGAAGTGATTAATTATAAAGGGAAATCTTATAATAATCCTAATTACAATCCAGAGTTGGCAAATAGACGTAATTCAGCGCACACCTTAGCAAGTTATTTTCAAATTAGTGCGTATCCAACGATTGTATTTATGGATGAAAAAGCAGATGTTCTTGCACCTATTAGGGGCTATCAAACACCGCCTCAAATAGAATTGTATCTAAAAATGTTTAAAAACGATGATCATAAATCTATAGATACACAAGAAAAATTTAATGAATATTACAAAGCTTTTAAACCAGAATTTAAAGGTTAACTATAAATAAATGAGAAGAGTATTACTTATATCGGTTTTAACCATTGTGCTCTCAGCTAATAGTTTTGCGCAAAAATTGACTTGGCATACAGATATGGAAGAAGCCATAAATGTTGCTATTAAAGAAAATAAAGACATGCTACTGTTTTTTACCGGATCAGACTGGTGTGGTTGGTGTATTAAATTACAAAATGAGGTTTTAAAAACTGCTGATTTTGAGAAGTGGGCTAATGAAAATGTAGTTTTAGTAGAATTAGATTTTCCTAAAAGAACCCCACAAGATGAAAACATCAAAGCTCAGAATGGTCAACTACAACAGATGTTTCAAGTAAGAGGCTATCCCACAATTCATTTTGTTAAACCAGAAAAAAAACCTGATGGAAAAACTAATTTAAAAGGCCTTGGAAGTACAGGTTTTGTGCGTGGAGGCTCTTCTAAGTGGTTAGCTGTCGCAAATAATATTTTAAAGTAAATTAATTTCTTTTTAATAATTAAGTATAAAAGCTCCCTTTTTACTAGTTTGGTGAAAAGGGAGTTTTCTTTTTTTACAAATAGATTCCCATTGTTCAATATAAGATTTATAATTACTGCCATCTGCAATAATATACTTAGGTTTTATAGAATCAATTAGTCGATTCAAATTTATTTTAGGCGATTGTCTTAACAAGACATAATCTGGAGTAAACGATTTTATATTATAAACACCCAAGCTATCAATAACCAATAACTTTTTGTTGTTCAGTAGATAAACTGATTTGAGGGTATCTTTTTCAATTTTATTAATATGATTTCCTATAACATAATCTTTTATAATAGTACTAGTTGAAGTTGTAATACTGTCAAAATTATCTGAAACAACCAGTTTATTATTGTTTGTGTTTCCTAATAAGGTATATCTGCTTTTATGAAAAATAAAAAACTCGTTTTTGGGTTTACTGTAATTAGTATAAAGCGATACAGATTGAAAAATGATGATGCTTAAAAGCCCTAATTTTAAGTAAATGTTACGTTTTTTAATCATGAATAACATACCAAAAATAATTAGCAAATACGAAGCAAAAACGTAAAGTATGTTAAATGGAATGTCTTTAAAAAGAAAAGCTTCTTGTCTAGAAACCCAACTAACGAAATTATTCATTAAACCTATGGTATAACCAAAAATTGATGCTATGAATTGAGGTAAAAGATTTACAGTAGCTAGAAGAATTACTAAAATTCCAAAACCTAAAACCACTCCTAAAAGAGGAATAATAACTAAGTTGGAAATAAAGAACAGTCCTGGGAATTGATGAAAATAGTATAGGCTAATTGGGATAATTCCAAATTGTGCCGAAATAGTAATTGTTAGCGTATGCCAATATTTATCAAGAAACCAGTTTTTTGGTCGCCATAAATTATATAAATATGGGTCTATGGTAACAATCGCAAAAACTGCTAAATAACTTAATTGAAAACCAACATCAAATAAAAATAAAGGTTTAAAAAGTAGAATGATAAATATGGAAATTGCGAGCGTATTGAAAATATTGGTTAGCCTTTTAAGGTTTAAAGCTATAGCTACAATACTAAACATAGTAACAGCCCGCGTTACAGATGCCGATAAACCAGCAATTAGAGCAAAACTCCATAAAAAGCCTACAAGTAATATAGCTTTTATAAGTTTTCCATGCTTGAAACGTTCAAAAGGTTTTAAAACAAAGCTTAATATTAATAAAATAATACCAACATGTAAGCCAGAAACTGCTAAAATATGAATGGCTCCAGCATTGGTGTAACTTGAGTAAACTTCTTCGCTAATATCTTGTCTTTGCCCTAACAAAAGCGCATTTATAATAGCAAGTTCATCAGGTTTGAAATTATAGAGTTTTAGCTTAGAATTAATATAACCTCTAATACTATTGGCGACTCCAAATAATGTATGTGTTTTAGAACTGACTTTTAAAAGTACCTCATTCGAAATGAACAACTGATGATAAATATATGTCTTCTTTAAATAGTTTTTATAATCAAATTGATGCGGGTTTAAAGGATGAATTAAATCTTTAAAATCAGTTTTTGTGATAAAAATAGCATCAACTTTTAGAGCTGTTTTTGAAGTGCCTTTTTCTATATTTAAAAGCGTTTTTCCTATAGATTCTATGTCATTAACTTTTAAAATATCAATAACATATTTATCGTAATAATTTCCAGATTTTAAAACTTCTCTAACTCTGAATGTAATAGTTTTTAAAGTATCTGATTCATCAGATAAGTGTTTTGTATAATGATTAGAAAAGTTTTTTTGATTATGAAAATGAGTAATTAAAATACCAACAGAAACCATTACGAGAAATGTAAAAACACCAAACCAAATGGTTTTGATAAATTGTTTTCTTGCAATAATGTAGCTTGCTAATAAAGCAATTAACAGACTTGCTGTTAATACTAAAATGATGTTTAAGGTAATGTTGCAGAAAAATCCAATTAGTATCCCTAAAATAAGGCAAAGGGTTAATTTTATAATTGTAAAGTTGAGTAGTCGCATCAAGTTGTAAGATAATAATATCTTATAAAAGTCTACGGGCTTCGTGAAAAGCTTTAAGCCAATAGGCTTCGTTTAAACCAGAAATAATAACGCCTCTGCCTGTGGTAGCATGAATAAATTTTATATCATTATCTCTAATATCTACAATTAATCCAACATGATTAATGGCATTTCTTCGGTTGCCAGTTTTAAAAAAAAGCAAATCACCTTTAAGTACATTTTTAAGCGTTATTTTTTTACCCTTTTTGGCCATGTCTCTGGAAATTCTTGGTAAAATAATATCATATGCTCTAAAAGATTCAAAAACTAAACCCGAGCAATCCATTCCAGATTTTGTAGTGCCTCCCCATTTATAACGAACACCTTCAAACTGTTTCGCGTAATCAATTATGTAATCGGATTTAGATTTGGTCGTTTCTTTTTCTTCAGAAATAGTAGCCGTAGTTTTTTTATCAGCTTCCTCAGATTTTTTGGTAATAATTTTTGAAGTATTCTCTTTTTTAGTTTTAATGCGTTTTGAAGATTTACAGCTACTGTAGGCCAAAAATAAAATAATTATGAGAAGGAGTTTTTTCATTTAAAAATTAAGACTTAATCGCATTGTAAATTAAACTGGCTGTTTTTTGGCTTGCGCCTTTTCCTCCTAAAGCTTTTTCTAATTCGTAATAATCAATAAATAGTTTTTTACGGGTTTCAGGATTTAAAATGTGTTGTAATTCTTTTTTCAGTCTTTTTTTATTAAAATTATTTTGAATTAATTCAGTAACTACTTCTTTATCCATAACCAAATTAACCAAGGAAATAAACTTAAGTGTTATTATACGTTTTGCAATTTGATAAGAAATGTTGCTTCCTTTATAACAAACAACTTGTGGCACTTTAAATAGGGCGGTTTCTAATGTTGCAGTTCCAGAAGTTACTAAAGCTGCAGTGGAAACACTCAATAAATCGTAAGTTTTATTTGAAATAAATTTTACGTTTTCTGATTTAATAAAAGTTTCATAAAAACTATAATCTTGACTTGGTGCTCCTGCAATAACAAATTGATAATCTGGAAAATCATCAACCAAACTAAGCATTACTGAAAGCATTTTTTTAATTTCTTGTTTTCTACTTCCTGGTAATAAAGCAATAATTGGTTTCTCGCTTAAAGCATATTCTTTTCTAAATTGATTAGGGTTTATCTGTTCTCTATTTGCAATACCATCAATTAGAGGATGCCCAACAAAATGAACCTTATAATCATGTTTTTTATAAAAATCTTCTACAAAAGGAAGAATAACATACATGGCATCAATATCACGTTTTATAGCTTTTACTCTACTAGCTCTAGACGCCCAAACTTGAGGTGAAATGTAGTAATGTGTTTTAAAACCTTCTTGCTTCGCCCACTTAGCAATACGCAAATTAAAACCCGAGTTATCTATAAATATAACAACATCTGGATTAAATGTTTTAATATCTTTTTTGCAGTTTGAAATAAATTTGAAAATCTTACTGAGGTTCATGATGACTTCAGAAAATCCCATAAAAGCGCGTTCCTTATAATGGGTTACTAAAGTGCCACCGGCTTCTTGCATGAGGTCGCCACCCCAAAAACGAATGTTAGCATTAGTATCTTCTTTACGCAAGGCTTTAATTAAGTTAGAGCCATGTAAATCGCCTGACGCTTCTCCTGCAAGAATATAATACTTCATTTTTTTGTTGTCAGGTCGAGCGCAGTCGAGACCTAATTTTTTAAAACCTAACCTTATAATGACCTCTCGACTGCGCTCGAGGAGACAAAATAGTATTTAAAAAAGTTTAAATACAAACGTAAAAACAGCAATAAAAACAGTTATTAATAAAACACCTCTAGCTCGATAATCTTGCTTCTTTTTTATAAAAACAAAAAAAGCAATTAAGTTTAATATAGCACCTAAACTTATCAATTTACCCAAAAAACCTTCTTTTGCGGCTGCTTTAATTACGGTTACAAAATCATCACCTTGCCCTAGTAAATTTGCTGTAATAAATAGGCCTATGGCGTTAGCAATTAAGCCTACAAAAATACCAATAAAAACATCTTTTTTAATCATTTAATTTCCAAGTATTTAAATTATTTATGAAATGATGAGCCGTTAAATCAAATTGAACTGGGACTATCGATACATAGTTGTTGTCTAATGCCCATTCATCAGTATCTTCACCGCCATCTAAATTAACAAATTTTCCAGTTAGCCAATAATAATCTCTTCCTTGGGGTGTTTTTCGTTTATCAAATTCTTCAACCCAATTGGCTTTAGCTTGTCTGCAAACTTTAATGCCTTTAATATGTTCTTCAGGAATATTAGGAAGGTTAACATTTAAAACTACGCCATCTGGTAAACCTTTAGATAAAACTTTTTTAGTAATTGTTTCCACAAATTTCTTTGATGCTTCAAAATTTGCATTCCATGAATAATCTAATAATGAGAACCCGATAGCAGGAATACCTTCAATACCAGCTTCAATAGCAGCACTCATAGTGCCAGAATAAATAACATTAATAGATGAATTAGATCCGTGATTGATACCCGAAACGCATAAATCAGGTGTTCTAGGTAAAAGTTCTCGTATGGCAAGTTTTACACAATCGGCAGGTGTACCTGAGCAACTATATTCTTTGTGGGAACCATTATTAATATTAACTTCTTCAGTATATAAGGTTGAGTCTAAAGTAATGGCGTGCCCCATACCACTCTGTGGGCTATCGGGTGCTACAACAACAACATCGCCAATGGTATTCATAACTTGTATAAGGATTCTTATACCTGGAGCGTTTATACCATCATCGTTGGTTACAAGAATAAGTGGTTTCTTTGTCATATTTATCTTCTAATAGCATCGCTAAAATACATAATTTACACTGTAAACGTTTAAATTCTTTGCTTTAACAAAAAATTAGTAACAAATGCCATTATTGGCATAGTTTTTTCTTTATTTTAGTGGAAATAATGTTGGGCTTCTTATAAGCTATGAAAATTTAAATGATGAAAAAAATTATGAAAAGGAATTATAAAATTTTATCACTTTTACTATTACTGGCATTCGCGTCATGTAGTTTTACTTCTAAAACTTTTAATAACCCAGATAAGGACAAAGCACTAATTCAAGTTATTACGTTTGTTTTAGATAATGGACATTTTGATCCTATTGAGTTAGATGATGAGTTTTCTGCAGAATTATTTAAAGACTACGTTGAAATTACAGATCCTGTAAAACGTTATTTTTATCAATCTGATTATGAGGATTTTATTAAGTATAAATTAACTATTGACGATCAGCTTAAAGCTTCTGATATCACTTTTTTCAATGTTATAAACGAAAGAATGCTAAAGCGTTTTGAAGAAGCTAAAGAAATTTATAAAGATATTTTATCAAAACCTTTTGATTATACCATTGATGAAGAATTCGATACAGATCATGAAAATAAGCCTTTCGCCAAAAATAAAAGAGAGATGAAAGAGCGTTGGAGA
Organism: uncultured Flavobacteriaceae bacterium; assembly: GCA_947500585.1. Lineage (GTDB taxonomy): Bacteria > Bacteroidota > Bacteroidia > Flavobacteriales > Flavobacteriaceae > CAXBID01. Next base: position 640,949 of record CANMSN010000001.1, on the reverse strand, counting down.
CAACAACTAAAGTTTTCTACGCTTTCTAACTATGATGATATTTTTTCGCAAGAACAAAAGGCTAAAGAAAAAGATCCGTCTTATGTTATGAAAACTGCAGAGGAAATAGATGAAGAAGCTAGAGAATCTACGCTTAAATCATTAAATATTTATTTTGAAGATTATATTGATGACCAAACACGTGAAGATTGGTTTGCCATTTATGTAAATACTATTGTTGAAGAATTCGATCCGCATACATATTACTTAGCACCTAAAGGTAAAGAGGAGTTTGATACAAGAATGTCAGGAAAGTTAGAAGGTATTGGTGCTAGACTTCAAAAAAGAATGGATTATATTAAAATTGTTGAGCTTATTTCAGGTGGTCCAGCTTGGAGAAGTAAAGAGCTTGAAGTTGAAGATGTAATTTTAAAAGTGAAGCAAGAAGATGAAGAATTTCCTGTAGATATTGTTGGCATGCGTATTAACGATGCTATAAAATATATTAAAGGACCAAAAGGAACTAAAGTGACATTAACCGTTAAAAAAGTTGATGGCACTATAAAAGATATTACCATTACTAGAGACATTGTTGAGTTGGTTGAAACTTATGCAAAATCGTCAGTAGTTAAAAAGGATGACAAAAAGTTTGGAGTTATTAATTTGCCAGCATTTTATGTAGACTTTGATGATTATAAAAATATAAATGCAGCTAAAGATGTAGAAAAAGAAATTGAGCGATTAAAAGCTGAAGGAATGGAAGGCTTAGTACTCGATTTACGTAATAATGGTGGTGGTTCTTTGCCAGCAGTTGTAGAAATGGCAGGTTTATTTATAAAAGATGGTCCTGTGGTACAAGTGCGTTCAACAGGTCAAGCTAAAGATGTGTTAAAAGACACTAATAAAAGCATTTCTTGGGATGGACCATTAGTAATCTTAGTAAACGAAATATCGGCTTCTGCTTCCGAAATTATGGCCGCAGCAATGCAAGATTACAAAAGAGCAGTTGTTATTGGTAGCAAACAAACCTATGGTAAGGGTACGGTACAACAGGTTGTAAACCTTAATACTTTCATGAGAAATAGCTCAAATGATTTAGGAGCATTGGCCTTAACAACACAAAAGTATTATAGAATTAATGGAGGTTCTGTGCAATTAGAGGGGGTTAAAAGTGATGTAAAAGTACCTGGTAGATTCAGTTTTATTGATGTTGGAGAAAAAGATAAAGATAATCCGTTGCCATACGATGAAATTGATGCAGCCGATTATACACCTTGGGAAAACTATTTTGACTATAATGCCACGATTAATAAAAGTAAAGAACGTATGAGTAATAATCCTCAATTAAACCTTATTGAGGAAAATGCGAAATGGGTAAAAAGTAAAATAGACGAAACTGTTTTTTCTTTAAACTATGAGAAATATAAAGCTAAATTAGATTTAAATGAAGAAGAGGCTAAACGTTTTGATGCCATTTCAGATTATAAAACAAACTTAACTTTTGAATCGCATGCTTATGAAAAATCACTTTTTGAAAAAGATACTACCGATTTAAAAGAGAAGCGTGAGCGCTGGCATGAAAGTTTAGCACAAGATATATATATTGAGGAAGCTTTAAATGTATTAGAAGATTTAAAAACATCGTATCCAATTAAAAAAGTAGCAGCTACGGTAAAAAAATAGGCTAAATTATATATGAGTCATAAATCAAACTCACTAAAACAATTAGCGCTCCAAAAGTTTAAAAAGAACTTTTGGGGCGTTTTTAGTTTCTGGTTTATTGTTTTTGTTGGTTTGGTTTCGGTTTTTGCTTATGTTTTTGCACCTGATAATTCTCAATATGCCAACCAAATGCATTTGGCTATCCATTCCAAAAGGCCAGGTTTTCAAGTAACTATGCTTACCATCCCATCTCAACTAGAAGCAAAACAAAGTTTGGTTGATAAATTGTTTTTTGGGAAGAAAAATACTGATACTGAAGTCCCTATTTCAGAATATACTATAAACAACGATACTTTGTTTTATACAGAATATGCTTCAGATGGATTAGAAGGTGTACAAAAAGAAATTCCATTGAATACCTTTAAAAATAATGATGCAAAGTCTTTTATAAATCAAAAAACCTTCTTGTTTGGTACCGACAAATACGGTCGTGATTTATTAAGTCGTGTATTAGTTGGAGCAAGAATATCTTTTTTTATTGGTTTTGTTGCAGTTTTTATATCCTTAATGATTGGTATTTTTATGGGAAGTATTGCAGGCTATTTTGGTGGAAAAGTAGATGCTATAATTATGTGGATTATTAATGTAACGTGGTCTATTCCAACTTTGTTATTGGTAATCGCTATTACTTTAGCTTTAGGTAAAGGATTTTGGCAAGTGTTTATAGCTGTTGGGTTAACCATGTGGGTTGAGGTTGCCAGAGTAGTACGTGGACAAATAATTAGTGCTAAAGAAATGCAATATGTTACTGCGGCAAGTGCTCTAGGATTTAACGATTATAGAATTATTACAAAACATATTTTGCCAAATATAATGGCGCCTGTTATTGTTATATCTGCAGCTAATTTTGCCGCTGCTATTTTAATAGAAAGCGGGCTTAGTTTTTTAGGAATTGGAGCACAACCACCCATGGCAAGTTGGGGCGCTATGATAAAAGATCATTATAATTATATTATTCTTGGAAAACCCTATTTAGCAATTATTCCAGGCTTTTGTATTATGAGTTTGGTTATGGCATTTATGCTTATTGGCAATGCATTACGCGATGCTTTGGATGTTAAGAGCTAAAAAACATTATTTTATTCTTCTTCTTTAGTTTTAGCATCAATCACTTCTTTTTTAAGATGATCTAGATACAAAATACCATTTAAGTGGTCTATTTCATGTTGAAAAATAACGGATGTAAAACCTTCAATCGTTTCAGTTTTATGTTCTCCTTCAAAAGTATCATACTCTATTTTAATAGAAAAGGCTCTATTTTTTAAGGTATCACTCCTGTTTGGGATGGATAGGCAACCCTCTCTAAAGGTTTGTTTTTTATCTGAATACTTAATAATTCTAGGGTTTAAGTACACTTCAAACGGGAAGTTTTCTTTATCAAAACGCTGTACCCAAATAATGTTTTTTAAAATGCCAACTTGAGGAGCTGCAATACCAACTCCCATAGACATACTATCTCTCACGGTTGAATAAAGGCGTTTTACAAAGTTTTGTAACATCTTGTTGTTTGGATCTGGTTTTATATAACTACTTTTTGTTCTGAGTAAAAGGGAATCTTCTTTATTAGTAATTTTGTATACACGCATTGGTGTTAAACTATCTGCATTAGAAATAAGATCAATCTCTTCTGAAGAAAAACCAATTGGCTTAATATTTTTAGTACTAGAGCATCCTAAAATTAATAAGGTTACAATGATTAATAAGCTTTGATTTTTCATATTAGTGAGGTAAATAAATGCCAGTTATTAACTACCATTCATTAATTCTATTAGAATCTAATTTAATGAATATAAAAATTAAAATGGTAAATGCCCAAAGTCCAGAACCACCGTAGCTAAATAATGGTAATGGAATTCCAATAGTAGGAATTAAGCCCATTACCATACCAATATTTATTAAAAAATGAATAAAAATAATGGATGCTACGCCATAGCCATAAACCCTACTGAATTGTGATTTTTGTAATTCAGCCAAATGCAGAATACGAAGTAAAAGCAATACAAATATGATAACTACAAAGGCGCTTCCTAAAAATCCCCATTCTTCTCCTACAGTACTAAAAATATAATCGGTGTGCTGTTCTGGTACAAATTTACCTGTAGTTCTGGTGCCTTCCATAAAACCTCTTCCAAAGAAGCCACCGGAGCTTATTGCTTTTTCAGATTCATTTAAGTTGTAAGCAAATGTTTGCTTCATCTGTTTTAATTTGTCGGGGTCTTTTTCTAAGCGTAACCAAAGGCTTATTCTATCTTGTTGATGTGGTTTTAATATACTTTCATAAAAGAATTTAATACCAAATGAAATAGATATGGCTACGATTACGACAAATATGGATTGTAAAATTTTTGGCTTTTTCTTGCTTAAAAAATTAGAGCCAATAACTAAAAGTATTGTAATGATTGATGTAATTGTAATTCCAAATTTTAAAGACAAAACAGATAGTAATATTAAAGAAACACCGATAAATAGGTAATATTTTGGCAGACCTTCTCTAAATAAAACAAAGAAGAAAGCGCCATAAACAATAGTACTACCAGTATCGTTTTGTAATAACACTAAAATAGCTGGGATAATGATAATTATAAAGACTTGTATTTGGTTCTTTATGTTATTAATATTAGTATTTAAATCACTTATATATTTTGCAACAGCAAGTGCTGTTGCAGCTTTTGCAAATTCACTAGGTTGCAAAGTCATACTTCCAATAGCATACCAAGATGTGGCACCATTAACATTTTTACCAAATATAAAAAGACCAACTAAAGACAACATAGATGCTATATAGATAACGCTAGAAAAACGCTCATAAAACTTAGCATCTATTGATAATAAAAGTATGATTAACCCAAAGGTTAAAAAAATAAAAATAAGCTGTTTTCCGAAAGGTTGAGAAATATCAAAATAGTCTATGGTGGTTCCAGAATGAGAAGCCGATAAAATATTTAGCCAACCAAAAGCTATTAAAAGAAGAAAAAGAATTATAGTTATCCAATCAAACCGAAAATGTTTGTGCGATTCTCTTAACATTAATAATTAATTCTAAAAGGTTTTCCAGAATAAGGTTTTGCGTATTCTTCTTCAAGACTCTTTTCTAGTACCAGTTTTTCCATGTGTTTTAGAGTAACTTCGCCTTTTAAATACTTTTCAATCATTAAACTTGTAATTCTACCTGCCCATCTTGCTCCATAGTAACCGTTTTCAACAAAAACAGCAATAGCTATTTTAGGATTATCTTTTGGAGCAAAAGCAATAAAAATAGAATGGTCTGTTAATTGTGTTCTTACACTATCAATTTTTGTAAAATTTTCGGCTGTACCAGTTTTTCCACAGATTTCAATTCCTGGAACTCTTAAAAATTGTGCAGTTCCTTTATTATAAACATCAAAAAGACCTTGCACAACGGGTTCAAAGTGTTGTTTATCTATACTTGTATGTTTTGCAACTGTATATTTAGAATCTAATGTATCGTTTTCTATGTTTTTAATGATGTGTGGTGTGTAATAATAGCCTCTATTAGCAATTGCTGCTGTCATATTTGCAAGTTGTATAGGCGTTACTAAAACCTCTCCTTGACCAATAGCATTAGATATAATTGTGGTAGCTCCCCAATTAAAATCTGGATACCACTTATTGTAATATGCTGCATCAGGAATATTTCCTCTTTTACCAATAGGTAAATCATAACCCAAATAATTTCCTAAGCCAAAACTTTTTATATGCTTACTCCAAGTATCCAAAGCTTTTTTGGCATCACCTTGACCATCAATTGTTTTTCTAAATGCATTAGCAAAATAAGAGTTGCATGATTTTGCAATACCCATATTTAATTCTCGTCTACCACCACCACAATGGCAACCCATGGGTTTTCGTCCACCATAGTGATAAGCACCAGTACAATAAATACTTGTACTTGGGGTAATTGCATTTTCTTGAAGTGCAGCTAAAGCTACTAAGGCTTTAAAAGGTGACCCTGGTTCGTGCATACGAAGTAAGCCTCTGTCTATTAGAGGTGTACTAATGGTGTCATTGTATAATTTAGTGTAGTTTTTAGATCTTTTTCTGCCAACCAATAAATTAGGGTTGTATGTAGGTGCTGAAACTAGCGATAAAATTTCTCCAGTTGCTGGCTCAATAGCTACAATACCTCCACGTTTATTTTGCATAAGGAGTTCACCATAAGCTTGTAATTTTGCGTCAATGGTAATGGTGATGTCTTTACCTTCTTCAGGAATTGTATCAAATTTTCCGTTTTTATAGGGACCAATATTTCTATTGAACCTATCTTTCTGAATAAATTTAATACCTTTTGTACCTCGTAATTCTTTTTCATATGAAAGTTCGACACCTTGTTTTCCAATAAGATCTCCCATTTTATAATATGGGGTCTTTTCAATAATAGATTGGTTAGCTTCAGCAATAAAACCTAATACATTTGCACCTATTGTAGTTTCATAATTTCGTAAAGAACGTTTTTGAATATAAAAACCACGAAACTTGCGCATTTTTTCTTGTAAAACGGCATAATCTTCTTTTGATAAATGCGATACAAAAACAGATGGTAGTCTTGGAGAGTAGTGTCTTGCTTTATTATAAGATTTTATAAATTGTGCTTTGTTAATTTTTAGTAAAGAACAAAACTCTAGTGTATCTAATGGTTCAACTTCTCTTGGTATCACCATGACATCATAAGATGGCTGATTGGCCACTAATAATTCGCCGTTTCTGTCGTAAACAAAACCGCGTTTAGGATAGTCGTAAACTTTTCTAATGGCGTTATCTTCAAACAAATTATGTTCGTTTGAAGTATATACTTGTAAATAGAAGAGCCTTGAAATAAATAAAAGACCCACTAAAATTATAGAAAAGAAAAGTAAAAATTGTCTCATTTCGTTTTTCTACTAAAAATAATCGTTATTAGTGTGCATAATAATATAGTAAATATACTTGAAAATAACGTTTTTTGGAAGACTAAAATTATTTTAGAGATGCTAAAAATTTCTAAAGAAAATAAAATGATGTGGTGTATTAGTGTTAAAAATGTAATGTACGTTAGTTTTGATCCGAATTCTATAGTATTGAATTTAACAGCATAATTTTCATATTGCACTCCAAAAGCAGATCTTAATAAAATTGGTCTTGCATAGGCAATAAATACGGATGCAGCTGCATGAATACCGCCTGAATCCAAAAATAAATCTATAGTTAAGCCAAGTAAAAAACTAAGAAAAATGAATAAGGCACGATTGTTTTTCGTTGGATATAGAATAATGAAAAGAATATAAATATATGGATTTATGTATCCTAAAAAGTTAATTTGATTACATATTAATACTTGAATAAGTACCAATGTGAAAAAACGGATTGTTTGAAAAGAAATACTACTATTCATTTAGTTAGGATTTAACAAATTAGTAATTTCTTTAGCATCAATGTTTTCTATAATATAAACATGCTCTACACTGGTCATGTCATTAAATAACTTTACTTCTATTTCATAATAATTTTCTGCATCGTCAAGTTTGAATTCTTCAACTGTACCCACAGGAATATTTTTAGGAAAAATTGATGAAAGTCCTGAAGTAACAATAGTATCTCCAATTTCAATTCTTGCAATTTTAGCAATGTCAACAAGTTGCGCTATACTTGGGTCCTTAGCATTCCAAGTTAAAGAACCAAAATGATTAGTTTTCTTTAGTTTGGCGCTAATACTATTCGTGGTATTTAAAATAGAAATTACAGTTGCGTAATTATTGCTTGTTTCATTAATAATTCCTAAAATACCTTTACTAGTTATAACTCCAAAATCTTGTTTTATACTATCATTTTTGCCTTTGTTTACTAAAAGTATATTGTCAGCAGCAGTATATGAGTTTCTTATAATATTTGCTGATGTAAATCGGTATTGCGCATTAAATGAAACACTGTCAATGTAAGTTGAATCGTTCTTGTTTTCAGAATTATATAATAGAGATTTTAAACGATTATTTTCTTCAGATAGAATTTGATTTTGAGATTTTAAATCGAAATATACAGAGATGTTATTTACAGTATTGTAAACGCCACCAGTTAAAAAATTAGCTGAATTAATAAACTTACTTTTATGGTAAGAATGCGATTGAATGGTGAATAAAATAGAAACAGAAAACAGCAACAAGAATAACAAAAAGGTTTTGTTTCTTATTATAAAATTAATAATCTGTTGCATGGTTTATAGGCCTATTTTATGCTTTTATTTAATCAATACACTTTTGTATTTAGGTAAATTTTTAAGCGTAATACCTGTGCCTCTAACTACGGCTCTTAAAGGATCTTCAGCAATATAAACAGGTAAATCTGTCTTTTGAGATAAACGTTTGTCTAAACCGCGAAGCATTGAGCCTCCACCAGCTAAATAAATACCTGTATTGTAAATATCGGCAGCTAATTCTGGAGGTGTTTGAGATAAAGTTTCCATAACAGCATCTTCAATACGTAAAATAGATTTATCTAAAGCTTTGGCTATTTCTCTATAAGAAATGGATACTTGTTTAGGTTTACCTGTTAATAAATCACGACCTTGAACGCTCATGTCTTCTGGAGGTAATTCTAAATCTTCAGTAGCTGCGCCAATTTGGATTTTTATTTTTTCTGCAGTACGCTCTCCAACATATAAGTTGTGTTGTGTACGCATGTAATATACGATGTCGTTTGTAAATACATCACCTGCAATTTTAACCGATTTATCGCAAACAATACCACCTAAAGCGATAACTGCAATTTCAGTAGTACCTCCACCAATATCAACTACCATATTACCTTTAGGTTGCATAATATCTACACCAATACCAATAGCTGCTGCCATAGGTTCATGAATTAGATATACTTCTTTACCATTAACACGTTCTGCACTTTCTTTTACCGCACGCATTTCAACCTCAGTAATTCCAGAAGGAATACAGATAACCATTCGTAAAGCTGGAGTGAAAAACTTCTTCTTTAAAGCAGGTATATTTTTAATAAACATACTTATCATTTGCTCAGAAGCATCAAAATCTGCAATCACACCATCTTTTAATGGTCGGATAGTTTTAATGTTTTCATGAGTTTTTCCTTGCATTAAACTGGCTTCTTGACCTACAGCTATTATTTTTCCAGAAATTCTATCGCGCGCTACTATAGAAGGCGCATCAACAACAACTTTGTCAAGATGTATTATAAGAGTATTTGCAGTACCTAAATCTATTGCAATTTCTTCGGTTAAGAAGTCAAAAAAGCCCATGTGCTATAAATGATTTTAGTGGTTAGAAAAACGAATCCCGTAAATGTAATAAAAGTTAATAAATATAATGCTTATATGGTGTTCAAAATTCGACTAGTATTTGCTTCAAAATAACTTCTAGAGTATTTTATCGATTAATGTAGTTAAAAGATTTCATTTTAGTGTTTAAAATGGCGCGTACCAGTCATAACCATTGCTACATTATTGGCATTGCAATAGTCGATACTCAGTTGATCTTTAATAGAGCCTCCAGGTTGAATAACTGCTGAAATTCCAGCGTTTTTCGCTATCTCTACACAATCTGGAAATGGAAAAAAGGCGTCGCTAGCCATTACTGCTCCATTTAAATCGAATTTAAAAGATTGTGCTTTATGAATAGCTTGCTCCAGAGCATCAACACGACTGGTTTGTCCTGTTCCGCTTGCACACAATTGTTTGTTTTTTGCTAAAACAATAGTGTTAGATTTGGTGTGTTTACAAATTTTTGAAGCAAAAATTAAATCATCAATTTGTGCCTGAGTAGGAGCGGTATGAGTTACATTCTTTAAGTCTTCTGCCTTATCGGTAATATTATTTCTGTCTTGAACTAAAACGCCATTTAAACAACTTCTTACATTTGTTTTTGGCATTTCAATATCATGAATAATTAATAAGATTCTATTCTTTTTACCTTTTAGAATTTCTAATGCTTCTGCAGAAAAAGATGGAGCGATAACCACTTCACAGAATAATTTATGAATCTCTTCAGCAGTAGCTAAATCAATTTCTGTATTACTAATTAAAACACCACCAAAAGCTGAAACAGGATCGCCAGCTAAAGCATCTAAATAAGCTTGGTGCAAGGTATCACGTTGTGCTAAACCACAAGCGTTGTTGTGTTTTAAAACAGCAAAAGTCGGGGCATCGTTTTTGAATTCTAACATTAAGTTTACCGCTGCATCAACATCTAAAAGGTTGTTATAGCTCAGTTCTTTTCCGTGAAGTTTAGTAAACAACTCATCAAAATCCCCAAAGAAAAATCCTTTTTGATGCGGGTTTTCGCCATAGCGTAAAACTTTACCATTGGTTTCGCTAATTTTTAAAACTGCTTCATCATGGTTTTTGTTGAAGTAATTAAAAATAGCCGTGTCGTAATGTGATGATACATTAAAGGCTTTTCCAGCAAAACGCTTTCTGTCTTCTTCGGATATAGAGCCATTGTTTTCAGAAATTAACTCTAAAAATTCTGCATAGTCATCAACAGAAGAAACACAAATTACATCGGCATAGTTTTTCGCAGCAGCACGAATTAAAGAAATACCACCAATATCTATTTTCTCAATAATATCTTGGTTGCTTGCTCCAGAAGCTACTGTTTTTTCAAATGGGTATAAATCAACAATAACAACATCAATTTGTGGAATTTCATATTCAGCTAATTCAGCAACATCACCATCATGATTTTGACGGTTTAAAATACCTCCAAAAACCTTAGGATGTAATGTTTTAACGCGACCACCAAGAATAGAAGGGTATGATGTTACATCTTCTACAGGAACAACGGTTATTCCTAAATCGTTTATAAATTTTTCCGTACCACCAGTTGAGAATATGGTTACACCCTGTTTGTCTAATTCTTTAACAATGGGTTCTAAACCGCCTTTACTAAATACAGATATTAATGCCGATTTAATGGTTTTTTCGTTGCTCATTAGTTTAGTTTTATTTAAATGAAAATGTTATTTAAGCCAAAAATTTTGATAATGGCAAAAGTACTTATTTCCTTTAAAAATAACATGTAGAGAAAGTTGAAAAAAGGATGGATTTTTCAACTAAAAACAGAAGTTGTTAACAACTATAAAATTCCTGCAACTTTAGCGCAAACAAATTCTAGAAAACGTTCATCTGCTTCAGTAAAAGGATCGGGAGTGTTAGAATCAATATCAATTTGTCCAATATTTTCACCATTAATAAAAATAGGAACCACAATTTCTGCTTTAACCGTAATACTACAAGCAATATAATTATCTTGAGCAGCTACATCTGGAACAACGAAGTTTTCATTACTAACTGCTACTTGTCCGCAAATACCTTTCCCAAAGGGAATAATAGTATGGTCGGTTGGTGCACCAACATAAGGGCCTAAAATTAATTCCTCTTTATCACCATTTCTAAAATAAAAACCAACCCAATTATAATATGAAATATTAGATTCAAGTAATTCGCAAATTTTTAAAAGACGCATTTTGGTGTCTGTTTTTGTATCTGCAGTAACAGCCTCTACTTGCGATTTTAGTTGTTCAAAAATCATAAATTCAAAAGTTTTGGTAAAAGTATTTAAAAAGCTGTAATTTCGATACTCGTTTTAAGAATTAATAATTCCCTTCTTCAAGGGAATGACAAAATTTAAATAATTGAAATCACTTTTTATAAAATACAAGTCGGTTATTAAATTTATACTTACATTTTTGTTTGTGTACATTTTATGTTCAGTATTATATAAGTTTTATTTGCAATTTTCTGACGGTTCAAAATTCTATCCAGATTACATGACCAATTTAGTTTCAAAGCAAAGCGAAGCTTTATTAAATACATTTGGTTATGAAACTAGAGTAACGCCTCATCCAAATGAACCTTCGATGAAATTGATTGTAAATGAAACTTATTTAGCTCGAATTATTGAAGGATGCAATTCCATAAGTGTTATTATTTTATTTTTTTCGTTTATAATTGCATTCTCAGGAAAGTTAAAAACAACCTTATTTTATATTCTTTCGGGTAGTGTTTTAATTTATGCTGTAAACCTATTACGAATTGTTTTTTTAAGTTTAGGCTTATATCATTATCCGGAAAAATCTGAAGTTTTGCACAACGTTATTTTTCCTGCTATTATTTATGGGATGGTATTTTTATTATGGGTTTTTTGGGTGAATCGGTTTTCTAAATGGAATAAAAAAGATGCATAAAGCCGCAAAATTCATATTGCTATTTATACTTTTTGGGCTATTAGTTTTAATTCGATTTTTTGAAAATGAATTGTTTTACGACCCGTACTTAACTTTTTTTAAAAAGGATTATTTGTATATAGATAGTCCGCGGCGTGAAGTTTTAAAAGTGACATTGAATACCACCTTACGTTTTTTATTAAATACGTTAATTTCTTTGGGCATTTTATATGTGTTTTTTAAAGATAAAAGTATCATCAAATTTTCAATTTTTGTATATGTCGTAGCTTATGGTATTCTCATATTACTCTATTTATATTTTGTAATTAATCCAAGACAAGAAGATTACTATTTGTTTTTTAATATCCGTAGGTTTTTAATTCAGCCCATAATTTTAATCTTATTATTACCTGCGTTTTACTACCATAAGTTTAAGGCGTAACTGTTAAACATTAGATAAAAAGATAATTAAAAATTAGTTTTTTCGTATTTTTGCATCGTGATAAAACAAGCATTCCATAAAGTTTTTTCTTTTTTACTAGCGTTTCTAGTGTTGTTTTCAACATTGTCTTTTACTGTTGAAAAGCATTACTGTGGCGATGTTTTAATTGATGTTGCTATTTTTACTGATAGTGATAAATGCGGTATGGAAACGATGGAAATGCTTCAAAAAAAATCCTGTTGTAAAGATGAAGTTGATGTTGTTAAAGGACAAGATGAATTAAAATTTTCTTCCTTTGAAGATTTAAGTTTTGAAAATCAACAATTCATTTCATCATTTATTTTAGTTTATGTTAATCTTTTTGAAGGGTTATCACAACAAATTATTCCACATAAAGATTATTCTCCTCCCAATTTGGTCACCGATATTCAGGTTTTAGACCAAGTTTTCTTGATTTGATAAATTGATTTTTTGTCATTCCCTTGAAGAAGGGAATCTCATTGTAAGTAGAACAAAATAATCTGGATTCCTGCCTTCGCAGGAATGACAGAATTGTGACAAATCAAAACAATTTCAAAATGAAACATACATATACAGTTACAGGTATGACCTGTAATGGTTGTAAAGCCTCGGTAGAACAAGCTTTAAGCCAAATATCAGACGTTGTTAATGCATCGGTAAATTTAGAATCATCGGAAGTGACAATTGAAATGAATGGGCATGTTTCCACGGAAACTTTACAAAAAGCACTTTCAAATAAATATAAGATTTCTGAAAAGAAACCCAAAAATATATTCAATACAGAAAATGTACAAACGGATGAAAAATCAGAATTAAAACAACTATTTCCGTTGTTCTTAATTTTCGGTTACATCACTATAGCCTCAATCTTATTAAATATAAAACCATGGAATGGAAATGGTTTTATGCTCGATTTTATGGGCTTATTTTATGTTGTATTTAGCTTTTTTAAGCTACTTGATTTAAAAGGGTTTCCAGAAAGTTTTAAAATGTACGACCCGCTTGCAAAAGTAGTTCCGGTTTATGGTTGGCTATATCCATTTATAGAAGTGGCTCTAGGCATTATGTTTTTAATGCGAATTGAAATTCCCGCAGCTTTAATAGTTACTTTAATTATTTTAGGAATTACAACTATTGGTGTAACTAAAACATTGTTAAATAAAAAATCTATTCAATGTGCATGTTTAGGCACCGCTTTAAAACTTCCAATGACAAAAGCGACCTTCATTGAAAATACCATCATGATTATAATGGCGATTATAATGCTTGTCAATTAAAATTGCTTGACCCAATAAAAAATGAAAAATGTAATATATATACTATTAATGCTTCCTATAATTATGTCTTCTCAAGATAAGATTACAGGTATGGTTATGGAAGCTAATGAAAAAAATGAGCATATAGGTTTAGCAGGAGCTAACGTATATTGGCTTAATACATCCGTGGGTGCAGTTACTAATCTTGACGGGATGTTTTCTCTTGATTATAAAAGAGAATATAGCAAATTGGTGATTAGTTATGTTGGTTTTAAAACCGATACGTTAACTATTACTGAACCTAAAATGATCCAGCATTGGTTACAACCAAGAAGTGATTTAGATGCCATTACTTTAACTTCAAGAAAGCAAGCCACGGCAAAATCATATTTGCAGGCGCAAAATGTATTCACGGTAAGTAGCGATGAATTGTTAAAAGCTGCTTGCTGTAATTTATCAGAAAGTTTTGAAACCAACCCATCTATTGATGTTAACTTTGCTGATGCAGTTTCGGGTACACGACAAATAAAAATGTTAGGATTGACTAGTCCGTATATTTTAATTGCTACGGAAAACATTCCATCTATTCGCGGAGCTTCGCAAGCTTTTGGTTTAAGCTTTATTCCAGGTACTTGGGTAGAAAGTATTCAAATTACAAAAGGAGCAGGAAGCGTGGTAAATGGTTATGAAAGTATTGCTGGTCAAATAAATACTGAATTAGTTAAGCCAACAACAGATGATAAGCTTTTTGTAAATGCATACGCAAACGTAGGAGGAAGGTTTGAATTAAACACTCATATTAACACAAAAGTATCTGATAAATGGGATACAGGATTGTACATTCATGGAAATATTATAGATCAAAAAAATGATATTAATGACGATGGGTTTTTAGACATGCCATTACAAAACCAAATTAATGTTATGAACCGTTGGCAATACACTAATGGTGAAAAAGGCTTTGTGAGTTTTATTAATTTGAAATTTTTAAATGATGAAAAACAAACGGGGCAAGTAGACTTTAACCCAGAAACAGATAAAGTGACAAATGCGCCAGTGCTGAGCGGAGACGAAGTATGGGGAAGCGAAATTGATACAAGGCGTTATGAAGTTTCAGCTAAATTAGGTTATGTAAATCCAGAAATCCCATATCAAAGTTTAGGTGTACAAACCGCTTTTAGTAGTCATATTCAAGAGTCTTATTTTGGTTTAAATCAATATGAAATTACACATAATAGTTTGTATGCAAACGCCATATATAACTCTATAATTAGTGACTCACGCCATAAAATTAAAACTGGAATAAGTTATACTTATGACCATTATGATGAATTAGTAAACACAACAGATTATGAAAGAACCGAGCGTTCAGTTGGTGCGTTTTTTGAGTATAATTATGATAATTTGGATAAGTTAAATTTAACCGCAGGATTAAGAATTGACAATCACAATTTATTAGGCACATTTGTAACGCCCAGAGTACATGTACGTTATACGCCTTGGGAAAAATCGGCTTTAAGAGCATCCTTTGGACGAGGTATTCGAAGTGCAAATATTTTTGCAGAAAATCAACAAATGTTTGCTACCTCAAGGTCTATTAATGTTTTAAGTACAAACGGTAATATTTACGGTTTAGACCCCGAAATTGCATGGAATTATGGGGTGTCTTATTTACAAGGTTTTAATCTTTTTAATCGAAAAGCAGATATTACTTTAGATTTTTATAAAACCGACTTTCAAAACCAAGTGGTTGTTGATTATGAAAATCCTCAAGAAGTCAATTTTTATAACTTAGAAGGAAAAAGTTTTGCAAACAGTTTTCAAGCCGAAATAAATTATAATGCATTTGAAAATTTCGATTTACGAATGGCTTATAAATATTACGATGTAAAAACAGATTATAATTCTGGTAGATTGGAAAGACCTCTAACTCCAAAACACAGACTTTTTGCTAATGCATCTTACGAAACCCAATTGAGTGATAATGGGAGGCAATGGAAATTTGATACTACGTTTAACTGGTTAAATAAACAACGGTTTTCATCAACAGTTTCAAATCCTTCGGAATATCAATTACCTGAATATACGCCAACATTAAGTACGTTAAATGTGCAAGTGACCCGCGTGTTTTCTCCAAAATTTGAAGTATATTTAGGAGGTGAAAACGTTACCAATGTAAGACAGGATAATCCTATTTTAGGAGCAAATGATCCTTTTGGTGCGAATTTTGATTCTACTTTTGTATATGGACCTATTTTTGGAGGGATATACTATATGGGGTTACGATTTAGAATATAAAACAATTTGTCATTCCTGCGAAGGCAGGAATCTCATGATAGAAACTATTAAATAAAAACAACCGTCATTACGAGGAGCAAAGCGACGTGGTAATCTCATTCTTGGGAGTTCCAACTTAAAAGATTGCCACACTTCGACTGCGCTCAGTGCAAGCTAATCTCCTTGTAATGACAACTAAAAATTTGAAATATGAAAAACATGAAAAAAATAATAACACTTGTAACTGTATTAATAGCAACGTTATCTTTTGCTCAAAACAAAAATGCTAGAGCATCTATGGAGGTTGATGGCGTTTGCATGATGTGTAAAACACGTATAGAAAAAGCAAGTTTAAATACTAAAGGTGTTAAGTCTGCCGTTTGGGATGTGAAAACCCACGAATTAAAACTCATTTTTGATGAGCGTAAAACAAATCTAGATTCTATACAAAACAGTATTGTTGCTGTCGGTCATGACACCAAAACCTTAAAAGCTACTGATGAAGCTTATGCAACGGTACATCCATGTTGTAAATACCGAGATGAAGCTGTGAAAGATGATCATAAAGAGTAATTTGCTTTTTTATGTCTAAAAGACAATATCGAATTTATGTTATCGAATTATCAAAACGTGTATTTACTGAAAACGCTAAGTTTAGAGCAGCTAATCCACAATTTAACGGTGTGTTAGAGTGCCTTTATGTTGGTATGACAAGTAAAACTCCTAAAGAGCGATTTATTCAACATAAAACAGGCTATAGAAATAAGAAAGGCTATAAGCTATCTTCTAATATTGTTGAAAAATATGGTTCTTATCTAAGACCGAGTTTATATAACCATATAGATGCTCTTACTTCAAGACAAGATGCATTAAAAATGGAAGAAATTTTAGCTCTAGAGTTAAGAAGAAAAGGTTATGCGGTTTGGTATAATTGAATTTGAAATATCTAAAATATGAAAACAACACCTGAACACAATGAACGCATCAGGACTATGAAATTTTTTTCAGTCTATCCTCACTATGTTACAAAGGTCGAAAAAAAAGGGAGAACAAAAGAAGAATTGCATACAGTAATTAATTGGTTAACTGGATTCGACGATAATAAAATTCAAGAACTTATAGATCGAAAAGTGACATTTAGGAGTTTTTTAAAGAGGCTGAAGTTAATCCAAAAGCAGAATTAATTAAAGGTGTTATTTGTGGTTATAGAATTGAGGAAATTGATAACCTTTTAACAAAACAATGTAGATATTTAGATAAGTTGGTAGATGAATTGGCTAAAGGCAGAAAAATGGAAAAGATTTTACGATCAAGTTAATTTAACGGTCGCCTAGTTTTAATTTTCATAATTAAAATGTCCAGTCTTAAAACTATAAAATATTAATAAACGAAGAACGCCTCAAAATAAATTGAGGCGTTTTTAATACTGAAACGAATTCAGTACAAGTAATTTATCTGTGGTAATTCACCATTTGGTAACTGAGCGTAGTCGAAGTTACATCATTCCTGGCATACCACCACCCATTGGAGGATGAGCGTGTCCAGCATCAGCTTCTTTAATATCAATTAAAGCACACTCTGTAGTAAGAATCATACCAGCTACAGAAGCTGCATTTTCTAAAGCTACACGTGTTACTTTTTTAGGGTCGATAATTCCAGCTTTAAGCATATCAACATATTGCTCAGTCTTTGCGTCAAAACCAAAGTCTTTTTTGCCTTCAAGAACTTTGTTTATAACAACAGAACCCTCGCCACCAGCATTTTCAACAATGGTGCGTAATGGAGCTTCTATAGCACGAGCTACAATTTGGATACCTGTTGTTTCATCAAGATTTTCAGTTGTTATTTTTTCTAACACTGATTTCGCTCTAACTAAAGCGACACCACCACCAGCAACAATACCTTCTTCAACAGCAGCTCTTGTTGCGTGTAATGCATCATCAACACGGTCTTTTTTCTCTTTCATTTCAACTTCAGAAGCTGCACCAACATAAAGTACTGCAACACCACCGGCTAATTTAGCTAAACGCTCTTGTAGTTTTTCTTTATCGTAATCGCTAGTAGTTGTTTCAATTTGAGATTTAATTTGGTTTACACGTGCTTTAATATCACTTGCTTTACCAGCACCGTTTACAATAGTTGTATTGTCTTTATCAACAGTTACTGTTTCAGCAGTTCCAAGCATGGTTAAATCTGCATTTTCTAAAGTGAAACCTCTTTCTTCAGAAATTACAGTTCCACCAGTTAAGATTGCTATATCTTCAAGCATCGCTTTACGTCTGTCTCCAAAACCTGGTGCTTTTACAGCAGCAATTTTAAGTCCACCACGTAATTTGTTTACCACTAAAGTTGCTAGGGCTTGTCCATCTACATCTTCAGCAATAATTAATAACGGACGACCAGATTGTGCAACGGGTTCTAAAATTGGAAGTATTTCCTGTAAGTTAGAAATCTTTTTATCAAATAATAAAATGTATGGATTTTCTAAGTCAGCAATCATTTTATCAGCATCTGTTACAAAGTAAGGTGATAAATACCCTCTGTCGAATTGCATACCTTCAACAACATCAACGTATGTATCCATACCTTTTGCTTCTTCAACGGTAATAACCCCTTCTTTACCAACTTTTCCAAAAGCAGTAGCGATTAACTCACCAATAGTATCATCGTTATTTGCAGAAATTGAAGCAACTTGTTTAATCATTTCAGAAGAGTTACCTACTTTTTTAGCTTGCTTTTCTAGATCTAAAATAATAGCTTCAACAGCTTTGTCAATACCACGTTTTAAATCCATTGGGTTTGCACCAGAAGCTACATTTTTTAAGCCTTCTTTTACAATAGCTTGCGCTAAAACGGTTGCTGTAGTAGTTCCATCACCAGCTAAATCGTTGGTTTTTGATGCTACTTCTTTTACCATTTGCGCACCCATGTTTTCGTGCTCGTCTGCTAATTCAATTTCTTTTGCAACTGTTACACCATCTTTTGTTACTTGCGGTGCACCGAAACTTTTACTTATAATTACGTTACGCCCTTTAGGACCTAAAGTTACCTTTACTGCGTTTGCTAATGCATCAACACCACGTTTTAAACCGTCGCGTGCGTCAATATCAAATTTTATATCTTTTGCCATTTTTAAATAATTTTTTGTCATTCCCGCGAAGGCGGGAAACTGTTTAATAAAAATCTAGTTTTGTTTAATGAGATTTCCGTTTTCACGGAAATGAAAAAGTTGATTAAATAATCGCAAGTATATCGCTTTCACGCATGATTAAATAATCTGTACCCTCTAGTTTAAGTTCGGTACCTGCATATTTACCATACAAAACAGTGTCGCCAACTTTTACGGTAATAGGATCGTCTTTAGTGCCTTTACCTGCAGCAACAACAGTTCCTTTTTGTGGTTTTTCTTTAGCGTTATCTGGAATAATAATTCCTGATGCTGTTTTAGTTTCAGCGGCAGCTGGTTCAATAAGAACGCGGTCTGCTAATGGTTTAATGTTTAATGCCATTTTTGTTATATTTTTTAATTTTAAAATTAATGTTAACGCTTAAGCGTTATGCTAAAAATGTGCCAATGCTATTTAACTGACAAACTTGCAGAAACAAAAAATGCCAACTCACAAGTTGGCATTTTTTGTTTGTTTTTTATAAAAAATTAATCTTCAGTTGAATCATCAACAGGTGTAGCTGTATCATTTGCTGTGTCCGCAGGAACAGCAGGTAAAGGTTGTGTAGTGGTTGCATCTAAATCTAAAGCTTTAGAATCTAGATTTTCACCGCCTCTATTAATAGCTACATTAGATAATAATATTAAAACTAATAATAATGTGGCTAATGTCCATGTGCTTTTATCTAAAAAGTCTGTTGTCTTTTTTACACCTCCTAATTGTTGTGTGCCACCGCCACCAAATGAAGACGATAACCCGCCACCTTTTGGATTTTGTACCATAATTACCACGATTAGTAAAAATGCTACCACAACTATTAGTGCTAAAAATATTGTAAACGTACTCATTTGTTCTATTTATTTTGTTCTTGTAAATGTTCTACTGCCTTAATTTGGTTTGCAAAGAAACTACTTTTTTCTGGATATTTCAAACTTAAAATTTTATAAGACTGAATTGCTTTTTTATAGTTTTTTTGCTCAACGTAAATACGTGCTAAAGTCTCTGTCATTAAAGCTTCAGGTTGTATCATTTGTGCTTTAGCAAGGTTGCCTTTTGGTGTTGAAGGATTTTTAGGATTTATTTTAGGATTTTGAGTTATAAACTTATCAATTAATTCAAATTTTTTAGTTTTTTTATTATCTATTTTTTTATTAGTTTCTTTGGTTTTAACTAGAGGCTTATTTTGATTTTCTTCCCTTTTTATGGGTTTGAAGCGCGTTAGTTTTAACCATTCATTAAACGAATAGGATTCTTTTTTATCAAATTGAAGCGGTTTGCCTAGGCTCAAAATATCTGAAACAGTTGTGGCTTCTTGCGTTTTTGTTTCTGGAGTTACGTTTTCAATAGATTCTGATTCATCTAAAACAAAAGCTTTTTTAGGACGCTTCTTTACAGGTTGAAATAATTCTGGGTCTAAAACTCCAGTAGCATCTTTTATTTGTTGTTTTAATACAATGTCTATAGTAGTGCTTTCGTTTACAGAAAGGTCTTCTAATTCAACATCTATATCTTTTAAATGAGTTATATTTTGTTTTATAAATTGTGAGATTTCATTTTGAATAAAATCTTCTGAAGTAATGAAATCAAATAAAATACTTCTATCGGTTGTGTAAGCTGCGGTAGTTTTAAGTTCTTGGTTGTATTTAAAACTACTTTGGTTTTTGAGTCCTTTTAAATAAACTGCTCGAGCCGATTGAAAATATGGAAATTCATCAATAACAGATTTAACATAATCAGTTTGCTGATGCGTTATCGCTTTTGGTTTTTGAAGTATGTATGTAAACTCTACTTGATTCATTGGCTAAGCCAAATTTATGTAAATTAATTGTTTTACCACTTAGCTAAAGTAGCATTAATAATATCTTGTGTTATACGATCAAAAATTTCTTCATGTGCCGTTGCTTTTTCACTACCTATAAGTTGAGAACTTCCAGCGTAATCGTAAAAAAACGAAAATGTTTGATCTATGTCATCTTCTTCATTGTTTTTATTATAAAACCTAACCTTAACACTAATGGTTAATCTGTTTTGAGCAGCTGTGTTTTCTGAGGTTGCTGTTGTTGGCGAAATTCTATAATCCGTTATTTCACCTTCATAAATTAAATCAGCACCAGATGATACTAAGTTGTAATTTGTTTGATCTTGAATTAAATCTTGAAGCGTATTTTGAAAAAGTAAATCTAAACCAGGTTCAAATAACAACGATGAGTTTTCAAAACGATTTACTTGAAAAGTATCTGCTACTATTGTTGTAGGCTGTGAAAACCCATAAATGCCACAAGATTTTAGCGTTAATGTAGCTAATATTAAAAAGATATATTTTACTGTTTTCATTTATTTTAATGGATTCCTGTCTTCGCAGGAATGACAGATTTTTGTTTTGTAACGATTAATTATAAATCATATTGCTTAATCTTTCTATATAATGTGCGTTCGCTAATACCAAGTTCAGCAGCCGCTAATTTACGTTTTCCGCTGTGACGTTCAAGCGATTTTTTTATTAATTCTAATTCTTTATCATGTAACGATAACGTTTCTTCTTCTTCAATCTCTTCAGCGAAATGATATTTATCTTGAGCATTTACAGTTTCATCATGTTCTATTGCGTGTTCAGAAATCGATAAAACTTCAGTGTTTTCTATATCTTCTTCAAAGGTAGCTTCATCATCTTCATTATCGCCATAAATTTTTTGAATTAAACTTTCATTATTTTTCTCAACATCTTTAACATTACCATTTTTCATTAATTCCATGGTTAATTTTTTTAAATCGTTAAGATCGCTTTTCATATCAAAAAGTACTTTGTAGAGAATTTCGCGTTCGCTGCTAAAATCGCTTTCAGCTTTTGATGTTTTAATAACAGCGGGTAAATTACTTCCCGATGTTGGTAAATAACCTCTTAAAGTTTCAGCAGTAATGGTTCTATTTTGTTCTAAAACCGAAACTTGTTCTGCAATGTTTCGTAACTGACGAATATTACCGCTCCAACGGTGTTTTAAAAGTACTTCAATGGCATTATCGGTAAGTTTTACAGTTGGCATTTTATACTTTAAGGCAAAATCGCTGGCAAATTTTCTGAATAATAAATGAATATCATCTTGTCTTTCGCGAAGTGGTGGTAAATGAATATCTACTGTACTTAATCTATAATACAAATCTTCTCTAAAAGTTTCTTTTTCAATAGATTGAAACATGTTTGCGTTGGTTGCTGCAACAATACGTACATTAGTTTTTTGCACTTTACTTGAGCCCACTTTTAAAAACTCACCATTTTCAAGAACACGTAATAAGCGTACTTGAGTGGTTAGTGGTAATTCGCCAACTTCATCTAAAAAAATGGTGCCGCCATCGGCTACTTCAAAATAACCTTCACGTGTTTGTGTAGCACCAGTAAAAGCGCCTTTTTCGTGTCCGAAAAGTTCACTATCTATCGTGCCTTCTGGAATAGCACCACAGTTTACAGCAATATATTTATTGTGTTTTCTGTGTGATAATTGGTGTATTATTTTTGGAATACTCTCTTTACCAACACCACTTTCGCCAGTAACTAAAACTGAAATATCGGTAGGCGCTACTTGAATGGCTTTTTCAATAGCGCGGTTTAATGATGGTGTGTTACCAATTATACCAAAACGTTGTTTTATAGCTTGAATTGATTCCATAATAATATGTCTTGTTTGTCATTCCCGTGAAAACGGGAATCTTTTAAATTTTAATTCTCAATATATTCAGAAATACCACTTTCATTTTTTTCTCCTAACCATTCCCAATTTAGCCTTAACTTCATTTTATTACCTTTTGTTAAAGTAATTTTAGCAATGGCCTTTCCTGATTTCAATTCATTATCTGTTGTTATACATTGGTATAACATATTAAGTATATTGTTACTTAAGTGAGCAATTATTTTCCCATATTTAATAGAACCTCCGTAATAATCAGCGGTAACTAAATCGCCCTCTTGTTTATATTTAAATTGTGTTTCAGAATTTGCCTTTCCACTTTCTGAGTTTTCTAAAAGCGAAAATGTCTTATTATTAAAGTTGAATTCTGACATTATTTTATTTGTTTTAATCATGCTCACTTCGATTCCGCTCAGTGACCAAATTAAAATAAGCTATTTGGTGACTGAGCGAAGTCGAAGTCAATTATTTTCAGAAAGTCCAACACCTTCACCTATTAGTGTAGCACTAGTACAATCTGTAATTTTTACATTTACAAAATCTCCAATCTTGAAGTTTTCTTTAGGAAAAACAGCTACTATATTTTGCGGTGTTCTACCAGACCATTGTTCGTTTGATTTTTTTGATTCTTTTTCAATCAACACTTCAACAGTGGTGTTTAACCACTCTTTAGTTCTAATTTCACTATGAATGCGTTGTAAATCTACAATGTCTTGTAAGCGTCTTTTTTTAGTTTCCTCTGGTACATCATCTTCCATATTTCGACCTGCCATAGTTCCTGGGCGTTCTGAATAGGTAAACATGTATCCAAAATTATATTTCACATAATCCATTAAGGAAACAGTATCTTGAAAATCATCTTCTGTTTCTGTTGGAAAACCAACAATCATATCTTGACTAATAGCACAATTTGGAATAATTTTTCTAATATTATCAATTAGAATCATGTATTCCTCACGGGTGTGTAAGCGGTTCATTTCTTTTAAAATACGATTGCTTCCACTTTGTACAGGTAAATGAATATGGTTACAAATGTTTTGATATTTAGCCATCGTTTCAATCACATCCAAAGTTAAATCTTGTGGATTTGAAGTTGAAAAACGAATACGCTTTTTTGGCTGTGCTTTAGCGCAAAGCTCTAATAATTTAGAAAAATTTACTGCTGTTGCTTTTTGAATAGCACTGGCTTTAGCAAAATCTTTTTTGAGCCCACCGCCATACCAGAGATAACTATCTACATTTTGCCCAAGAAGTGTAATTTCTTTGAAGCCTTTATTCCATAAATCGTTAACTTCTTCAATAATACTTTGAGGGTCTCTACTGCGTTCGCGACCTCTTGTAAAAGGAACAACACAAAACGTACACATATTATCGCAACCTCTAGTAATAGACACAAAAGCTGTAACGCCATTGCTGTTTAAACGAACAGGTGAAATATCGCCATAGGTTTCTTCTTTTGAAAGGATAACATTTATAGCATCTCTTCCTTCGTCAACTTCGGCTAATAAATTTGGTAAATCTTTATATGCATCTGGTCCAACAACTAAATCAACAATTTTTTCTTCTTCAAGAAATTTTGTTTTTAGGCGTTCTGCCATACAGCCTAAAACACCCACTTTCATTTTTGGGTTGTGGTCTCGTTTTACAGCATTATATTTTTCTAAACGTTTTCTAACCGTTTGTTCTGCTTTGTCTCGAATAGAGCAGGTGTTTACTAAAACCAAATCGGCTTCTTCAAGATTTTTTGTGGTATTAAAACCTTGATTTGCCATAATGGAAGCTACAATTTCGCTATCGCTAAAATTCATGGCACAACCGTAACTTTCAATAAAAAGTTTACGTTTGTTGCCTTCTTTTTGCTCCAAAACTAAAGATTCGCCTTGTTTATTTTCGTCTATTATCTTTTCCATAATTTACTGATACCTCTTCTGGGTCAATAAGCATGCAAAGATACAATTTATTTACATTTTATGACAAAGTGGCAGTTATATTTTTTTTGGTTTTCACGCAACCAAAAGCAATATTTTGTATCTATTTAGTGAGTTAAAAATTAAAAAACACTTTACTCCTATGAAAAAGATTCTGTTTGCTATATCTGTAATAATTTGTTTTATGAACATGAAGTGTTCTGACGAAAATATTGAAGAAGCTTCTGATAATTTATTAGTTGGAACATGGGTAGAAAGTACTTATGATAATGGAAAAATAGTCTATAAAAAATCTGAAAGTATTCCTGATGAAGATTATAGTTTAACTTTTAAGGCAAATGGAAAATTAATTCTGCGTTCATCTGGATGGTGCGGAACGCCACCTTTGGTTTTTTACAATCAAGAAGGACGTTGGCAGTTGGAGAATAATATTGTTTCTATATCGTATGAAGATTTTTATCCTACAAGTACTTCGTGGGCTATTGTGTCGCTCACAAATGATGAATTAGTGCTTGAAAGAGAATATACGGAACAAGAGAAAGATCATCAAGCATTAATGGAATTGTATGAAGAGGTTTCTGCTTTAAGTATAAGTGTGCCTTGTACAGATGCGAATGATTGGACATTTACTGCTTATGGTTCTAAAGCTTGCGGAGGGCCACAGGGTTACATAGCTTATTCTACAAAAATTGATGTTGCCTCTTTTTTAGATAAGATTGAAGCTTATACTGAAGCAGAAAAGGCATATAATATAAAATGGGAAATAATATCTACTTGCGATTTACCCGCGCAACCAAAAATACTAGAGTGCCATTACGGATATCCAGTATTAAAATATTAATTTAATTATTATAATAAAATGAAAAAAGTACTGCTTTATATTGCTGTTGTTATTTGCAGTGTTAATATGACTTGTGAGGAGGAAGAAGATTTATATAATGACGAATTATGCGATAAAATGACATTAGTAGATGAAAACGTATTTACTAATTTAGAATCTGATCATTTTAATTTAATAAATGCAGAAATAATTAATAATTGTATAAACATAACAGTTGGTGCTTCAGGTTGTGATGGTAGTTCTTGGGTGTTTAATTTAATTGACTCAGGGGCTGTAGCAGAATCTTCTCCCGAACAGCGCTATTTAAAGCTTCAATTATTAAATGATGAATTGTGTGATGCCTATTTTGAAAAAACAATTTCATTTAATTTAACACCACTTCAAATAAGTGGAAGCCATGAAATTATATTACATCTTGAAGGTTTAGATACTTCATTAAATTATAAATATTAAAAATACTTTGACTATGAAATTCAAATACCTTTTTTTACTTTTTACAGTATTGCTTGTTTTTTCATGCGATACAAATGACGACGATTATGAATTCGTAACCGTGGCAACTCCAGAATTAATGAGTAAATCTGAATTCAGAAAATCAGTAGATATTTCTTCACCAAAAAATATTGAAGAGGCTGGTAAAATTTATGTTTATGGTAATTATATTTTTGTGAACGATGTTAACAGAGGGATTCATATTTTAGATAATACCAACCCAAGGTTTCCAAAAGCAATTAAATATATTCAAATTCCTGGTAATGAGGATATTTCTGTAAAAGATAATTACCTGTTTGCAGATAGTGCAACAGATTTGGTGGTTTTTGATATATCTAATATAAATTTAATTTCAGAAGTTGAACGATTGGAAGATGTATTTAATGTTTATGATTTACAAGTTCCAAACGAAGCACAAACTTTAGATTATAGTAATTATAACTATGAAGAAGATATTATAGTTGGCTGGACGTTAAAACAAGAAAGACGTAAAAAGATAGATGATCGTTTAGTTGATTTTGCTTCTGATGTAGCATTCAATACAACTAGAGCTGAGTCTACTACAGGTACAGGAGGTTCTTTAGCGCGTTTTCAAATTGTAGATAATTATTTATACACGGTTGGAACTAATGAAATGGCCATTTTTAACATCCAAAATTTATCATCGCCAACATTAGAAACTACACAATACGCGGGTTGGAATATAGAAACTATGTTTGAGGCTGATGACTATTTGTATTTAGGTAGTACAAATGGCATGTATATTTATAGTATAGACAATCCGGTAGCGCCAGAATTTATTTCAGAATTCACTCATTGGGAGGGTTGCGACCCTGTGGTTGTTGATGGAGATTATGCCTATTTAACATTGAGAGGAGGAAATATGTGCGGACAAGACGAAAGCGTTTTGGAAGTTATAGATATTAGTGATAAATACAATCCTACTTTAGCAGCTAGATACGAATTAGAAAATCCGTATGGTTTAGGTATAAAGGAAGATATGTTATTTGTTTGTGACGGAACAGCGGGCTTAAAGCTTTTTAATAAAAGCAACCCATTGGATGTAAAACAAGTAAGAGCTTTAAAAAACGTTCAATCTAAAGATGTTATTCCACTTCAAAATTCTTTATTGATGATTGGTGGGAATAAGCTATACCAGTACGAATATTTACAAAATAACGTAAGTTTAATTAGTACCTATTCGTTAGATTAATAACCGTAATATTATAAATGTAAATCCTGCTTTTGGCAGGATTTTTTTGTTATTAAATGAAATGATTATATTTATCATCTAACATTAACCAAACAAAAAACAATGAATACAATAAGCAGTTTATTAGAAAAAATAGCTAGTGCCAAAGAACTAGATTTTGGAACTATTTTTGGGGAAGCTATTGAGTTATTTAAAAAGACTTGGCTTCAAGGCTTTTTATTACAATTATTTACATTAGTAGTTATGTTGCCGTTAATTATTGTTTTATACATGCCTTTAATTGGTATGGTAATCGCGCAACAAGAAAGTGGCTATAATGATAATCAAGCTTTCACCAATTTTTTTGCAGGAATGTCTGTATTATATGTTGTATTTGTAATTGTAGGTATTTTTGTTTTAGGAACAATATCAGTGGCTTTAAATGCGGCTTTTTATAGAATTGTAAAAAAACTAGACTACAATGAGCAGGTTTCAACTTCAGACTTTTTTTATTTTATAAAAGGAAAGTATTTAAGTAAGATTTTTGTGCTAATGTTAGCTTCATTTGGTATTGGTATTTTAGGAGCAATATTATGCTATATTCCACTAATTTATGCTATAGTTCCTTTATCTTATTTTGCTTTATTTTTTGCATTTAATCCAGAGCTTAGTGTTAGTGACATTGTAAAAACAAGTTTTAAATTAGGAAATAAAAAATGGCTAATTTCTTTTGGGCTTATAATTGTTGCATCATTATTAGCTCAAATAGTTGGGTTTTTACTTTGCGGTATTGGAGTTTTATTTACAGCTACTTTTGTTTACCACCCAATCTATTTAGTATACAAAAATGTTATTGGTTTTGAGGATAACAATGCTATTGAAGAAATAGGAACAGTATCCGAATAAAAATTAAATTAAAGAGAATACAAGCCGTATTTTATGTGATAAATGCGGCTTTTTTTATTGAAATAAATAATAGATAATCTGTAAAATTAGGCAGATAAACTTTTTTTCATATACATTTGTAGCTTCAAAAAATCAAGTATGGCGAAGAATTTAGTGATTGTTGAGTCACCTGCTAAGGCAAAAACTATAGAAAAATTTTTAGGAAAAGATTTTAAAGTAGAATCTAGTTTTGGGCATATTTCCGATCTTCCATCTAAGGAATTAGGAGTGGATGTTGAAGGCGATTTTAAACCAAAATATGAAGTTTCTAGTGATAAAAAAGCAGTTGTAAAAAAACTAAAAGACCTTGCTAAAAAAGCAGAAATGGTTTGGTTAGCAAGTGATGAGGATCGTGAGGGTGAGGCTATTGCGTGGCATCTTGCAGAAACTTTAAAGCTTGATAAAGACAAGACAAAACGTATTGTTTTTCATGAAATCACAAAATCTGCCATTCAAAAAGCTATTGAAAATCCAAGAAGTATAGATTACGATTTGGTTGACGCACAACAAGCGCGTCGTGTATTAGATAGAATTGTGGGTTATGAATTGTCTCCTGTGCTTTGGAGAAAAGTAAAAGGAGGACTTTCTGCTGGAAGAGTACAATCGGTATCGGTACGTTTAATTGTAGAAAAAGAAAGAGAAATACAAGAGTTTACACCAGTGGCATCTTATAGAGTTGATGCTGAATTCTCTAATGAAGATGGTCAAACTTTTAAAGCGAAACTTCCAAAGAATTTTTCTACTAAAGCAGAAGCTCAAAAGTTTTTAGAGCAAAATGCTTCAGCAGATTTTAAAGTAGCAGATTTACAAAAAAAACCAGCTAAAAAATCTCCAGCAGCGCCGTTTACTACGTCAACTTTACAGCAAGAGGCATCACGAAAATTATATTTTTCAGTAAGTAAAACCATGAATATGGCGCAACGCCTATATGAAGCGGGTTTAATAACTTACATGAGAACAGATAGTGTAAATTTATCTGATGAAGCTAGAAAAGGTGCTGAGGCGGAAATTAAAGATGCTTACGGGGCAAAATATAGCAAACCAAGAAATTATAAAGGTAAAGCAAAGGGCGCACAAGAAGCACATGAGGCTATACGTCCTACAAATTTTGCTACACATTCTGTAGATATAGATAGGGATCAAGCCAGATTGTATGATTTAATTTGGAAACGTTCCATAGCATCGCAAATGAGTGAAGCAGAATTAGAACGTACCAATGTTAAAATTAATGCTTCAACACATAATGAAACCTTTACTGCAAATGGCGAAGTCATTACATTTGATGGGTTTTTAAAAGTATATTTGGAAGGTACTGATGATGAAGATGTAGAGCAAGAAGGTATGCTACCAGCAATGAAAACTAACGAAAGTTTACTTAATAATTACATAACGGCAACTGAGCGTTACACACGTCCACCAGCAAGATATACCGAGGCTTCTTTAGTTAAAAAGTTGGAAGAATTAGGTATTGGTCGTCCGTCTACGTATGCGCCAACTATTTCAACGATTCAAAATAGAAATTATGTTGAAAAAGGTACTATTGAAGGCGAAGAAAGAACATATTCTCAATTTACATTACTAAATGGTGCTGTTCAAGATAAATTACTTAGCGAAAAAGTAGGATCTGATAAAGGGAAATTAGTGCCTACTGATATTGGAATGATTGTTACCGACTTTTTAGTAAACCATTTTGAAACCATTCTAGATTATAACTTTACAGCAAAGGTAGAAGCTGATTTTGACGATATAGCAGATGGGAAAGAAGATTGGACTAAAATGATGAAATCGTTTTATAAAGATTTTCACCCGGTAGTGGAAGATGTAAAAGAGAATGCCGATAGAGAATCTGGCGAACGTATTTTAGGTGAAGATCCTAAAACGGGAAAACGGGTAAGTGTACGTTTAGGAAAATTTGGACCTATGGTACAAATAGGTACTGTTGATGATGAGGAAAAACCACAATTCGCAAGTTTAAGTCCAGACCAGCAATTAAATACCATTACTTATGAGGAAGCTATGGATTTATTTCAGCTTCCTAAAAGTTTAGGAGAATATAAAGGCGAAGATATTATAGTAAATAATGGGCGATTTGGACCTTATGTAAAGTTTGGAGATTCCTTTGTTTCATTACCAAAAGGTACAGACCCATTGAGTGTAGACTTAGATGATGCTGTGGTTTTAATTAAAGAAAAGCAAAAAGCAGACGCTCCTATATATATGTATAAAGATTTACCTGTACAAAAAGGTAAAGGGCGTTTTGGACCATTTATTAAATGGAATAATATGTTTATTAACGTCAATAAGAAATACGATTGGGACGATTTATCAGATGAAGATATTGTTGAACTTATTGAAGCTAAAATTCAAAAAGAAATAGATAAGGTCATTCACAATTGGGAAGAAGAAGGCATACGTGTAGAAAAAGCACGTTGGGGTAGGCACAATGTATTAAAAGGAAAAATAAAAGTTGAATTACCCAAAACTGTTGATGTTACAGAAATGACTTTAGATGAAGCTAAGGCTATTATTGAAGCAAAAACACCTAAAAAGAAAGCAACAAAGAAAAAAGCAACCTCTAAAAAGAAGTAATTTTTATTTTCTCTTTAAATATTTCACAATTATTAGATCTAAATTTTTAGGAATAATTGCATTTCATCGGTTTTTTTAACATAAAGGTGATTGAAAATTCGATTATTCTATTGATATTTGTGTTTAGTCAAAAAAATAAAAAGAATTGCTTCTTTAAATAGATGAACTTTAATTTTCTATCTCCAGTCTCAGATTTAGTTCGAGCACACAACGAGTTACTTTCTATGCAAGCCTTAGGAAGAAAACTTAAAATTCACTCTGCACAAAACGGAATTCCCGATTTAGATGATGTTAATATTGCCATAATTGGTGTTCTAGAAAATAGAAACGATATTAATTATATAGGAGAAGAGATTGAATTAGATGAGGTTAGAAAATCATTTTACGGTCTTTTTCCTGGAAGTTGGAATACTACTATTGCCGATTTAGGCGATATTGAAAAAGGAGAAAGTGTTGATGACACATATTTTGCTCTAAAAACAGCGATTAACTTATTAATAAAGAAGAATATTATTCCTATAATTATAGGAGGCACCCAAGATCTTACTTATGCCAACTACAGAGCCTACGATAATTTAATTCCAATGGTAAACATTGTGAATATAGATTGTCAATTTAATCTGGGAGATTCTACAAAGCCAATTAAGAACAATAGTTTTATTGGTAAAATAATTCTAGATCAGCCTTATAATTTGTTCAATTATGCTACGGTAGGATATCAAACCTTTTTTAATGCACAGGAAGAAATAGACTTGATGGATAGTTTATATTTCGAATCATATAGGTTAGGTAAAGTGTCAAACGATATTACTGTAGTAGAACCTGTACTAAGAGATGCTAATATTGTGACTATAGATTTGAATTCGGTAAAAGGTTCTGAGGTGAGTTTAAATCAAAAGTATTCACCAAATGGATTGGACGGAAAAGAAATTTGTGCTATCGCACGTTATGCAGGTATAAGTAATAAAGTAACATCATTTGGAATTTACGAATATAAACCCTCAAAGGATGATGAAATGACGTCAATGTTAATTTCACAAATGCTTTGGTATTTTATTGAAGGTGTTAATTACAGAGTAAAAGATGATGATTTTACAGATGATAGAAACTATCAAAAGTATATAACCCTAGTTGATTCTGAAGAATTGGTGTTTTATAAAAGCAATAAAACAGGAAGATGGTGGATTGAAATCCCTTTTTTGAATGAAATCAATAATAAATTAAAAAGACATACGTTATTACCTTGCATGCATCAAGATTACTTAGATGCATGTGAAAATATAGTGCCAGAACGCTGGTTTAAAGCGATTCAAAAGAATTCAGTATAATAGACAAAGCATGGTCTAAAAACCAATTTCATCGTCGAAATGCTATTTTTTTACGATGAAATGTATTTTTTTTAGATAAAAAGTTGTTTAATTGAAAATATATAAATATGTTTACGCTCTCAAAATAAAGCTTAAATTAATTAACCTCGAGTTTTCTATGGATATTAAGAAATTTATATTATTAACCGCAGTATTAGCAATACTAACAAGTTGTGGCTCTAAAGATAAGGGCGAATTAGTTGGTGTTCAAGGAAAGAAATGGCATCCAGAAAAGCCATATGGTATGGAACTTATTCCTGGGGGTGCATTTATTATGGGTAAAGCCGATGATGATTTAGCTGGTGTTAACGATGCTCCAGCAAAAACAGCAACAGTTAGAGCCTTTTATATGGATGCTACCGAAATTACAAATAGCGAGTATCGTCAATTTGTACATTGGGTAAGAGATTCTATAGTTAGAATGAAATTAGCAATATTAGCTGATGAGGTAGGTAAAGTGCCAGATGATGGCGGTATTGGTGAGTATGCATTTAAGGATGCAGATACAGCTAATATGTCTGTTTACGAAAAGTATATGTTCGAAAACTATACTGGATTAGGGCCTACAGGTTATGAAGGTAGAAAAATCAATAAAGATGTTGATTTAGTATTTGATACTTCAGATTATCCTGATGAGTACTATACAGAAGTTATGGATACTATGTACTTACCTATTGAAGAATCTTACAATGGGCAAAGAACATGGGACGTTAAAAAGTTTAAGTTTCAGTATAGCTATATGGATATACAAGAAGCAGCAAAAAATAGAGGTATAAGCCGTAAAGATGTTGTAAAGAAAGAAGAAGTAGAAGTCTACCCTGATACAACAGTATGGATTAGAGATTTCGCATATTCTTATAACGAGCCTATGCATAACGATTATTTTTGGCATGATGCTTACAGCGAATATCCTGTAGTAGGAGTAACTTGGAAACAAGCAAAAGCGTTTTGTGAGTGGAGAACTATAAACAAAAATTCACACCAAAAATCTAAAGGAGCTCAAATGGTAAATACATTCAGATTACCATCTGAAGCAGAGTGGGAGTATGCCGCTAGAGGTGGTTTACAAGCTGCAACTTATCCTTGGGGAGGTCCTTATACAAAAAGTGATAGAGGTTGCTTTATGGCAAACTTTAAACCTGTAAGAGGTGATTATGCAGCAGATCAAGCATTATATACTGTAGAAGCTAAGTCTTACGAGCCTAATGATTTTAATTTGTATAACATGGCTGGTAATGTTTCAGAATGGGTAAATGCATCTTACGATCCTAACTCTTATGAATACACATCAACAATTAACCCAAGTGTTAACGATGTAAATAACCAACGTAAAATTGTAAGAGGAGGTTCTTGGAAAGATGTTGCTTACTTCTTGCAAGTGAGTTCTAGAGATTACGAATATGCTGATTCAGCAAGAAGTTTTATAGGTTTTAGAACCGTTCAAGATTACATGGGGACACAAGTAACTGCGAATAAAAACGGAGGAAAATAAATTTTAATCAAATCAATAACAATAAATACTATTAATTAACCTACTTAAGTATCTTACTTAAATTAAAAATCAAAAATTATGGCAAATTCAAGAGCAAAAAAGAAATTCATGGGTATGGCTTACGGGCTTGGAGCAGCAATTGTAATCGTTGGAGCACTATTCAAAATTATTCACTTCGAAATAGGACCTTTAACTGGTAATGTTATGTTAACTATTGGCCTTGTAACTGAAGCAATTATATTTGCATTATCTGCGTTTGAACCTATTGATGAAGAAGTTGATTGGTCGCTAGTATATCCTGAATTAGCAGGAGGACAAGCATCAGCTAAAAAAGAAGCTAAAGAAGACGCTCAAGGTCTTTTATCTAAAAAATTAGATAACTTATTAAAAGAAGCTAAAATTGATGGCGAATTAATCTCAAGTTTAGGTGACAGTATTCGAAACTTCGAAGGTGCTGCTAAAAACATGGGATCTACTGTAGATTCAATTGAGGCTAGTAAGAAATATGGTGAAGAGCTATCTTTAGCTGCTGCTCAAATGGAATCATTAAATAGCTTATATAAAGTACAGTTAGATAATGCAAATAAACAAGCTACTATTAATGAAGAGTCTGTAGAAAATGCAGCTAAATTAAAAGAACAAATGCAATCTTTAGCATCTAACTTATCATCATTAAATGGTGTTTATGGCGGTATGTTATCTGCAATGAGTAAATAATTAGGAGTTAATCCCAAATTTAATATTAACCAAAAAAAACCTAATTACACATGGCAGGAGGAAAAGAAACCCCAAGACAGAAAATGATTAATCTGATGTATTTAATATTTATAGCAATGCTAGCTTTAAATATGTCTAAAGAAGTGCTTTCAGCCTTCGGATTAATGAACGAAAAGTTAGTAGAATCTAACGAAGCTACAGAATCTAGAAACGCTAGTTTTGTTGCAAGTTTAGATGTGAAAGCTGCAGATCAACCAGAAAAATATGAGCCTTTAAAAGCAAAAGCTGATCAAATTGATAAGTTAGCTCATGATTTTGACACTTATTTAACAGATTTAAAAAGCAAAATGACCGCTAAAATTGATGATCCTACAGATTATGAGATCATGGATAAAGGCGATTATCTTGATGAGCACTTCTTCAAAGGTGATAAAATCAAAGAAGATGGTCAGGAATTTTTAAATCAAATGAAAACCTTTAGAGAAGGTGTAGCTAATGTTTTAGCTGGCGAAAAAGGTATGGAATCTGTAATTAAAGAAGTTAACGAAAAGTTTAGTACAGATGAAGTTAAAAACAGAGATGGTGTTAAACAAGATTGGTTAGATTACCACTACAAAGGTTTTCCTTTAGTGGCGTCTTTAACTAAAATGACACAATTGCAATCTGATATTAAAACAACTGAATCTCAGGTGTTAGCTAACATGTTACAAGGAACACTTTCTAGTGAGGTATCAATGACAAACTATACAACTTTAATGGAAACATCTAAGTCTGCTTACTTTAATAACGAGCAATTTGATGGACAAATTGTATTAGGTCGTAAAGATGCATCTACTAAACCAAGTAGAGTTGAATTAACTTTAGATGGTAGACCACTAACTAAAGACCAATATGCTATTGAAGATGGTAAAGTAAAATTGAAAATTGGAACTGGTGGTGTTGGAGAACATAAAATTGAAGGTAAATTAATTTTTGCTCAAGATGGTGAGGAAGTTGAAGTACCAGTTGCATCGTCATTTGCTACCGTAGCTAAACCAAACTCTGCAACAATTTCTGCAGACAAAATGAATGTAGTTTATAGAGGTGTTAAAAACCCAATGACTATTTCGTTTGCTGGTATTCCAGATAATAAAGTTTCTGCAAGTGCTCAAGGTTTATCTAGAGGCTCTGGAAGCAGCTATGTAATGGATGCTACTAAAATTAAAGGTAGAGAAGTTACTATTAACGTTACGGGTACATTACCAGATGGTAAAAAAGTAAGCGATAATGCTAAATTTAGAATTAAAGATTTACCTAAACCAACAGGAACTGTAAGAGGTGAGGACGGCATGATTAAAATGCAAAAAAATGCATTTGGAATTTCAACAATTGGAGCTAAATTTGATGATTTTGATTTTGAATTACCATTACGAGTTACAGGCTTTAAATTTAAAGTTCCTGGACAGCCAACAGTAAATGTAAGAGGAAACAAGTTAGATAGTAGAGCGAAACAAGTACTAACTAAAGCGAAACGTGGTTCCATTGTTCAAGTGTTTGATATAGAGGCTAAAGCTAGCGGTGTTAGTGTTATACTTAAAAAAGTATCACCAATTAGTGTTGAGCTTACAAATTAAAAAATAGGAGGATTATTATTTACATATATTCCCCTAGTAATTAAAATGTATATTAAGATGAAATTAAAAAGTTTTTTATTAACCGTTACAGCTATTTTTACAGTGTCTGGTGTATTTGCTCAAGCAAATATATTAAATGCTAAAAGTCCACAAGAAATTGGAGTAAGAACAGATGAGCAAAGGGCGCTAGATAACGATAAACCATTAGATTATGGTTATGTTGATGATAGAGACATCCTTTTCTCAAAAATGGTATGGGAAAAAGTAGTTCTTGACGAACGTGCAAATTTTCCAATGTATTATCCAATTGATACTAATAATATTGGTAAAGATAGACGTTCATTGTATGATGTGCTTATGAAGAGTATTAAAGATGGTAAAATAGAAAACATTTATGATGATTCTTATTTTACTACAAAGCGAACTTTAAAAGATATTGAATCGGCATTAGTTAAAATTGACACTACTGAGTTAGGTATTGAGCAATTAAATGCTGGTGAAGAATTATCTGCTGAGTATATTAACAGAAGAGATATAACTTCTGCTGATATTACTGAGTATCATGTAAAAGGGCTTTGGTATTTTGACAAGCGTCAATCAGAGATGAAATATAGACTATTAGGAATTGCTCCAGTAGCTCCAGATGTTAACTTCATTGATGATGCTGAGCCAGATTTAGTACCTTTGTTTTGGGTATTCTTCCCAGATGCTAGACCTGTATTGCATCAATACAAAGCTTTTAATAACGAAAATAGTTCGATGCCAATTTCTTTCGATCATCTTTTAAACGCTAGACGTTTTCAAGGGTATATTTTTAAAGAAGAAAATGTACAAGGCGATAGATCTATTTCAGAATATGTATCAGAAAATGCATTAATGCAATTGTTAGAATCTGAAAGAATTAAAGATAAGATTAGAGATTTCGAATTAGATATGTGGACATACTAATTATCTTAAATCTAAAAATACTAAAAAGACCATCTGAAAAGGTGGTCTTTTTTTTGTTATTACTGAGATGTTAAAAATCTATTTTCTATATATCTTCGTAAAACCATGAAAGTAGATTATATTATTGTAGGTATTGGTTTAGCGGGCATAAGTTTTTGCGAGCAATTAAAAGCACACAATAAAACTTTTATAGTTTTTGATAATAAATCACAACAATCTTCTACGGTTGCAGGAGGCCTATATAATCCTGTCGTTTTAAAACGTTTCACTTCGGTTTGGAAAAGTAAAGAGCAATTAAGTATTGCATTACCAATGTATGAACAATTGGAGAAAACACTTGGCGTAAAATTAGATTATAAAATTCCTGTTTACAGAAAATTTGCTTCATTAGAAGAACAAAACGATTGGTTTACAGCTTCTGATAAGCCAAAGCTTTCTGAATATCTTTCAACAGATATTATTAAAAATAGCAACGAATATATTGATGCGCCTTTAGGGTTTGGAGAAGTTTTACAAACAGGTAGAGTAGATGTAAAAACTTTGATTGAAAAGTATAAAGCTCAATTACTAAAAGATAGTTTGCTTATTGAAGATGCGTTTCATTATGATGATTTAAAAAATGATAAGCCCTCAATTCATTATAAAAATATAATCGCTAAAAACATTGTATTTGCAGAAGGTTTTGGAGTTGTTAAAAACCCATTTTTTAAACATTTACCATTAGTTCCAACAAAAGGAGAATTATTAACCATTAAAGCGCCCAATTTAAAAATTGATTATGTATTAAAAGCTGGTGTTTTTTTAATTCCGTTGGGCGATGATATTTATAGTGTTGGAGCAACTTATGAATGGGAAGACAAAACACACGCTATTACAAAAAAAGCTAAAGAAACCCTTTTAAGCAAGCTAGATAAGCTTATTAATTGCGAGTACGAAGTTGTAAATCAAGTAGCTGGAATACGACCTACTGTTAAAGATAGACGCCCATTAGTTGGGAAACATATTAATAATGAAAACATCTATGTATTAAATGGATTAGGAACACGTGGAGTTATGATTGGGCCTTATGTGGCAAAACAACTCTATAATTTTATAGAACATAGAATCCCTTTAGAAAAAGAAATAGATATTTTACGTTTTGAATAATTATTTCTTAGCCAAAGACTTATCGTAATGCATAAAAAAGTTAATCCAAATAGTTCTTGAAAGACGCAATATAATAGGCATAAATACTATTAAAGTAGCAATAATTGATATAAAGATGATGTTAATATTAGCTTTAAAAACAAAATAAGAAATAACAAAAGCAGCGACTGCAAAAGCAATACCAACCGCATAACTTACATACATAGCTCCATAAAAAAAAGAAGGTTCTATTTTATATTTTGTATCACAATTGCTACAGATTTCATTCATGCTTAAAGCTTCAGAAAGTATATAAGGGTTTCTGTTTTTAAACATAGATTCTTCATGACATTTCGGGCAAGATCCAGTTAAAATACTATATAATTTTGTTCCTTTTTTAAACATAATATTTGTGTATTTTTGCAATCTTAATAGAAAAAACATTTCTCAGTTATGAATCGAGATTTCTATTGGAATTGTCTTTCTCGCGAAAGCAAGAGTCTATGCAAAAATACGTTTTTAATATAAAAGCTTTAGTAATAAAAGTTACATTTCTATGATGAACATTCATAATTTATCGGTTTCATTTCAAGGTGAATACCTGTTTGAAGATCTTACATTTAAACTAGGTAATGGAGACAGAATTGGTCTTATCGGTAAAAATGGAGCAGGTAAATCTACCATGCTTAAAATTCTATCTAAAGAAATGGAACCTGATACTGGTCAAATTACTGCCGATAAAGATCTTAAAATTGGATTTTTAAAGCAAGATATAGATTTCGTTTTAGGAAGAACAGTCCTAGAAGAGGCTTATGAAGCTTTTACAGAAATAAAGGAACTAGAAGCTAAAATGGAATCGGTAAATACCCAAATGGCTGAACGTACCGATTATGAAAGTGAGGGATACCATCAGCTTATGGTTGATATTAATGAGCTACAACACCAATATGAAATTCTAGGAGGCTATAATTATCAGGGGGATACTGAAAAAATTCTACAAGGTTTAGGGTTTCAGCGTAAAGATTTTGATAAGCTTACTGATACTTTTTCTGGTGGTTGGCGTATGCGTATTGAGTTAGCGAAATTGTTACTTCAAAATAATGATATATTACTTTTAGATGAGCCAACAAACCACTTAGATATTGAATCTATTATTTGGTTAGAAGGCTTTCTTAAAAATTATGCAGGAGCTGTAGTTATAGTATCTCACGATAAAATGTTTTTAGATAATGTAACCAATAGAACTATTGAAATCTCTCTTGGGAGAATATACGATTATCCAAAACCGTATACAAAGTATTTAGTCCTTCGTGAAGAATTAAGAACACAACAATTAGCATCTCAAAAAAATCAACAAAAACAAATTGAGCAAACTGAGAAGTTAATTGAAAAGTTTCGTGCTAAAGCTTCAAAAGCTACTATGGCACAATCACTTATTAAAAAATTGGATAAGATAGATAGAATTGAAGTTGATGAAGATGATAATAGTGTGATGACGCTAAATTTTCCTGTATCTATAACACCCGGGAAGGTGGTCGTTGAAACAAATAAAATATCTAAAAACTACGGTGATAATCAGGTTTTAAAAAATATTGATTTATTAGTAGAGCGAGATAGCAAAACGGCTTTTGTTGGACAAAACGGACAAGGTAAATCTACTTTAGCTAAAATTATTGTTGGAGATATTAAGCACGATGGTGATTTAAAACTCGGACATAATGTTCAAATAGGCTATTTTGCTCAAAATCAAGCAGAGTATTTAGATGGTAGTAAAACCGTTTTAGATACCATGATTGATGCAGCAAATGAAACGAATAGAAGTAAGGTTAGAGATATTCTTGGATCATTTCTTTTTAGAGGTGATGAGGTTGATAAATATGTGCGCGTGCTTTCTGGTGGTGAACGAAACCGTTTGGCATTAGCTAAATTAATGCTTCAGCCATTTAATGTGTTGATAATGGATGAGCCAACAAACCATTTAGATATAAAGTCGAAAAATGTATTGAAAGAGGCTTTAAATCGTTTTGAAGGTACTTTGATATTGGTATCGCACGATCGTGATTTCCTTCAAGGATTAACCAATAAAGTTTATGAGTTTAAAGATCATAAAATAAAAGAATACTTAGGCGACATTGATTATTATTTAGATCAACGTAAAGTTGAAAGTTTGCGTGAAGTAGAGAAAAGGACGGTTGTTAAAGAAACACCAAAGGTTAAAAAACAGCAGTCTTATGAGGATCAGAAAAAAATCAAATCTTTAAATAATAAGTTGAGTAATGTTGAATCTAAAATTAATCAACTTGAAAAAGCGATTAAAAAGATTGATTTAGAGCTAGAAGTTAATTATGAAGAAGTAACAGCCCAACCTAACTTTTTTGATAATTACCAAAAAATGAAATCTGATTTAAAAGCTTTAATGCAAAAATGGGAAGATCTCCAGATTGAAATAGAAGCTTATTAACTTTATGTTTTCTTTAACGTTCTGCCCTTAAACAAGAAAAATTTAAACTAGGTCAAGTTAACTCCATAGAGTTTAGGCAAGCTCAACTTAATCTACTCAATGCAGAACTTAGTAGAAATCAAGCAAAGTATCTGGCAAAACTTGCAGAATTACAATTACTTCAAATAAGTGGAGAGTTACTAAATGTTGGTTTTTAGTAAACACACGTTTTTACTAGCTTTTTTTAAAATAAACTAATACTTATAGCCTGAGTAAGTGTTTTTTGACGATTACTAAATGTTAAAATTTAGTGTATTTTGTCGATTAAAATGGTTTTTAGTCTACATGTAGTCTATATTCGTACAAGAATTAATCCCAAATTTATTCAAAATGAAGACTTTAAACTTAACAATCGTATTTTTAGTTGTAACATTTTTCTCTTTTGGAAATGTTTCATTAAACGAAAAAAATGCTTTAATAGCACTATACAAAGCTACCAATGGTGCTGAATGGAATTCAACGTGGGACATCACAACTTCAGTAGATACTTGGTATGGTATAGAAGTAGAAGATAGTAAAATTGTAGAAATTAATTTGCAGTTTAACAACCTACAAGGTGAGTTACCA
This sequence comes from uncultured Flavobacteriaceae bacterium, assembly GCA_947500585.1. Taxonomy (GTDB): domain Bacteria; phylum Bacteroidota; class Bacteroidia; order Flavobacteriales; family Flavobacteriaceae; genus CAXBID01. Next base: position 599,907 of record CANMSN010000001.1, on the reverse strand, counting down.
GAAGAAATAGGTAATTTATCTCACTTAAGAAAAATTAATTTTGGCTTTAATAAATTAACCGGTAAGCTTCCATCATCCATAGGTAATTTAAAGAATTTAATTACTCTAGAATTATTTATGAATGCTTTTGAAGGAAATATTCCATCTGAGTTAGGAACTTTAAAAAAGTTAGAATCTTTAAAGTTATATAGTAATAAATTTACTGGTAGTTTACCAGAGTCGTTAATGGGCTTAACAAATTTAAAAGAACTTTTACTAGGAAGTAATTACTTAACAGGAAATATCCCAAGACAGATATATGCTTTGTCAAATTTACAGAAGCTAAGTTTTATGGATAATAAAATGGATGGAGAAATACCTGTTGAAATTGCACAATTAACAAACTTAGAAGAATTGTTATTGTCAACAAATCAGTTTACTGGAGATTTACCAATGGAGTTCATGAGCCTTACAAAGTTAAATACACTTATGGTAAGCGATAATAATTTGAACCAAGAATATATTAGTATTTCTGGAAATAATTCACCTAGTTTATTGGAGCAACAATTACAAAACGCTACAGCAACAATGGATATTGAAAAAGATTAATTATTGTGTGAAGTTTTATAAATTTTAGTTAAAAAAGATAACAGTAAATGTTATCTTTTTTTTTAGCTTTATATCCATGTTAGAGCATTTTTTTACTTGCCCCTATTGTTGGGAAAATATATCTATGTTAATTGATAATTCAATTTCTAAGCAATCTTATATAGAAGATTGCGAGGTTTGTTGTAACCCGATTCAGATTACTTTACAGTTTTCAAATTTTGAATTATTGAATTTTGAAGTAAATAGCATTGAGCAATAATTTTTTTGTTTTTTATGTTTGCTAAAGTTAAAAAGGGTTGTATATTTGCAGTCCGAAATGATTTGGTCGGCATTATGAACCGAAAGTTAAAAGCTAAGTAAATTGTTTCAATATTATATCGCGGGATAGAGCAGTAGGTAGCTCGTCGGGCTCATAACCCGAAGGTCACTGGTTCGAGTCCAGTTCCCGCTACTAGTAAAGTAAAACCTTCATCTTTTTTAGTTGAAGGTTTTTTAGTAAAATACTATTACTAATTAATTGCTTTGTATTCTGTATTTTAATTTGCTACTTTTGGCATCAAAATAATTTAAATTAAGGAAATGAAAATAATCAAAGTATTAAGCGCTTTAGCGTTAGTGGTTTTAATGTCATCTTGTAATAATAAAGGAGTAACAAAAAAAGCATTAGGAACTGAGTTAGATTCTGTAAGTTATGCTGTAGGGTTAAATATGGGGAGCCAGATGAGAGCTGGTTTTGATGAGATTGATGTAGATATGTATATTCAAGGTTTAAGAAGTGGAATAGATTCAACGGATGTGTTATTAGATCAAGCTGGTGCGCAACAAGTAGTTCAATCTTACTTTCAAAAGAAACAACAAGAAGAAGCAAAGAAAAAACAAGAAGAAGCTGAGAAAAAAGCTTTAGAAGAATACGGAGATGTAAAAGCTGAAGGTGAAAAGTTTCTAGAAGAGAATATGACCAAAGAGGGTGTTGAAATTACTGAAAGCGGTTTACAATATATAGTTATGAAAGAAGGAGACGGTGAAAAACCAGAATCTACTTCAAAAATAAAGATTCACTATCATGGTACTTTAATAGATGGAACTGTATTTGATAGCTCTGTGGATAGAGGAGAGCCATATGAATCTTTAGCCAATCAATTTATACCAGGGTTCTCCGAAGGTTTATTATTGATGCCTGTAGGTTCTAAATATAAATTTTTCATACCTCAAGATATAGCTTACGGAGCAAATGTGCGTCCAGGTGGAGCAATTAAACCATTCTCAGCTTTAATTTTTGAAGTTGAATTACTAGAAATAGTTAAGTAAAATATAAATTTTATTTTTTAAAAAACAGGAAGTTAAAGCTTCCTGTTTTTTGTTTAAAACAATAACTAGTACACAAAAAATAAGGATGTAACTTTGCACTATTAATTTAATTATAAAAGTATGAGCCATAAAGCTGGTTTTGTTAATATTATTGGAAATCCCAATGTTGGTAAATCAACATTAATGAATGCATTTATTGGCGAAAAACTATCCATTATTACCTCAAAGGCACAAACTACAAGACATAGAATTTTGGGTATAGTAAATGGTGATGATTTTCAAGTACTTTTTAGTGATACACCAGGTATTATAAAACCTGCCTATGAGTTGCAAGAATCGATGATGGGTTTTGTAAAGTCTGCTTTTGAGGATGCAGATATATTACTTTATATGGTTGAAATTGGAGAGCAAACATTAAAGGATGAGGCGTTCTTTAAAAAAATAACAAGCTCGAAAATTCCAGTGCTTTTGCTTCTAAATAAAATTGATAAATCTGACCAAGAACAACTTGAAACACAAGTGCAACTTTGGGCAGAAAAAGTACCAAATGCAGAAATTATAGCCATTTCAGCTTTAGAAGGATTTCAGGTAAAAGAGGTATTTAATAGAATTATTGAATTACTTCCAGAATCGCCAGCATTTTATCCAAAAGATCAATTAACAGATAAACCCGAACGGTTTTTTATTAATGAAACCATTCGTGAAAAAATTCTACTTCATTATAAAAAAGAAATTCCTTATGCGGTTGAAATTGAGACCGAAGAGTTTTTTGAAGAAGAAAAAATAATAAGAATTCGCTCGGTAATTATGGTTGAGCGTGAAACCCAAAAAGGTATTATTATTGGGCATAAAGGCAGTGCATTAAAACGAGTAGGTGTAGAAGCAAGAAAAGATTTAGAAACCTTTTTTGGTAAACAAATTCATTTAGAACTCTATGTGAAAGTGAACAAAAATTGGCGTAGTAATCAAAACCAACTAAAACGGTTTGGTTATAATAACTAACACCAAGTTGCCTCGGTGTTAGCTATTAAATTTTTAATGAAATGCGTATTGCAACCCAAAAGTTAAATTATAATTCTGTTTTAATTGAATGCCATTTAAATCTTGATATAGTGGTGTGCTAATTTCTGAAGCAAAACGCAAGCCTTTTAAACCACCATTAGTTACTAAATAGTTTAGTCCAAAGCCAGAATTAATATAAGTACCTCCAGAGTTTACGGTGTCTGCAGTTGTAACCATCATTGGGTTTAATAGCGTGCTAGCTCCTTCAATTTCATCAACAAGTAAGGCTTCTAATCTTACAGAAACACTTAAATTATCTCCAGCTTTTGCAGCAATCCAGTTATTAAAACTATAACGGTTTCCAAATTTATAATCTTGGTCGTTATCGTTTATATTAATTTTAGCGTTCAATTGATGTCCCCAAGAAAACTTGTCCGATTGTCCTAAATATGTTAATCCCAACTTCGTACCAAAAGACCCTGTTCCTGTTTGCATAGGATAAGGTAATTGCACATCAACTCCTGAAGACATTGGCGTAACATCTTTTTCTTCAATACTCCCAGTTGGAATACTAATACCAACTTCTGCATGTAAAGCTTTTCTGTTTTTATTAAAAAGATTGTATAATGCGCTAACAGAAATATCACCTAAACCACGAGAACTTGTGTCGAATTCTACACCAGACATCATTTGTAATCCCATGTTGTTTTCTATGTAATTTGCCATAATCATTAATGTTAACTTATCTGAAGGAGCATACATGCCCCCAAGCATATGCATATTCATCGTCATATTTTGTGGTGAAACCATGTAGTTTGAAAAAACATCCATGTTAGTGGCGTCTTCAGTACCTTGCCTTAGTTGTTGCATGTCCATAGTCATGTAACGGTATGAGAACATGAATTCTCCTTTATGATGTGTATGGTCTGCCATTACAGATATTGGAGCATGTCCATCAGGTCTGCTGGAAGTCCATTTGTTTGCGATTTCTTCTTCGTGTTGTGCAAAAGTTGATAATGTTGCAATACTTAGTATTGCAATGAATAAATTTTTCATTGTATAATTTTATAAATAGTGTATAATAAACTTGTTTCTTAGAGGAGTGACCTAAAAGAAATTAAAAAAATAGAAGTAAAAATTACACTAAATCTGGTGGTTGGAAAGCACTATAGTTATAATCGTAATGATATAACGTTTTATAAAAAGCATGAATACTTTTTTTTGAGGTAAAGAATGTTTTAAAAGGGTGTATTTTAAAAATATTTACAAACCCAATAGGATAGTTTTCCAAAGAAACTCTTAAAGGCTTAGATTCGTTTTCCTGTTGTTTTTCTATTTCTTTAGCTAAATGACATTTTCCATGACATTGAAGTTCTGGTTTGTCTTTATTGATACATAAAAACTCAGCAATATAATCTTGATTAAGTATATATTCAACATAAGGTTGAATGGGTCTTAACATGGCAACCAAATAGAGAAAAACAAAAAATATAGCTACTGTTTTATGCAAAAAAATAAATTTTAGTAAAGATATATTAAGATGGGAAATAGAGAAAATACTTGTGCTTTAATTTTTTAGTTTTTCAATAGCTAAAGGAAGTAAGCGTTCTACAAATTTTGTGTATGCTAATTCAGAAGGATGTAAACCATCAATAGCCACAAGATTAGTGTTTTGCAACCCCATTCTTGTGATGTCTGTAATGTTTACAAATGTGATGTTATTGGTAGCACAATAATTTTTGGCAAAAGTATTATAAGTATCTAATTCTGTCGAAATTTTTGGTGAATTTATGCTGTTTTGACCAAATGGGGTATAAGCATAATCGGGAATAGATATTACAACAACATTATTTTTATTGCCTTTTGCTAAACGCTTTGCAGTTTCTACGAGTTCAGGAAACTGCGTTTCATATAAAGAAAACGCAATACCCTGGTATTGATTGTTAACACCTATTAGTAATGTGACTAAATCTTTATCTGCGTCAGGATTACTAGAGTTTATATTATTTTTTAAACTGTTGGTTGTCCAGCCTGTTTGAGCAATAATGTCTAAATTGAAAGTATCCTCATCACTAAAATAATTTTGTAAGCTATCTTTTAATTGATTAGGAAATCTGCACGCTTCACAAACGCTTTGCCCAATTGTATAACTATCTCCTAAACTAAGAATTTTAAATGTTTTAGCAGCAGGAGGATCGTTGTTTTCTTCGGGAATAGTTTCTTCTTCAATATCTATATTTTCAATAGGGGTTTCATTATTATTAGAACATGAAAAAACACCCATATTAAATACAAAAAGAATGTAGAATATCTTTTTCATTTTTTTTAATAAAGATATTAATTATTTACTTAAAGGCATTTAATCCAGTAACATCCAATCCGGTAATTAGTAAGTGAATATCATGTGTACCTTCATAAGTAATGACGCTTTCCAAATTCATAGCATGACGCATAATACTGTATTCTCCAGTAATTCCCATGCCACCAAGCATTTGTCTAGCTTCTCTAGCAATATTAATGGCTATGTCTACATTGTTACGTTTTGCCATGGATATTTGCGCAGAAGTAGCTGTTCCATTATTACGCATTACTCCTAATCTCCAAGCTAAAAGTTGAGCTTTAGTGATTTCGGTTATCATTTCAGCAAGCTTTTTTTGTTGTAGTTGAAACTGACCAATAGGTTTTCCAAATTGCATACGTTCTTTACTGTAACGTAAAGCTGTATCGTAGCAATCCATAGCGGCTCCAATAGCACCCCAAGCAATACCATAACGTGCAGAATCTAAACATCCAAGTGGTGCGCCTAGGCCAGATTTATTAGGTAATAAGTTTTTCTTTGGTACTTTTACGTTATCAAAAATAAGTTCGCCAGTAGCAGATGCTCTCAACGACCATTTATTATGTGTTTCAGGTGTCGAAAACCCTTCCATGCCACGTTCTACTATTAAACCATGAATACGTCCGGTTTCATCTTTTGCCCAAACCACTGCTACTTGTGCAAATGGTGCGTTGCTTATCCACATTTTAGCACCATTTAGCAAATAATGGTCGCCTTTATCTTTAAAGTTTGTTACCATTCCTGATGGATTACTACCATGGTCGGGTTCTGTTAAACCAAAACATCCCATCCATTTACCACTGGCTAGTTTTGGTAAATATTTTTGACGTTGAGCTTCGTTTCCGTATTTCCAGATTGGATACATTACTAACGATGATTGTACAGACGCAGTACTGCGTACTCCAGAATCTCCACGTTCTATCTCTTGCATAATTAAGCCATACGAAATTTGATCAAGTCCTGCTCCACCATATTCCATGGGGATATAAGGGCCAAAAGCACCAATTTCTGCAAGACCATTTACAATTTGCGAAGGGAATTCAGCTTTTTGGGCATAGTCTTCTATAATAGGTGAAACTTCACGTTTTACCCACTCACGTGCTGCATCTCGAACTAATTTATGTTCTTCGGTAAGCAATTCATCAAGGTTATAATAATCTGGTGCTTCAAATAAATCTGGCTTCATTTTCGTCGTTTAAAATTTGAATAACAAAAGTAACGAAAACGTTTTCAGTTGACAATAAGAAATTATGATTTGGAATAAAATCTTAACTTCATCAAAACTACCTGAAAAGGGTGGGCTGTAAAACTTGTATTTTTATATTTTTAAGATTAATATTTTGTCTAGAAGTAATTTATTATATGCTTTTTTGTTTTTACTGAGTTTGGTTAACTCTCAAAATCGTTATGCTCATTATACGACTTCAAATGGCCTACCACATGATATTACTTATGGTTTGTTGCAAGACAAACAAGGTTATATTTGGATAGGTACAGATAATGGTGCAGTTAAGTACGATGGATTTAATTTTCTTAACTACACAATTGATAATGGACTGAACAATAATTACGTAATTGATATTGAACAGGACGATAATGGAAATATCCTTTTGGCAACATGGGGAGGGAGATTGAACATTTTAAATGACAGTTTTACCTATCAATCTAGACAGCATATTAATAAGGTTGATAAACTATCACACTTGATGAAGTGGAAATCACACATAGTATCTCCATCAACTACTTCGAATTATTTCAGTGTTTTTAGTTCAGAAGGGAATGAGTATATACAAAGTTTATATTATGTAGGAAATGTAAATAATGATTTAAAGGTTTCATTAACTAATAGGCCTGAATCCAGAAATATTAATATTGGTATTTCTGTAGCCAATGATTCTCTTTTTATACACAATAGTCCATTAGAACGTGAAAATAAAAAAGAGATATATGGTGTTCAGTTATTTGAAGATGATTTAAAAGTTGTCTGGCCTTTCTTAAAGGACAAAATAGTTTCTCATATTTTTTCTATCAAAGAAAATGAAAATGTTGCATTCTCTGGGAATGAAATGCTATGGTTCAATGGTAAAGGAATAAATAAAATAGAAAAGCTAACATTTATAAATGACCTTGAAATTGTAAAAGCTATAATGCTAGAAAAAAGCAAGTTGTTACTTCTTGCTTCAGACAACAAGGGGTTTAGGACTATTTATAAGTACAATCTGAAGACCAATGAGCATACAGATTTAAAAAAAGCACTTAATATTAAAGCCCCAATTTCGGATGCAATTAAAGACCATGAGGGTAATATTTGGATCAGTACATATGGTGAGGGTGTCTTTTGCTACTATAATACTAGTAACAAGTTTAATTATATTGATACAACAGTTTCAGGCAATTCAAACTTTATTGATATTATAGAACACAACGGCGCAATATTCGCTCTCTCAAGAGATAAACTCATAAGAATTAAAGATTATCAATCAACTGATGAAATAACATTAAATGGTTTTGCAAAATCTGTAGAAACAGACAATTCTGTTATATATATTAGTTCCCTTAATATCAATAAGCCAAATATCAAGATATCAAAGGATATCAGTGAGGTTTTAGGTTATAAATTAGTGCATGACGATAGACTAGGTTTAATAAAAGTACTAAATAATGAACTCGAAATAAATGATAGTGTTTATAGAATTGAAGAGAAAGTTGATATAAATGATGTGGTTTACTATAAAAATAATTTATTAGTGGCCACTAATTTAGGCTTATTCAAATATGAATTTCCTCAATTCAGATTTAATACCGTTATAAATAAAAGCAAAGGCTTATTGAGCAGTAACATAAGGGATTTAGAAGTTCAAGACAGTTTGCTTTGGGTTGCTACGGATAAAGGCCTCAATTGTTTAAGAGGTAAAGAGATACAGACTTATACAGAAAAAGATGGATTAGTTGATAACAATATCTCAAGTTTATGTGCAGATCATAAAGGACAATTATGGATTGGAACTCAAAAAGGGGCTTCTTTGTATTCTCATAATGTATTTAGAAACCTCTCTGTAGACAACGGATTGTTGTCATCATTTACAAATAAAATTTTTGAATCTAGTGATAAGGAAATTTACTTGGTAAGTAATAAAGGAATTACAATAATTGATAATAAAATTCCACTTAGTATATCTAACTCACCAATTTTTAATGTTGAAAGAAGAAATTATACTTTCAAAGTAAATCCCATAAGTTTTAATAGATCCAGTAGTATTAAGGCGCAATTTTCTTTGAATAACGAACCATGGAAAAGTTTAAATTTTAAGGAAGAGGTAGATTTTTCAAATTACAAAGAAGGTAAATACAATATAAGATTTAGAGTTAACAAGATTGACAGTGAATGGAAGTATTCTAACAATTACAATTTTAAAATCACATTACCTTGGTATAAAAAATGGTGGATCATAAGCTTTTCAACCCTTTTGGTTTCAATAATTGTAGTCATGTTAATTTATATACAACTAAAGAGAAACAAATTGAAGAATCAAATGCTGAGAAATGCAATTGATAAGCAGTTATTGCTGGAAAAAAGACTTAATAATGTAAGACAAAACATTGCGCAAGATTTTCATGATGAATTAGGTAATATAGTTGCTGGTATTTCAATTACAACAGATAGGATTAGAAATAACATTTCTAGAAAACCAATAAGCCATATTAAAAATCAGATAGAAAAAGTAAATCAGGAGTCAGATAAACTCTATTCTGGTATGAGAGATTTTATTTGGGCGATTGATTCTGATAATGATTCTTTGAGTAGTTTAATTACCTACCTAACAGATTATGGAAGAGATATTTTTGAGATAGATAATATAAAATTTAATATAGTTAATGCTATTTTAGAAGAATATTTGAAGCTGCCTTATTATTGGAATAAACAGCTATTGCTTCTATTTAAAGAAGCTTTTTTAAATGTATTAAAGCATGCTGAAGCAACAAAAACTACATTGGTTTTTGAAATAGAAGGTCAATATATAACCATAAGTTTTGAAGACAATGGAAAAGGATTTAACATAGAGCAAATACAAAGGCGAAGTGGTCTTAAAAATATGTACAATAGAGCTCAAAAGATTAATGGTGACTTAAATATTGATAGTAAGCTAGGAGAATATACTAGAATAATATTCAAAGGAAAAATATATGATTAGAATAGTAATAATAGAAGATTATGAATACTTGAGACAAAGTCTTGTGGATATTTTAGAGGAGATTGATGATTTTCAAGTGACAAGCACCTATTCTAATTGTGAGGACGCCATAAAGCAATTTTCTAATGATGATGAACCTGATGTTATACTAATGGATATTTCACTTCCTGGTATGAATGGTATTGAAGGCACCAGAGAAATAAAAAAGCTATTACCAAACATTAAAGTGCTTATAATAACAGTTCACGAAAATTCGAAAATGGTTTTTGACGCGCTTTGCGCTGGCGCTTTGGGATATTTAACAAAAAACACAGTATCTAAAAATTTGATAAAATCTATTATAGAATTAACCGATGGAGGTTCACCAATGAGTGCTAATATTGCCCGAATGGTAGTGGAATCTTTTCAGTTTATTAGACCTTCAGAACTCACCAATAGAGAAGCAGATGTTTTGCAAATGTTAGTACAAGGTAAAAGCTATTCATCAATTGCAGAAAGTCTATTTGTAAGTATCAATACTGTTAAATACCATATTAGAAATATTTACGAAAAGCTTCACGTTAATACCAGAACACAAGCTATTGAAGAGGCTAAAAGAAGAAATATTATAAAATAGTTGTTTGAAAGACTACCCAAAAAGGATGAGGTAAATGATAACGTTATGTAGGACATTTAGAGCTTTAAATCTAAAAATAACAAACTATGTCCTTTAAAAATTTACTTTATGTTATTCTTTGCCTTTTTATTACAAATTATAGCTATGCTCAAAAATCAACAAAGGGCAGTAGTTATAAATCCGAAAGTATGAAGTCAAACAACAAAAAAATACATTCAAATAATTCACAATCGAATTTAAGACGCCAACAAGATTTTACGTCTCAGTTTCATAGGGAAAATGTTGGGCAAATAGTGTTTTCTAACACAATGGTATCAAAAGAATACCCTAATAGCAATTTAAAAACAGAGTTTAATATTTCAGATAGAATTTATGGACGAGTGTTTTTAGATAAGTCGCCCCAAAATACACCGCTATATTTTGATGACGGGAGATTAACCGATTGCAGTATTTGTACTATTAAATACAAGGTTTTTGTTAATCAGGTAGAACAGGAAGAAGTACTAGAAAATAAAGCCTTATTAAGTAGCGATGAAAATACTTGGACTACACGCCAAGTATGGTTAAATCCAGACCCTGCAGATGATCCTGCAGATCCAGCTTGGGTTGCAATAGTAAATCGATTGCCAGCAGGAAAGCATCATATATGGATTGAATATTTTGTCACAGGTGGCACAAATGTATCTGCAAAAAAAGCGTCTGCGGTTGGAAAATTCACATTAGTTAAAAAGCCTGGTGAAAGTTTAAAAATAGGAAAAAATTGGGCAAGCCTAAGGCAAGGACTCAATGATAATAACCTTGAAGAGCTTTTAGTGAAAAGAGCAAATGAAGAGTATAAATTAACCAAGAACGGATCCAAATATTTAAAGGCAAAAATTTATGCTAATGGTTGGACAGTTTTAAGAAATAGATTGACAGGTGTACCAGAATACAAATGGATTGAAGTCTATTTTTTAGAAAAGAAAAAAGATGGCACATGTTATGCTCAAACTTTCCCAGTAACTCAGCAATACGATGGAAATAAATATGTAAACACACAAATTCAATTAGGTGCTGTATATTCTTTAAAGGCCAGTTTTAATGGATATATAGATTGTAATTAGTTATGAAGCCTATTACAAAGAAAGATATTATTCAAAGCGCTATTTTTCTTGCAGTTCTTAGTCTAAGTATTTTTTTTCTTGCAAAATATTTAGGAGACTCTAGAGCACATGAGTTTAAAGAAAATGGAGTTTTGGCTAGTGCAACTGTAACAAAAAAATACACTCAATTTTCTAGAACAGGAAATACTTCCAATAAAGAATATTTTGTGGATATTATTTTTTACATCAACGATTCAGTTAATGGTAAGCATATTCGAACATCAACTTTAAAACTATATTTCGAGAATTATCAAAAGGTAAACTATAATTCAGAGCTATCAATATTGTATCTGATTAGTAATCCAAACGAAATAGAGTTAGAATCTGTGATTAATAAATAATGTTTAATATAAAAAAACTACCCTAAAAGTATGGGAAACTGTAAGGCTTAAAGTTTAAAATTTGTTTAAATATTTAAACTTTAATCTACTATGAAAAAAATTACTTTATTAATTACAATCTTAATTTTTACTATTGGTTTTTCTCAAGATTTCCGAGATAATGTTCAGTTAATAGACACACCAAATTTAACCGATACAAATGCTGATTTTGGATATGCTGCAAAAATTTTTAATAATAAAATAGTAATTGGGGCAAGAGGAGAAATAGCTAATGCTTCTACGCAAGAACCAGGTGCAGTGTATGTTTATGAAAAACAAACAACATCTAATTGGGTTCAGTTAAATAGATTTAGTATAAACGATGGTCTTACAGGTGATGATTTTGGATATGCTGTAGATATATACAACAATACAATAGTTGCTGGCGCAAGAAAATATGATACAAATTCTGTTACAGATTCAGGAGCGGTTTATGTTTATGAAATAGGTAATAATGGAATTGTAGATGAACAAACTTTAGTGTCGCCACAAATTCGTCTTTTTAATTGGTTTGGCAGTAGTGTTAGTGTTTCAGACAGTTACATAGTTATAGGAGAGCCTTTCTATACTAATAACGCTAATAATCAAGGGGGTGCTGGTGCAGTCCATATTTTTAAAAAAGATTCTAACGGAGATTGGATTTTCGATCATACTCTTATTTCACCAAATCAATTAGATGGAAATGAATTTGGCAATGCTGTTAAAATCTACAATAATAAAATTATTATAGGAGCGCAGAAAGAGGGAGCGACTAATCGAGGTAGAGCATATATATATCAACTTAACAACATCACGGAAAATTTTGATTATGTTCAAACATTAGATATATCTTCACAACAGACAAATACACAGTATGGTTTTAGTGTGGATATAAATGAGGAATATGCAATAGTTGGTGCTCTAGGATTAAATAAAGCGTACCTTTTTGAGCTAGATAGTTCTAATGGTATTTGGAATTTAAACAATTCCTTAGATAATTTGTTGACTATAACTGGTGGTACTGGAGCGTCAGTCTCTTTATTTGATAATTATGCTGTTGTTGGTTCCCCTTCTTATACTGGTGGCGGGGCAGCTACAGTTTTTAAAAGAAATAACAGTAGTAATCAATGGGAGTTACTTCAATCTTTATTACCTGCTCAGGAAAATATAACTAGCACACAGACTTCAATTAATTTTGGTCGAGCAGTTAGTATGTATAATCAAAACATCCTAGTTGGAGCCTATAATGGAAATAGTGAACAAACTCCAACTTATGAAAGTGGGCTAGTAGCGTTATATGAAACAAATACCACTTTAGGAATTGATGAACAATATTCACAAAAACCAATAGAATTTTATCCTAATCCTGTTAAAGACTATTTCTTCATAAATACTAATTATGCTTTTGATGATGTACGCCTTTATGATATACATGGCAAAATAGTTAACACTTTCAAAAGAACTTATGCTTATAACATATCAAATCTAGAGTCTGGAATTTACTTTGTTAGTCTTTCTAATAATATCGAGAATCTACTAACCCTTAAACTTATTAAAGAATAAATAAAATTGATTGATGGTTTTTTGTTAAAGTTGGGTATGTGTTTTTTACTTACTTAAAAATTAGAGGGTCTCTATTTAAGAGTTCCTCTTCTTTAAAAAAAGAAACTATAAAATAAAAAATGAGCAATCAAATATTTATGGATAATCTAAAAAATCTTCAATTTAGAAAGTAATTAGTTAAAGAATATGACGCTTCAAATTACTTCAATATAGCAAGTTTAAAAACAGGGTTATTAATTAATAATAAATACAAATATAGGTCTTGTGATGGCCAAGTTTGTAAAAAAACAAATATGGAAAGGCTTTTAAATAAATAGACACTATCCCGTAAAGTGTGTAAGTTATAAATATAGGGTTTGGCTTTTTTAAAGCTGAACCCTTTTTTCAAATATAGTTAAAAACTGGTTTAAAATAATGCCCCAATTCCTAATAGGCATCGACCATTCATCAAGGTTGTAATAATCTGGTGCTTCGAATAAATCTGGCTTCATGGAATTAATGGGTAAAAAATATGGTTTATTAATTAATTTAAACTGAAGTCTTTAATTTGATTTATTGAATTTCACATAAACGATATTTTTTCAAAAAACAAAACACCCAAATTTGGGTGTTTTGTTTAATTAAAGTAGTTTATTTCTTAATTAGCGCTAGTGGCTTTTGATTTTTGTTTCCCTTAAAATTTATATAGTAAAGCCCATTATTTAAATCACTTATATTATACTTCTCTTGAATTGATGAAAAGGTTTTAACTACCTTACCTTGTATATTTAATATTACTAATTCACCTGACTGATCATGATTTTTCAATGAAAAATATTCACTTGTGGGGTTAGGGTAAAGTTTAATGGCTTTTTGTGTTGTTATTTCTTCATTCACTAAAATTTCATTTTTGTCTTCTTTGGTATTATAGTTTTTACTTACTTGATTACTTTGTGATACTGGTAGAATTAAGGTTGAACTATTATGAAGACCACCATTGATGCCAACAATTTTTGTTTGATCGACAAATATTCTATCATTGTTCTGATTTCCTTGCATTGTAATTCTGAAGCCGCAGTTAGCATTGAAGTTGTAATCATTTCCGCTTAACTTTGCAATAATATTATAGAATTGATTATTAGAAAAATCAATAGATTTCGAAAATGTTTTTACAGTAGACCAAGTTGTACCATCATAATATTCTAAAGTAAAAGATTCATTATTTTCAACCCCTAAAGATTTAAAATAGAATGAGAATTCAACAGCTGTGTAACCTGAAAGAGTTTGATTATTCAAAGTAATATTCGAACTGTTTGTTCCATTTCGTAATCTTACAGATCGATTACCTTCATAGGCATGGATATTTGAAGGACGAACGGCATTTGAGCCCCCATCGGTCCAACTGTCCCAACCAGTTTCAAAAAAACCTTCATGAACTGTAGTGAAAGTTGGAACAGATACAATTACATTGTTACTTCTATTCGAAAAATTACCAGCTTCATCTCTAGCTACAATAGTAATAGAATTTGTGCCTGCTGGTAATGGAGATGTTGTAAATGTGTTAGCGGTAGAGGATCCTATAGGATAATGAATATAAGCGTTTATAGAAGAATTAAAAAGAAATATTCCATATTCTGTTACGGCCTCGTTATCTGTTGAGATACCCCATGATAATTCCACTTCGTAATTTGAAGATACATTAGCAATATTTAGGTTAATAGGGTCTGTAGGTGTTAAAGTATCTAATGTTGTTGATGTATTTCCTACACAAAACTGTATAACATCTGAGTAACCCGTTGTAGTTCCAGAAATTAAAGTATTTGTTGTGTCAGATAAACTATAGGTTGTGCCACCATTTCCATTGGCATCATAAATAACTAAAATATAGTCACCAGGACTAAGTGAGTTTATAGTCTCTGTTATAGAACTATTCGGTATAGTATTTGTATAATAGCTATTACCTTGGATATCACTTCGATCAACAATTGTATAGTTAGAATTTTTAATCTGCCAAAAGACCTCATTAGGATTGTTATCAAAAGCTAAGTCTAAGGTTAAATTTCCATTAGCACAATTGTTTGTGCTATTAGTGCTCACAGTAATTGTTGCAGGTTGCAAGCATAAATTCCCCATACGATCATAGGCGAAAATCTTGATATCATAAAATGTGCCAGGAGTAGCAGGAAACGTATATTCTGTTATTAAGGTTGAATCTGCATACAAATTATCATCGATAACTATTTGATAAGCAAGTAAGGATTGCGAATCTGTACTAGCATCCCATTGTATTGAGATAGAATTGTTTGTAGTAGAACTAACTATAGCATTTGTAGGGTTAGTAGGTGGTGTAATATCTAAAGCATTATAAGTAATATTGCCATGACAAAATGTTGTAGCTTGAGAATAGGTAAAACTAGAGCTTTGGGCAATAACATTACCATTTTCGCTTAATGTATAAGACCCATTGCTCATGCCATTACCTGATTTATCATATACTACCAAATTGTAACTTCCATTACCACTTAAAAAGTAATTAGAAGGTAGTGTAATATTTACTGAAGCATTTTGTGACTGGTTAGTGAATGGCCCACCGCCAGTAATTGGGTTGTAATCTGAATTATAGATTGCCCAATTAATATCGTCATGATTGTTATCAAAATTAATTTGAAGCGTAAGGTCACCTTGCGCACATGATGGTGGTAAATTGCTCGCATTTGTATTTAAACATACACAAAAAAATAATATAGCAATTAAGCTATTTAACAAGTAGTTTTTAGTTTTCATATTATTTAGTATTTGAGTTTAATCAAAACTAGATATGTTAGCTTGTTATAGTACTACCTTAAAAGGGTGGTGATGATTTAAAGAGTATGTTATATTCAAAATAATTAGTTGTACTACCTAAAATGGGTAGTGTTATATTTTTTATAAAAATTATCTTAGTCTTCAATTGTTATATATGAAATATAATTTACAGGTACTATTTTTACTTTTCTTTAGCTGTTTGCAGTCGTTTTCGCAACAGAAAGAGGGTTTATTTAAAAAAATTGAAAGTTTTATAGAAGAAAAATCTAGAGACTCTATTGTAAAATACAATACACAATTATTAGAGATTTCAAAAATAAATAAGGAATCATTTTTTTATGGATATGCACTGTTGAATGATGCTATTTATAATGCTAATTCTAAAGAATATTTAGAAGAAAAGATACAAGAGGCTTTAAGTATTTTTAAAAAAGCAGGTAAAGATAATTACGTGCTGTTATCTTACAATGAATTAGCTAAGGTGAATCGGTCAAAATCAAATTTTGATAAATCAAATAAATATAATGATAGTGTCATAAGTATTTTATTAAATGACAAACTTGTTAGTTTTTCTGAAAACAAAAAAAAAGAACATCTTTTGTCAGCATATCATAATATTTCAGGTAATTTTTATTATACAGGTGAGTATGAAAATGCTTTAAAAAATGGTTTAATAGCAAAAAATTATTCAGATTCAATAGAAGGAAAGAAATTTGATAAAGTAGATATTGGATTAGGAATGATAAATATAGCCCTAGGGAGGCATGAGAAGGCAAGAAAGACCTTTAAGGATTTAATAAAAAATAGTGAAAGCAAACCTATCAGGAAATTTGGATTTATGTCTTTAGCGAGTTCATTTTATGAGAAAGAAGAACATGATAGTGCTATATTTTATTACAAAAGAGCCAAGGTTTTTAGTGAAGAAATGAACGATATTGTTGGATTAGCAACTATCTTGACGAATATAGGAATTAATGAAACTGCTAGAGGAAATTTTAGCGAAGCTGAAAAGAACTTATTAGAAGCAATATCTATTTCTAACACAAATAGAATAGGAAATATAAAAGAGACTACATTATTGGGATTAGGCGAAGTTTATATCAAGCAATATAGACCAGATTCAGCTATAGATATATTACTAGAAGTACAAGACTCAGCATTAGCGACAAAAAGATTCCCAATAATAAGAGATTCCTATGAATTATTATCTGAAGCCTATTATAACAAAAAAGACTATAAAAAAGCTCTAGAATATAGAGAACGCTTTATGAAACTAAAAGATAGTATTAAAAGTGCAGATATTATAAAAAACAGTGAAGAACTACAGGTTAAATACGAAACCGAAAAAAAAGAGAAAGAAAACTTACAGCTAAAACAAGAAGCTTCCCAAAAAGATTTAACTATTGCAAATAAAAATAATTACATTCTAGTTGGTTCTTTAGTTTTTGCAGGAATTCTATCTACTCTTGTATTTGTGCAGCTTAGAAAAACAAAAAAGAAGAATAAAGCTTTACAAGCATCCATTACACAAAGAGAAAAAGCCGAAAAAGAATTAGAAACAGTACGAGACAATATTTCTAAAGATTTCCATGATGATTTAGGAAATAGATTGGCCCGTATTACTAGCCTATCAGACTTGATATTAACAACTAGCAGTAAGAGGGATAAGAAGAATGTATTGTCAGCAATAAAAAAAATAAAGGAAGATTCGGATGTTCTGTATAATGGCACCAGAGATTTTATGTTTTCGCTTAAGGCTAAAAGTGATTATACGGAAGAGCTTTTTACGTACTTGTCTGATTTTGGGGAAGAGTTTTTTCAATCCTTAGACATAGACTTTTTTGTGACCAAAAAAATGGATAGAAATGTAAAGCTTCCTTATTATTGGAATAGACAAATTATCATGATTTTTAAGGAAGCAATGACCAATATTGCAAAACATTCTAAAGCAACGACCGTTGATTTAGAGATGAGCTTAGAATATAAAGACCTCAGCATTTCATTACGTGATGATGGACATGGTTTTAATATGGAGGAACTAAAACGAAAAAATGGTCTTTTGAATATGACCGCTAGAGCAAGAAAAATCAATTCTACACTTCATTTTACTTCTGGAAAAAATGGAACAAATATCAATTTTGATGCCTTACTACCTGAATAAGGTGGTATTAGGATTTTTCTTATTTCGTAATTTTGAAAAACATGAATCATAAAATAGTAATAATAGAGGATAACGAACCCCTTAATGATGTGTTCTGTGAAATTATTAATAGCACAGAAAACTATAAGGTTGTTGGTTCATATTTAAACGCAGAAGATGCAATTTTATATTTTAAGGAAGATTTACCACATATTGTTTTAATGGATATTGAACTACCTAAAATGAATGGTATTCAATGTACAAAAGAAATTAAAAAAATAAGCCCAAATACCATCATTATAATGGTCACAGTTTATGAAAATTCTGAAACTGTTTTTGATGCTTTGTGTGCAGGAGCTTCAGGTTATCTTACAAAAAATGCAACTTCCGAGAAACTCATAAATGCTTTAGAAGAAGCATTATCAGGAGGTGCGCCTATGAGTATTAATATTGCCAAAATGGTAGTGCAATCTTTTCAAAGAGCGCCAGAAACTATTTTAACAGAACGCGAAACAGAGGTGCTTACTAAACTTTCTCGTGGTAGTAGTTATAAATCCATAGCCATAGACTTAGCAATAAGCCCGAACACCATAAAATACCACATTAAAAATATTTATGATAAGCTTCAAGTGCATACAAAAGAGGATGCAATACGTGAAGCTTCAGATAGAAAATTAATATAATACAAGTCATGAAAAAACTTAATTTAATTTTAGCCCTTTTAATATCTCTTAGCTCTTGCGCTCTGATGGTTGTAGATAATTATTCATTTTTCAAGCTGTTTGTAACTAATGAGAAAAATGAAGTTATGTTAGTAAAGTGGAAAGATGCCTGGGAAATTCCTGGCAAAAGATACAAGGGCTCTAAAACGGTTAATGAGTTTGTTGACCTCATGGCATCTAACCATGGGATAGGAGTAGATAAGGTTAAACTGAATGCTTTAATCACTTTTCATTACAATACCAGACCCAATCCTACATTAATGCAATATTATACTGCTAAATATAGTTCTGGCGATTTACAAATTCCGCTTGGTTGCTCAGATATTAAATGGGTGAAACTAGAGGAGGCTTACAAGCTAATTCCATATACCGAAATGGTCAATATTATGCAACACATAAAAAATGATGAGACTGTACTATGGGGAGCGGCTTATGATGTCATTAAAAAATCCACGACCACACCTAGAAGCTCAACATTAAGAGAGGACTTTTATAAGTTATAGTATTTAATTCGCTACCTATTTTAGGTAGTTCTATCAAGCTACATAATCTATATTTTTGATTCAGTATTAACTTAAAATTTAAAAATATGGAATCAATATTAATTATGCTTTATGCGCTTTTAGCATTAAATACAGCGGAACTTAATCAAGCAGTAGAAGAGGGTCAGCCTCTGGTAGAAGTAGCCAGAATAGCTGAAACTGGCGATGATATTAGAGTAGAAATACAATCTATTCGTAGTAATTTTTAATTGAAATCTCAATTTTTATTTGGGCGCTAAGACATATTTGGTGCCCATTTTTATTAAAATATTATGAATAATATAAGACTATATTTTAATGATTTAGGGTTTGATGTTGAAACCATTTCAGACACTATTTTTTTGGCTCAAAAAAAAGGCAGCCATTTTATGTTCCTGAAATTTACAGATTATTATTTTGTAAGGTATGACGAAAACCTTTCTACTGAAAAGATTAAGGAGTGTCACGAAACCTCAAAAATTATTGCTAACAAAGATTTTAAATTACCCAAGTCTTTAAGACTGTCTGTGCCAAATATAAATTCAGTTTTTGTTACTGAAAGTAATGTTACAGAAGAAGTCGCATCATTCGTAAAAAAAAGAAGTATTGATTTCATAGGAGGCCAACAAGACTCAATTTTTGTAATTGATAGGTTATGCAGTAAAATGTATTGTGCAGGTCGAGAATACAGTCACATCTCTGGTGAAGCAAAATTAATATGGGGCAATTCTAAAGATTTTAAAAAACTAAATGGTCATAATCGTTCTTATCAATTAATGACCAATCTCTTCAATTCATTATATAAGTAGCTATCTCACCTATTTTGGGTAGTACGCAGCATCAAGGTTATATCTAAATTTATAATCTAATTTAAAATTTTTATCATGAATATTATTTTCACATTATTAGCGCTTTTCCCATCGTTATTACAAGCAGGAGCTCAAGGTGGTTCAGCCGCTTCAGTAAATCAATTTGAAATACAACAAAAAAGTATTGAGATCGAAAGTCATTTCAAAATGATTAATAACACAGAATTTACTAATGAGATTGTTGGTTTGGTTTAATCAAGGCTTCTTATAAGATTTAGGTACTAGAAATCAACTAGTACCTTTTTTATTTACCACCTATTTTGGGTAGTACAACTTAATATTTATGTAAATAGTTTTACATGGGTAAAATGTAATAATTCCAAAAAAAAGAATATTTAACAGATGAAAAAAATAAAGATCATATTTCTTGCACTATTCACACTCTCTATATGTTTTAGTCAAACATACGCACAAGTTAATACTTTTAACAAAATGAAGAAAACCGAAATAATGGGAATCCAATTAGAAAACCTTTCTTTTAAAAGCATTAATACTTTAAAAACTATGGAAAGGCAATTTGTCAAATTAGAAGAAGCCATAGAAAACAAAAATTATGGTGCCAGTACAAATAACGCTAAATATATAAAAAAAGGAATATCTACTATTAAAGAATTAAACCCAAGTATAAATGTTAGCACATTAGAATCTCGCCTAAATAACTTAGAAAGTAAAATAGGAAAAGACCCTAGAGAAGTAGCTTTAGAGCAAGAAAAAAAGGCTTCGGAAAACAGAAAAGCTACCTTGGAACAAGAACGAAAAGAAGAACTTGAATCTAAAAGAAAAGATCGAAGAGAGCAAGAATTAGCAAACTTAAAGCGACTAAAATCCCAAGGTGTTAATGTAAGCAGAAATGCAATGGGTAAATCGGGACCTGATGTTAAGTTAGACTTTTCAAGTTCTCGGATTTGGCCCGGGGTGACCTTACATAGCTTATTAGCGCACTATACGGGTCTTACAATGTCTTTAGATGGAAAATTACAAATACCTAAACTTATATTTTCGTTCTTACCACCAGATTTAGAAGGTGGTGATATACCAAACTACAGCGGTCAGACAAAAGAAGAAGTTATGGTTCTAGCAAAAGTTGTAAATAGGCAAACCCAAGAAGAATTAGGAACATTTTATTTCGATGTAAACCCTTATCAAAATACGTTTAGTTTCGGTGAACAACATAAAGGTAATGGCTTTGATAAAATAATACAAATGAGGGAAGGTGAATATAATTTAAAGTTTTATGGAACAGGAACACACTTTTTTACATTTCCTTTTAAAGTAATAAAAAAGAAGGCGAAAGACCCTTACTCTACTTTTCCAGAAGTTTACTTTTTAAAAGGTCCTTGGGAAGATTGGGGTTATATAACTACAACTACTACTAGAAATGAAGGAAAAAATAGATTGCAATTCATGTTCTACATGGATTATGACAATCCAGAAGTAGAAAGTGAGTATAAGCAAGCGATAACTTCAGAAGTTAAGTATAAAGGTACTATTTATAAAGGTTCATCGAGAATAGGTATTTTGTTGCCTGAAAGAAGAACAGCAAACACAGGTAAAAAATACCATAGAACTGCAAGTGTTACCAGAGGAACGTGGACTGCCGAAGGTTCTGTATTGGTTAAAAATGCAGACATGAATGCACAATATATTCACCTTGAAGAATTAGAAAATGGTCAGTACACTATAGTTTTTGAAGTAGAAGATTCACAAGGGAAATACACAAAAAAAACATTTCCGTTTAAAATTTCAGAAGGTAAACTCATCGGACACAGTTCCAGTACCAGAGGTAGGCACAATGATAAATATACTTTTATGGAACCAGGATTAGGGTACACATTTATAAAAGCACAATAGTAATGAAGCAAATATTAATTATAACAATAAGTTTATTTATGTTAGGATGTAGCGGAAAATCAGAAGCAGAAAAAGCACAAGAAAAAGCTGAAAAATTAAAAGCAGAAGCAGAAGCAAAAGTAAAAAAAAGAATGCAAGAAGCCGAAGCCGCTGCTGAGCAAAAAAAACAGGAAGCCAAAATTGAAAAGCAAGAGTTAGTAGAGCAAAAGAAATTGGACCTTCAACATAAACCAAACCAAAAATTAAGTGTATATAACGGACTTTATTTTAGTGATAGAAGTTCCAATGTAGGCGCTTTAATATTTGTAGATGGAAAACTATGCTATTTTAGTTTACAAGATTTTACTCAAACATACAAAAATGAAGAGTACAATATTAAAGGTATAACAGATGATGGTTTCTTTGATATTAAAGCAAAATATTATAAAGACAGAAAAGATGAGGTCTATGTTAAAGAGATCATTCTTAAAGAAGGAAAACCAACCCTCATAGATAACAAATGCATTAGTATTGATAGATCGGGTATGCTATTTAACCGATACAATACGTTAAAAGATTTGATGGAATCAAAGAGAAATTGGAATTATCCTTTAAATAATTTAGTAAACGATGTAAAAGACACCTATGGTAGATCTGATGCAGAAATTGAAAAAGCAATTAACAGAACAGATTTCTATAAATGTAGTGCGTTTACAAATGCTGCATTTTATGGCGAAAAATTTTCATTTGTTGAAATATTAGAGTCTATTATTAAAATGCCTTAAAAAACTACACCAATAGCGTGAGTGTCTATTATTTTAACTAACAGATTCTTTTTAGTAGCTAGACATCCAGATAGATATTGCTTCTTTAATGAATATACGATGGTGTTTTATCTTTCTGGTAGTAAAGCAGAGTATTTTGCTTGTCGAGAAAGGTCTATAGTATTTTGAAGTATAGTAAAAAATATACAATTAATAATGAAGATTTAAAATAATTATCTCATTATCTCTATTCTTAATAATACAGGTTTATAGTAGCTGGAGCGTAGATGTAATTGGCGCTTTAGTTTTTTATACCTACCCATTATAGGTAGTACATACCCTTATCTATTTCTCAATATTTGTTATTCAAATCTAAAAATCTATTTATTATGAAAAAACATTACTTATTCAGCCTACTATTGTGTTTAATAGTTAGTTTAACTACAGCAGGGCAACAATTAATTGAAGACATTAATCTTTCAGGGAGTAGTAATCCAAAGGGGTTTATTGAATATAACGGTAATTTATACTTCACAGCAGATGACGGAACTCATGGAAACGAGTTGTGGGTATATAATCCTATTTTAAGCACAACTACTATGGTTTCTGATCTATTGCCAGGAAGTTCGGGCAGTAATCCATCTTATAAAGCGGTTAGCCATGGTAAACTATATTTTGCAGCTCAAGTAATTACTGGTGGCACATTCTCAGAGCTATATGTTTATGATGATGTAACAAACACTATAACACAAGTAATACCGCCTACTTCATTTAGTTCTTTTAATGAAATTAACCCTAAGTATATGCTTGATGTTAACGGTGTACTATATTTTGAGGCCTCCACTAATTTTGGTGTTCAGAATACTAGGTCTACCCTAGCTACTTATGATGGGATTGCGTTCACTAAAATTGATATGAATTTTAATGTTACCGCAGGTTCACAAATGGATGGTCCAATGTATTTTCTAAATGATAATGTTTATTTATCAGCCTCTGCCGGTACAAATATTTTACATTTTTATAATATTAATAATGGAGCAAAAGGCTCAATTTCATCAATGAATAGGCCAAAAGATGTTATTATCTATGCCAATGATTTATTTGCTAATGTTGAGCCATTAGTTAATCAGACTATGAAGCATTATAAGTACAACACTTTAAATCAGACAGCTCAAGAGGCTTCCATGTACAGGTCAAAGAAGCAACCAGTTGGTCATAATAATAAGTTATATTTTCCTTCAGATATTAACACTACACTAACCAATACACTAACCATTTATGACATTACAAATAACACTACTACTTACAAGGAGTTATTTAATGGGGATAATTCAGTAGTTAGTAACTTAATAAAGCTAAATGGGAAAATATACTTCCAAGCTGAAACACCAGGCTCAGGTAGAGAAATGCATGTATATGATCCGTTAACGGATATAATCACTTTAGCTGTCGAAATTACGCCAGGATCAGGTGATGCTGCCCCTACTGAACTTTTTGTTTTCAATAATGAGATTTATTTTCAGTCCGCAGATGGCGTAAATGGGCGAGAATTTTGGAAGTATGATGGTTCTTTTGTTACGAATAACTCACCAACAACAGTAGGTACAATCCCAAATATTTCTCAGACTCAAAATAGTACAACTAATCAAACTATTGATTTAACCCAATACTTTGCAGACGCAGAAGATGGAGCGTCTGGGTTAACCTATTCGGTCACAAGCACAGATCCATCTTATTTTTCAGCTAGTATTTCAGGAACCAATCTGTTAGTTAATTTTAACACAGGTTTTGGTGGTCCAGATACCGTTACGGTTCAAGTTACAGATTCTGGAGGATTGTCTGTTACACAAAGTTTTACAGTGACGGTATCTCAAGCAACTTGTGGTCAGCCAACTAATGTTACCGCATCTAACATTGTTTTTGAAACAGCAGATATTTCTTGGACTGCAGTACCGCAAGCAGTTAATGGTTATACATGGTATGTAATGATTCAAGGAGAAGTACCAAATCAAGGCGGGACAAACGCTGTTGCAACTGGAGGCGTTTCAGATTCTGTGACAACAGCAAGCGTAACAGGACTAACATTTAATACGGCTTATGATGTTTATGTACAAACGTTTTGTGCTGATAATACAGCAAGTAATTTGTCTATTGTCACATCGTTTACAACATTATCCTGCGAATCAGTAACTAATTTGGCAATTACAAAGACAACAGATACCTCAGTTTCAATTTCTTGGACAGCAAGTGCTACAGCTTTTAATGGGTATAGATGGTGGCTCATGAATCCAGGTGATGTTCCTGGTGTAGATACTGAAATACAAACACAAGCAGTTTCTGCTGGAACAGTAGCGACAGTTTCAAATTTATCAGCATCTACATCTTACGATTTATATCTGCAATCGGTTTGTGATACTGGTTTTGGTAGTGCTTTAAACGCGTTTGTAAGTTTTACAACCACAGCGTCATGTGATGCGCCTACAAATGTAAGTGCAACTAATATAACTACTTCATCGTTAGATTTGTCTTGGACAGCATCACCAGATGCAGCAAATGGTTATAGGTGGTACATATTGCCATCAGGCTCAACAGATACAGCCCAAGCTATAGAAACTAACGTGACTACGGTAACTTCTGTGACGGGTGTTAATGCATCTAACCTATCGGCGGGTACAAGTTATGACGCCTATGTGGTTAGTAGGTGTTCTGCTACTATAAATAGTGGGTTAAGCTTAGTTGAGACCTTTACAATGCCTTCAGCTCTGCCTTTAATTACATTGGGTAGTGTTGTGTCAAATGTACTTTTTGATGAAAGTTTAAGTAATAATCTGGTCATAACCTTATCAGCTTCACAACAAGCAACACAGGATATTGATGTTACCTTAGCTTTTAGTGGTTCAGCGAGTTATAATAGTGATTATTCAATAATTTCAAATACAGTTACTATTCCGCAGGGAGCTTCATCATATACTTTACCAATTCCTTTAGTAGATGATAATGAATTGGAAGCTATTGAGAATATAATAATAGATATTGTTGGGGTTGCTAATGGAATAGAAGATGGTGTGCAACAAACACAATTATTGATTCAAGATAATGAGCCATCAAATATATCTTTTACCGACAGCGGACAGACTTTAGTCACATTAGCCAATGATGTTGTTTTAGGAGACTTTGATAATAATACAGGGCTAGATGCCTTATTTGCAAAAGCTAATTTTAGTGACAGAGTGCTTTTTAATAATGGTTCTGGGGTACTTTCAAATTCAGGTCAAACACTTGGTTTAGAGAGTTCAACATTACAGATGGCTGTTGGTGATTTTGATGGGTCAGGACCTAATGATGTGGTATTAGCAAAAGGGTTAAGCTGTGACGTTTTGTTAAATAATTCAGGCATTTATTCACCAAGCGTTACAATTGGAAGTGGTAATACTAATAATGCTGTTGAAGTTGAAGATATCGATTTAGATGGTCTTGATGATATTATTATTGGAAAGGTTGGCGAAGTAGAAGTTTATATCAATGATTATATAACAAATAACTTTATGCTAGACTTTTCTTTAAGTCAAACGCTGAGTTTTGGTACCAGTAGTTCCACTGTGAATGATATGAAAATATCTGATTTCAATCAAGATAGTAATTTGGATTTAGTTGTTGCTACTTTAGATTCGAGTTATGTATTTTATGGAACTGGTGGAGGTCAGTTTAATACCACAGCAATTTTATTGCCTAACGAAGAGAACGCATCAGGAGTGGATGTTTTTGATATTGATAATAATGGTTTTAA
This sequence comes from uncultured Flavobacteriaceae bacterium, assembly GCA_947500585.1. Lineage (GTDB taxonomy): Bacteria > Bacteroidota > Bacteroidia > Flavobacteriales > Flavobacteriaceae > CAXBID01. Next base: position 573,381 of record CANMSN010000001.1, on the reverse strand, counting down.
AGATTTTGTTTTTGCTCAAGCTTTTACAAGCTTCCCAAATCAAATTGTTTTAAACAATGGGACTAGTGGGTTTTCATTAATGCCACTTACACCAATGCAATCTTTTAATTCAACTGATGTTGCTTTTGTTGATTTAGATAATGATAACGATATGGATGTGGTATTCTCTAACTCAACTAGAAACATTTTTTGGGAGAATATTGGGGGAGCTTTTGCAGGTAATGAGTTTGTTATATCAGCCGATGCTTTTAATTCTAAGGCATTAGATGTTGGAGATATTGATGGTGATGGTGATATGGATGTTATTGTTGCAAATGGTGGTAATAGTAGTACCACTTCCAGTAGAATATGGTTTAATGATTTGCAAACTTTGTCTAATAATGATTTTGATACTCAAAACAATGTTATGCTCTATCCAAACCCTGTAAAAAATGAATTTATAATTAAAACTCAAAACAGCGAAATTGAAAAAGTTGAGGTATTTAATGTGCAAGGGCAGTTAGTAAAGTTATTTAAACCCTCAGAAAGCTATAATATTAGCGATTTAGAATCAGGACTTTATTTTGTAAGTATTACATCTAATCAAGCTATTTCTACAGTTAAAATTCTTAAAGAATAGTAGTTGTAATAAGGTTATAGAAAAGTATAAATACAGATTGTATTACTAATTCTATAAACAAATATTTGTTCAGTATTTTGTCTAATTTTTTAGATAGATTTTTAGCAGTTAAAGCGTCAATTTATTGGCGCTTTTTTATTTACATCTTCAAATAAAAATCCTTAGTCAAATTAATGTAATCTTCTGTGTACTGATGGCGTTCAATTTCAATAATCAGTTCATCAATTTCTATAGTGCTTTCGTTAAATGAGAATTCCATTAAACTTCGTTTAATTTCTGAAGAAGCATTTCCGCGTACATGCAAAATTTTATTAGGGTGTAGTTTTAATTTTGAAGCTAACTCAATAAAATAGACTTCTTCTTTAAAAGGTATAACAACTGAAAATGTGCCGTTATCTTCTAGTAGTTTTGAAACACTTTCTAGTAAATGCTCAAAAGGCATAGCGCCTTGAAAACGCGCTAAATCTCTAGCTTTATCTTTGGTTTTATAGTCTTCAGAATAGAAAGGCGGATTGCAGATAATTAAATCATATTTATCTTCAATTTCATCAACAAATTCTTCTAGAGAGGCATGATAACAAAACAATCGATCTCCCCAAGGCGATTGTTCAAAATTATCAACACATTGTTCGTAAGCTGAATCATCAATTTCAATAGCATCTATAAGTTCTGCATTGCAACGTTGAGCCAGCATTAATGATAAAATTCCTGTTCCAGCACCTATATCTAAAACAGAATACGGATTGTTTTCAATAGAAGCCCAAGCACCAAGCAAAACAGCATCCGTACCAATTTTCATGGCGCATTTATCTTGGAATATGTTAAATTTTTTAAAAGAAAACGGGTGAAATGACATTATTATAGTTAAAATGTATTAGTAAGTTCGATTTTTCTTGTGAATAATATCATTTTTTACTAATTTGGTTCTAGACATATGTAATATCTCCTAATTAATAGCACGCTTAACCATGAAAAAATCTAAACAAATTAATGCCCAACTTAATAAGTTACTCATCGTCAATTATGAAGCTGAAATAATATTTTTAAGAGCTTTAGATCAAGTTGAAAATTCCGTTTTAAAAAACTTTTTTAGAGTTTCTGGTTACGAAAGGAATCAATTTATTAAAAATTTAGATTCAAATATAAGACAAAATGGAGGTATACCAACTTATCCAGAACATTCATTAAGTTCTAATCGTGAATTAGGTTCAAATTTACGTGAGATTATAGCAACTAAAAATGAGAGACTACTTTTTACTGAAATAGGAAAAATACAAATGACAGATATTGAAAAATATCAAAAAACTCTTGATAAATTTGATTTTCCTGAAGGTATCGAGTTGTTATTAAAAAAGCACAAAAACACTTTAGTAAATTCGTTATATTCTATTGAAGTTCATAAAGATTTGTTTGCAAAAAATCTTGTGTCTTTTGAGTAATTTTCTGGAGGTCATTTTATTATAAATATAAATCAATTAAACCTTCGGGAGTTCTAACAAGGATAGTTTTATTTACTCTGTCTACTTTTATTATAAATTCGTCATTCATGGGGATTAATATTTCAATACCATCTCTATCAATTTCAAAAAGAGACTGAGCTGTTGAATCGTTTATGGCTTTTATAATACCTACTTCACCATAGTTTTCATCTGTAATAGTAAAACCGATAACTTCATGAAAGTAAAATTTGTTGCCTTCAAGTTTTGGTAATAAATTTAATGGAAGGTATAGTCCGCTTTTCATGATAGCATCGGCATCAGCTTCTTCATCAACATCTTCAAATTTTATTCGAAGTAGTTCAGATTTGTGTAATTGTGAATTTTCTACAAAAAAAGGCACTAGGTTGTTTCTTAGTTCTAAAAAAATGGCATCTAAGTTTTCGTAAAGTTCAGGTTGATCTGTATCTAGCTTAGCTAATACTTCACCTTTAAAACTGTATTTTTTTACTATTTTTCCTAAGAAAAAACAATCTTCTTTTTTCATTGAAAAGTTATTTTATCATTCCCGCGATGGCGGGAAGCTTTTTAAAATTTATGAGACTCCCACCTTCATGGGATATTTAATCAAACTTGTGAAAGTTTTATTAAATAAAAAACTCCGATAGAAATATCGGAGTTTAAAAGTATAAAAAATTATTTTTTTATTCTTCTTCGTTTGAGGCTTCAGCTTCAACAGCAGGAGCTTCTTCAGCAACCACTTCTTCAGCTTCTTCTACAACAGGAGCAGCTGCAGCAATTCTTGCTTCGTTAACAGCCTTTTCAGCTGCTAGAGCATCTGCTTTTGCTTTTGCTTCAGCAGTGGATAAACCATCTGCTTTTGCTTGAATTTTAGCTTCTTTTTCTTCCAACCAAGCTGTGAATTTAGCTTCAGCTTGTTCTTCAGTTAAAGCACCTTTTCTAACACCACCTGCAAGATGATTTTTTAACATAGCACCTTTATAAGACAATAAAGTCTTAGCAGTATCAGTTGGTTGTGCACCATTCTGTAACCATTTTACAGCACCATCAACATTTAATTCAACAGTTGCTGGATTTGTGTTTGGATTGTAAGCACCTAATTTTTCTAGGTATTTACCATCTCTTTTTGAACGTGCATCAGCTGCTACGATCCAGTAGTAAGGTTTTCCTTTTTTACCGTGTCTTTGTAATCTAATTTTTACTGGCATAATAATTAATTATTTGAGGTTCTCGACCTCGATTATTAATAAGAGCGCAAAGATACTATATTTTTTGAAATACAATAGCTTTTTTTGTTTTGTAATAAAGTTTTTTATAACTGATAACCAGTGAATTATAAAATTAAAATAACAAACACACTGGATTGGGTAAATCTGTTGAATGTAAAAAGGAAAGTTTACCAGTTTCACTATCAATTTTAAAGATTGAAATATTTTCACTTCTTTGGTTGGCAACTAACATAAATTTTCCTGTTGGATCTAAGGTGAAGTTTCTCGGCCAATCACCATGAACTGGCATACTTTGAATTTTTTCTATTGTTCCTGTTTTAACATGTCTTTTAAAAACAGCAATTGTATTTTCTCCGCGGTTAGAACCATATAAAAAACGTTCGTCGTTAGATAAATGGATGTCTGCACAATAGTTTTTGCCACTATACTTTTCATCTAAAGTAGAATCTTCATCTATAGTTTCAAACCTCGATTTGGTTCGTTTCACTGAAGTTATAGAGCCGCCATATTCATTAATAATATATATGTATTTATCGTCTTTAGTTACTGCAAAATGTCTCGGGCCAGGGTTACCGTCCATTTTTACAATACCATCAGACTTTAATACATAACCATCATCTTTTAATGTGTATTGAAAAACAGCATTATTGCCCAAATCAGCAACATATAAATCATTATTATGAAATTGTGCAGAATGTGCTCTAGCGGGTTTATCACCCTTGTTCTGATTAAAAACTTGTGAAACTTTGTTTAAACTACCATTTTCATTAATCGAATAAATAGATACTGTGCCTGTGCCATAATTAGAAACTGCGGCTCTATCTCCTGATTCATTTATTGAAACATGACACGGGTTTTTGCCGTTACTATTTTCAGAATTCAAAAACTCTAATTTACCATCATTTTTTACCTTAAAAGCAGTTACAATACTTGGTACCGTTTCTCCAACAGCATATATATACTTTTTGTTGGGTGCATAAGTTATAAATGAAGGATTTATAGCAGCTACAGCTAGTTGTTTGTTAGATAGTTCTCCAGTTTTTGTGTTAAAATCTAGTTTATAAATACCTTCGCTTTCTCCTTTAGTGTAAGTGCCAACATAAAGCGGTAGGGTTTGTGAATGACAATTGAATAGGGGAATAATAAATAATAAGCAAATTTTAAACTTCATAAGTGAAAATTTTAAATCTCTAAAGTAGAATAATTTTATTTAAATAAAAAGGAAACTTTGTTTACAACTCTTCAAAACTTCACTTTTAATAAGTACAAATTCTATGTACTTTTATATGCTCGTTTTAGCTTTTAAACGACTAAACAAATCAACGTATAAACTCAAAGCATGTACTTAATTTTTGATACTGAAACTACTGGATTGCCAAAACGCTGGGACGCACCCATTACAGATACCGATAACTGGCCAAGGTGTATACAAATTGCATGGCAATTACATGATGCTATGGGCAATTGTATTGAAAGTCAAGACTATTTAGTACAGCCTGATGGATTTAACATTCCTTATGATGCAGAGAAAATACATGGCATTTCTACAGAATTAGCTCAAGAACAAGGTATTCCGTTAGCTGAAGTTTTAGAAAAGTTTAATGAAGCTTTAGGAAAAACAAAATTTATAGTTGGGCAAAATGTAAAGTTCGATTTAAATATTATGGGTGCTGAATTTGTTCGTGGTGTTGTTGAGAATAAACTCCAGGAACTCCCAGTTTTAGATACCTGTACCGAACATACGGCAAGCTTATGTCAAATTCCAGGCGGACGCTATGGTAAATTTAAATTACCAACGCTTACAGAACTTCATGAGTTTTTATTTGATGTGCCTTTTTCTGAAGCGCATAACGCGACTGCAGATGTTGAAGCGACTACGCGTTGTTTTTTCGAATTAATTCGTTTGGGAGAATACACCAAGGAACAGTTGGATGTGCAACCTGACTATTTTGAGAATTTCAAAAAAGAAAATCCTGATACCATTCAGCTTATTGGTTTAAAGCATATCAATTTAAAAAAGGAAAGTGCTAAAATTAGAGAACGACTCAAGAAAGCTGAAAAAAGTAAGATTTCTTCAGAAGATTTAAAACAGAACATATCTGAATTGGCAGATGTAGATTTTGTGCATTTACATAATCATTCACAGTTTTCGGTATTACAATCTACCATGAGTGTGTCTGATATTGTGGCATCGGCTGCCGAACATAATATGCCTGCAGTAGCTTTAACAGATCATGCCAATATGATGGGCGCATTTCACTTTATAAATGCTGTGAACAGACATAATAATGGTGTTAAAGCCAAAGTTGAAGCAGCTGCAGAAACTGGAGAAGAAGTCACTGCCAAAGCAATAAAACCCATCTTAGGTTGTGAGTTTTTTGTTTGTGAAAATCATCAAGACAAAACCAGAAAAGACAATGGTTACCAAATCGTTCTGCTAGCTAAAAACAAAAATGGCTATCATAATTTGGCTAAATTATCATCACATGCTTTTGTTAATGGGTTTTACTATTTGCCTAGAATTGACAAAAAATTAATTGAAGAATATAAAGAAGATTTAATTGTACTCACAGGAAATTTATATGGTGAAGTACCAAGTAAGGTTTTAAATGTTGGCGAAAATCAAGCAGAAGAAGCTTTACTTTGGTGGAAAGAACAGTTTGGTGACGATTTGTATATCGAGCTTATGCGCCATAATCAAGAAGATGAAAACCGCGTTAACAACGTTTTAATCGAATTTTCTAAAAAGCACAACGTCAAACTTGTAGCTACAAATAACACCTATTATTCTAAACAAGAAGACGCTAATGCACACGATATTTTATTGTGTGTAAAAGATGGTGAAAAGCAAGGGACGCCCATAGGTCGTGGTCGCGGATATCGTTACGGTTTACCAAACCAGGACTATTATTTTAAGTCTTCAGATGAAATGAAAATCTTGTTTAAAGATATTCCTGAGGCTATTACTAACATCCAAGAAGTTGTAAATAAAATTGAAGCATATCAATTGGCAAGGGAGGTTTTATTACCTGCTTTTGATATTCCAGATCAGTTTAAACATGAAGAAGATTTAGCCGATGGTGGAAAACGAGGCGAAAATACCTATTTAAAACATTTAACTTTTGAAGGCGCTAAGAAGCGCTATGGCGAAGCACTTTCAGATGAGATTAAAGAGCGTCTTGATTTTGAGTTAAGCGTTATCGAAAATACAGGCTACCCTGGGTACTTCTTAATTGTTGAAGATTTTATTCGCGAAGCTAGAAATATGGATGTTTCCGTTGGTCCTGGTCGTGGTTCTGCAGCGGGCTCGGTGGTTGCATATTGTTTGTGGATTACCAATATTGACCCGCTTAAATACGATTTACTTTTTGAGCGTTTCTTAAATCCAGATCGTATCAGTATGCCCGATATTGATATAGATTTTGATGACGAAGGGAGAAGTCGTGTGATGGATTACGTTATTAAAAAGTACGGAAGTAATCAAGTAGCACAAATTATTACTTACGGAACGATGGCCGCAAAATCATCCATTCGTGACACAGCAAGAGTTTTAGATTTACCATTATTTGATGCCGATAGAATTGCAAAACTAATTCCAACCATGTCTAAACTCGGAAAGATTTTTGGGTTGGATGAAAAAGAGTTAGCTAAAAAATTTAGAGCTGAAGATTTAGAAAAAGTTAATGAACTTTTAAATATTGCAGATGGCGAAGATTTACAAGCAGAAACTGTAAATTTAGCTCGAACACTAGAAGGTTCCGTTAGAAATACAGGGATTCATGCCTGCGGTGTTATTATCACACCAGATGATATTACCAAATTCGTTCCTGTAGCGACGGCGAAAGATTCCGATTTATATGTTACTCAATTTGATAACTCTGTAGTAGAAGATGCAGGATTATTAAAAATGGATTTCTTAGGATTAAAAACACTGACTTTAATAAAAGACACGGTTAAAATTGTAAAAGCGAAGCATGATATTTTACTGGATCCTGATACCTTTCCTTTAGATGATGAAAAGACTTATGAGTTGTTTCAACGTGGCGAAACAGTTGGGGTTTTTCAATATGAATCTCCTGGGATGCAAAAACACCTCAAAGATTTAAAACCAACTGTTTTTGAAGATTTAATTGCCATGAATGCTTTGTATCGTCCAGGACCAATGGAATATATCCCAAGTTTTGTTCGCAGAAAACATGGCGATGAAGATATTGAGTACGATTTGCCAGCCATGGAAGAATATTTAAAGGAAACTTATGGTATTACGGTATATCAAGAGCAAGTAATGTTACTATCGCAGAAGTTAGCGAGTTTTACCAAAGGAGAAGCTGATGTTTTACGTAAGGCCATGGGTAAAAAGCAAATTGCGGTACTCGATAAAATGAAACCAAAGTTTATTGAGCAAGCTAGTGCAAACGGACACGACGCTAAAATTCTTGAAAAAGTTTGGAAAGATTGGGAAGCTTTTGCAAGTTATGCGTTTAATAAATCACACTCCACATGTTATGCGTGGATAGCTTACCAAACGGCCTATTTAAAAGCGCATTACCCTGCGGAATATATGGCGGCTGTGTTATCAAATAATATGAACGACATTAAGCAGGTAACCTTCTTTATGGAAGAATGTAAGCGTATGAAATTACCTGTTCTTGGTCCAGATGTAAATGAATCGTTTTACAAGTTTTCAGTAAATAAAGATAATGCTGTACGTTTCGGTATGGGCGCTATTAAAGGTGTTGGTCATGGTGCGGTAATAACCATAGTTGAAAACAGAAAAAAAGACGGACATTATAAATCCATTTTCGATTTTGCAAAACGTATAGATTTACGAGCGGCTAACAAAAAAGCTTTTGAAAACTTAGCTTTAGCAGGAGGTTTTGATAGTTTAGCAGATACACATCGTGCGCAATTTTTTCATGATGATGGCGATGGAATTACCTTTTTAGAAAAAGCCATTAAGTATGGTGCAAGACACCAAGAAAATGAAAATTCTGCGCAAGTTAGTTTGTTTGGAGAGTCGAGTGATGTGCAAATTGCAGAACCTGAAGTACCACCGTGCGAAGAATGGGGCACTATGGAAAAATTGAGTAAAGAGCGTGAAGTGGTTGGAATTTATATTTCTGGGCATCCATTGGATGATTTTAGAACGGAAATGAGAACGTTTTGTAACGGTACCGTTGCCATGTTTAATAGTTTAGAACCTTATGTTAATAGAGAGCTTGTTTTTGGAGGTGTGGTTACCGATGTGCAACATCGTGTAAGTAAACAAGGAAAAGGATGGGCGCTTTTTACCATTGAAGATTATACAGATAGTTTCGAGTTTAGAATTTTTGGTGAAGAGTATTTAAAGTTCAGACATTTTTTAATGAAAAATAATTTCGTTTTTGTAAAAACCTTTGTGCGCGAAGGATGGACTAATAAAGACACGGGTAAGAAGAGCGACCCAAGGTTGCAGTTTAATAGTTTTCAATTGCTGCATGATGTGATGGAAAATTACACCAAGAAGCTTTCCATACAAGTTGATATTAAAGACTTAACGGAACAGAAAATATTAGCTTTAAAAGAGCTGCTCCACATGCATCCTGGTAATCAAGCCTTGAATTTCTTGGTATATGATACGAAAGAAAAAATGAAATTAACGATGCCTAGTAGAAGACAAAAGGTTAAGGTGTCTCAGGAGTTGTTAAGTGAATTGGAGGCTCAGGATGTTCGGTTTAAGTTGAATTAATTATCTGTTAACGTCATTCTGAGCTTTTTCATTAGAAAAAAAGCGTGAGAATCTGCTTGTTGAGAATTTCGAACTTATAATCAACAGATTGTTACGTCGCACACTCCTAACAATGACGGTATAATTAATGTTTTAATTAATTTATGAAACAATTTCATGTTTATATCATAACTAATAAAAATAACACAGTTTTGTATACAGGGGTTACAAGTGATTTGGTTAAACGAATGTATCAGCACAAATCTAAAACTTACAAAGGCTTTGCCTCAAAATATAATTGTGAAAAGTTAGTTTATTTTACAGGTTTTGATTCTGTTGACGAAGCTATTTTAAGAGAAAAACAGATTAAGAAATATAAAAGAGTAAAAAAGCTAGCTTTAATTGATAATGAAAACTCAGATTGGAATGATTTATCTGATGGTTGGCTATTTTATTTTGATTTGAGTTAACGATAAACAGATTGTCACGTCGTGCCTCCTCACAATGACGGCGTATTTGATGTTTAATTCGTTCTGAGCTTTTCAATAGAAAAAAAGCGTGAGAATCTGTTAATCAAAAACTAGATTTTTACTTCAATTTAAAAGATTGCCACGTCCTTCGTCCTCGCAATGACGGTTTAATTTAAAGCCTAAGATGTTTTTCCATCCAAATAATCACCTAAACTACCCAATTTATCATCCCAGAATTGTTCATAGAATTTAATCCATTTATTAACTTCTTGAAGTTCTTTGGGGTTTGCATTACAAAATCGTTCTCGACCTTGAGTATCAATATTTACTAAACCAGCATCTTGTAGCGTTTTAATATGTTTGGTAACACCTTGTCGTGTCATGTCGAACTGATTTGAAATTTGAGTTATAGATAGTGCTGAGGTTGCAATTACTAAGGCGTGAAAAATATCACGCCTCGTTGGGTCTGCAATGGCTTTAAAAAGTTTGGTTATTTTATCCTGCATTAACTTCTTCCTTTAAATAGCTTGTTAAACCAGAAATACAATTGTCCCATCCGCCATTAAAACTTTCAAACATAGCTACTGCAGTTTCACCAGCATAATTTGAAATGCCTGAATGTTCTAAGGTTAGTTTTGTACCTTCTGAAGTAGATTCTAGTTCCCATTTTACGGTGGTTTCTGTTTCGGTGCCTCCAACAATCCATGTATAAATTAATACATAAGGATTAGCTTCTAGAATTTCTCCGCCAATAGTGGTACAGCCTTTTTCGCTTGGTGGTGAGGTAAATAGGTATTTGTATCCTTTTTCGGCTTTAAAATCAGCAGGAATAAACCAGGTTGATATTTCTTCAGCTTTAGAAATGGCATTCCATACTTGATCTATGGCGTGATTAAACACAACTTCTTTTTTGATTGAATCTTTCATTTGTATTCGTTTTTTTGATTAATACGCAACTTTAAGGTTGCTAAATTAAATTAAAATTTTTTAATATGCAACTTTTTAGTTTCGTAAATGAATTTTGAAGGCTATTCTGCACCCGCGCAAGGGATAGTAGCGGAAAGCCCACAGTGACCCCGATAGGTGGGAACGAGGACTTGTAACGAATAGCCCGACCACTAGCGTTGAGCGGAGCCGAAGGGTGTGGTTGCGCCCAAAATATTTAAATAAACCTAACTGATGCCACCATAGGTAAAACAAATTGTTGATTTGTAAGCTTTGGAATATTTTTTGACTAATTTTGTGTAATTAAAATGAATTAAGAATTTATTAAATAAATATATTATGGCATTAGAGATAACAGATGCAACGTTTGAAGAAACAGTATTAAATAGTGACAAACCCGTATTGGTTGATTTTTGGGCTGCTTGGTGTGGACCATGTAGAATGGTTGGGCCAATTATAGAACAAATTAGTGATGAATACGACGGTAAAGCAGTTGTAGGTAAGGTTGATGTTGATGCTAACCAAGAGTTTGCTGCTAAATATGGTGTGCGTAACATACCTACTGTTTTGGTTTTTCAAAATGGTGAGGTTGTTGGTCGTCAAGTAGGTGTAGCACCTAAGAATGCATATACAGATGCTATTGACGGGCTTTTATAAAATATAACGAAAAAGAAAGTTAAAAAGGTTTGCCATTATGGTGAACCTTTTTTTATTTTAGATGAAATTTAAAAGAAATAAAAATTAAGATGAGTAAACCAATAAAAGTTCAGGATGCTATTGACAGCAAACTAATAGAAGAGCGTAAAGTGTTTTTGTGGGGACAGGTAGATGATAAATCAGCTAAACATGTGATTGATAGATTATTGTATTTAGATGCTTTGGAAACTGCTGATATCCATTTATATATAAATAGTCCTGGTGGTTATGTAACATCAGGTTTTGCAATGTACGATTGTATTAAATCTTTAAAAAGTGATGTGTCTACCATTTGCACAGGTTTGGCGGCATCTATGGGGTCTATTTTGTTATCGGTTGGTACAAAAGGAAAGCGTTTTATTCAGCCGCATGCACGTGTTATGATTCATCAACCAAGTGGTGGTGCGCGTGGACAAGCTAGTGATATCGAAATTACGGCTCAAGAAATTCTAAAAACTAAAGAATTGAGCGCAAAAATTTTAGCAGATAATTGCGGACAAGATTACGAAAAAGTAATAAAGGATTTTAATCGTGACCATTGGATGGGAGCTGAAGAATCTGTAGCTTACGGAATTGTTGATGCTGTTATTTAAAATAAAGCCCCTAGCCCCGAAGGGGGAATTCTCACTGTTGTGGGAAATGAAACTGGGTAATTTTTTCTGATTTTTTTGAGAGTAAGTTATCAATAAGATTTTTAATTTTTTTAACCATATAATTACCTCATAAGTATTCCTCCCTTTAGGGGAGGTTAGGAGGGGCTTCTTTATGAATTTACAAAACGAACTTAATAAGGCAGAAGGATTTAAAAACTTAGAGCTACTTGCAAAACAGGTGGTTGAAGGGTTTATTGCTGGTATGCATAAGAGTCCGTTTCATGGGTTTTCTGCAGAATTTGCTGAGCATAAAATTTATAATCAAGGAGAAAGTACCCGTCATATCGATTGGAAGTTATTTGCTAAAACAGATAAACTCTATACAAAGCGTTATGACGATGAAACCAATTTGCGTTGTCATATCATTATGGATAATAGTAGTTCTATGCACTATCCTGAAATGGAATCTTTATCCATTAATCGTTTAAATAAAATAGGGTTCTCAGCTTTGGCATCTGCTTCCTTAATGCATATTTTAAAAAAGCAGCGTGATGCTGTAGGCTTAAGTATTTATAGTGATAGTTACGATTACTATGCACCAGAAAAGGGAAGTGAAAGGCACCATCAAATGCTATTAAGTCAATTGAGTAATGCTGTAGTTTCTAAATCCATTAATAAACAAACAGAGACTTATAAATATTTACATCAAATAGCAGAAAAGATACATAGACGCTCGTTAATATTTTTGTTTACAGATATGTTACAAACATCAGAAGATGATGTTAAGTTGTTTGAGGCATTACGTCATTTAAAATATAATAAGCATGAAGTGGTTTTATTTCATGTATTTGACAAGGAAAAAGAGCTGCAGTTTGATTTTGATAATAAACCAAAACGCTTTATTGATGTTGAAACTGGTGAGTATATTAATTTATATGCAGATTCTATAAAAGCAAATTATAATAAAGCGGTTGACGAGTATTTTGTTGCATTACGTTTAAAATGTGCACAGTATAAGATTAAATATGTAGAAGCAAATATTAATAAAGATTTTAATAACATACTTACTACATACATGATAGAGCGTCAAAAATTTATTTAGAAAAAATGTTTCAAAAAAAGATATAAAAACGTTTGAGATATAAAAAAAGCCGTGTATATTTGCAACCGCAATAAAGCAACGGTCTGGTAGTTCAGTTGGTTAGAATGTCGCCCTGTCACGGCGAAGGTCGCGGGTTCGAGTCCCGTCCAGACCGCTAAAAGGGTTGTCAAAAACCTTCAAAACCTTGTAAATCATATGATTTACAAGGTTTTATGTTTTTAGGGCAATCATATAAATTGATATGATTTGCATTTAAAAGGTCACAAATCGTCAACTGGACTTACTACTATATTCGACTGGACATTAAGTTGAGGGAATAACAGTTACATAATTTACCTTTGAATTATATCAAAACGCAAAAGAAATTACACAACAGACTTTAAGAAAAAAGCTGTAGAATTAAGTTAAGCCAGAGGGAGTATAGCCCAAGTATGCAGAGAATTGGATATTCCTTCCTCAGTACTGCTGAGTCGCTGGCGAAGAGAGTTTAGTGAATATGGTAAAAATAGTTTTCCAGGACGCGGTAAGCCAAAATTAACAGAAGAACAACGCGATATCGCCAACTTGAAGAAGACAATTAAAAGATATGCAATTAGAACGTGATATTCCTGTACTGAGCATGTCGAAGTATTAAAAAAGGCGATCAGTATCTTCTCCGAGAGCGACAGGAAAAATTTAGGTTCATAAAACATCATAAGTTTAAATTTCCAGTTGAGAAGATGTGCAGTATATTAGGAGTAAGTAAAAGCGGGTATTATAATTGGTTGAAATCAGGCCATCCAAGCGATGGTTAGAAAACGAAGCTGTATCCCTAGAAATACATGATATTTTTCAAGATAGTTATGAGAGTTACGGAGCTCCAAGAATTAGAATTGAATTGTTAAAACGAGGTTATCGTATTTCCAGACCTAGAGTCGCTAGACTGATAAGAGCTAATAAATTATTTGCTAGAAGAAGACGTAAATTTATAGTGACTACAGATGCAAATCATAACTATCCTATAGCCCCTAATATATTGAATCAAAATTTTTTAGTTAATAGAGAAAATCAAGTTTGGGTCTCGGACATTACTTATATACAGACTGGTCAAGGCTGGATGTATTTGACCGTTATTATAGACCTGTTTCATAGAAAAGTTGTAGGATGGTCAATGAGCCAAACATTAAGTACCAGTGATACTATCATTCCTGCTTTCAATATGGCTGTAGCATCAAATACTATTACTGAAGAACTTATATTCCATTCTGATAGAGGAACTCAATACGCTAGTTATAAATTCAGCAATATCTTAAAAAGCTATAAGGGACTTATAAAACAATCTATGAGCAGGAAAGGAAACTGCTGGGATAATGCAGTAGCTGAAAGTTTCTTTAAAAGCTTAAAGGTAGAATGGTTATATAAACACAATTACTGGCTTAGATCAGAAGCTGAGTTATCTATATTTCAATGAATAGAAACTTGGTATAATAGAAGAAGAATACTCTCTTATTTAGGGTATAAATCTATAGAAGAGTTTAAAATTAAAATGTTTAATCAAAAAGTAGCTGCATGACTCTTATCTAATTGTCCACTTTTTTATTGGAAGTCCAATCCTCTTTAAAATGATCTACAACTTCTTTTACAAAAGAAACTAGATTTATTTTAGAAGCATTAACTTTCATTTTATTAGACTCTAATTTTCTAAAATCCATTAATTCGTTAAAACTTTAACTTAGCCCTTTATTTATATAGCCTTCAAAGAGTTTTACCAACTATTTTGACCATTAAACCTTTTTTAACTGTTATGCTTTATTCCTTCTATTTTAAAAGGTTTTAGTGTGTTATAGTAGTGCTTCACCTAAAACTTGCTAAACTAAAGTTTATACATGCCCTTATAATTGATTTAAGCAAATAATTAATCATTTTAAGCAAGTTAATCTATGTCATTTTAAAGTTTCTTTGTAAAACTAATTATCTAAAACTAAATAAAATGAAAAAAAATTTACGAAAAATTTTAGTAGTATTTGTACTTATTTTACAAAGCTGTTTTGTTTTTTCTCAAGAGCAACTAATTAATGGTGTTGTAACAGATGCGAATGGGCAGCCCTTACCTGGGTCAAACATTGTGCAAAAAGGGACAACAAATGGAGCGCAAACCAATATTGATGGAGAGTTTTCCATTAAAGTAACTGGTCAAGACGCGATCCTCGTCATTTCTTATATTGGATTTAAGACTTTAGAAGTTCCAGTAAACGGACAGAATAATCTGAAAATTACATTAGAAGAATCTGCTGGAGAACTCGATGCAGTTGTCATTGGTATTAAGGCTTCGCAATTGCGTGCCACTGCAATAAAGAGAAGAGCAACAAGTGTTGTAGAGGCTATTTCGCCTCAAGATATTGGTAACTTTTCTGATGAAAATATTGGAGACGCACTGCGTAGAGTACCTGGAGTTCAAATTCAAGAAGATCAATCTGGAGGGCAAGATGGTGGCTCACGTGTTTCGATAAGAGGTATTGGTCCAGCATTTGTTCAGGTAACAGTTAATGGCAGACAACCACTTTCAGCTGGTGTTGAGGGAATTAGTAGGTTCAGACAATTCAATGTAGATGTAATACCTCCAGAAATTCTTCAAGGCGCTACAGTTTATAAAACATCAGAGGCAGGTCTTATAGAACCTGGATTAGGTGGGCTTGTAAATTTTCAAACGCTTAGGCCCTTATCGGCTAGTTATAAAAATGACAATAACTTTTTTGGTGCTATAAACATTCGTGGTGAGTCAGATACACAGCATGATGGCTTTTTTACGCTTACACCCCGAGTAAGTGCTATATTGGGTGGTAAAACAAAAGACGAAAAATTTGGTGCATATGTATCTTTTCTAAATAGTCAAGCTGATCGTGCAAGAGATCAAGTGTTTTCTAGAATAGCAAATAGAAGTTTAAAAGAGGATACCAATGGTAATGGTGTATGGGATGGTACTGATGGAGGAGATACAGAATATACCAATGTATTGGTTCCAAATAACGTAACAAATAATCCAATTAGAGAAGAACAGAAGCGTTTAGCTATGTCTGCCGCTTTAGAATGGAAGCCGACTGAGTCTTTACACGTAGTAGCAGATATGCAGTTTTCAAGATTTGAAACTTTTAGTAACCGAGCTTTGATTAGGCCAAACCCTGGTACCAATGCAGTAACAGGCGTAATTTCCCCAAACAAAGTATTTGCACCTGGAAATCTTACCATTGTTGATAATTTTTTGCAGGCATACAATACAGAAGGAGCTTTTAATAGTGCCGATGGAACTCTTGCCGAAGGCGCAAATATGTTATATCAAACTACATGGTATGATAATTTAAACGATACTTGGATTGGTGGTTTAAACGCTACTTGGGAAAAGAATGGATGGAAAGTAGAGGCAGATTATTCTCTTTCTAGATTAGACTTTAATCAAATACTAGAAGTTGGTGGAAGAAGTGCCGCTGCTGGTCAACCTTTCAATAACGGACCATTTATGTTTGACGGTTCCGATTATCCTAGATTTGAATTAGGTCAAGATGCTCAATCAAGTTGGATATCATCAATTACAAGTAATGACTTGGCTGCACCAATAGTGCAATGGAATAGATATGTGGGAGCAACTAATAATGCTTTTAAGATTGATATCTCGAAGGAATTGAATGATAATGTTTCAATAGATTTTGGATCAAGATTATCGACTAATGACTTTTTTGTTGCAGCGGTTCAAAGAAATGGAACGCCGTTATCTGATTACTTGGCATCTACTAATGGGGGTACAGTGCCAACAGTTAGTGCGAATAATGCCTTTGGGGAATACATAACAAATTTTTTACCTGGTAATAACTATGGTTTAATGAATGCTTGGCCAAGAGCTAATATAAGTACATATGAAAATACGTATTCAGATTTTTTTAATTACAAGCCAGGGAGTCATCCTCTTTTTGGTAATAATGTGAATATATTTGATGCTGAGAATATAGTAAACCAAAGTATTGCTGATGGAACAGATGAAGGGTGGCGTTTACAGAATGGACCGTTATTTGAATTTCAAGAAAAGACCTTAGCACTTTACGGACAAATAAATGTTAAAACCCAAATAGGTAATGTTCCAGTTTCTGGTAATTTAGGATTACGTGGTGTGCGTACTGAATATACGGGTAAAGCATTTACAACGATTACACTTAATGATCCTGAAGCAGAAAATGGAGGACCAATAAATTTAGGTAGAGTACAGTCTGAAGTTAACGATGACCAATGGCAACTTTTACCTTCATTAAATTTGAAGTTCGAATTAAACGAAAACCTAAACTATCGCTTTAGTTTAGTAAAAACACTTTCAAGACCAGAGTATAATGAATTAACACCTGGAGGAACTTTGAGTGCAATGAATAATTTAAATTCACAGTTTGATGGAACAAACGGGAGTGTTTCACTTCCTAATACTGAGCTAAAACCATATACTACTTGGCAAATAGATAACACTATAGAGTGGTATAATAAGTATGGAGGAGCAGTTATTTTAAGTGTTTTTTACAAGGATATATCTGATTACGTAGGTACTCTTGTTCAATCTCAAGTTTCGTTTGATCAAGTTCTGGAAGATGGAGGTTTTGATACAACATCTATGGTAGATGCTGGTGTTTTAGACGACTTTCAAAACCAAACATACGATGTTTCTCAGCCTACCAATATTGGTAACGCTAATGTATTCGGATTTGAAGTTGGATTTAA
Source organism: uncultured Flavobacteriaceae bacterium (assembly GCA_947500585.1). GTDB lineage: Bacteria > Bacteroidota > Bacteroidia > Flavobacteriales > Flavobacteriaceae > CAXBID01. The sequence continues at coordinate 555,832 of CANMSN010000001.1, read as the reverse complement.
CCAACCTTTAGATATAATTTCAGATGCATTAAGAAACTTTGGTGTTCAAGCTAACTACAACTTTATAACAGCAAGCTTTGATAATGATGATATAAATGCAGATGATGCGTTTCCTGGCACCTCTAAACACAATTTTAATACGGTAGCTTATTTTGAAAACGAAAAATTTAGTTTACGAGCTGCCTATAACATACGAAGTAATTTTTTAAGAACACTTTCTGGGCAAGGATTAACAGCTTTACCTGAATATACTGAAGGTAGAGGTCAGTTAGATTTACGTGCAAGCTATGAAATCACAGATAATATGCAATTTTCTATTGCAGCTCAAAACGTGACAGGTGCTGATCAACGATCTTTCTTTAGAAATAACCCAGCAGAATCTTTTCAATTAATTTCTGGTGAGCCTATAGTTACATTAGGATTGCGATATGGGTTTTAATTGAAAGCATAGTAATACTTAAAATTACTTTATTAAAAATATTTTTGAGTTTGTGTTAGTTTAATTTAGAGGCATCATTTTTTACTTTAATAAGTTTTATTGATGCCTTTTTTAAACTTTAAAATAATTATGAAAAAATGCATAATTCTGCCAATATCGATACTAATTCTTCGATATAGCGAAGTACAGAAGAAAAAAGAAGTCATAAAAAAATTGTCAAATTTGGTTTACATACTTGCTGACGATTTGGGATATGGTGATCTGTCTTTCTTAAATCCACAATCAAGTATTAAAACACCAAGTATGGATCGTATTGTTGAAAATGGTATCCAATTTACTGATGCACATTCTAATTCATCTGTATGTACACCTACGCGTTACGGTATTATTACTGGCCGATACGCATGGCGTAGTCGATTAAAGAATGGTGGGCTTTGGGGTTATGACCTACCACTAATTAAAAAAACAGGGTAACTTTTGCATCATTTTTAAAAGATAACGGTTGCAATACCGCTAGTATAGGTAAATGGTATCTTGGTTTAGGTGTAAATCTTGAAAAATTATTAACTCTTAATAATGTTTGATTTGAGCATAAAGTTGGTTGAAAAGAGAATCTTTCTTTGCAAGAAATTTAGAACCTTTAACATCTTAAAGAATAAAGAATAAAGAATAAAGAATAAAGAATAAAGAATAAAGAATAAAGAATAAAGAATAAAGAATAAAGAATGAGATAAATGTATGACCGAGCAGATCATAAAATTAAACTTTACTGGTTGCCCAATATAGATATTAGTAATTCAAATTTTCACAGCTTTAGCTTTTACACAGTAGACCTTGCAAGAAATTACTTTAAAAGAATTGGGGGTATTATGTTGGAAGTACAACACAGTAACTACCATAAAAATTGTTAATGTTGAATATTAATATTAAAGAAAATATAATTATAATGAAAAGTAAAATATTTGGTATACTCGTTTTACAATTACTAATATTTTTATTTGGCAGTTGTGAAAAAGCACAAACTAAAAAAGTTGATAGTAAGCCAAATATCATTTTTTTATTAGCTGATGACCAAACAAGAAATACGATTAATGCTCTAGGTAATCGCCAAGTCATTACTCCAAACCTAGACCAATTGGTAGCTGATGGTACGTTTTTTAAGAACGCCTATATTATGGGTGCCATGAATGGGGCTGTATGTTCTCCTAGTAGAGCTATGCTCATGACAGGTAGGGCGTTATTCAATATAGATCCTACAGGAAACACAATAGATACAACACACATAACGTTGCCTAAGACCTTAGGTAATGCAGGTTATCATACTTTTCATATAGGTAAATGGCATAATGGAAAAGACGCGTTTATACGTAGCTTCGATGATGGATCAAAAATATTTTTGGGAGGCATGCACAGACAATATCGAGTGCCAACTTATGAATTTGATAAAGGAGGTGATTATTCAAAGCAGCGCTTAAATATTCCTTCTGATAAACATTCATCCGAACTTTATGCCGATGCTGGGATAAGATTTTTAGATGAATATAATTCCGAAAAACCTTTTTTTATGTTCATGGCGTTTCAAGCGCCTCATGATCCAAGGGAAATGCCTAAGGAATATTTGGATATGTATGAACCTGATTCCATATCAGTACCAAAAAATTTCAAAGAGATGCATCCTTTTGATAACGGAGAGCTAGATATACGTGATGAATGGTTAGCTGGTTATCCTAGGACGAAAGAAGAGGTAAGAGCTAATATAGCTGCCTATTATGCTATGATTACCCATTTGGATGCTCAAATAGGAAGGGTTTTAAAAAAGCTGAAAGAGAAAGGTCTTACAGAAAACACCATTATCGTTTTTTCGGGAGATAACGGATTGGCAGTAGGTCAACATGGGCTTATGGGTAAACAAAATCTTTATGAGCATAGTATTAATGTCCCATTACTGTTTAAGGGTCCAGGAATTCCTAAAGGAAAGACAACGGATTGCTTTGCATACCTTTTTGACATCTACCCAACTTTATGTGATTTGACCGAGAACGTTATTCCGCAGACTGTTGAAGGTAAAAGTTTAAAACCGGTACTTAATGGCGCTTCAGAACAAGTTCGCTACGCAATGTTCTTTGCATATAAAAACTTTCAGAGAGCAGTTCGTAATAATCAGTACAAATTGATCAAGTATAATGTAGGTAATGAGATTGTGACCCAATTATTTGATTTGGAAAATGACCCATTTGAAACTACAAATCTGGTAAATAAACCAGAATTCAAAGACCAATTACAGATAATGACCGATCTAATGGGTAACCAAATGACACTGAATAACGATCTAGCGGATTTAAAGAAAGAAAGTTGGGGAGTTCCCGTTTTACCTGCATGGAAGGATAAAACCAATAAAGCTGAAGTAGAACATTTAAGAGATCTAGCCGAAAAAGAAAGACAAATGAGAGGGTTTGGTATGGATAAAACAAAATAATTGCCAAAAGGAAAAGGTTATGAAGAGGTTTTTATTAACCGTATTGGTTATTTGCTTTGTAGGGTGTAAAGAAGATAAAAATAAAGTGGTATCTCTAGCCACCTCTAAAGAGGAAAGACCCAATATCATCCTTTTGATGGCTGATGATCAAGGTTGGGGAGATACAAGTTATAATGGTCACCCACATTTGATGACACCAAATCTTGACGCCATGGCGGCTAATGGTGTAGAATTCACTAGGTTTTATGCTGCTTCATCTGTATGTTCTCCCACTCGTGGAAGTGTAATGACAGGAAGACACCCAGAACGATTCGGAATTTGTTATGCCAATTGTGGCCATATAAAAAAAGAAGAAATTACGCTGGCTGAAATGGTGAAAGAACGAGGATATGCAACAGGGCATTTTGGTAAATGGCATTTAGGCACATTAACTAAAGATATTCTTGATGCCAATAGAGGGGGCAGACCAGAAAATGAAGAACACTATGCCCCGCCAAGCGAGCATGGTTTCGACGTGTCTTTCGTAACCGAGTCAAAAGTGCCTACCTGGAATCCTATGATAACTCCACCAAAAATTTCTGGAGATATCAATGAGAAATTGACTGAAGGAGAACTCTTCGGAACGCATTATTGGACAGGTCCAGGAGAAATTGAAACAGAGAGCCTTCAAGGTGATGACTCTCGTGTTATTATGGATCGTGCCATTCCATTTATAGAAGATGCAGTAAATAGACAGCAACCTTTCTTGAGTATTATTTGGTTCCACACGCCCCATTTACCAGTGTTGGCAGGAGAAGTGTATACTAAAAAATATCCTGGGCTTTCTGAAGACCAAAAACATTATTATGGAGTATTGACTGCTTTGGATGATCAATTAGGTCGCTTAAGAAACAAGCTTCGAGAATTAGGAATTTCTGATAATACAATTCTCTTTTATACCAGTGACAACGGTCCAGAAGGGAACACTGTATCAGGAAGAACACAAGGTTTAACTAATGGATTAAGAGGAAGAAAACGGAGTCTATATGAAGGAGGCGTAAGAGTGCCCGGTATTATGGAATGGCCTAGTAAGATAAAAAAGGGAATTAAAGTTAATGCACCTTGTTTTACATCAGACTATTTTCCAACTATCGCCAACATTCTTAATATTGATATTGCAAAATACAAACGGCCTTATGATGGTATTAACATGTTACCCATTGTTTTAGGTAATAAAGAAGATAGAGAGAAAGAAATGGTGTTTGCAATAAAAAAACAAGCAGCGTTAATTACGGATGAATACAAAATATATAGTGCCGATGCAGGGAGTTCTTTCGAACTTTATAATATCATTGATGACCCAAGTGAAACTAAAAATTTGGCAAAAACTAAAACTGACAAATTAATTGAGTTAACAAGCCTTTGGAAGTCTTGGAAAAATTCACAAGAGAAAAGCGCTAATGGTGATGATTACTAATTAAAAGGTTCTCTTGAAAATTAAAAATATATAACAAATAACATTTACATAAATATAATTAATAAACACATAAACAAAAAACTATGGCTGTAGTTACAAGAACACAAATCATTAAAGAGTTAAAGGAAAAAATAGCTAAAGGCGAAGCTATCATCGGAGCAGGAGCAGGAACAGGGCTTTCTGCCAAGTGTGAAGAAGCAGGAGGAGCAGATTTAATAGTTATTTACAATTCAGGACGTTTTAGAATGGCAGGTAAGGGATCATTGGCTGGATTATTATCTTATGGTAATGCCAATGACATTGTAAAGGAAATGGCTCATGAAGTTATTCCTGCAGTAAAAAACACGCCTGTACTAGCTGGGGTTTGTGGTACAGATCCTTTCATGTTAAGAGATCATTTTTTAAATGAACTTAAAGATCTAGGATTTGCTGGTGTACAAAATTTCCCAACAGTAGGATTAATAGATGGCGTTTTTAGAGCTAATCTTGAAGAAACTGGTATGGGCTACAGTTTAGAAGTAGATTGTATTAGAGCTGCTCATGAACTAGGTATGCTTACTACGCCATATGTATTTGATAAAGAAAGCGCTATACAGATGACAGAAGCTGGAGCAGACATTATTGTAGCGCATATGGGACTTACTACAAGTGGTGCAATTGGTGCTCAAACATCAAAATCATTAGATGAATGTGTCGTACTTGTTCAAGAAATTGTTGATACCTGTAAAAAGATTAATCCAGAAGTTATTGTGTTATGTCACGGTGGACCAATTGCTATGCCAGATGATGCACAATATGTATTAGAAAGAGTAACAGGAATCGATGGATTCTATGGTGCGAGTTCTATGGAAAGACTACCAACAGAAATTGCTATCAAAGAACAAATTAAAAAGTTCAAGGCCATGACATTAAAAAAGTAAGACTATCAGATAAAATCTGATAATCAGTCAATTAAACAAAACTAAAGATAATTAAATAAGACGCATTATGGCAAAAAAAGTAGTTGTTGTTGGTGCATTTGATACCAAAGCTGAAGAGTATAAATTTATAATAGACCTCATAAAAGAAAAGGGTTTTCGGGTGATAACTGTTAACACCGGTGTAATGGGGGCAACAGATGTTTTTTCTATTGATATTCAGGCAGATGAGGTTGCTAATGCAGGAGGAACCAATATTGAAATCTTGAGAAAGGCAAATGATAGAGGTAATGCTATAGCCGTAATGTCTAATGGTTTGGGAATTATTATCGAAAATCTTTATAAGAAAGAAAAATTTGATGGCATTATTGGTATGGGAGGTACAGCTGGAACCAACGTTGTTACCACTGGGATGCAGCCTTTACCTTATGGGTTGCCTAAAATATGTGTATCCACGGTTGCTTCTGGAGATGTTTCTCCCTACGTAGGCATTAGTGATATCATCATGATACCTTCTTTAGTTGATATTTCAGGTTTAAACCCGCTTAGTGAGTCTGTTTTTACAAATGCTGTAGGTGCATTGATTGGCATGTTAGAAATTAAAAAAAGTCAACAATCAAAAGGTAAACCAACTATTGCAGCATCCATGTTTGGTAATACCACACCTTGTATTGATTCGTGTAGAGAAGCTCTTAACCAAAATGGATATGAAGTACTGGTATTTCATTCAACAGGTGCTGGAGGAAAAACTATGGAGAAATTAATTGATCAAGGTCTTGTACAAGGTGCTCTGGATATTACGACTACAGAATGGGCTGACACACTTTGCGGAGGCGTATTTGATGCGGGATCTTCAAGGTTAGATGCTCCAGGACAAGTAGGTATTCCACATCTTATAGCTCCAGGTTGTATAGATATGTGCAATTTCGGAAACCCCGATACCATACCTTCTAAATATATGGATCGTCTTTTTTATAAATGGAATCCACAGGTCACCTTGATGAGGACTACAGCCGAAGAAAATTGGAAGCTTGGAGAAACATTTGCGGAAAAGGCAAATGCTTCGAAAGGAAAAGTAGCATTTATTATCCCGTTACAAGGCTACTCCATGCTTGATTCTATAAATGAAAAAAATGAGCCACAACTTTTTTGGGATCCAGCTGCTGATAAAGCTTTTGTCGATGGACTTAAAAGTAAGCTTAACCCTGGAATCAATATTATAGAAGTTGATGCGAATATTAATGACCCTGTTTTTTCAAACAAAGCTGTTGAAGTTTTTCTAGATATGATATAAATAGAGAATATCCTTAATTATTATATATACCAACTAATCTAAATCATTTATAATTATGCAAGAAGCAACTAAAAGTGTATCAAAAATGAATAAAGGACTCATAGGCGTAAGCATCAGTGTGGGCATTTTGGCAGGATCTTGGATCTTGCTGGAAGTTATCTACGGAGGACTTGGCATCCAAGAACCTCTAAATTTTAAAGGCATTGGTATCGCCGGTTTTCTAGGTTGGGCCACGTTTTATGCCGCTGGAGGAAGAAAGATAGGTTTCAGGAGTGGTTTTGCCACGAATCTAACAGGTGTTTGTTGGGGTGTTATTATGGTATTAATATGGACATTACTTGTGTCTTATTCCAATTATCTTGGTGCTTTTTTGGGTGTAGGCATAGGTGCTGCTGGTATGTGCCTTCAAGCGCATATTAAGGCATTGGGTTTTATTCCAGGTGCTTTTATTGGTTGTTCTACTTTTTTTGCGTTAGGTGCAACAATCACTACGCCAGTTATACTGACCGCAGTTATCGGTTTAATCATAGGGTTATCCTTGGGATGGATATCCGAAGCCTGGGGCGGTAAGATAGCAACGCAACTTGGGGCATAACCAAAACGAATAAATAACTATAAAAAGTTAACTAAGGAGACCGCCGAAAATCCTTTCAAAGAGTAGGTGTTTTTTAAACTAAACTAAATGAATAAAAATGTATTAATTCTAGTGTTTATGAGTGTATGGCTTTGTTCGACCGCTCAAACCAAGCCCAAAATAAAATGGGTATCCATTCCTGCAGGTACCTTTATCATGGGAAGTGCGCCTTGTGAAGTTGGTAGAAATCTCGAAGAGACGCAACACCAAGTAACGATTAGTGCTTTTAAAATGAGCAAGTACGAAGTAACCTATAAGCAATACGATGCGTATTGTGAAGCTACTGGTAGAGAAAAAGTAGGCGATAAAGGTTGGGGTAGAGGTAACCGCCCAGTTATATTTGTAAGTTGGCAAGATGCCACAGATTTTGCTGAATGGATGGGTTGCCGATTACCTACCGAAGCCGAATGGGAATATGCCTGTCGTGCAAATACACTGACACCATTTCATACAGGTAATAACTTAACAACATCGCAAGCAAATTTCAATGGAGAATATCCATATAATGGGAATGCAAAGGGAGAATATAGAGGACAAACCACACCTGTTGGCCTTTTTGCACCTAATGCTTTTGGTCTGCATGATATGCATGGCAATGTTTGGGAGTATTGCAGCGATTGGTACGCACCATACTCACACGAAGCACAAACTGACCCTAAAGGTCCAAAAACAGGAGAGAGACATCCAATACGTGGCGGTAGTTTTGGCCACTACAACACTGCAGCCCGCAGTCGTAGTGCCTACCGTACATCTGTTACTCCAGAAGAGCGTCACGACACGGTTGGTATACGCTTAGTGTCTAATTAAATAATGGTGGTTTATCCCTATCTTCTTTTATACTACACAGTATGTGTAAAAAGAAGTTAGGGAATAACTTTAAAGCGTTAATTAATAAACAAAAAAGATATGATAAGGGTTATCAAATAGTAATAACTCTTTTTTCTAACATAATATATTATGAAAAATTTGATATTAATTTTAACCATTTTATTTGGTTTAAATGGTCATTCACAAATATTTGAACCAGTAAAATGGTCAACATCGGTTGAAAAAATATCAGATACAGAATACGATTTAGTAAGTAAGGCAACTATTGAATCTGGATGGCATCTGTATTCTCAAAATGTTCCTGAAGATGGTCCTATACCAACGACCTTTTCATACCAAGATTCAGAAAACTATGAATTATTTGGTGAAACTAAAGAAGCAGTAGGTCATGTTATAGACGACCCTGTTTTTGAAATGCGCATTAAATACTTTGAAGGCAAAACAGAATTTAGGCAGCGTATAACCATTTTAAATAGTACAGAAGTTATAGAAGGAGAAGTCGAATTTATGGTGTGTGATGATGAGAGATGCTTACCGCCAACAGAAGTAGATTTGAATTTTAATCTAAATGGTATTAACAAAGTAGAAAATATTAATATCGTAAAAGATGAATCAATAGATAACGAGTCAGTAAATAAAATGCTTTATGGAATGACTCCTAAAGATGTAACTTTATTATCTGGTGAAATAAAAGAAGAAAAATCACTTTGGACTATTTTTGGGTTGGGTTTCCTTGGCGGGTTATTGGCCCTTTTAACACCTTGTGTGTTCCCTATGATCCCGTTAACGGTTAGTTTTTTTACAAAAAAAGGCGATCAAAGTAAAAGTTCAGGTATTGGAAAAGCTTTATTATATGGATTTTTTATTTTATTAGTTTATTTAATATTAAGTATCCCTTTTCACCTTTTAGATTCTGTTAATCCAGATATATTAAATGAGATATCAACGAATGTCTGGTTAAATGTCATTTTCTTCATCATTTTTATGTTTTTTGCTTTTTCATTCTTCGGGTATTATGAATTAACATTACCATCAAGTTGGACTAATAAAACGACTCAAGGTGAAAATGCAGGTGGTTTAATTGGAATTTTCTTCATGGCACTAACCCTAGCTATTGTTTCATTTTCTTGTACTGGTCCAATTTTAGGGTCGCTATTAGCGGGTTCACTAACAGCAGATGGAGGTGCATGGCAACTTACAGCTGGTATGGCAGGTTTTGGAGTTTCTTTAGGGTTACCCTTTGCATTGTTTGCGATGTTTCCAAATATGATGAATGCGTTGCCAAAATCTGGAGGATGGTTAAATACAACTAAGGTGATTTTAGGATTTCTTGAATTAGCTCTAGCCTTCAAATTTCTCTCTAATGCTGATTTAGTAAAACATTGGGGACTATTAAAGATTGAACCGTTTCTAATTCTTTGGATTATTATTTTTACAGGTTTAGCATTATATCTGTTTGGTAAGGTTAAGTTCCCACATGATTCTCCAATTAAAAAATTATCATTTTCACGAATTGCTGGAGGTATATTGGTAGCTGCATTTACAATCTATTTAGCATCTGGGTTTATAGTAAATAAAGAAACAAAAACATTTACATCTTTAACTTTGTTAAGTGGTTTAGCTCCCCCTGTTGGGTATAGTTGGTTGTATCCTAGTTCTTCTACAAATAATCTTAAAACTTTTAAAGATTTAAAGGAGGGTATTGCTTATGCAAAAGAAGTCAATAAACCGATAATGATTGATTTTACAGGGTATGCCTGTGTAAACTGCCGAAAGATGGAAGAACATATATGGTCATTAGAAAAAATTGATAACTACTTACGTAACGAATATGTTTTAATATCTCTTTATGTTGATGATAAAAAAGATTTACCAGATGATGAAAAAGTTGAAGTAAATAGAGTTAATGGAGGTAAGCGCTTACTTAAAAATTATGGACATAAATGGGCTAATTTTCAAACGCAATTTTTTAAGTCAAATTCACAGCCATATTATGTGTTATTAAATTCTGACGCTAATCAAGTTTTAATTGAGCCGATTGGGTATACTCCTGATGAATCTGAATATGCTAAATTTTTAGATAGTGGTTTAGAGGTTTTTAAGAAAATTAGATAGAGTTATTTAGTAGCCTTACTTTAATAATCTGTTGATATTGAAAACACCTGATTTGCATTGTGTTAATTTACGACATTTTGACATAATTCAAAGGTAAATTATGTAACTGTTATTCCCTCAACTTAATGTCCAGTCAAATAAGTAGTCCATTGCAACACTTTCTATCATTGTGGAGGGTGTTTTTTTATGTTTATATAAAAAAGGCAATCCCTTATAGTAATGCGTCAACAGCTTTATTAAATATAAAGTTAGCTTGGTTATGACCAATGAATAAATTAAGTTAGAATTATTTAATTTTTTTGACATAAAATGTATTTAATTGATTCAAATTACTATTTTTGTGCCAGACGAAAAGAAAAGTAACTATTGGATATTGTAAATAGGTCACAAATCGTCAATATAAAATATTTGGCAGTTGTACTGCTGTGGTTGGGCTGGTAGAGCAAGGTTACAGTCCCGTCCAGACCGCTAAAATCGCAAAAAAGCTCTGAGAAATTAGAGCTTTTTTAGTATAAAGATGTTGTGTTGTTCACGCTAAAAGCGTGATGTAGTTTACTAAGTTCGCTTGGTAACCAATGGAAAGCTTTCCTTTTTTCTGAATAAGAAGATTGGGATGCTTTTTTGTTTTATAGTCTTTTGTATTGAAAAAGGTGTTAAATTATAGTTACCCATTTTTTTAAAGAAGTATAATTAATTTTCAAACATAAAATCCACTGGAACTCACGAATTTCATCAAAATGCTTAATGGGTTAGGTTAGTTACTATTTTGCTTTTGCTTTATTGCCAATATTAATTTTGCTTTCTATTGAGGGTTTCTTTTTAATTCTAGGTCTTCGCGCTCCAAAAGTTCCTCTGTTTATTTTACCTCGTTTAGTTTTTTTATCGCCTTTTCCCATAATAAATTAAGTATTTTTAATTCCCGTTAATACGAGATTCTCATTATATTTATAATTTTAATATAACACATTCAAAGACGAAAGTCAAGTAAAAACTAATGTTTATTCATAAGCATCCTTACAAACCCTTTATTCAAAAAGATACTACAAAACTCATTGTTGGCACGTTGCCGCCTCCACGGTTTTCAACAGGTAATCTTTTGGAAAAGGATGTCAATTTTTGTTACGGTAGTTATTACAACTCCCTTTGGCTGTTTATTGATAAAATTCATAACCTTAATTTACGCTACGATAATTCAAATGAAGCTATTAAAGAGCGAAAAGCATTTCTAATTAAAAGTAAAATAGGTGTTTGCGATATTGTTGAAAGCGCAGAACGAGATAAAATAGATGCCTCAGATTTAGGAATGAAAAATATTAAATTACGAGATATTATGGGCTACTTAAAAAAGTTTCCTAGTATAAACACCATTTTATTTACAGGTGGAAATAGTAAAAACGGACCAGAATATTTCTTTAGAAAGCACCTTAAGGAATATAGCTTAAAACTGGAGTTAGTTTCAAATGATGTACCAAGAATTCATAAATTTGAATTACCCGTCATTGCGAGTAAAACGAAGCAATCTCGTGAAATGAACCGAACCGTAAAAACCGTTTCATTAACTTCAGGCTCTGGAGCAGCGAATATTTCAATTAGTAGAATACCTCTTTACAAACAACTAAAAGCTAAAAATCCAAATTTTAATACGTTCGATTTTAGGGTGATGCAGTATCAGGAATTTTTTTGAGTAACTAGTTTATAAACGTATTTCTTAATCAAAACAGACTACTATCATCACTTCTTATATTTAACATTTTCATCTTCTAACGAATAACAGAGTTTTGCCTTTTTTAATCCAAAAATTCTTCCTTCTCGTGCTTCGTAATTGGCATATAGGTCTCCGTTTTCTCTAAATGCTTGTTGTATACCTTCTTCTTTTCCTCTGTTCAAGTTCATTTTCTTGAAGAGCTCACCGGTTGGGTACCATTTTTTTTGTTCCCCATGTGGTTTACCCGTGTGAAAATTGTAATGTGCAATTAGAAAATGTAACGAATCAGAAGACCATATTTTTTTTTCGCCATGTAGTTTCCCTTTATCATATTCTGCGGTATTTTTAAAATGCCCGTCTGGATACCATTGAATAAATTTGTTCTGCTTTTTTCCATTCAAGATTCCGAATTTCTCCTTCAAACTATTATCTGGATAGTAACTTACCGCAAATCCTGAATAGGGTATATCGTTTAATGTCCATATCGATGTTTTACGATTGTAAGTCAAAACTGATTTTTCAACTAATGTATCTGGTACCACTAAAACAAGATCAGGATTATTACTTGGAGTTGGTTTTTCTTTTCGATCTGAACACCCCATCAGTAGAAAGCTTAAAGACATAAGCAACCAAAAAAACAGTTTCATTTTAAAAATTTTAGTTTTAGTAATTCAAAGATAAAAGAAACCATTTTAAACCCAAAAAGGACGAAGGATGGTTTCTTTTTTATGTTATAGATGCTTATGGTTACCTACATAACGCTATTAGGGGTGCCTTGTAAGTTGCCGGCAAAAAGGGCAATGACGCTCCCAAAATAAAACTCATTAATTATATGATAATGATAAAATTCTTCTCCGTCGCTATGTTGTGTTGCTCCATAGTGTCCTCCTGATGCATCTAAATCAGTAGGGTAAGAACCATCCATTTCTCTTCTTCCATATAATAAAAAGCCATCAGCCATAATGCCTATCAACTTTTCATCATCAAAGGAAAGCGTGGTGTTTTCAGGAACATCAGAAGACTCTATATGGTAATGATAGCCAGAAGGGCCGTTATGCGCTCCTGCATAATCAAATGTTTCTACAATCATTTCTTCAATAGGTCTATTGTTTCCTTCTAAATCATTAAAAATTGGAGCTCCAGTTACGGCAATTCCAATAGCACCTAATCCTGTTGCTGTGCTTGTCATAGCTAATTCGGGTGCGGCATCTACAGTTAGGCTATAATTACGATTGCCACCAATACGACCAGGGGTTAGACGGGTAGCCACAACTGCTTCAATATGTAGCGGTTCCGTTTCAGGCCAATATGGTGAGGTATGGTTGGGCACACCATTAGATTCAATGGTAATATTATCACCATCATAAGAAATGGTTACCGAATCGGAGTTAAATTCATCAAATGCTGATGTTGGTGTTTTTGCAGCACTAGATGGATCATCTGTTTCATCTGTATTATCTGAATCATTGTTACATGATGACAAGAAAATAATAGCCCCTAAAAGAGCTAAAATAGTGAATTTTGAGTACTTCATTTTTATCAATTTTTTTGTTTTACATACTTATAGATGCTTTTCTATATAGTTTCTTGCGGTAGTTTTTCGATTTTTTTTAATAAAGATAATTTAGAATTTAAAGACTTACCTAAATTTTACAATATTATTGTGTGCATTTATTTGATATTGAATAATTTATACTAAGAAAACATGTTGTTTATTTCATGTTATAATATAAGTTCATTAATACTAATTGAAAATTTGATTTTCATAGATATATTATTATCAATTTATTGTACTTACGATTATAGCTTCTAATTAGCCTATCTTTTCTGATAAAGTTAACTATTAAATTGTAATCATAAAATTAGACGTACCTTTGCGCAAAATTAAAGGAGTGACCTAACTAAATAGTGTTTACTTCATAAACGCAATTTATGTCATTTAACAATTTAGGCTTATCTGAAGCCTTGCTAAAAGCAATTAGCAAAAAAGGATATACAACTCCAAGTCCAATTCAACAAAAAGCCATTCCACCAGTTTTAGAAGGTAAAGATGTATTAGCATCTGCACAAACCGGAACAGGAAAAACAGCAGGTTTTACACTGCCACTTTTACATATACTTTCTGAAAACCCAAAAGAGAAATACAGACCCATACGTGCTTTAATTTTAACACCAACAAGAGAGCTTGCTGCTCAAGTTTATGCTAATGTTAAAGAATATAGTGAGTTTTTAAATATTAGAAGTGCTGTTATTTTTGGTGGTGTAAACCAGAAACCACAGGCGGCAACGCTTCGTCAAGGTATTGATGTTTTAGTAGCAACTCCTGGACGTTTATTAGATTTGCAAAGTCAAGGATTATTATCGCTAAAGCGCGTAGAAATTTTTGTTTTAGATGAAGCTGATAGAATGTTAGATATGGGTTTTTTAAGAGACATAGAAAAGGTAATTAAGTCTATGCCAGAGAAACGCCAGAACTTGATGTTTTCGGCAACCTTTTCAAAAGATATTAAAAAGTTAGCGCATGGAATTTTAAATCATCCTGTTCAGGTTGAAGCCACACCAGAAAACACGACGGTTGATGCGATTAGTCAAAAAGTATACAGAGTTGCCAAAGGGTTAAAAACAGGTTTAATTATTAAGTTAATTTCTGAAGGTAATTGGAAGCAAGTTTTGGTTTTTACACGTACCAAGCACGGCGCAAATAAACTTTGTGAAAAAATGAGTAAATCTGGTATTACAGCTGCTGCTATTCATGGTAATAAAAGTCAAGGTGCTAGAACAAAAGCATTGGCAGGCTTTAAAAGTAGTCGTGTTCGTGTTTTGGTAGCTACCGATATTGCTGCTCGTGGTTTGGATATTCCGTTATTACCACATGTAGTAAATTTTGAATTGCCTAATATTCCTGAAGATTATGTGCATAGAATTGGTAGAACAGGTAGAGCAGGAGCTAGTGGTGAAGCTTTATCATTAGTAAGTGCTGATGAAACATCTTTTTTAAGAGTCATTGAAAAGTTGATTGAAATGAAGCTTCCTGTTGAAATTATGGAAGGCTTTGAACCAGACCCTAATGCTTCAACTGCGCCAATAAAGCAAGGTCAAGGTCGTCAAAATAGAAATTTACGTAGTTCAAATACTTCAAGGAATTCGAATCGAAATTCAAATAGTAATTCTAGACGTCCTAAACGTAATAACGACAGACGTAATTAATGTGATATGCAACAAATTCTAAAAGATAAAATCATAGAAGTTTGTGATAAAAAAATAGCTGCAAAAGGCGAAAATGTTGATGTTTCATTCTATGCGTTTTTTAAGAACAAAAATGACAATCCAGAATTGTTAATGGAAGCAGCTACTTGGTGGATTAAAACCCATAAGTTAGACCATTTTGAAAAAGCAGTTAAAATTAAAAGTTTAGTCGAAAATTCATAATGGAATCTCAACCCAATAATCCACTTCATGGTATAAAACTAGAACAAATCATAAATGATTTAGTGTCGCATTATGGTTGGGAATACATGGGTACTGTTATTAAAATAAAATGTTTTACTGATAACCCTTCGGTAAAATCGAGTTTGAAGTTTTTACGCAGAATGCCTTGGGCTAGAATGAAAGTTGAGACTATGTATTTGAAGATGTTGAAGAATGCAGAAAAAAAATAATCATTCAAATAAAGTTTATTAATAAGAAGAGGCTGTCTAAAAAGTGATGAACTTTGTCATTCAGAGCAAAGCGAAGAATCTTATTTATCTAAAAATCTAAAAATCAAAATATTAAAATTTTTAGAGATTCTTCATTGCATTCAGAATGGCACTTTTTAGACAGCCTCTTTAATTATTTTTAGATAAAATTATTTTGCATCTTTATCTTTCTTTTTTCCTGCTTGCATACCAGCTTTAAATTCTTCTAAAGAAACTAATCCATCTTCATCTGTATCAATTTTAGCAAAGCGCTTTTCAAGAGCTTCAGGATTTACATCATTCTTTCTTTTCTTAGCTTTAAATTCTTCTAAACTTATTGCTTTATCTTCATTTGTATCAAAAGAAGCAAATACCTTTTCAGGATCTGGTTTTTTCTTTTTGTCTTGCGCTTGAGTAAAAGAAAAAGAACATAGTGCTAATACTACTAAACCTAATTTTAAATTTTTTGTTATCATAATTAATTTTGTTTTAGTTTTTTATATTAAAAGTTTAGACTCTTTTTTTTTTAAAAGGTTTAAACGGGAATAAATATTTTTTTTAACAAGTAAAATTTAAGCCATTTCCCAAAGGTTTTGAATGGTTTTTAAATCTTTTGAAATTGATTTAAAGACTTCTTTTTTATCAATAGTTAGTGTTTTGCTTCCATGTTCTGCGCCACCTAAATCGTATTCGCAGTGTAAAGATACTGGAACATTTATTTGATACTTTTTTAATAGCTTAAAATAACTATCAAAATCAACCATACCTTCACCTATTGGTACATTTATGGGTTTCCATACACCATTTACTTGCCCCCATTTAAAATCTTTTACTACAATAGTTTTAATATGTTCCTTAATAAGTTTTACGCCATTTCCCCAAGATAAGCCGCCTTCAACTAGCGCATGCCGAATATCGTATTGAACACCAAAAGCACTGAAATTAGCCAATTCTAAGAGCTTTTTTATTTCCCAAATTGATGCTCCAATAGACGTTCCAGCGTGGTTTTGATAACATCCAATAATACCAAGTTTGTTATTAAGCGTACTTAATTGTTCTATTTTTTGCTGATAATAGTCTAAATCGGCTTCCATTGTTCTGCTCATGGAATATTTAAACCAATTTGTTCTGTAATATTTAATACCATTTTCTGAGGCGATTTGGATTACATTGACATCTAATTCATTATCGATATCATTCACAGAAGTAGTCATCATTTTGCATGTTGAACCTCCTTTTTTAATAAGTTCAATAGCCTTTGGTAAATCTTGAGACACAGATTCTGGTAAAACATGTCCTTTTGGTCTCACGGTTAAATCTACACCATTAAAACCCATTTCAGCGGTTTGTTCACCTAATGCTTCGTAATTTAAAAACTGAAGGTGTTTAGAAAAAATGCTAATGTTAAGGGAATTATCGTTTTGTTTTTCATCTAATTTAAATAAATTGTTTGGTAAGGTAACTAGAGGAATTCCTGCTATTGATAAAGCCGATTTTTTAGTAAAATTACGTCTGGAAATAGAAGCCATTTATCTTTTAAAATAGGATAATTATTTAATAACTAATTTATGCTCAGCAACTTTTACTAAGCCTTTTTTTAAAACCAACAAGTAAAAACCGCTTGTTAAGTTAGAAATATTTAGTGTGTTATTTTGTGCTTTTTCATTTTTTAGAATGAGTTTACCACTAACGTCATAAATATCAATTGTATTAAAGCTTTTTGGGTATTTGTCAATAAATGTAATGATGAAGTTAGACGGGTTAGGAACTATTTTAACCACATCATTATCATTTTCAATATCACTTGTTGATAACGAATTAAGTTCTTCAATACTAAAATTTGCAAATAATACTTGTTCCTCTCTTAAATCTGCGGCGTTGTTTAAGCTTCTATAAATTCCCCATTTAGGACGAACAAAATCGGCTCCTGGTCGCCAATTAATTATTGAGTTATTTGTATAATCAAAAAGAACGGTACCGTCGCTAACTTTTTTAAGTTCTATAGAATAATATCCGGCAGTACTATATTTGATGGTTTCTGTTACTTCCACCCAAATGCCTTTAAATGGTGTTAAATCGGTTTTTTTTGATGTAATTTGAGACGCCGTTTCTGCATACCGAAGCTCTAATTGATCTGGACTACCTTTTCTGGTCGTTAATGTGTACATGGGCATACTCTCTAAAGAACCGCCCACAGATTTTAATTGATGAATATGTGTAAAACTTGATGATGACTGAAAACCTGCATCTAGTTTAAATTTCCATTTATATTGTACAATTTCATCTTCAGCTCCTAGAAGATTATCTGGGGATTGGTCATAGCTCTTTATCTCATTTCGTTGCCTATCAAAATTGATGCATCTATCATTATCTGGCGTAGTGTGTATGTAAAATCGAAAGACATTAGTGTTTAAATCAGTATCAAAAACTTCATCAATATGTCTGCCGAAAGCTGAATGATTACAGTCAGGAACTTCAATAGGATTATATCCAGGGGCTAAAACGGAGGTTATTAATTCATATGTATTGCCAGCTCCATCGGCATTTAAAGTGACTTGAGCTATTACACTTGAAATACAAAATAACAAGTTTAAAAATAGAGGTATTTTCTTTTTTATATTCATAACTTAAATTGGTTAACCAATTTTTTTTGTATAAATATAACATATTATTCTATTAAAATTTTGTGAATGAAAAATTTAATCTGGTATTAGATTTAATCTAGGTGTTTTAAACCTTCATAAACAATAATGCTTACAGCATTAGCAAGATTTAAACTCCGAACATGTTTACTATATAACGGAATTTTGTAAAGTTGATTTGAATGTGTTTGGATAATTGATTTTGGCAAACCAACAGATTCTTTTCCAAATACTAGAAACAAGTTATCTTCAAAAGGAATATCCCAATGTTTTTGTTTTCCATGGCTAGATAAGAAAACCATGTTTTTGTTTTTATTTATTATGAAAAATTCTTCAATATTTTCGTAATAAGTAACCGATAAGTGCTGCCAATAATCAAGTCCTGCACGTTTTAAACGGCTATCATCAATTGTAAATCCAAAAGGTTTTACAAGGTGTAAATTTGAACCTGAAGCTAATGCTAGACGGCCTATGTTGCCTGTATTATTGGGTATTTCAGGTTCTATTAAAACAATGTTTAGGGGCATATTAGTCGTCTAATAAAGGTTTTCCAATATCATCAATTTCATCTTCAAGAGGCATTTTAGGGTCAGGACTGTATTTGTTTAGACTATTATCTCCATTAGTTGCCATTAATACAATATACCAGATTCTACCAACAATGGGAATAAAGTTTATAAATAAATAGCCTCCACTTTTTCCAGTGTCATGAAGTCTTCTAACATTTACAGCTAGCCAAGGAATTAATGTAGCTAGTGCATAAATACCTAAAATGGTAAGAAAAACATCCGATCCAAATATTTTGAATTCTTCAAAAAGGTTAGATAAAAATGCTAAAAAAAAGAATATCAATATTTGAAATAAAACAAACATCCAGTACTCTTGTCGTCTTGCTCTTCCAGAAAAATTCGCATAGTTTTCAATTAAAGCCTTTTTGTACCATTTCATGAAGCTAATTTAGAATAGATTTTACGAATTCATCAATAGTATCAATACCTTTATTTGTAACATGCTTAATAAAAGCACTACCAATAATAGCTCCTTTTGCATGATTTGTAGCTTGTGTAAATGTTTTATTGTCAGAGATACCAAAACCAATTACTTGTGGGTTTTTAAGATTCATATCTGCAATGCGCTTAAAGTAATCTGCTTGCGTATTACCAAAACCAGAACTACTACCTGTAACACTGGCGCTACTAACCATATAAATAAATCCGTTTGAAACAGAATCGATGAAGTTTATGCGCTCATCTGAAGTTTGAGGCGTTATTAAAAACACATTTATGAGTCCGTATTTTTCAAAAATGCTTTGGTATTCTTCATGATATACATCTACTGGTAAGTCAGGAATAATTAATCCGTCAATCCCTAATTCTTGACACTTTTTACAAAAGGCTTCAACACCATATTGAAGCATTGGATTGAAATAGCCCATGATGATTAATGGAATAGTAACCGACTTTCTAATGTCTTTTAATTGATTGAATAGTACTTCGGTAGTCATGCCGTTTTTTAGTGCGGCTGTTGAGCTGTCTTGAATGGTTGGTCCATCGGCTAACGGGTCGCTGAACGGTAAGCCAATTTCAATCATATCTACACCGTTTTTTTCTAAATCTTGAATAATGGAAACAGTGTCATTTAAACTTGGGTACCCTGCTGTGAAATATATAGACAGTAATTTTTTGTCTTCTTTTAATTTTTGATTTATTCTGTTCATTGTAAATGAATAGTTTTTTCATTCCCTCGGATGAGGGAATCTTTTAATGTTTATTTTAAATATATTCTGAAAGATCTTTCCAATCTGGATTCAATCCATTAATTAAATTAATCTTCCATTCTCGATTCCATTTTTTTATTTGTCTTTCCCTCTTGATAGAATTATTAACATATTTTGTTGTTTCAAAATAGACAAGCTTGTCAACATTTTATTTTCCAGTAAAAGTTTTTAGACTATTATTTTTATGTTGTTTTAATCTTTCTTTTAATTGTTTCGAACGACCTACATATAACACTGAATGATTCTTATTGGTTAATATATAAACATAATGTATATCCATATAGTTTCATCATGAGATTTCCGCCTTCGCGGAAATGAAAAATTCTATAGTTTAAAGTAATCAATATATGTATTCAAATCTTTGTCGCCTCGACCTGACAAACTCATAACCACGACATCATCAGGTTTAAAGGTTTTATATTTAAAAATAGCCAAGGCGTGGGATGTTTCAATAGCAGGAATGATACCTTCTAATTTTGAAAGTTCTAAACCTGCGTCCATGGCATCACTATCAGTAATGGACATAAATTCTGCGCGCCCCGTTTTTGATAAATGTGCGTGCATAGGACCAACACCAGGATAATCTAACCCTGCTGAAATGGAATACGGCTCAGTAATTTGTCCGTCGTTAGTTTGCATTAATAGGGTTTTACAACCGTGAATAATACCTTCTTTTCCTAAAACAGAAGTTGCGGCACTTTCACCAGAATCTACACCTAAGCCAGCAGCTTCAACGGCAATAATACCAACGTCTTCGTCATGTAAAAAATGATAATATGTGCCAGCTGCGTTACTACCGCCACCAATACATGCTACTACATAATCTGGGTTTTCACGTCCTTCTTGTTCATTTAATTGCCATTTAATTTCTTCTGAAATCACAGCTTGGAACCGTGTGACCATATCTGGATAAGGGTGTGGACCAATAGCAGAACCAATAATATAATGGGTGTCTACAGGGTTGTTTATCCAATCTCTAATGGCTTCATTTGTAGCGTCTTTTAAGGTACGACTACCTGATAAAGCAGGAACTACTTTAGCTCCCAACATTTTCATTCGTGCTACATTTGGTGCTTGTCTTGCAATATCAATTTCACCCATATACACAATACATTCTAATCCCATTAAAGCACAAACAGTAGCTGTGGCAACACCATGTTGGCCTGCACCAGTTTCGGCTATAATTCTTGTTTTACCTAAACGTTGTGCCATTAAAATTTGACCAATAGTATTATTGATTTTATGAGCGCCAGTATGGTTTAAATCTTCACGCTTTAAGTAAATTTTAGTATTGTATTTTTCTGAAAGACGTTTAGCAAAATATAATGGTGAAGGACGTCCTACATAATCTTTAAGAAGTTGATTAAACTCTTTTTGAAAATCAGGTTCTGCCATTATTTTTAAATAATTTTGGCGTAACTCTTCTACATTAGGATATAGCATTTCAGGTATAAATGCGCCACCAAATTCACCATAATATCCTTTTTCATTTACATTGTAATTCGGCATAGTTTTATTACTTAATTTATTTTTAAATTCTTTTAACATTGAAATATTTTTCAATGCGGGTTCTTTTTCAAATTGACTATTCAAATCAAGGGCATAACAATATTTAGAGGCCTCACTTTGTTTGAATTTTTTAATGTCTTCAACTTCATCTAAACCAATGCCCCCGCTTAAAAAGAAAGGTTTTGTGGAAGGGTAATTGTTTAAAATATTCCAATTAAATGTGTATCCATTTCCACCGGGTAATTTCCCTTTGGTGTCAAATAGGAAGTAATCACAAACTTCCTCATAAGGTGTTAAAACATCAAAATTGAATTCATCTTTTATTGAGAATACTTTAATTATTTCGATAGGTTTGGTTGATGAAATAAGTTTCGTGCTACGCAATATATTACAGTAATAAGGAGATTCTTCACCGTGCAATTGAATAGCTTGTAAATTATATTTATTTATTTTTTTTATGACAGTATTTAACTCTTCATTTACAAAAACACCTGTTTTTTTTATGGTATCTGGAACATTTGGAATCAGTTGATCAAAATATCTTGAAGATTTTTCATAGAATATAAACCCCATGTAATCTGGTTGTAATTCAGATACTTGAGTTATATTGTCTGGATATTTCATCCCGCAAACTTTTAGTTTCATCCTTCTAGAGTTTTAATAAATTTGGTTGCACTTTTTCCTGGGTTATCAGTTTTCATGAAGTTTTCTCCAATTAAAAAACCTTGATATCCGTAAGGTTGCAATTCTTTAATGGCTTCAACGTTGCTAATACCACTTTCTGATATTTTTACAAAATCGTTAGGGATAAGATTACTTAGTTGTTTACTTGTTTCTAAGCTAACTTCAAATGTTTTTAAATTCCTATTATTTACACCAAGCATATCTAAACTTGGCATGATAGATTTATGTAATTCTTCTTCGTTATGGACTTCTAAAAGCACGTCTAAATTTAAACTTTTAGCGAATTCTGAGAATTGTTTAATTTCATTCCTTGATAGAATTGCAGCAATTAATAGAATCACATCTGCGCCATAAGCTTTGGCTTCCAATAACTGGTATTCATCAATAATGAATTCTTTACGCAATAAAGGCAGATTGCAACTTGCTCTTGCAGTTAGCAAATCATCTAACGAGCCTCCAAAATATTTTCCATCAGTTAGAACAGACATTCCACAAACACCTGCATCTTCATAGCCTTTTGCTACATCTTGAACATTTAAACCATTATTAATAACAGATTTTGAGGGAGACCTGCGTTTATGTTCAGCTATAATGCCAGATTTACTATTTCGTAAGTTATTTGCAAGTGAAACAGTTGGTCTTTCAAATAAAACAGATTGTTCTAGCTGAGAAACAGGAATTAATCCTTTTCTAAGTGCAACTTCTTTCCGTTTGTCTAATGTTATCTTGTCTAAAATATTCATTTTATAATTTATTTACTGCCCACTGAAAACTGTGACTGTAAACTATTTTTTACTGAGTTCAATCAATTTATCTAAACTTACTTTTGCTTTTCCAGAAAACAACGATTCTTTTGCTATTTCAAATCCTTCTTGATGTGAAATTTGCTTTGTAGTTGCAATGGCTAATCCTGCATTGGCACAAACTACATTATTTTGTGCTTTTGTGCCTTTCCCACTAATAATATCAACAAATATTTTTGCGGCATCTTTTACGGTATCTCCTCCAAAAATAGCTTCTTGTTTAATTTTCGAAACCCCTAAATCTTCTGGTGAAAATAATTTTTCGGTATGATTAGAAATAATTTTTGCTTTTCCGGTTAATGAAATTTCATCATAGCCATCTAAAGCATAAACAATGTTATAATTATGACCTGAGTTTTGATGTAAAAAACTATAAAGTCGTAAAACCTCTAAACTAAAAACACCAAGTACATGATTTTTTGGAAATGAAGGGTTAACTAAAGGTCCCAACATATTGAAAAAGGTTTTAACGCCTAACTCTCGGCGGATGGGAGCAACGTTTTTCATTGCAGGGTGGAACAATGGTGCATGTAATATGCATATTCCTGCTTGGTCTAAACAGTGTTTCAGGAAATCTTCATTATTTGAAAACTTTACACCTAAATTTTCCATAACATTGGAAGAACCAGACGTTGATGATACGCCATAATTACCATGTTTGGAAACGTTTACTCCAGCACCAGCTGTTATAAAAGCAGATAGTGTAGAAATGTTAAATGTGTTTTTACCATCGCCACCAGTACCAACGATATCTATGGCATTAAATTCGCTGAGGTTTACTGACAGACAAAGTTCTAAAAGGGCATCTCTAAATCCTTTTAATTCTTCTATGGTAATACTTCGCATCATGTAAACAGATAGGAAACATGTTATCTGACTTGGGTTATACATATCGTTAGATATGTTGACAATAACTTGTTTTGCCTCCTCAGTTGAGATGGTTTCATGATTTATAAGTCTGTTTAAAATATCTTTCATAGCCTCTCCCTAGCCCTCTCCAAAGGAGAGGGAATTAGATTCGTTATTTAATTCTTATGTTTCATTTTTTTAAGCCCCCTTCGGGGGTTTGGGGGCTTTTTAATTATTAACCCAATTCTCTAATATTTTCTTTCCGTCTGGTGTTAAAACAGATTCAGGGTGGTATTGAACACCTCTAACATCATATTCCTTATGTCTTAACGACATGATTTGTCCGTTTGCATCAAAAGACGTGGCTTCTAAGCTTTCTGGCAATTCTGTACTTACAACCCATGAATGGTATCGTCCTACTTCAATATTTTTGTCTAATCCTTTAAAAATATATTCGTCAGAAACACTTATTGTTACATTAGTGGCAACGCCATGATAAACGTCTTCCAAATTGATTAATGAACCACCGAATACTTCGCCTATGGCTTGTTGACCTAAACACACACCTAATATACTTTTAGTTGGCGCATACCTTTTTATGATAGCTTTTAGCAAACCAGCTTCGTCAGGAATTCCGGGTCCTGGCGATAATACTATTTTATCAAATGGCACGACATCTTCTAAAGCTAATTTGTCGTTTCTTACTACGGTTACGTCACAATTTAAATCTTCTAAATAATGAACAAGATTATATGTGAAACTGTCGTAATTGTCTATAACTAATACTTTCTTCATAAGCCCATCTTAATCTTCCCAAAGGGAAGAAACTGTTTATGTTAAACTTTTTTTAATTTTATTTTTACTAAAATATTCTTTCATCAAGAAGTTTACAAACCTTTCTAACTTCAGATATCTTCTGCTAATTTAATAGCTTTAGTTAATGCTCCTAACTTATTGTAAACCTCTTGTAATTCACTTTCTTGGTCAGATTTTGATACCAATCCAGCACCTGCTTGCCAATTAAGCTTGTAGTCTTTACTTAAAAATGTGCGTATCATAATAGCATGATTAAAATTGCCATCAAAATCCATAAAACCTATGGCACCACCATAATATCCTCTACTTGTTTTTTCGTAATCTTCAATAAGTTGCATGGCTCTATGTTTGGGCGCTCCACTTAAAG
The DNA here is from genome assembly GCA_947500585.1 of uncultured Flavobacteriaceae bacterium. Classification (GTDB taxonomy): domain Bacteria; phylum Bacteroidota; class Bacteroidia; order Flavobacteriales; family Flavobacteriaceae; genus CAXBID01. The sequence goes on along the minus strand of CANMSN010000001.1, from coordinate 530,844 downwards.
TTCCTGCGGGAAACGTATCTGCTACTACTTGCATGGTTGAGGTAGCGTCATGCTTTTTTCCTGTAACTTTACTTACTAAATGAATAACATGAGAGAAAAACTGAACTTCACGATAGGTAACTACTTTTACGTCACTTCCATGTCGGCTTAAGTCGTTTCTTGCTAAATCTACAAGCATCACATGTTCTGCGTTTTCTTTATCGTCTTTCTTTAATTTTTCGGCTAAAATTTCATCTTTTTGTTCGTCACCAGTTCTTTTAAATGTTCCAGCAATGGGATGAATTTCAGCTAAACCATCTGTAACAATAAGTTGTGCTTCTGGCGAACTTCCAAAGATTTTAAAATCGCCATAATCGAAATAAAATAGATAAGGCGAAGGGTTTATACTTCTTAAGGCACGATAAATATTAAAATCGTCACCTGTATATTCTTGAGAAAAACGTCTGGATAAAACGAGTTGAAAAACATCTCCGCGTTGACAATGTTTTCTGGCTATTTCAACTTGTTCTCTAAACTCATCGTCTGTTAGGTTAGATTTAATATCGCCTTTTGAATTAAAATTATATGAAGCGAAATTTTGAACATTGATTAGTTTGTCAATGTCATCAATATTATTTTCTGTGTCTTCGTAGCAATGTGCAAAAATATAAGCTTCATTTTTAAAATGATTTATAGCAATGATATTTTTGTAAACCGCATAATACATGTCTGGAATAACAACAGAATCGTCTTTTTTACTAATTTTAACATCTTCAAAATAACGAACCGCATCATAGGCAGTATAACCAAAGATTCCGTTGTTTATAAATTTGAAATTTTCTTCACTTTTAGTGTCAAATTTTTTGGTAAAATTATAAATCTCATCAACGACATTAACGTTCTCTGTTATTTCAATAGATGTTGAACTGCCATCAGGAAACGTTTCAGAAATTACTTCGTTTTCAACTTTAATAGTAGCAATAGGGTTAAAGCAGATGTATGAAAAATTCTTATGATTTCTATGATAGTCACCACTTTCTAACAAAATACTATTTGGGTATTTATCGCGTATTTTATAATATACGGTAACAGGAGTAATAGTATCTGTTAAGATGCGTTTGTGGTGTGTGTAGAGACTAAATTTTTTCATTTGTTTTATATAAAAAAAGGCTTGTCGTGAATGACAAGCCTTTTGAATATTTTAAGTTTTAAATATACTAGGGTTTTACTTCACGAAGATTAGTTTCGAAAGCACCACCACCAAGTGTTATTTAAAATTGTGTTCATTTTTTGTTTTTTACTGGTTCAAATATAGAAATGAAAATAGTTATACACAAAACTTTGAAACATTTTTTATATAAAAGTTTGTTAAACTATTATAAATGCATAAAACTATTAATTAATTTTAGCCTTATGAAGTTAAATGTATTAATTATTGCCATTCTTTTAACAGTAGGTTGTTCAAACAAAAAGAAATCTACTGATGTTTCTATTGAAACTTCTGCTGAAATTATAAAAGAGCATACTTTAAAAAGTGATATTGAACTAGAGATTTATGATTTTGAGGGTTTTGAAAAATTCTTGAATAAAAAGGACGACAAAATATATGTTATTAATTTTTGGGCAACTTGGTGCGCACCTTGTGTAAAAGAATTACCTTATTTTGAAAAGCTGAATTCTGAATATGAAGAAAAAAATGTAGAAGTCATTTTAGTTAGTTTAGACTTTCCACATTTATATGATTCAAAATTGAAACCTTTTATTGAAAAAAAGAAATTAAAATCAAAAGTAATAGCTTTAGATGATGTTGACATGAATACTTGGATTCCTAAAGTGGATGAATCATGGTCAGGATCATTACCCGCTACTATTATTTATAAAAATGATAATAGTAAATTTTTTGAGCAATCATTCACATATGAAGAATTAGAAAAAGAAGTAAAACAATTTTAAAACCAAGAATATTATGAAAAAAACAATTAAATTTTTATCAGTAGCAATAGTTGTATTGTGTGTTAGTGCCTTTACAATTAATAATTCTGAAAAAGGAGATGGCTATAAAATAGGCGATATAGCAGAAGATTTCTCATTAAAGAATATTGATGGAAAAATGGTGTCTTTAGCAGATTATAAAGATGCTAAAGGGTATATAGTAACATTTACTTGTAATACCTGCCCATATGCTGTTATGTATGAAGATAGAATTATTGATCTTAATAATAAATATGCAGATAAAGGTTACCCAGTAATTGCCATTATGCCAAATAATACAGATGTAAAACCAGGTGATAATTTAGCGGCTATGAAACAAAGAGCCGAAGACAAGGGTTTTAACTTTCCATATTTAATAGATGAAGGTCAAAAAGTATATCCAAAATTTGGAGCTACAAAAACGCCGCACATGTTTGTATTACAAAAAACAAAAAATGGAAATGTTGTAAAGTATATTGGTGCTATAGATGATAATTACAAAGATCCATCTGCTGTAACAACCAAATATGTTGAAGAAGCTGTAGACGCTTTGCTTGATGGAAAAGAAGTAAAAGAAACAGAAACCAAAGCTATAGGTTGCTCAATTAAAGTTTAAGATTCTTTTACTATAAATTGTATTCATAAAATCTGGAGCTTAATACTTCAGATTTTTTTTCGTCTATAGTTTAAGATGTATTAGTTTTGTAAGACACACAATTATAAAAAAAATGGAAGATTTAACACAAGAAGAATGGGCTTCTCAATTAGCAAAAGATGATAATGCTGTAATTTTAGATGTAAGAACGGATGATGAAATTGCGGAAGGTATTATTCCAAATGCTATTCATATAGATATTTATAAAGGTCAAGAATTTATTAATGAAATTGAAAAGCTAGATAAAAGTAAAAATTACTATGTGTATTGTCGTTCTGGCAATAGAAGTGGTCAAGCCTGTGCCATAATGGAGCAGTTAGGGTTTGAAAATGCTTTTAACCTAGAAGGCGGTATGCTTGAATGGGAAGGTGATGTTGTAGATTCTGAATAAAACATATGAAGCGTTTTTTATTATTCATATGTTTATTTATTAGTGTTTCGTTATTTAATTGCGAATCATCTAATAAAAATGTTACCCAACTTTCTCCAAAAGAATTTCAATCATTTTTAAATGAAGACATTCAACTTGTAGATGTTAGAACACCAAAAGAGTTTGACGCAGATCATATTAATTATGCAGAAAACATTAATTTTTTATCTGACGATTTTTTAAATAGTATCGATAAACTAGATAAGGAAAAGCCTGTTTTTATTTATTGCCGTTCAGGTAAGCGAAGTGGCAAAAGTGTTACCGATTTTCAAAAAGTTGGCTTCAAGAAAATTTATGAATTAGAAGGAGGTATACTCAATTGGAGATCTGAAGGTTATAAAACCATCGAATAGTATTAGTGTGTTTTCCTAATTTTTAAATAAAACAGTAAGGTTTTTCACTTTAATCTTTTTTTTAGGTACTTCAACTTTTTTTTTAAAAAATAAAGATATCTTTTTTCTACATTTATAAATAATTTGTATTTGCTCTTAACAAAAGCAGAATTTAATAAAATAATTAATCCCTCAGAATAAATGGAAAATGGGTATGTAATATTAGGAATTATAGCATTACTATTTTTAAGTATGTATGGCTATGCTTATTTGTCAACGGCGATGGTGAAAATAAAACTAAACCGAGATGCAAAAAAGGAAATTGAAAAGGAAGAATTAAGAAGACAGAGGAGTCTTAAGCGACAAGAAATGATAGATGAAAGAGTTAGAAAGTTTAATAAGCGTAAAGAAGAAATTCAACATGAATTAATGCTTCTAGAAAAAATGAAAACAAAACAGAAAGTTAGTTAAATTAACTTTTTCGTAAATAATATATTAGCCATGTAAAATAATTTACATGGCTTTTTTTATGAATAAAATTAAACTATAAACAAATTTATTTATATTTACATACCAGAACAGAACAGAACAGTTTTAATAAATGAATTTTAATATAAATATTAATAGCGAAGTCCCAAAATATCAGCAATTAGTTAATGCTATTAATAATGAGCTTGCCAATAATAGATTATCTAATGGTGATGCTTTACCGTCTGTTAATACTGTTTGTACGTCTTTTAAACTTTCAAGGGATACTGTTTTTAAAGCCTATTCTATTTTAAAGGAGCATGGAGTTATAGAATCTGTCCCAAACAAAGGGTATTATGTAGCTAATGAAACCAAAAAAGTATTACTCCTTTTAGATACTTTTAAAGCTTATAAGGAGGTTTTGTATCATTCTTTTATAAATAACCTACCAGATAATGTCATCACCGATGTACAATTTCATCATTATAATATTGATAATTTTAGAACTATTTTAAATAACAGTAAAGGGAAGTATTATAAGTATATAGTTATGAGTTTTGATAATGAAGAAGTTGAAGATGTTTTGGCAGATATTGATGATAATAAATTACTTTTAATTGATTGGAATATACATTCAAAAAATCATAATAACTATGTTTTTCAAGATTTCGGAGCATCTTTTTACAATTGTTTAGAAGAAGCTACTAATGCTTTTAAGAAATATAAAAAGTTAGTTTTCTTATATCCTTCATTTACAAATCATCCGTTAGAGACTGTTACTTATTTTGAAAGCTATTGTAAGAAATCGGGTTTAAATTATGAAATTATTACGAATGCTAAAGATTTTAATATCAAAGCAAATGAAGCATACATTAGTGTAAGCGATAGGATTTTAGGTGTTTTTTTAGAACAATGTCGTGCAAAAAATTTAGAACCTGGAATTGATGTTGGCTTTTTGTCTTACAACGAAACCCCGATGAAGCAATTTATTTACAAAGGTATTTCTGTTATTTCAACTGATTTTAACCAATTAGGCGCTAAAGCAGCCGAATTTATAAGCGGAGATAAAAATATGCAAGCATACATACCAACCAAATTAATATTAAGAGACTCATTATAATGAATTATTATTTAGGATTAGACATAGGCAGCTCTTCAATAAAAGCCGCATTAGTAGAAGTAGAATCTGGTAAAAGTTTAGGAGTTGTTCAAGAACCTAAAGAAGAAATGGGTATGCATGCCTTAAAAAATGGCTGGGCAGAACAAAAACCAGACGATTGGTGGTTGCATGTTTGCAATGCCATAACACGTTTAAAAAAACAATACAACGTAAGTAGAACGCAAATCAAAGGTATAGGTATTTCGTATCAAATGCATGGTTTGGTAGTAGTTGATAAAGACGGTAAGCCACTTCGTAAAAGCATCATTTGGTGCGATAGTCGCGCTGTAGAAATTGGCAACACCGCTTTTAAAGAAATCGGGCAAGAAAAATGCTCACAAAGCTTACTTAACTCACCTGCAAATTTTACTGCTTCAAAATTAAAATGGGTAAAAGATAACGAACCAGATATTTATAATAATATCTATAAGTTTATGTTGCCTGGTGATTATATAGCCTATAAATTTTCAAACAAAATAAATACTACCATTTCTGGATTATCCGAAGGTGTCTTTTGGAATTTCAAAAATGATAATATCGCCGATTTCCTTTTAGAGTATTACGACATTGATAAATCACTCGTTCCAGATATTGTAGATACGTTTGGTGTACAAGCTTTAGTAGATGAAAATGGCGAAGCCGAAAGTGGTATTGCTGCGGGCACACCAATTTACTACCGAGCAGGAGATCAACCTAATAATGCACTCTCGTTAAACGTATTTAATCCTGGTGAAGTCGCAGCAACTGGCGGAACTTCAGGAGTGGTATATGCTGTTACCGATAGTTTATCAGCCAAAGAAAGTTCACGCGTAAATAATTTTGCGCATGTTAATTATAAAAAGGGTGAAACACCCAGAATAGGCAAACTATTGTGCATTAATGGCGCAGGTATTCAGTACCGTTGGTTATTAAATAATCTAGCGGTGAATTCTTATGAGGAGATGAATGATTTGGCATCAGATATTCCTATTGGATCTGATGGTGTTTGTTTAATTCCATTTGGGAATGGCGCGGAGCGTATGTTAAATAACAAAGAAATAGGAACACGAATAGTTAATATGAACTTAAACAATCATCATAAAGGGCATATGTGTCGAGCAGCACTGGAAGGTATTGCATTTTCTTTTGTTTATGGTATGGAGATTATGACATCTGATGGTATTGAGGCTAAAGTAATTCGTGCAGGGAATGATAATTTATTCCGATCAGAAATTTTTGCTAATACAGTAGCGACCTTAATCGAACAAGAAATAGAAATTTATAATACTACAGGAGCTATAGGCGCAGCACGAGCAGCAAATTTGCATAAAGGCGATTACGAAACTTTTGGAAATGTGATTATGGATAACGATCATATTATGACGTTTATGCCCTTTAAAGATAAGCAACCTTATTTAAAGGCTTATAAAAACTGGAAAAAGGAGCTTGAACTTATTTTAAACAATAAATAACTAAATAAAATATAAACATTTTTATTATGGCAATTATAGGAAACAAAGAATACTACAAAGGTATTGGAGATATTAAATTTGAAGGTAAGGATTCTGATAATCCCTTAGCGTTTAAATACTATAACCCTGAGCAGGTTGTAGCTGGAAAAACAATGCGAGAACATTTTAAATTCGCCATTGCTTACTGGCATACGTTCTGCGGACAGGGAAGTGATCCGTTTGGTCCTGGAACCCAAAATTTTGAGTGGGATAAATCATCAGATCCTATTCAAGCAGCAAAAGACAAAGCCGATGCCGCTTTCGAATTTATTTCAAAAATGGGCTTTGATTATTTCTGTTTTCACGATTTCGATTTAATTCAAGAAGGCGCAACATTTGCAGAGTCAGAAAGCAGATTAGCAACCATTACAGAATATTTAAAAGAAAAGAAAGCCGAATCTGGAATTAAATTACTTTGGGGAACAGCAAACTGTTTTTCAAATCCTCGTTACATGAATGGCGCTTCTACAAATCCAGATTTTGATGTGGTTGCTAGAGCTGGCGGACAAATAAAATTAGCTTTAGATGCGACTATGGCTTTAGATGGTGAAAACTATGTGTTCTGGGGAGGTCGCGAAGGTTATATGTCGCTTTTAAATACCGATATGGGTCGTGAGTTAGACCATATGGGGCAGTTTTTAGCTATGTGTAGGGACTATGCAAGAGCACAAGGGTTTAAGGGGAACTTCTTTATCGAACCAAAGCCCATGGAGCCATCCAAACATCAATATGATTTTGATACAGCTACAGCAATAGGGTTCTTGAAACAATATGGTTTAGATAAAGACTTTAAAATAAATATTGAAGTTAATCACGCTACTTTAGCACAGCATACGTTTCAGCATGAAATGGAAACTGCAGCAAAAGCAGGTATGTTAGGCAGCTTAGATGCCAATAGAGGCGATTACCAAAATGGATGGGATACCGACCAATTTCCAAATAACATTCAGGAAACAACAGAGGCGATGTTGGTATTCTTAAAAGCAGGTGGATTACAAGGCGGAGGAATTAATTTTGACGCAAAAATTAGAAGAAATTCTACCGATTTAGATGATGTGTTTCATGCGCATATTGGTGGAGCAGATACCTTTGCTAGAGCGTTATTAATTGCAGATAAAATTATTACGTCTTCACCTTACGAAAAATTAAGAAAAGAGCGTTACAGTTCTTTTGATTTTGGTAAAGGAAAAGATTTTGAGAACGGAAAATTAAACCTACAAGATTTATATAAAATTGCTCAAGAAAACGGCGAGCTAAAATTGAAAAGTGGTAAACAAGAATTGTTTGAGAATATTATTAATCAGTATATTTAAGTTGATATTTCAGCAATATAAAAAAAGCCTGTTATTTTAAAATAACAGGCTTTTTTATTGAAAAATTTAGTCTAAAATTGGAGGAACTCCAGCTTTCAAAAGTTTTTCCTCAATTTTAGGAACATCAATTTTAATAAATTTTTCAAGTTCTGGTTTAACCCTATTAAAAAGAGTTTTCGCCATATCTAAACTTTTCATATGCATTTCTGTTGGGCCATAAGTAGTGCTAAATCCACGTTGTGCAACAGATAATCTTGATGAAATGGAAGGGATATCTTTTTCTCCAATTTCCTTTTTTGAGGCATTTCCATTTAAAGTCTGGTTTAAAGCAAGCATTTGCTTTTTTAAAGTGCCAATCTCTTTTTCTAAATCACCTGGTTCTCCATTAATATAAACGGTCGCTTTTTCGTAAGTAGATAGCTTTTTAGAGGCTTCATCAAAATCTTTTAAAGTAGATTCAAAATTAAATTTGAATGTTTTTAAATCTTCTATATAATTATCCATGTTATCATTCAATGGATTTTTTAAAACATTTTCACGAATTCTTTCAACTTCAAAAGTTTGAGGTTCTGACAATGGTGTGATTTCACCTTTAATATTTGAAAACATAGAAACGCTATAAGTCCCTTCATCAGCAAATGTGCTGTAGTAATAAGCAGATGGGTTATCGTCTATTTTATCCATGTTTAGTGATGTTCTTAAAGATTTTTTTAAGTTCCAAGACACGCGATTGAATCCTTTTTTATATGGTGCATTTACACGCGTAACGAAATTACCATCAATATCTTTTATTACTAAAATAATTGAGGCGCTTGCTTCATTTTTTTCTTCATCCAAAGCATCCCAACCAGGAAAAGGAATATTTTTATTTTCTTTCTTTAAAGTCTTTTCCGTTTTTTGACGAACAGATTTTAAGCTTTCAAAATTTTCTGGTAAGTAGTAGGTGAAAATAGCGCCATAATCTAGGTTTTTAGATGCAAAATAACTACCGCCTTGACTAGAAGTGCCGCCACTAATAGGTTTGTATTGTAAAGCTTTTCTTGGCTTAAACAAAGCTGGTTTTGAAAACGAATTAGTATCCATACTTCTTAAAGCACTATAATCATCTAAAACATAAAAACCACGCCCAAAAGAAGCTACAACTAAATCATTTTCTCTCTTTTGAATAGCTAAATCTCTAAATGAAATAGTTGGTAAGCCTTCTGAAAATTTAATCCAATGACTACCTTGATTCATAGAAGTATAAATACCATACTCTGTTGCTAGAAAAAGTAAATTAGGGTTTATATGATCTTGCACAATTCTCCAAACCATAGTGTTTTCTGGAATACCATTTGTTATGGACTCCCAAGACTTTCCGCCATTTATGCTTTTTAATAAATAAGGTTTGTAGTCTCCAAATTTATGGTTGTCAAGAGCTACATACACGGTATTTGCATCATGTAAATCGGCTTTAATATCGTTTACAAAAGCTGTAGCTGGAACATTTGGTAAATTTGACACCAATACTTTTGTCCAAGATTCACCTCCATTTTTTGTGTATTGAATTATACCGTCATCTGTTCCTGAATATAGAATATTTTCATCTAAAGGAGATTCCGAAAGTGAGGTAATAGTATTATATGTGGACATAGCATAAACATCCCAAGCGGCATCCCAACTTTGTTGTTTACCCATAATAGGTAATAAAATACGTTCTTCATTTTTTGTTAAATCTTTAGAAATAGGTGCCCAACTATCACCACGGTTATCAGACCTCCAAACACGCTGAGTTCCAAAATAAATGCGTTTTGGGTCATGATGGCTAACTATAATAGGAGAGTCCCAATTATTACGTTCATAAGTTTCATCAATTCCAGCTTGCGGTTTAATAAAAATGGCTTCACCTGTGGTTCTATCAACACGATGTAAGTTCCCTTGTTGCGATTGCGCATATACGATATCTGGATTTCCAGGTTCGGTTGCTGGTTGATGCCCATCACCACCTAAAAGCACAAACCAATCTGAATTTGTTATGCCAGTTGTTTTAAGTGTTCTTGAAGGACCACCTTGAGAATTATTATCTTGAGTACCGCCATATAAATTATAAAATGGAGTAGCATCATCAACGGCGACTTTATAAAATTGCGTTATTGGCAGGTTGTTAACAAATTTCCATGTTTCAGACCCATCAAAAGATTCATAAATACCACCATCTGTTCCTATAAGCATGTAGTTTGGGTCATTGGATTTGAATGTTAAACTATGATCATCGCCATGTTTATTTTCCTTTTTCATGACTTGAAACGTTTTTCCGCCATCTTCAGAATATAGTGTACTGTTATTCATCAAGTAAATTTTATCAAAAACATGAGGTGAAGCATATAATTCTTGATAATAATGCGGACCAGTTCCACCTGAAACTGTATCAGACATTTTAGTCCAACTACCTCCTCTGTCAGCAGAACGATAAACACCGCCTTTTTTTCTATCCAGTTCTATAGCAGCATATAAAACATCTGGATTAATAGGAGAAATGGCTAATCCAATTTTTCCCATATCGCTATTCGGTAATCCATTTTTTAGTTTATCCCAATTTTCACCACCATCAGTACTTTTATAAATTGCGGTACCTTCGCCACCACCAACATATGCAGCTACATTTCTGTGTCGTTGCCATGTTGCAGCATATAGTATTTTTTCATCTCTAGGATCCATTACGATATCGGTAACCCCAGTCCATTTGTTATCACTTAAAACTAGCTTCCAAGTATCGCCTCCATCAGAAGTTTTATATAAACCACGATCGCCACCAGAACTCCAAAGAGGCCCTTGAGATGCTACCCATATTTCATTTGAGTTTTTCGGATTTACAATAATTTTAGAAATATGTTCTGATTTTTTTAAACCCTTGTTTTGCCAGTTTTTGCCACCATCATAACTTACATATAGTCCATCGCCGATGCCAACATGTCTTCCACCAACGTTTTCACCAGTTCCTAACCAAATGGTATTCGTGTTATTTGGGTCAATGGTTATGCAACCTGTTGAAAAGAAAGGTAAATTGTCTGTTAAAGGCGTCCAAGTTGTACCTGAATTTACAGTTTTCCATACACCACCAGAGCCAACGGCTACATACCAAATATTCTGGTTATTGGGGCCTATGGCTATATCAGCAATTCTACCCGACATAAATGCGGGACCAATACTTCTAAATTTTAAGCCTGAAAGTGTAGAATCTGTTTTTACTTCAGGTTTTTTTTGAGCATTAACAGAGAAGGTTAAAAGGCATACGAATAGTAAAACGAAGAGTTTTTTAGTTTTAATCATAGAATTAGTCATTTTTTTCATCAAATTTAACTATACATTAAGAAGTTGTAAGTAATTTTAATAAAAAAATAACATTTTGAAATGAAGAAATCACTAACTAATAGTTGAAGTGCTTTTTTTATTTTTTAGCTTAAATCATATTTCTGCTTTTAGCAAAATTTTGAATGGATTTGGTTGATTTTTTTAGAATACCAAACTAAATACGGAACCTTCTCCTTCTGAGCTTTTTACCATAATTTTTCCTTTGTGTAATAACATAATTTGTTTACAAAGGCTTAAACCAATACCGCTTCCTGTAGCTTTACTTGTAAAGAATGGTACAAATATGTTTTCTAATATTTCTTCTGGAATACCAGAACCGTTATCATAAACTTTAAGTACGATATCCCTGTTAGGGTTTTGGGCTGCTAAAACTTTAATTTCAGCATTATCCTTGTGTTTACAAGCGTCAACTGCATTAAGTATAAGATTAATTAATACTTGTTCAATTAGATGTGTGTCTATATCTAATTCTAATTTTGAACCAGTAATTTTAAATTCTATATCTATATTTTTAACTTTAATTGAGGGCTCCATTAATAATTGTATATTATTGAAAAGCTCAGAAACTCTAACTCTTTGGAGGTTTAATTGGGTTACTTTACTTAAACTCCGGTAGGTTTTGGCGAATTTCAGCAAACCTTCACTACGATTTTTAATGGTTTTGATACCAGAGTTAATATCATCTAATTCAAGCGTGTTTTCATCAGGTTTTTCAATGGCAAGTTGCAAATTATACTGCAGTGTATCTGCCAATGAGGAAATTGGCGTAATGGAATTCATTATTTCATGAGTCATTACACTCAATAATTTCTTCCAAGATTCGGACTCATTTTTATTTAAAGTATTGTCTATATCCTGAATTACGATTAATTTAAAAGCATCATCATCAACCTGAAAAATAGTATCAGAAATTAGTATTTTAATACTTTCATTTTGTAAGGCAATAGAAATAGAATTAGGCTCTCTATGATAGGTTTCAAAAATGGTATTGAAGAGTTTTGGTTTTCTACTTTCCACAAATCTAATGTTCTTAAACGACGGCATATCTAAAATTTCTCCAAACGAGTCATTTGTCCATAAAACATTACCTGTTTCTAGATTGTAGGCAATAATACCAATATCTACCATTTCTAAAATCTTTTGTAGATACACATATTGGGCTTGGTTTTGAGAATTTATTTCTTTAATTGTTCTGTTAATTTCATTGAAGCCTGTATATAAAAACCGAATGTCTTTTGGACCTCTATCTTCTGGAAACCACCTCGAGAAATCACGATATTTTACAGCTTCAAAAAAATCATCCATTGCCACAAAACGTCGTTTTACAAAGGTGTAAGTGTTAACAATTAAGTAAAGTATAACGACACTAGTAATAACAGTATAAGTTATTTCGTCATTGTATATAGTGTAGCTTAATACAAGTATAGCGCTAACAAGAAGTAAGATTCTGAAAAAGAGCCTAAAAATGTAACCTTTATAGTTCATATTTGTCTAATCGTCTATATAAGGCAGCTCTTGTAATTCCTAGTTCTTTAGCAGATTTAGAAACGTTTCCTTTGTTTTTTTCTAGTACAGTAAGAATGGTGTTTTTTTCTAAATCGTCTAAATTCATAGTGGTATGTTCTGGACTAGAATTTATTGTACGTTCAATAGATGAAAAAACTAAATCATCAGGTTTTAAAGTAGATCCATCAGTCATAATTACAGCGCGTTCTAAAACATACTGTAGTTCTCTTACATTACCAGGGAAATCGTGTTTTTTTAACTTTGAAATAAATCCAGAATCGAAAGTAAAACCGTTTTTATTATATTTTTCGGCATAGATTGAAACAAAATATTTAGATAATTCGGTAATATCAGTACCTCGATCTCTTAAAGGAGGAACGATTATATCTACAGTATTAATTCTATAAATTAAATCCTTTCGGAATTTTTTCTCATCTGCTAATATTTTTGGATCAATATTAGTTGCGCAAATTAATCTAATATCTATTGGTATGGATTCATTAGAACCTAAAGGTGTAACTTGCCTATTTTGAAGGACAGTCAACAATCTTACTTGTTGTCCTAGGCTAATGTTGCCTATTTCATCTAAAAAAAGCGTGCCGCCATTTGCAGCCTCAAAACGTCCTTTTCTATCTTCTCTTGCATCTGTAAAAGCTCCTTTTTTATAACCGAACAATTCACTTTCAAAAAGTGATGCTGTTAGTGCGCCAACATCAACCTTCACAAAAGGTTTATTTCTTCTTTTAGAATTATCATGAAGCGCTCTAGCAATTAAATCTTTACCAGTACCATTTTCTCCGAGTACTAAAATATTGGCGTCTGTTGGTGCTACTTTTTTAAGCTTCACAAAAACGTCTTTCATAACGTCACTTTCACCAATAATTTCAACACTATTTGAATTTAAAGACTCTGTTTTAACTCCATTAGATTTTTTCTTACTAAGAATGGCAGTTATAGTTTCTATAATTTTTTCATTCTTCCAAGGCTTTACTAAGAAATCGGATGCGCCTTCTTTTAAACCTCTAATGGCTAAATCAATATCAGCATAAGCGGTCATTAAAATCACTGAAGTTTCTGGTTTTTGCTTTCGGATTTTATTGAGCCAAAAAATACCTTCATTGCCAGTATTGACTAAACCACTGAAATTCATATCTAATATGATGATGTCGAATGTAGCACGCTCAATTTGCGAAGTAATATTACTAGGGTTCTTTTCTGTAACTACATCTTTAACTAGTGGTTTTAGTAGAAGTCGAAGTGCAGTTAGCACATCAATATCATCGTCAATAACTAATATTGTTGCGTTTTTTAATACCATTGATACAATATTACAATTTTATATTCAGCTTAAAAAGATTAGAAAAAGAAAATAATTTAGTTTGAAAAGTGTACATTTTCGAACAGAAAGTGTATCAAAATCGAACACTTTTATTCCTCAAACATATTGTAAGTGTTTGTTTTTTAGTTATTTGTGTTTTTGGCATCATCTTCACTATATGTTATGTAACTAAAAAACCTAAAATGGACATACCAATTAAAAAGAAGCAATTTTCAAAATCACGATTATTATTAATCGGAGGTGTTATAGCAATTTTAGCTTTAATTGTTTTTGTAATTATAAGTACTTCTGGTGGTTCTAAATTGAATGTTGAAAAAGAGCGCATTTCTATAAATACAATTACTAATGATGTATTTCAAGAAAATATCCCAGTAAATGGTATTGTATTGCCAATAACTACTATTTATTTGGATGCTTTAGAAGGTGGTCGGGTGGAAGAGAAGTTTGTTGAAGATGGAGCAATTTTGAAAAAAGGCGAACCAATTTTAAGATTATCTAACACAGATCTTGAGTTAAGCTTAGTTAACCAAGAAACCTCAGTTTATAACTTATTAACGCAAATGCAGATTTCTCAAAATGCGGCACGTCAAAATACAATTAATAGGCAAAATCAATTTACAGATGTTGAAAATAGCCTAATCGAAGCAAAACGTGTTTATGATTTAAATAAGCGTTTGTATGAAAAAGGTGCCATTGGTAGACAAGATTTTGAATCTTCAAAAAACAACTATGACTATCAGAAGGAACGTATGAATCTAGCGGAACAGGTGTTATCTGAAGATTCTATATCCTCAAAACTTGAAGTAAGACAAGCAAGAGATTCTTATGCCAGAACACAAAGTGCTTTAGAATTAATGCGAAAAAAAGTTGGAGATCTTGTTGTAAGGGCACCAATTGACGGGCAGTTAACGTCTTTAGATGCTGAGATTGGTCAATCTATAACCAAAGGAACACGATTGGGTCAAGTGGATGTAACGAGCGGTTATAAAGTACGAGTAGATATAGACGAGCATTACATTTCTAGAATTTACAACGGTCAAACAGGAACATTTAAACTTAATAACAAAACCTACACATTAGTAATTAAAAAAGTATTTACTCAAGTTACCAATGGACGTTTTCAAGTAGATATGAAATTTGAAGGCGATGTGCCAGAAGGTATTAGAAGAGGTCAAAATTTACAGATCAGAGTTGCTTTAAGTGCAGAAAAACAGGCGCTTTTAGTTCCTAAAGGTGGATTTTTCCAAAAAACTGGTGGTAATTGGATTTTTAAAGTTAGTGAAGATGGCAGTAATGCCTATAAAGTAAACATACGCTTAGGCAGTCAGAATACAGAATACTATGAGGTTATTGAAGGATTGAATGCTGGAGATAAGGTAATTACATCGAGTTATGATTCCTATGGCGACACAGAAGAGCTAATATTAAAATAGAAATAAAGATTGTACCCTTAAGGGGACTTTAGGGGTGTTTTTTAAAGTCAGTAAATAATATAAATAATAATAACAAAGCTAATAGCCAAAAGCGAATAGCTAAAAGCAAATACACAATACAATGATACAAATTAATGATTTAGAGAAGTTTTACAAAACCGAAGAGGTACAGACTATTGCATTAAATAAATTGTCTTTTGAGGTAAAACAGGGAGAGTTTGTTGCTATAATGGGACCATCAGGTTGTGGGAAGTCTACGTTATTAAATATTCTAGGATTACTGGATGATCCAGATGGTGGAAGTTTCAAATTTAATGGTGAAGAAGTTGCAGGTTATAACGAGCGTAAGCGTTCAGAATTACGTAAGCATAACGTCGGTTTTGTTTTTCAAAGTTTTAATCTAATTGATGAACTTACCGTTTTTGAAAACGTAGAGTTACCATTAATTTATACTGGTGTAAAACCAGCAGAACGCAAAAAAAGAGTAGAAGAAGTTCTTGAGAAAATGCAAATAATGCATCGTCGCAATCACTTTCCTCAGCAACTTTCAGGAGGTCAACAACAAAGAGTTGCCGTTGCTAGAGCCGTAGTTAATAATCCAAAATTAATTTTAGCCGATGAGCCAACAGGAAACTTAGATAGTACCAATGGTAATGAGGTTATGGATTTGCTCATAGATTTAAACGAGGCAGGTACTACCATTATTATGGTAACACATAGTGAACATGATGCTAAGTATAGTCATCGAATTATTAGAATGTTAGACGGTCAAAAAGTTACAGAGAATATTTTGACTTAAATCGACTTTCATCAATCAATCAATCAGGTGAATGTACTTCAGTATAAATTTCCACTAAACAAATTAATTATACTGAAGTACTGAAGCCAAATCAATCTGTGCTGAACTTGTTTCAGTATCAAAAAACGAACAGTAATTCTTTAGAAATTATGATCAAAAATTATTTCAAAATAGCATTTAGAAATTTACTTAAAAACAAGGTGTATTCCTTTATTAATATTTCCGGTTTAGCCATTGGTATGGCTGTTGCTATTATGATAGGACTTTGGATTAATGATGAATTAAGCCATGACGATTATTTTACTAATAAATCGACTGTGGCTCAAATGATTCAAAGCCAAACTTTTAATGAAAAAACTAGTACTGGCCCTGCTATTCCAAGACCTTTGGAGTTTGAGCTACGTGAAAACTATGCTGATTATTTTAAGCATATTGTAATGTCCTCTTGGAATAATTCAAACTATCTAAAATTTGGTGATAAAAGTTTATCAAGGACTGGGAGTTTCATGCAAGAAGAAGCCCCCTCATTATTGGATTTAAAAATGCTTAAAGGAGATCACAAAGCATTGAAGGATGTTAATGCTATAATGTTATCGGCATCTTTGGCCAAGGATTTATTTGGCGATTACGACCCAATTGGAAAAATTATTATCGTAAATAATGAAGCTAATTTAATGGTTACTGGGGTTTATGAGGACATTCCAGAAAATAATTCCTTTAACGAATTGCATTACATAGGTAATTGGGAAATGATGATGCAAACCTATGAATGGATGCGAAATGCGAAGGACCAGTGGGGAAATAACTCATTTCAGTTATTTGTTCAAATCCATGAAAATGCATCTATTGCATCTATTTCTGAAGTTGTTCGAGATGCCAAAAAGAAAGTTGTAGGTGAAGATGAACAGCAATTTAATCCGCAACTTATGTTATTACCAATGAAAGATTGGCATCTACGGAGTAATTTTGAAAATGGAGTGCAAACAGGTGGACGTATTGAAAATGTTTGGATGTTTGGCGTCATCGGTATATTTGTATTGCTTTTAGCATGTATTAATTTTATCAATTTAAGTACGGCGCGCTCAGAAAAAAGAGCCACAGAGGTTGGTATTAGAAAATCAATTGGTTCAAATAGAAGTCAGTTGATTACGCAATTTTTAAGTGAATCGTTTCTTGTTGTAATATTCGCATTTGTTTTAGCTATAGGTATTGTGCTATTGTTTTTAAATGGGTTTAATACTTTGGCGAGTAAGGTAATCGTTTTTCCTTGGTCAAATCTTAGTTTCTGGTTAGCCTCATTACTGTTTATTTTATTTACGGCACTTGTTTCTGGGAGTTATCCAGCCTTATACTTATCGTCTTTCAATCCCGTTACCGTTTTAAAAGGAACCTTTAAAGCTGGACGTTATTCCGCTTTACCTCGTAAAATTTTGGTAGTCCTGCAGTTTACTTTTTCAGTAGCATTAATTATTGGAACTATGGTTGTAATGAATCAAATTGAATTCAGTAAGAACCGACCAGTAGGCTACAATAAGAATGGGTTAGTGCAACTTCCTGTTATGAGTCCAGAATTTGAAGGGAAAGCAGATATTATGAGAAGCCAGTTCATAGAATCTGGTGCAATTACGAACATGTCAACTTCAAGTAGTCCAACAACACAGGTTTGGTCTAACAGAAGCGGTTATACTTGGGAAGGCAAGCCTGAAGGATTTCAAGAAGATTTGGCATATACATCTGTGTCCTACGAATTTGTAGAAACCATGGATGTAGAGCTTATAGCAGGTCGTGGATTTTCACGCGAATATGCCACAGACAGTACAGCCGTAATCCTTAACGAAACTGCTGTAAAGTATATGGGGTTAAAAGATCCAATAGGAAAACTTATTAAGGATTCTGATACAGAAGACCCAGCTCCCACATTGAAGGTTATTGGTGTTATTAAAGATATGATTGTGAAATCGGCTTACGAACCTGTAAAACAGGCTATGTATGTTTTTGACGCACATGAGAATGCTAGTTATTATAATCTACGTTTAAATCCGAATAAGAGTGTTGGTGAAAGCCTAAGTTTGGTAGAAAGTATATTTAAAAAGAACTTCCCAAGTATTCCTTTTGATTATCAGTTTGTAGATAAAGAATATGGAAAAAAATTCGTAGCTGAGGAACGCATTGCAAGTTTAGCCAAAGTGTTTACAATGTTAGCAATTTTTATCAGTTGCCTGGGATTGTTTGGATTGGCATCTTTTGTAGCAGAACAGCGCACCAAAGAAATTGGTGTTAGAAAAGTGTTAGGGGCATCTATTAGTCAATTATGGCTATTACTTTCAAGAGACTTTATTACGCTTGTAATTATTTCAATTTTAGTAGCATCTCCTTTAGCATATTATATAATGAGTCAATGGCTTCAGAAGTTTAGCTATAGAACTTCTGTTGGTTGGGATGTGTTAGCTATAGCATGTCTTGGAGCATTATTAATTACAATAATTACCGTAAGTTTTCAAGCTATAAAAGCAGCAACTTCAAATCCTGTAAAATCGTTGCGTACAGAATAATCATCATCAACCTGTGCTGAACTTGTTTCAGTATCAAAAACGAATTATTATGATAAAAAATTATTTCAAAATAGCGCTTAGAAACTTACTTAAGCATAAAGGGTTTGCAATGCTAAATATTAGTGGTTTAGCCATAGGTATGACTGCTGGGTTTTTAGTATTGCTCTATGTGAATTTTGAGTTTAGTTATGATACAATGCATAGCAAGTCAGATAGTATTTATAAGGTAGTTGCAGATATTAAGACACCTTCAGAAAAAATAGAAGCTGGTATGGCCGCTTGGCCTATTGGGCCTAATATAAAGAAAGAATTTCCTGAAATTCTTAAGTTTACTAGAGTTTTACCAGAAGAATTAACGCTTATAAGAGATGGTGAAAAGTTTGCTGAGCAGCAAGTCTTTGCAGTTGACTCTTCCTTTTTTGAAATTTTTGATTTTAAACTTATAAAGGGAAATAGAAGTCAATTATTAAAAGTTCCAAATAGTTTGGTGATTTCTGAGACAATTGCAAATAAATATTTTGGCACCAATGATCCAGTTGGACAAAATATAATTCTCGAAAATTTTGATAATCCAGCTACAGTAACTGGAGTTATGGAAGATATGCCTGAGAATTCTCAAATTAGGGCAGATATTTTAATTTCCATGATCACATATACTGCTGCACCAAGTGAACTTGATGAGCAATGGGGAAATTATGGGCCATTGATTTATGTCTTAACATCAAATGCTACTAATCCTGAAAAATTAGTAGCAAAATTTCCAGATTTTTTAGAGGAGAAAACAGGTGATGAAATGCGTGAGTCTCAAATGTTTGTAACATTACATCTTGAGTCTTTAAAAGATGTGTATTTAAGATCAACTAGAGGAGGATTTGTTACTGGTAATATTAACAATGTTTATATTTTTTCAATTATAGGCATATTTATATTATTAATTGCGAGTATAAATTTTATCAATTTATCTACAGCACGTTCTGTTGAACGTGCTAGAGAAGTTGGGATAAGAAAAGTTGTTGGTGCTGGTAAGAACCAGTTAGGGTTTCAGTTTATTGGTGAGTCAATAGTTACATGTTTTTTAGCATTTGTTGTAGCAGTTGGTTTAACTACTCTTGCATTACCTTATTTTAATCAATTAACAGGTAAAGTGGTGAGTTCTGGTATATTTGTTGAGCCTATTAATATTCTTTATTTATTATTAATTGCACTTACTATTGGTATACTGGCAGGGACTTATCCAGCTATTATCCTTTCTTCGTTCAAACCTGTAAGTGTACTTAAAGGTAGTTTTTCTAAAGGAAGCAGAGGGATCTTATTAAGAAAAAGCCTAGTAGTTGTACAATTTACAATTTCAATAGCCCTAATTATTGGTACAATTGTAATATACAATCAAATGCAATTTATGCGAAATCAAGATTTGGGTTTCAATAAAGAGCATACTTTGGTTATTCCAACCGAAACAGGTAGTTCACAAGAAGCATTACGAAATAGGATTTCTCAGATTTCGGAAGTTAAAGGAACCGCTTTAACGTCAAGTGTTCCAGGAACAGGTAATCCAGCAGCATATTCTGAAATTGAAAATAAAAATGGCGATTTACAAGTCGCAAATTTAGACTTGTATTTTGTTAACGAAGACTTTATTGATGAATTAGGTATGAAGGTTATTGCAGGAAGAGGCTTTTCAAGAGATTTTGCATCAGATTCCTCACAGGCAATGGTTGTAAATGAAAAAACCGTAGCTCTACTTGGATATACAAACCCAGAAGAAGCCATAGGAGCACGCTATCAGCAATGGGGAAGTAATGGACAAATAATAGGTGTTATTAAGGATTTTAATTTCAGATCGCTTCAGCAAGATATTAATCCATTAACTATGCGTTTAGATCCTGAAAGTACAGGTCTTATTACAGTGAAAATACAGGGTGGAGATATTTCTAAAACACTTGGTTCAATTGAGAGTATATGGAAATCAATGAAACCTGCAGACCCGTTTGAATATCATTTTTTAGATGACCTTTTTGATGCTCAGTATGAAGCGGAGGAAGACTTTGGGAACTTGTTTTTAAGCTTTGCATTATTAGCCATATTCATTTCATGCCTTGGTTTATTGGGTCTCGCAGCTTACAGCACAATCCAAAGAAAAAAAGAGATTGGAATACGCAAGATTATTGGAGCATCGGTAGGAAGTATTGTGAATTTATTATCCAAAGACTTTTTAAAATTGGTAGGTATATCATTCATAATTTCGGTGCCAATTGCTTGGTATGCGATGCAAAGTTGGTTGGAAGACTTTGCCTATAAGATTAGTGTTGAATGGTGGATGGTAGTTTTGGCTGGTTTGGTTGCTATTATTATAGCTTTAGTAACCGTAAGTTTTCAAGCAGTAACAGCTGCAACTTCAAATCCTGTAAAATCGTTACGCACAGAATAATTATCATTATTAACCTGTGCTGAACTTGTTTCAGCATCAAAAACGAACAATTAAAATATAGCATTATGATCAGGAATTATATAAAAATAGCTTGGAGAAACTTAATGAAAAATAAAGGGTTTTCATTTATAAATATTATTGGTTTAAGCATTGGTGTTGCAGCTTGTATTTTAATATCAATTTACATACTTCACGAAAGTAGTTACGATAAAAATGTATCAAATTCTGAGAATATATATAGAATAACAGGCCAATATATTGATGAAGGACGCGTAGAATCTGGCATTCATTTTTCTGCAAATACCGCAACAACAATATTAGCCGATTTTAAAGAAGTAGAGAATACTGGTAGACTTATGTCTAACGGTCTTTTTTATGGAGCAGGAAGTAATGAAATACGTTTTGATGGTACAGATGATACTCAGTATTACGAAGAAGGATTTACCTATGCCGATCCTTCAATGATTGATATTATGGGAATAGAAATGGTTTATGGGAATATAAAAACAGCACTTACAGAGCCTAAAACTATTGTTATTTCAGAAAAAGTTGCTCAGAAATATTTCAAAAATCAAAATCCTATTGGACGAATCATGTATTTAAATGGTGATAATAATGATCCTTTTAAGATTAATGGTGTTATGAAAGACTTTGCTACTAATTCTCATTTAGATTTTGATTTTTTGATCACTTTAAAAGATGTTGAATTTGGAAAGGGTGAACAAACCAGGTGGACTCAGAATAATTATTTTACTTATGTAGTTTTAAGGGCAGGGACAGATGTAGCAGCTTTTGAGCAAAAAATGAGTAATACTATAATAGAAAAGTATTTAAAACCATCATATAAATCGTCTGGATTTGCTGGTTGGGAAAAATTACATGAGCGGCTTAAAATGCGTTTACAACCATTAACAGCTATTAATTTACATTCATCTCATATCGCTTATGAATCAAGCTTTAGAAATGATATCAAGATTATTTGGATTTTTGGTATTGTAGCTTTATTTATTTTAATTATCGCAAGTATCAATTTTGTAAATCTATCTACAGCAAAATCTGCTAATCGTGCAAAAGAAGTAGGTCTAAGAAAAGTTGTGGGTTCAACACGTACGCAACTTATTGGTCAATTTTTGGCAGAATCTATACTTATAGCCATTATCGCCTTTATTTTAGGAACGGTTTTATCAGTTATTTTAATGCCTCTTTTTAGAACGATGTCTGGTACCGATTTGGTTATGCCTTGGTCTAGTATTGGGTTCTTGCCAATTTTAGTATTAGCTGCTCTTGTTGTGGGTACTTCAGCAGGTCTTTATCCATCATTTTACCTTTCAAATTTTAAACCTATTAATGTTCTTAAAGGGAAGCTTAGTTCAGGAAGTAAATCAAGTGGATTAAGAAGTGGTTTGGTGGTTTTTCAGTTTACTATTTCAATTATTTTGATCGTAGGCACACTTGTAATTAATCAACAAATGGATTTTATCTTAAATTCAAAAATTGGGTTTGAGAAAGATCAGGTGGTCCAAATATACAGTACAAACATATTAAATGATCGTGTTGAAACTTTTAAAGAAGAGCTTAAAAAGTTGCCAGGTATTAGTAATGTTTCTATTAGTGATTATTTACCTATTGAAGGTACAAAAAGAAATGGAAATAGTTTTACAAACGAGGGTAAAGAAAATACTGAAGAAGGTGTAGGCGGACAAGCCTGGGTTATTGACAAGGATTATATAGAAACCATGGGTATGAAGCTGGTTGATGGACGTAATTTTATTTCAGGACGTATTTCTGATGAAAAAGCGGTTATAATAAATCAAACTATGGCGAAAGAATTAAGGCTAGATGCCCCGGTTGGTAAGCGAATTTCTAGGTATGGTCAACTTTGGGAAGTTATTGGAGTTGTTGAGGACTTTAATTTTAATACAATGAAACAAACGGTACAACCATTGTGCTTTTTTAGAGGTATCAGTCCTACAATTACATCAGTTAAAATGAATACAGCCGATGTATCGGCTGTATTAGCATCTATGGAATCTAAATGGGATGAATTTGTTCCTAACATGGCGTTTCGTTACGAGTTTATGGATGCCTCTTTTGCTAAAATGTATGGTAATGTTAGCCAAATTAAGGCCATATTTACCACATTCGCCATTTTAGCCATATTAGTTGCTTGCCTTGGCTTATTAGCTCTTTCCGCTTATATGGTTGAGCAGCGTAATAAAGAAATGAGCATTCGAAAAGTATTAGGAGCTTCAGTACAAACCATCTTTAAATTATTAACGAAAAATTTTATAGCCTTAATTGTAGTTGCACTAGTTGTTGCTATTCCTATTGCATATTACTTAATGCGAACTTGGTTACAGGATTATGAATATAGAATTGAAATGTCTTGGTCTGTATTTGCCGTTGCAGGTGTTATAGCAACTGCTATAGCTTTCATAACTGTAAGTTACCATGCGATTAAATTGGCACTTATAAACCCAGCGAAAGTTCTAAGGTCTGAATAATCAATAACTAAAAATTTAAAAAATAAATAGTCATGATTAAAAATTATTTTAAAATAGCCTTAAGAAACCTTTTGAGACATAAGAGCCTGACTTTTATAAATCTAGTAGGTTTAGCAACTGGTTTTGCAATTACATTATTGATAGTACAATACGTTCAATTTGAGAGAAGTTATGAAGATTCACATCCAAATGCTGAGAGAATTGTTCGTCTCACTTTAAACTATTTAACAGGAAACTCTATTACAACCCAAGATAGTGAGATGTATCCTGCAGCTGGTCCAAAGCTCAAATCTGAAGTTCCAGAGGTAGAAAAATACACAAGGGCTTACGCTATTGGAGAGCCTAATTCTCCCATGCAAATTGGAGAACAGCAGTTTCTTATGAAAGATCTCTATGCAGTTGATGCAGATTTCTTTAATATGTTTAATTACAAGTTAATATATGGAAGTAAAAAAGATTTATTTAAAAAACCTAATGAAGCTGTAGTTACAGAATCCATAGCCTTAAAATATTTTAATCGAACAGATGTTGTTGGAGAAGTTATAAAATCTCCAGGAAGTAGAGGAGATATTTTGTACAATATTGTTGGCGTTACAAATGACAGTCCTCCAAATACCCATCTTAAAGTGGATATGCTTATTTCATATCCAACAATGATTTCTGATCCTGAAATGTTGAATAGACACGGAGAGAAAGAAGATAATTGGGACGGGAACAATTCTTATATGTATGTGCAGTTGGTTGAAGGTGCAGATTATAACCGTTTCACAAATACATTAGCAGATTTTAGCAAAAAATTAATTGATGAAGAAAAGATAAAAAGTGAAGCCATAGTTGGGCAAAAAATAAAAGATATTCATCTTTACTCAAAAAAGACATTTGAACCAGAACCTAATGGAGATGCTAAAGCGGTTTATTTTCTTTTTGCCGTTGCTTTATTAATTATTATAAGTGCCTTTGTTAATTATATAAATTTAACCACATCTCAAGCCTTGGATAGAGCAAAAGAAGTAGGTGTTAAAAAAGTATTGGGTTCTACTAAAAGTCAACTAAGAATTCAATTTTTAGTAGAGTCTGTAGTCATAAATATTCTTGCAGGAGTCTTAGCGCTTTTACTTATCTCTATTGTAAAGTCTAAGTTTATAGTTTTTTCAGGATTGCCAGAAAGTTTCAGCTTATTTGGGAATCTATCCTTTTGGTTACTTTTGTTGGCTTTTATTGTATTGGGTGGGCTTATGTCAGGTTTATATCCAGCTTTTGTGTTGTCGTCATTTAAACCTTCAACAGTTTTAAAAGGAAGTTTTTCGCATTCAATCAAAGGTAATTTATTGCGTAAAGGACTAGTAGTTTTTCAATTTGCAATAACCACTATTTTACTGATTCAAACCTTTACGGTAAATGAACAAATTGATTTTCTTCGAAGTTTAGATAGAGGTGTTAATGTTCAAAATAGTATTGTTGTAGAGGCACCTGCTAAAAGTACTTCTGAAAACTATTCGTCGTTTAAGCAAAATTTGCTAGCCAGCCCTAATATAAAGGTTGTTGCAATGTCTCATACAGTTCCGGGTCAACCCTCAGGAGCATTGTCTACTACGGCAGATATACGTATAGCAGGAACTACTCCAGATGCCTATCATAACTTTTATCTCACCTTTATTGATAAGGATTACGTGCCTTTATTAGGCTTAGATATGCTTACAGGGACTAATTTTGATGAGAGCTCGACTCGAGAAAAACGACAAGTAATTGTAAATGAAAAAGCATTGGAGAAATGGAATATTACTGATCCTGAAAAGGCAGTGAACAATAAACTTTCCTTTTGGGGAGCAGAATGGACTATCAAGGGTGTGGTTAAAAACTATCATCAGCAATCTCCTAAATCACCTTTATTACCCATGATTCATATATTTAATAATAGTTTTGGGAGTTTGGCTACTGTTCAATTTGTAGGAGGTTCACCTAGTAAAAATCTTCAACAAGTAAAAGAAGCATTTAATACCGTATATCCAGGAGCGCCATTCTCTTACTTTTTTATGGATAAGGAATATGATAAACAGTTTAAGGCTGAAGACCGTTTTAAAAATGTGTTTATGATTCTCACCGCCTTTTCCATACTTATAGCTTGTTTAGGGCTTTTCGGTTTAGCTTCTTTTTCCGTAGCCAAAAGAAAGAAGGAGATTGGTATTCGAAAAGTAGTTGGTGCGAGTACCACAACTATTTTAGTATTGCTTTCAAAAGATTCATTAAAAACTGTAATCATTTCAGTTATTATAAGTGCACCTATTACTTATTTTCTGGTGCAAAATTGGTTGAAAAACTTTGCTTATAAAATTGATTTACATATTTGGTTATTTCTACTTCCAATTCTCTTAGTTTTCTTGTTAGTACTATTGTCCATAAGTTTTAAAACTCTAAAAACAGCTATTGCTAACCCAATAAATAGTTTACGATCTGAATAGAAAATATCATCAACTCGTGCTGAACTTGTTTCAGTATCAAAAAAAATCAACAATTATGATTAAAACTTATTTCAAAATAGCAATTCGTAGCTTGTGGAAGAACAGGACGTTTACAATACTGAACATAATAGGCCTCACTGCTGCATTTGGGGTGGCTATATTGTTGGCTATGTTTGCAGTATATGAACTATCTTATGATCGTTTTCATGAACATGGTAATAACCTGTATATGGTGTATTCAGAAGATAGTTCACCAAATGGTATAGAAGCTAATATCTCAAAATCTGAGCCTTTTGCAGCGGCATTGCAAGATGAGGTTTCAGGAGTTGAAAAAATAACGCGTTATAGTGGTTCGGGTGTATTATTGAGTTATCAAGATAAACAACTTGGTATGAGTAGTGCTTATGTTGATCCTGATTTTTTTGAGATGTTCAGATTTCCAATAATTAAAGGTGATAAAGAGAACCCTATAACTTCAGAATCTTCTGTTGTCATTACGGAACTAGCAGCAAAACGGATATTTGGTGATGAAAATGCTATAGGACAAACAGTTACTATTCTAAGAGATGAAGAAGAAGTACCATTTACAGTTACGGCAATTGTAGAAGATTTTCCTGCGACAAGTTCTATAGGCTTTGATGTTATATTAAATTTCAAAAGTCAAGGGTATCATGCTTATGAGCGAGCAGTCGGTCGTTGGGATGTTGAGAATCATGAAGTATATATGAAACTTTCTAAAGAGATAAAACCCGCTCAATTTGAAAGCAGCACAAAAGATTTTACCCAACTTCATTATAAGAATGAGATTGATAATGCTAAACGAGATGGTGCTCAACCTAATAATGGTGTTTATAGACAAATAAAATTATTGCCCTTTGCAGATATAAGATTTGCTAATTTTAATCAAGGTTCAGTAACTGTAAGTCGCACGATGCCTTATTTAGTATTAGGCATTGCAATTTTAATTTTGTTTATCGCTTGTGTTAATTTTATTAATATGAGTATTGCCAAAAGTGATCAAAGACTACGTGAAATTGGGATGCGTAAAACTTTAGGCGCAAACAAAAAACAATTATTCTTTCAGTTTTGGGGCGAAAGTATTTTAGTATTTATAATTTCTACAGGTTTGGGAATTTTAACAGCGATACTTTTATTACCCCATTTTCAAGTTTTGTTTAGCACACGAGCCTCATTTAATACTTTCCTGAATCCTTCTTTAATAGTTACACTAATATGTAGTGTTATCGCTATTACGTTAATAGCTGGTGGTTATCCTGCAGTATTAATGAGTCGTCTAGGAACATTACAAAGTTTAAAAGGTAAACTGGATAATAGTGGAAAAAATTACTTGCGTAATAGTTTAATGGTTTTGCAGTTTAGTATTGCCATATTGCTTATTAGCGGAACGTTGGTACTTAAGGATCAAGTAGAATTTATGCGAACCAAAGATTTGGGTTTCAATAAAGATCAAGTCATTGCTTTTCCGCTTAATGGAAGACGGAATGATCAACAAACCATGCAACTACTTCGAGATGCGCTTCAAGATAAACCGAATATTTTGAGTGTCACAGCATCAAATAATATTTTGGGTCTTGGAAAAGATGGATCTCGATCTACTAGTGTCATAGGATTTGATTACAATGGCAGAGGAGTTGAAACTCACATGTTAGTTGTAGATTCAGACTATATTGAAACTTTAGATCTAAATTTAGTTGAAGGGAGATCTTTTAAGAAAAACTTAGCAAGTGATAGTTTATCGGTTATCATTAATGAGTCTATGGCAAAACAACTAAATGAAGAAGAGATACTGAATTCTAAAATAAATATTGACGATAAGTTGTTTTCTATTGTTGGTATTATTGAAGATTTTAATTTTCAAGAACTGGATCGAAATATTGCACCGATGTCACTTTTTGCTTTACCTAATTGGAATTTACGAAATGTATATGTAAAAGTAGCGCCTCAAAATTTAGAGGAATCCTTCATTAGTGTAAAAGAGGCTTGGGCTACTGTAGAGCCAAATGCAGAATTTCAAGGTTCATTTTTAAATGAAAATATAGACAGAACATTACGGAATGAGCGTAATATGATAACTATGATAGGCAGTGGGTCTATTTTGGCTATAACACTAAGTTGTATAGGTTTATTTGCAATGTCATTACTTATTGTTGCTAAACGCCGAAAGGAAATTGGGGTTCGTAAAATAGTGGGTGCAAGTGTCTCAGCTATTACAGTATTACTAACTAAAGACTTTTTGAAATTGGTTGGTATTGCTTTTCTTATAGCTACACCAGTAGCTTGGTGGCTAATGAGCAAATGGTTACAAAACTATGCTTACCGTATTGATTTAAATATCTGGATATTCCTGGGAGCTGGTATAATTGCGGTATTGATAGCTATGTTAACAATAGCAGTAAAGACAATTAAGGCTGCAACATCAAATCCAGTAAAATCGCTTAGAACAGAATAAATGAATTAGTAAGTTAAAAAAACAAATCATTATGATTAAAACTTATTTCAAAATAGCATGGAGGGGCCTTAAAAAGAAGCGGCTTTACACCTTCATAAATATTGTGGGTCTATTTACTGGGATTAGTTTTGCATTATTGATTGCGGCATTCGTTTGGCAAGAATTACAAGTCAACAAGAATTTAAAAAATTCGGATTCTCAATATATTTTAACAAGCCAGTGGAAAGACCACAATATGGGTGTGGATTTTGCAACTCTTGGGCCTTTAGCAGAGCGCCTTAAAGAAGAATATCCACATCTTGTTGGAGATTATTACCGTTGGGACGGCATAACGAGCATTATATCAAGGGACAATAAAAATTTCAGAGAAGGTATTCAATTAGGCGATGAAAATTTTTTGAATATGTATGGTTTCAACCTATTATATGGTAACGTTAATACAGCATTTAAAAATCCATTTTCGGTAGTTATAAAGTCTGAAAAGGCAATAAAATTCTTTGGAAAAACGGATGTATTAGGAGAAACTTTAACGATTCAGAATTTTGAAGGAGAAAATCATGAATTTACAATTACAGGAATTTTAGTTAAGCCCACCGAAAATTCTATTACTCAATTAATAAAGAATAGTGATAACGGATTTTTTATTGCTAAAAATTCAGCATCATATTTTAACCGTGCAAATTTTCAAGAATGGGAGGTTCCTATTTTTGCTTGTTATGTTGAGCTTCAAGCAGGTGTTTCTGCTCAACAATTAGAAGAACCTCTAGAACGTTTAATCCAAAACCACACATCAGAAGTTATTCAGAGAAACTTAAAAGTAGTGCCACTAAGACTTACAGATTATTATTTAAATAGAAATAATGCTAGCTTAAAACAAATGCTTTATACGTTATCTTTTGTTGGGCTTTTTATAATCATTATGGCAATGATAAATTTTATAAATATTGCCATAAGTCACTCTGGAAGCAGGACCAAAGAGATTGGTATACGTAAGGTTTTAGGCGGAAAAAGAAAGCAACTAATTTTTCAATTTCTTATGGAATCGATTGTTTTAGTTACAATTTCAACGGTATTAGCCTGTATATCATATCCTTTTTTAAAAGTATGGTTTGCAGAACTTATAGGCAAAGAGCTCATGAAACTTTCTCAATTTCCTGTTTATTTTTTATTGATACCTTTTCTGTTTATCGCAGTTATAGGTTTATTAGTGGGTTTTTATCCAGCTTTTGTTATTTCTTCTTTTAAATCTATAGATGCGCTTAAGGGAAAGTTTAAAACCGAAACCAAAGGCGTATATCTACGAAAATCACTTTTAGGTTTTCAATATGTTACTGCACTTGTTGTTTTAATTGCGGCAATTTTGGTAACACAACAATTGGATAGTTTTTTCGGGAAAGGTTTGGGTTATGATAAAGAATTTCTCGTTACGGCAGCTGTACCTAGAGATTGGACTTCAGAGGGTGTTGAAAAAATGCTAACTATGCGCAATGAATTTTCTAAAATACCTTCAGTTGAAAGTGTTAGTCTTTCCTATGAAATACCTAATGGCAATAACGGTTTTCAAGTTGCGGTATATAAATTGGGTGAAAACCCTGAACAATCATTCGCTACTCAAGGTTTGGTGAGTGACGATGCCTATCTTAAAACATATGGAATTTCATTACTGGCTGGAGCCTTTTTAGAATCTGGAGAAACGAATCCTAGTGCGGTTATTATTAATGAAAAAGCACTTTATACATACGGCTTTAAAACTGCTGAAGAAGCTATTGGTAAAAGCCTGAAAATTGTTGACAGTGAGGAAGCTCTTATAATTAAAGGGGTGATTTCAGATTTTCATTTTGAATCCATGCAGCAACAAATAAAACCACAATTGTTTTTTAGTGTGAATGCCAACCCTAATTATAGGTATTTGTCTTTTAAGTTAGCACCTGGAGATATAAATAGAAGCTTGACGACGATTGAACAAAAATGGAAAACCCTTATGCCAAATTCATCATTTGAGTATAAATTTATGGACGATACTTTGGCTAATCTTTATGAAAACGAATTACAATTTAAAAAAGCGACATATACAGCATCCTTACTATCTTTAATTATAGCGCTTCTTGGTATATTTGGTATGGTATCATTAAGCATAAATAAGCGCGTAAAAGAAGTTGGTATCAGGAAAGTTTTAGGAGCTTCAGTATCTAACATAAGCTTTTTATTCATTAAAGAATTTCTAGTTGTTCTAGGGTTATCAATACTTTTAGCTTGCCCTTTAGCATATTTATTAATGGATCATTGGTTATCCAGCTATGCATACCGAATTACTATTAGCTTAAATCCATTTTTAATAGGGATTCTATTAATAGGAGGTGTAACTGTATTGCTTATTTTATTTCAAACCTTAAAAGCTGCTATTGCAAATCCTGTTAATTCACTGCGGTCAGAATAAAAGATCACTAAACAGAAATTAAATATCTAATGTGTTCGATTACGAACAAGAAGTGTATCAAAATCGAACACTTCTATTTGTTTGTAAAACGATAAATGTTTGATTATTAGTCGTTTGTTGTTTTGGCATCATCTTCACTATATAGTAGAAGAATAAGAAGACCAAAATTAATATTAATCTATTAGACTAAAAATATTCTTTATAAAATGGTAAACACAATATTAAAATTAAGTCAAGCAACAAGAGAGGTTAATTCAGGAAGCAACAAAATAGCTTTGTTAGACAGTATCAATATGGAAGTAAAAGAAGGTGAGTTTATATCCTTAATGGGACCGTCAGGTTCTGGGAAATCAACCTTATTGAATTGTATTGGTATGCTGGATAATTTCACAGATGGTGGCTACACTTTTTTAGGTGAGCCTGTGCATAGCATGAAAGAACGCAACAGGTCAAAATTGTATAAAGAATATATCGGCTTTGTATTTCAAGCATATCATCTTATTGACGAGCTTAATGTTTGGGAGAATATAGAAACACCTCTGTTGTATAAAAACATAAAATCGTCTGAGCGTAAAGCACTGGTGGCTGATATGTTAGATCGTTTTAATATTGTTGGAAAAAAAGATTTATTCCCAGCTCAATTAAGTGGAGGACAGCAGCAATTGGTAGGTATTGCAAGAGCTTTGATAGGAAAACCAAAACTGATTTTAGCAGATGAGCCAACAGGAAATCTCAACTCAAAGCAGAGTACAGAAATTATGGAGTTATTTTTAGAGTTAAATAAGCAGGGTGTTACCATTATTCAAGCAACACACTCTGAAACTAATGCTTCATATGGCTCAAGAATTATAAATCTATTAGATGGTAAAATAGTCTCAGAATAACAAAGAAAATATGAAACATAATAAAATAACATGCATTCTTCTAGTTTTGATGGGGTGGTTTGGAAACACACAAGATTTAATTCAGAAAAGCTATTCTTTAGATGAATGCATATCAATTGCACTAGAGAATAATCTTGATCTAAAATCTGCAAATTTAAGAGCTAATTCGGCTAAAGTCAATCATCAGCAATCCAAAGCTAATTTTCTACCAAGTATAAATGGAAATTTTAATCTAGGGGTTAATGACGGTAGAAGTATAGATCCATTTACTAATGATTTTATCAATCAAGAATTAACGTTTTCTAATATGGGTTTAAGTCTAGATATGACGATATTCAACGGATTTAGACTATTAAATGCAGCAAAACAAAATCATCTTAACCGAAAAGCTTCCGAACTGGAAAAAGAAGCAGCGCAACAAGATTTAGTGTTGAATGTTACCTTGGCATATCTTCAAGTTTTAAATAATAAAGCCGTTTTAGATTTAACAAAGCAACGCTACGAGACAACAAAAAAGCAACTAAAAATTCAAGAAGACTTTTATAAAAATGAATCTGGAAATCCAGCAGATTATGCAGATATATTAGGACAAATAGCCAATGATGAAACCAGTATTTTAATTTCTAAGTCTAATTTAAATAATTCAAGATTAAATCTTGTGCGGCTACTAAATTTACCCGGAAATATTCAAATAGACCCTAAATCTATACTATTGGATTTTGAAAAATATACCCTTTCTGCAGAAGGGGTTTATAAAGAGGCTTTACAGAATTTAGCAACGTTTAAAGCTACAGAGTTACGTATTGAGGCAGCCAAAAAAGGAGTAAGTGTAGCTAAGTCGCAATTCACACCAGAAATTTCTGTTTTTGGAGGAGTAAATACTAATTATTCCAGTGTAGCTGAAACCTTTGTGTCTACTGGCACAAGTATTATTCAAACAGATGATTTTATAACTGTTAGTGATCAAGATTTTCCAGTAATGACAGAACAAACTTCTTTTGCTTCTCAGCGTATAGACTATAAAGACCAGTTGGATAATAATTTAAATACTGTTGTTGGTGTTGCTGTAAGTGTACCGATTTTTAATAGTTTTAATGCAAAGAATAATGTGGCACTAGAAAAAATCATGGTAGAGGAGTCTATTCTAGAATTAGAGCGTACACATTTAGATATAAAGAATACCATTGCCCAAGTACATTTTGATATGGAAGCTGTTTACAACCGCTATCAAAGTTTACAAAAGCAGGTTAATGCTTATGAGGAATCTTATCGCATTAACGAAATTCGGTTTAATAACGGGATTTCCAATTTCTTAAATTACGTTACCAGTAAAAATAACTTAGATAATACAAAAGTAAATCTAGCAAATGCTAAATACGAATATTTGCTACGCGTTTTGGTTTTAGATTATTATCGTGGTCAATCACTTTGATTCTATGTGACGTCCTATAAATAGTGCTACATTAATTAATAATCATAAGGTAGCAATTTTAAATTATTACCTTTTGTTTCTTGTGACTTTTTCTTTTAAGTTTATTCTGTTAATGCATTTGGTTAGGCGTCAGCATTGCATTTGATAAATGAGGTCATGCTTCGTTATAAATACCTATAGCATTCTTAATCAATTATAGGTTTTAGTTTTCATGCCAAATTATACTAAAAGGAATAAAATTATTTTTTTTATTCGCAATTAGCGAATTACAAATCAAAAAAATCTAATTACAAGAGGAGATTTAGAAGTAGACATCATTTTTTAATAAGATACAATTTACGGAGCAAGAAAGCTTCTTTAAAGATGGTTGATTATGAGTGCGTTTTTCTCATAACTTTGTCTAAAGATAGCTCATTAACTAATAGAATATTTTAAACCCATCAGGTTTATAAAATCTGATGGGTTTTGTTGAAACTATTTTATTGTAATTCTTGTTCCCTCACTATGACTACTAAATTCTGGAGCATACATACTTTGAATTGTTGTAATCCCGTTACTCATATTACCAGCATTATTTACTCGTAAATCATATTCAAAAATATAAACACCTTTAGGTAAATAATCAAAAAAGAAGTTTGTAGAGGCATCTTTTGTGCTTTCATAGTAGCCTAAACCGTCTTGCCATTTGTATTTAGAAATTAAGTTAACTGGTTCTAATCCAGAAGCTCTCATATCTTTCATGTGAATAAATTCCATGTTTCTGTCGCTTCGTAATTCAATACGAACTCTAACTAAATCGCCCACTTTTAAATTAGTGTCTTTTGTGATTTCTGAAATTTCTTCTCCAGTATCTGTATTGGTTTTAAGGAATAGTTTCTTCTTTAATTTTAATGGAGTTTCAGCAGACGTAATGTTGTCTAAATTTTCAAAATATTGCCAGTATAAACTTCCCCAAGCGATACCATCACCTTTTTTGGTGAGTTTAACTTCTCCCATTTCAGGGTTAATTTCTGTAGTATTCCAGGATGTTTTATAGTAACCCGTTCCAGCTTCAACTTTTACATTTTCAAGTTTAGAAGGGGCTATTTGTTGTCCACCTAAAACTACATCTACCATATCTGTAACACTTCGACTCCGCTCAGTGCTGGCGCTTAACCAATCACTTCCTTGAAGTAATAATGCATATACCGCTTCAGTAGTTGCTTTAGTGGTTTTCCATTTATTAGTTTGTTTGTTTTTTAGTAACCATATTTTTAAGTTATCAATGGTTTCAAGATTCTTCGCTTCACTCTGAATGACAGAACCTGCTTCAGAAAACGCTTCAATTAACAACGCATGTGTTTCAATAGGTGCTTGGTACCAATACCAAGAATTGGTATTTCCTTTCCAATACATACCTAATTCTTCCGACGTAATACTTGTTTCTTTTAACGATTTTAAAATAGTACTTGCTGTTTTTTTATCATTATTTCTATGAGAAATTAAAGCCATCAATCCTTTTGAATACAGAGAACGTGATAACCAATACTTCTTAATTTGCGTTTGATAATAATTTATTATTTCTTCAGCCTCTTTGGACTTTTTAATATCTGAAAAGAAGCTTCGCATATATAAGTAGTGTAGTTGCGTGTAGCTTAAATGGTCTTTATTTAAATCAATTTTAGCATCATATTTTCTAATGTTTTTGTATTCTTTTATGAATTCTGAATCGAGATAATTGATGGCTTTTTCAACCATCGCTTCGACTTCGCTCAGTGACCCATAATTGTTTGGTAGTTGAGCGGAGTCGAAACCACGAGTTAAATGTTTTAAATGCCCAAAACCAGAAATAATATGTTGGGTAATGTATCTGTTTTCACGTCCACCATTAAACCATGCCCAAGCACCAGAGTTCATTTGATTTGCTTTAAGTTTATTGATTGCCGATTGCAATTCATTATTCATTTTATTTAAATCGAATAATAAAGCAATGCGTTTTTTCTGTTCCGTTTCACTTTGTGCATCACGTAACCAAGGTGTTTCTTGAATTAAAATAGATTTTAATTCCTCATTCTTTTCCAAATTTGAAATTAGCGCATCGGTATTTTTCCATTGATTGAAAACCTCTTGAATTCTCGGATTAGAATTTGCTATATGACTTGCCAAGGCATTAGCGTAATACCTACTGAATGTTTGCTCGTTACATTCATAAGGATATTCCATTAAATAGGGTAATGCCTGAATAGCATACCACGCTGGATTGGAAGTCATTTCCAGAGTCAACTTATGGTGTTTTAATGTTGATTTAGGGTCGTTTAGCGGAGTCGAAACGAGTTTATCTAGAGTAAATGTTTTGGTTTCTTTGCTTTTTATCCACATAGGTAATGTTTCGGTAACCAGCATGCGGTTGCTTAAAACTGGAAGTGCATTTTGTTCACCATCGCTAAATTCATCAGATTTGGCAATGATTTTATATTGAACAGCTTGTACACCATCAGGGATCGTTAAACTCCATGATACTTGGGTGTTGCCTTTGGCATCAACTATGAAGGAAGCCCCCTCTAGCTCCCCCGAAGGGGGAGAACTGAGCAAGTTTATGGTAATATCTTTTCCTGAAATAGCATCGGTCAAAATTAACTTTGCTTGTCCAGACAATTGTTTATCAGTCAGGTTTGCAATTTTTGTGTTAATAGTTATGTTATCACCTTCGCGTAAAAAACGAGGTGCGTTTGGTATAACCATTAATTCTTTTTGAGTGACTGTGGTTAAGGTTTTAGTAGCGCTTTCTAAAGTTTTAGTATGTGCTAATAATTGTAATTTCCATTGGGTTAAGGCTTCTGGTGTTGTAAAACTGAAACTTATATTGCCCGTTTCATCTGTTTTTAAATGTGGAAAGAAAAAGGCTGTTTCATTTAAGTTTTTACGAATTTTGATGTTATTGAAGTTTGGTTTTTCTTCTATAAATTCGGGAGAATCTGGAGATGGAGGGGCATTTAAAGCTTCTTTTTTCATTTCTCCATAACCAACAACTACAACTTCATCTAAATCCGCTTCTGAATTTAACATTACCTTTTCTTCAACTTCCATTTCATCTTCAACAATTTGTAAACCAGAAACTCGACCACTAAGTGCTTTTGAAACACTTGCAGTACCTCTAATTCTTAAATTGTAATTATTGCCAAAATGAAACCCAAACCAATTCAATTGGTCATAATATTGTTGCGGATAATTCACATAAGCTCTATTATTATAAACCCTAAAATTTCGAGTACCAAAACTTTGGTTGGCATTACTTCGGTTTGACGAATAATACATAGGATTATTAATCGGGTTAAAACTCCATGTGTGTGGTTTAAACTGATCTAATGAGGCATCGTACATACTTGCCAGTAATTCTGTGCTTACTTTTTCGCCTTGTGGGCCTTTAATTTTAAAACTCCAAGTTTCATCGGTTCCTGGTTGTAGTCTGTCTCTAAAGGTTTTAGTTTCAATATCTAATTCTGTTTTAGGATATGGAACTGCTATATTTAAACTTCCTGATTGAAAACTATTAAACGCTGCAAAACTGTAATGCACCACAAAACCACCTAAATCTTTAGCCTCAACTGGAACAGAAATGGTTTTCTTATTATTATTTAACTGAATAACATGTGTTTTTATAACCTTATGGTCTTTTTCAATATGGACAGTAACATCTATGTTTTCTGCTGCAGACGCCATAGTTATCATAACTGTTTCACCAAATTTGTAAGTGGGTTTATTACTAGAAATGCTAAACAATTGATTATCTGCTAAAGTGTTATCATCATCACTGTAAAGTGTTATTTTTATTTCGTCTTTTACTACTTGTCCAAATTTATCTTTACTTTCTAGAGTAACTATATATTGTCCTGATTGCCATTTTTTGATCTTGCCTAATTCTAAAGCTTTTGATTTTTCGGTATCAAATGATTTATTAAAAACTAAATCACCTTTTTCCCAATTACTGGATTGGTGTTCGTTATTGTAGGCATCATGAGGAAATAAGTTTTTAAACGCTTCTTCTGAAAGCTCTTGATAGTCTGGAGCACTCCAAGGTCTGTTTCTTAAAACTATATTAGGAGCTTTTAATTTGTATATTTTAATAGTTCCTTTTGCTGGTACAAACTCACCATTTAGGTTTTTTGTGTCTATTAAAATTTCATGGTCTTTATTCGTTTTATCTAAAATAGCATCAATAGTCATATTTGCGACTAAAGCATGATAACCCACATTTACAATGGTAGTTGCGCTTCGTGTTTCACCATTTAAATCGGTAACATCGGCAGTAATTTCATAATTAAAAATGGGTAAATTGCTTTTATCAACACTTTGGTCGGGAATGGCTTTAAAGGTAATTACAAACTCACCTTTATCATTAGTAGTTGTTTCACCATGAGTTATTTCTTGAGGTTCGCTGTAAAAATTAGATCGATACCAATAATACCAACGTGGATATTCTATTTTTCTGTGGACACGATATACCACTTTAGCATCGGTGATATTACTTCCAGCATATGCTAGAGCATTGCCTTTTACGGTTACAGAATCATTTACTTTAAATGTTTCGGTTATGGGATTAAATTTAGTTTCAAATTTTGGTCGTTTGTATTCTTCAACTGAAAAGTAGTGTTCAGTAAAAAAATCTTCGTCATCGCCATCAAATTCAATATGATATTGACCATTTAATCCGTTATTTGGTAAAATAAATTCACCCGAAACAGAACCAAATTCATTAGTTTTAAGTTCAAGTTCTTTTATTTCCTCATTATTAACATTATACAAAATTGCATAAACAGATGCGTTTGCAACAACTTCTGATTTTCCTTTTTTTGTTTTGATAGCAATGGCTTTAAAATAAACAGTTTGCCCAGGGCGATAAATACTTCTATCTGTAAATAAAAAGGATTTATATTCTGGTTTTTTATGTTCTTGACCGTAATATTTATTTACATAATAATTACCAAAATAAGCTAAGTCATTTCCATGTCTAACTTTGGCAGTAATATTTCGGTAACGGTCGCTATCTTTTTCAATTTTTATTTCGCCGTATGTATTGGTAGTAAAATTTTCTTGTTGACTACTTCTGCTATTATTTTCATTGTAACTTAATTCAACACTCGCATTTCCAATAGGTTTTCCATTATTTCTATCAATAATTTGAAAGGTTTTGTAATGGTCGTTTTCGGTTTCAACCAAGGCTAGATCAGTAACTTGAATGGTGCTAAAAGCGAAAGTTTCAATATTACTTTCATCTGATGCAACTATTAAATATGTTCCGTTGTTTAATTTAGGTACTAAAATTTCGGTGGTATGGGTTTGGTAATCATTTTCGTTTCTTAGTATGCTTTCCCAATTTATATCAGTATCTAGTTTTTTAATGAATGCCAGTTGTTCTTCTTTTCTGTAGATTTTGTTGAACTTTTCTAACTCATTTCTTTTTAACTTAAAAATGCTAAATTGAAGTGTATCCATATTTTTATAGCGCACTAAGAGTCGCGCATTGTTTTGAATAGGAAGAAAATCTTCAGTTGTAATTTGAAGTGATTGTTGCTCTATTTGAGATTTTAAAACGGCGCACTTTTCTGCACCTTTACTTTTTGGGAATTTTGAAATAACGGTATTACAAATCTCAATGGCTTCCTTTGCTTTCCAACGATTTTCTTCAGTTTGTTGTATTACATATGCTGTACTATGGCTAAAGTATATTGAAGCAATTTCAAAATCATATAAGCCAGAAACTTCATGAGTTTGATTATTTTTACTTTCGGTATGTAAAGATTTTAAAAATATATCCTGAGCATCTGAAAATGTAGCATGCTCATACACAAACTTTAAACGTTCAATATTTGCATCAGCTAGTGCAAAAGGCTTTTCGTCTTTTAAATGAAGATTAATTAAGTCTTGATAGATTTTAAGTGCATTGAGTTGCAAAGACGTTGAGTCTTTCGATTCTATTTTTAAGAATGAAAACGTTACTGCATCATATAAGAATTTTGGATCATCGATTTCAAATTTATAAGCAGGTTTTGTAATATGGGTTTCGTTCGTTTTATAAAATGTTAAAGCTTGATGATTTAGAAAATCAAATAAAGTAGGCCGGTAAATTTTAGAATCTTTTTGAAGATTTAAAATGGTATCATAGTTACTCAAAGGTTCTAACTGCAACATCAACCCATTTTGTAAGGAGTTTTGATAGTGTAAATGAATTTCGTCAAACAAGGTTTGTAAATCCCAAGTCCTAAAATCCTCAGTATTTACCTTCTCCGAAGTTTTTGTTCTATTATAAAATTTCCATCTATTTTGTTGAAAATATTGCCAATATAAATTTGCTAGAATACTTTCTAATACATTTTTTGTGGGGAATTCACTTTTACCAATTTGAGTTTTAAAATCATTAATGATGTTAAGTTGCGCATCTTCCTCTAAAACCAAAGCAAATTTGCTTTTAAAAAGCATCGTTTTAATAAGCTGTGGCGCGTTGTTATCTTTTTCAGCTTGCTTTTCAATGTCTTCAACAGCTTTTAAAGCCGATTGTACGAAGCCTTTAATCTCAAATTGTTCCACTTTACTCCATAAAGCCTCATAATCTGCATTTTGAGCTTGAGTAAAGTTTGCAAAAAGTAAAATCGTTAGTATGGTTAAAGTATTTTTCATTTTTATAAGTTTGTCTCTAAATTACTTTCAAAAGCCATTCCAAAAAACAATAAATGCGTAAACTGTTTCGTTGGTTGAGTGAAGTTAGCCATTTTTTAAGTCAAGTAAAAACCGACTACAATAAATTATAATTATTAAGTAAAGTATTTAAAGAGGTTACATCTGACCTCTAAAAAATAGTATTTATCAGATGAAAGATTAACTTTGCTTTTTGTACCTAAATTATATGAACAAGCTTTTTTTTCTATTATTTATTCCTGTTTTTGCTTTTAGCCAATCAAGTCTTGAAGAGGTAGAATCGTTCATTCAAAAAAAGCAATACATAAAAGTAGAAAAAATCCTTATTGAGTTTTTAGAAGACCATCCCAATAATTTAAAAGCAATAGAATATTTAGGAGATGTTTACGGACATCAAAAAGATTGGAATAACTCTATAAAACAATATAAAAAATTAATTGACGCCAACGAAAACAATGCCAATTACCATTACAAATATGGAGGTGTTTTGGGTATGAAAGCGTTAGAAAATAAGATTAAAGCTGTTGGTTTTATAGGCGATGTGAAATCATCATTTTTAAAGGCTGCAGAATTAGATCCAAATCATATAGAAGCCCGTTGGGCATTAGTAGAATTATTTATGCAATTACCAGGAATTATAGGTGGTAGCAAAAGTAAATCTTTTAAATATGCGGATGAATTAGAGAAGCTTTCTAAGGTAGACGGGTATTTGGCAAAAGGGTATATTTACGAATATGATGATGAGCCTGAACTTGCCGAAAAATATTATAAAATGGCTATTAAAGAAGGAGGCTCCTTAATATGTTTTGAGAAACTTACCAGCCTTTATGAAAACGAAAATAAGCCTGAAAAGGCTATTGTTAATATAGAGGAAGCTCATAAAAAACATCAACGAAACGCATTACACTATCAAATAGGAAAAGTAGCTGCAGAGTATAATATACAGTTAGAAAAAGGTGAAAAATGTTTAAAAACATATCTTGAAAATTATACAGAGAAAGATGGTGTTCCAAAAGCCTGGGCACATTATCGTTTAGCACAAATACATTTGCATAGAAGTAATAAAACAGAAGCTTTAAAACACATCGATTTGGCTATTAATGAACTCCCCAAAATAGAACCTTTTAAAGAGCAAAAAGAGAAGATTTTACAGTTTTAGTATTTAGTAATCCAGTCATTGGTAAAAAATCAATACTATAATTAAACTTCATTTCAACTTTAAATCTTAATCTGTTTTGAACTTTAAACTTATAAACAGATATTTGTTTTATGAACGTACATTTTATAGCCATTGGAGGTGCTGCAATGCACAATTTAGCACTCGCACTTCATAATAAAGGATACCATGTAACAGGAAGCGATGATACTATTTTCGAACCCTCAAAATCTAGATTAGAAGCTAAAGGGTTATTGCCCGAAACGTTTGGTTGGTACCCAGAAAAAATAACAAGCCATTTGGATGCCATTGTTTTAGGTATGCACGCCAAGGAAGATAATCCAGAGCTATTAAAAGCCCAAGAATTAGGACTTAAAATTTATAGCTATCCTGAGTTTTTATATGAACAATCTAAACACAAAACACGAGTAGTTATTGGAGGAAGTCACGGAAAAACAACCATAACTTCTATGATTTTACATGTGATGCATTATCACGACAAAGATGTCGATTATATGGTTGGTGCACAATTAGAAGGTTTTGATGTGATGGTAAAACTGACTGAAGACAACGATTTTATAGTATTAGAAGGCGATGAGTATTTAAGTTCGCCCATAGATAGGCGTCCGAAGTTTCATTTATATAAACCAAACATCGCTTTATTGAGTGGTATTGCTTGGGATCA
Source organism: uncultured Flavobacteriaceae bacterium (assembly GCA_947500585.1). Classification (GTDB taxonomy): domain Bacteria; phylum Bacteroidota; class Bacteroidia; order Flavobacteriales; family Flavobacteriaceae; genus CAXBID01. The sequence continues at coordinate 488,940 of CANMSN010000001.1, read as the reverse complement.
TATTAATGTATTTCCAACCTATGATAATTATGTAGAACAGTTTAACATTTTTGTTGATTCAATAGTTAGTGGTGGAAGTATTAATTACAATGAAGAAGATCCAGAAGTAAAGCGGGTAGTGGAAGCAAGTGAAAATACCATTAGAAAAATTGCTTATAAAACACCAGAATATACTGTAGAAAACGGACAAACACTTTTAGAAACTCCAGAAGGTGATTTGCCTATTGAGGTTTTTGGGAAACATAACTTAAATAACCTTGCTGGAGCCAAATGGATTTGCCAACATATGGGGATTGATGAGGACGATTTTTACGAAGCCATTTCAACTTTTAAAGGTGCAAGTAAACGTTTAGAAAAAATAGCCGAAAGTAAAACTAGTGTGGCGTATAAAGATTTTGCACATTCGCCAAGTAAAGTAGAAGCTACAACCAATGCTGTAAAAGAGCAATACGACAATAGAACTTTAGTGGCCTGTTTAGAGTTACATACCTATAGTAGTTTAAACGCCGAGTTTTTAAAAGAATACAAAGGTGCACTTGATGCTGCCGATGTCGCTGTAGTTTTTTATTCGCCGCATGCGGTTGAAATTAAAAAATTAGAAGAAGTCACCCACGAGCAAATAGCTAATGCTTTTGAACGTGATGATTTAATTATTTATACCAATCCACACGATTTTAAAAACTTTTTATTCTCACAGAATTTTGAAAATAAAGCCTTATTATTAATGAGTTCTGGTAATTATGGCGGTTTGGATTTTGAGGATGTTAAGGGGTTGATAGGATAATAATTTATCTAATTTAAATTGTTGTCATCTCCTGTAACTATTTGGGGATAATTCATACTAATAATAGTATTGATATCTGCCGTATGAAATTTAGTAGGCTTTTTTATGATTCTCGTCTAAGCTTTAAACGTGTTCCAACAAACTGGGTTGTAATTTCTATTATAATTGGTCTATTGTCAACTTTGTCGATTTATAGTTTTCTTTATACTTTAAATGAGGTATTTAGGCTGTTTTCTTCAGGTTATGATAATACACCATATATCTTCAGCAGTTCAGAAAGAAGTTTTTATAATTTATTCTTTGCAGGCTTATCAATAGTTTTTGGAAACTCTATAGCTATACTTTCACTTGTTAGTAGACCTTCGAGAGCCATTTCTAGATTAAATCCAATAAGAAAAAGGATTCTAAATGATCAAATATTTCTCAACTTTTCTTTTAGTTATTGGTTTGTGAAAATTGGGCTTGTTTTTGGTATTATTGCAATGTGTTGCATTGATGTTAACTTTTTGCCTTCTTTTAAATTTTATGCTTACCTCTTGCTCTTTGTGTTGTATTTAGAATCTTGGAAGGCTTTATCTAGAGCTATTCCAAAGCACCGTATAAAAATACAGTTACTTCATTTAGTAATTCTTTTTGCCTTATCATTTGGCTTAAGTCGAATAGATATTGTTGATTATAAATCCATAGACAATGGCTTACTTGAAAATAACCCCATAATAAATTTACCTAATTCAAAATTTCATGATGAGCCTCTTGATTGGAGAAATCCAAGAATTTCCTTTAAAGTAGAATTGGATATTAAAGGAGATTTAGCAATATATACTGAAAATAAAAAAAGAATAGATCTTAATGATATCACGAGTGTAATTGTAAATGAAAGTAAAAATTTGAGAGAAGAATTAATTAATCATATTTTAGTTCAAATTTCAGCTGATAAAAATTTAGATATAAAACATATTAAAAAAATTGAGGCAGAACTAATAAGTATAAATCAAAGAAGAATTCTATATGTCCTTTCTGAAGATGTATTGACTGAAAGATATGATGTAAGGGCGATTAAGTTTAGGATCTTAAAAGATGTTTTGAGTTTAAAAGATACTACTGATAATAAAATACCATTTTATTATAGCCTGCCAGATTTTGCTGACAACCAAATTCCAATGGATACGCTAGCAATTTCTATAGGAAGTGTTGTGAAAATAAATGGTTTAAAATTTTCAGAAGAAAAATTTTCTGAAGAATTTGAAAAATATATTGTTAGGTAGGATAACCACAAGGGCACGCAAACGAAACATTAAATTTTTTAGGCAATAGATAAATTAATAGCATTAGAACATCATAAGTCAAGTATCAACTCAACCTTATTTGCTTATCATAAAATTTAAAATTTCTACTGTTTGCTTATTCTACCTAACCCGCAAAGTATAGACTGCGCTCTGACTAACTTTTAGTATATTTATAAACTAAGGAAAACCCTTATGATAACTACTACCTAACAATCTATAAGATTCATAGAGCGCAGCAAACGGTTCTCTTGTGTATGCTGCGCATCCACGAACCTTATACTTTGCGGGATAAAGAAATACTTTTTGAATATTCTTACCAAAATGGAGCAACATATCAAGATTATATTAATGTACTGTCATCTCATTGTAAAGCTACGTTTGACGTGCGTAAACAAAATCAAATAATTTTCAAAGAACACAGATGGGATAATAATGAAGCTTATCGTGATGAACAAGATAAACTTAAACAACAATTTCCAATGCAATTAATAGAAAAATTTGATTAAGAGCTTAATAAGATATTATTAGTTCTCCCCAAAATCCACCAATAAGCCACCATAAATCCAATTTGCTAAAGCATCTCTGTTTTCATAATCAAGAATGCGCTTTTGGTCTTTTTTGTTTTTAATATTTCCTAATTCAATATAAACCATTGCAGGTAATGTGTTTTGTATAACATACAAGCTTCTTGAGTTTACAGTACCCGAATATATCCTGTTGGGTTGATGTTCAGCATATTTTTCCTTAAACGAATTATGAATGTTTTGGGCTAATTTTTTGCCGCTTTTACTCTTGTTGTGGTGGTAAAAAAAGACATCAATATTTTTGCCTTTAGTTTGGCTATCTATATGTGTTACTATTAATCTTTGGTATGCGCCTTTATGTTTTAGGAATAAGTTATTTACTGCTTTTGTGCGTTCTATTAATCGTAGCTTCTGGCTTAAAGAAATAGGGTTGTTTGGGTAGTTAACTTCATCATAATCTACTTCTAAGACTTTTTCATCTCTAATGCCATCATTTTCATCTTTAATAATAATATAAACTTTTGCGCCATTTGCTATGAGTTTTCGTGCGAGCCTTAAAGTAACATCATAGGCATATTCATCTTCAAAACTCCAATAATCATCTGATTTAATAACCGATTGCTCAAAATCATATTCAAAAGATTTTATTAACGGAATCCACTGTTCATAATAGTCCATTAATACTTTTTACAACTTTCTCGTATTCTCCATACTCAGTGATGCCAGAATTTTTCAAGTTATCGAAACCACTCGTGCGCCAAGTGAAATTATAAGAAAATAAAAAATCAAAGTTTTAATACCATTTTTTCTTATTAGTAGTAGACTTAGTTTATAGTCAAGAAATTATGGAAAAACCAAATATCATTATTTTTTATACAGATGATTTGGGTTGGTAAGCTGCAGAGAGGTTAATGATTTAGATGCTCTTTATCTATGGTGGAGTACCAAAATTTAAAAGACTAACAAAACATATTCGATTGAGTTTATAAAGGCCTTATGATAAAACTATAAATAATTAGCCTCGATTTCAATTATGTAATTTGAGTAGTGATATTGATGATGGAGATAATTTATAAAGTCGATACAGAATTAATCTTTACAGTCTTTTTTTTACTAATACACTATTAGAGCAAGATAAAGGGTAAATAGAGAAAGTTAATTAAAGTAGTTTCTTGTGATATTTACATTTCAATAAAATATCATGAAAAATAAAATTCAAATCCTAGCATTGATTGCAATAATCTCTTTGTCTTTTTCCTGTAAAACAGACCTATCCGTAAAGGAATCATCTTTTGTTAAATCTCATGTTGCAGGAGATTATATTCTTGATGCGCCAGAAAATTGGTGGCATTGGTGTATGGCACCAATTTATGATGACTCTGGAAAATTACATGTATTTATGTCGGCTATTCCAAATGATGGAAGCTGGATAAAAGATAGTAAAATAGTACACTATACAGCTAATTCACCAGAAGGGCCTTATACTTTTGTAGATACAACTTTTGCTAGCAAAACACATACCTATCATAATCCGCAAATATCCCAAGTAGAAGACACCTATGTTTTGGTCTATTTGTTAAAGTCTAGAGATACACCCGGGTTCAATCAAGAAATAGGTATTGCAACCTCGAAGTCGTTGGATGGTCCGTGGAAAGAAAGTGAATATAATCCCATTATCAAGGCATCGGGAACTCAAGCCGATGGTGCAAATATTGTACATGCCTCAAACCCAACTTTTTTACAAGATGAAGATGGAAAATTCAGAATTTATTATAAATCTATGTCTGACACTTTTGGTACAACAAGACATCGTGAAATTTCTTTGGCGATAAGCGATCATATTGAAGGCCCCTATATGAATAACCTAGAAAACCCTCTGATTAGTTATGCGGATAAGGATTTAGATATTGAAGATTGTTACGCTTTTTATTATAAAGGTATGTATTATATGATTGTGGAAGATAGAAAAGGAGTAAGAAATATGCTGGAAGGAAACCCTATTCCTCCCAAGGAAATAAAGGCAGGAGGTAATCGCCCAGGATTGATTTATAAGTCAAAAGATGGTATTGATTGGGATAGACCAGAGATTGGTTACAAAACAAATGAACAATACTTTGGAGATGAATTAGCGCGTACCGAACGCCCACATATTTTATGGAAAAATGGAGAACCAGAATATCTTTTTCTTGCCTGTCATGATGGAGACCCTTCTGCTGGATTTTTTGTTAAAATTGATGGCTGGATTCCTAATTAAAGTATTGATACATATCAAAAATGAATAAGTCTATTGTTTTTTGTAAACTAATTCTATTAGTTTTTTGCTTACCAATTGCTGCACAAAATACCTTAACAATAAGCGATGGAAGTAATTTTGAAGCCCAAGATTTTTATCCCAAATTTAGTTGGGATACTACGCCTATGTACTATATGTTTGGTGATCAAGAACGTGTATTACATACTAAAGAAGTAAAACATATTGCTGCAAGAACAGACTTTATTTGTATTGAAAAATCACATGGTCTCAAACAACTCGGTGCTGCAGAATTAGGGGCAAAACATGATGTTGCCGCTTTTAAGAAAGTGAAGCCAGATATGAAAGTGCTCTTTTACTTTAATTCAGCTTATGCATGGCCATTTACATCGTACAGTAAAAACTTTACGCAAGAAAAAATAGACCAACATCCAGAATTAAAAAAATTCTTAATTATCGATCCTGAAACCAAAGAATTGGCACATCGTAGAAACACCTTCTTTTTTGATGTTTTAAACCCAGAGTTTAGAGATTGGTGGGTAAATACAGTAGCTAAAGGTGTCGCATTTTCAGAAGCAGATGGTGCTTTTATAGACCAGATGCATGGATTTTATTGGTTGCGTAAAGACAAAAGTGAGGACGTTCAAAAAGCTATGGGCGAGATGATGTCGGCTTTAAAAGAAAAATTAGGACCAAACAAAATTTTACTAGGAAACAATGCACAAGAAAAAATAGCGGAGTACGTTTTTCCAGCTGTAGATGCCATTATGTTTGAGCATTATAAGAACGAGTTCCTAAGTAAAGAACGATTAATGAAAGATTGGAAAGACATGCTTCGAATTGCCAAAGCAGGAAAAATATCAATTTTTCGTATTGGTGTTGAGTACAGTGATGAAGCAAAAAATAATAAAGATTATTATAAGGGACGTAAACGGAATGAGCAATTAGCCAAACTTTCAAAAGAAAAATTGGAATACTATCATGCTTGTTATTTAATTGGTGCGCAACCTTATTCATATTTTCAATATGGTTGGGGTTGGCAACTGGCTCATGGTTCTTTATTAGATTATCCAGAATTGCAAAAACCACTTGGAGCTCCAAAAGGTGCTTTTGTTCGAACCTCACTAGATGTCTGGGAATTTACTCGAGAGTTTGAGCACGCTAGTGTTTGGGTAAATACAGAAACTGGTAAAGCTAAAATATCTTGGAAAAAATAATTTTTTAACTTAATAAAATGTATTTATACTATTGAAAACTTTTTTTTCTGTCAAAAAAAGAGAAATGAACAACATTTAAATTGATTTAAGGAACACAATTCCGGAAATAAGACTTTATTTTATAGCATTAAAAGACCTAAAGTTGATATTAGTATTTAAGTAATAAATATGTGTGTTAGTATAAAAATAAATAAGATAATTGTAAGTAGCATATTGGGTGTATTACTGGTTAGTTACTCAGCCATAGCACAATACAAACCTCTTATAAATTATCCTGGAGGAAGAATTGCCATTTCGCATGATGGTAACAATTATGACAAAGACGATTATGTAGCAGCACCAATGAATTTGGCATTGTTAGATGGTCTAGGTTTAAAAGCGAAAATGGTGCATTTTGATCACTCCAGTCATTTGAAAAACAAAAAAGGTCAGTATGCTGAAATGCAAGAAAGCATGAATAATGCTGTTGAATTTTTTAATGTCAATCCTTCAAAAGTATTTGACATCCAAACACAGTTGGACAAAGCCATAGCAAATTTTAAACTTGAGGCTGAAAAATCTACAGCAAATAACCCTTTATGGTTTTGTATTGGTGGACCAATGGAAATTCCTTGGCGTTACATTAATGCAGTAAAACCCGAAAAACGAAAATTCATCAATTGTATTTCTCATTCTTCTTGGTTTAATGAAGACCACGTTTCACCTCCAGAAATGACACATACTTGGGAAGATATAAAAGCACTTGGAGTAAATACAATCAGAATTAAAAATCAAAATAAAACCGAGTGGAATACAAAAGTTGAGAATGCGTTCTGGATGCGCGATTCTGATAATCCTAAACTGCAATGGTTATTTAGTAGAAACGACAAAAACACATTCGATTCTTCAGATTCTGGAATGTTATGGTGGTTGGTTACTGGTGCACAAAATGGCGGTAATGAAAATGCAGGTTGGCAAGATTATAAGCCTGTATTAGAATCTATTTCTTGTGGAAATCCTACAAACACAAAGCCCAAATCTAAAAAAGGATTTAAAACCATTTTTAATGGAAAGAATTTAGATGGATGGTATTTAAAAATTAGAAGTGGTGACGAAGATATGGCGAAAAAGGTTTTTGCCATTGAAGATGATATGATTCACATTTTTGGCGATGCTTTTCCTAAAGAATATAATTTAAATACAGGTGCTAATGATACGCACGGACTTATTTACACCAAAAAATCGTACAGTAAATACATTCTAAAATTTGAATACAAATGGGGTGAAAATATTGCGAATAATTTTGATAAATGGCAATACGATGCTGGTGTGTATTACCATGTAATAAACGATAAAGTGTGGCCAGTTGGAATTGAATATCAAATTCGTTACGATCATACAACAGATCTCAATCATACAGGCGATTTAATAAGACCAGCAGGTTCAAATTACGATTGGTATTGCAATGACGACACAAGATATTTACATCCAGACGATGGCGGTAAGCTTTACAATGAAAAACATTGGTTGCACTTTGCATCACCTACAAAAAAGTTTAATGCGTTAAATAACAAATGGAACAAATGCGAAATCATTGTGATGGGAAATCAATATGCCATTCATAAGATTAATGGTAAAATTGTCAATATGGCTTTCAATTTACAACCTGGAGCAGGAATTTTTGGGTTTCAATCTGAAACTGCTGAAATATATTACAGAAATATTCAGATCAAAGAATTTGATGAAATTATTCCAGCAGAAGTATTTTTGAAGTAATGCAATAAACTCGCATGATAAAGAAGGCGCACATATTCCTATTCACATTGGTTTGTATCAATCTAAATGCACAACAATATCAAGAAAAAAATGGTTTGGTCATTATGGAAGCGGAGCATACAAATTCACCGTATGATTTATGGGTATTAAAAAAAGATGTAGCTGATTATAAAGGAACTGGTCATTTAGAGTTTACAGGAAACGCAACAGGTAAAGGACCAGCAACATCGCCTTTAGAATATGTTTTTAAGATTGATAAAGGTGGTTTGTATCAACTTTTTTTGAGAGCTAGAAAACGTATTACACCCCCTGATGCTCATGATAAAAGTAATGATTGTTATGTAAGAGTAATTGGAGACTATCTTGAAAGTCCAGATGCTGGAGATACGCATTTAGATGATGCACCTAAAAGTGCATTAATCAAGGATACTAAAATGTTTGGAGGAGGAGCAAACGCATTTGAATATGCAGAACGTTTAGATTTAGGCGGTCCAAAAAATAAACGGCATGCGAAATATGTATTTAAAGCAGGAGAGACCTATAAACTCGTAATTTCAGGAAGATCCAAACAATTTAATTTAGATAGAATTATTTTCACACGTTTGGAAGATCACACCTTAGAGGAAGCAAAATCGATTCATTTTACGATGGGTGAAACTACAAATCCATCTTATAAAAAAGCAAAAGAAAATTGATAATGTCTCAACATATTAATGATTATCAATACTAATCAATCAGTAACGATTCATAGCAATCCGTATGTATAAGTTAACTAAGCTACATAACACACTTTTCATTTTTACCATCATCTTTTTTGTTGGTTTTGGAAGAGTTATGGGGCAATCAAATGAACGTACACGCTTGATTATTTTGGCTGATATGGGATGCGAACCTGATGAAATGCAACAAATGGTTCACATGTTAATGTGTTCTAATGAGTTTGAACTAGAAGGATTACTAGCAGTAACTGGTAAGTACATAAACCCTGAAATGAAGGATGAATATAAAAGAATTACACATCCAGAATTATTTACCAAACTTATTGATGCTTATGCCAAAGTATACCCAAATCTGAAAAAACATGCCAGTGGTTGGCACACGCCTGAGTATTTACACAGTATTGTTTGTGCAGGTCAAAAAGGATATGGTATTGCAGATGTAGGTGAAGGCAAATCAAGTGACGGCTCAAAACTATTGGTAAAAGCTTTTGAGAAAGATGATGAACGACCTATTTGGATTGTTGTAAACGCAGGTTCAAACACGTTGGCTCAGGCGTTGTATGATTATGAAAAATCACATTCAAAAGCAGCATTAAATTCAACCATTTCTAAACTCAGAGTGTTTGAAAACGGAGCGCAAGACAATGCAGGGGCTTATATTTGTAACAGATATCCAAGCATACACTGGATTCGCAGTAATTACCAAACCTATTCCTATGGCGGTCCAAAAAGTCCTGCTGAAAGGACTAATTTAGAAATAGGTCCTCATTTTTGGGGCGATTATAAGTATAGTTATCAGGGTCAAAATAATTGGCTTGAGGAACATGTAAGGAAAAATCATGGTGCTTTAGGTGCATTATATCCAGAACGCCGATTTGGAAAAAAAATAGGTTTTATGGAAGGTGGAGGCACCATTCCTTGGATTGGTTTGGTGAATAAAGATCTTTTTGATATCAATCATCCTTCTTGGGGAGGTTGGGGTGGTAGATACAGTACCAAAAAACAAGTAGATGTTTGGTCTAGACACCAAAGTGTTCGCGTTGATGAAAAAAAGTACACGCCATTTTATGTGTATAATGATGTAAGTGATGCTTGGTTTAACCCGAAAGATCAACGTAACTACAATTCAGATTTCACACCTGTATGGCGTTGGCGAGAAGCGATGTATAAAGATTTTATTTGCAGAATGGATTGGTGTATACAACCGTTTAAAAAGGCAAACCATCATCCAAAAGCAGTATTTTTTGACGATGAAAGTGATGCAATTATTTTTATGAAGGCTAAATCTGGGCAAAGTATTGATTTAGATGCAAGCCTTTCTAGTGATGTTGATAATGACCTATTAACCTATTCTTGGTGGATTTACAAAGAAGCAGGTACGTATTTAGGTGATGTAAATATTGAGCATCCTGATAACGCCAAAGCCATATTAAATGTACCCGATGATGCAGCTACCAAACAAATTCATTTAATTTTAGAAGTTAAAGATACAAACCCAATCGCCTCACTCTTCGATTATAGAAGAATTGTAATAAACATAAGCAACTAAAAACAAAATAAAAAATGATTAAAAAATATAATTTCACATACGCTGTATTGTTACTCGTTTTTTTGATGTTTCAATCATGTGCTGAACACACGCCAAAGCTACACATAATTAGTAATACTTTTGAAGAAAACACGCCATCAGCTCATGGTTTGCAAAAAGTAATAGCTTCTTTAGATACGTTAGGTGTCACTATAAATCAAGATTTAAAGGCAAATGAAGAGGCTACAGATTATTACATGCTGTTGGGCAAATCATCAGAAGAAAATGAAGCAACTCAATTACTTCAGGAGTTAAAGCTTTCACTTCCTAACGAGAAGGAAGGGTTACAAATTAAAAAAACAACCTATAAAGGAAAACCAGCATTGGTACTTTGTGGTGCTGATGATGTTGGCTTAATGTATGCGGCACTAGATGTTGCCAAACGTATGTCTTGGAGTAAAGATTCTGATGATTTATTTGAACATATAAAGGATGTTTCAGAAGCACCAGATGTTAAGGAAAGAGCAGTATCAGCTGGAAGCTTTAACAGGGCTTATTTTGAGCAGAAGTTGCATGACAAGCAATATTGGGTAAAGTATTTTGATATGATGGCTGAAAGCAGATTGAACCAATTTCTGTTAATTTTTGGGTATAAAAATGTTCAATATAAGGAACCTAATTTCATGGCTCCTGCATACCCTAATTTTTTTAATGTTGATGAATTTCCTTTGGTGAAAATGAAGAATGTTACGAAGGAACAACAAGAAAAAAACACGAAGGCACTTAAAGAAGTCATTGCATTGGCGCATTCACGTGGTATTGAATTTGGTGTGGGCTTATGGGATCAGATAGATCGTGATAAAAGATTCAGAAAAATTGTTAAGAATGATGCTGAAATGCCAGCAAATTTAAGAGATAACATCATTTGGGGACTTACCCACGAAAACTTAATACCCTACACTAAAGTAGCCATTCGTAAGTTTTTGCAAACGTTTCCAGAAATTGATTTAGTGCAATTTCGTATGCATTGGGAATCTGGTATTTCAGGTGATGTTGCCTTAAAGTTTTGGAAAGAAACCTTCAATATTTTAAAAGAAGAAAATCCGAAACTTAAAGTTGAGGCTAGAGCCAAAGATGTACCAGATGAAACATTATATGATGGTGTAGATACTGGTATGGATTTTAGAGTAGCCACCAAACATTGGATGGAACAAATGGGGATGCCTTTTCATCCTACACACGTAAATGTAGACGACCAACTCAATAGACGACATGGTTATGCTGATATGTTACGTTACCCAAAAAGATATGGTTTTAAATGGCGTGTTTGGACAGGTGGAACTACAAGATTATTTCTTTGGGGCGATCCTGAATGGGTGAAGCTTTTCGTAGAAAGTTCACACTTGTACGATGCGAAGGGGTTTGAGTTTAATGAGCCACTATATTTTAAAATGAATGGGAGTAAACATGATGCTGAAGTTTCTGAATTACTCAATCCAGAATACAAGTATTATACCTATGAATTTGAACGGTACTGGCATTATTATCAAGTTATGGGAAGAGTAACTTATAATCCTAATACGCCAACAGATACTTGGGAAAAGGAATTTACCAATAAGTTTGATGAAGAAGCAGGTTTATTACTGATGGATGGTTTGCATCAAGCTAGCAAAGTATTACCTAGAATAGTAACAGCAAGTTACCTTTATCCACGTTTTGCAAGTCCACAAGGATGGCCAGAACTTCAGCGAATGGAAGACTTGAAGCACTATGCAAAAAACGCTATTCCTTCAGATATTCAACAATTTACTTCTCCAATGGAAGAAGCGGAACAAATTCTTAATAGCGACTTTACTATAAAAAGAAATGCAAGTAAAATTAGTGATTGGTTCTCAAAAACTTCAGATAGTATTCTTATCAATGTGAAAAAGGCAGAGGAAATTGTTGGAGAGAATCCATCAAAAGAGTTTATATCTACAATTACAGACTTAAAAATGTTGGTGTATTTGGCTAAGTACCATTCGCAACGATTATTGGCTGCAGTTCAATATAACCTCTATAGTAAAACAGGTGATTTGGTTTCATTTGACAAAGCCATAGAATTTGAGTCTCATGCTGTTAACGCTTATGGGAATATCGTAAAATCGGCTGCAGATGTTTACAACATGCAATTGGATTTTGGTTCGGTTATTGCACTTTTTCCTGGTCATTGGGATAAAGAACATCAACGTCTTGTAGGTGAGTTACAAGCTTTAAAAGAAGAAAAAGCGAAGTTGGTTAACCAAGGTAAATTTTCTTCCACTTTTACACATGTACCTGTACAAAAAGCCAAAGTTGGTAGTCCAATAGACATTAAAGCAACGTTACCTACTGGGAAAAATATTAAAAGCGCTCATTTAATGTATACAAAAACAAATACTAATGATTTTGATAATGTTGCATTAAATATTTCAAAACAAGGTATGGGTTCAGCAACAATTCCAAGCACAGGAAAAGAAGACGTTCTTAAATATTACCTAAAAGTTTCTTATGAATCTGGAAGTGTAGAATACCTTCCTAAAAATGCTCCAAGCAAACCATATTCAGTGATTATTACCAATGATGAAGAACCACCAAATGTTGAAGTAGAACGAATTCTACATGCTCCATTAAATAAAGAATTAAAAATTTCAGCAAAAGTAGAAGATGCTTCTGAAATCGGTAAAGTTATATTACGTTACCGTAGAGTTTCTCAGTTTGAAGATTATCAATCTGTCTCGATGATTTATAACGATACCTTAGGTGTTTATGAAGCTAGTATTCCTGCTTCATATTTTGATGGTAAATATGACGTGATGTATTTTATAGAAGCAATGGATACTAAAGGTAATGGAAGCATGTATCCTGATATGGAAAAGGAAACTCCTTATGTTATTGTTCAATTGAATAGATAAAAAATAGATTTAAATGAAAGTAAATAGATTAAGCTTAATTTTTTTGTTGGCTATAGTACAACTTATTCAAGCCCAAACCTTGCCTTACAAAGACGCATCTCTTTCTCCTGAAAAAAGAACAGAAGATTTATTGAGTAGAATGACCTTAGAAGAGAAAGTTACTCAACTAAGCGGTCTAGGTAAAGGGCAAGGAGAGTTTGGTAATACAAATGTTAGCATTTTTGGTACACCAGAAAATGAACGTCTTGGCATACCAAAATTGGTGATGGGACATGGCATTACTGGAGTTCGTTCTGGTCGTGATGTTACGATTAATTCAACCTATATGATGACTCCAATAGGTATTGCTGCTTCATGGGATACTGAGTTATATGAGCGAGCTGCCACGGCTGTAGCTAAAGAAATGGTAGCCTTAAATCAAGACTTGAATTTGGGAACTACGCTTAATATTATTCGTCATCCTTTGGGTGGCAGAAATTGGGAAAGTTTTTCTGAAGATCCTTATTTAACATCTCGTTTTGGAGTTGCTTATGTTAAGGCAATGCAATCTAACGGAATTATTTGTGGGCCAAAGCATTTTGTGGCGAATAATCAAGAACGTCATCGTTTCGATATTAATAATGTAGTTGATGAACGAACGCTTAGAGAAATATACTTGCCAGCTTTTAAAGCGGCTGTTATGGAAGGTGGCGCACTTAATATCATGGGTGCATACAATCGTCTTAACGGAACTTTTATGTGTGAAAATAAATGGATGCTAACCGATATTTTGCGGAAAGAATGGGGTTTTAAAGGCTTCGTATTATCTGATTTTGGGAATGGTGTGCAATCTACAGTTCCATCTGCTTTATCGGGTATGAATGTAGAAATGCATGGTACAAAGTATTATGGTGATAAAATGATAGCTGCTGTTAAAAATGGAGAGCTTGAGGAGTCTGTGATAGATCAACTTCTTTGTGAAAAACTTTGGGTTATGTTTTCAATGGGTGTTTTCGATAAAAAATGGGAACAACCCAAAAGTATTGTTCATAGTGATGAACATCAAAATATTGCGCTTGATGTTGCTAGAAAAGCAATCGTGTTGTTAAAGAATGAAGATGACATACTTCCGCTTCAAAAAAATAAAGTCAAAAAACTAGCTGTTATAGGTACAAATGCCAAAAGAGTTAACGATCATCCTGAGTATTATTATATGCAAGGAGGAGGAAGTGGTCGTACCTATCATTTTGAAAATGCCATTAACAATCCTGTAGATGAAATTAAAAGTATAGCTAAAGATACGGAAGTATTATATGCACAAGGATGCACAGTTTCAAGCAAGGCTAGAGAAACAAGCGATAAGAAAAAACCTAAAGAGCAACAGAAAATTAAAGCTGATAAAGAACAAGACAAAAAACTAATACATGAAGCTGTTGAATTAGCTAAAAATGTTGATACCGTTGTTCTTATAGTTGGCTTACATGGCGGATTAGAAACCGAAGGTTGGGATCGGGAGCATCCATACCTGCCAAGTGCCCAGGTTGAATTAATTAAGCAAGTTTCTAAAGTAAATCCAAACACAGTTGTTGTACTCACTGGAGGAAGTTTTATAGATGTAACAGATTGGATTGATAATGTTAAGGGAATTCTTTATCATTTCTATTGTGGTGAGAAAATTAGTCAGGCTATGGCCGAAGTCTTATTTGGGGATATAAACCCAGGAGGAAAGTTACCTATTAGTTTTCCTAAATCCATTAAACAATATCCTGAAGGAAGTATTCTAACCCATCCTATTGGTTATTCAAAAAGTGATGTGAGTAATATATATTCTGAAGGCATTTTTGTGGGATATCGGTATTTTGATAAGAACCAAGAAGAACTTCTTTTTCCGTTCGGATATGGTTTAAGTTATACAACTTTTGATTATAGTAATTTATTGGTGAACAAAAAAGATAACACAGTTGAGGTTAGTGTTACTATTACTAATACCGGTAAAGTAATTGGGGATGAAGTAGTACAGCTTTATGTAAATGATGAAAAATCAAGTGTTCCCCGACCTATTAGAGAGTTAAAGGGTTTTAAACGTGTTTTAATAGCTCCAGGTGAATCAGTAACTGTAGACTTCACATTAGATGAGAAAGCTTTTGCCTTTTGGTCTTCAAATGAAAAGCAATGGATAATTGAACCAGGGAAATTCAATATTGATGTTGGATCCAGCTCACGTGATATTAAACTGAGTAAATTTGTAACGTTTTAGAGTTAATAGCCTGTAATATATTTTGAATAAAATTACTCGAACTAATATTTAGTTTATCAAAATGAATCAAAATACATGGCAGGTTTAGCTAGAATATTAATGATATTTAGAATTAGTATTATTTAATAATCACAAAGGGTAAAAATATAGCAAAAAAATCTTCGTATTATTAATTAAATAGCCGAAAAAACGTATTCTACACCTTTGATATATGGATTAACTATAAATCTCTAAACATTATTAATTCTTATAATGTTTGATTTGAGCATAAAGTTGGTTGAAAAGAGAATCATTATTTGCAATAAATTTAGAATCTTTATATTTTAAATAATAAAGTTTAAGATAATTAAACCATAGCATAACTTATTAAAAATTATGATTAAGAAAACGACTTTTTTACTAACACTAATGCTGCTCTCAATCACAGGGTATGCGCAGGTTACAGATCCCAATACCAAGGTACAATGGTTGGAAGGCTCTTGGGGTGCACGTCTGTATGTAAGAGGAGGTTCTCAACTCGATCAATATGTAGCTAACGGCTATAAATATAGAGAAGGAGCTCAAGAAATGGTAGATACATATACCACTATGGGGCATGTATTAACTAATATGACACAGAATGCTAGAACAAATCGTTTCACTTTAAGAAGCAATCCAAACGTTGCTGAAGTAACAGGTGATCCTGATTTTGTAATACATGAAGATTTTGTTCCAAGTTTAGAAAATGAGCAGGTTATTATTGATGTAATAAAAATATTTAAAGATGCTGGTAAAAAAGTACTCTTATATCTTAACTGTAAAGAATTTACAGAAGTGGATACTTCTGATGAAGCTAAAGCGGCTTGGATAGCTTATTATAATCAATATTTTAATGGAGTTGAGTATGATGCTAGAACAAATCTAATGGAAGGGTATATGAAGCGTTTTAAAGATATGGGAGTAGATGGTTATTGGCTAGATGCTGCTGCTATGAACGAAAGAAATCTCCAACTTGTAGCTATGATGCGTGCGCTTGACCCAAATATGATTTTTTCAATAAATACAGACAAGTCGGTTTTCACAAATCCAAATGGTAGTAATATGACTGTATTATTAGATGGCTGCGATGATGATGACCCCGATCCTTATGGTGTTATAAAATATGCAATGAACGATGTTCAAGGTGATTTTACAGGTGGACATATCTTTCCATTAGGGCAAGGTTCTAGAGGAGATTCATGGGCGCATGATGAATTTACTATAGCAGATATTCAAGAGGATAACTATCAGCTTTTTCAAGGCAAAAATATTTTGAAACATATGTTTATGCCTATGAGACAACAGTGGTCTGTTGCTAGTGCTCAATTGAGACAGAATAATGAAACTGCCTACAGAATGGCAAAAAAGATTACCATGGCTGGAGGATCTATAACCTTTTCGTGTACCAGTACAGATGGAACCATAAAGGATGATGAACATGCTATCCTGATCTATATTAACCAAAAGTTTTTAGAAAATAACATTACGTTTTCACCTTATGTAAGGCCTGAATGTGCTTTTTTGGCTGGGGAAGAAGTTAAAACTCCTCAATCTATAAGTTTTCCTGCTATGCTCCCTGTAACATTAGGAAGTGCAGATATAGATCCAGGTGCTACTGCAACCTCTGGTTTAGATGTTACTTATCTTAGTGTAGATCCTAAAGTTGCTGTTATTGTTGATAATAAAATTAAGCTTGTAGGTAAAGGAATGACACGTATTACAGCAAGACAAAATGGTGATGACAATTATCGTCATGCACCTTTTATAACTCGTTTTTTATCGGTTGTTGATTCTGGTGAGCCAACGACTGACCCTATACCTCAGTCTATTTCATTTGCAGAGTTACCTGAAAAAGACGTGAATGATCCTGATTTTTCTCCGTTTGTAGATGCAACTTCAGACTTAGATGTTACACTTACTAGTTCAAATCCAGCTGTGGCAACTGTTGTAGACGGAACAATTCAAATACAAGGTGTTGGTGTTACTAATATAACGGCATCACAACCTGGAAACGCTAATTTCTTAGCAGCTACAGATGTTGTAAGACAATTAGTAGTTACTGAGACTATAATCATTCCTTCAGATAATCTAGCCTTAAATGGTACAGCGACACAATCATCACCAACATTGAGTGGTGGTGTTGCTTCTCGTGCTATTGATAATGACACAAATGGAAACTTTAATGGAGGTTCTGTAACCGCTGCAGAAGGCCCTAGTGCTTGGTGGGAAGTAGATCTTGGTGCTGAATACAACATTAATGATATCAATGTATTTAATAGAACAAATGGTTGTTGTTCTGATAGATTGGGTGATTTTACAGTATTTGTTCTTGATGCTAATCGTACTACAACATATTCAGAAAGAATTACTACTGAACCGAGTCCTTCTGTAACAGTAAATCCTGAAGGGGCAGTTGGCAAGATTATAAGAATTGTATCTAACTTAACCTTAACACTCAATCTTGCTGAAGTACAAGTATTTGGAGATGATATACTTGGAATTGAAGATAATACAAAAACAAATAGACTTTTTGTATATCCAAACCCAACGTCTGGTAACATTAACATTGATTTGAAAGGTTTTAAAGTAGAAGCGGCTAAAATAGAAATTATCGATTACTTAGGTAAAACCATCCATTCTGGTGCTATTAAAAATGGAAGTAATACAGTTGATTTTAGCAATTTATCTTCAGGTTTATATATCATAAAAGTTTCTGATGACTATGAAACTTACACAAGAAAAATAATTAAGAAGTAAACTATAAATCAAGAATCAAGAAGCCGGTGATTAAGTTCACTGGCTTTTTTTTTGAAAATTTATTAATGAGGTTAGTCAATCTCAAAAGGTTTAAAAAAAAACAATATTAATAACCTTCTATTTTATAGATCAAAACTTTTGCTACAATTGAAGTGAATGACTAAAAAATACATCCAAAAAAAATTATATTCTACACTTTTGCTGTAAGGTTTAGCTATTATCTCTAAAAAATTATTAACTCTTATAATGTTTGATTTGAGCATAAAGTTGGTTGAAAAGAGAATCATTATTTGTAATAAATTTAGAATCTTTACATTTTCGATAATAAAGATTAACATAAATAAACCAAGTTCGTTTATTATGTTTTCTTTTTTTGAACGCAAAACGCGAAACAAAATACATATTTCTATAACTTCCAAATTGAGAATATTGTATTTAACTACCAATATATTAACACTTTCATAGATGAAAAACTATGAGAAGAAATAAAGAGTAAAAATTTATCTGTAATAATATAAGATTTAATAGTTTATGAAGAAAAGTAAAATATTTAGCATACTCGTTTTGCAATTATTAGTGTTTTCATTTTATGGTTGTGGAAAAGCACAAACTAAAAAGGTTGAGAGTAAGCCTAACATCATTTTTATTTTAGCCGATGATTTAGGTTACGGCGATGTGTCAAGTTATAATAAAGATTCTAAAATAAAAACAACTAATATTGATAAACTAGCTTCAGAAGGTGTCCTGTTCACAGATGCACATACTAGCAGTTCCGTATGTACGCCAACACGATACGGTATATTAACGGGACGTTATAATTGGCGTTCAAAATTAAAAAAGCATGTTTTACAGGGGTATAGTCCAGCTTTAATACCTAAAGATAGAACCACTATTGCAGGATTATTAAAATCTAATGGATACAACACAGCAGCTATTGGTAAATGGCATTTAGGTTGGGATTGGGCAAACATCGAAAAGGGTAAAGATTCTGTTGATTTTTCTAAGAAAATAAAAAATGGACCTACTTCTAATGGGTTCGATTATTGGTATGGATTTAATGGCTCTTTAGATATGACACCTTATGTATGGGTAGAAAATGACCAAGCTACAATGGTGCCAACTAAATTTACTGAAAATACTGACGATCAAGGTATGTGGCGCAAGGGATTAACATCCGACGATTTTGTACATGAACAAGTTTTACCAGAAATTACAACCAGAACAGTTGATTTTATAAGTGAACATGCAAAAAGTGACCAGCCCTTCTTTATGTACATGCCTTTACCGGCACCTCACACACCTATTTTACCAACAGATGAATTTAAAGGTAAAAGTGGATTAGATAATCCCTACGGCGATTTTGTGTTAATGGTAGATTGGGTTGTTGGTGAAGTGATGAATGCCTTGGAAAAACAAGGTATTGCAGATAATACCATAATAGTTTTTACAAGTGACA
This sequence comes from uncultured Flavobacteriaceae bacterium, assembly GCA_947500585.1. Taxonomy (GTDB): domain Bacteria; phylum Bacteroidota; class Bacteroidia; order Flavobacteriales; family Flavobacteriaceae; genus CAXBID01. The sequence continues at coordinate 469,476 of CANMSN010000001.1, read as the reverse complement.
ACGGCTGTTCTAATAAAGCAGATTATGAGCAATTGGCAACAAAAAACCATGATCCAAGTTATGTGTTCCGTGGCCATAAAGCCGATATTTTTGAAGGCGGTCATCGCGTACCATTTATAGTTAGGTGGCCAGAAAAGGTGAAATCTGCAAAATCTAATCAATTGGTGTGCACTACAGATTTTTTTATAACGATTGCTGATGCCTTAGACATGAAAATTGCTGATAATATAGCTGAGGATAGTTACAGTTTCTTATCTGCACTCGGGGTTGAATCTAGTTTTCCAAAAAGAGAAAGTATTGTTCATCACTCTATAAATGGTTCTTTTGCTTATCGCAAAGGTGATTACAAAGCGATTTTTTGTCCAGGTTCTGGAGGGTGGAGTTTTCCAAGACCTAATGATAAAGCCATTGATAGTTTACCTAAATTTCAATTATATAATTTAAGTAATGATATTGGCGAAGAACATAATTTACAAGATGAAAAATCTGAACTGTTAGAACTATACAGAAAAGAACTTTCGCAAATTGTTTTAAACGGTAGGAGTACAGAAGGCGCTAAACAAAATAATGATGGTCCAGAAAGATGGTCTCAGTTAGAATGGATGAATGATTTGTAATAAGAAGAGCATAAATATTAAAATACTAACATAAACTAAAAATCAATTATGAAGCTAAAACATGTTTTTGAATTTTTTAAAATAAGGAACTTTTCAACATCTTATTTTTTATTAGTAATGATTTCAATAAGCCTTACTTCTTGTAAGGAAGATGCTAAAAAAATAGAAAACGAAGAAATAGACACGAGACCAAATATCGTGTTTGTCATTACAGACGACCAAGGTTATGGAGATTTGGGACATACAGGTAACCCAATTATAAAAACACCCACCATAGATAAATTCTCTACAGAGTCGGTAAACCTAACCAATTACCACGTAGGGACGACATGTGCACCTACAAGAGCAGGTTTATTAACAGGAAGAAACTGTAATAGAAACGGTGTTTGGCATACCATTATGGGTGCCTCTATGTTAAATAGAGAAGAAGTTACTATTGCTAATGTACTACAAGATAATGGATACAAAACGGGTATGTTTGGTAAATGGCACTTAGGTGACAATCATCCATTTAGACCTTACGAAAGAGGTTTTGACGAAACATTTTACCATGGTGGTGGAGGTGTTGGACAAACTCCAGATTATTGGAATAACGATTATTTTGATGATTCTTATTACAGAAATGGCGTTCCAGAAAAAAAACAAGGCTATTGTACAGATATCTGGTTTGATGAAGCTTTAAGTTTTATTGAAGCTAAAAAAGACGAACCTTTCTTTTGTTACTTAAGTTTAAATGCGCCTCATGGTCCTTACAACCTTCCAAAGGAATATTATGATTTATATAAAGATGAAACCCGTATAGAGGAAACTCAAAAGCGTTTTTATGGCATGATTACTAATATTGACGATAATTTCAAAAAATTATTGAATAAATTGGAAGCATTGGGTATTGCCGATAATACCATTGTAGTTTTTACTACTGATAATGGTACCGCAAGAGGTTACAAAGTGAATGATAAAACAAATGAAGTATTTGGATATAATGTAGGCATGCGTGGAACAAAAGGAAGTGAATATGATGGTGGACATAGAGTGCCTTTTATTGTAAGATGGCCAGATGGCGGATTAACAGGAGGTAAAAGTTTGAACGATTTAACTGCCCATGTAGATGTATTGCCAACATTTGTTACTCTAACTAATCAGAAATTTGTATCAAAAAAGACTATGGATGGTACCGATATAAGTGATTATCTTCTAGGAAAGTCTGATGCTCCAGAACGATATTTAGTAACAGATACACAACGTATTCCTTGGCCTGAAAAAGGAAAAAACAGTTGTGTTATGGATGATAACTGGCGTTTAATAAAGGGTAAAGAGCTTTATAATATCGTAGATGACCCTGGGCAAACCATTGATTTAGCGGATAAATTCCCTGAAAAAGTAGCAGAAATGAATGCCTTTTACGAAACTTGGTGGGAAGATGTTATTAAAGAAACCAAATTTTCTGTTATAGATTTAGGAGTAGATGATATTGATGCAATTACCTGTCATGACGCTCGAACTATTGATTTTTACCCACCATGGAATCAACAAATGATTCGAGCAGGGAAACCCATGGAACCCGCACCATTTACTGTGAATTTTGTTAAAGCGGGTAAATATAGATTTCATTTGCGACGATGGCCTTCTGAAAGTGGTTTGGCACTTAGTGCAGCATTAAATGATGGAAAACCAGAAACCCTTTATGAAGCTCCAATTGCTAATGGAAAATCTATGAAGTTTAGTAAAGCATATTTGAAAATAGCTGATAATAATGCTGAAGTTGATGTAGATAATAATGAAGAAGCTGCAGTGCTTGAAATGGAAGTTGCTCAAGGCGAAACAGAGCTTTTAGCCTATTTTGATATGGAAGACGGAACACCATGCAATGCGTTTTACATTGATGTTGAAAAAGTGAATTAAAAGTAAATATTAAATATTGAACCTCTTAAAGCTACTATTTAGTACTTTAGGAGGTTCACAATAATATCGTATAAAATATGAATAAAAATTTTAAACTATGTTTATTAGTTGTATTTGGTTTTTTTCTAGTTCTAGGTAGTTGTAAAAGTGTAGAAAAACAACCTAAAGAAGAAAAGCGACCTAATTTTTTATTCGTTTTAGTTGATGACCAGTCACCATTTGATTTACAGGTATATGACCCAGAATCAATTTTGGAAACACCAAATATAAGTAAGTTGGCAGAAGATGGTTTGGTTTTAGATAACGCCTACCATATGGGGTCTTGGTCTGGTGCTGTTTGTACACCATCTCGACATATGATTATGAGCGGACGATCACTCTGGCATTTACCTTCTTATAGAGGATTTAAAAACCCCAACGCTCCTGATAGTTTAGAAAAGCAGACAATAGGTGCCGTTTTTAATAGAGCAGGGTATAAAACTATGCGAACCTGTAAAAAGGGGAATTCGTATGCAGCAGCAAATGAGCAATTTACTGAGGTATACGATGCCACAAAACGAGGAGGAACAGAAGAAACTGGTAGTGCTTGGCATTCAAAACAAGTCTTGAACTATTTGGAAATGCGTAAAAATAACAAAGAGCAAGCCCCATTTTTAATTTACTTCGGATTTTCGCATCCTCACGATATTCGGGATGGTACACCTGAACTTCTCGCTAAATATGGAGCTACAAACCATAAGGACGAATCTAGTCTTCCTCCAGCGAATGCTAAACAACCTCCATTACAAGATAATTATCTTCCTGAACATCCATTTTTTCACGGTCACCCAAATTTAAGAGACGAAGAAAAAGTGAGTGGCGTATGGAAAAATAGAGATGAGCAAACCATTCGTAATGAGTTGGGACGTGAGTATGCCTGTTCAGAAAATATAGATATCCAAATCGGTAAAGTATTGAAAAAGCTCGAAGACATGGGAGAATTGGATAACACATACATTATATACACTTCAGACCATGGGATGTCTATTGGTAGACACGGTTTAACAGGAAAACAAAACTTATACGAGCATACGTGGCGTGTACCTTTCATTATAAAAGGCCCAGGAATAGAAGGTGGTAAGCGATTAAAAGGTAATTCTTATTTATTAGATATATTACCTACGCTTTGCGATTTGGCAGGAATTCCACAACCTGAAACTGTTGAGGGAACTAGTTTAAAACCGCTATTAGATGGTAAAAAAGAAACTGTTCGAGATGTTTTGTACGGAGTGTATTCTGGAGGAACAAAACCAGGTATGCGTAGTGTTAAGAAAGGAGATTGGAAACTCATAAAGTATGATGTTATGGATGGTAAGGTAAGAGAAACTCAATTATTTAATATTGCTGAAAACCCTAATGAGTATCTCCCTGAACATAAGAAATCTGGGGAAATGGAAACTAATTTGGCGGATAATCCAAAATATGCTGATAAACTTGCAGAGATGGAAGCGTTATTATTAGAGCAAATGATAAAGCACGATGATCCATACAGACTTTGGAATCAAATTGAATGATGGGTTTGAAATTTTGTACCGTTTATAAACAAACGTGATGCCTAAAAACTTTTGAAATGATAGGACAAAAACATTTGCTTTTACTTATTTGTATGTTAAGTACAAGTGTTTTTTCTCAAAACCTAATAAAGAATAGCAGTTTTGAAGATGGAAATTCCCATTGGCAATCAAAAGGAGATAGTATAGAAAGGCATCATAAAACGATATTAAATGTACAACCCGTTCAAGGAGACCATTATGCGGAATTAGCAAACAGTAAAGGTTATAAATTATTTCAATCTGTTCCAGTTAAAAAAGATGCATATTATCAAGTATCATTTTATGCACAGGCAAGACCAAAAGTATCTGAGCGTGAAAGTCATTTTGCTTTTACTGTAAATGATGACGATTTAATCGCAAAATTAGAGCCAGTACACAATATATGGCAACAGTATACCTACACGATTAAGGCTACAGGTACTGAATTTACACTTTCTTTTGAAGATACTTATTATGGAGCTGATGGTATAGGTGCCATGATAGATTATGTTGAAGTTAAAGAATTAAAACCAGCAGATTTCTTCTCCATATTTGATGGTGAAACTTTAAAGGGTTGGAAGGTTTATGGAAATTCTTCAGATTTAGAAAAAAACTATTGGACTGTAGATAATGAAAGTATTTTTTGTAACACCATAGGGGACAAAGACCATGGTGCTGTATGGTTGTTTTATGAAGAAGAGTTGACTGATTTTGAACTGAAACTCAAATTTCAAGCTTATAGAGATAGTCCTGGAAATAGTGGATTGCAAGTACGCAGTCGATTTTATGAAGGAGGCGATATTGATGGTCCGCAATTTGATATTCATCCACCAGCACCATTTCGCACAGCATTACTTTATGATGAGTCTGATGGCTACAATAGATGGATTTATCCGAGTATGCCAAACGCTAGGCTTAAGCCAGAAGACGCAAATAACAAAATTTTTTATTATTCAGATGATAATCCTTCTTGGAACGAACTTCATGTTATTTGTAAAGGCACCATGATACAATCGTTTCTTAATGGAGTTTTAGTAACAGATTTTGATGGGTCTGGGGTACTGGATGATGCTATTCACCAAGAACAACATGTAGGGATGTCTGGTAAAATCGCACTCCAAGTTCATGCTAAGAACGAATTGAAAATAAGGTTTAAAGATATTCAACTAAAAAAATTAAATTAAATGGAACACTTTAAAAGGAATACTATTGCTTTTGGAATATTATTCATGATGGCCTTGTCTTTTCAAGCTCAAAATCATGATTATGATTATAAAGATAGAAACCCAGAAGGTAAAACACATATTCTATATATGGCGGGTGGTAATTGGCACGACCATTTGGGAGTAGCATCTATACTTAGAAGGTTTTTAGAGTTAAAGCATGAATACTATATTACATACTCGGAAGATTTTGGTGTATTTACCAGACCATTGGATGCCTATGATGTGATTATAATGAATGGTATGCCAACTCATTTTTCTGATGAACAAATGGGAGGATTTAAGATGGCTGTTGAACAAGGTAAACCACTTTTAGGACTTCATTCCGCTACAGCTGCTTTAAAGAAAGACAAGGAACATTTGCCAATTTATACTGAGATTATTGGAGCAGTTTTTAAAACACATCCTCCAATTCATACGTTTCCAGTAGTAATAAAAAAACAAGAGCATCCAATAACTAAAAATATTGGAGATTTTGAAATTTACGATGAAATGTATTTTTATAATACAGAAGCTGACGGCTCTATAGTACTCATTGAAGCAGAGCATGAAGGTCAAAAAACACCAATAGCTTGGACTAGAAATTATGGGAAAGGAAAAGTGTTTTATACCTCATTGGGGCATAGTATGGGAGCTGTTACTAATCGTCATTTTCAGCAACTAGTGCTGAATGCTTTGATTTGGTTAGTAGATGATACTAAATAAAAATGGTGTAAACAATTTATGAAAAGTTACAATAGTAAAAAGTATGTAATACAGTTTATCATTTTGATTTTAGGGATTACTGGCTTAAATGCTCAAATTAATAAGAAATCAATTGACAATAATAATCACAATTCTGCTAAAATACCAGTATTAATTATTGATGGTTTTAGTAATCATAATTGGCTTACTAACACAAAATATTTAAAAGCTATATTGGAATCTAGTGGTAAGTTTAATGTATCAGTAAGTACGTGTCCAAATATAAAAGAAACCGAAACAGAATGGAAAAATTGGAATCCTGATTTTAATGAATACCCAGTTATTATACAAACTTGCAATAATATTTTTAAAGAAGATAGTTTGCAATGGCCTAATCAGGTAAAACAATCTTTCGAAAAATATGCATCAGGAGGTGGTGGAGTTTATATGTATCATGGTGCAACGAATGCTTTTAAAGGCTGGTCTGCATATAATAAAATGATAGCTTTAGGTTGGCGAAATAAAGATTTTGGTGAAGCAGTAATAATTAATGACAAAGAGGAGTTAGAGATTATACCAAAAGGAGAAGGCCAAAACACAGGACATGGTGCACGTACAGATGCATTAATAACCCGAATAGGGAATCATCCTATTCATAAAGGAATGCCTAAATCATGGAAAGCTGCCGATGTAGAGGTTTATCGCTATGGAAGAGGTACAACCGAAAATTTAGAAGTCTTATCGTATGCCAAAGAACCAGAAACAGCATTGAACTTTCCTATGGAATGGACTGTAAAGTTTGGAAAGGGCAGGGTATATTGTTCTACTTATGGACACCTGTGGGAAAATCAAGAATGGCCACCAAGTATGCGTTGTGCTGCATTTCAACAATCAATGGTGAGAGCTTTGCAATGGTTGAGTGGAAATGAAGTTGATAGTTATTTAGAAGCTGATTTCCCGAATAGTGAAAGGACAGTTTTGAGATTACCTATTGAAGACTAATAAATCACGAAGCATATATTATAGTCATCCTAAGCTTTGCAGTTATACAAACTCACCAAATTAAAAAATTAAAGGTAAAAGACAATTTAAATGGAATGGAGGATATTAAAATCCGTCCAATATAATTCTACTACTCTCTTAATTGCCTAAATTAATTTCAGGTCTCTCAATACAAATACACTTATTGAAAAAAACATTTCGTGTTCTGTTTATAATTTAAGGATAATCACTTAAAATGTTTCAGAACATAAATTTTCTTAACTTAATATTAAAATTTTATTGATTTTTTTAATTCATTACGGATAAGTTTATGGATTGATTTCAGCAATAAATATTATTTATAATATTTGTAATAAGTATTTTAAAATCAGTGTATTACACTCTTTTTAAACATTAAGTAGATTGATTGATTAGAGAAACATTTAGTCATATAAATTATGTAAATTTGAGAGTAAAATATAGTAAATTAAAATAATTTTATAAAAAGTAAATATTGGATTATGAGAAAAATACTAATCATAATATTATCTATTTTAATTTTAGGTTGTAACTCGCCAGAAAAGAAAACTGAAGAAAAAATAGATACTAAAACTCCAGAAATGAATGAAATATGGGGTGATCAAAAAGATATCAAAAAATCTTCAACGACACCCAGAAATGATTTATTTGATGATGGTAATTACGCTATGTTTATCCATTGGGGTATTTATTCTAACATAGCTAATAAATGGAAAGATTCTACGTATTATGGTATTAGTGAATGGATCATGAATCCAAGAAGGGCAAATATTCCTGTTGAGGAATATATGGCAGAATCCAAAAAATTTAACCCTATAAACTTTAATGCTAATGAAATTGCTCAATTAGCTAAAGATGCTGGAATGAAGTACATCGTAGTAACTAGTAAGCATCATGATGGATTTGCTATGCACGATTCTAAAATTAACGATTTTAACATCGTTAAAGCGTCACCTTTTGCACGCGATCCTATGAAAGAGTTGTCTAAAGCATGTAAAGATTTAGGGCTTGGTTTCGGATTTTATTATTCACACAATCAAGATTGGACATTCCCCGGAGGTAATGGAGGTCCTACTTTAAATGAGAAAGGTGAAAAAGTTGATTTTGATTATTATTTTAAATATAAATGCTTACCACAAGTTGAAGAGATAACTACTGAATATGGAGATATAGCACTCGTATGGTTTGATACGCCTGGAGATATGGAAAAAAAATATGTAGAAGAATTGGTTGAGGTAGTGAGAAAGAACCAACCAAAAGCTTTAATTTCTGGACGTGCAGGGCATGGGTTAGGCGATTATTTGTCTTTAGGCGATATGAATATCCCTGTTGAAAATATAGAAGGTTTATGGGAAACTGTTGATGTAACAAATGATTCTTGGGGATATGCTTGGTATGATGAAAACTGGAAAAGCCCAAAGTTAATTTTAAAGAATGTTATTTCTACAGTAGCAAGAGGAGGAACCTATATGTTAAACATTGGACCGAAACCAGATGGTAGTGTGCCAACACAAGCCGTGGCTTATCTTCAAGAATCTGGTGAATGGATAAATAAATATCCACAAATTATATATAAAGCAAAGCCATCGCCGTGGGGTCATGCATTACCTTGGGGAGATGTAACTGTATCAGGTAATAAACTTAATTTATGCGTATATCAATGGCCTTTAGATGGGGAAATTACAATTCCTGGTATTGAAAATAATATAATATCTGCTAACCTTTTGGTAGATGGTGAGCTCCAACCAATAAAAACTTCAAAAGAAAATAGCTGGGTCACGCTTCAGCTTCCTGCAAAAAGACCTGAGAAATTGATTTCAGTTATTGAAGTTGAATTGGCTGGTGAACCTAAAATTGATAAAATGGTTGGACTTGACCCGGTATACCCAACTATTATCCCTGTTGACATGGCTAAAGCTGAAAACTGTGAGATTTTAGAAAAAGAATGGATGGAAAAATTTGGTGAATGGAAGCATATTAAACAGGCTAAAAACTGGGATTTAAATGGTAAAGTGATTTGGGAAATTGATGTTAAAGAACCCGGCTATTATCAAGTAGATCTTAATTATGCAGGAGAAGGTAGAATGGTTTGGCGTGTAGAAACAAGCGAAGGTACGATGATTCAAAATGAACAAAGCTCATCACATATTTATAACTTTTTTCAAATAGGGAATTTAAACTTTAATAAGCCAGGGAAGCATACTATATCTGTGTCTTTTGTAAACGGAGCTATAAAAACGGCAAGTTTAAAAACAATTAAACTAACACCCATTAGTAGTATGGACTAAGATAAATATTTTCTGTTTTTTACATTTAATTTTTAATTACAATGATAGAGAAAGAAGTTGACCGATTTGAGAAAGATTAACGTAGTTAAATGAAATATATTAGCTGTTAATTATAGATATTAAGTTTATAAATAGTTTTTTTAGTAAGTTTTTAGTAAGTTTTGAGTTAGTTTTATAAAGCGCATTATATTTATGCGCTTTATATTTTAAGGTCGTCAAATGTCTAAAAACAATGGTAATGAAATCTAGAATGCTATTAATGATATTTTTCTTGGCAGTTTTTGCCTGTCAAGATGATAAAGCTGAAATGAAAGCACTTATGCTCGCTATTGATGATTATGAAACAGCATGGGCTAATAATGATTTCTTAAAAGTCGAAAGTTACTTTACTGCTGATGCAAAACGTTTGCATACCGAACCTTATGTTTGGGACAGAATAAAAATAAAGGAGTATTTTGAAGAAAGAGAAGCTATTTGTAATAAGGTAGCCCAATCTGGTAATAAAAAGGATTGGAAAGCCGAGAGGGAGTATATTGAAATTAGGATAGAAGGGAATATTGCATATGACATTTTTACAACAGAACGTTTTAAGGCTTTACATATTTGGGAAAAGCAAAACGATGGTTCTTGGAAAATAAAATATGATGTGGGTATGCTAAATTATCCTGAAAAAAAATAATCAATTTCTATTGATAAGTAAATTGGGAGTATAGACAGAAAAATAATGCTATCTTTTCATATAAGTTTATTTACTCACTTTAGTAATGCAGCTTTCTTTTGGTGAGGTTGGTAAGCTTTTTTTCCATGCATCTAACTTTTCCTGTAGCGCTTTTACAATTTCGGGTTTTTCATTAGATAAATCTGTTTTTTCTGCCCAATCGTTTTTGATGTTGTATAATTCAGTTCTATTTAAATCTTTGTTGGTAATCAGTTTCCAATCTCCATCGCGAAGTCCTATAGAAGGCCATGTATAGTCTTTAGAGATAACACCTTTCCATTCCCAATAAATAACTTTTTCTCTTTTAAAGTTTTCGCCTTTAAAAGCAGCAACTACATTTTCTCCATCTGGAGTAAAGTTTTCAGGCATTTTTGCACCAGATATATCTACAAATGTTGGCAGTAAATCTACAGCGGTAATTACAGAAGTAGTATCTTTTATCCCTTTGGGAGTAGTTGCTGGCCATCTTACAATAAATGGAACACGAGTTCCACCAGCATAAAGCGATCTTTTTTGACCTATTAAACCAGCTGTTTCCCCAACAGAGTAGTAGCCTCCATAATTCTTGCCATTATGTTGTTTATGCTCAATACCTCTTGTTGCTTCTGGACCATTATCAGAAGAAAAAATAACTAACGTATTATCATCTATATTTAATTTTTTTAATAGATTTAATATTCTTCCTACACCTTCATCACCTTCAGCGATTATAGAAGCATAAACTCTTTTTTGCTCATCTAAATTGCTGAATTTTTCCATATATCTATCTTGAGGAAAATGAGCTAAATGTGATTCGTGTAACCATAGATTGATAAAGAAAGGCTTGTCTTTATTTTCTTTAATAAATACCTCTGCATGATCTACTGAAGCTAATCCATTAGGTTTTATTCTATTGGTATCAGATCCATTGAAAGTTGCAAAAGCATCATATCCATAAGCATCTTCTGTTGGGGCATCTGGTGCTTTACCTAAATGCCATTTTCCAAAATGACCAGTTGTATATCCTGCATCTTGTAATAGCTTTGGTAATAATGGAACTGTAGTATCTAACCAATCTGGCATACCTCGATTATGATTATTCTTTAGACTAGCAAAGTGTTCGTGTATACTATTTCTAGCAGGGAATTGGCCTGTCATAACAGCAGTTCTACTTGGTGAACAAACAGGACTATTTACTGTAAAGTTGGTGAAATCAATACCTTCACTTGCCATTTTATCAAGATAAGGAGTTTGTATCCAAGTATTTCCATGACTACTTAAATCACCATAACCCCAATCATCAGCAAATATGAAAATAATATTGGGTTTTTTACTAGCTATATTGTCAGTGTTCTTTTTTTCTACTGATTTGCATGAAATAATAAATTCAATTAAAACAATTAGTACTATTAAAATTTTACTATTCATCTATTTTAGTGTTTAACTAATTTTAAATACGAATTTAATATTTTCTTATTTTAAAGCTTATACTATTGATTATTTTGCTGGCTTTAAAAGCATTGATTTTAAACTTGAAGTTTTTGTATCACCATCAACTAATGATACTGAAATAGTATGTTTACCTGGTTTTTTAAATTCTAAAATACCCATATTATAATTTACATATTTTTCTGTTGCTGCTTGTTGATTTTGTACAGTAACACCTTCATCAGTAGATATCTTCCATACGAGCCTATTATCACCTCTGTAACAAAGATCTACATAATAATATCCAGTTTCATTAACGTTTACTTGCCATTCAACAGCACTGTCTTCTTTCCAATTACTAACTTGATGTGCATGTTTCCACTCTCCAAATTTTTCCATCCAACGAATTTTTTCGTGTTCTGCATTAATAACTTCTCCTAATTCAGCTAAAAGTGTGCTATTGATATTTGGGTATATACCAATTTCTTTTTCAACAATAGTTTCACTTGCTTTATTTTTCATTTTCACTTCAATTACAGTTGCAGGCTGAGTAGGCTTTTTAAAAGGAAGATTAAATACTACCCAGTTTGATTCTATAGAAAAATTTATCGTATGTTTTGAATCTTTTGTTAGTATAGCTGCAGATTCTATTTCACTCTTTAATCCAGGTAAATATAATTTATCATCAGTAGGCCAATCGAATACTGAAAGAAATAAAGAATTTCCTTGAGTTGTTACATCACCCCATGGTAACGCATGACCCCATGGAGAAGGACCCGCTCCATATATAACTTGAGGGTATCGTTTTATCCAATTCCCTGCTTCTTCTAAAAATTGAGTACCAATTTCAGGTATTTCCCCTGTGCCTGTTGGACCAACATTAAATAAATAGGAACCGCCTCTAGCGACTGTTGAAACAAGCCTATTTAATATTTCTTTAGGGTTTTTAAAATTATTGTCATACCATGCATAAGACCAAGAATCATTATTGGTATCACAGGTTTCCCATAACCCTTCAATATTTTTTGTTGGTACTTCCATATCACCATTACTGGAATAATCACCTAAGCCATGTCCAATTCTACTACACATCATAGCTTTTGGTTGTAACTCTCTAACCATATTAGCTAACTCAACTACATACTCTTTTTTCATATTTCTAGGAGTATCAAACCATACAAAATCAATTTGACCATAGTTAGTACAGATCTCTTTAACTTGAGGCTTACATTTACTATAAAAATATTCTTTGAATGATGCTTCTCTTCCTTTAGCATCAACTTTAGGGCCACCGCTACCGCCAGGAGCTGTCCAATCTTGATTATGTGAGTAATAGAAACCAAAACCTAACCCTAATTCATGACACGCATCAGATAATTCATGCATTGGATCTCTACCAAAAGGTGTTGCATCTACAATATTAAAATCACTAGCTTTAGAATCGAACATTGCAAAGCCATCATGATGCTTACTAGTTATTATAATATATTTCATACCAGCATCTTTTGCTAATTTTGCTATTTTTTTAGCATCAAAATTTACAGGATTAAACTCATTGGCAATTTGCATATAATCTTTAAGAGGAATATCAGCTACTCTTGGATTCATAATCCATTCACCAATACCATAATAGGTTTTATCTTTCCATTGACCAGCTAGTTTTGAGTAAAGTCCCCAGTGAATAAACATCCCAAAATTGCCTTCATCAAAAAGTTTTCCTTTGCCATTTTTTAAAGCATCTACTGATACTTCAGTACTTCCCCACATTTTATCCATACTTTCGGTTTTTTCTTGTGCTGAAGCATTCAGGCTTAAAATGAGTGACAATCCGAAAAGGAAAAAAAGTCTTTTTACTTTCTTTAAAGTCATTTTAATTTTATTATTAAATAGTTGTTGTATAATTTTGAAGAAATTTTGATTTGTTTATTAAAAATAATTAAATCTACAGCAGTTATCATTAGATATTCTTAATGATATTTAAGGGCATTTGGAATGAATCCTAAATGCCCTTTTATTAAAAATAGGTTTTATAGATTATTAATAACCTGCATTTTGATACCATCCATTCTCTTCATTTAAACGAAGTTCTTGTAGTGGTATAGGCCACAACCACTCACGATCTGGATACTCCCATCTGTTATTAATGTAAGTATTTGCAGCATAAGTGTAAACACGTGTACTATCTTGCGTTGGTGAGATATAAATACCTTGTGCTACAGACCATTCAAGGTTGATGTCTGTAGTTTCTTGCTTCAATCTATTCGTTCTCATGAGGTCGAATTTACGCTTAAATTCTGCGTGAAGTTCTACACGTCTCTCATTCCAAACAGCTTTTCTAAAATCATCTTGAGATAGCCCAGGAGTTAAATCTGCTAAACCAGCTCTATTTCTAAGTGCGTTGATTGCAGTATATGCTTCTGCGTTAGGCGCACCATCGGCTTCGTTTTGCGCCTCAGCATAAACTAATAGCGCTTCAGCATATCTATATATTATAAGGTTTTGAGTAGTGTATTGGAAATTCGTATCGGGTTCTCCAAGAAAGTAATCCATATCTGCTAGTTTTCTAAATGTAGGATTACATAGTATTGTTCTTGGTGCATTTGTAGAATTATAATCATCATATCTAGTCATTAAACCATAATCACGTCTTTCATCGCCATCTTCAAACGCATCCCAAAGATCTGGCGTGACTAGATTAGAACCAATTATATTAAGCCTTCCAGTAAATGGGACAAAGCGCATGCTAGCATTATTAACAGTTAAAGCTATACTATCAGGAGTATTTAATAAAGGTGTATCATTATTGGTTCCCCAATATGGAGCACCATTTCTTTGCATATTAATGTTACGACTGTACCATGTACCAAAATTTTGCACTTGTATGTAGGATAGTTCAAATATGGATTCTGGAGTATATGGATTTTTCCATGCTACGCCATAAGCGGGAGTTATTTCCTCACCTTCAACTAAAGGCGCAGTGTTTAAAGAATGTGGAGAATCGTCTATAATTTCTTTAGCCTTATCTCTTGCTAATGCCCAGTTTGCTTGATCACCTTGAACAATTTCTCCTGTTTTAGAGGTTCTGTACCAACCAGCACGATTCAGGTACACATCTGCTAAAATCATTTTGGCAGTCCATTTTGTAAAATGACCATCAATGTGAAGTCCATCGCTACAATGTTCTTCAGCAAACTTAAGATCTGGAATTATAACTTCATCATAAATGGTATTAACGTCTGTTCTAGGTTTACTAAAATCGGCCTTAACCTCAATTCCTTCAGTAATCATTGGGGCATCTCCCCATATTTTTATCAATCTGTAATAGTAAAATGCTCTTAATGCTCTTGCTTCGCCTAAAATCATATTTTTTTCGGTTTCATCCATATTTATGTCTGGAACGAATTTCAATACAGTATTGGCTCTTGCAATACCTTGCCATAGACTAGGATAAATACCTCCGAAGGAAATATCACTTACAACAAAATTTTCTGCATCTAGGGTATGTTGTGCAAAATCAAGTTGTTGAGCTACTTGTGGACTTGGTCTACATACCACATCGTCAGTAAACATATCAATATGGCCCATCCACCGTCGGTACGCAGTATTTGCACTCTGATAAGCGCCATCAACTCCTGTTCTAGCATCGCTAGCTGTTTGCCAAAAATTACTTGCAGAAACAAATGTTGGTGGTGTTTCTTCAAGATATTCTTCACAAGATATACTTATGAAAAGTGTAAAAAGCAACAAACTAATTTTAAATTTCGTTTTCATATTTATACTTTTTAAATTATTTTATTTTTAAAATTTCATATTTAGTCCCATTCGAATAAGTCGTCTTGGAGGTGCATTGGACATATCGTGACCTAATCTGGTATTAAATCTTAATGAATTTACATCAGGTGTAAATCCTGTATATTTTGTCCATATAGCCAAATTTGTGCCTGATACGTATAATCGTAAGGCGCTTATTTTTAATTTATCAGTAAGTTCTTTGGAAAAATTATAGTTAAGGGTAACATTTTGTAGTCGTATAAATGAACCATCTTGAATAAATCTATCGCTAAAAGGTCTATTACCATTATTTATATCTACACGTGGATATACTGTGCTTGGATTTTCTGGAGTCCATCTATTAAATGCCTCAGCAATTGAGTTGTTAGTGCCATTGAATCTTAACAACGTATAATTAGCATGGTTATATACGTCTTTATTTAGTTGAGAATCTACGAAAACATTAAGAGAAAAATTACCAAAAGAAAAATTGTTAGTCAACCCTAATGTTACATCTGGTTGTGCCCGACCAATAATTTGTAGATCTTCGTCATCAATTACACCATCTGGGACACCATCTGGACCAGAAATATCTTCATACAATTGGCTACCTGGTTTAGTTAAATTGGCAGCAAAGGGGAGGCCTCCTGAATAGCCATCTACAAAGGTGTGTAGTGTATTACGATTTGAATTGTAAAGATCTATTTGCTCCTGGTTGGTTAGACCTTGAAAAGCTTGGAAATCATCAAATTGTGAAATACCAGCAGTTTTATAACCATAAAACGCCCCTATTTCTTCGCCTATAATTAATCGTTGTGTGCCACCATCAATAAATCCAGGATTCCAACCGCTTTCTGTTAAATCAACTTCTAAATCTGTAATTATGGTTTTTCCTGTGGCAGCATTGGCTGTTAAATTCCATTTAAACTTTTTACTTCTTATAATTTTTGCATCAAAAGAAACTTCAAAACCTTTAGTATCTAAAGCTCCATTATTTTGAGTAAATGCAGTAAATCCAGATTGCGCACCTATTCTTTGTCCTGTAAATAAAAGATTATCTGTTATTTTATTGTAATAATCAAAAGTAAGTGAAAATCTATTTTTAAATAAACCTAAATCTAACCCTCCATCTATTTGAGAGGTAGTTTCCCATTCTAAGTTAGAGTTTGGTAATTGATTTTGGTAGAAGACTGCCGTAGTACTTTCATCTGCATCAAAAGCAGTTATATCGCCCTGATATTGATCTAGCGATTGATATGGATTAATAGCTTGGTTACCTGAAGTACCATAACTTACTCGAAATTTCATTTCTGAAATGGCATCAATATTTTTAATAAATTCTTCTTCTGAAAGTTTATAGGCTAACGCTGCAGCATTAAAAAACGCCCATTTTTTGTTAGCTGCAAATTTAGAAGCTCCATCGTAACGCCCAGTTAATGTAAGTAAGTATTTATTTTTAAGTGTATAATTAAGCCTTCCAAAAAATGAAACCAACACATCATTAGAAAATGTAAGGCTTTCTCTATCGTTAAACGTACCAAAATCTAGAGCATAAACACCAAGCAAATCATTAGCGAATGAAGTAGTTTGTACTCGTATTCCTTCTTGTGTTGTTTCTTGTAATTCTTGTCCTAAAACGGCATTAATACTACTTTCACCTATCTTTTTATTAAAATTTAGCGTATTAGAGAATGTTTTTCTGCTTCTGCGTGTATCTTGTGTTCTAGCTCTTCCGTTAAGAGCAAGACGAATAGATTGATAAAAACGTTGAGAGTTATTTCTTTCTTGAAACGCAAAAGATGTTTTAAAATTCAAAGCCTCTGTAAAGTTATACGTTAAATCTATGTTTCCAACAAACTGTGTTTGTAAAGTTGTGTTTGGATTTCTTTGAATATCAGCAACTGGATTTGCTAGTAAATCCCCGTCTTCTAGATCTTGCTCGTCTTCGTCTACATTAATACCATCGAATGGGTTGGCACGTATAGCTCTATTATACGAGTTTCCAGAACCACTTGCAACTCTGGTTGCTAATTGATGACCAAAACTTATATTCGCTGCTATACTTAGCTTTTTAGATACATTCGCATTTATCCTAGCTCGAGTACTAATACGGTCAAATGAACTTCCTAAAACAGGTCCATCTGTTTGAAAAAGATTTCCTGAAAGCGAATATTTTATATCTTTAGTACCACCACTAAAACTAAGATTTGTAGTAGATTGTGTACCAACACGAGAAATAAGTTCTTGCCAATTGTTTGTTTCTAATTGTCCTGCTAGAGCTTGGGTGTAAAAAAAGTTTTCTTCGGCATTTAGCTCATTTCCTGCATTAAGTAATCTTTCGGTATTCATAATATAATACTCATTAGAATCTAGTACATCAATTAAGCGTTGTACCTCAGCGATTCCATAATCTACAGACAATTGTACAACTCCTTTTCCTTCTTTACCTTTTTTTGTAGTAATTAAAACCACACCACTAGCCCCACGTGAACCGTAAATTGCTGTTGAAGAAGCATCTTTTAAAATTTCTATAGACTCAATATCTGCTTGGTTTAACATAGCCAAAGGACTTAAAGATTCAGAAGTTATATCTACACTACTTTCTTCTAGACCATCTTCTAGTCCGTTTTCCATTTGTACACCGTCGATAATGTATAGTGGTTGACTATTATTTAAAGAACTAATTCCCCTTATTTGAATATTAACAGGACTTCCTGGTTCTCCAGAACTAGAAGTTACTACAACACCTGGAGCTCTACCCGCTAAGGCTTCTTCAAAATTTACTGCAGCAATATTTTCAATAGCTTCTGCTTTTATTGAAGATACAGACCCTGTTAAATCACTTTTTCTTACAGAGCCATATCCAACTACAACAACTTCATCTAAAGATGTGTCGGTAGTAATAAGTGTTACATTTATTGTGTTTTGGCTACCTACTGTAACTTCTTTAGTTTCAGTACCCAAAAAAGAAAAAACCAAAACATCACCAGTTTTGGCATTTATGGTATAACCACCATCAAAATCTGTTACGGTACCTTTTGCCATACCTTTTATTAATATGGTAACACCTAACAAGGGTTGTCCTGTGTCGTCAACTACAGTTCCAGAAATATTTTTTTCTTGCGAAAAAACTTGAACAGATAGCATAACGAGAAAAATAGTGAGAATTTTTTTCATACTTCAATTAGTTTAAATTAATTAATTAGTTTGGGCTAAACTATAGTTTGTTTCCCCTACCCCTCTTTCTGTATTCAACCAAATCTTTGCTCATTTTAAGCAAGACAGTGTAAAACACCTTATTTCATGTTTGTTTTGTAGTATTTTAAAGCTGTTTCAAAATCTAAGCCAAATAAAATAGAGACAAATAATCAACAAATTTAGAAACTTAAAAATTTTGTAGGAGAAGTGAGCTTATTATAACTGAAGCTAAATCCTAAACCAAAATATTTTAAAAAATAAAACTCAAGGTCTAAAGTATTTAAAATCTTGGAGTACTTATGTTGTATTTTTAAATTCAGCTAAAATTCTGGCAGTATCTTTGTAAAATAGTAAAGGGGTTATAAATTTATTTATAACCCCTTTACTTAAAAAACTTAAAATGTATGTTTTATTGTTTTATCAATTTTACAGTTCCAGAACCTGAATTTGTATTTATAGTTGCTAAATATAATCCTGATTTTAAATCACTTATGTCATATTTATTTGTTACTGACTCTAGAGTTTTAACTAATTGACCAGTAATATTAAATATCTTTACATTATTTACATCTATTTTTGAGTTTAATTCAAAACTATCTGTTGCTGGGTTTGGATATAGTTTTATTTCATTTTTTGTAATAAAATTGTTAGTTGATAAAAGGGCAGTATTTGTAACCTGAACATTATAAAACCTTCTTTGATGTTGGTTAGATTCTCCAGAACCTCCCGAAGTAAGTAAGTCAACTTTTATGTTTTTAGGTACTCCATTGGTAAAAGATGTAGCACCTGTAGGTAAAAGAAAACTTCGAAATGTATTACCGGTAGGTACGTAATATTGTGAACTTTCGTTAAGATTTTCAAATTTAGTTATAGTGCTGCCCACAGTAATTTCAACACTCATTGTATTATCAGCCCTTTGTCTAAATTCAAAAACAAGAGTTGCATCTATGTCTGCTGTAGACTGTAAAGTTAATTCAATATTATTAGGTTCAGTAGGACTAGTTACACCATTAAATTGCTCATACCCATTACCTGTAGGGCCACTAGTAGAAGTTTTAGTGTAATCAGTATCCTTTATTAGCCGAATATAGCCCTCGGTAGGTGCGGTATTACCTACATTAAATATTTGTAACGCAACATCAGATTGAACTATTCCTTGAGCAGAAAGTGTTAAGGAAGTAGATAAAGCAGTAATCATTAAAAGTAATTGTTTTTTCATAATAGTTTAAGATTTTAAGTAATAGTAATATTTTAGTTATAATATAAAAATAACAAGGCCTTAGTTTGTTTTTGTTGCTTTTTTCAACCAATATTTTGCTCTTTTTACCCATTTATACTTTTTACACTTGTGATAAGTATACATTAGGAGTAAATAGGTATAGTATTTCTCTACAATCAAATTGTTTTTAACAAAAGCAAACAAGCTATATTGCATGAATTGAAATATTTTTATATATCAAAATCAGGATTTGAGCAATAAGATGATTTATATGAGGATTACTTAATAAGTTTGAAAATTTAAGTTTTTAGTTAACTGGCATGAAATCATTGGATAACAAACCATTGTAGATGCTATTTTAGATCGATTTGTGCGCTTTGTTCATAAAGTTGATTTAAAAGAGGAATCTATAAGAATATGCAAATAGATATTAATTTAGTTTTATGCATTATTTAGTTTTAAAAATTCAAATTGATTTGTTTTCCCTACTTCTCATAAGTCAATAAGTATTTCTTTTTGCTTCATATTTAGAAAATTATTGTTGATCAAGTTTTATATAGAATTGTTAACTCTGCTAATAGAATTAACCTTAAATTTGGGTATGGAGATATAGGGAAAAAGAAAAATTACTAATTTTAAACCACAAATAAATCAAATTTTAACACCTAATTTTACCTTGCTCAATTAGAGCATGTTTTTGTTTAAAAAGAGAAAGTAACTTTTGTTGTATGAAGTTATATTTGTAAAAGTATTTTGCAATTAATTCTTTGTTTCAACTTTAATGTTTTTTAGTTAAGAAAAACTGAAACCTATGGAGTAATTATTTGGCATAATTATTCCAGATGATAGTATGCCTATTTCTTAATAAAAAATAAATAGAATTATGAATTTTAAATATTGTGCCATATTATTACTTCTAAAAGCATCTGTATGTTTTTGTGAAGCTCAAAATCAAGATAGCTTATCTGAAATAAAAAATCGACCAGAGTTTTCTTGGGATAAAATGCCTTTATACATGCATCTTCGAAAAAATACTGCTTTTACAAAAGATGAAATTCAATATTTAGCAAAATTTTCTTTGATTACTTTTGAAAAAACAACTGGTAGTCGTTCATTTGGTTCAACAGAAAAGGGAACTATTGAAGCTGCAAAAGCGGTAAAAGCCATTAATGCTAAGTTAAAAATATTGTATTATAAAAATGTAGTTATTAACTGGGGAACTTATGAAGAAGATGAATTGTTTTTAAGTGAGCACCCTGATGCATATTTAACTGATGAAGCTGGAGAAAAAGCATTAATGCCCAATGGTAAAACAAGTTTTTTTGATATTTCACAGGACTATGTTCGTGATTATTGGTTAAATCATGTTGATAAGGTTACAGATAACCCTTTTATTGATGGTCTGTTTTTAGACGCTAATATAAAAGCATTGGTTCCTAGTTTTTTTATTAGTAGAGTGGGTAAAGAAAAGCAACAGAATCTTATGGTAGGTTACCATATGATGATGGAGGAATTAAAAACAAGGTTTGGGAAGGATAATTTACTTATTGCAAATATAATACGAGTTCGGCCTGAATTTATTGATGAAGGTAGAGCATATTTAAAGTACTTCAATGGGTCATATATTGAGGCTTTTGAGCATGAGGGTTTTGGGATGACTTATGAAGAGTATCTGGCTAAAGGTATTGAGACCGTTCAGAAATCGGCAAGAGAAGGTCATATTATAGCTATGTCTTTAGGTATTGGTGATGCACTAAAAAATGCTGAAGAAGGTATAGACGATGCAAGAAAAAGTTTGAGTGAAGATGGAGATTTTACCAAACGATTAGATTATTTGTTAGGTATCTTTTTAGTTTGTGCCGAAAAATACAGTTATGTCTATCCTCATGATGGTTATAATGTTAAAACGTCTGCTGTTTGGTTAAAGATGTTTCCTCAGTATAAGAAAAAGTTAGGCAAGCCTAAAGGCTATGCAGTGCGCGATGGATATATTTATACTAGGTCTTTTGAACATCTTGATGTTTGGTTAGATATTAAAAATAAGAAAGCAAAATTAAACTGGAAATAATTATAAAATAAATATTTTAGAACATAAAGCAAAAATGAAAAACAACTACTCCTTTTTTAATAAAGTAATTATAGTCATAGTATTAATAGTTTTTCCTTTAAATACTCATGGACAAAAAAAAGAAACTATTATAAAGCCTAATGTTATAATTTTTTATGTAGATGATTTGGGTTGGCAAGACATACAATTAAATGATTTGGACAATGCTACACCTTGGGAAACACCAAACATATCAAAACTTGTAATAGAGGGTTTGAACTTTATCAATGCATATTCTCCTGCGCCTACTTGTGCACCTTCTAGATGTGCAATGCTTACAGGGTTGCATCCTACTAAAACAGGAATCACCCATGTAGCTGGAGGAAAAATACCTGAACCAAAATATTCCAAGTTTATTTCTCCTTTTTACCCATTGGGACTTAGTTCTGAGCATTTTACCATAGCAGAAGCTTTAAAAACAAACGGTTATAGAACAGGTCACGTAGGAAAATGGCATGCGGGAGAGCTTGAGTCTCAAAAATCAATCAATCAAGGTTTTGACTTTGCTTTTGAATCCAGAGGTGCTCATCAAGGTCCTAAAAAACCGCTTAACCGTGTAAATTATTTTGCAACGCATGATAAAAATGATCCTTATAAATTGAGTGAAGAAAAATACTTTCCATTTACTGAAAAATCACCACAAGGTATTTCGTATCCAAAAGATGAAGTTACAGAAAAAGCACTTGAATTTATTGATAAAAATAAGGGGAAACCGTTTTTTTTATATCTAGCGCATTGGATGGTTCATTATCCAATTCACACAAAAAACCGCGAATTATTACAATATTACTGTGATAAATTGGGTGTAGACTTTCCCACAAAAGATATTCCGGTATCTTCAAAAGGGCAAACAAATCCTTATTATGGTTCTATGGTAACTACCCTAGATTGGAGTTTAGGACGTCTTGTAGATTATCTTAAAAAAACATATGATCCTAGAAATAAGGGTAAAAAATTATTTGAGACTACGTATGTTATATTTTCTTCTGATAATGGAGGAACTCAAAGACACGGGAAAGAAATAATTACGGATAACGCGCCTCTAGATGAAGGTAAACAGTTTTGTCAAGAAGGAGGCATTAGAGTTCCAATGATAATTTCAGGGCCAAATATTGCAAAAGCATCAAACTATAATGGGTTAATAAATCAATTAGATTTTTTTCCTACCATTTTGAATCTAACAGAAACTAAAATTCCTGCTAAGTATACTTCAGATTTTGATGGTTTAGACATTTCGGGTGTGCTATTAAATGATGAAGCTACTATTTTAAATAAAAAAGGAAAACCTAGAGAAGATTTATGGTGGCATTTCCCTCATAATTCAGATAATCAAATGCAATCAGCTATAAGAAGCGGTGATTATAAATTGTATAAAAATCATGTTGATGGAAGCTATGAATTATACCGTTTGTATAAAGATGGTAAGAGAGCTGATTTAGAGGAAAAGTTTGATATATCTAAAGAATCTGTTAAAGTTACTGAAGCCTTATCAGAACGATTAGAAAAATATCTAAAAGATTATAATGCGGAATATCCATATAAAAACCCTTTAGAAAAGGCTGATTATATCGGGAAAGAAAATGCCGTTTACGTTCCTAAAATAACTCATGATTATTTTGACTCTAAAACCAACAATGCTACAATTCAATTAGAACAAGGAAAAGCTAAAATTAACAATGGGTACGCACTAATAAAGGTTCAAGATGAAATTAAAGGGAAATCTAATGGAAAAAAAGGTAAAACAAGGTCCACTTATTTAAAATTGCCAATAGATACAAGTACGGATGGTTTAACCTATTCTTTTAAAGTGCCTAAAAACGCTGTAGACTATATTATTATTTTAATTGATGAAAATCAGTTTATGATAAAAAGTAAACTTAATAAAGCAAATGAAGTATAATTAATAGTATTTTTTTTATATATTATTGATTTTGCTAATTGTCTTAATACTTAGTAAGATATATTTGATGAATCTGCATTAGTTTCTATAAATGATTTAGGTCCATCAGGAATAACATGGAGTTTAAATACACCAAGCTATTTGAACGGGCAGATGTTTCATCGAGGATTGAAGCATATAGTTTGTATTGATTTTAAAAGCTCAGATTATTATATGATAGATGCCACACCTTATAAGGCAGATGCCATTAAAGAATTATACGAAGCTTGTTTAAGTGAAGGTTTAGATTTTGGGGTGTATTATTCTCATGGTAATGATTGGAATGATGGCACTGATGGGAACTATGCCAACATTAAAAAAGTAAATGATTCTTTAGGCGTTTTTAAACATCCATCGGGTAAAAATTTATGGGGTCCTAGTCCAAATACACATGCAACGTATATGGAAAGTAAAGCATATCCACAAATTAAAGAGCTCATAGAAGGCTTACCAGAACTGCGTTTAATTTGGTTTGATGGTGAAGGCTTTACTAATATATTATTTTGTAGATATTATGTCAAAAGGCGGTAATTATTTGTTAAATATTGGTCCAGATGGTGTAGGGCATGTTCCAGAAGCAAGTGCAAATGGCCTTCGTCAAATGGGAGCATGGATTAAAGTAAATCAAGAAGCTATATACGGTTCATCACGTTGGGAAATTCTAAATGAAGGACAAGAAGAAACACTTTTAGAAGGCACAGGACACAGTGCGGCTAAAGGCTTCCAAAAAGCATTCACATCCAAAGATTTTTGGTTTACCACTAAGGGTAATAAAGTTTATGCAATTTCATTAGTTCCTGCTTCAGATAAAATTTTAATACGCTCTTTAAATAATAGCGTTGGAAAAATTCAATCCGTTAGCATTCTAGGAAGTGAAAAGAATGTTGAATGGAAACAAACAGAACAAGGTCTTGAGGTAAATTTAAAAGGAATTGAAAGTAGTAAATACGGCTTTGTGGTTGAAGTAAGTTTATAAACTATTTGATTTATATTTAATGTTTGAAATAGATACAACTATTTTTAGAAATAAATAGCATTTTTACTGATAGTTTTATAATAATGAAATAAATTATTTTAAATGAAAGAAGCATTATATATAAGTCTTTTGTTCTTATCCATTGTCGTTTTCAGTGGTTGTCAAAATGAAGCAATAGATATCTATGTCAGTCCATCAGGTGATAATACATATAATGGTTTAAAAGAAAAACCCTTTAAAACATTAAAAAAAGCTTTAGAAAAGGCAAAATCAATTCAAAGAAATGAAAATGAACGCATTACAGTACATCTTCTAGAAGGCGATTATCATTTATCTTCTACTTTGGTCATTACACCAGAATTAAACAACATCGCTATCGTTGGAGCAGGTGCAGATAAAGTAACCATTAAAGGGTCTAAAATTATTGATACAAAATGGAAACCTTTTAACGAGAATATTTGGGTTACAGATATTGATACTTCTTTAGATTTCAATCAACTCTTTATAAATGGAGAACAGCAAATTTTAGCAAGATACCCGAATTATGATGAAAACGGCGGCTATTGGCAAGGTTACGCTGCAGATGCTATAGATAAAGAGCGCATTTCTAATTGGGAAAACCCAAAAGGCGGTTTTGTACATGCTATGCATCGAGGACGTTGGGGAGGTTTTCATTATGAAATTACTGCTGTAAAAGAAGATGGCGAGTTAAAATTAAAAGGCGGACATCAAAATAACCGACCATCACCCATGCATGTAGAATATAGAATGGTTGAAAATATATTTGAAGAATTGGATGATCAGAACGAATGGTATTTAGATAAAACAAATCATAAATTATATGTTTTTAAAGGTGATACAGATTTAACAACAGCCAAAATTGAAGTAAGTGTTTTAAAACATCTTATAGAAATTAAAGGAAGTTTAGAAAATCCTGTAAAAAATGTGAGGATTTCGGGTATCAATTTCCAACATGCTTCTCGCACTTTTATGGAAAAATATCATCAACTTTTACGTAGCGATTGGACTATTTATAGAGGAGGCGCTTTATTATTTGATGGCACAGAAAACGTTTCTGTTAACGATTGTGAATTCACAAATCTTGGTGGCAATGTTATTTTTGCAAATGGCTACAATAGAAACATAGAAATTGCAGGCAATCATATCTACAATTGTGGCGCATCTGCCATCTCTTTCGTGGGCGATTCCACGGCAGTGCGTTCGCCATCTTATCAATATAGCGAGTTTGTTCCTATAAAAGATATGGATACAATTACTGGACCTAAGAACGAGTTATATCCTTCAGATTGTAAGGTAGAAAACAATTTAATATATAAAATCGGACGTATTGAAAAACAAGTTGCTGGCGTACAAATTTCCATGGCAATGAAAATTCATGTAAAAAACAATAGTATTTATGATGTGCCACGTGCAGGTATTAATGTAAGCGAAGGGACTTGGGGCGGTCATATTATTGAATATAATGATGTATTTAATACCGTTTTAGAAACTAGCGACCACGGGTCATTCAATTCTTGGGGACGAGACCGTTTTTGGCATCCAAAATACAATGTGATGGATAGTTTGGTAAAGCAAAACCCTAAAATGCCATTGTGGGATGCTATACATACCACAGTTATTAGAAATAATCGATTCCGTTGTGACCACGGATGGGATATCGATTTAGATGATGGTTCAACCAATTATGAAATTTACAATAACCTCTGTTTAAACAGAGGCATAAAATTACGAGAAGGCTATTATCGTGTTGTTAAAAACAATATTATGGTAAACAATACCTTTCATCCGCATGTTTGGTTTTCAAATAGTGACGATGTTTTTACCAATAACATTGTCATGAAAAAATATGCCGATATACGTCTTAAAGCTTGGGGTAAAGAGGTAGATTATAATTTATTTCCAACAGAAACAGCCTTAAAAAAGGCACAGAGCAATAATACTGATGAAAATAGCGTTTACGGCAATCCTTTGTTTGTTAATCCTGAGCAAGGCGATTTTACAGTTCAAGAAAATTCACCTGCATTAAAAATTGGTTTTAAAAATTTCCCGATGGATAGTTTTGGGGTTCAAAAACCAGAGTTGAAAGCTATGGCTAAACAACCAGATATTCCAAGTTTACAAATTGAATCTTCAGAAAACGAAGAGACAAAAACAAAAAAATGGTTGGGAGCAACGCTTAAAAATATCGAGACCATTGAAGAACAGTCTTCTTTCGGAACACATAATATGGATGGTGCCATCATTCTTAAAATTCCTGAAAACAGTAAGTTGTCAAAATCATTGCTTAAAGAAGGCGATGTCATTATTGGTATTGAACAAGAAAAAGTTAAAAATATAGCTAATTTTTTAGATACTTATAAAAAATACGATTTCAGTGAAAACACGATGTTTATCATAGTAAGAAATCAGAAAGAAATGGAAATTGAATTTAAAAAATAATGATTCAATATCACCACTAAAATAAATGACGTTTTAATTATGATAAAATTCCAACAGAAAAAGCAGGCTTCACTTTTAGTTTTACTTGTAATATTCTCCTTTTTTAAAGGTTTTTCACAAACCGATGACCAGTCAAAAGGAGTTTATCGTGGAATATATATTACTAATACTTGGAAAAAATTAGATAAAAATAAGGATAACACATTTACTGAAAACGAAAACGAGAGAACTTGGAAACGTTATAAATATTTAGATACTAATAATGATAATGTAATTAGTGTAGAAGAGTTTAGCGAATTTGAAATCCCTTATTTGGACAATGAAGGTGAACGAAAACTAAATGTGTTATATAAAGAAACTAAAGAAGAAAATCTCTATTTAGATATTTACTATCCAAAAAACAGAAAAGCAGGACAAAAATTGCCAGTTGTTATTTATACACATGGAGGTGGTTGGGGAGCTGGTAGCAGACATGGTGCTGCAAATGCGTCTTTTAAAACGGTACACATGGCACTTTTAGAAAAAGGTTTTTGTGTGGTTCCAGTAAGTTATAGACTTTGGAAAAAGAATGGAACCACCTCTATGCGAGATTGTGTTATAGATGCTAAAGATGCGATGCGTTATTTATCTAAACATAATGAAGCGTTAGGTTTAGATACAAATAAATTTTTCACTTTTGGAGATTCTGCTGGTGGTCAAATTTCTCAAATGTTGTTATTAAGCACTCCTGAAAGTTTAATAGGAGCCCCATCACTAGCAAAATACAGCTATAAAATGGCTGGAGGCGTATCTTGGTATGGTCCTTGCGATTTTGAGAAAACAAGTCTATTCAACCATAATGATAGAGCAGACTTTAGGGATAGATTCGGACCTAGAATTTTAATGCCAAATACCAAAGAAGAAGATAAACTGGCACTGTACAGAGAAATGAGTCCTATAAATTACTTAAAAAAAGATAGTCCGCCTTTATTAATGATACAAGGCGATAGCGATACCACAATTCCTGTAAAGCATGCGTATTATATGGAAGAAAAATCTAAAAGAATTGGAGCTCCTGTCACTACAGTAATCATCAAAAATGCAGGGCATAACTGGAGAAAAGTAGAAAAAGATATAGAACCAACTCGCGAATGGATTATTCAAAAAACAATAGATTATTTCGTGTCTAACTTATAATAAGTGACTTATGAAAAATATAGTTTTTAGTTTGTTATTTAGTATTCTATGGTTACTAATCACACCTCAATTGGCTTTAGCACAAGACATTACGACTAATAATTATTCTCCGACGAATAATCGTCAAACACGTGTTGTAAAACTGCGTCCTGATGATATTACAACTATAGTAGCAACACGAGGAACCTTTTCTGGTAATGTGAACGGCGATTTAGCGGTTTCTGGTTTTGATACACCAAATGATGCTGTAACATGGACAGTAAATGCCCCAAAAGAAGATGATTATGCAATCAGTATCATCTACAGTATGAAGGATATACGAAATATTGAAGTTAGTTGTGGCGAATCGGTTATTGTTGTTCCATCAATTACTAGAACATGGGAATGGAGGCCCTTTCATTGGAGACAAGAGTTTCCAGAAACCTTGCATTTAAAAGCCGGTGAAAATAAGATTACGTTGTGTTTACCCGATAATCAGGTTCCAATCACTTCAAAAAATGGTAAAGCAAATAAAAAAGCAGATAAGTTTATTGCTGATGTTACTGATGCTTTTCATTTATTTTCAATTGAATTTGGCACTCCTAAAGCTCGAAAAGACCAACTTGCAAGAGCAAAAGAGATTCGTGGTGATGCGTCATGGATGAAAGAAGGTAAATATGGACTTTTTATTCATTGGTCTGCGTTAAGTCATCCTTATCATGGAGATGAACCGAGGGCAAAATGGTTTCAAAAATCTGTAGACATGTTTGATGTAAAGGTTTTTGCAGATGCTATTGAACGTACAGGAGCTGCTTGGATTACCTTTACAGCAACACATAAAGGATTCTACTGGCCTGCACCCAATGCTGCTCTGGACAAGATTATAAAAGGGCGAACCTCCAAGCGAGACCTTCTCGGTGAAATCATTACAGAACTTGATAAACGAGGTATAAAAACGCTTTTTTATTTACATACAGCATACAATGGCTATGAAAAAGAGTTTAGAAAAGCAGCAGGAGCAAATGATGCTGATTTGAATCGCTATAGTGAAAACATAGAAGCAATTTTGCGCGAGTGCAGTCTTCGCTATGGTGATAAATTAAAAGGTTTTGGTTATATAGACGGTTCATTAAGCTATGATTATCCACTTGACCCATGGTGGGAAGGATGGGCACGTGCAATAAAGGCAGGTAATCCTAAAGCAATTTTAGGCTTCAGTTCAAATCGTGGTCCATCAGTTAGTCCGTTTAGTGAATTATCAGTAACCGATGGAGGAGCTAAACTATATCAACCAAATATGATGGTTATTGGTACTGGCAAGCAATTGGGAGATGTGACACCAGTTTGGTGGTGTTTAATGGATGAAGGCGGTTGGTTTGCAAAGAAACCGATGCATGGGGAAATCGGTGGAGGTCCAATCCGATCCACAAAAGAATATGTAGATTTTTTCCAGAAAATGGCAGAAAAAGAAATTCCTGTAACGATTAACTTAATGATGACTGCTGATGTTACAGATGAACACCCCATTTTTAATCCTGAATGTATGGCTGTAATGGAAGAAGTACATAAGGCAATTCGAGGTAAATAAAAGTAATTATAAATCCTGCAAGGTCTCTTTTTGACCTTGTAGGTATAAAGTACTGATATCAAAATACCTACAGGGTATTTAAAACCTTGTAGGATAATAGTAATCATTTTAAAATCATGTATTTAATAATTGAACTCAGGTAAATAGTAATTCTTTAGATAGAGAACTCACAAAAGTAAATAAGATGAGAAAATATAGTTATTCAGTATTAACATCGGTTCTAATTGTGTGTTTATTAAGTTTTAATGTGTCTTTTTCACTTAAAAAAGCAGATGATAAAAAGCAAACAAAAATTCAGTTAGCATCTCTCTTTAAAGACCATATGGTTTTACAGCGCGATATGCCCATTCCAGTATGGGGAAAGGCAGAGGCAGGAGCAACCATTACTGTGAAATTTGCAAATTCAGAAAAAAGTACCGTAGTAGATTCAAATGGCAAATGGCGTTTAGATTTAGCAGCCTTAAAAACTAGTTTTGAACCAAGAACCATGATTGTCACATCTTCGGTTAACAAAGACATCATTCAGATTTCAGATATTTTAGTTGGCGAGGTTTGGATTTGTTCAGGGCAATCTAATATGCAATTTGGTGTGGATGGAGTTCCAGAAATTAAAAGTTTAGTACCATCGGCTAAGAACATTAGAAGTTTTAAAGTGAAAAGAACCGTTGCATTTGAACCTCAAGATACTTGTGAAGGTGAATGGATTAATGAACATCCAGATAGTGCCGTTGCCTTTTCTTTTGCTTATTTTTTAGAAAAATCTGCCAATGTTCCTGTTGGAATAATTTTAACGGCATGGGGAAGTTCGTCAATAGAGGCTTGGATGCCAAGAGATATGACCGAAACAGTACCTCATTTTAAAACGATGATGGAAGAGTTTGATGCTGATACGGAAACCCAAAATAGAATACAAGCTATTTTAGAAGGCCCGAAACCGTGGCCAAGACAGGATGATATTTTTTTAAGAAGACAATCAAACATGCTTTATAATGCAATGATGCATCCATTAGTTCCGTTTGCTTGTAGAGGCTTGGTGTGGTATCAAGGAGAACGAAACACACAATCAATGTATGGGATGCTAAAAGAACCTTGGTTTTCTAGAAATTCAGGAATATTAAAATATAGACATGTACTTAAGCAGTGGATAAAACGTTATCGCAAAGCTTGGAATAAAAACGATATGCATTTTATGGTGGTGATGCTTCCTGGTTACGGTGGGGTTTTAGATTCCGGAACAGATATGAATCCAGAAAGTCCAGCAGCTCACTCATGGGCTTGGATGCGAGAGTCTCAGTTAAAAGCCCTTGAGTTACCTAATACGTCTGTCGTAAATACTATTGATTTAGGGCATGTGAAAGATTTACATCCTAAAGATAAATTACCTATTGGTAAGCGTTTAGCATTACTGACAATGGACGATGTTTTAAAATCTGATATAGAATCCTCTGGTCCTAAATTAAAAAAAGTAAAAATCAAAGGAAATACTTTAGTGGTTAATTTTGGCCATGCTAAAGGACTTAAAACAATAGATGGAAACCCACCAACAGGGTTTTGGTTAGCAGATGATTCTAGAAAATGGTTTCCTGCAGATGCAAAAATCAAAGGAAAAACTGTAGTACTGTATTCTAAAGAATTATTAAAGCCAAAATACATTCGTTATGCTTTTATAGGTAAACCAAATGTAAATTTAGTTAATGCACTAGATTTGCCCGCATACCCATTTAGAACAGATTCATTTCAACCTTAATTTTTTTATGAAAACAACATTAAAAAATATTCATATTTATTATTTTTTTGCATCAGCTAATTTTCCTTTATTTTCTCAAGAAGATAAAGGAAAGTCAAACCTTATCTTTATTCTTACTGATGATCTTGGACGGAGATGTTAAATATTTAAACCCTGATAGTAAAATTACAACGCCTCAAGTGGATAGATTAGCATTACAAGGTATTGTTTTTACAGATACTCATACCAGTTTTTCTGTATGCACTCCTAGTAGATGTAGTATTATTACTGGAAAATATAATTGGCTACAAATTTACAAAAAGGAGTTTTATGGGGTATAACTCTCCTTTAACTGAAGAAAACCGATTAACGGTTGCTAGTTTTTTACAATACAGCTTGTATTGGGAAGTAGCACCTTGGAATGGATTTACCTTTTAATGGCTTAATTCCGAAAGGGAGAAACCCCAAAGAACCGAACGTAGATTGGAATGGCATTATTAGAAATGGTTCTAGAGAGAGACTTTGATACTTTTTATGGGATTTTTGCTTCTCTTAATATGTCACCTTATATCTATATAATAGGACAATGAATTTGTTGGTAAATGTGAAATAATACCATATAGAAAAATTAAGGATAGTGTAGTTACAACTTCTAAAATCCTGATTTTAGTATGATCATTAAGAAATCAATGGAGTTTCTTGCCAAAATTAATATGATTACAAATTATGGTGTTTTTTGCTTTTTTACAATAGATTTATTTCAAACTTGATTTGTTTGAACCTTCTTTTTGTTTACAAAAAAAGAAATAATTAAATACAGTGAACTATTTAATTATAAGAGATTGCGATACAGTTTTGTGTTATATAGCTACTAGCTACTATTAATTTAAATAACAATTCACGACAAAGTTTTAGTGAATTAGAGCAACTATAATCAAATCACGGGAGCTATTTTTGCACTGTACTTTAAAAAGAATAATACTAAAGTATATAATAAAAAAAATGAAAAGGATGCACATTTTATTATTTGTAGCTTTATCATTACCATGTTCTAATGCTAATGCTAATGATGATAAAGAAGAAATAATAGATGAAACAATAATGAAAAAATAGTTTAAAAAGAAAATAAAACAAAAAAATCACCTAAATAGGTGCTAGTTATAAAGTAATAATATTTTTAATAATTTTGCAATAAGTATTATGTCAAAATTCTACTTTTGCCATACTAAATTTTTATAAGATTATGTCTGATACAATAGAAAAAATAAAATGCCTAATTATAGGTTCAGGACCAGCAGGATATACAGCTGCAATATATGCTGCAAGAGCCAATATGAAACCCGTTCTTTATCAAGGAACTCAACCAGGAGGGCAATTAACAACTACTAACGAAGTAGAAAATTTTCCAGGATATCCAGATGGCGTAACGGGGCCAGAAATGATGATGCAATTACAAGCACAAGCACAACGTTTTGAAACAGATGTGCGTGACGGTTGGATTACTAAAGTTGATTTCTCAGGAGAAGTTCACAAAGTATGGGTAAATGAAACTAAGGAAATTCATGCAGATACCATTATTATTTCAACAGGAGCATCAGCTAAATATTTAGGGTTAGATTCTGAACAAAAATATTTGAAACTAGGTGGAGGTGTTTCGGCATGTGCTGTATGTGATGGTTTCTTTTACAGAAATCAAGAAGTTGTTATTGTTGGCGCTGGAGATTCGGCATGTGAGGAAGCTCATTATTTATCTAAGCTTTGTAAAAAAGTGACCATGTTGGTAAGACGTGATGAGTTTAGAGCCTCAAAAATTATGGCAGCTAGAGTTAAGAATACTGAAAACATTGAAATTTTATTCAATAC
This sequence comes from uncultured Flavobacteriaceae bacterium, assembly GCA_947500585.1. GTDB lineage: Bacteria > Bacteroidota > Bacteroidia > Flavobacteriales > Flavobacteriaceae > CAXBID01. The sequence continues at coordinate 436,044 of CANMSN010000001.1, read as the reverse complement.
TGAAACCGATGAGGTTTTAGGTGATGGTCAAGTGGTAACTGGAGTTCGAGTTTTTAATAACCAAACTAATGAGAAGCATGAAATAGCAGCAACAGGTTTCTTTGTAGCGATAGGTCATAAACCAAATACGGATATTTTCAAAGGCTTTTTAGATTTAGATGAAACAGGATATATTATAAATGAACCAGGTACATCAAAAACAAATATTGAAGGTGTATTTGTTTCTGGCGATGCAGCAGACCATGTTTATAGACAAGCAGTAACAGCAGCAGGAACAGGTTGTATGGCAGCCTTAGATGCAGAACGTTATTTAGCTGCTAAGGACTCAACTTTTGAGGTTTCTACTCCAACTTACAATTAATATAAGTAACTACAATTTTGAAAAGAGTCAGAGTTATAACTTTGACTCTTTTTTTATTTTGTAATTTTTATAAAATGTATTTTCTTTGAAAACTGTTTTTTAAAACGGGATGTGGCGCAGTCCGGTTAGCGTACACGGCTGGGGGCCGTGTGGTCGCAGGTTCAAATCCTGTCATCCCGACGAACCTAGTTTCAAAACAAATCAAAACACTGTTAATTATATGATTGTCAGTGTTTTTTGTTTTATATGATGCAAAGTAATAAACTATAAGGGTACGACTGGGTAAGTCCTTTCTTTATTGAATTGCCATGAGCTTTAAAGAGCTTTTTGGAACAATTTGATTTTTTTTTATAAATGGAATTTTCTAAACTTAATTTCCACAATAAATATTGCCTTTTGGTTCCTTTTCAAAAAAATAAAAAGGAGTTATATAATATTGTCAGAAACTATTTTTTTTTAAATAATCTTATATTTATTTTTCAAGAAATAACCTTACTAAATTAATGGTAAATCCTTACGTTATTATAGTAATTTATATATAAATTAGATTTTTTAAATTTAGTCCATTTTGAATAGATATTATATTATAGAATCGGAATTAGTTATGATTACTAAAATCAAAAGAGTTTTAGCAGAGTTATCAGGGTTTCATTGTATTGGAAATGCTAGCGATTATAATGAATCTATGAACTCTATTCTTAAAGAGATGCCAAATTTAATTTTTGTAAACATAGACTTGGTTAGGGGTAATCCTTTTAATTTTGTTCATGAATTAAATCAATATTTAAAAAGTGACACAGAATTTATTGCTATATCTTCATCAAAAGAAAAAGCTTATGAAGCTATTAAAACAGGCTTTTTTGATTATTTGTTAAATCCCATTACAGATTTAGAAATAAGAAAAATGGCATTAAGGTTTAAAAAAAAACATCCGATTAAAGCAAAAAAAACAATTTGTTTAAAATCTTATAAAGATTATCAATATTTAAATGTCGATGAAATTTTATTTTTAAGGGCAGACAATAATACTACTGATTTCCACATGAATGATGGTAGTGTTGTAAATTCATTTAAGACTTTAAAAACATACGAATCAATTTTACCAAAAACTTTTTTGAGGGTTCATAAAAGCTATATTATTAATTCTGATTATGTATCTAGGGTTAATTATGGTAATTCTAGATTTACTCTAAAGAGGCATAAACATAATGTGCCTTTTACAAAGACTTATAGAGATAACGTTGATCTTATGATAAATTCTCTAACTCCTACTTCTAAAATTCTTTTGAATTAGGTCTTTCTTTTGAAAGATACCATTTCACTAGTATTAATAGTGCTTTCCCTAAAGAATATATCTAAAAATAGACTCAAGCAATAATGTTTCATAGATTAGGAAAATAATTATGTTTTAGCATGATAGTTTGTATTGCTTCAAAAGCAATTACTAATTATGAATAAAAATTTATTTAGGCTTCTCTCACTAAGTAATTTGAGTATTTAGATAGTTGTAAGAATTTTAAATTTACTTTTTATGAAACAAAGAATTAAAGTTTTAATAGTAGAAGACCATCCTATTTTTATAGATGTTTATATAAGAGTTCTAAAACAAATAAGCGAAAACAACAAATCTTATACTTTTGATATAGATTCTACTAACAATTGCGACTCTGCAATGTTGAAAATCAAAGCTGAATCGCAATCTGGAGGCTACGATTTAATTTTTTTGGATATTAGACTACCCGAAACTAAATCAAGTGTTATAAAATGTGGTGAAGATTTAGGCGCTAAAATAAGAAATGATTATGATGCTAAAATTATTGTTTCTACTTCATACAATGATGCTTATAGAGTTTCAAGTATTTTTAAAAGTGTTAATCCTGACGGTTTTTTAGTGAAAAATGATTTGACTAATCAGATTTTAGCTGAAGCTATAACTACTGTTGTTTTAGATCCGCCTTTTTATAGTAAAACCATAACTAAAATATTAAGAAAACAATCTGCAAACGATTTTGTTGTTGACCATATTGATAGAAAAATTCTATATGAACTGTCTAATGGTACAAAAATGAATGAGTTACCAACAATCTTACCTCTTTCTATAGCGGCTTTAGAAAGAAGAAAGCGAATTTTAAAGGATATTTTTAATGTTGTAGGAAAAGGAGATAGAGGTTTGTTGAAGCTAGCTCAAGAAAAAGGTTTTATTTAATGTGTTTTGTATACTTAGGAATTTAACTAAGGATTAGCCTTTGTTTAATTAGGGATTACCCATTGTTTATTTCTTTTAATCATTTGTAGGTTAGTCATGATTATCTCAAAGAAATAAACTAATGCGATACTAACTTTACCAGATCAATGAATTGAAAAAGCAAATCACATTCATAAAAAGTAAATCACATAAACTTAGAGCTTCTTCGTTAATCAATGCTATTTTTATTTGTGTAATTATTTCTGTTTTTAGCGGATGCTTGGTTTTACTATCACATTATCGAAACATGTTAAACAATCAATTTTATATGTATGAGGATTTGATAAATAGAAACAGATCATCATTCAATTACCTCATAAACAATGTAGAAAGTATGCCTTATAATAAGGTTGATAAAATTGATGTATTTGATGATAATGTATTCTCTTATTTAGAAAAAAAGAGTTGGGGGTTTTATGATGTAATTGTTAGTAAAACAGTTTTTAAAAACGATACCGTTTCTAAAACGGCAATGATTGGAAAAGTAAATATTAAAACAGATAACTTGGCTTTGTATGTTACTGATTATGATAAACCTTTAAAATTATCAGGTAACACAAAAATTTTAGGTGATATAGAAATTCCTAATGGAAAAACGGAACAAGCTTATATTAACGGAAATAAAGGGAATAAGATTACACTTAGAGGAAAAACATCAAAATCTAATGATAAGTTACCAAAAATAGATAAAGAATTACGGGTTGATTTTTCAGATTATAAATCTATCCCCTTTAGTGTTTTTGATAAAGAAACAGTTATTATAAATGGTTTTGAAAACGCTACTAAACTTATAGACTTAAACGAAATTACTAGGCTAAGCAATATTGTATTTAAAGGAAATATTGTTTTGATTTCGAATAAAGAATTACAAATAGATAAGACAGCTAAACTACAAGATGTTTTAGTAATAGCGCCCAAAATAAAAATATTATCTGGGTTTAAAGGAAATATACAGGTTATAGCTAAAGAAACCGTTGAGATTGCTGAAGATGTTTCATTAAAATATCCTTCTAGTATTTATGTAAAAAATGATACTGACTCTGTTTCTGTTATTATAAATAAAAATTCAAAAATTATAGGTGGTATTGTTATAGATGGTGATACGCAAAGTGGAGCATTGAGACGTATACTTATGATTAAAGAAGGTGCTACAATTATTGGTAATATCTATTGTTATGGTAAAACTCAGTTTGAAGGAAACCTTATTGGCAGTATTTATACTGATAAATTTAATCTTCAAACAGCATCATCGAATTACGAAAATATCATTCTAAATGGTTCTATAAATAGGGATAGTCTATCTGATAATTTTATTGAATTACCCTTATTTAAAAATACAATTGAAAATAAAAAATATGCAATTATTAAAGAATTTTAAAACCCTTAAAGCATCATCTGTAATGGAATCTATAATAGCTATTTCAATTATTTCAGTATGTGCATTAGTGGCTTTTTTAATTTATTTAAATGTGATTAAACAAAACAAGTCTATTAACTATTTCAATGCAAAACATAGCGTAAATCTCTTAACAAAAGAAAGTATTTTAGAAAATGACTATGAAGATGATACTTATACTTTTGATGGATATACTATTGATAAAGTAGTAACTGTAAATAAAATAGATCATACGGCACTTTTAATGTTTACAATAAAATCGGGAAATAGTATAGATGTGGTTAATAAACTAATTTCTTATAATGAAGACTAGAGAACTTAAAGGTTTTACCATATTAGAAGCTCTAATTAGTTTAATGCTGATGAGTATTATTGTAACTATTACCTACTCCCTGTTTAATTTAATTGGAAAGCAATTATCACTTTTTAATGAAGAGCATACTCAAGTTTTAGAATACAATTTATTTAACTCAACCATTATAAGCGACATCGAAGAGTCTAATGATTTTAACATTATTAATAATGAGTTTATTTTGAAAAAATATGATGATACTGAAATAAACTACACTATAAGAGACCATTATATACTAAGACAAAATGCTATTAAAACAGACACTTTTAAATTACGAGTCATAAACTATAAGTCTCTTGATAATTATAAATACAACCTTCTAAATAAAATATTAAAAGTAGAGTTGAGAGTGCTAAACGATACAATAAGCACTAATTATTTTTTTAATAAAAATAATTCTGAAGTTATAAATACCATGTACTTGAATGAAGATTGATACTGTTACATATAACAGGCAAAAGAAGGAAGATGTGTTAAAAACAGATTTTGACTTCTCAATGCCTAATTTCAAGAAATTTTCAGATAAACAAAAGGAAGATTTCTATAGAGAATTCTCTACTTTAATAAAAGCTGGAGTAGATTTTAATCAGGCATTAATGATTTTAACAAATCAGCAAAAATCTAAATTCTTAAAATCTATTTATAAAAGTATTAATGACGATGTTGTTAAAGGAAAGTCTTTACATGAAGCTATAAAAAATTATAAGCATTTTTCATCATATGAATATTATAGTATAAAGATTGGAGAAGACACTAGGCGTTTACCTGAAATTTTTGATCAACTACAAAAATTTTTCTCTAGAAAAATTAAAATGAAACGGCAAGTTGTTTCGGTATTAGCATATCCTGTTTTTGTATTAGTAATCACTTTTGCGGTATTATACTTTATGCTAAATTTTGTAGTACCCATGTTTGCATCAGTTTTTCAGCAATTTGGGAAAGAACTTCCAGAAATTACTCAGTTTGTTGTCAAAGTATCTAATAATTTTAATCTTATTTTATTTAGTGTATTAGGAGTTTTTTTATCAATCATTATTGGTCATAAATTATTAAAGAACAATGATACTTATAAAAGTATAACATCTAAAATAATTTTAAAAACACCTTATTTCGGCAGCCTTATAAAGAAAATTTACTTAGCCAGGTTTTGTCAGTCTTTCAGTCTTTTATTATCTGCAAAAACACCACTTATTACAGCTTTAGAATTAACAGAAAAAATGATTTCATTTTATCCCTTAAAGTCTGCACTTTCACAAGCAAAATTAGACATATTAAAAGGAGAAACATTGGCTGATAGCTTAAAAAAACATACGTTTTTTACACCCAAAATTATTTCATTAACCACCATAGGTGAGCAAATTAACGAATTAGATAGCATGTTTGATGGTTTGGCAAACCAATACAATGATGAAGTGGATCATTCAACAAAAATGATAGGTACTATTTTGGAACCTTTAATGATAGTTTTAATTGGTGGTATTGTTGGATTTATTATGATAGCTATGTATTCGCCAATGTTTAATTTAAGTAAGATTATTGAAAATTAAAATGTATTAAAATGAACAAAAAATTATTAAAATCTAACAAAAATAAAGGATATTTAAAAGCATATTCTATGTCTGAGATATTAGTTGTACTATGTATTATTGGTATTTTAATATACTTGGTTGTACCTAATCAAACTTCGGTTGTTACAAGTGCTAAATCTATTGAAGCACAAAATATGCTAAGCATGATTCATGGACTTGAGAAGAGTCATTTTTACCGTCATTCTAAATACACAGCAGATTTTAATGAACTAGGATTTGAGGAAGCTTTAACTATCGACAAAGGAGGGCAAGCGGTATATAAAATAGAAGTTATAGAGGCTACTATAAATACATTTAAAGCTACGGCTACTTCATTACAAGATTTTGATGGTGATGGTGTGTACAATACTTGGGAAATAAATCAAGATCGATTATTAAAAGAAACTATAAAAGATTGATGATAATGTTATTTACAAACTTGTTACTAACTATAATACTAATATTTGTTTTTTTTCAAGATTTTAGAAAAAGAACAATACATGTAGTTTTACCTGTAGTACTTTTTATTTTAGCTTTAGTTATAAATTATTATTCAGCCAATTTAAAGTTGGTTACTATTGTTTATAATCTTGTTTTTGTTTTAGTCAACATTACAGGGTTGTTTTTATATTTTTCTCTTAAAGAAAAAAAGTTTGTAAATCCAATAGACTCACATATAGGATTAGGTGACCTTGTTTTTTTCATAGCAATTACACCTCTGTTTAATTTAAAACCATTTATTCTGTTTTTTATTTTGGGGTTATTATTTTCTTTAATTCTACATGTAGGCTTTACGTTTTTTAAGCATGTCAAAACAATCCCACTTGCAGGATACTTATCATTATTTCTAATTATTAATTTAGTTGCAAAAAATTTGTTCAACGTTAATTTTTCATTTTAATGAATGTTACAGATTTGAAACATATTGATTTAAGTGTTGCTTTACAGCAATCAATAAGTTCTGACATTGCAAATCATTTTTCAATTATCCCTAAAACCATTAATGATAGTGAAAACGCTTATTATTTTGATAAATCAAAATTTTCCGAACAAAGTGCCATTAAAGAGGAGTTAAAATTAATCTTTAATAAAAATATAGTTCTTGAATTAGTTGATTCTTCAATCATAAAAAAGACACTTTCTATTTATTATCGAAATAATGATGATAAACCAAAATTGGTGTCATATGGAAATGATTTTTTAGAAGATTTAATATTTGAAGCTAAGAATATTAATGCCAGTGATATTCATATTGAAATTTATGAAGAAGATGTTAGAGTAAGATTACGAATTGATGGACAATTAATTGAAAAAAACCATATTAAAAAAGATAATTATTTAGAGTTGATCAATCAAATTAAGATCAAATCGAATCTAGATATTACTGAAAAAAGATTACCGCAAGATGGTAGAATAGAATATGAGGATTTTGATATTAGAGTGTCTATACTACCTACACATCATGGTGAAAAAGTAGTGATGCGTATTTTGGGTAGAGATGCCTCACATTTAAACATAAATAAACTAGGGCTAGAAAATGAAGACATAGTTTTGTATCTGGAAGCTGTTAAAAAAACAAATGGAATTGTGCTTATTAGTGGTCCAACTGGTTCTGGAAAAACAACAACATTGTATGCTACACTAAAGCATCTTAATGATATAAAAAGAAATATAGTAACAGTTGAAGACCCTATAGAATATACCCTAAAAGGGATTAACCAAGTTCAATTAAAAGAAAATATAGGGCTAACATTTACATCTGCATTACGCTCTTTTTTAAGACAAGATCCAGATATCATTATGCTTGGTGAAATTCGAGATGCTAAAACAGCACAAATGGCTATTAGAGCATCTTTAACAGGTCATTTAGTATTATCAACCATACATACAAACTCTGCTATTGGTACTATTTCTAGATTAATAGATATGGGAGTACCATCATTTTTAATTGCTGAAACTATTAATATATCAGTAGCACAAAGGTTAGTAAGAACATTATGTACTAATTGTAAAAGCGAGCAGGGTTTTAATACTGATGATTTACCTAGATCTTTTAAAGCAGAAAAAACACTAAAAACACATTTTGTCCCCGAGGGATGTGACGAATGCTATCATACTGGATATAAAGGAAGGCGTGCTATTTACGAAATATTACCTATTAATCATGATGTTGCAGAAAGTATTAAAAAAAACACCCTAGAGCAATCTGATTTCATAAAAAATGAAAGGCTCTCAGATAAAGCTTTTAATTTATTATCAAAAGGGCTAACATCACTAGAAGAAATTTACCCAATACTTATTAATTCATAGATAGTATATGTCAAACAAGATTTTAAATATATTCTTTTTTTGTTTTCTTTTTAATATCGGTTTTTCACAAACGAATATTAAATCATTTACTGAAAAAATAGATGAACTTGCAAAAACGAAAGAAGGTTTAAATGATAATGTTAGAATTGATTTATCTGGCTTAACACTTTACGATTTTATTAATGCCCTTGCTGAAGAACACGAATTAAATGTTAGTGTAGATGCTAATTTAAATCAATTGGTAACTAGTAATTTTTATGATGTTAATATAAAAGATGTATTTCTTTTTTTAATTCAAAAACATAAATTGGATGTAGATGTGATGAACAATATTTTGGTATTCAATAAAAAACCCGATGAAGTTGTTATTGAAAAACCAAAACCTTTAAAAAAGATAGATGTCACTTATAATGAAGACAACAAATTTTTATCTGTTAAATTGAAAAATGATTCACTTCCTAGAGTTGCACAAGCCATTACGGATGTTTCTAAGCGAAATGTTGTTTTAGCACCTGAAGTTAAAAACGAAAAAGTATCAGCATATATTCTTAATAGACCTTTTGACCAAGTAATGACAATGATGGCAAAGTCTAATAGTTTGGTGTTAACCATCGATGAGAATAATAATTATTATTTAGAAAAAGATATTACTCCACAACAACCAATAAAACCAAAGACACAAACTAGTAGAAATAGGAGAACAACTTCAGAAAAAAGCAATGTTGCTCAAGGAGAAGATGGAGACTTTGAAATTAATATTAATGAACAAGGATTTTTAGATATAAGAGCTTCTGAAGCAGATGCGGCAGCTATGATTATAGAAGCCGCAGAAAAATTGAACATCAACTACTTTATGTATAATACACCTATAGGTATCAATACGACTTTGATGGCCAATGGAATTACATTTGATAATTTACTTAACCATCTTTTTAAAGGCGAAAATTACACTTATAAAGTGGTTGATGACTTATACCTAATAGGAGAGCATGCTACAGAGGGCTTAAGGATGGTAGAATTGGTTCAATTAGAAAATAGAACCATAGAAACAGTTTTAACAACTTTACCTTCTAACATTACACAAGGTTTGGAAGTTAAGGAATTTGTAGAATTAAATGGTTTTGTAGTATCGGGTTCTAAAATACATATTCAGGAATTTAAAGATTATATCTATGAAATAGATTTAGTGGTTCCTGTTATTCAAATAGAAGTGATAATAGTACAATATCAAAAATCATATGAGATACAAACAGGGCTTCAAGCTGGATTGAACAATGAACCAAGTACTACTTCAGGAGTACTTTTTCCAACAAGTGATGTTAATCTTAATGGTACATCTGTAAATGGTTTAATAGACGCATTTAATGGATTAGGAATTGTAAACCTAGGTAAGGTTACAGAAAATTTTTATTTGAATTTACAAGCCTTAGAGAATAATTCGTTAATCAAATTGTCTTCAACACCAAAATTGGTTACTTTAAATGGTCATGATGCAACATCTTCTATTGGTGAAACTAGCTATTATTTTGAGCAAAATAATAGATTGATTAATTCTGGTGTTAATAATAATATTTTGCAGTCTGGCACCTGGAAATCTACCGAAGCAAACTTAAGTATTAGTATAAAGCCTTTTGTTTCTAAAGATGAAAACGTAACACTCACTATTTCGGTAGAAAAAAGTTCATTTCTTGGAAGAGCTGGTGAAGATGCGCCACCTGGAAAATCTACACAAAAATTTGAATCTTTAGTTAGAGTAAAGAATAATGAAATGGTGCTTTTGGGGGGGTTAGATGAGTTAGAGAATCAAAACTCAGGAACAGGAACTCCTCTCTTTTCAAGAATACCTGTAATTAAATGGTTATTTAGTGGGAGAACTAAGAGAAAAGAAAAATCAAAGCTACATATTTTTATAAAACCAACAGTTACTTATTAGATGTTAGATAACTTAAAAAAAATATTAATTTTTTCCAATGGATACTATGCTATAAACATATCTAAAGTAGGTGATGTATTTGAATATCAGTTGGTGGAGTTCCTTTACAAAAAGGATGAGTTACTAATTAAAAATAGATGTTTCACTAATAATCTTGATGAAGTATTCAAAGAGAAAATTAACAAAGATTACCCAGTACTCTTGCATATAGAGGGAAATGCTATTATAAATAAAGTTATTGAAAATAAAACAGGCTATAGAAATGACTTGATTTTTAAAGCGAATTTAAATGAGTTTTATTTTTATGAATATCATCAAAATAAAGAAATTTTTATTTCAGTATCCAGAAAAGAATATATTGATGCTTGTATAGAGCAAATAAGCAACATGGGTATGTTTGTTGTTCATATATCTTTTGGACCTTTTGTAATGGCAAGTTTACTTTCTATTGCCAAAAATCATCATGCTCTTTCTTCATCTAATTATATACTTAATATAAGTAATAACGAGATAGTGTCATTTAAAAAAGCTGAAAAAACTAACATGGAGTATGTTATAAATGACGATACATTCAATCAAAGAGAAGTACCACTTTTAGCAACTTTTCTTCAATTCAAATATCCTAATCCAAATATTGAATTTGATACTACTTTTTTGGCAAAAAACAATAATGAATTCAATTATAAAAAAGGGTTTAAAATAGCAGGTATTTTTATGTTAGTATTTTTTCTTGTTTCACTAACAATAAGTCATTTTTTAATGGATTATTACGTGAATACTTTAGCCGAAAAACAATCCATATATAACATGTCTCTGCAAACTACAGCTAAAGTGCTTGCTTTAAAAGAAGAAAAGGTTTTGAAAGAAAAAATATTACAATCTAGCGGCATGAGTAATAATAGTTTTTTAACCAAATACGTTGCAGAAATTGGTAATTCAGTACCATCAGATATTATTCTTAATGATATAAATATTATTCCATTATCTAAAAAAATAAAGCCAGCGGAGAAAATAAATTTTGAAATGGCTGCGATTACTATACGTGGAGAGTCTGAAAATGATACGTCTTTTAATAATTGGTTAAAGGCATTAGAACACTTAGAATGGATAAAGAAAATGGATATAGAAAACTATTCTCAGGAAACAAATACCGAAAACACATTTAAAATAAAGATTAAAATTTAAGTGTTTAAAAATCTAACATACAAACAAAAGTTTTTCGCAGTAATAGCTGGGTTTATGATTTTGCTTCTAGCGTCTTATAAGAAGACCTATAAACATACGTTAGCAGCAAAAAAAGAGTTGAGTCTTGTTGAAGAAAAATTATTTAATAATGAAAGTTCAATTAATGAGCTTTATTTTTTAAAAGATGAAATTAGTAATCTAAAAAAAACGATTGGAGGTCAAACTAAAAACCCAGAACATGTTCAACAAGAATTACTTGATTTTATTTCTAAAAATGAGTTTAATGTAAATATAGTTTCTATAGAAGATGTTCATTTATTTTCAGATAATGATTTTTTAATTTATTCTAATCAAATAGAACTTGAAGGGGGTTATGAAGATTTAATAGAAACACTTTATGAAATTGAAAAAAAATTCGAAAATTCAAGAGTAGTAAATGCAAATATTTACTCAAAGAAGAATTACAGAACCCAAGCCAAAACACTTTACTTAAAAATAATTTTACAGAATTATGAAAACGCTAAATAATACACTTTTAATAATACTTCTTTTTTTGTCATTTTCTTGTGATGATGTTTTAGAAGAAGACATAAGTAATGATAATGTACAAATTACTTATCCAACAGAAGGAGTAACTATTGATGGCAATACAGTGCAATTTTCTTGGCAAAATCTGGATGGTGCAGATGATTATAGAATTCAAATTATTAAAAGTAATCAAACATTTGAAATGGATTCTTTAGTTTCAATAAATACATTAACGACTACACTTGACCCAGGAACTTATCAATGGCGAGTTAGGGGTGAAAATTTTGCCTACCAAACGGACTATAGTTTTCCAATTAATTTTTCAACTCAAGCCTCAATAAATCTTGCAGACCAAGATGTTGTATTACTTTCACCATCAGATAACCTTTATACTAAAACCATAAATACCATCTTTACATGGAATAAACTTACCAATGCGACTTCTTACAATTTTGAATTAGTTAAAAAATTAAGTGGGGAGCAAACCGTATTTCAAGAAACTGAAATATCTTCTAATAATTTAACCATTGAAGCTAGTCTGTTTGACGAAGACGCAGAGTATATTTGGAAAATAAAGGCACTGAATGAAACATCAGAAACACAATATTCTCAAAGGTCCGTGTTTTTAGATAGAATAGCACCAAATCAACCGTCTTTAACTTCACCTGCAGATCAAGATGTCACAACAACAGTTGTAACGTTTAATTGGACTAACGGAACCGACTCTGGAAATGTACAGTCTACAATCACGAATACCATAGAAATAGCTTCAGATATTGATTTTAATTCTATAACACATTCAGCTAACACATCAAATAATTCGGTACAATATGAATTCACTTCAACTGGAACTTATTATTGGAGAATTAAGGCTATTGATGCTGCAACTAATGAAAGTGATTATAGTATTGTTAGATCTTTAGTAGTAGAATAATGAATAAAAAATATTTAAATATTACATTAATAGTTCTTCTCGTTATTATCTGGAGTTCTGTATTCTACAAATATTTTGGTGGTAAAAAGGCTACAAGAGAAAATCTGTATTCAATTAATATTACATCAAATAAAACTAAAAAACATGGTGTTCCCAAAGATACATTTCAACTTAAATTAGTAAATAGAGATCCTTTTGGGGTGAGTAAAAGAAAAAAAAATAATGTTTCAAAGCCTTCAATTAGTAAGACGATTAAAAAAGTAAAACAAACTTTAAATAAAAATATTATTTGGCCAGCAATTAGCTATCATGGCTTTGTTAAATCAGAAAACAGTACTACCCGATTAATTTTATTAAAAATAGATAACAGAATTTATAGAAAACGAGAAAAAGATATGGTGCGTGATGTTTCCTTGGTAAAAGCCTATAATGATTCTTTAATAGTATCCTTTAATAATGATATTAAAACCATAACAAGACAATGACAAATAGATTCAGTATCCACGCTATTATAAATTCAATTTTATTATTAATTCTTATTGTTTTTGGGTTTTATTATTGTTTTAACGAAAAAAAACAAGAACTAGTTTATATTGATAATATTAAACTTTTTAATGGGTTTAATATGACTAAAGATTTAAAAATTATCGAGGATGCTAAAATTAAAAAACAAGGTAAAGAACTAGATAGTTTATATACCATATTTCAGTCTATTAAAGATGAAGAGAGCATTTCTTCTAAAAGTTTACAACAACAAATAGGCTACAAGAGTAAAGCTTTTCAGGAATTGCAAGACAATTATTCGCATAATTTAAGTAATACCATTTGGAGTAGACTTGATGAATATATAAAAGAATACGCTCAAACTCACAACCTGAAAATTATATTAGGTACAAGTGGTAATGGCAACGTTATGTATGGAGAAGAATCAATAGATGCTACTAGCCAAATTATAGAATTCTCAAATAAAAAATACGAAGGCAATAATTAAGGTTTAACCTTAAATATACTATGGAATATCCCTTACTGGCTTTTTTGCACTTTTTTTAGTTTTAAGAAAACTTTAACAAGTAGTTTATGAAGCTTATTAAAAGGTGTCTTCCCTCAGCATCCTTTTTGTTTTTACTGATATTTTGCTTATCAGCATCGTGCAATAAATCTCCAAAATCTAATAAAGTTTCTGAATATAAATTCTTCAATTTACAACAACAGGGCTGGAAGTCTAAGCGCGTCACCCAATTTATAAATGACATTAATTATACAGCTACTGAAGTACCATTACAATATTATTTGTTAAAAAATACAAACGGTAATTATAAAAAAACAGATTCTTTATATCAAGTTAATAATAAAGAAAGGATTATAGAAGTAGAATTTCAGCACAGTAATGAAGCTGATCTTTTATTAGATAAATATACTAATAAGTCTTACGAAGATGCTGTTAAATATATGGCATTTACTATTGCAAAAGATTTCACAATAGTTACATCTTCTAATGATACTATAACGTGTTCAGGCGTAAATTTTGAACGTAACTTTAAAGTGGCACCTTTTAAGCGTGTGCTTTTATATTTCAACAATATAAATCCAAACGATAACATAAAACTCATTTACCAAGATTATTTGTTTGGTAATGGTATTTTAAAATTCAACTTTAACAAAACACCTTTAAAGTTATAATAATGTAAACATAAAAACATGAATAAAATTATTTTAAAATTCAGTATCATATTCCTTCTTTTTTTTGCTCAAAATATAATAGCTCAAAATGACCTAGAAATACACTACAAATTTGATAACGATATTACCGAAGAAATTAAAGGTGATAACTTAACTGTTGTTGGTGAAACTCCGTCATATATAACTGGTAAAGATGGGCAAGCTATTCAATTTAATGGTAGCCAAAGAGTTGAAATTCTGGGTACCACAAACTTTACTTACGCAGCTTTTACCGCTACCTATTGGGTAAGAATGCCTGATGTAACGGAGCCAGATGGTTGGAGAGCAATTATGGAAGCAGGCAGAGGAACTAACAGTCATTGGCAAATATTTAAGCACAACATTTCAAATACTTATGGGATAAAATTAGGGGGCAATATGCTTACAGGCACAACAGGGGTTGGTTTTAATGATGGTACATGGTATCACCTTGCCCAAGTTTGGGACGGTGTAGATACACTCAAATTTTATGTTGATGGTGTTTTAGAGTTTACTGATGTAGAAGCTTCTCCTTCTTATACGCCTTCCGTGAATGCAGATGTGGTTTTTGGTGCAAAACAAAATGGCGGGGAGAATTTTTCAGGAGCGATAGATGATTTTAAACTTTATAGTAAAGAAATGAATGCTACAGAAGTACTGAATTTATATAACTTATATAATGAAGTAGTACCAAGTAATCCAACAAGTTTAGTAGCAAGTAGCATAACATATACCACAGTAGATTTAAATTGGACAGCAGCTACCGATGATGTTGCAGTTACAGGATACAAAGTTTATAAAGATGGTGTTTTAGAAGCTACCTTAGGTAATGTTTTAACATATCAAGTAACTGATCTTACATCAGCTACTTCTTATAACTTTACAGTTACAGCTCTAGATGCTGCTGGTAATGAAAGTTTAGTTAGTGATATAATATCCGTTACAACAAATAATTGTTCATCTAGTGAATTAGCTACAGAATATAATTCTCAGGGTAGTATTTGGGTTGTTGGAGAAAGTTTGTTAAACATTGATGAAGGGACACGTATCATGTTAAGTGGTTTTCCAAATGAACAAACTTTTACCATAGTTGATCCCGATGGTCAATCACACAACGATAATTATCTTATAGAATCTATAAGTCCATCCCAATCAGGTGTTTATACAATACTCTCAGATTCTGGATGTTCCGTAACATTAAATATTATTGTTTCAGATATCCAATCCCCAACAATACCTTTTTTATCAAGTACTTCCCAAACAGATACGACTGTAGATTTAAGTTGGACAGCAGCTACAGATAATGTAGGTGTAACGGGCCATAAAATCTATAAAGATGGCATATTAGAAGCTACTTTAGGAAACGTTTTGAGCTATCAAGTTACTGGTCTTGCAGCGACTACTTCTTATGATTTTACGGTTACGGCTCTAGATGCTGCTGGTAATGAAAGTGCTAGTAGTAATATTTTAAACCTAACTACAAATCCGCCGGTTAATCTTTTAAACATTAATGGATGGACTGAAAGCGTAGGTACGATACCTGGATTTAATCAATTTGGTACGGATGATGAAAATATAAGAGAAATTGGAGATGGACCTCATGGTTCTCCATCTATATTATGGAAATCAATCCCTAATAATACAGATCCTTCTAAAGCTGGTGGATGGGACACAAATTATTTTGGTATTAGTAACACCAAGAGCTACCGTTTTACTGTTTGGGCTAAAAAATTAAACTCAAAAGATGGAAGCATTTCATTTTCTTTTAGCACACAATGGGTTTCAGGAACTAATTCTGTTACAAGATTAAATGGAGATGAGGTTGTTGACCCTTCTTTTTGGGTTGGAGACTTACCAACCATTGGACATTGGTATCTTTTGGTAGGCTATGTTCATTATAATGGATATAACAATGCATCACATTTAGGAGGAATATATGATGGTATTACTGGTTATAAAATGACTGGTTGTAATGATTTCGTTTTTAAACCTACTGCTGCCCAGATAAAACAAAGAATTTTAGTTAAACTTAATGATAACACATCAGATACACAATTTTTCTATGGTCCTACTGTATATGAAATGACTGGAAACGAACCCACTATTGAAGAATTGATAAATGCACAACCAAATAATAATACAGGAAATCCCACAAATGATGGTTCAGGAAACTGGAGCTTAAACAATCAAGATTTGTTTTATACAAATGGAAATGTGGGTATTGGTACTACGATACCAGATTCGAAGCTTACAGTAAAAGGAAGTATACATAGTGAAGAGGTAAAAGTAGATTTATCGGTTCCTGCACCTGATTATGTTTTTGCAACAGATTACAATTTAACACCACTAGAAAAACTTCAAGAGTATATTAAAAACCATAAGCATTTACCAAACATTCCATCTGCTAAAGACATGGAAGTTAATGGTGTGCAATTAGGTGTTATGAATATGAAACTATTAGAGAAAATTGAAGAGCTTACACTTTATATTTTACAGCAACAAAAGCTTATTAATGAGCAAGGTAAAACAATTAGGGTAATTAAAAATAAGTTGAAAAATTAAATAATTATGAAGAAAAAACATACGATCCTTAGTCATTTAAACAAAGTACTAATTTTTACATTTATACTCGTTTCTTTTAACTTAAATGCACAATTTTATACATTAGAACATATAAGAGCATCTGATGATGCGGTTTTGGGCAAAATCACAGATGGGGCTTCTATAACAACTACCAGTGCTACTACATTTAATATAAATGCAATTCCTTCATCATCAATAGGTAGTACTGTATTGGTATTAACAGGTCCAATAACACATACTCAAACTGATTCTACGGCACCATATGCGCTTTATGATGATAATAATGATTTTGATAGTAGTATAGATTTAACCAAGGGTGCTTACACTTTAACCGTAACTGCATGGTCTGGTTTAGGCGCTACAGGTACTCAAATAGCACAGGATACAATTAATTTTATTGTTACTGATTCAAAAATAGATCCCCAAGCACCCCCAATTCTAACTAACTAGAAAAAAATGAAAAATTTTATATTTTACAGCAACAAAAGCTTATTAATGAGCAAGGTAAAACAATTAGGGAAATTAAAAATAAGTTGAAAAATTAAATAATTATGAAGAAAAAACATAAGATGCTTAGTCATTTAAACAAAGTATTAATTTTTACATTTATACTCGTTTCTTTTAACTTAAATGCACAATTTTATACATTAGAACATATAAGAGCATCTGATGATGCGGTTTTGGGTACAATCACAGATGGGGCTTCTATAACAACTACCAGTGCTACTACATTTAGTATAAATGCAATTCCTTCATCATCTATAGGTAGTACTGTATTTTCCTTAGCTGGTCCAATATCACATAATCAAATTGAAACAATGGCTCCCTATGCGCTTTATGGTGATATTAATGGAAGTGGGGATTTTGAAAGTAGTGTAAATTTAATAACGGGTTCTTACGCACTAACCGTAACAGCATGGTCAGGATCAGAAGGGACTGGTACACAAATAGCACAGGATGTAATTAATTTTATTGTTACTGATTCAATAACAGATACTCAATCCCCAACAGTACCTTCATTATCAAGTACTTCACAAACAGAAACCACAGTAGATTTAAGTTGGACAGCTGCTACAGATAATGTAGCTGTAACAGGCTATAAAATTTATAAAGATGGATTATTGGAAACTACTCTAGGCAATATTTTAACTTATCAAGTTAATAGCCTTACAGCAAATACTTCATATAATTTTACAGTTACAGCTCTAGATACTGCTACTAATGAAAGTATTACTAGTAATATAGTAACTATTACAACAAATACAGAGTCTATAAATTCTTCTTGTAATACACCAATTGAAACAAATTTGAGTGATTTAGATTGGGTTTCAGTTGTATCTCCTATGGCTACAAAAAAAAATACTAACCTTTATGGTTCAGACCTACTGATGATTAATGGTCAAACTTTTAGTCATGGAATTGCTACGCACTCTTATTCTGAAATTATATATAATCTAGCTGGTAATTACGAAACATTTGTTTCTTATATTGGAATTGATGATTCTGCCAGTAACAATAGCTTATCAAGTGTACAATTTGAGGTTTTGGGAGATGGTCTCTCATTATTTAGAAGTGTAACAAAGGAAGCTGCTGACCCAGCCCAATTAATTGAAGTTGATGTAACTGGTGTAAATGAACTTAAACTTTTAGTACATGGATCAGGAAGTGTACACTGGGGACATGCTGATTGGGCAAATGCAATTTTAAGGTATTGTCCAGATATTGAAGCCCCAGTTGTACCAACATTATCAAGTACTTCACAAACAGAAACTACTGTAGATTTAAGTTGGACAGCAGCTACAGATAATGTAGGTGTAACGGGCTATAAAATCTATAAAGATGGCGTATTAGAAGCTACTTTAGGAAACGTTTTGAGCTATCAAGTTACTGGTCTTGCAGCGACTACTTCTTATGATTTTACGGTTACTGCTTTAGATGCTGCTAGTAATGAAAGTATTAACAGTAGTGTTTTAAATCTAACTACAACTCCATCGGTTAATCTTTTAAACATCAATGGATGGACTGAAGGCTCGGGTACTATACCAGGATTTAATCAATATGGTACGGATGATGAAAATATAAGAGAAATTGGAGATGGACCTCATGGTTCTTCATCTATATTATGGAAATCAATCCCTAATGATACAGATTCTTGGAAAGCAGGGGGGTGGGATACAAATTATTTTGAAATTAATAATACCAAGAGCTACCGTTTTACTGTTTGGGCTAAAAAATTAAACTCAAAAGATGGAGAAATTTATTTTTCTTTTAGTACACAATGGGTTTCAGGAACTAACTCTGTAACTAGATTAGATGGAACAGAGATTACAGATCCTTATTTTTTGGTTGGAGATTTACCAACCATTGGACATTGGTATCTTTTGGTAGGCTATGTACACCATAACGGATATAATAATACATCACATTTAGGAGGAATATATGATGGTATTACTGGTTATAAGATGACAGGTTGCTCCGATTATGTTTTTAAATCTACTGCTGCCCAGATGAAACAAAGAATTAATGTGAGATCTAATGATAACACATCGGATACACAACTTTTCTATGGGCCTACTGTATATGAAATAACTGGATACGAACCCACTATTGAGGAATTGATAAATGCACAACCAAATAATAATACAGGAAATCCCACAAATGATGGTTCAGGAAACTGGAGCTTAAACAATCAAGATTTATTTTATACAAATGGAAATGTGGGTATTGGTACTACGATACCAGATTCTAAACTTACAGTAAAAGGAAGTATACATAGTGAAGAGGTAAAAGTAGATTTATCAGTTCCAGCACCTGATTATGTTTTTGCAAGAGATTACAATTTAACACCACTAGAAAAACTTCAAGAGTATATTAAAAACTATAGGCATTTGCCAAATATTCCATCTGCCAAAGATATGGAAGCTAATGGTGTACAATTAGGTGTTATGAATATGATGCTTTTGGAGAAAATAGAAGAATTGACACTTTACACTTTACAACAACAAAAAGAGCTAAAATCTCAAAAAGAGACAAATAAAGGCTTAGAGAATAGATTAATCAAATTAGAAAGTTTGATTAAAAATCAAGAAAAATAATTACTAAAATTATAATAAATCAATTATGATTCAAAGCATTAGAACTAGTAAATTTTCAAAAGTTATAGCGAGTTATTTGGCCATACAGCTTATGCTAACTACGGTACAGCCATCAAATTTATTTGCACTTACTGGAGGTCCATCGCAGCCAGAGTTTAATTCTTTTACACCTATTGGTACTTCCGATATGGTGAACTTGTCTTCTGGAGATTTTAATTATAACATTCCTATTATGGATGTAGGAGGATATCCGTTAAACCTAGCATACAATTCAGGTATTACCATGGATCAAGAGGCCTCATGGGTTGGTTTAGGTTGGAATTTAAATGTTGGGCAAATAGCTAGAAATGTACGTGGTATACCTGATGATTTTAAAGGTGACGAAATTCGTTACGAAAATGATATGAGAGATAATGTAACAGTTGGAGCTAATTTTAATATACAACCAGGGGTTTTTGGAAAAGATATACCTTTAAATTTAGGGCTGGGATTAGGTGTACAGTATAATAATTATGAAGGCATTTCATGGAAACCATCTTATGGTTTAACCTACGCAATAAGTGATAATGTAAATGTTGGTTTCAATATATCATCGTCTACTGCTGATGGGGCTTCAGTATCACCTAGTGTATCTCTTTCCAAGAAAACAGGTAAGTCTATGTTAACTACTAATACTGCCTCTGGAAATTTGGGAGTAACTTTTAATTCAAGAAAAGGGTTAGAAAATATGAGTTTATCGGTATCAGGTAGGAAAACTGAAATGCGAATTAACAAAAAAGATGAAGTATATGATGGAAAAACAAATGGAAGCATAGGTGGAAACATATCTTTTAACGATCAAAGTTATACACCTTCTAAAAGGGCAGGTTTAAAAAATGGTAATTTCTCGTTCAGTGCAGGTGTAGGTCTTACTTTTATGGGAGCAGACGCACAGGGAAGAATAACAGGTTATGGTTCTTATCAAAAAATTAGAAATTCGGAAAAAAGCAAACTTATAGAAAGTTTTGGTTATGAGCATACTGAAGCTAATGAAGGTTTAAATGGAGTTCTAGACTTTAATAGAGAAAAAGATAAATCTTTTAATAAGAATACCAGAGTATTACCAATTACTAATTATACCTATGATATTTATGCCATACAAGGGCAAGGTGCAAGCGGTCAGTTTAGGCCCTTTAGAAGCCAAACGAGTTATGTGTACGACTCAAAAGTAACTGATTACGGGGCTGGTGGAAGTTTTGGTTTAGAGTTTGATGTTGGTAATTTAGTGCATACAGGTTTTGATATTAAGGTGTCGCCTTCTACAAGTTGGACAGGTAAATGGAGTAATAAAAACTTTGCATTGCCCAAATTTATTGAAAAAGAAAGTGATCAAAACCCTTTAGCTTATGAGCCAGTTTATTTTCAAACAGTTGGGGAGTTAGGTTTAGATCCAGAACCTAAAATATATACCGATGATTTACATGCTAATAGTGCTCTTAAAATACAATTGGCAGGTTCTAAATACAACCGTAAAGCGTTGCCTCAATTTAGTGTAAAATCAATAAATGATGGTTCTAGTGGCACTGAAGGAACAGCTGTTTACACATCAAATACAATTGGTTCTACTATTAAAAGAACAAAGCGTAAAAAAAGAAACCAGTCTATACATAAAGTTACCGTTAGCGAATTACGTAACGCTCATGAAGGCGATTATGCTTTAAGCCTTATTAATGAACATGCTGAAGAGCACCATACGGCTAAAATTGAAGTGTTAAAACCAGACGGTAGCACCTATAATTTTGGTAAAACAGCTTATAATACTAAAAAAGTAGAGGCAACTTTTGATATGTCTGGATCTAACTCTGTTGATTGTAGTACAGGTATTATAAGCAATATTGGTAGTAACGGAGATCCGAGAAGAAGTTTAAATAGTAGCGATAAATTTTTAAATAGAATAACTACGCCACCTTATGCACATACTTACCTTTTAAGTTCAGTACTATCTAGTGATTATGAAGATATTGATGGTAATGGCCCCACGCCAGGCGATCTTGGAGCTTACACTCTATTTAGTTATAAAACTCATGATGATGATTATAAATGGCGAGTACCTTACAATACTAATGAAGCGTCTTATAATGAAGGTTTAAAATCTAAATACAACGACCAAAAAGGAAATTACCTCTATGGTGAAAAAGAGCTAGTTTATATAGATAAAATTGAAACCAAAACGCATGTAGCACTTTTTAAATTAATAAATAGAGAAGATGGTAGAGGTGCTAAAGGAGAAACTAGTAATGTATCTACTGCAGGTTATCAAAAAGCTATAGACAAAATATATTTGTTTTCTAAACCAGAGTTTGATTTTTATGTTGAACAAAATGGAGGATCAATTGATATAGACAATTCTGGTTCAGAGTTAGAAGAATTAGCAATAAAAGTAGCTCATTTTGAATATAACTACAGTTTATGCCCAGGTGTACCAAATAACTTAAATGGCGGTGGTAAATTAACTTTAGAAAAAGTATATTTTACATATAGAGGTTCCAATATGGGGCGCTATACACCTTATATATTTAACTATAATAACCTTAATCCTAGTTATAACCTAAAAGGTTATGATGTATGGGGTAATTATAAAGAAAATAGTATTAATGCTGGTTGTAATGCTAACGACCCAATTACTGCTGCTGAATTTCCATATACAGATCAATACAAAACTACTGCAGACGATAATGCAAAAGCATGGACATTAACCTCTATTAATTTGCCATCTGGTGGCGAACTTGTTATTGAAACTGAAGCTGATGATTATCAATATGTACAAAACCGAAAGGTTATGCAAATGTTTAATGTTACGGGAGCTGGTAATACTGATAGCCCTAGTGAATCTCAAGCCAAAGATGCAGTATTGTATAATGGAGAAAGTCATCGAAACTATATATATGCTAAAATTAGTGATGAAATAGAGCTAGGTTTAACCATTGATGATATAATTGGAGACCAAATAGATAAACCTATACAGTTTAGAATGTTACTTAACATGACTAATAACAGGTTGCAGCGAGATTATGTTACTGGATATTTTGAAATTGATCAAGCAAAGGATACAAATATTTTCACATTATCTGATGGTACTTACGTTGCTTTACCATTACAATTTATAGAAAGAGAAGGTGGTTTCGTAAATTCTGATAAAATGGTTAACCCAATTGCTAAAGCGGGCTGGTATTTCGGTAGAACTTATTTAAATAGAGAGGTTTATAGTCTTGGTGGTAGTTCTACAAGTAACGATTTTGGTACTGTTGTGGGAGACTTAATATCTAGTTTGCCTAGTGTGATTGACATTTTTTCTGGACCTAACGGAAAGCTCCAAGGAAAAGGTTGTGCGCGTGTATTTAACCCTGAAAAATCATGGGTACGTTTATTAAACCCAACTAAAAGAAAATTAGGAGGCGGACTAAGAGTTACCAAAATTGAAATGCATGACAATTGGAATGCCATGACTAGCAATGATGGTATCGATTTATATAAACAATTTTATGGACAAGAATATAATTATAATAATGAAGATGGCAATTCTAGTGGTGTAGCTACTTTTGAGCCTGCGTCTAGTAAGGAAAATCCGTTTATAGAACCAGTATATAACAGATCAGATACAGCTAGAGATAAATTAACAGCTCCTAGAGAATCAAACTATACTGAAAAACCTTTAGGAGAATCTTTTTTTCCTTCACCAACAGTTACTTATGGTCGTGTAGAAGTAAAGAATTTACAACGAAAAATGACTGATGGTGATAATACTATTGTTTTGAAAAAGCATGCTACAGGAAAAGTAGTTAATGAGTTCTATACATCATTTGACTTTCCTACAATAACAGATCATACAGATATACAACCTATGTACCCTGATAATGAAGGAGCTTTATCCAATATATTAAATATATCTGTTAGAAACCATTTAACCATGTCTCAAGGTTTTGTAGTAGAAACGAATGATATGAATGGTAAAATGAAGCGTCAACGTATATATGCTGAAGGACAAAATTCAGCTATTTCAGGAGTAGATTATAACTATAGTGTTAATGAAGATAATACTTTAAAGAATAATCTGCCTACCATAAACAAAGATGGGGTTATTAGTGAAGAAGGTATTTTAGGAATGCACTATGATGTTGTTAACGATTTTAGAGAAAGTAATAGTTCATCAAAAACATATGGTGTAAACACTAACTTTACAGCTTTTTTAGCGGCTATAATTCCTGGATTTGTTGTGCTTCCAGTACCACAATATGCACGTCATGAAAATATTTTAAGAACAGCTGTTACCACCAAAGTAATACATAAAACAGGTATACTAAAAGAAAAAGTAGCTTATGATTTAGGAGCCAAAGTATCTACTGAAAATTTAGCTTGGGATGCTTCTACTGGCCAAGTTTTACTAACTAAAACTTTAAACGAATATGATAATGCCTACTATAACTTTAACTATCCTGCTTATTGGTATTATGACGGAATGGGATTTGCTAGTGAAAATTTAGGAATAAATGTTTGGATAGAATCTACTTCTTTAGAAAGTAATCCAAACGAATTAGGAGATACAGACCATGCAGATAACCCAAATATAGAAGGTATACATAAAAGTCCTCAAGGTTCAGCATGGTATAAATTAAGTTATTACCCCAATATAAATTTAAGAGATAATTTTTCTGAAGGAGACGAAGTAGTTATTCAAAATTCCTTTAGTGGAGAAACTCATTTTTGGATTAATGAAATAAATGAAAATGGCAACAAATTTATTTTAATTAATAGAAATGGTGAAATAGAATCTCCATGTGGTGATGATGAAGTAAGATTAATGAAAGTGATTAGGTCTCATAAACGAAATTTACAATTTTCGTCTATGGCATCTATTACTAGCATGGTAAACCCTATAGAAGATGGTGTTTTAGATGATAATGATTTTCAATATGATGGTACAGGTATAAACCCTATGATTGTTAATGCATCAGCTATAGAATATCAAGATTTTTGGAAACCTCAAATAGGAATGTCTCTGGTTTCTTATCCAAATAGTGATTTAGTTAATGATTTAATTCCTTATCCAAATTATGGAGCAAACCCTTTTGTTAATAATATAAAGGGAGATTGGAGAGCTGTAAAATCATATGCATATTTAACAGGAAGAAATAGCGATGGTACTTTAAATAGTGATGGGTTTTTTACAGACTTTAATCCATTTTACACTTATAAAGATGTTACAAATGATGGCATAGAAAACCCAAAATGGGAAAAACAGAGTACAGATTGGACCTTTGCTAGTGAAGTTACCCAGTACTCTCCTTATGGTGCTGAACTAGAAAATAAAGATGCACTTAAACGTTACTCTGCTGCTCAATATAACTATGACGAAACACTACCAGTAGCTGTTGTTTCAAATAGTGAATATAGAGAAATGGGTTTTCAAAATTTTGAAGATTATGATTCATCTCAACAATCGAGTAGTAATCACTTTGTAGGTACAAATGCTAGAAGTGGTTTAAATATAATCGATGCTCATACGGGTAAAATGAGTGGGATAATTGATGATGAAGGCGGCTATTTTAACATCATAGTTCCAGTGGGAGATAATTTTTGTGAAGAAACTAATAATGAACTAGCAAATAATTTGTGTGAGGCTCCTGTAGAGGGCTGTATAGTAAGTACGAATAAACTTTTAGATCGTTATTCTGATTCTTACCCAGAAACCAATCCGGGGCCATATATAGAAATTTTTGATTTTGATGATTTATTTGAGAATAGTAGTTTTCCAGGAGGTGTTACTAATGTGGAAGTAGACTTAGGCAATATAGTCGTTAAACGATTTGATTGGGAGTATGGAGGTAATAATGGCACTACAGTAATAGATCCTGAAGTAATTGAGACTCCTTTTAATTGTGCTAGCATCCTCGTTGATGATGATTCAATCTCTTTTGATTTAATAAATTGCCCATATGGGCATTTAGATAATGAAAACAGTATTAGTGAACTAGGTGATGGCACACCATGGTATGATGGCTTTAGTTACATGGCTTCAATCCCCATATCTTATGATAGGTCAGACGGAGTAAGATGTACTACAATTGTATGTTTCTCAACAAGAAATGTTTTAGTGGATGTTACATTAGAATGCCCAAATTAATAATAAATTAATTACAAAATTATGAAACTAAAAATAATATTAACTATAACTGTATTTACAATATGCTTGCAGTCTAGTTTTGGGCAGTTTAACCCTTGCCATTCATTCTCTCCAAAAAAGGGGAAAGATTATATAATTAGTTGCTGGGTTAAGCATCAAGCCTACGATTCTAACAAATCTATAACCACTTATACTAATAATATTTTTTTAGAAATAGAATTTCTTGATGATAATGGAGCAAATATTGTTGACGTAGAAAAATTTTATGTTAGTGGTAATATAATAGAAGGCTGGCAGCGTATTACAGGCGTTGTAACAACACCTGATGAAAATTGCTTTATGAATATGTCTGTAATAAACACAGGGTATGATGATGGTACTGGTAATGGTAATTTCCCAATAGATGGAAGTTATTATATTGATGATCTTCGATTTTTACCCTATAATGGCTCAATGAAGAGTTTTGTTTACGACCAGGAAACACAACGCTTAATGGCAGAACTTGACGAAAACAATTATGCTACTTTCTATGAGTATGATAAAGAAGGAGGTTTAGTGCGTGTTAAAAAAGAAACAGAAAAAGGAGTTTACACGATTCAAGAAACACGATCTGGAAATTCTAAATTAAACACGCAGTTATAGAAATACATAATGAATACGTTTTAAGTTACAGAAAAATGATGGCAAAAAATATCCCTTCTATTCAGGTTATAAAAAACAGTATCAATACTAAGTATATAGTTTTAGTTCTTTTTTGTGTGTTTCTAAATTACACTGGCTACTCACAAAATGATAAACTGACTATTGAAGAAGTATTTCAAAAAGTAAAAGAAACTTATGAAAGTAAAAGTAAGTATGCTTTTAATGTAAAATATGAATTATTCAAAGATCATCAAACAATAGAAGTTACAGAGTTTTATACGGGTAAAGTAATTAAAGACCAGGGAGAGCTTTATTCTAAGATAAAGAACACCGAGTTTATACAATTAAACGAAGCATATTTAAAAATAAATCATGACGAAAAGGCTATGTTATATACAGAGCAAGCACTTAATGAACAAACGCATCAATTAGTAGATTTAACAGCGTTTTTAAGTTATTTTGAAAAAACAAGTGTCTCTTTAAATAAGGACATATATATCTGTGAGCTTACCTCTAAAAACATAAGCTTACTGCCCTATAGCAAGGTAGTTACGTATATAAACGCAGATGATTTTACAATAAAAAAGCAGTTATTATACTTGTTAAACCCCTCTGTTTTTAAAGAGAGTAATGGTAAGTCTGTCACGTCTAATCCTAGGCTAGAAATAACGTTTTCAAATTTCAATAGCCAAAATATTAATTCAGCAAATACCTTCTCATTATTAAAATATATCAGTATTTCTAATAATGAAATAAAGCCATCAAATAATCTTAAAGCATACCAATTAATAAATGCTACAAAAAACTAATTATAGTATGAAATCAAATGTATTTATCTATTTAATAAACTTGAAAAGGCATGTATTGATATTAGCGATTTGTATTGGAGTTAATTTAAGTTATTCGCAAAATTATAATTATAGCGAGAATCAACCTTTTTTATCTACCGATATTGATAATGCATTATCATCTGCTACATTGCTTCAAATACAAGATTCAGAAATAGGCGTATTAGATTTAATTTCTTTATCTCCAGTATCATATTTAAAATTGGCTATTGATACTGATTCACCGCCACACTATTGGTTTAAATACACCATAGAATTAGAGGTTACCCCAATTTTGTCTGACGGAACAGATGGGCCTGTTTATTTGCTAGATGGCGCAAATGCTTTAGAGGTAGAATACAATCCTATTTTAGATACAGGAAACTACATAAATATAAACCAACACGAACTACCAAATTCTCACGGTGTAAAAATTAAAGTTTTAAGTATTAAAACAGAAGACTTAAATGACGCTAGCACACCTATAAATACAACAACATCACCTCCTAATGTTTCTATAGAATTAGGTTTTAAAACAGAACGCTATTATGAATTAAGTAGTACGTTAACAACTATTGCATCTAATTTAAACTCTTATCAAGATGAAAACGGTAACACAATAAATTGTAATTGTTTAAACATACAATGGTTAGAAATAGCAGGAGCAGAATCTTATGATTTGGAGTGGACCTGGATTGATGGATATAATGACGATATTAGTAATACAACACTACTGAGTGCAGAATATATTGATTTAGACGATGAAGCTTTTAAATTAAACAGCACAAGAATTTCTACAGAGAATTTAACTTATCAAATTCCCTTAATATATTCAGATGGGTATATAGTTTATCGAGTACGAGGTGTTGGCAGGCATATAAATACAAACCCTTCCATATATAAATATGGTAATTGGAGTTCAGGTGATTCAGCTAAAACAAAAGTTAACGATTGGAGTAACCATTTTATAGCTATAACGGGACACGAAAATGATAAAAACTGGCAATTCCAAGCAAGTTATGCCGAAGAAGGAAAGAAAAAAGAAGTAGTAAGTTATTTTGATGGCACATTACGCAACAGGCAAACAGTAACGAAAATAAATAGTGATAATAATGCTATAGTTGGCGAAGTTATTTACGATAACCAAGGTAGACCAGCCATAGAGGTTTTACCAGTACCAGCAGGAGATAATAAACTAAAATTTTATTCAGATTTTAATTTAAATCTTGATGATGAAATCTACACACAAAAAGATTTTGACTGGGATCAGGGGAGTAATATTTGTGGAATAAGCACCTCTGGCATGTCTACAGCAAATGGCGCAAGCAAATACTATGGCGCTTCAAGTCTAACCAATACGCTTCAAGATTATGTGCCTAATGCTGAAAATTACCCGTTTTCTCAAATAGAATATACACCAGATAACACAGGCCGTATAAGACGTAAAGGCGGTGTAGGGCTTAAACATCAATTAGAAACAGGGCATGAAATGAAATACTATTATTCAACACCATCTCAAGAAGAGCTTACTAGACTATTTGGGGGTAATGTTGGTAATGTATTGCATTATAAAAAAAATATGGTTGTAGACCCAAATAACCAAGTCAGTGTAAGTTATATAGATCCACAAGGCAGAACCATTGCAACAGCCTTAACAGGCGGGACACCAGGTCAATTAGAAAGTATAAATATTAATGATCCTGCACCACTTATTACAGATGTTTTAAATAAACAAAATGCATTAGACTCAGATACAGGTTTAGATAATAATATTAAATACGGGACTTCAAGATTTGGAAACTTACAAGATGGTCTACAAGTATCAAAACAATTATTGGTAGCCTCAGATGCATCAGATTATAGCTTTACTTACACTATAGATGAATTAGCTGATTTTATTCCAGACTCAAACTGTGCAGATGTATCCTATCCATTTGAATTTGATTTAAATATAAGCTTAAAAGATGATTGTGCTAATGAATTATTGGGTCCTCAAGATAATGAAGATACGTTTTTAGGCATCAATGCTATAATAAATGCTTCAAGTGAACCTATAGGTATACCTGATCAACTCTTAAATATTGGTACTTACACACTCTATAAAAACCTTGTAATTAATGAAGATGCTTTAAATAGGCATGCTAACGATTATATAGAGCAATTACAAAACCCTAATAACACATCATGTTATATAAACCCAGAAAATTTTGCCCCAGAAGCAAGTTTAGATATTTGCGATGATAACTGTGATAATTGTATAACTGACCTAGGGTCACAGAATGATTACATACTAGAAGAGTTAAAATATTATTATGGAAGTACAGATGATTTTACTTTAAGCGGTACTAATGCAGAAGGTTATATTACCGTTAATATTCCCCAATCAAATGATGACAATAATGGAACAGAAGATATAGATGCAAGTGAAGTAAATGCCTTAATTATAACATATTCCAGAGAGTGGGAATTATTAATAGAAGCATGTCAAGCTTTATGTAGTACACCAGCGTTATCTACATGTATTGTAAATAATGGATTATTATTACAAGATTTAAGTCCTTACGGACAATATGGCAATATTGAATTTACAACAGTATATGATACCGATGGCGTAACAGAACTTTTAGATGAAAACGGAGATCCTGTTTTAGCTATTCAAGACCCATTAAGTATTTTTAATGAAAACAATAGCTTAATAGTTAATGGCGCATCTGGAGGTACAGATTGGAGGTCACCTGCGTTTTATTACGATGCATATGGTGAAGAAGCTAGAATAGAAGTTATACAAAACGAAGCAGGTATTTTTATTCCTGAAATACAAGAGGGTATTACACCTAATCAAGAACTGAATGAAGATGAAACAGTAAAGTACTATTGGGTAAGCCCTCAAAATTTAGCTAACGTAAAAGACTTTTTAGATTACTGGGAAGATACATGGGCAGAATCGCTGATACAATACCACCCAGAAAATTGTTATTTAGACTATACATCGCAGTTATGTACTTTAACAGATAATCAAATTATTCAAGGTTTAGATACAGATGGGTATGATGATTATTTAAGTAACATCGCAAATTTCGAAGCAGCTCAAGAAGCAGATGTATTTGACAATGAAGACCAAATATATAATCTAGACCCCTATTTTAAAAATACTTTAGGAAGCGACTATGAAACAAATACAGTTTATGGTTGGCGACAGGCTATTATGCTTGAGGCTATAGATAACAATTATGAAGGTAACGGTATAAGTATGATAGAAGTAGCATACAAAGCCGTAGTATGTAATGGTTTAACCACTTGTAGCGATGTTACACCTTTTAGTTTTGACGTTATAGATAATTTACCTAGTACTGATCAACAGGATAGAGTATGGAATACTTATAAAAGTTTTTATGTGGCCTTAAAGCAGAAAATACAATATGTGTTTTTAAATGTTTATGCAAAAAAAGAAGGCTGTTATAATGGGTGTATAGGGGCAGAAGGTGCATCAACATTAACCAATGTTATTAAAGAATACACTCAACAGGGTGATATAATTAGTTATATAAATAATTTAAATACGCCTCAGTTTTGTAATGTATCCGGATCTCACCTATATCAAGAAAAAACTAAACGCTTTGTGCCTAATGATATAGGGTATGATTCTGAGCTTGATGTAGATGATTTAATTGCATCGATAGAGGATGAAGCAAATGTAAATACGTTTGTACAAACAGGAGAATGTCCATTATTACTAGATTTAGGGTCATTCTTAAATAGACTGGTACAAGAAGTTGATGGCTCGAGTACTGATATAGATTTTAGAGAAAATACAAGACCTTACACAGGGCAGTATCTATCAAAAGATTTATACGAAGCATTTGGTGGTGTAACAGGAGAAACAAGTAGTTTAAATATAGCGTCTATTATTAATGGAAGTGCTTTAGAAATTACTATACCAGAAATAGTATTACAGTGTAATAATCCAGTAACTTTAAATTTACCAGCAACTTTAGACTGGAACAACTACAACCCTGTTTCGGGCTTTGGTTGGCATATTCTTGAATTTTCAAATTTGTATTATGATGAATCCCTATCAGATTTTGAAAATGGGAATACCATATTTGGCTTTCAGATATTAGCTAAAGTTTTAAATGGGAGCATCCTTGAAGAAGTTGTATTAACAGGAACAACTTGTGTTGCCATTGGGGAGTGTGCCATAGCAGGTACCACTAATAGTGATGGAGAAATTGTAACTAAAGAAAATACGGTAGGTGAAGTTTTAGGCGAAATCTATAATATTTGTGCAGAAGGTGATACAGGAGATGGAGGCAGTGCAACAAACAATGTTGTAAGTTGTCCTAGTAATTCTAGCTCCATACCATTAGAAGAGCTTTTAGAGCGTTTATTGGTAGATTTATTTAACGAATGTTTGGCCTATCGTAAGGCAAATCCTAACACTACCGCTTTTGATATTCATACGTTTACAAGTTATCAAAATTTATTTAGCCAAATACCAGATTTTGGAGAAAGAGTTAACAATTCTTTTAGTGATGGTGAAGCATTTGGTGGATATGAAGTTTATGATTTTGATTCTACCTATGCTAAATTTACAGATTACGGTACTTACATTACTATATTTTTTGCTTCAGATGCCTCTACAACCAGAGGGCATCATTTTGGAGGTAATGGTTACATATTTACAGGTCTTTTTAACGATCCAGAAGAATTGATCGTTAAACATATCCCATTAAGTGACTTTTCTTCTATAGAAGAGTTTGTTAATATCGATTTAAATGCTTCAGGTAACAATAGTATTTATTATAAGATAAATGGTTCTACTGAGGTTTCTGAGACACCTTTTCCGCAAACATTTATAACAGATATTTATACAGTAATAGATACTGATCGTTATGTAGAAAATTTAGGAGGAGATCCTGCTAGTGCCACATTTGTTAATATAGAAAATCGTATGTGTGATTTTTATGATTTTGACAATAGTTCTTATCCAATAAGTACTTCGGGTTCAGGTATAGGTTACAGGCCTCAAATTTCTTTAAGAAAAAAAGTTTCTGGTGGTGGAGTAACTGGAGATGGCACACAGGGAGATAATGATTATAATAAAACCGTTTTAATTAGCCCAAGAAATTTTCCGCTTTCTTTAAATGAGCTTGTAGATTTAGATTTTAATGTAAGTTTTATTAATTACTCAGAAAATCCATCAGATTATAATGCATCGTTTTATATAAATGGAGAGCTATTTAGTGTAGAGAATGGTAAATTACAAGTTGAATTTTATGAAAGTACATCTGCTCCTAATCGTTTTTTTCATGCTAAAAATCGATTTTCTTGGAATTGGTATCATGGTATGGCTTTCGATATTTTTAATTTGGAGTACGAAATAAATGATGTAAATAGAGTCTTTGAATTTAATGAAGGTATAGGGCTTCCCAGTTCAACACCTATACAATTGCCCAATCAAGATCCAGGCCCTTCCGTACAAGTATACGTTAGTACTGGAGGCTGGACTACGGATCCCGAGGGCGGAATAGGATTACGTTTTGAAGAAAACCAAGAAGCAGCTTGGGATGATACCCATCCCTTTGTATTTGAGGATGGTGCTAATATAAGTGTAAAAACTAAATTAAAATATACAGATTCACTACCATATAATTACCCTGAGCCATTTTTAGGGTATAGTTGGGGTAATATAGCACAATTAGGTCATCAAGATCCAATTTCTGGAGACCTTTATGATATTATAATCTCTACCCTTGGTAAAGTTACTTCCCCCATGGAGTGTATTCCGTGTATCCCCCAAGCCGTAGCGCCATTAAGTGCTGATACAAAATATACAGAATACATAGATTTTTTAGCATTTAATAACGAAGGCGAATCTACCAAAATAGCAAACTTATTCTTATCAAATTTGCCTGCTTTACCTGGCGTTTCGGAAGATGAAGATCCTATATTGGCGTATTTCCGAAATTTCAATTATGCTTATTTAGTAGATCCCTACATAAAGTATATTACCGATTTAAATATCACATCTACCTATGATGTTAACTATTTAACATTATCAGAATTTGGCGATAATAAGTTAGGCTATGGTAATATATATACGAATTTTGCCGTAGGTGCTTATGCGTCATATCATACAGAAAACAATAGTATTAATGGGTCTTCTCCAAATGATGTTTATTGGAATGATTACATAAATAATATATTTATGAATACTTATTCTACTATTTGTCCTCCTGCACCCATGAAGCCTAAAGCAGGTATAACCATCGAGGAAAATGTTCAAACACCTAAAGAGCAGTGTGAAGAATTAATAATCAGCGTATCAGAAACTTATAAGCAAGAAACATATAATGCATATTTAAGCGAATTAAAAGAGAAGTTTAAAAGAGAGTATATAAAACAAGGTATTGAAGATGTTGTAGAAACGTTTACTACCGGTTATGAAGATGAAGAATACCAATACACCTTGTACTACTACGATCAGGCAGGTAATTTAGTACAAACGGTAGCTCCAGAAGGTGTAGATAGGTTAGATGTAAGCGAAATAGTTAATGGTGATGAACCCATTCATACCTTTAAAACCCAATACCGTTATAATTCTTTAAACCAATTGGTATGGCAAAACACACCAGATGGCGGCGAAACGCGTTTTGCATACGATGATTTAGGACGTATTATAGCCTCACAAAATGCTAAGCAATTAGAAGCAAGCGTTCCAGATAACACAATTATAAGTTATACTTTATATGATGATTTAGGAAGAATTACCGAAGCAGCTCAAGGGCATTTAAATACAGATGTTATTATTTCAGATAATGGTAAGCTTGTACTATCAGCGTCAGGCGATATTATTAAAGATGGAGAAGAGTTAGCAACATCAAATGTATTTGCTCTAAAAGAACAAATTACCAAAACAATGTACACAAGCCCTTCTACATTAGCTTCAGCAGAAGGGTTTACACAATCTAATACGCGTAATAGAGTCACTTCTGTAATTTATTTAGAAGACTCAAACTCTGGGTTAGATTGTAACAACGCTATTTTTTACGATTACGATATACACGGTAACGTAAAAAAAATAGGATATTATGTGTATTTAGGAGATGGCGCCCACAAAACAATAAAAACAACGGATTATGATTACGATTTAATAAGCGGAAACGTTAAGCAAGTCACCTATCAAAAAGACCAAGACGACCAGTTTATGCATCGTTACGATTATGATGCCGATAACAGAATTATATCTGTAGAAACCTCACGTAATGGTGTGCTTTGGGAAACAGATGCTAGCTATAATTATTATGAACACGGGCCACTAGCACGAACCGTTTTAGGAGCGCAAAAGGTACAAGGTTTAGACTATGCCTATACCATACAAGGCTGGTTAAAAGGTGTTAACGGAGAAGCAGCAGGAGTTACCGATATAGGTGGCGATGATGGTACAAATACAGCAACAGATGCTTTTGCATATTCACTAAACTACTTTAGTGGCGATTATATAACTGTAGGAGGAACCAATCCTTTTACAGTAGCAGAAACTGGAGCTAACCCAAACTCTAATAATCTATATAACGGTAACATAAAAACAATGGTTACCAGTTTAATAGATTTAAATGAGAGTCCATTAAGTGTATTACAAAACAATTATACCTATGATCAGTTAAATCGTATTGCCAGTATGGATAGTTACGATTTAGCTTCAAATACAGAGGCATACCAATCAGAATATAGTTACGATAAAAACGGAAATCTACAAAGTCTTAAACGTTGGTCAGGAGGCACACCAATGGATGAGCTAACCTATACTTATAATAGTAATGTAAGTAATACAGAATTAAAAAATAACCGTTTATATGCAGTTAGTGATAATGCGTCATTAGATCCAAATTTTCCTGCAGATATAGATAGTGGTCAAGCTATCGGTACTCTAAATGAGTCTTCAGGAGAATTTGATGGTGCCAACTACCAATACGACGCTATTGGGCAGTTAATAAGTGATGCCCAAGAAGGTATAACACATATTGATTGGCGTGTAGACGGTAAAGTAGCCAGTATAACTAAAAGCGACGGTGCCATTATAAGTTTTGAGTATGACGGACTGGGCAACCGTATAGCAAAAACCAACATTCCATTAGGTGTTACCGATAATGCTACTCATACCTACTATATACGCGACGCCCAAGGCAATGTTATGGCGGTATACAATAAAGGCCTTATAGAAATAGCTAACCAAGCCGATTTTTATGTGCCAGAAGGTACAGTACACATGGGTATAGAAAATATAGAAGCCGGAGGAAACATTATCTTTAAAAACTATACCGCGCTACCTGCAGCAGATATTACTGTTAAGTCTGGTAAATCTGTATTAATAACACCAGATTCTTATTTAGAAGAAGGCGCAAAAGCCCGTTTGTATATAGATCCTAGTCTTAGTAATTTACCAATAGAAGAAGAAACAGTTGAGTTAGAACCTACAGCACAGACTATAAATTCTAATACGAGTAGTAGTTCACTAGTAACAGAAGTAGTAGGATTAAAACTTTCAGAACACCATATTTATGGCAGTTCTAGGCTTGGTATACAAAAATACACAGAAGAAGACGCCATACTTGGTAGCGAAATAACGAATACCGTAGGTAATAAACGTTACGAGCTAAGCAACCATTTAGGTAATGTACTATCGGTAATTAGTGATAGAAAATTGGTAGATACACAAAATAATAATACCTTTAAACCGGACGTTCTTACATTTAATGATTACTACCCTTTCGGGCAATTGCTACCTAACCGCCACGGAAGCTCGGACTCTTACAGATACGGCTTCCAAGGGCAGGAGAAAGATGATGAAGTTAAAGGTGAGGGGAATAGCTATAACTTCAAATACAGGATGCATGACCCTAGGGTAGGAAGGTTTTTTGCGAGAGACCCTTTATCTGGTAAGTATCCTTGGAATAGTCCATATGCTTTTAGTGAAAATAAGGTTATTCAATTTGTAGAACTAGAAGGTCTAGAAATAGGGATGTCACATATCTACGCGTCTGTAAGTCCTGAAGCTTATCAAGGAACAGCAGAACAGGTTAGTGTCGAGACAATGCACTATGCTTTAGATGGTATTGGGTTAGTTCCTGTATTCGGAGAGCCAGCTGATGCTTTAAATGGAGTTATTTATTCTTTTGAAGGAAGAAAGTGGGAAGCTGGTCTTAGTTTTGCTTCAACTTTACCGCTTATAGGATATGGAGCTACAGCTACAAAATATGGAGGTAAAATAAATAAGGGAATTAAAGCTGCAAGGGTAACCTTAAGTTTAGCTGAAAGAACAGCTTTATATGAGAGACTAAGGCCTACAGCAAGTAAAGCCCTTGGGCTTGCCTTAGATGGTGCAGGGCTTCTTAAAAGAGCTGGAGACCAAGCTCATCATATTATTTCTTTAAATTTTATAAAAAATAATAAACATATAGGTAATTTAGTAGAAAATGGATGGGATATTAATAAAAAGATTAATGGAAAATGGTTATCAAGCGCACCTGAATCTATTTGGAGAAAAGGATTTCATGGAAATGCTCCAGCCTATGATAAATACCTAAATAAACAAATTAATGACTTCATTGAAGAAACTGGAGGTGTAGGTCTTGAAAACTTTTTAGAGA
Source organism: uncultured Flavobacteriaceae bacterium (assembly GCA_947500585.1). GTDB lineage: Bacteria > Bacteroidota > Bacteroidia > Flavobacteriales > Flavobacteriaceae > CAXBID01. Next base: position 398,577 of record CANMSN010000001.1, on the reverse strand, counting down.
AATCAGTAATACCAAAAATGGATAAGATGTTAGATAAAATGTATGAAGTTTATAAAAAAACAGGAGAAAACATGAATGACCAATTCCTGAAAATAAACGAAAAATTAAAAATATAATTTATGAAATTCTATTCTTTAAGTGTTGAAGATTCATTAGGTGTACAGGTGTTGCATGATGGGAAAATTGGTGATTATTTGGATTCTAAAAACCTGTATGAATCATACAATGAAAACATCCCTATTAACAATCTTTTTTTTAATGATAAAATAATTAAAACAGATATTCTTGATTGTGGTGAGCTTAGTCTGAAAGGATTTGTTGTTAGTGATACTTTTGTAGGTATAGTTAAAAACTTAAAGCTTCATGAAGTTCAATTTGTAGATATTAAAAGTTTAGAAGGATATTCTTTTATGTTTTTTAATGGAGATTTAACTTTTGATATAGATTATGAGAGTTCTTATTTTAAATTATATGAATTAGATATAATAGATATGGAATTTTTGCCATTAAATATTGATATAAAGCAGACCAGAGAATGTATTATAGATATTAATAGAGATGTTGTTCTTTTAGATATTGAAAAAAAAATATTTCCTTCTAATGGTTATGTATTCAAAAAGGGAAAAAGTATATCTGAATTTGACTGTTTTAGGATAGGTTATTTTGATTTGACTTATAACGTATCTGAGAATTTTAAAAATATAGTTGAATCGAATGGTCTTTCCGGTTTTAAATTTGTGGAAAACAGTATTTTTGACAAAGGACCAGATTAGTTAATGATATCCCAGCTCTTCGAAGTTTGTAACTTCGAAGCAATAATAAGATAAGTAGAATAAAAGGGTATACATAAAATTGAGAAACTGCATTTTAAGTGAAATTTAAGTGCAGTTTTTTGTTTTAAGAAATGATGCGAAGTTTTAAACTTCGCATAGCACAGAGGAATAGAGTAGCTTTTTGTTTGCGTATAATACGAAGTTACAAACTTGCACACAACAACATAACAACAGTTAGTATAGCATAAATTAGGAAGTATAGATTGTAACTATAGGAATAATTTATTTATATTTAAAAATTATGGAAACAGATGGTTATAAAATAAGAGATCAAACAAAACCGCATTACGTAACATTTACGGTAGTAGATTGGATAGATGTTTTTACAAGAAAAATTTATAAAGATATTATTGTAGAAAATATAAACTACTGTGTTAAAGAAAAGGGAATGATTGTATTTGGTTATGTAATAATGAGCAATCATTTGCATTTAATCATTCAAAGTAAAAATAATGATTTATCGGGTTTAATACGAGACTTTAAAAAGTTTACAGCAAAAGCCATTATTAATCAAATTAAAACAGGAAGAGAAAGCAGGCGTGAATGGATGTTGGCATTATTTTCAAAAGCTACCGAAACACATGGCAGAAATAAAACATATCAATTTTGGCGTTATGGTAATCATCCAGAAGAAGTTTATAGTACAAAGTTTCTATGGTCAAAACTAGATTATATTCATTTAAATCCAGTGCGGTCTGGATTGGTTGAAAAAGCGTCACAATATAAATTTTCTAGCGCACAAAACTACGTAGAAGGTTCAGGTATTATAGACATTACTCTAGTAGACAACCCAGTTATGAATGTGCATAATGATGATGCTTTCTGGAAAAGTATTGTTTGGTAGTGTAATACTGAAGTGTTATTTTTTATAGTATTAAATACTAGTCTTCTGTATAATGCGAAGTTCCAAACTTCGCACAGCAAATTATACTTCGCACAACTCAAATAGTATATATAAACCATAAATTTATTTTAAAAACCTTACCATAACTAAGGTAAAACCCTAATATGTTTTGGGGTGGTCTTGTTAATTTTAAAGATTAACCAAAAGTTGTAGTAAGTGAAAAAAATAGTTGGTTTGTTATTGGTTTTATTTATCTGTTTTGCCTTTTCACCTGATTTGCAGAAAAGAGTTTTTCGTAAAGGTGTTTTTGATATTGAATGCTATATCTCATCAAAAAAAGTAAACTATTTAAGTAATAAAGAATTATATTATTGGTATAAATCTGGTGAGATTCACTACTCACAATCTAACATAGGCGGTAATGTTTTACATAACGCGTATTTAAAATATTATAGATCTAATCAATTGGCTGAGAAAGGCGAGTTTAACTATGGGCTTAAAACTGGTGTTTGGAAAAGTTGGTATGAAAACGGAAATTTAAAGGAAAGAATACTTTGGGACAACGGTATTTTAAACGGGCAATATACCTTATTCAATTCTAACGGTAAGTTAATATTACAAGGTAGATACAGTAAGAACTCTAAAGTAGGCAAGTGGATTGATTATAAAACTAAAGATACTATATACTATAAAAAAGATACAATGTTTGAAGAAAGGCCAAAAAGCCTTGTTGAGCGTTTTTTAACAAAGAAAGATTCTTTAGAAAAAGTACAAATTAAACGAGAAAGAGTTAATAAAAAGAAAGCAGATTCAATAAAACGATTCAAATTAAAACGAGAGCGATTTATTAAAAAGCGCAATGATTCTGTTAATAAAGCACAAGAAAAAATAAAGAAATTAAACCAAAAGAAATTAGATTCAATTGAAAAGGCTAAAAATAGGGATAATGGCTTTTTGAATAGGGTATTTAAAAAGAAAGATAAAGTAAAAGAATAGGTTGTTTTTTTATTTCAACTTTTCCTTAATAAATCTATGGTTCTTTCCCAAGCCAAATTAACAGTGTATAGGATAAATACAGTCTCCTTTTTCAGATGTAACTTCTCTATGTATTTGTGCAAAAGCCGAAAGATTTATTAGAAAAGCAAAGGATATGAAAAATAAAGTTTTAGACATTTCAAATACGTGACAAATAATTTACACAATCCAAACGTCTTGAAAAGTTTTTTATTCTCTCATAATTTTGATTATAAAGTATTATTGTGAATTAGTATTGGTAATTATGGTAGTTAAGATTTTAGGCTGTTAAGGCTTTAATTAAATATCCTTTTCAAAATATAAATATATATAAAGAGCTAAACCAAATTTTGTTGCATCTGTAGAAGCTAGTTTATATCCTTTTTTTGAATATTCATCTAGTTTCTCTTGAATGTCTTTCTTAGAACTTTTAGTAATATGCTTTAAGTCCGAAGTAAATTTTGAATAGTATATTAAAGTTTCAACTTTGTATTCTTTCATAGTAATTTGTTTTTGACAATATATATTTATTATTTCAATTTCTCCTTAAAAAAAGCAATTGTTCTTTCCCAAGCCAAATTAGCAGCTTTTTCATCGTACCGTGGTGTTGTGTTATTGTGAAAGCCATGATTAACTTCAGGATAAAAATGAGCAGTATATTCTATGTTATTTGCTTTTAATGCTGTTTCGTAATCTGGCCAGCCAGCATTAACACGTTTATCTAATTCTGCATATTGTAATAATAAAGGCGCTTTTATTTTTGCAGTTTCTTCAACTGAGGGTTGTCCGCCATAAAAAGGTACTGCAGCTTTTAAAGTAGGAATGTTCACTGCCATCATATTAGAAATCCAGCCACCAAAGCAAAAACCAACAACTCCAATATTGCCATCACAATTCTCGTGGTTGCTTAAATAGTCGAAAGCAGCGATGAAGTCTTCTAACATCTCGTTTCTATCTCGCTGACGTTGTAGGGTGCGACCATCATCATCATTTCCTGGGTACCCGCCCAAAGGCGATAAGGCATCAGGAGCAAGAGATATAAATCCTTCAACAGCTGCTCGTCTGCCAACATCTTCAATATAAGGGTTTAAACCTCTATTTTCATGAACCACAACAATACCCGGTAATTTAGTGGTGGTATTATCAGGCATAGATAATAGTCCTTTTATAGTGCCACCACTTTTTGGAGATTCGTAGTTAATATATTTAGAATCGATGCGCTCGTCATCAGGTTTTACCATGAGGGTATTTATGTAATCAGGAGTTATAAAACTTAATAAAGACGATACAGTTATGCCGCCAACGGCATATAATGATAGTTTTTCAACAAATTGGCGTCTGTCAATTTTATTATGTGCGTAGTAGTCGTATAAATCAAATACTTCTTGACTTATATCTTCTTTTTTTAGAGTTTTCATGATAAAAAGTTTTTATTGCACCTGAAATTTACAATATTTATCTTTAACCAATGCAACAAAAGCCATCATCGTTTTCCATAAAAAACTGGAGTCAAGACGATCAACCTCGTGAAAAATTACTTTATAAAGGTAAAGCATCATTAAGCGATGCTGAATTAGTTGCTATTTTAATTGGTTCTGGAAATAGAGATGAAAGCGCAGTAGCTTTGTGTAAGCGTATTTTAGCAAGTGTAGATAATAACTTGAGCGCACTAGGAAAACTTTCGATAAAACAACTTACAGAATTTAAAGGCATTGGTGAAGCTAAAGCTATAACGATTATAGCTGCTTTAGAATTAGGAAGGCGTAGAAGAGGAGAAGAAGCTTTAGAAAAAAAGAAAATTACTTCTAGTAATTCGGTTTTTGAATTGATGCAACCTATAATAGGTGAGTTGGAGCACGAAGAATTTTGGATTCTTTATTTAAATAACTCAAACAAAGTGATTCAAAAAAATCAATTGAGTAAGGGTGGAATTACAGGCACTCTGGTAGACGTTCGTTTAGTATTAAAAAATGCATTAGAGCATGGTGCAACAGGGTTAATATTAGCTCACAATCATCCTTCAGGAACTTTAAAACCAAGTGAAGCCGATAAACAAATAACTCAAAAATTAAAAATAGCAGCCCAAAGTTTAGATATAAAAGTCTTAGATCATCTTATTATAACAGAAAAAGCATATTTTAGTTTTGCCGATAAAACCTTATTATAATGCTTTTAGTTTATACGCATAAAACAGCTCCAAGATTGCAATATGTTTTTAGACATATATGTACTCGAGTACTCGGTGTAAAAGTAGGTTTCACAAATAAAATTGAGGAGTTTATTGCACACGACAGTATAAAAATGGCGTATACTAAGCAACAACTAGGTAGCGAGTTTTTTATAAAAAGCCATGATATTTTATTTGAACAAGGCTTGAGTGATATTGACATTAATATACATGATTGGGAGAATACAAAATGCTTTTTTATAAATGGTGAAAAAAGCACAATGCCTTTTGATATTTTTGCGGCTTCATTTTACCTGTTATCACGATATGAAGAGTATTTACCACATGTAAAGGATGAATATGGGCGTTTTACAGCTAGCGAAAGTTTAGCTTATAAACATGGGTTTTTAACACAACCTGTTGTAGATATTTGGGCTTATAAATTTAAAAGCGCTTTACAAAAACATTTTCCAGACTTTCGGTTTCCTAAAAAAAACTATCGAATAAAGCCTGTTATAGATGTTCCTACGGCTTATCATTACAGACTTAAAGGCATTATGCGAACCTTAGGAGGCACTTTAAAAGATATTGTTAAATTCAGATTTAGAAGCTTATATGTCAGGTTTTTGGTAGTCTTTGGCTTTAGGCACGATCCTTACGATACTTATAAATATATAATTAATAGGCAAAAACTATCTAAATTTAAGTTTTTGTTTTTCTTTTTAATTGGCGATTATTCAACTTACGATAAAGGTATTAATCCCAACAAAAAGAAATTTGTATCATTAATAAAACATGTCGCAGATTATTGCACCATTGGTTTAAAAGCTTCTTTCTTTGCCATTGATGATGCTTCTATTTTAAAGAAAGAAAAAATCAAAATAGAAGCTATTATAAATAATCCGCTAAAAGCTTCAAGACAATCTTTTTCAAGACTTAATTTACCAGATTCTTACAGGCATTTAATCGAATTAGAAATAAAAGAAGATTATACCATGGGTTATGTAAACGAAATTGGTTTTAGAGCCGGATCTTGCACACCTTTTTTGTTTTACGATTTAGATTATGAAATACAAACACCTTTAAAAATTTACCCTTATCATGTTATGGATTATGCTTTGCTAAAAAAGAAATCATTACTAGATAAAAAGAAAGCCTTAAATGAAATTATAAATCAAGTTAAACAAGTAAATGGTGAATTTATTCCTGTTTTTCATAATTATACATTTAGCGATAACAAAAGATGGGATGGTTTTAAAGAATTATTTAACCTAATTTTAGATTCTGCAAATGAAAATTAATGGCATAACAGATGTCTTTTTTGACTTAGACCACACACTTTGGGATTTTGATAAAAACTCAGCACTAACTTTTAATAAAATATTTAAGTTAAATAATATCGAGGTGAGTATAGTGGAATTTTTATCCCACTATGAGCCAATAAACTTAAAGTATTGGAAACTGTACAGAGAAGAAAAAATAGAAAAAAAGGCATTACGATTTGGTAGATTAAATGATGCTTTTTTAGCTATGAAACATCAACTAGATGAAAACCTTATATTCAAATTGTCTGATGATTATATTAAGTATTTAACCACATTTAACCATTTATTTGAAAACACTTTTGAAATTTTAGATTACCTAAACCTTAATTATAACTTGCATATAATTACAAATGGCTTTGAGGAAGCGCAGCATAAAAAATTAAGTAGCTCCAAAATTATTCATTATTTTAATACTGTTACAAATTCAGAAATGGTTGGTGTTAAAAAACCTAATCCTAAAATTTTTAATTATGCTTTAAATCTGGCAAATACAGAAATTGATAGAAGTATTATGATAGGTGATAGCTATGAAGCCGACATAATAGGAGCAAAAAGTATAGGAATGGATGTGATTTTTTTTGATATTAATGATACGGTTATTGACACAGATATAAAACAGGTTAATAATTTAATCAGCTTAAAGAATTACTTGTAATATAATAGTTTAAATAAAAATTCGTTTTTGAGTAACTATGGTTAAAGAAGTAATAGTAAGAATTTGTGTTATTGTATGTACTACAGTGTTGTTATGTTCTTGTGTTGAAGATATTGATTTTGACCAAACAAAAGAATTTGAAATTACACCAGTTTTAGAATCTAGTCTTATTTTTTTCGATGAGTCTGCAAATAGATTTTTAGATATTGGAAATGAAATTATTACCATTCAGGATTTTGTAATTGTCGATTTGTTTGATGATAAGTTTGTTGTAGATAATTTAATTAAAGCAGAATTTAAATTTGAATCAGTCAATACAATAAATAGAGCTTTTGAATTGCAGGTAGATTTATACGATGCAACCCAGTTACAACATACGTTTACTGTTTTTCAAGAAGCATCCTCAAATAATAATGAGAATTCTACAACCTATATTGAAAACTTTGAGTACAACACACTTGCAGCCTTAAAAAGAACAAAAGTATTAGTATTTACTTTAAGAATACTTTCTGGCCCGCCAATTAATCAAGATACTTTAGGACGAATTCAGTTAAAATCTCTAGTAGCTTTTTACTTTAAAATTGGTGATTCCTTATGAAGTATATAAGCACATTAACGATGCTTATTTTATGCTATGTTTCGTTTTCTCAAAATAAGCAAATATTATATGGGTTTTCAGAAATACCACAAGCATTGCTACTTAATCCTGGAGGTAAAGTAAATAATGAAGGATATTTTGGTATACCTTTATTATCTCACGTTCATATTCAAGGAGGAATTTCTGGAGCGACTCTTTATGATGTTTTTGCAGATAATAATATAGATTTTAATACAAAACTTCAAAATGCTATTAATAGTATGACATCGAAAGATTTTTATAGTGTTAACCAACAACTCGAAATTTTTTCGGGAGGATTTGCTTTTGGAAGTTCATATGAAAAAAATGAATATCTAAGTTTTGGTTTGTATCAAGAATTTGATTTTGTATTCTATTTTCCCAAGGATTATGCTGTTTTAGCCTTAGAAGGAAATCAAAATAATATAGGGAGAGCTTTTAATGCAAATCATTTAAGTACTAGTGCCGAATTAATTTCTGTATTACATCTGGGTTACAATAAAAAAGTAAATAAAAATTTCACTTACGGAATTAGAGGTAAAATATACTCAAGTTTACTAAACTTAAATTCCATAAAAAATAAAGGAAGTTTTACAACTATACCTGGCGAAAATAATTTTTACGACCATATTTTCAATTTAAGTTTGGAGTTGAGAACCTCAGGTTTGGTAAGTTCAACAGATGATTCAGGTTTTGAATCAAAAGACCTAACTAAACGTATTCTATTTGGGGGTAATCTTGGTTTAGGTTTTGATGTGGGTTTTGCACACCAAATAAATAAACAATGGACATTAGATGCTAGTTTACTTGATGTTGGTTTTATAAGTCATAGTAAAGATGTTGAAAACTATTCGGTAAAAGGCGATTATACTTTTGAAGGTATTAATCCCCTTTTTCCTGAAACAGGAAATGGACAATCAGCAGATGAATACTGGAGTGAAATAGAAGAAGATTTTGAAGAATTATTTACAGTTGATACTACAACTGCAAAGTTTACTACTTGGCGCCCTGTTAAATTTAATGCATCATTAAATTATGCTTTTGGTGAAAAAATTGAAGAAGAATGTAATTGTATTAAGGATGAAAGTGGTTATTTAAACGCTGTAGGTTTACAACTATTTGCTATGAGCAGACCTAAGCAACCACAACTGGCTTTAACAGCATATTATTATAGGCGATTATTTAAAGGTTTAAGTGCTAAGGCTACCTATACCTTAGATTCTTATTCCTTTAATAATATTGGTTTAGGCTTATCTGCTCAATTTGGAGGTGTTAATTTCTATGTAATGGCAGATAATTTTTTGCAATATAAAAACATATATAACGCACAAAGTGTATCTTTACAATTAGGTTTTAACTATATATTTAATAAAAATGAAGACTAGTTTTTTTTCAATACTAATGATATGCTTTTTTGTAACAAGTGTATTTTCTCAAACTAATTTAAACGAATATAAATACATTATTGTTTCTAAAAAATATGATTTTTTAAAAGAAGTAGACCAATATCAGGTAAACTCATTATCCAAATTTTTGTTTAATAAATACGGGTTTGAAGCTTTAATGGAGGGTGAGGCATACCCAGAAGATTTAACTAAAAATAGATGTTTAGCCTTAAAGGCTGACGCATTAAAAGAGCCAGGTATGTTTAAAACTAAGCTTGCCATAGAGCTTAAAGATTGTAATGACCAAGTAGTATATACATCTGGTTTAGGTGAAAGTAGAGAAAAGGAATTTAAAAAATCTTATACAGAAGCTATACGAAATGCTTTTAAATCTATTGAAGCTCTTAATTATAAATACGAACCTAAAGAAAATGATGATACTATTTTGACTTCAACAACTGAAGTTAAAAATGAGGTAGCTGAAGAGATACAAAAATTGAAAGAAGAAATACAAACGCTTAAACAAGAAAAGAAAGTTGAAGTTGCTGAGGTTACTAATCCTCAAATTGAAACTCAAATTATAAAGTCTCCTGAAACAAAACCAGTTGAACAGGTTAACACTATTAAAGCGGAAGTAAAAGAAGGTTTATCAGGTGTTTTATATGCACAAAAGATTGACAATGGATTTCAGTTAGTTGATAGTTCGCCTAAAGTGGTTTATAAAATTATTAAAACGGGGTTAAATAATGTATTTTTAGTCGAAAATCAAACGGCGATTATTTATAAAGAAGGAGATCATTGGATTTTAGAAAACGGTAGTCCCACTAAAACTAAATTAAATATCAAATTCTAATTTCAGCGTTTCGTTAATACCCGTATTTATCTTTCCAACGCTGTTTTAAGAAATCACGGTGTGCATTTTCTCTAGTATTATTTCCTGGGTCATATAATTTTGTGTTTTCAATTTCCTTTGGTAAAAACTCTTGATTTGCAAAATTGTTTTCATAATTATGGGCATATTTATAATTATGGCCATAACCTAGTTCTTTCATTAATTTTGTAGGTGCGTTTCTAATTTCTAATGGCACGCTTAAATCACCAGTTTGTTTAACTAATTGTTGAGCTTCACCAATAGCTTTGTATGCGGCGTTACTTTTAGGCGAGCATGCTAAATAAGTAGCACATTGGCTTAATATAATTCTAGATTCGGGATATCCAATAGTACTAACGGCCTGAAATGCATTATTGGCAATAACCAAAGCCGTTGGGTTGGCATTACCAATATCTTCGCTGGCAGAAATAAGTAAACGACGAGCAATAAACTTAACATCTTCGCCACCTTCAATCATTCTTGCTAACCAATATACAGCTGCATTAGGGTCGCTCCCTCTAATGGATTTTATAAACGCTGAAATAATATCATAATGTTGTTCTCCAGTTTTATCATATCGAACGGTATTATTCTGAATTTTTTGTAAAACAGCTTCATCAGTAATTGTTATTTTGTCTGTGTCGTATGAATTTACTATGAGTTCAAAAATATTTAGTAGTTTCCTAGCATCACCACCAGAAAGTCTTAAAAGCGCATTAGTTTCCTTGAGTTTTACCTTCTTTTTAGAGATATGCTCATCATTCTCAATTGCACGCTTTAAAAGGGTTTCTAAATCAGTTTTATCAAACGCATTTAAAATATAAACTTGGCAACGCGACAGTAGTGCAGGTATGACCTCAAAACTGGGATTTTCCGTAGTTGCACCAATTAAAGTAATCCAACCTTTTTCAACGGCTTGTAGTAAAGAATCTTGCTGCGATTTACTGAACCTATGTATTTCATCAATAAATAAAATAGGATTTTTAGTAGTAAACAATCCACCGCTTTGTTTTGCCTTTTCAATAACATCCCGAATATCTTTTACACCAGAGCTAATAGCACTTAGTGTATAAAATGGACGTCCAGATTCTGCTGCTATAATATTGGCAAGCGTTGTTTTCCCTGTTCCTGGTGGTCCCCAAAGTATCATAGAAGGGATTAAACCGTGTTTTATGTGTTGCGTTAAAGCGCCTTTTTCACCTAATAAATGCGTCTGACTTACATAGTCTTTTAAAGTTTTTGGTCTTAAACGTTCAGCTAAAGGTGCATTCATAAATGTAAAATTAAAGTAATTTTTTTTAGTATTCAAAATGAACAATAGTTGAATTGCATTCAGAGGTAAACCTGTCAATTTAGCATAAAAACTAAGTTGGTTAACTATTTGCTATCTTTAGTTTAAATGAAAGAACACGACCATTTTAAATTCTCAACAGGGATAATAGCTTATCCCGTATTTTTTGTGCTAATTATTTGGTTAGTATTCTGGTTTGAAGTTCGTTTTGGTTTTAATTTTAGTAGGTATGGTGTTCATCCACAAACGTTTAAAGGGCTTAGAGGTGTGATTTTTAGCCCTTTTATTCATGGCAATATTCAACATATTTACCACAATACGATTCCATTATTTGTGCTATCAATGGCTTTATTCTACTTCTACCGCCCAATAGCATGGAGAGTCATTCTTTATGGTATTCTTTTATCTGGATTTTTAACATGGTGCATTGGTCGCTCATCATATCATATTGGGGCAAGCGGATTAATTTATGTCTTGGTTAGTTTTACATTTTTTAAAGGCGTTTTTGCTAAACATTATAGATTGATAGCATTATCGCTATTAGTTGTTTTTCTTTATGGCAGTACGATTTGGTATACGCTTCCCATTGAGGAAGGCATTTCTTGGGAAGGGCATATGTCTGGTTTAATTACCGGTTTGTTGTTTGCTTTGTTTTTTAGAAAACAAGTAGCAAAACCAAAAAAATATATTTGGCAACAAGAAAATTATAATGAAGATGACGATCCGTTTTTAAAACATTTCGATGAAAATGGAAATTTTATAGAATCTATTGAGCCTGAAGTAGAGAAGGGGCAACCTACTATAAATTATACTTACAAGGAAAATAAAGATTAACGTCGTTGTCTTACTACTTCATATAAAAAAGCACCGCAAGCTACAGAAACATTTAAAGATTCTATAGCGCCTAGTAAAGGTAGTTTGGCTTTGGTATCTACAACTTTTAAAGTAGACGGATTAATACCTCTACCTTCTGATCCCATGATTAAGGCACAAGGCTCAACGAATGAGACGTCATATAATAAGTCATTTGTTTTTTCAGTTGCAGCAATAACTTTAATACCAGATGCTTGCATGTAAAACACCGCATCCTTTATATGGTCTACCTTGCAAATTGGAATTTTGAATACAGCACCAGCACTTGTTTTTATAGCATCTCCATTTACTGGAGCTCCACCTTTTTTTTGAATGATTATACCATCTACACCAGTACATTCAGCAGTTCTAATTATAGCACCAAAATTTCTAACATCACTTAATTGATCAAGTAATAGAAAAAGAGGTGTTTTACCAGATTCTATAACATTCATAACCAAGGTTTCCATATCATGAAACTCAATAGGGGATATTTGAGCAACAGCACCTTGGTGATTTTTATTAGTTAATCTATTCAGTTTCTCAACAGGTACATAAGATTTATTAATGGATTTTTTATTCAATAAAGACTCTAATTCACTGAATAAATCACCTCTTTCCCCTTTTTGAAGAAATACTTTATCTATAGTTTCACCAGCATTTATAGCTTCTATAATAGCTCTTATTCCGAATATTTGGGTTTGGTTTTCCATTGGGGTAAAGGTATAAAAAAACACCTCTCAATAGAGGTGCTTTTTATAATCATTTAGATTTATTGTATTAAGGTAAATCATCAATTTTAGCTGTACTTCTATATCCAGAATATTCCCAAATTTCACCTGGAATATCCGAGAATTCAGCTTTAAAAGATATACTATCTACAATATCACCACTTGGTGCTGTAGCACCTCCTTTAACAATTTTACCTTCAGTGATAGTTACTGTAACTCCGTAATAGAGTTCATCTAAATCTGAACCACCAAATGTCAAAGCTTCAAGATTTAATGGAACTTTGGCTTTTAAACCCCAACTGTGCTCTAGATCATCTAACCACATAAAGTCTGTATCATTAGCTCCAGTGTTATATATAGCAATGGTATTAGTACCTTGTGGATCACCGTCCCATATCATATCTACAACCCATTTTCCAGTAATTTCACTAATAAGGATATCACTCTCATCGGGTACTGATTCAACTTGATCGCATGATATAATAGAAGTTATCATAGCAAAGCTTAAAAATAAGAAGCTTAATTTTTTTAAAATTATTTTGTATTTCATTTTTTTTTATTTTTAATTATAGTAAATATCAGTTTGAGTAAATACTGTTACAAATTGAAAACCAAAACTCCAGTCAACTGTAAGTTCAAGGGTTTTAGCGACTGGATCCACTTTTAAACTAGTAAAAGTATTTACACCTCCAAAAGTATTTGTCGCAACAGTACCTTCAGCAGTAAAATCATTTGCTGAAATATCATTAGCTTTAAGAACTAATCCTGGTGTAGCATAAGCTAAACCAATTGCTCTTCCATACTCATACCAGCCACCTTGAGCATCAGATATTGCGTATCTATCATCACCTAAATCTTTAATAATAAAAGGGCCAGCTTCTGAATAGGGAGAACTTCCGTTTCGGGCTACTAAACCAGTATACATACCAGCTATGCTAGTTACGAGATCACCATTACATTCAGGATATAAAACTGATCTAAAATTAGTTGCTGGAATATCATCCTCATTAAAGGCACTATAGGCAACTAAATAACTATCAGGTCCATCTACTGAAGATCCGCCAAAATATTTTCCACTTACATCTGTAAATAATTCTATTTCAGTTCCTCCGGCTGATGCTACGGCTCCTGGATCTGAATAAGAGGTTGTAGTACAATCGAGAGTGACATCACCACCCTCCAAAGTAATTAAGGGTAGGAAAGTAACTTGTGAACTGTCATTTGCACCTGGAGCCTCTACACTAGGGTCACAACTTGTTATCATCAATCCTATGATTGAAAACGTGCATAATATTATTAATTTATATTTTTTCATCTTTTTTTTATTTTTAATTATCCCAAAAAATGGCATCTGTAATCTCTCTTTGCGGTAATACATTTGGATTTAAACTTCTTTCAGACTCTGGGTATAACCATGAAGAAGGGTGAACTCCACTTGGTAAAACAGATAATAAAGGAGTTTGAAAAATTCCTCCATCAGTAAATATTCTACTAGCAGGTCTATCAAATCTTCTAGATTCAATCCATCCTTCGTCCTCTTGTGTTCCATTTAAAGATATCCATTTTTGAATACCTATAAGGTCAAGTTTATCATCTAAAGTGGTTGCTCCTGCAAAATCTAATGAGCTAATATAAGAAGCAGCGTCAGCAACGTCCATGTAGCTAAAGTTTAAATCAATGGCTGTAGAAAATGCTGTTTCGGCATCATCACTTGTACCGTATCTAGCATCTGCCTCAGCTCTTAAAAACCAAACTTCCCATGGGCTCATTAAAATAACTGGATTAGAATCTCCATAAGAATATGGAGAAGCTAAACTGTAATTAGTATCAGGATTAGTAAATGGCTCTTCGTCTATAGTACCTTGGTCTATACCGCGTAATGATCCAGCAGATGTTCCAGTAGTCGCTTTGGTATAAAATACTTCAGCTCTAGGGTCACTCAGTGACGTAAGTAAATCTATTGTTGTATTACTAGCAAAATAAAACATACCTACTCCAAATTCTGCTCTTGCAAACATTGGGTTTTGATCACCAGAAGCTCCAGAATATGGAATGAAAGGCATATCATCAACAGACTCTATAAAAGTACCACTGCTAATTAGAGTTTGTATTGCAGCTCCTTGCGGGCTAGATTCAGAAGTTCTCATTAAAACTCTTAACTTTAATGAATTTGCAAACTTTGTCCATTTTGCTATATCACCTTCAAAGATAAAGTCGTCTTCTCCAACTAAATCTGATTCTGCCAGTGCTAAATCACTTATAGCTTCATCCAACATAGTAACCAGTCCAGGGTATATAACTGTCTCAGCTGAGTCATAGTTTGGTGTTAATATTGAGCCATCCTCAATAGCACCTGAGATAGCTTCAGTAAATGGAATGTCTCCAAAATGATCAACTAAACCTTGAAATAGATATGCTTTTAACACATTAGCTATACCTCTGTATGCTGCAGAGCTACTATTTTTAGTTATATAATTTAAATCTACAAGCGAGTTAGCATATGCACGTTGCCAGTAGCCATTAAAATCACCAGGTTGTGATACGTAACGTTCTTCATTTCCTATTGAAACCCCAATACCCCATGTGTAGTATTGACTCCAAAGAAAGGATTCACTATAATTTAAATCTGTTTCAACAATATACCCCATAAAGCCAATAGCGGCACTTAAAATTTGTGGATCACCAGCAGATGGGAAAGTGTTTGGGTCTATATTAACTTCTTCTAAGCTATCATTACATGAAAAGCCCAGAGTTAATAATAGAATAAGAAATATGTTTATTTTGTTCTTCATCGTATTATTTTTTTATTTAAAATGACAATTGTAAGTTAAGTCCTAAACTTCTTGAAGAAGGTGTTTGTGTTGTTTCAATACCTTGGGCATTGCCTGTTAAACCAGGACCATTAACTTCTGGATCAGCATATTTATTTTCATCAGGTAACCAATACATAAGGTTTTTACCAAATAAAGATAATCTAGCATTTGTAATAAAAGTGTTTTTTAATAATGCCTTAGAAAATGTATAACTGAATTCGACTTCTCTTAATTTTAAGAAACTAGCATCAATTAATTGTGTTGAAACTGGTGCATCATAGTTAGTGAAATAATCTTGTTCGGTAATTGAAACAGTATTCTCTGCGAATGTACCATCTCCATTATCTACTACTGAATTTGGAAAGATAAAAGGCTCTCTATTATACACTGTAGTGTTAACGTTAGTACCATTAAAATTAGTATTGTACTTAGTTTGAGAGGCAAATAAACCTCCTTTTTTTCTATCAAATAAAATTCTAAATCCAAAGCCCTTATAATTGATATTTGCACCAAAATTTAGTAAATAATCAGGTTGGTTGTTACCTAAAAATACATCATCATCAGGATATACAGGAAAACCGTCATCACCAACAATAACTTGCCCTTCGTCATTATACTTAAAATCATTACCTTTAAAAGTACCATAAGGTAAACCTTCTTTTGCGACTATAGAAACCGTAGTACCAGCTGCAAATCCAAAAGTACCAACTGTTAACTCGTCTATATCGTCTGTAATTGTAATCACCTTATTCCTGTTTTGAGAATATGTTCCAAACAACTCAAAATCTAAACCGTCAATAACGCCATTAAGAGGTTTTAAGATTAAAGACAATTCATGCCCTTTATTCTCCATTCTACCAATATTAGTAACGGTTTGCGTGTAGCCTGTAGATCGAGGAAGGCTGATTGTTACAAGTTGATCATCATGAATAGAGTGATAATAGGTATATGCTAAACTAACTTTGTTTTTAAAGAAACCAAGGTCAGCACCAACTTCGTAAGTAGTTGTTAATTCAGGTTTTAGTCCTGGGTTTCCAATTCTATTTCCAATTGTAAATCCAGGCACACCGTTTTTTGGAAAAAACAATGCAAAATCTCCTAAACCAACAATTTCTGGGTTACCAACAAAGTAAGAGTTTAGTAAATATAAATCGGCATCTTTACCAGAAGTACCGTAACTACCTCTCAGTTTAGCAAAATTTAAAACATCATTTTTTATATCAAATAAATCTGTTAAAACTACAGAAGCTCCAATAGCACCGTATAAAAAGGAGTTGTTTTCTGCTGGAAGTGTTGAAGACCAGTCATTTCTTGCAGAAAATTCTAAAAATGCTGCATCTTTAAAACCAAGCGTTGCATTAGCTAAAACACCATAAATTCTATATTTATCTCTAAACATACTTGAAGTAGGTTGCTGACTACTATTAGATAAATTGTATACATCTGGAACTACCAAGCCGCCTACAGAACTTCCCGTTAAACGTTGATTTGTTCTTTGAAAGAAATTATAACCTGCTGCCGCTGTTAGTTTTAGGTCTTCACTAAATTGTGTATTGTAATTAAACATAATTGTAGCGTCAAGGTTTTCTACTTTATCATTGGAGTTAATGTATTCTCCTAAAGAATTATGCTTTGTATTTCGGGTTGCAATTCCTAGGCCGTCAGTCCAAACTAATTGTTCGGCTGGTGTGTAAGTTGGTGTCCATACATCTGTTTGGGTGGTTACAATATTACCACCAAAACGACCAGATATTGATAAATTTTCTAAAAAGTTATAAGTTAACGAGGCATTAGCTAACACGTTATCGATTGCTGCTTCGTTTCCATATTCATTTAATATAAAATATGGATTTACTGATGAATAAGAACCCCAGTACCCGTCAATACCATGAAATGGACTTGTATAGTCTCTCAGCTCAGTAAATGGAATGTTAACTGGAGATTGAACCGCCATTGCATAGGCATTATTTCCTTCAAAAGCACGAGACCCTTCTTGAGCAGTATTTTGTTTAACATTTGCGTAACTAACTTTAAAATCTGATTTAAGCTTATCGCTTAATTTTGCAGAAGCGTTAAAGGTAATATTATTTCTTTTGTAAGATGTGTTATCAAGTGTACCTGTTTGATTTGTATTACCATAAGAAGCATAATAAGTAAAACCATCAGTAGATCCAGATAGGTTTACATTATTGGTAATAGTATACCCTGTGTTAAAAAAGTCTTGTAATTGATTTTCAACAGCACTGTATGGTCTTGTTAAAGCTTCTAATGCTCCATCACCATCGGAATCAATCGGGCTAGTCCAAGGTCTTACAACACCGTCTAAAGCTGGCCCCCAAGACCAGTTTTCACCAGAATCAACACTTGAATTATCAAACCCTTGTCCAAATTTACTTTGGCGTTGTAAATTAATAATAGCAGTTTCCATTGAAGTCGAGCCATTATAATTAACTTGCATTTTTCTACCCTTACCAGTCTTTGTTGTAATAAGGACAACACCTGAAGCACCACGTGATCCATAAAGCGAAGTTGCTGAGGGACCTTTTAAAATGGTTACAGATTCTATATCGTCAGGATTGACGTCATTGAATCTATTACCAAAATCGGCATATCCAGTTGTTGATACTCCAGCTCCTCCTCTAGAGGCAGTATTATCAATTGCAACACCATCAATAACAATTAAAGCATTGTTGTTACCAGTAAGCGAACCTGCACCTCTTAATACAATTCTTGTGGATGCACCAACCGAACCTGAAGCAGTAGATAGATTTACACCAGCTGTTTTACCTCTTAAAGCCTCTAAAGCATTTTTGTTTGGAACAGAAAGTAAGTCATCTGCCTTTACTGTTTGGTTGGCATAAACCGTTTCCTTTGCATTTCTGTTGCCTGCACCAAAAGCAGTTACAACAACTTCTTCTAAAGATTCTGCATCTTCTTGCAGCGTAACGTTGATTGTGTTAGAATCACTTACCTTAATTTCTTTCGTGGTATAACCAACAAAACTGAATACAAGTGTACTACCTTGATTCGCTGTTATTGAATATTTACCATCAAAATCAGAAGATGTACCAGATGAAGTACCCTTAACTAAGACAGTTGCTCCAGGTAACGGTAAACCAGAGTCATCTGATACTGTTCCTGAAATTGTCTTTTCTTGTGCAAACGTTAGTTGCACGACAAACGCTAGTAATAGCGTTAGAATTCCACTAAACTTTGTTTTCATTTTATAATTATTTGAATTAGTCAATGCCAAAAATCATAATAAAAAGTTAATAAAACAATAAATAATGGTTAAAATTTGCTTTTTGAATGTAAATTTTAAGAAAACAGCAGAAAACACTAAAAATCTGTAGTCAAACTTATGTGTATTTTAGAATTTGATAGCTTAAATTTTTGATTCTCCAATTTACCATTAGCATAATTAAATCTAAACAACCCCGCTTTAGTTAAAATTCCAAAACCAAAACCATATCCAAATAGTTTTTCTTTAGTATTTAGTGTTTTATTTTCAAAATAAGCTGCATCTGTAATGCTGTGGATGTAAATGCTATTACTTAATTGAAGTCTATATTCGGTATTAATTGAACCGTATAATGAAGAAAATAGACTATTCTCTTCAAAACCTCTAATTGAGTTTATGCCTCCAAATCTGAATAATTCATTTTCTAAATAGGTGTCTGAAATTAATGTGGCGCCATTAAATCTCATATAAATGCTGTTTTTTACATTCAAATTAAAAATGTTAAAGGCATCAATTGTTAATTGAGATTGTTTTTGAGTGGTATTACTTAGTTTTCTTTCTCCAAAATTAGTTTCAATATAAAATTTAGAATTAATAGGAAAGAGAAAATTCGAATTTTGGATTTTTAAGTATTCATAAGCAAAAGAGTAATATGAGTTCTTGTAATCAATAATATTTAAAGATGTACTTTCTTTTAATAAATTATTAGATTCTGAATTTATTATACCAGCATAAACTTTGTGCTTAGAATTTATTTGATAATGTAATTTTGCAAACTGATTAACCGTTGTAAAAGAAGAGTCTTTTTTGAAAATCTGTAATTGCAAATCAACACCAATTGGAGATTTAAATAAATATGGTAATGTCATATCTGTTTTAAAAGTTTGTTGATCATTTTCATCACTCTTATATAATAGCTTAAAAGATTCACCGAAGTTTAAATTGTTAGTTAGGTTTAAATTTAAATACCCATCAAACTCTAAATTATTTGTATCTTCATTTGTGCCAAATCCTAAAAAACCGTCAAACGAATTGCTCTTAGCTTTTTCTAAATATAAGTATAAGGATGTCGAATCTTTTGAAAATAAAACTTCTGGAGACTTTGTTTGATTTGCAAATTTCAAATCGTTTAAATTTTCCGTTTTACTTTTTATATCATTTAAGTTAAAGATTTGCTTAGGTTTAATTTTTAAATAATGCTTTAAGTAAGAGCGTGGAAATTTTTCATAACCTTTTATTATAATGTTATTAATAGTTCTTTTATTGTCAGTTGTTTCGATTATTAAATCAGCAGTTAGATTTTGTTGGTCTTTAACGTTAATGTTTGAAAGTTTCGATTTTGTAAACGGAAAACCTTTTTCGGTAATTTTAGAATTAATATAATTTAAAGTGTTTTCAACTTCAGTAAATTTTAATTCAAAATAAGCATCATAAACGTTTTTAGATATCAGGCTTAGTATGGAAGGATCAATAATTACATTATCATAATATATATATATGGTGTAAAACTTCTTTTTGAGATAAAATTGAGCATTAAAAGTAGAATCGTTTTTTTTTATGACGCCTTTCAACTCATTTTCTATATAGCCTTTTTTATATAGTATTTTTTGAATGGAGTCAACTTCAAACTCAATAGAATTAAAATCTTTATGATTTGTTTGATAGTTTAAAGAGTCAATAACACTAGTTTCATAATCAGAAATCCCATTAATTTCTAAGTGTAGGTTTTGGCAAAACATTGCTTTAGAAAAAAGTATGTATATAATAAGGAGTAAAAAAGAGGTTTTGCGCACGCTACTGGTAACTATTTATTGTGTAAATCTAACGGAAAAACAACAGTTATAATATAGAGAACAAAATATTTTTGAAATTCTATTGAAAATTAATGATTTAGGGTTTGAATAATTAATTTTAATTTCTACCTTTGCAGCCCTCTTAGAAGAGGAGAATAAAAAATTATATATAATATATATGCCAACAATTTCACAATTAGTACGAAAAGGAAGAGCCAAAATAACCAAGAAGAGTAAATCGGCTGCTTTAGATTCGTGTCCACAAAGACGTGGTGTGTGTACTCGTGTTTATACAACAACACCTAAAAAACCAAACTCAGCAATGCGTAAGGTAGCAAGGGTTCGTTTAACAAACGGTAACGAGGTTAATGCATACATCGGTGGTGAAGGACATAATCTACAAGAGCACTCGATAGTATTGGTTAGAGGTGGAAGGGTAAAAGATTTGCCAGGAGTTAGATATCACATTGTTCGTGGTGCCTTAGACACAGCAGGTGTCGCAGGTAGAACACAACGTAGATCTAAGTATGGTGCAAAACGCCCTAAGAAGTAATTAAAACTTTAAGAAGAAGACATGAGAAAAAGAGCAGCAAAGAAGAGACCGCTTTTACCAGATCCAAAATTTAACGACCAGTTAGTAACTCGTTTCGTTAATATGATGATGTGGGATGGAAAAAAGTCAGTCGCTTTTAAAGTATTCTATGATGCAATTGATATTGTAGAATCAAAAAAAACTGACGAAGAAAAAACAGCTTTAGAAATATGGAAAGATGCGTTATCAAATGTGATGCCTCACGTAGAAGTGCGTAGTCGTCGTGTTGGTGGTGCAACATTCCAAATTCCAATGCAAATTCGTCCAGATCGTAAAGTTTCAACAGCTATGAAATGGTTAATTAGCTATTCACGCAAAAGAAACGAAAAATCTATGGCTTTACGTTTAGCATCTGAAGTTTTAGCAGCAGCTAAAGAAGAAGGAGCAGCCGTTAAGAAAAGAGTAGATACTCATAAAATGGCAGAAGCAAATAAAGCATTCTCTCACTTTAGATTTTAAGAAATGGCAAGAGATTTAAAATATACTAGAAATATAGGTATTGCTGCACATATTGATGCAGGAAAAACTACTACTACAGAACGTATTCTTTATTACACAGGTGTATCTCACAAAATTGGAGAAGTACATGATGGTGCAGCTACAATGGACTGGATGGAGCAAGAGCAGGAAAGAGGTATTACAATTACTTCTGCTGCTACTACTTGTGAATGGCAGTTTCCAATTGAAAATGGAAATCCAACTGATGAAACTAAAGGATATCATTTTAATATAATTGATACACCAGGTCACGTTGATTTTACGGTTGAAGTAAACCGTTCATTACGTGTATTAGATGGTTTAGTATTCTTGTTTAGTGCAGTTGATGGTGTTGAACCGCAATCTGAAACTAACTGGAGACTTGCAGATAACTATAAAGTGCCTAGGATAGGTTTCGTTAACAAAATGGACCGTCAAGGATCAAACTTTTTAGGTGTTTGTCAGCAAGTAAAAGATATGTTAAAATCAAATGCAGTGCCAATTGTATTAAATATTGGCGATGAAATTGATTTTAAAGGTATTATAGATTTAGTTAAGAATAGAGCTATTGTTTGGCATGATGAAACTCAAGGGGCAACTTTTGATGTAATCGAAATTCCAGAAGAGCTTAAAGCTGAGGCTAAAAAGTATAGAGCATTGCTTATTGAAGAAGTTGCAACATACGATGAAAATCTTTTAGAAAAATTCATGGAAGATGAAGATTCTATTACAGAAGAAGAAGTGCATGCTGCACTTAGAGCTGCTGTGATGGATATGGCTATCATTCCAATGATTTGTGGTTCTGCTTTTAAAAATAAAGGAGTGCAATTTTTATTAGATGCCGTATGTCGTTATTTACCATCTCCATTAGATAGAGAAAGTGTTATAGGAACTAACCCGGATACTGAAAAAGAAGAAAGACGTAAACCATCTGTTAGTGAGCCTTTTTCTGCTTTAGCATTTAAAATTGCTACCGATCCTTTTGTAGGACGTTTAGCGTTTTTTAGAGCATATTCAGGACGTTTAGATGCAGGTTCATATATCTTGAACAACCGTTCAGGAAAAAAAGAGCGTATCTCTCGTATCTATCAAATGCACTCAAATAAACAAAATGCTATCGATTTTATCGAAGCAGGAGATATTGGAGCAGCAGTAGGATTTAAAGATATTAAGACTGGTGATACCATGTCTGATGAAAAACATCCTATTGTTTTAGAATCTATGGACTTCCCTGATCCAGTAATCGGTATCGCAGTGGAGCCTAAAACTAAAGCAGATGTAGATAAGTTAGGTATGGCTTTATCAAAATTAGCTGAGGAGGATCCAACATTTACAGCAAGAACAGATGAAGCTTCAGGACAGACTATTATTTCTGGAATGGGTGAACTTCACTTAGATATTATTGTTGATCGTTTAAAGCGTGAGTTTAAGGTTGAAGTAAATCAAGGGCAACCTCAAGTAGAGTATAAAGAGGCTATTACACAACGCGCTGAACACAGAGAAGTTTACAAAAAACAATCTGGTGGACGTGGTAAATTTGCCGATATCGTATTTACACTTGAACCAGCAGAAGAAGGTAAAGTAGGATTAGAGTTTGTTTCTGAAATTAAAGGAGGAAATGTTCCTAAAGAATTTATACCTTCAATTGAAAAAGGATTTAAAATGGCGATGGTTAATGGACCATTGGCAGGATATGAGGTTGATGCTATGAAAGTAACATTAACAGATGGTTCTTATCATGATGTGGATTCTGATCAGTTATCTTTCGAATTAGCTGCAAAGCTAGGATTCAAAAATTCTGCAAAAGCTGCAAAAGCAGTAATTATGGAGCCTATTATGAAACTTGAGGTAATTACTCCTGAAGAAAATATGGGTGATATAGTAGGTGATTTGAATAGAAGAAGAGGACAAGTTAGTGATATGGGTGATAGAGCTGGTGCTAAAACTGTAAAAGCTACTGTGCCATTATCTGAAATGTTCGGATATGTAACCACATTAAGAACATTATCATCTGGTCGTGCAACATCAACAATGGAATTTTCACACTATGCTGAAACACCTTCAAATATATCTGAAGAAGTTGTTAAAGCAGCTAAAGGAGAACAATCTTAAAAGTTAAGAAAATGAGTCAAAAAATCAGAATAAAATTAAAGTCTTACGATCATAACTTAGTAGATAAGTCTGCTGATAAGATTGTAAAAACAGTAAAAAGTACTGGAGCTGTTGTAACGGGGCCAATTCCGTTACCAACACACAAGAAAATTTTCACTGTATTACGTTCTCCGCACGTAAACAAGAAATCAAGAGAGCAATTTCAATTATCATCTTATAAGAGATTATTGGATATCTACTCGTCGTCATCAAAAACAATTGATGCGTTAATGAAGCTTGAATTACCAAGTGGTGTTGAAGTAGAAATTAAAGTTTAGTTATAAGACTGGTTACTGAGCGTAGCCGAAGTACATGTCTCACCGATGCGGTCGCGAGAAAAACGGATAAATACATTTCAGGGACGAAAGGTATTTTGTCCCTGAAATTTTTAATAAGAATGTTGAATTTTTACCCTGAGCAGAGTCGATGGGAGGTTTCAACGAAATAGTAATAATTAATAATAAATAAATATGTCTGGGTTAATTGGAAAAAAAATCGGTATGACCAGCATCTTTGATGAAAATGGGAAGAATATTCCATGTACAGTAATCGAAGCTGGACCATGTATCGTTACCCAAGTCAGAACTGAAGAAGTTGACGGCTATAAAGCTGTTCAATTAGGTTTCGATGACGCGACAGAAAAAAGCGCTACTAAAGCAGACTTAGGTCATGCTAAAAAAGCGGGTACTTCTGTAAAGCGAAAAATCGTTGAATTCAAAGGTTTTGATGAGGAGTACAAATTAGGAGATGCAATCACTGTTGAACATTTTGCCGAAGGTGAATTTGTTGATATAGCAGGAACATCTAAAGGAAAAGGATTTCAAGGTGTTGTAAAACGTCACGGTTTTGGTGGTGTAGGTCAAGCTACTCACGGTCAGCATAACCGTTTAAGAGCACCAGGATCTATTGGAGCTGCATCGTATCCTGCTCGTGTTTTTAAAGGCATGAAGATGGCAGGAAGAATGGGTGGAGACACAGTTAAAGTTCAAAATTTAAGAGTTTTAAAAGTAGTTGCTGAAAAGAATCTACTTGTGGTTAAAGGATGTGTTCCTGGTCACAAAAACGCTTATGTAATTATTAGAAAATAATGAAAGTAGCAGTTTTAGATATAAACGGAAAAGACACAGGTAGAAAGGTAGACCTTTCTAAAGATGTGTTCGCTATTGAGCCTAATAATCACGCGGTATATTTGGATGTTAAACAATATTTAGCAAACCAACGTCAAGGAACTCACAAATCGAAAGAAAGAGCTGAGATTTCAGGAAGTACACGTAAGATTAAAAAGCAAAAAGGAACTGGTACGGCAAGAGCAGGTAGTATTAAGTCTGGTGTATTTAAAGGTGGTGGTCGTATGTTCGGTCCAAGGCCAAGAAATTACAGCTTCAAACTTAATAAAAGCTTAAAGCGTTTAGCACGTAAATCTGCCTTAAGTATCAAAGCAGGAGAGCAGTCAATTACAGTTTTAGAAGACTTTAATTTTGACTCTGTTAAGACTAAGAATTTTACAGCAGTTTTAAAGGCTTTAGAGCTTGAAAACAAAAAAACACTGTTTGTGTTGGGTGGCTCAAATAATAACGTATATTTGTCATCGCGTAATTTAAAAAGCTCTGAAGTTGTAACTTCATCAGAATTAAGTACTTACAAGATTTTAAATGCAAATCAAGTAGTGCTTTTAGAAGGAGCTTTAGCAGGAATTGAAACAAATTTAAGTAAATAGAAACAATGAGTATCTTAATTAAACCTATAATCACAGAAAAAGCGACAGCAGATAGCGAGTTAAGAAACTGCTACACTTTCGCAGTGAATACAAAGGCGAACAAGGTAGAAATCAAAAAAGCAGTTGAAGCTGCTTATGGTGTTTCTGTTGAAAAAGTTCGTACTATAAATGTCCGTCCAGATCGTAGTACCAAGTTTACAAAAACGGGTATTCAACATGGTAAAACAAATGCCGTTAAAAAGGCAATTGTACAACTGGCGGAAGGTGAAATGATTGATTTATACAGTAACATGTAATTAAAGACTAATGTCAGTAAGAAAATTAAAACCAATCACACCAGGACAGCGATTTAGAGTAGTAAACGGTTATGACGCCATTACTACTGATAAGCCGGAAAAGAGTTTACTCGTTCCGAATAAAAGGTCTGGTGGTAGAAACAGTCAAGGAAAAATGACCATGCGCTACATTGGTGGTGGTCATAAGAAAAAGTATCGTATTATCGATTTTAAAAGAGACAAAGCAGGTATTCCTGGTGAAGTAGCTTCAATTCAATACGATCCAAACAGAACAGCTTTTATCGCATTATTGAATTATCAAGATGGTGAAAAAAGATATATTATTGCACAAAATGGACTTCAAGTTGGGCAAAATGTAGTATCTGGTAAAGAAGGTATTGCTCCAGAAATTGGAAACGCGATGCCATTAAGTGAAATTCCATTAGGAACTATTATATCTTGTGTAGAGTTACGTCCTGGTCAAGGTGCTGTTATGGCACGTAGTGCTGGTGCTTTTGCTCAGTTAATGGCAAGAGATGGTAAATTTGCTACAGTTAAGTTGCCATCAGGTGAAACAAGATTAATTCTTGTTAATTGTATGGCTACAATTGGTGTTGTTTCTAACTCAGATCATCAATTATTAGTTGGTGGTAAAGCTGGTAGAACAAGATGGTTAGGTAGACGTCCAAGAACTAGACCAGTAGTAATGAATCCAGTTGATCACCCAATGGGTGGTGGTGAAGGTAAATCTTCAGGTGGACATCCTCGTTCTAGAAACGGTATACCAGCTAAAGGTTACAGAACCCGTTCTAAGACTAAAGCAAGTAACAAATATATTGTAGAACGTAGAAAGAAATAAGACATGGCAAGATCATTAAAAAAAGGACCTTACGTTCATTATAAATTAGAAAAGAAAGTAGCTGTTAATGTTGAAAATAACAAAAAAACAGTAATCAAAACTTGGTCTCGTGCTAGTATGATTACTCCTGATTTTGTTGGACAAACAATTGCAGTTCATAATGGCCGTCAATTTGTACCAGTATATGTTACTGAAAACATGGTAGGTCATAAATTAGGAGAATTTTCACCAACACGTTCATTCCGTGGACATGCAGGTGCTAAAAATAAAGGTAAAAAGTAGTAAGCTATGGGAACTCGTAAAAAACAAATGGCAGACGCTATTAAGGAAGCAAAAAAGCATGTTGCTTTTGCTAAACTTAATAACTGTCCTACATCACCTAGAAAAATGCGTTTAGTAGCCGATTTAGTAAGAGGCGAAAAAGTAGAGCATGCACTTAATATATTAAAGTTCAACCAAAAAGAAGCATCTGGACGTTTAGAGAAATTGTTATTGTCTGCAATTGCAAACTGGCAATCTAAAAACGAAGAAGCTAACATTGAAGAGGCTGAATTGGTAGTAAAAGAGATTAAAGTTGATAGCGGATCTATGTTAAAAAGATTACGTCCAGCTCCTCAAGGTCGTGCACACAGAATTAGAAAACGTTCAAACCACGTAACAATCGTAGTTGGAGCTAATAATAACACACAAAGCTAAGATAGAAGTATGGGACAAAAAACAAATCCAATCGGAAATCGCTTAGGTATTATCAGAGGATGGGAGTCTAACTGGTATGGAGGTAATGATTATGGAGATAAACTTGCCGAAGACGATAAGATTAGAAAATACGTACACGTACGTTTAGCTAAAGCTAGTGTGAGTAGAGTAATTATTGAGCGTACCCTTAAACTTGTAACCGTTACTATCACTACTGCTAGACCTGGTATTATTATTGGGAAAGGTGGTCAAGAGGTAGACAAGTTAAAAGAAGAGCTTAAAAAAATTACTGGAAAAGAAGTTCAGATTAACATCTTTGAAATTAAAAGACCTGAACTTGATGCATTTTTAGTAGGCTCAAGTATTGCTCGTCAAATTGAAAACAGAATTTCATACAGACGTGCAATAAAAATGGCGATTGCTGCTACAATGCGTATGAATGCTGAAGGAATCAAAGTTCAAATTAGTGGACGTTTAAACGGTGCTGAAATGGCACGTTCTGAACACTACAAAGAAGGACGTATTCCTTTATCAACCTTTAGAGCCGATATTGATTATGCTTTAGTTGAGGCACACACTACTTATGGTAGATTGGGTGTTAAAGTATGGATCATGAAAGGTGAAGTATATGGTAAAAGAGAACTTTCTCCGCTAGTTGGATTGTCCAAAAAGCAAGGAAAAGGTGGAGCCGGAGGACGTGGTGGAAACAGAGATAATAAACCTCGTCGTAGAAAGTAATTTTTTATAAACTAAAGAAAAATGTTACAGCCTAAAAGAACAAAATTTCGTAAGCAACAAAAGGGACGTATGAAAGGTCTTTCTCAAAGAGGAAACCAACTTTCAAACGGAACTTTTGGAATAAAAGTATTAGACTCAACTTTTTTGACATCACGTCAAATTGAAGCAGCTCGTATTGCCGCTACACGTTACATGAAAAGAGAAGGGCAACTTTGGATTAAAGTATTTCCAGACAAGCCTATTACAAAAAAGCCTCTTGAAGTACGTATGGGTAAAGGTAAAGGTGCTGTTGAGTACTGGGTTGCTGTATGTAAACCAGGAAGAGTAATTTTTGAAGTTGGTGGTGTGCCTTTAGATGTAGCTAAAGAAGCATTGCGTTTAGCAGCTCAAAAATTACCTGTAAAAACTAAGTTTTTAATTGCTAGAGATTACGAAGCATAATTTATTTGATATTATGAAACAATCAGAAATTAAAGAATTATCTGTAGCTGAGTTACAAGAGAAACTTGGTGAAACAAAAAAGAGTTATTCAGACCTAAAATTGGCTCATGCAATATCTCCTTTAGAAAATCCAATTCAATTACGTTCTATAAGAAGAACTGTAGCTAGAATTGCGACAGAATTAACTAAAAGAGAATTACAATAATTCTGCTGAAAGATGGAAACAAGAAATTTAAGAAAAGAACGTATAGGAGTTGTTACTAGTAACAAAATGCAGAAATCAATTGTGGTTGCTGAAGTTAAAAAAGTAAAACATCCTATGTATGGAAAATTCGTTTTAAAAACGAAAAAGTACGTAGCACACGACGAAACAAACGATTGTAATATTGGAGATACTGTAAAGATCATGGAAACAAGACCTTTAAGTAAATCTAAATGTTGGAGATTAGTAGAAATCCTAGAAAGAGCTAAATAATTATGTTACAGCAAGAATCAAGATTAAAGGTAGCAGACAATACTGGGGCAAAAGAAGTTTTAGTTATCCGTGTTTTAGGAGGTACTAAAAGAAGATATGCTTCTGTAGGAGATAAGATAGTTGTTTCTGTTAAAGATGCAACTCCTAATGGCAACATTAAGAAAAAAGCAGTTTCTACAGCAGTTGTTGTGCGTACTAAGAAAGAAGTAAGAAGACCAGATGGATCTTATATAAGATTTGACGATAATGCTTGTGTTTTATTAAACCCAACGGGTGAGATGAGAGGTACACGTGTATTCGGTCCTGTTGCTAGAGAGCTTCGTGATAAACAATTCATGAAGATTGTATCATTAGCACCAGAGGTGCTTTAATACAGAATATTAAGATGGGAAAGCTTAAAATAAAAACTGGAGATACTGTAAAAGTAATTGCTGGAGACCACAAAGGATCTGAAGGTAAAGTACAAAAGGTATTAATAGAAAAGAACAAGGCAATTGTTGAGGGTGTAAATATGGTTAAGAAACATACTAAACCAAGTGCACAAAACCCTCAAGGAGGCATTGTAGAGAAAGAAGCTGCTATTCATATTTCAAACTTATCGTTGTTAACCTCAAAAGGAGAAACAACAAGAGTTGGTTATAGAATGGAAGGCGATAAAAAAGTAAGATTTTCAACAAAATCTAATGAAGTAATATAGTTATGGCATATTCACCAAGACTTAAAGAAGAGTATAAAAGCAGAGTAATTGCAGCTCTTACAGACGAATTTGGATATAAAAATGTAATGCAAGTTCCTAAACTTACCAAGATAGTAATATCTAAAGGTGTTGGAGCTGCCGTTGCAGACAAAAAGTTAATCGACTACGCAGTAGAAGAATTAACAACTATATCTGGACAAAAAGCGATATCTACATTATCTAAAAAGGATGTTGCATCATTTAAATTACGTAAAGGCATGCCAATTGGTGTTAAAGTAACTTTACGTGGTGAAAGAATGTATGAGTTTTTAGACCGTTTGGTTACTTCAGCACTTCCACGTGTTAGAGATTTTAACGGAATTAAGGCTACAGGATTTGATGGTAGAGGTAATTACAATTTAGGAATTACAGAACAAATTATTTTCCCAGAAATAAACATTGATAAAGTGAATAAAATTTCTGGTATGGATATTACATTTGTAACAACCGCAGATACTGATAAAGAAGCAAAATCATTATTAACTGAACTAGGGTTACCTTTTCAAAAGAACTAAGATATGGCTAAAGAATCAATGAAAGCCCGTGAGGTGAAAAGAGCAAAAACAGTAGCGAAATATGCTGAAAAACGCAAAGCTTTAAAAGAAGCTGGCGATTATGAAGCATTACAAAAGCTACCTAAAAATGCGTCTCCCATACGTCAGCATAATAGATGTAAATTAACAGGAAGACCAAAAGGATACATGAGAACTTTTGGAATTTCTCGTGTAACTTTTAGAGAAATGGCTAATCAAGGCCTTATCCCTGGAGTAAGAAAAGCTAGTTGGTAATATTATTTAAATAATCAGGTTTAAGGTTCGAAATAGTTCGAAAACCAAGACCACAAAATCAATTCATTATGTACTCAGATCCAATTGCGGATTATTTGACAAGAATTAGAAATGCAGTGCGTGCTAACCACAGAGTGGTTGAGATTCCTGCATCTAATCTTAAAAAAGACATAACTAAAATATTATTCGAACAAGGATATATTTTAAGTTATAAATTTGATGATTCAACTGTACAAGGCACTATTAAAATAGCCCTTAAGTACAATAAAGAAACAAAAGAACCAGTAATTAAAAAACTTCAAAGAATTAGTACACCAGGTTTACGTAAGTATGCAGGTGCTAATGATTTGCCTAGAATCTTAAATGGTCTTGGTATTGCTATTGTTTCAACTTCTCACGGAGTGATGACAGGTAAACAAGCTAAAAGAGATAATGTTGGTGGAGAAGTTTTATGTTACGTATACTAATTTTAAAGCCAGAAAGAAATGTCAAGAATAGGAAATAATCCAGTAGCCATTCCAGAAGGTGTAACAGTTGATGTTAAAGATAACGTTGTGACTGTAAAAGGGAAATTAGGAGAGTTAACACAAAATTACGATTCTATTGAAATAAAAGTTGAAGATGGTAGCGTTTGGGTTACACGTTCTTCAGATACAAAAGATCAAAAAGCTAAACATGGTCTATACAGATCTTTAATGCATAATATGATTGAAGGTGTATCTAAAGGATGGACTAAAGAGTTAGAATTGGTAGGTGTTGGTTATAGAGCATCAAACCAAGGACAAAAATTAGATTTAGCCTTAGGATTTTCTCATAATATTATTTTGAATGTAGCTCCAGAAGTAAAAGTGGAAACTATTTCAGAAAAGGGAAAAAATCCAATAGTGAAACTAACATCATTTGATAAACAACTTGTTGGTCAAGTAGCGGCAAAAATTCGTGGTTTCAGAAGACCAGAACCTTATAAGGGTAAAGGAATTAAGTTCGTTGGTGAGGAAATAAGAAGAAAAGCAGGTAAATCAGCTTAATAATTTAAGTTATGGCATTGACAAAGAACGAAAGAAGACTAAGAATAAAAAACAGAATCCGTAAGGTTGTTTCTGGTACAGAAGCAAGACCTAGATTAGCTGTTTATAGAAGTAATAAAGAAATTTATGCTCAAATAGTTGATGATGTAACTGGTAATACTATCAGTGCTGCATCTTCAAGAGACAAAGACATTAGTGCTGCAAAGGCAACTAAATCAGAAGTAGCTAAATTAGTAGGTAAGTCGCTTGCTGAAAAAGCTTTAAAAGCTGGTGTAGAAACTATCGCTTTTGATAGAGGAGGGTATTTATACCATGGTAGAGTAAAATCATTAGCTGAAGGCGCTAGAGAAGCAGGACTTAAATTCTAAGATATTATGTTTAAAAAATATAAAAGTGCAGAATTAGTAAAACCAGGTGGATTAGATCTTAAAGATCGTTTAGTTGGTGTACAAAGAGTTACAAAAGTAACTAAAGGTGGTAGAGCATTTGGTTTCTCAGCAATCGTAGTGGTTGGAGATGAAGCTGGTGTTGTAGGACAAGGTTTAGGAAAATCTAAAGATGTTGCTAGTGCCATTGCAAAAGCAGTAGAAGATGCTAAAAAGAACCTTGTAAGAATTCCTATTATTAAAGGAACATTACCACATGAGCAAAAAGGAAAATATGGTGGAGCTAGAGTAAATATTATTCCTGCTGCCCCTGGTACAGGAGTAATTGCTGGTGGTGCTGTAAGAACAGTACTTGAAGCTGTTGGAGTACATGATGTATTATCAAAATCTCAAGGGTCTTCAAATCCTCATAATGTAGTTAAAGCAACTTTTGATGCTTTATTACAACTAAGAGATGCGAATGCAATTGCTAGAGATAGAGGTATTTCACTTGAACAAGTTTTTAACGCTTAATAAAGACAGAAATGGCAAAAATTAAAGTAACAAAAGTTAAAAGCGCAATCAATCGCACGCAAAGACAAAAAAGAACTTTAGAAGCTCTTGGTCTTAAAAAGATTGGTCAAGTAAAAGAGCATGAAGCTACACCTAATATTTTAGGTATGGTTGCTAAAGTTTCACATTTAGTTTCTGTTGAAGAAACAAAATAATATAACTGAAAATGGATTTAAGTAATTTAAAACCTGCAGAAGGTTCAGTAAAAAACCAAGGAAAAAGAATAGGTAGAGGACAAGGTTCTGGTAAAGGTGGTACGGCAACACGTGGTCACAAAGGAGCTAAATCGCGTTCTGGTTATTCTAAGAAACTAGGATTTGAAGGTGGTCAAATGCCTCTTCAAAGACGTGTTCCTAAGTTTGGTTTTACTAACATTAACCGTGTTGAGTATCAAGGAATCAATTTAGATACCTTACAGCAATTGGTAGATGATAAGAAAATAAAAGATACAGTAGATTTTGAAACATTATTCACCAATCGTTTAGCTGGAAAAAATGATCTAGTAAAAATAATGGGACGTGGAGAATTAAAAGCAAAATTAAAAGTATCTGCTCACAAGTTTACTGCTTCAGCAAAAGCTGCTATTGAAGCTGCTGGAGGAGAAGCTGTAACTTTATAAGACGTATTATAAGTATGAAATTTATAGAATCGTTAAAGAATGTTTGGAAAATTGAGGAGCTAAGAAACAGAATCATAGTTACACTAGGTCTGTTATTAGTTTATCGTTTTGGTGCACAAGTTGTTTTACCAGGTATTGATACGTCTAAATTAGGTGCTTTGGGAGATGCTGCTGGAACTGGTATATTAGGTTTACTTAATGCCTTTACTGGTGGAGCTTTTGCAAATGCATCTGTGTTTGCATTGGGTATCATGCCATACATTTCTGCTTCTATTGTAGTGCAGTTAATGGGAATAGCAATTCCTTATTTACAAAAACTTCAAAAAGAAGGTGCTAGCGGACAAAAGAAAATTACTCAAATAACACGTTGGTTAACCATTGCAATTTGTTTATTACAAGCTCCTGGTTATTTAGCAAGTTTACCTTCCTTAACCGGTCTTGGTTCAACTAGTGCATTGTTAATAAGTGGTTTTTCCCCAACGACTTTTATGATTTCATCAATTGTGATATTAGTAACGGGATGTATATTTGCTATGTGGTTAGGTGAAAAGATTACTGATAAAGGTATTGGTAATGGTATTTCATTATTAATTATGGTTGGTATTATTGCAACCTTACCGAAAGCATTTTTACAAAATGCTGCAACTAGATTAGAAGGCAATAATGTGATGCTTATTCTTTTTGAATTGGTAATATGGTTTGTGATAATTTTAGCTTCAATTATGTTAGTAATGGGTGTTAGAAAGATTGCTGTACAATATGCAAGAAGAACTGCAACTGGTGGTTATGAAAAAAGTGCCATGGCTGGTTCAAGACAATATATTCCATTAAAGCTTAATGCTTCTGGAGTTATGCCAATTATATTTGCACAAGCTATTATGTTTGTTCCAAGTTTAATAGGAGGATCCTCATTTTTGAAAGAAACAGCAGCAGGTGTGTGGATGCAAACAAATTTTTCAGATATGTTTGGATTTTGGTATAATGTAACTTTCGCTTTATTAATAATTGTGTTTACATATTTTTATACAGCGATTACGGTACCAACAAACAAAATGGCTGATGACTTAAAACGAAGCGGTGGTTTTATTCCAGGTATTCGTCCAGGTTCTGAAACATCTGAGTATTTAGATAAAATAATGTCTCAAATAACCTTACCAGGTTCTATATTTTTAGCACTTATTGCTGTGTTTCCAGCGTTTATTGTTAAACTTATGGGTGTACAAGCAGGATGGGCTTTATTTTTTGGAGGAACATCATTATTAATTATGGTTGGAGTTGCGATTGACACTATGCAGCAAATAAATTCTTATTTGTTGAATAGACATTATGATGGTTTGATGAAGACAGGTAAAAATAGAAAAGCAGTAGCTTAATTATTATACTATGGCAAAACAAGCAGCAATAGAACAAGACGGAACAATTATAGAAGCATTATCAAATGCGATGTTTCGTGTGGAATTAGAGAATGGTCACATTGTGACTGCACATATTTCTGGTAAAATGCGTATGCATTATATTAAATTGTTACCAGGAGATAAAGTAAAATTAGAAATGAGTCCTTACGATTTAACGAAGGCTCGAATAACTTATAGATACTAAATTGAATTGGTGTCTGAGCGAAGTCGAAGACATATAATTTAATTAAAATTAGAAAAGATGAAAGTAAGAGCATCCGTTAAAAAGAGAAGTGCAGATTGTAAAATCGTGCGTAGAAAAGGTAGACTTTACGTGATAAACAAAAAGAATCCTAGATTTAAACAAAGACAAGGGTAAATTATGGCAAGAATTGCAGGTGTAGACATACCAAAAAACAAAAGAGGAGTTATTTCTTTAACTTATATCTATGGAATAGGTAGAAGTAGAGCAAAAGAAATTTTGGCTGAGGCTAAAGTAGACGAAAGTATAAAAGTTCAAGATTGGAACGATGATCAAATAGCAGGCATTCGTGAAGCTGTTGGTTCTTTTACAATCGAAGGCGAATTACGTTCTGAAACACAATTAAACATTAAGCGATTAATGGATATTGGATGTTACAGAGGGATTCGTCATAGATCGGGACTTCCATTAAGAGGACAACGTACTAAGAACAACTCTAGAACAAGAAAGGGTAGAAGAAAAACGGTTGCTAATAAGAAAAAAGCAACTAAATAATAATTAGTCTTTAGTATTAGACGTTGGAAGGAATCTGTTTGAAATTATAAAGGTTTAGGATTCTAGCGACTATCAACTAACAACTGAAAACTATTAAAAATGGCAAAAACAAATACAAAGAGCACAAAAAAACGTAAAGTTATTGTTGACTCTGTAGGAGAAGCTCATGTAACAGCTTCTTTTAACAACATCATTATTTCACTTACCAACAAAAAAGGCGACGTTATTTCATGGTCATCTGCTGGTAAAATGGGATTTAGAGGTTCTAAGAAAAACACACCTTATGCTGCTCAATTAGCAGCTGAAGATGCTGCAGCTGTAGCATCAGAAGCTGGTTTAAAGAAAGTAAAGGTATATGTAAAAGGACCAGGAAATGGTAGAGAATCTGCTATTCGTTCAATCCACAATGCAGGTATAGAAGTAACAGAAATTATTGATGTTACACCATTACCACATAATGGATGTCGTCCTCCAAAACGTAGAAGAGTTTAAGCAATACATTTAACTAATTAATATCAATTGTTTTAACAGTTGATATTGGTTTTTTATATGTAAATTTGCAGACTGAAAAAAATAATTAACAAGTATCAACAAGAGATCAACGATTATCGAAGGATAAGATTAAGACCTTAATTCATAATCACTCTTAAAACAAATTTAAAATGGCAAGATATACTGGTCCTAAAACTAAAATAGCTCGAAAATTCGGAGAAGCTATTTTCGGAGAAGATAAGTCTTTTGAAAAAAGAAATTACCCTCCAGGTCAACACGGAAACGCTAGGCGTCGTGGTAAAAAATCTGAATATGCAATCCAATTAATGGAGAAGCAAAAAGCTAAATATACTTACGGTATTTTAGAAAGACAATTTAGAGGTTTATTTAAAAAAGCAAGAACTGCTCAAGGCATTACAGGTGAAGTTTTATTACAACTTTGTGAATCTCGTTTAGATAACGTTGTTTTTAGAATGGGAATTGCTCCTACTAGAAGTGGTGCTAGACAATTAGTATCTCACAGACATATTACTGTAAATGGAGAATTAGTAAATATTCCTTCATATTCTTTAAAAGCTGGAGATGTTGTTGCAGTAAGAGAAAAATCTAAATCGCTTGAAGCTATTGAAAGATCACTTTCAAACTCAAGTCAAGTATACGAATGGATTACTTGGAATGATGATACTAAGCAAGGAACTTATGTTTCTGTTCCTGCAAGAATTCAAATTCCAGAAAACATAAACGAACAATTCATCGTCGAATTATATTCTAAATAATAAATTAATCATATTGGTATTTGGCCAAAGGATTTATTAGTCTTCTTCAAACTTTTAAATCGCGCAACTAAATAACAATTAAAACGAAGAAAATATGGCAGTATTTAATTTTCAGAAACCCGATAAAGTAATCATGATTGATTCTACTGATTTCGAAGGTAAATTCGAATTCAGACCACTAGAACCAGGTTATGGATTAACAGTAGGTAATGCACTAAGGAGAGTTTTATTATCTTCTTTAGAGGGATTTGCTATCACATCGGTTAGAATAGAAGGTGTAGACCATGAATTTTCTGCAATTGCAGGGGTGGTTGAAGATGTAACAGAAATCATTTTAAACTTAAAGCAAGTTCGTTTTAAAAGACAAATTGAAGATATAGACAATGAATCAATTTCAATTTCTATTTCTGGTCAAGAACGTATTACTGCTGGAGATTTTCAAAAATTTATTTCAGGATTTCAAGTACTAAATACAGAATTAGTTATCTGTAACTTAGATCCTAAAGTGAATTTTAACATGGAAATTACTATTGAAAAAGGTAGAGGTTATGTTCCTGCAGAAGAAAATAAGAAAGCTTCAGCACCAATAGGAACTATCTTTACAGATTCAATTTACACACCAATAAAAAACGTTAAGTATAGTATTGAAAACTATCGTGTTGAACAAAAAACGGATTATGAAAAATTAGTTTTTGAAATTATCACTGATGGATCAATTACACCGCAAGATGCTTTGACTGAAGGTGCTAAAACTTTAATTCACCACTTCATGTTATTCTCTGATGAGCGTATCACTTTAGAAGCTGATGAAATAGCACAAACTGAAACTTATGATGAAGAGTCACTTCACATGCGTCAGTTGCTTAAAACTAAGTTAATCGATATGGATTTATCTGTACGTGCACTTAATTGTTTAAAAGCGGCAGAAGTTGATACTTTAGGAGACTTAGTGTCATTCAACAAAAATGATTTAATGAAATTCAGAAATTTTGGTAAAAAATCTTTAACAGAACTAGAAGAACTAGTAAATGTGAAAGGGCTTAATTTCGGAATGGACTTATCAAAATATAAATTAGATAAAGATTAATTAATCATATTTTGCTCTCCCGATAGCTATCGGGATTTGGTAGCAAGATGATAAACTAAATGTCATGAGACACGGAAAAAAAATAAATCACTTAGGTAGACAGACTGCTCACAGAAAATCAATGTTAGCTAATATGGCTTGTTCGTTAATAGAGCACAAGCGTATTAATACAACAGTTGCTAAAGCTAAAGCTTTAAAACAATTTGTTGAGCCAATGATTACTAAATCTAAAGAAGACACTACACACAACAGACGTATTGTAATGGCACGTTTAAGACAAAAAGAAGCTGTGGCTGAATTGTTTAGAGATGTTGCTGCTAAGATTGGTGATAGACCAGGAGGTTATACAAGAATTATAAAACTTGGTAATCGTTTAGGTGATAATGCTGATATGGCTATGATAGAGCTTGTAGATTACAACGACATTTACAATGCCGATAAAAAAGCTAAGAAAACAACTAGAAGAAGTAGAAGAGGAGGATCAAAACCTGCTGCTGCTCCAGTTGAAACTCAAGCATCAAACGAAGAAGAATAAATTAATTATAAGAAAGTTTAAAAAAGATAAGTATTTTACTTATCTTTTTTTTTTAAAACAATTCAATATGCATAGAATACATATTTTTTTATTACTTGTTACATTAACCTCCGTTTGTATTGCTCAAACTTCTACTAACGCTAATACTAGTGGTACTTATATAAACCCTTTAACAGGGGCAGGGGGGGCTAATATTAGTTTTGGAGCTAATTATTCAAAAAGTCTTTTTGGATTGAATATTATCGAATATGGTCGTGGACAAGCTAATTCTGGAAATAGTGATATAGAGGGTAGTATATATCTTTTTAAAAGTTGGAATAATTTATCTAGAATATGGTTTGAAGATAAAATTTTTGATCTTGAATCAGTAAATTACAATTTGAGGCATCAAAGGTTTGAAATTAGATTAAAAAATGACTCCATTTTAATAGTTAATCCAGCTACTGCACAGGTTAAACAAGTTTTAATTAATAATAGAGTATTAAAACCTTACTATAATAAAGAGTTATCTAGAGATACATTTTTTGAAGTGTTGTGGAATTCTGATGAATATTCACTGTTGTCAAATTATAAATTAAGAATTAATCCAGGTGCTCAAGATCCAATGACAAAGACTTACACTAGTTCGAAGAAGTATAGCCAAACTAGTAATTACTATATTAAAAAAAATAATGAAGAGCAAATGACTTCCATAAAATTGAAGAAGTCTGAGATATTGAAATTAATAGATGACTCAAATTTAGATGATGTAAAAAGATTTGTTAAAAAACGAAATCTCAAGTATAATAGGATACCCGATGTTAAGGATATATTAACCTACTATAATTCTATTAAAAATTAGAAAAGGAAAGGATAAACTATTTTAGTTTATCCTTTTTTTTATGCAAATTTGTAAAACTTTTTTTTATAATGAAACATCCATCTCGGTAAGTTTCTGGTAAAATAGAATCCCATTATGGATGCTACATGTGACATTAAAAAAAATATAAACTAACACATGAAATATCAAAAAAGACAAAAAGCCATCATTCTTTTAGCAGATGGTACCATTTTTTACGGTAAAGCAGTTGGTAATAAACAAGGTACGGCCTTTGGCGAGGTTTGTTTTAACACAGGAATGACTGGTTATCAAGAGATTTTTACAGATCCATCCTACTACGGACAACTTATGGTAGCAACCAATGTACATATTGGTAATTATGGAACAAATGCAGATGAAGTAGAATCTGATTCCATTAAAATTGCTGGACTAATAGTTAAGAATTTTAGTTACGAATATTCTCGTGTAGATTCTGAGGGTTCATTAGAAGATTTTTTAGATAAAAATAATTTGTTTGCCATATCTGATGTAGATACACGGGCTTTGGTTAGCTATATTCGAGATAACGGAGCCATGAATGCTGTTATTTCAACAGAGGTTGATAATATAGAAGGTTTAAAAAAACAGCTAGCTGATGTTCCAAATATGGAAGGTTTAGAATTGGCTTCAAAAGTATCAACCAAAGCGCCTTATTATTTTGGAGATGAAAATGCCACGTACAAAGTTGCAGCTTTAGATATTGGGATTAAAAAGAATATCCTACGAAACATAGCCAAAAGAGACGCTTATATAAAAGTATTTCCATACAATGCAAAATTTGAAGAGTTAGAAGCTTTTAAACCAGATGGTTATTTTTTATCTAACGGTCCTGGAGATCCAGAACCTCTAACAGAAGCTCAAGAAGTTGCTAAAGAAATAATAAAAAGAGATTTACCATTATTTGGTATATGCCTAGGACATCAAGTTATTGCTCTTGCAAATGGCGTGTCTACATATAAAATGCATAATGGTCATAGAGGTATAAATCACCCAGTAAAAAATATGATTACTGGAAAAGGTGAAATAACGTCTCAAAATCATGGATTTGCAGTAAACAGAGAAGAAGCTGAAGTACATCCAGATTTAGAAATAACACATGTACATTTAAATGATCATACAGTAGCTGGTTTAGCTATGAAAAACAAAAACTGCTTTTCGGTACAATACCATCCAGAAGCTAGTCCTGGTCCTCATGATGCTGAATATCTATTCGACCAATTTATAGAAAACATTAAAAAATAAATACTATAAAACCCTCAAAAGATAAATTCATTTTGAGGGTTTTATTTAACTAAAACGTTATAGGTGTCATTTTTAAAATTTCTTTAAAAACATCTAAAAATAAATTAGAAATAGCCGTAAATTTGGGTTAATAAATTAAGATTTAAAACAAACCAATTATGAGTATAATAATAAATATCCATGCTAGACAAATATTAGATTCTAGAGGAAACCCAACAGTAGAAGTTGATGTTGTAACAGAAAATGATGTTTTAGGAAGAGCAGCTGTACCATCAGGTGCATCAACAGGAGAACACGAAGCTGTTGAGTTAAGAGACGGAGGAAAAGCCTACATGGGAAAAGGTGTTTTAAAAGCTGTAGATAATGTAAACTCAATTATAGCTGAAGAGTTATTAGGGGTTTCTGTTTTTGAACAAAACTTAATTGATCAAATAATGATTGATTTAGATGGAACTCCAAACAAATCAAAATTAGGTGCTAATGCTATTCTGGGAGTGTCTTTAGCAGTAGCAAAAGCAGCAGCTGGTGAGTTAGGATTACCATTATATCGTTATGTAGGTGGTGTTTCTGCAAATACACTACCATTACCTATGATGAATATCATTAATGGTGGTTCTCATAGTGATGCTCCAATTGCATTTCAAGAGTTTATGATTATGCCAGTAAAAGCTAAAAACTTTACACACGCCATGCAAATGGGAACTGAGATTTTCCATAACCTTAAAAAAGTACTACATGATAGAAATTTAAGTACGGCTGTTGGAGATGAAGGAGGTTTTGCACCAAACTTAGCAGGAGGAACAGAAGATGCTTTAGAAACTATAGCAAAGGCTGTTGACAATGCAGGTTACAAATTTGGTGATGAAGTTAAAATTGCTTTAGATTGTGCTTCAGCTGAATTTTATGAAAATGGAAAATACGATTACAAGAAGTTTGAAGGCGATAGTGGTGTAGTAAGAACGAGCAAAGAACAAGCTGAATATCTAGCAGAACTTGTTACTAAATATCCAATTATTTCTATTGAGGATGGTATGGACGAAAACGATTGGGACGGTTGGAAGTATTTAACTGAATTGGTTGGCGATAAAGTTCAATTAGTTGGTGATGACTTATTCGTAACAAATGTTGAACGTTTATCTCGTGGAATTGATGAAGGTATTGCTAATTCTATTCTTATTAAAGTAAATCAAATAGGAACGTTAACTGAAACTATTGCAGCTGTAAACATGGCTCATAATGCAGGTTATACATCGGTAATGTCTCATCGTTCTGGTGAAACTGAAGATAACACAATTGCAGATTTAGCTGTGGCTTTAAATACTGGGCAAATTAAAACAGGATCTGCTTCTCGTAGTGATCGTATGGCAAAATATAATCAATTACTTCGTATTGAAGAAGAGTTAGGTGATGTAGCTTACTTTCCACAAGAAAAAGCATTCAAAATAAAATAAAACTAAATTATATTTTCTCAAAAAGCGATTGTTATTTTTAACAATCGCTTTTTTATTTATCACCAATTTTGATGATATATTATAATGTTAAAACCTTTGTTAATTGGTTTCTTAAATTGGCACTTATTTCGTAATTTAGCCATCCAAATAATTAAATAAATTCACAAAAATATATGGCTAATATTGCAACAATAGAAATAGACGGTAAGAAGTATGAATTTCCTTTAGTAAAAGGTTCTGAAGATGAAGTTGCAATAGATATAAAAGCGCTTAGATCTGCTACTGGAGGTGTTATTACTTTAGATCCTGGTTATAAGAATACTGGCTCTTGCGAAAGTGCTATTACTTTTTTAGATGGCGAAAAAGGAATTTTAAGATACAGAGGGTATTCTATAGAAGAGTTAGCTGAAAAAGCAGATTTTTTAGAAGTCGCATATTTATTGATTTTTGGGGAATTACCTTCTGCTGAAAAATTAAATAAATTTCATTCAGATATAAAAAAGCATTCTGTAGTTGACGACGATGTTAAGAAAATCTTGGATGCATTTCCAAAATCAGCTCATCCAATGGGTGTGTTATCTTCATTAACAAGTGCATTAACAGCGTTTAACCCATCTAGCGTAAATGTTGAGTCTGAGGAAGAAATGTACAATGCTATTGTTCGAATTTTAGGAAAGTTTCCAATATTGGTGGCTTGGACTATGCGTAAGAAAAAGGGATTACCATTATATTACGGCGATTCGTCTTTAGGTTACGTAGAGAATATTTTGAAAATGATGTTCAAACAACCTAATGAAGAAAAATATGAACAAAATCCAATTTTAGTAAATGCTTTAGATAAATTGTTAATTCTTCATGCAGACCATGAACAAAATTGTTCAACATCAACAGTAAGAATAGTTGGGTCATCTCATGCTGGTTTATTTGCTTCGCTTTCTGCAGGAATTTCAGCTTTATGGGGGCCACTTCATGGTGGTGCAAACCAAGCTGTTCTAGAAATGCTAGAAGCCATTAAGGAAGATGGTGGAGATACTAAAAAATATATGGCAAAAGCTAAAGATAAAAACGATCCGTTTCGTTTAATGGGCTTTGGTCACAGAGTATATAAAAACTTTGATCCAAGAGCTAAAATTATTAAAATAGCGGCCGATGAAGTTTTAGGAGATTTAGGTATTGAAGACCCTATTTTAGATATCGCTAAAGGTCTTGAAAAAGAGGCATTAGAGGATAGTTATTTTGTTGATAGAAAACTTTATCCTAATGTTGATTTTTATTCTGGAATTATATACAGAGGTATGGGTATACCAACAGATATGTTTACAGTTATGTTTGCATTAGGTCGATTACCTGGTTGGATTGCTCAATGGCGTGAAATGCGTTTGCGTAAGGAGCCAATTGGAAGACCAAGACAAATGTACACAGGAGAAACTGAGCGTAAATTTGCTCCAGTTAATAAAAGATAGAAGTCACCTAGCTATTTATAATATTATCAAGCTTTATAGTTTTTCTATAAAGCTTTTTTATTTATAAGTAATATTTTTAAGAATAATTTAAAAAGTGTTTAATTATCATTAGTTTTGGTTTTAATATTTTAATAGATTTTTAGCTTTATTTTATGTTAAAATTAAATGTAAAAAACGAGAGCTCTCGTTTAAGAGCTGTAGTTTTAGGAACTGCAATAAGTAACGGGCCAGTGCCTAGAGTTGAAGACTGCTATGACCCTAAGAGTATTGAGCACGTTTTGGCTGGCACCTACCCTAAAGAAGCCGATATGGTCATTGAAATGGAGTCGGTAGCTGCTGTTTTTGAAAAATATGATGTTAAGGTTTACAGACCTGAAGTTATTGAAAATTGCAACCAAATATTTGCAAGAGATATAGCTTTTGTAATCGACGATATTTTAATAGAGGCTAATATTTTACCTCATAGAGAGGAAGAAGTTCATGCTATTGATTATATCTGGAATCAAGTAGCTGAGGATAAACGTATTATTTTACCAGAAGCTTGTCATGTTGAGGGCGGCGATGTTATGCCTTGGAATGAATATATTTTTATAGGCACTTATTCAGGTGAAGACTATGCAGATTTAATTACAGCGCGTACTAATACAAATGCTGTTATTGCTATTCAAGAATTATTTCCAAATAAAATAGTAAAGCCGTTTGAACTTAGAAAATCCAATACAAACGCAAAAGAGAACGCGTTACATTTAGATTGCTGTTTTAATCCTTTAGGAAAAGGAAAAGCTATTATTCATAAAAACGGATTTTTAATTGAAAAAGAATATGAATGGTTAATCAATTTTTTTGGTGAAGAAAATGTTTTCGAAATTACTAAAGATGAAATGTATCAAATGTGTAGTAATGTCTTTTCAATTTCTGAAGATGTAATTATTTCAGAAAAAAACTTTACTAGACTTAATAATTGGTTAAGAGATCAAGGATTTACCGTAGAAGAGGTTCCTTATGCTGAAATTGGTAAACAAGAAGGTTTATTAAGATGTACTACAATGCCTTTAATTAGAGATTAAATCAAAATGCAACAAACTACAAATACCATTTTAATGGTTCGTCCAGTAAACTTCAGGATGAACGAGCAAACAGCTGTTAACAATTATTATCAAGAATCTATTGACGGTGTTTTACCAGAAACAATTAATACCAAAGCTCAAAAAGAGTTTGATGATTATGTTGAAAAACTAAGAGGTATTGGTGTAAATGTTATAGTAGTTGACGATAAAAAAGAAACGGATACACCGGATTCAATTTTTCCAAATAACTGGGTGTCGTTTCATGAAAATGGCGATGTTGGTATATACCCAATGTTTGCAGAAAATAGACGATTAGAGCGTCGTGAAGATATTCTTGAAACTCTAGAACAAGAAGGTTTTCAAATTAATAATATTATTGACTACAC
Source organism: uncultured Flavobacteriaceae bacterium (assembly GCA_947500585.1). Taxonomy (GTDB): domain Bacteria; phylum Bacteroidota; class Bacteroidia; order Flavobacteriales; family Flavobacteriaceae; genus CAXBID01. Next base: position 354,107 of record CANMSN010000001.1, on the reverse strand, counting down.
TAGTGCCGAGGAAGAACAGTTGTTTTTAGAAGGAACAGGCAGTATAATATTAGATCGTATAAATAGAAAAGCGTATTGCGCTTTATCACCGCGTGCGGATGAGGATTTGTTTATTGAATTTTGCGAAGATTTTGAATATTCGCCAGTTATTTTTACAGCAAATCAAACGGTTAATGGAGAACGGAAGGCTATTTACCATACCAATGTTATGATGTGTATTGGAGAAACTTTTGCAGTAATTTGTTTAAGCAGTATTGATGATAAAAAAGAACGCAAAAATGTTATCAAGCATCTAAAAGAAGATGGAAAAGAGATAGTGGATATTACCGAAGCACAGGTAACTAACTTTGCAGGCAATATGCTTCAAGTAAAAGGAGCAAATGATGAACGTTATTTAATTATGAGTCAGTCGGCTTATGATTCGCTTACTTCTTCTCAAATTAAAACACTTGAAAAACATACTAAAATAGTATCAAGTTCTTTAGAAACTATTGAAACTTGTGGTGGTGGTAGCGCACGTTGTATGATGGCTGAGGTGTTTTTGCCTAAACTGTAGTTTTTAACTATTGTTGGGTTTCGCTTTTGGCAATTGCACGTAAAATGTACTTCCAACATTTTCAGTGCTTTCTACCCAAATTTTACCGTGGTTAAGTTCAACCAGTTCTTTACAAATAGAAAGCCCTAAACCAGTTCCTTTCTCGTTGTTTGTGCCCACGGTTGTAAATGAATTACTTTTAAATAATTTGTTTATATTTTCTTTAGAAATACCTATGCCTGTATCTGCTACACTTATTATACAACTCCCATTACTAATATGGTTTGATACAGTGATAGTATCACCATTTTTACAAAATTTTAAAGCATTGGCTAGTAAATTTTGAATAACAATTTCTATCATGCTTCTATCTGCGTAAGCAAAATCTCTTAACGAATGATCCACTAATTTAATACCCTTACTTTCAATGCGCTGGTCAATAAGTCTTACTTTATTTTCAAATACTTCTTGTATATCAAATAAGCTAGGTTTAGGCTCTAATGATTGCATTTGAGATTTAGACCAGTTTAGCAAATTAAATAAAAGTAACGATGCATTATTTGCGTTTTCACTTAATTCAGGAATTAAACTATCGAATTCTTCTCTAGATAAAGATCCATCTTTTAGTAAATCTATAAAGCCATTAATTGAGGAAAGTGAATCTTTTAAATCATGTGATACTATTGAAAATAATTTGTCCTTTACATTATTAACATTTTCGAGGTGTTTAGTTTGTTCTGAAAATGCTTCATTCTGTAATTCAATTTTAATATTTTTTTCTTCTAGCTCTTGGGTGTATTTTATATTATTATTTCGTTTTAGATAAATAAGGACTAAAAATGTTGATACAATTACGAAAGCCGCTAATAATGCATAAAAAATCAATTTGAATTTATTAAATTCTTCTTGATTTTTTATATCAACTTTATTAGCTGTTATTTCTTTGGCTTTTGGTAATTCATTCTCGTCAAAATCAGGATCTAACTCAAATCCAGCTGGTGCTTTATTTATATTAGTTGTGGTATTCTCATTAAGCGTATTCAGTAAATTGTAATATTCACGTTGCCATTTATAAGCCCTATCGAATCTGCGCCTTGTAGAATCTAAAGCTTTCATTAGCTTATAATGCTTGAGTAACTCAACATTATTATTAATCTTTTTTGCAATAGCGCCTGCCTCCAGTATTTGTTTTTCTGCTAAAACTAGTCGGTTTTCTCGTAAATTTAAATCTCCTAAGTTATTTAAAACAGTTAATAAATTTGCTTGGTCTTCAGATTTATAATTTAGGTTATATCCTTGAACTAAGTATTTTTTGGCCTTTTCATAATCGTTGAATTGTAAGTATTCGCCACCCAGTTTTGGTAATACAATGGCACGAATAGAATCTGTGTTTCCACCAACACCATCTAGAATTTTTTCGTAGTATTCAATAGCTTTTCTATGCTCTTTTTTGTTGGAGTACAGTTCAGCCAAACGTGTGTTAGATTCGTTTATTCCTTCTTGGTCATTTAATAATTCTTGAATATCTAATGCTTTTAGGTAAAATTCAGTGGCTTTGTCAAAAGCTTTTATATTATAGTAAGCATTAGCAAGATTGCTATAGGCTAAACGTAATTCTTGTTTAAGATTTTTACTTTCTAGAACTTTAATAGCTGCAAGCGCGTATTGTAAGCCTTTATTATAATTGCCACGTTTAATTTCAATTAAGCCAATACTATTATTTACTTTAGCTACGCCAAGTGTATCGTTAAGTGTTTTATACATGGCCTTCGACTTCGTATAACCGTTTATAGCATTTATATAGTCGTCTTTTTGAGCATAAATTAATGCCTTGTAATAGGTTACTTCTACAATACCCTGCGTATAATTTAAGTTAGTAGATAGTTTTTCACTTTCAATAATGTATTGTAAAGCTTTATCGTAATCTTCAGATTCATATAGCGATTTTATTAATCTTAAAGAAGTGTTTACTTTGGTTGAATCAGGATTTTGAAAAGCTAATTCTATGGAAAGACTATCTATTTCATTGGTTTGAGAATAACCAAAGATTATAGATAAACATAGTAGAATTAAAGTAATTAGTTTCCTCATACAACACTTATACTACAAACTATAATAAAGCAATAATTAAAGGTGTCTTAGTTTTGAGGGAAAGTAAGATCGCTTTATTAAGCAATAATGTATTTGTTAATTTAAATTTTATCCAATTAATTGGAGTTAATAATAGCTTTACTAAACAAAAGTTGTAAAAAGCCTTATTAAAATCTAATTTCTGCGTTTTAATACCAATAAATTAGACAAAAGGACACCAAAAAACTAGGGTAAATATCGACGAATAGATTAACGGCAAAAATCATAGAAAAACTACACTTTTATCGATAAAATGCATCTTGTTTTTTAGTTTTAAGTCATATATTATTTATCAGTTTTTTAACTGCTATTACAACATAAAAATAGTATTCTCGTCACAATATTAGTGCCACTTTTTAAAATTAAATTTTAGCAAGCTACTTTAATAAAAATTTTATCTTTGCTCACTTAAAAGTGTTATAATTAATGAGCCTTCAAGAGACTTTAACAACCCATGTAAAACAAGCTGTTTTTACAATTTATAATATCGATTTAGAATCGGTAGAATTTCAAGCAACGCGAAAAGAATTTGCTGGAGATATTACTGTTGTTATTTTTCCAATGCTACGCTTTGTAAAAGGAAATCCGGTTCAAATAGGAGAAACTATTGGCGATTATTTAGTTGAACACGTAAACGATGTAAAGTCATTTAATGTCGTAAAAGGCTTTTTGAATGTAGAGATTAGTGATTCTTATTACCTCAATTTTTTCAATGACATTAAGGATACTGAAACCTATGGTTTTGTTTTGCCAAAGGCAGATGAAAAGGCCATTATGGTTGAGTATTCTTCACCAAACACCAATAAGCCGTTACATTTAGGCCATGTTAGAAATAACCTTTTAGGTTATAGTGTTGCTAAAATTTTAAAGGCATCAGGTAAAAAGGTTTATAAAACTCAAATTATAAATGACAGAGGCATCCATATTTGTAAAAGCATGTTGGCTTGGGAGAAATTTGGAAATGGCGAAACTCCTAAAAGCACAGGTTTAAAAGGTGATAAATTGGTTGGAAATTATTATGTAAAGTTTGACCAAGAATATAAAAAGCAAATTCAGGATTTAGTTAACGAAGGTCATTCAGAAGAAGAAGCAAAAAAAAACGCACCAATTTTGTTAGAAGCTCAACAAATGCTTTTAAAATGGGAAGCTGGAGATGAAGAAGTTGTTACGCTTTGGAAAAAAATGAATGGTTGGGTTTATGATGGCTTTAATGAAACCTACAAAAATTTAGGAGTAGATTTTGATACACTTTATTACGAAAGTAATACTTATCTATTAGGAAAGGAATTTGTTGAACAAGGTTTAAAGTCTGGAGTATTCATTAAAGAAGAAGATGGTTCAGTTTGGTGTGATTTAACCGAAGACGGACTTGATAAAAAAATAGTACAACGGTCAGATGGTACAGCGGTTTATATGACACAAGATATTGGTACCGCTATACAACGTATAAAAGACTTTCCAGATGTTGGAGGTATGGTTTATACTGTTGGTAACGAGCAAGATTATCATTTTCAGGTGTTGTTTCTAATTCTAAAGAAATTAGGCTTTGATTGGGCAAAAAATCTATATCATTTAAGTTACGGCATGGTAGACTTGCCAAGTGGTAAGATGAAGAGTAGAGAAGGCACTGTAGTAGATGCTGACGATTTAATTTATGAAATGGCTAATACCGCTGAAGAAATATCTGAAGAATTAGGTAAGCTTGATGGTTATTCAGAATCAGAGAAGAAAGCGCTTTATAAAACAATAGGTTTAGGCGCTTTAAAATATTATATTTTAAAAGTAGACCCTAAAAAACGTATTCTATTCGATCCAAAAGATTCTATCGATTTTCAAGGAAATACAGGTCCTTTTATTCAATATACTTATGCTAGAATTCAAGCTATTTTGCGTAAAGCGGACATGATTTCGAACACTGCGCTGAGTGCAGTCGAAATGCAACTTCACCCCAAAGAAAAAGAGCTTTTAAAGCAATTACAGTTATTTCCAGAGGTTATACAAAATGCTGCTACGCAACATAGTCCTGCTTTAGTAGCTAATTATACTTACGATTTGGTTAAAGAGTTTAATTCTTTCTATCAAAATGTATCTATTTTAGGAGCAGATAGCGAGGATGAAAAAATATTTAGAGTACAATTATCAAAAGTAGTTGCGCAAACTATTAAAAATGGGTTTAGTGTTTTAGGAATTCAGGTTCCTGAGCGTATGTAGAAATTATTAATAACCTGATTTTCTTAAAATAAATGCATTAAAAAAGCTACTGTTTCAGTAGCTTTTTTTATTACAATAAGATTGAATATTATTCAATTATTCCAGCACAACTAACTCTAGCACCAGCGGCACCAGAAGGTTGTGATGTAAAATCATCTGCTCCAGCATGCACAATAACACCTTTTCCTAAAATATTTTTGGTTTCATCGTCACAGCCAATACACCATTCATCAGTAGAGAAAGAAATAGTACCATTTCCGCTTTCATCTGCAGTAAAGTTTCCTATATCACCTTTATGGTAGCCAGTATCATCTCCCCATTTTCCATGCTGTTGAGCAGTTGGGTTCCAATGTCCACCAGCAGATTTTCCGTCAGGTGAAGAACAATCAGACGAAGCATGAATATGTATGGCATGTTCACCAGCTTCCAAACCGCTTATAGTGGCTGTCATGTTAACGGTTCCATCTTCTTCAGTAAATACAACATTTCCACTTACATTACTATCACTTTTAGCAGCTAATGCCATGGTTACTTTTTTAGGAGTTGCAACTTCAACTACCTCTATCACTTCTTCAACTGCATCTTCTATTACAGGTTCTTTTTTTTCATTTTTACAAGCCACAAAAATTAAGGCTAGTACAACTATTAAAACAGTTAATTTTTTCATTTTTAGTATTTTTTTATTTATTCGAAAGTTAAGAGTTTAATAAACCAATTGCAAATATTCCATATGACATATATCATATTTTAAGATTAAGGTTTCTTATACTTTTGAATTATAAATGTTAGGTATGTTAAGTTCGTTAGTAAATAAATATAATATAGCGGGTCCTCGTTACACGAGTTATCCAACGGTTCCGTATTGGAATTCTAATAGTTTTTCTTTGGAAAATTGGAAAAAGTCTGTGATAAATTCATTTCAAGAAAGTAACTCAAAAGAAGGTATAAGTCTTTATATTCATTTACCTTTTTGTGAAAGTTTATGCACATTTTGCGGTTGCAACAAGCGCATTACGAAACAGCACAGTGTAGAGTCGCCTTATATAAATGCGGTTTTAAAAGAATGGAATTTATATTTAGAATTGTTTGATGAAAAACCTATAATTAAAGAATTACATCTCGGTGGTGGAACACCAACATTTTTTAGTCCAGATAATTTAAAATACTTAATTAATGGTATTTTGAAACGATCTGAACTTGCTGAAGGTTATGAATTTAGTTTTGAAGGTCACCCAAACAATACAACTTCAGAACATTTACAAGCATTATATGATGTAGGTTTTAGGCGTGTTAGCTACGGCGTACAAGACTATAATGAAACCGTGCAAAAGGCTATACACAGAATTCAACCTTTTGAAAACGTAAAGCAAGCAACAGAAGCCGCTAGAGAAATTGGCTATACATCTGTTGGGCATGATATTATTTTCGGTTTACCGTTTCAAAAATTAGAGCATGTAAAGGAAACGATTTTAAAAACAAAATCGTTATTTCCAGATCGTTTGGCATTTTATAGTTATGCGCATGTACCATGGATAATAGGAAACGGGCAACGTGGTTTTAAAGATTCTGATTTGCCATCTGCTCATATAAAAAGACAGCAATACGAATTAGGGAAAGCATTACTTAAAGAAGTTGGATACCATGAAATAGGGATGGATCATTTTGCACTACCTACAGATTCGCTTTACAAATCTCTTATAACTAATAAATTGCATAGAAATTTTATGGGGTATACCGCCTCAAAAACACAAGCTATGATTGGTTTAGGCGTATCTTCAATTAGTGATAGTTGGTATGGTTTTTCTCAAAATGTAAAAGGTATTGAAAGTTATTATAATTTATTAAAAAATAATATTTTACCAGTTTATAGAGGGCATATTTTAAATGAAGAAGATTTAATTATTAGAAAACATATTTTAGATTTAATGTGTCAATTTAAAACAAGTTGGACAAAGGAAAATCTCTATTTTAAACAACTTCCAGAAACTTTGATACGTTTAAAGGAAATGGAAAATGATGGGTTACTTCATATACATTCAAATAGTATTGAAGTAACAGCAAAAGGGCAACCATTTATAAGAAATGTTTGTATGGCTTTTGATTTATTATTACAAAGAAAACAACCCAATACGCAATTGTTTTAAATGACAGTTTAACCTAAAAAAAGATACCATGAAAAAAATTATTGTACCCGTAGATTTTTCTGAACACTCAGAATATGCATTAAAAACTGCTGCTAAATTAGCAAAGAAAAATGATGCAGAATTATTAGTGCTACACATGCTTGAAATGTCTGACTTGATGCTTACCTCTTCAGATGAGTTGCAATCTCAAAAAACAGTTTTCTTTTTTAAGTTGGCAGAACAAAAGTTTGAAGATTTTTTAGAGAAGGATTATTTAAAAGATATAAAAGTGACGCCAATTGTTAAGCATTTTAAAGTATTTAGTGAAGTAGATGATGTTGCAAAAAAACATGATGCAGACCTTATAGTGATGGGATCTCACGGCACAAGTGGTGTTATGGAGTTTTTTGTAGGATCTAATACCGAGCGTGTTGTTAGAAATGCTGAAATTCCTGTTTTAGTTGTTAAAAATACCATAACGCAAATAAATTTTGATGTCGTAACTTTTGCTTGCGATTTTTCAGAAGAATGCATTGACGCTTATAAAAAAGCTATTGATATGTTTAGTAAAACAGGCTCAAAAGTGTATTTCGTATACGTAAATTTACCAAATGATAGATTTAAAAGTTCGCAAGAAATGGAGAAGCGCGTATTTAACTTTTTCACACAAGCTGAAGGTAACATAGATAAAATGGAGGATGTACATTATGTATCTGATTATACCGTTGAAGATGGGATTTTAAATTTTTCCAATAAAATAGGAGCAGACTTAATTGCTATACCTACACATGGTAAAAAGGGTTTAGCACATTTTTTTGAAGGGAGTATAGGAGAAGATGTTGCAAATCATGCCACATTACCAGTAATCACTTTTAAAATTTAATATTTAGGATTACTATAATTACTAACTAGACGAAAAAGGAGTCACAAATTATGTGAATCCTTTTTTATTAGTTAATATCAACATCTGATATGGCTAAAACATTAAATAAACCTGCTTTGGTGTTGAAAAAATTATTCTCTAATTCAATCGCTTTTAATTTAGCATCTATAAGTTTAGACTCTCTTGAGTTTACTAAAAACAAAGAGCTTTCACCTAAAAAGAATTTGCGTTCCTCTGCTTTTAACATGGTACCATAATCATCAACGATAACACGAGTAAATTCATTTTGTGAAACAAAAGACTCAAGTTCTTGATTTATAGCATCAATTTTGTTTTTTAAAGTCACTTCTGTAGATTGAATTTCGAATTTAGTATCCTGCATTTTAAGTTTTGCTAACCTTAAATCACCACGTTCTTTTCTTAAGAATAACGGAAAACTAATATTCAATCCACTTTTATAAGCCGCAGTACTAAAAGACCTAGAAATATCTGGTGTTTCAGATAAAAAATTATACTGTAAATCTATTTTTGGTAGTAAATTATTAAGTTTTAATCGTTTTTCAATATTTAAACTTTGTAATTTATAGTCTAATGATTGAAGCTTTGGATGATTAGTGATGTCTAAGCTTTCAATATCTAATTCCGAAGTATTTAAAGTAACATCTACCGATTGGAATGTATTTAAATCTGGAATTACATTATCTTTTATTTCTATTGGTGTGTTTTCGTTTAACCATAAATAATTAGAAAGTTCTAATGATGATTTTACAAACTTAATTCTAGATTTCTCAAGATTTAGTTTTCTATCGTTTAATGCAATTCGTGCTTCAACGGTATCTATGGCAGACATTTCACCAGCATTATAGCTTCGCTTTATACCATCAAAACGCATTTTAGCGTTTACTAAAAAATCTTCATAAACACGTTTTTCATTATAGGTTCTGAGCCATTTAAAATAGGTTAGTGTAGCCTCATATAAAATATTATTTACCAATAACTGTCTGTCTACTTTTGCTTGTTTCACGAACATTTTTGACTGTTTTAACATAGCCATACGCTTATTGATAAGTAAACCGCGAGCCACAGAAACAGAAACACCAACACTATATAAACCATCTTCTGGCAGGTTTCCTTCTGGATTTAAAAATAAACCGTCATTTTCTTCAAAATTTCCTTTTAATTCTACACCATACCATGTTGGTATTTTAAAAGCAGCATTAAGTTTATCGTAATATTCGGTGCTTTTAAACTTTTTTCTGTCATAATCAACTTCTAATTTTGGGTCGAAAGCACCACGGGCTTTTAGTAGTTTAGCTTCGCTTTCGTTTATTATCAAGTTTGCCTGTTTTACTATAGGGTGAAATGTTTTTACATAACCTAAATATTCAGACAAGCTAATTACCTCTAAACTATCTTGTGCAGAAATAAAACTGCTGAAAGAAAGTATTATGATTAATATTTTCAGTTTCATTTTTTTGCGTCTTTAGTACTAGATTCTCCATTTTCTGGTTGATAGTAATTAGGAGGGAAACTGTTAATTTGTCGCCATAGCTCAAACCAAATAGGCACATCTTCTAATAATGCAATAGTTTTAGCACCAGAACCTACACGAATTGCTTCTGGCCACTCATGGTCTTCTTCATCTGGAGCTAGTAAAACCCTATATTTTCCATTGCTACTAATGAATCTTTCAATGGCTATAACTTTAGCGCCATAAGTACCGTAAGAAACATTAGGCCACCCGCTAAAAACAATTGCTGGCCAACCATCAAACTGAATACGAACTTTTTCGCCTGGGTGTAGAAGTGGCAAATCTATAGGGCGAACGAATGTTTCAACTGCTAAATCATATTTAGCTGGCATAATCCCTACAAGTTCTTCACCTTCTTTAAAGGTTACTCCAATACCACCGCGAAGGGCTTTATTTATAAATCCACTTTGTGGAGCAGTTACATATAGTAAACTGTTTCTAATTTTATAATTGGTATAATCATTTTCAAGTTTAGTAACCTGAGCTTCGGTATCAAATTGACTAGATTGCGCTGTAAATTTATCGCTTTGTGCTTTCGATATTTTATCGGCGTATTGCGCATTAATTCTAGAAAGTTCTATCTGTGCATTAATTACTTCATTTTTACTAGCTAAATATTTATTTTCTTGAGAAAGAAGTTTAGCTTGAGTTTCTTGAAGCTTTAAGCGTTTTTCTTCAACATCTTTCATAGCTTTTAAACCTTCATCTTGTAGAGTTTGAATACGATTAAATTGTGTTTCAGCAATTTTAATATTCGTTTTTGCAGCTTCAAAATCAATACTATCGCTTTGCACTTTAAGTTTGGCTTGCATTAACTTGTTTTTGGTCTGTTCCATTTTAAGCTTCTGTTCATTAATTAATGCCGAAACTTGCCTGTTTAGAGCCTTTACTTTGCCTTGATACGCATTTACCGATGATGATTTTGCTTGTATTTGCTGATTGGTTCTTTCAACTAATTGGTCATCAAAATATTCACTTTTTATTTCAGAAATTCTTAAAATGGTGTCTCCTTTTTTTACAGAATCGCCCTCTCTTACAAACCATTCTTCAATACGCCCAGGAATTTGAGATTGTATGGTTTGTGGTCGCTGATTTGGTGTTAAAGTCGTTACTAAACCTTGGCCTGTAATATTCTGCGTCCATGGTAAAAAGAGGATAATAAATAATACAATGGCAGTCGCTAATAAAAACTTATTAAATGTTTTGTAATAGTCTTTATTAAAAATATCCTTACTAGATTTAAAAACTGATAAATCTACTTTTTTATTTAGTTTATTATGAGATATGTTAAGCATTATTTATATTTTTTATTTCACCTTTATCTAATTCAATAACTTGCGAACACTTAGTTTTCCAACTATCATTACCGCTTACTACAATGAGTGCCCAAGGTCTATCTTTATGAGTTAAATATTTAATTATAGAATTAGTTTCAATAGGGTTGAACCTATCTAAAGCATCTTCAAGAATTAATACTTTTGGCTTCTTTAAAATAGCCCGAGAAAGCACTAGTTTTTTAGAAACTGTATGCGACATTTGTTTGCCATCTGGATATAAAATAGTTTCTAGTCCATCTGGTTGTTCTCTAATAAAATCCATTAACCCTACATTATTAAGCGTTTCAAATATCTCGTCGTCAGTAATATCTTTATTACCAAATGTGAGATTAGCTTTTATACTGCCTTCAAATGGCGTTTCTTCAGTTAATGATAAGCCCAATTGTGCTCTGTAATGATTTAAATTTAAACTAGAAATTGATAAATTGTTTACATAAATGTGTCCTGAAGTAGATTCTATTACTCCAGCTATTAATCTTAGTAAAGTAGACTTGCCAGAACCACTTTCTCCTGAGACCAAAATTCTACTCTCAGGATGTATTTTTAAAGAAATATTATTGATTATTGGTACTTCTCTTTCAGGCACACTATATGATACTTTATCTAATTCAATAGTAATGTTGTCCTTGAAAGTAGGTTTTTCTGCATATTGATTTTCAATATCTTTATCTAAAATTTGACCAATTTTTTCTAAAGAAGTTAATACATCATAAAAAGATTCTAATCCTAAAATTAGTTTTTCAACAGATGCTATTACTAAAAGAATTATAATTTCTGCAGCAACAAATTGCCCAATATTCATTTCCTGATTTAAAACCAATGCACCACCAATTAATAGTAAACTAGCAGTAACGATAACTTTAAAGCTTATCATTTGAATAAACTGAATGACCAAAACTTTAAAATGACTTTCTCTAGCTTTTAAATAGTCATTTACTAAATCGTCATTTTTGGATAACCCTAAATTGGTCTGTCCAGAAAGTTTAAAGCTTATCAGTGTTCTGGCAATTTCCTCAATCCAGTGTGCAACTTTATATTTATGTTTTGATTCTACAAGGCTGGTTTCTAAGCCTCTTTTTGCTGTAAATTTAAAAACTATAAAGATTAGTATTAATAATAAAAAACCAAATATGATAAAGAATGGATGATAAAATGATAGTAATATGAGCGCAAATAAAATTTGCAAAACAGCCGTTGGAATATCTATCAAAATTTTAGATAACCCTTTTTGAATGGTCAGCGTATCAAAAAAACGGTTTGCTAATTCTGGCGGATAGTAATTGCGTAACTCAGTCATTTTAATTTTTGGAAATCTATATGTTAATTCAAAAGAAGACCGCATGAAAATACGTTGTTGTATGGTTTCAATAATACGTATTTGCATAAGTTGTAAAATACCAGAGAACGCAACACCAACAGTTACCAAAATAACAAGTATTACCCAAGATGTTGATATTTGAGCACCTTGAATTAAGTTTATTATAGCCTGGATACCCAGTGGTAGGGTTAATGCAACTACACCTGCAAAAATAGCATAGTAAAAAATTTGAAGAATGTCTCTTTTTTCAAGTTGAACTAACCCGATTAAGCGTTGCCAAGGAGTCATGTTTGGTTGTGCCATAGTTATAAGTTTAATGTATTTAAGGTTAAGTTTACTAGGAAATTTGATGGTGTTACATCTTCTTTACAATCTGTGATTGAAGCAAAATGATCTTTTAAAAAGTGTTGATGCAAACCGCCTTCTATAACAGTGCTAGCTAAACTTGAAGGATAGTTATAATCTGGTTTTAAATCTTTAATCATGTCTTTTAAACGCAGAACAACGCGTTTATAGATAACAAAATACCCATCTTTATTTTCTTGATCGACTTCTTTGGTTAAAAATGATTTTGAGTTTTCATTGATGATTATATTATTTAAAACAACTTCATTAATATGTGAGAAGTTAGAATCTTCTTTGGTTGTTCTCGTAACAATTTCTATAGCCTTGGTTAGCTTTTCCTTTTTATCTGAAATATTATGAGTTTCAAATACCAATTGATATTCTAACCATGCCCAATACCAAGATGATAAGTATAACAAAAGTTTGTGTTTACTTTCAAAATATCTGTAAATAGAACTTTCGTTTGAACCAATTCTAATTCCTAATTTTTTAAATGTAAAACTATCAAATCCTATTTCGTTAATTAATAGAATACCATGTTCTACAATGCGTTTCCCAAGATTTGACGATTCAGGATCTTTTACATAGATTTTTTCGGGAACTGCTATTTTTAAATTTGATAGTAATTTTTCCATTATCAATTAAGTTTAACGCAAATATAATAGCATTACTATTACAAAAGAAAATAAAACTACTAAATTTTATAAAAAAATTAACATTCATGAAATTTTATGGTTAAAATTAATAGTAAAAAGCTATCTAAATTATTGGTTTAATGACAATTAATAGCGTTAGAAACTACATCATAAACAAGGGAAGGAGAAAGGTAAGGAATGCCGAGTCCTAAGCCACGAAGAATAAATAACAAGCCAATAATAACTACAAAAATTGGAATTGCTTTTTGTATTTTTTGTCTTAAAGAGCCTTTTAAAAACTGACTAAAGTAAATGGCGGTAGTCATTAAGGGTATAGTTCCCAATCCAAAAACTACCATATATAAACTGCCATTTAATGCATTGCCACCAGCTATTGCAGCAAAAACAGCCATGTAAACCAACCCGCAAGGTAAAAAGCCGTTTAAGAAACCTATGGTCAAAAAGGTATCCATAGTTTTTTTCTTTAATGCGGAACCTAAGGCAGATTTAACTTTTGAAATCAGTTTATAAATGGGTTTTGAAAAGTTGTATGTATTAAAAGCTTTTTGTGGAATTATTACAACCAGAATCATTAAAATTCCAATTAAAATTGAAAGTTGTTGTTGGTAACCAAAAATATATAAGCTTTTACCAAGAAGACCAAAAGTGAGACCTATTATACTGTAAGCTAATAATCTTCCAAAATGATAAATGGTTATTTGCATAACCTTCTTATATGCATTTGTTCGGTCAACAGGAAGCATAAAAGCAATAGGTCCACACATACCAACACAGTGAAAACTTCCTAATAAACCCAATATAAATGCAGAAATTAGCATATTAATAATTTATAGATTCTTTAAACAAATAAGATTTTCCGTTATATTGCCAATCTATTTTAATGTTCCAACGACCATCTACCAAACGATTGTCAGGTATGAGCAAATAAGATTTAGACAGTGAAATAGCAGTATCAAAGTCTAATTGTTTGTTAGATGGTCTATATAGGAACACTTTTCCAGTAATGTTTTTAAAATCGATATTATTTGGGAATAAGATTTTTAAACCTTCCTTGGTTTTTTGATAAGTAATGTTTTCGATTAAATTTTTCGAGTTTTTTAATTTATCAATATCCTTTTGGTATGCTAATTCTTCAGCGTAGTAATCTTCAGTTACCAAATCGTGGTTGTATTTATCATCAATATTCATAGTGATAATAAAATACATGATAAAGCTAATGAAGCCTATAAACGCTATTACTATTCCTGTTCCCCAATTAAATTTCATCGCTTAATATTTTTGTCATTCCCTCGAAGGAGAGAATCTGTTTTTAGTTAAAATTAATTTTCAATTTATACCTACAAGGTTTTTAAAACCTTGCAGGAAACAGCCAATGGCCATTAACTATTTAAAACTTCTTGGTCCTAAAAAGTTTGCCGTTGTTGTTTCAATAAGTTCATCACCCTGATAAACACCAATTTTAATTTTATTTCTATCACCCGAAAGGGAGGTATTATTAATTTCAATAAATAAAGTCCCTTTAGCAATTCCTTGACTTGGAACTACAAAATTTTCACTGGTTGCAACCAGCTTCAATTTACCTTTATGAGACATTAATTTGAAACTTACATTTTCAATATCTACCGTGGTTTTATTAACAAGTTTATATGTAAATACATTGCTAATAATGTTGTTCTCTTTATGCTCATATAATTGTCCAGGTAATCTCAGAATATTAGCTTCAACATCATTTCTTAAAAAAAGCATTCCAGTTAGTAAACCAGTTAAAATAGTTAAAACAGCTATGTACCCTTTAATTCTTGGCGTTAATTTAAATGGTGCTTTTTTCTCTATATTTTCTTCACTTGTATATCTAATTAACCCTTTTGGTAGATTAATACTTTCCATGATATGGTCGCATTCATCTATACAAGCTGTACAATTAACGCATTCTAATTGTGTGCCGTTTCTAATATCAATTCCTGTTGGACAAACATTTACACATTGAACACAATCAATACAATCACCATGTCCTAAAGCTTGTCTGTCTTCATTTTTTCTAAATGATTTTCTACCATTTTCAGCTTCCCCACGTTTATGGTCGTAGGCAACAACAATAGATTTATTATCTAATAAAACACCTTGTAATCTTCCGTAAGGACAGGCTATAATACATACTTGTTCTCTGAACCAAGCAAAAACAAAATAGAATACAGCAGTAAAAATGATAAGCGGAAATAAGGTGCTTAAGTGCTGAAAAGGGCCATCAGTTATATAACGTAAAAGTTTATCGCCACTTATTAAGTAGGCTAGAAATACATTAGCTATTAAAAAAGATATGATTAAAAATATAAACCATTTTAATAAACGCTTTTTTATTTTTTCAGCATCCCATTTTTGTCTATCTAGTTTACGTTGTTTGTTTCTGTCTCCTTCAATCCAATATTCAATTCTGCGAAAAACCATTTCCATAAATATGGTTTGCGGACAAATCCACCCACAAAAAACTCTACCAAAGGCAACTGTGAATAGTGTTATGAAAACAACCCCAATCAACATGGAAATAACAAACAAATGAAAATCTTGCGGCCAAAATGGAAATCCGAAAATATTAAAGCGGCGTTCTAAAACATTAAACATTAAAAACTGGTTACCGTTTATTTTAATAAAAGGCGACAAGAATAAAAATGCTAGTAGAAAATAGCTCACCCATTTTCTATATTCATAAAATTTGCCACTTGGTTTTTTAGGGTACACCCAAGCACGTTTGCCTTCTTCGGTAACTGTTCCAATAGAATCTCTGAATATTTCGTTTTCTGGGGTTTCCACTTTTCGTTGCTAAATTAATGTCATGTCGGGTGAAATTTTGTTTTTTTGAAATTTTGTATCGACACACTTTTTAGTGATAATTCTCGATACGTTCCGATAAAAATCGGGACACTCAACATGACATCATATTAATTTGTAATTGTTGAATCTATGACTGTTTCTACGGATTCCGTAGTGGATTCTTCACTAATTTTATCAACCCAAATATTGCCTTCAGCAGCTTTAGGATTTGCTGGTGTTGTACCTTGAAAGGTTAATACATAGCTAGCCACCTGAGCCATTTCAAGTGGTTTTAATTGTTGTTTCCAAGCAATCATACCTTTTCCAGACCGTCCGCCTTCAGAAACTGTTTTGAAAACACTTTTTATATCGCCACCTAAAATCCAGTATTCATCAGTTAAATTAGGGCCAATACCTCCACCTCCGTCTGCCATATGACATGCAACGCAGTTAGTTTCGAAAATAGTTTTTCCAGAGGCTAAATCTCCAGCTTCAGTTAAAAGTGTTACGGTGTTAACATCTACTAAGTTTTTAGCTGTTTTTTTATAAGCTTCAATAGCAATTCTGGCATCGGCTAATTCGGTTTCTAATTCGTCAAATTGATTTTCTCCATCAAAAATATGATATCTAATAAGGTAAATAGCTCCAAAAATAATTGAGGCATAAAAGCCATAAAGCCACCATGGTGGTAAATTGTTGTCTAATTCTTTTATACCATCATAATTATGGTCTAATATAATGTCGTGTTCTTCTTCAATAGGTTTTTGACCCAGAAGTTTGATGTATGTATTTTTTAACCAAGTAAACTTGATTGTTTTTTCTTTTTCGGCTAAAAAACGTGCTTTGGCTTCCTTATCTAGTTTATGAAGCATAACGTTTTCTAGAGCACCAACAATAGCTTCAATGGCTATTAGTATTAAAAGTACCAGAAAAAGGAATAAAAGTACAACCGGATATTCTACGAATGCAGGTTTGTCTCCTGAGTCTATAAAATACTCTACAGCTCCGAAAATTATAAAAAAGGCTACTGGAACACGAATCCAGGATGGAATTAAATGTCTCATAATATATCGTCGTTTTGGTTGTCTAATGGTATGTTGCTTACTGTTTTTATATAGTCTTTTTTAGCGGTAAATACCCACCAAAATAGCACTACAAAAAAGATGAAAAAGATAAGTAGAGAGATGATTGGGTATATCTCAATACCAGTAATACTCTCCATATGGTTTTTTACAAATTTTAACATGATTTTTTTTGTTTTTGGTTACTGGTTATTAGTTAATGGTTAAAACTAATAACCAACAACTACTAACTATTAACTAATTTTCAACTTTAATATCTGTTCCTAACCTTTGTAAATAGGCTATTAATGCTACAATTTCTCTGTTCTTCATTTCAATAAAATCATCTCCGTTTTCAGCGGCATACTTTTTATCAGCCTCATATGAAATCACAAAGTCTGGATCGGTATAAAGATTTTTTTCAATTTGTTCGCCCTGAGTTAACATGTTGGTTTGAGCATTTGCTATATCTTCTTCAGTGTATGGCACACCTAATGCTACCATAACTTCCATTTTGGCTTCGGTTTGAGATTTATCAAGTTTACTTGAAGATCCTGTTATTAACCATGGATAACGTGGCATAATTGAACCCGATGAGGTACTTTGCGGATCATACATATGATTGAAATGCCAATTATCAGAATATTTACCACCAACTCGATGTAAATCTGGCCCAGTACGTTTACTTCCCCAAAGGAATGGATGATCGTAAACATATTCTCCAGCTTTTGAGTATTCGCCATAGCGTTCTACTTCACTTCTAAACGGACGAATCATTTGCGAGTGGCAACCCACACAACCTTCTCGAATATAAATATCTCGACCTTCTAATTCTAACGGTGTATATGGTTTTACACTAGCTATAGTTGGAATATTAGATTTTACCATAATAGTTGGTACAATTTGTACAACACCTCCAATTAAAATAGCTACGGTTGCTAATAATGTTAATTGTATAGGTCTTCTTTCTAACCAAGTGTGCCAACCTTCGCTTGACGTGCGTTTTTTAGTAACGCGTTCTAGAGCAGCAGCTTCAGCTAATTCATCTTCAACCTTGCTACCTTGTTTTATGGTTAAAATAATATTGTATACTAGAATTAGCATACCAACTATGAACAGAGTTCCACCAATAGCACGCATCCAATACATTGGCATAATTTCGGTAACGGTTTCTAAGAAGTTTCCATAAGTTAATGTACCATCTGGATTAAATTGTTTCCACATACTAGCTTGCGTAAATCCAGCAACATACATTGGTAAAGCGTACATGATAATGCCTAAAGTACCAATCCAGAAATGTAGATTTGCTAACGCTAAAGAGTATAATTTTGTTTTGAATAGTTTAGGAACCAAGAAATAAATCATCCCAAAGGTTAAGAAACCATTCCAAGCTAAAGCACCTACGTGAACGTGAGCAATAATCCAGTCAGTAAAATGGGCGATAGCGTTTACATTTTTAAGGGATAACGTTGGACCTTCAAAAGTTGCCATACCGTAACCTGTAATAGCTACAACCATGAATTTTAAAACAGGATCGGTTCTTACTTTATCCCAAGCACCACGCAAGGTTAAAAGTCCGTTTATCATACCACCCCAAGATGGCATTAATAGCATAACTGAGAATGCAACACCTAAATTTTGAGCCCATTCTGGTAATGCTGTATATAATAAATGATGAGGTCCTGCCCAAATATATATGAATATTAACGACCAAAAGTGAACAATTGATAGTCGATAAGAATACACCGGCCTGTTAGCAGCTTTAGGTACAAAATAGTACATCAATCCTAAAAACGGTGTGGTTAAAAAGAAAGCCACCGCATTATGCCCATACCACCATTGTACTAGGGCATCTTGAACCCCAGCGTAAACCGAGTAACTTTTTAAAGCACTAACTGGTAATTCTAAACTATTAAAAATATGAAGAACAGCAACGGTAACAAAAGTGGCAATGTAAAACCAAATGGCTACATATAAATGGCGTTGTCTTCGTTTTAAAATAGTACCAATTAAATTCCAACCAAAAACGACCCATATAAGAGCAATGGCAATATCAAAAGGCCATTCTAATTCGGCATATTCTTTTGATGTTGTGTAACCCAAAGGTAATGTTATGGCTGCTCCAACAATAATAAGTTGCCAGCCCCAGAAGTTTATTTTACTTAAGGTATCGTTAAACATTCTTGCCTTTAACAATCGTTGTGTAGAGTAGTAAACACCAGCAAAAATGGCATTACCTACAAAGGCAAAAATTACAGCGTTGGTATGTAACGGACGTAATCTACCAAAGCTTAACCACGAAATGCCATCGGTTAAGTTTGGAAATAAAAACATAAACGCCAGTAGTAAACCTACTAACATACCAACAACACCCCAAAGCATTGTGGCATAGAGAAAGTTTTTAACGATTTTATTATCGTAATGAAATTGTTGCAAATCCATAATGTATAGTTGTTAATCTTTTTTGGTTAGTATTTTCTTATTTGTTTTTTCTTTAATAAGTTCATCTTCAAAAAGCATTCTTACTGAAGGTGTATAGCTATCATCGTACTGTCCACTTTTTACCGCCATGATAAAAGCGATAAAAAAACCAACGGCTACAACAATGCTTATAGCTAATAAAATATATATAACACTCATACCTATTTGAAGTTATGGTTCAAAAGTACTTTCATACTTTTTGTTAAAAAATGACTTTTATCATGTTTAATTTTTAATCTAGTTTTCTAGTTAAAACATTGGTTGTAATTGTTGTGAAAGCAACAATGCTTATTGAACTTAATGGCATTAAAATAGCAGCAACAACAGGCTCTAATTGTCCAGTTACTGCAAAATAAAGCCCTATGATATTATAGATAAACGACAATAAAAAACTCCATTTAATAATTTTTATAGCCGATTTTGAAACGTTTATATAGTTGTATAGTTGATTGAACTTTGAAGCATCTAAAATAGCATCGCAAGCAGGAGAAAACACGTTCACATTTTCAGAAATGGCAATACCAACATCACTTTGCGCTAAGGCACCAGCATCATTTAAACCATCACCAATCATTAAAACTTTTGCGCCTTCAGTTTGATGGTATTTTATATATTCTAATTTATCTTCAGGTTTTTGATTGAAAAGCAATTTGGTTTTAGTTGGAAGTAACTTCGTGAGATTGTCTTTTTCACCAGCATTATCACCTGATAAAATCACTAAATCGTAATCCTTTTTTAATCTGTTAAATAATTTTGATAATCCTTTTCTATACTTATTATAAAACGTGAATTTTCCTTTGTATTGATTATTTGTGCTAATATGTACCGCCGTATTTAAAGTAGCAGTATCTGTTTTAAAACCTACAAAAGGAGCAGAACCAATTTTTATGTTTTGGTTTTGATAGTTAGCTTCAATGCCTTTTCCTAAATGTTCTTCAAAATGATCTAGTGAGATAATGTCATGTTCATTTAATAAATTATAAAGCGATCTACTTAAAGGATGATTTGAACCTCTTAATGTACTTTTTAGCAAAGATTCTTCATCATCAGATAGATTTAAACCTTCATAACTTATAGTAGTTTCTTTATTTGCAGTAATGGTTCCTGTTTTATCAAAAATGATGGTATTGATATTTGCCAGTTGCTCAATAACGGAAGCGTTTTTTAAGTAGAATTTCTTCTTACCCAAAATCCGTAAAACATTCCCAAAAGTAAAGGGCGCAGAAAGCGCAATAGCACATGGGCAAGCAATAATTAAAACCGATGTAAATACGTTTAGCGCTTTACTGGAATCGGTTAATAACCAAAATGAAGTAGCCATACATGCAATTAATAAAATAGCTAGAGTAAAGCGTTTACTAATACTGTTTGTAATATTGGTGAATGCTAATTCTTTATCTTTTTTAAAGACATCACTACTCCATAATTGTGTTAAATAACTCTGTTCAACGCTTTTTAAAACATCAATTTCAATGCTGCCTTCTAGCTGTTTTCCACCAGCAAAAAGCTTGTCGCCAGATTGTTTCGAAACCGTTTTCGATTCGCCAGTAACAAAACTATAATCAATACGTGCTTTTCCTTTAATTAAGATGCAATCAACAGGAATGAGTTCTTCATTTCTAATAAGTAGTCGATCTCCTTTTTTAATATCATATACTTGAATAGACTCTTCTTTTCCATCATCTTTAATTTTCGTAATCCCGATAGGGAAATAGGATTTATAGTCACGCTCAAAAGATAAAAACGTATATGTTTTTTGTTGAAAGAATTTACCAAGCAGTAAAAAGAAAATGAGTCCTGTTAAACTATCAAAAAAACCTGAACCTATATCGAATATAATTTCGGCAGAACTTCTAACAAATAGAACCGTAACGCCTAAAGCAATGGGTACATCAATATTTAAAATTTTAGATCGAAGACCTTTAAATGCTGAAATAAAATAATCTAGAGCAGAGTAAAAAACCACTGGAAGTGAAAAGAAAAACATCAACCACCTAAAAAGGTGTTTATACTTTTCTAACCAAAACTCGCCTACCTGAAAATATTCAGGAAACGATAAAAACATCACATTTCCGAAAGCGAAACCTGCAACGCCTAATTTGTAAATTAAAGATCGATCAATATGTTTTTTACCAACACTATAATCGTCTAAACTTATAAATGGTTCGTAACCAATACTGCTTAAAAGTGTTGCTAAATCTTTTAATGATATTATTTCAGAATTGAAGGTTACTCGAACCGTCTTTTTTCCAAAATTCACTATAGATGTGTTTATAGCTGAATTTAATTTATTCAAATTTTCAAGAATCCAAATACAAGAACTACAATGAATATGCGGAATGTATAACGTAACTATTTGAGTTTTTCCGTCATTAAATTCCAATAACTGCTCAACTATTTTAGCATTTTCTAAAAAGTTATACTTACCTGAAATTTCTTTTGGTGTAGCTCCTGGAGTTTGTTGTAAATCGTAATAACATGTTAAATTGTTAACACTAAAAATTTCGTAAACGGTTTTGCAGCCATTACAACAAAATGATTTATAATCAAAAATGATTTCAGAAGTTTTTGCGTCTAATCCACAGTGGAAACACGTTTTTGTGTCCATAAATATTTGCTCATTTATACCTTAAACAAAAGTCTAAAAACAACTTGCTTATAAATATGATATTTGTCATGTTTTATTTATTTTTACGTTACAAACAAACTTATCAGTATGGGAAAATGTGAACAATGTATTATTAAACAGTTTAATTCCCTGAAGTCTTTGACCAAGGATGAGCTAGTTAGAATTTCTGCTTGTAAAACAGCTAAAACGATAAAAAAAGGAACCATTCTTTTTGAAGAAGGCGAATCTATAAATGGTGTTTATTGTGTAAAAGACGGTATTTGTAAACTGTCTAAATTAAGTGAAAACGGTAAAGACCAAATTGTAAAAATGGTTGTTAAAGGGCAATTAATCGGGCAGCGTTCTCTGGTTACCGATGAGAGTTCAAATTTACAAGCCACGGCGCTAAATGATATGGAAGTTTGTTTTATTCCTAAAAGTGAAATTATTGCTGATCTTCAGAAGAATCCCAAGTTTTCTTACGATATGTTGAAAGACATGGCGCATGATTTAAAAGAAGCCGATGATGTTATAGTAAATATGGCTCAAAAATCTGTACGTCAGCGTTTAGCCGAAACATTAATTTATATTCATGATAGTTTTGGTGTAAACCCCGATGGTACTTTAAGTGTGCTGTTATCTCGTGAAGATTTTGCAAATATAGTTGGTACAGCAACTGAATCTGCAATTCGAATATTGTCTCAATTTAAAAAAGAAGGCTTGATTTCAACTCATGGAAAATACATCAAAATTGAAGATTTAAATGCTTTAAAACGAGTTGAGTAGTTTATTGTAATCTTGCAATAAATAAATCTAATTATTCTGTTTCTTTTTTCTCAGCAAAATACACTATTTTTATGGTGCTATGATAAAAAAGAATTTTAATAAAAAAGGCTTCATATTTAAAACTTATGAAGCGCCTTATAAATCGCCTTTCGATAAACTTTTTGAAGTCTTTAAGGAGTTAATCACTCATACTTCGGGCGATTTTGACGAAGCCATAGATTGGTTACGAGAATTAGATAAAGAATATAAACTTACCACTGCTGAATATTCCATTGACGATTTTATTGAAGACCTTAAAAAGAAGGGATATATAAAAGAAGAAATTGATCCAGACGGCAATGGGGATATTGCCATTACTGCAAAAACTGAGCGAGCCATTCGTCAACAAGCTCTTGATCATATTTTTGGAAAGATTAAACGCAGTGGACAAGGAAATCATAAAAGTAAAAGTGCAGGAATTGGTGATGAACACACGGGCGATTTTAGAGCTTATCAATTTGGTGATGCTTTAGATAAAGTATCTATGACTGAAAGTTTGAAGAATGCTCAAATTAGTAATGTTATAGGCGATTTTAGTTTAACAGAAGATGATTTAGTTGTTGAAGAGACGCTCCATAAATCGCAAATGAGTACTATTTTGATGATTGATATTAGTCACAGTATGATACTTTACGGTGAAGATAGAATTACACCTGCTAAAAAAGTAGCCATGGCTTTAGCAGAATTGATTACAACGCGTTATCCAAAAGACACACTCGATATTTTAGTTTTCGGTAACGACGCTTGGCAAATTGAAATTAAAGATTTGCCTTATTTAAAAGTTGGGCCATATCATACCAACACTGTGGCTGGTTTACAATTGGCTATGGATTTATTGCGCAGAAAACGAAATACCAATAAACAAATTTTTATGATAACAGATGGTAAACCAAGTTGCTTGCGTTTACCAGATGGTGAGTATTACAAAAACAGTAATGGTTTAGATAAACATATCGTGAATAAGTGTTATGCTATGGCACAACAAGCGAGACGATTGCATATTCCCATAACAACTTTTATGATTGCGAAGGACAGTTATTTAATGCAATTTGTTAGAGAGTTTACCTATGCAAATCAAGGTAAAGCATTTTACACTGGACTTAAAGGTTTGGGTGAAATGATTTTTGAAGATTACGAAACAAACAGAAAAAAAAGAATTAGAGGATAATTAATCAGCTTTTAGCCTTTTGCTATTAGCTATTAGAAAACAACCCATTTTGAGTAAGAGCTAAAGGCAAAAAGCCAGCAGCCAAAAGCTAAAATATATGAAAATAGAAAGCATTAAAACTTTAGGAGCATTAAAAAAAGTAGATTATCAAAGTAAATCTATAAAAGATGAGTTGAGAGATAATTTAATTGAAAAAATAAGAAACAAAGAAACCACCTTTGAAGGTGTTCATGGTTATGAAAATACAGTAATTCCAGAATTGGAACGCGCTATTTTGTCGCGACATAATATCAATTTATTAGGATTACGAGGTCAAGCAAAAACACGTTTAGCTCGCTTGATGCTTAATTTATTAGATGAATACATTCCAGTGGTTGAAGGGTCTGAAATTAATGATAATCCACTAAATCCAATATCTCGTTTTGCATCAGAATTAATCAATGAAAAAGGTGATGACACGCCTATTTATTGGTTACACAGAAGTGAACGTTTTGCTGAAAAATTAGCAACACCAGATGTAACAGTTGCAGATATTATTGGAGATGTAGATCCTATAAAAGCAGCAAATTTAAAGTTGAGTTACGCCGATGATCGCGTGATTCATTATGGTATGATTCCTCGTGCAAATCGATGTATTTTTGTTATTAACGAATTACCCGATTTACAAGCTAGAATTCAAGTTGCATTATTTAATATCTTACAAGAAGGCGATATTCAAATAAGAGGTTTCAAGCTGAGGTTACCTTTAGATATTCAATTTTTATTTACTGCAAACCCTGAAGATTATACAAATAGAGGTAGTATAGTAACGCCTTTAAAAGATAGAATAGGTTCTCAAATATTAACACACTATCCCGTAGATATTGAAACTGCAAGATTAATAACTGAACAAGAAGCACGATCTGTAGAAGGACAAAAAAGTATGGTCATGGTGCCAGATTTAGCAAGAGATTTATTGGAACAAATTGTTTTTGAAGCTCGTGAAAGTGAATTTATTGATGCTAAAAGTGGTGTAAGTGCCCGATTAAGTATAACTGCGTTGGAAAACTTATTAAGTACAGCAGAACGTCGGGCGTTAATTTCAGGAGATAAAATAACGATGCTGCGTTTAAGTGATTTTGTTGGTATTATTCCAGCAATTATTGGAAAAGTGGAATTGGTTTATGAAGGTGAGCAAGAAGGTGCAGCAGTTGTTGCTTATAATTTAATAGGTGAGGCTGTAAAAAGTTTATTCGAAGAGTTTTTTCCAAAGATTAGTAAACTTCAAAAACAAGAAGATGAAAGTCCATATGATGATATTGTGTCGTGGTTTTTTAACCAAAAAGATGGCTTTGAATTGTTAGATGATTTGCGTGATAAAGAATATAAGGCTTTGTTAGATGCCATTTCTCCACTTGATGATTTGTTAGCGAAGTATCAACCTAACTTAAACAAACAAGACAGCTATTTTGTAAAAGAATCTGTGCTTTGGGCATTAGTGGAATTCAAACTTCTTAGTAAGCAAAGGTTTTCTGAAGGGATCCAATTTAAGGATCCTTATGGTAGTTTTATAAGTGGTATTTAAAATATTAAAACAGGCTGTCTTCATTTTTTAGACAGCCTGTTTTTAATTTGTTTTTAGTTAATATAAGTTCAGTTGGTTGACGGATTTTATCGTCTTATTAAACACTTTGAATATTTTATTATAACTTCATGCCTAGTCAATAATCCATTATCAATTTTATAAAAACCCACTATGTAATTTTATGATTTCTTATTCTATCAGTGTCAATTTATCACATTAAGAATATCAACTAGAATACGCCTTCTTTTCTTGTTTTTTAAACCTTAAAGTCTTAATTTTTGACAAATTCATCTTTTAATTTGATAAAATAAGATCATTTATGAGCAAAACTGAAGATCATGTTAAGCCTAATATAAAGCTTCTTTCTTTTGATATTGACAATACCTTAATAGACTTCCATACACAAAAAAGCAACTTTCGTAAAGTGTGGAAAAAACACAAACCAAGTAAAGACATCCTTCTTACTTACAATACGGGGCGCTTAATAGACGATGTTCTAAATTTAATCGGAAAAGGAATATTGCCTAAACCAGACTATATAATTTCTGGTGTTGGAACTCATATATATGATTTTAAAAATAAATCCGTCATAAAAGAGTTTAACGATATTTTGGATGATGGATGGGACTTAAAATCTGTTGAAACTATTATTCAAAATATAGATCATCCTATTAGTGAGCAACCAACAAGGTTTCAACATGCCTATAAACGAAGCTATTATTTTCATAATGCCACAACAGAATTAATTACAAGCATTGAAAATGATTTTATCAAAGCTAATATGGATATCAATGTGGTGTATTCTGGCGAGCAATATTTGGATATTTTACCTAAGTGGGCAAATAAAGGTAATGCTTTACAGTGGTTATTACGGAAACTTAACATAACTGCTGAAAACATATTAGTTGCTGGAGATAGTGGAAATGATTCTGCTATGTTTGATATAGAAAATATTAAAGGTATTGTAGTTGCTAATGCACATGAAGAACTATACACATACACAAAACACAGACAGGTCTATCATTCAGAAAATGAAAAAGGAGATGGTGTTATTGAGGGATTAATTTATTATAATATTTTACCAGAAGAGGCATTAATTATTGGTGAAGAAGATCATACTGATGATTTTTTCATAAAGCAAGAGTTAAGCAATATCGCTGATGAGGATGAGGATGAAAAAATCGCCTTAATCCGAGAAGGTTATAAAAAAGCCATTGAAGCATTAAAAAAGAATATTACACCTCTAGGTTTTTCAGCATGTTCTATTAAAGATAATGTTGCCCATGGAACTGATGAGAATTATTACAGCGTTTGGGCTAGAGATGGTGCCATTACGGTTATTGGTGCATTGCCACTTATCCATGAAGACAAAGAGATCCATAAATGTGCGCGTCAAACACTTATAACGTTATTTGATCATATATCACGAAACGGACAAATTCCTTCCAATGTGCGTATTAAAAACAATGAGCCAGATTATTCAGGAGTAGGCGGTATTTGTTCTATAGATAGTGGTATTTGGGTGGTAATTGCCTTTTATGAATATGTTAATGTAACTAAAGATTTAGAATTTTTAAGAACTCATATTTCAGATATTAAGGAAACCATGCGATGGCTTGGTGCTCATGATAGTAATAATGATGCACTGTTAGAAATACCAGAAGCAGGAGATTGGACCGATTTATTTGGTAGAAGTTATAATATTCTCTATGATGAAATTCTTTGGTATCGTGCCAATGTATGTTTTGGCCGTATGTTAGAAATGTTAGGCGATTATGAACAAGCAGGAGAAAATATCCGTTGGTCTCAAGTCATTAAAAAAGAAATCATTCAAAATTTCTGGCCTTCAACACAGCAAAAATTATTTCAATCGGTTTCATTTGCAGAAAAACAGTTTACTTTAGGCGATACGTCTTATTTAATAGCACAAACTACGCCATTTGATTTTAGTTGGCGTTGTGATGTTTTTGGCAATGTTCTAGCTTTTTTACATGGTGCAGTAGATTTTGAAAAAGCACATCAAACCTTTCGTTTTATGCTGGGAGTAGGCGTAAATGATCCTTTTCCAGTTTCTAATGTATACCCAGTTGTAAGTCCAGGAGATCCCGATTGGCGTCCTTATTATACTGTAAATCTTCTCAATTTACCTAATCATTATCATAACGGAGGTATATGGCCTTTTGTAGGTGGTTTTTGGGTGAAATTTATAAATAAGTTAGGGTTTAAAGATGTTGCCATTGCAGAATTACATAAACTGGCTTTAATAAATAAAGAGGGCATAAATGAAGAATGGGAATTTACAGAATGGGCGCACGGCACAACTGGAAAACCCATGGGAAAAGCATACCAAGCGTGGTCTGCAGCACAATATATTTCAGCTTGCCACGATTTAAAAATAATTTAAATATTAACTAAAATAAGAAACTATGAAATCAATATTAATGATCTCTTTACATGGCTATGTAGGTGCAAATGCTGAATTTGGAAAACCAGATACTGGTGGTCAAGTAGTTTATGTTTTAGAGCTTGCAGAACGTTTTAGCAGATTAGGTAAAAAAGTAGACTTAGTTACGCGTCAGTTTGAAGACCAACCAGAATACGATCATGTAGATGAAAATTATAGTGTATGGCGTATTCCTTTTGGTGGTAAAAAGTTTATCCGAAAAGAAGACATGCACGATCATCTAAAAAAGTTTGTTACAAATTGTTTGGCAGCAATTAAAAAAGAAGGAAAAAAATATGATATTGTTTACTCTCATTATTGGGATGCGGGTTTTGCTGGACAGAAAATAGCTGAAGAACTTGGTATATCGCATGTGCACACACCACACTCCGTAGGTTGGTGGAAACAACATACTATGGGTAATGATATGGATGAAAAGGAAATGGAGAAAACCTATCGTTTTAAAGAACGTATTCAAAAGGAATATTTTGTATATCAAATGTGTAATTATGTTATAGCTACAACCTTACCTCAAGTAGATTTACTAACAAAACAATATGATGTTTTGCCAAAAAATTGTGGAATGATTCCACCAGGAATTGATGAAAATCGCTTTTTTCCTGTGCCATCAAAAGAGAATGATAAAATTAGATCGAAATATGATATTCAGCCAACCGATGTTTTGGCTTTAGGTAGGATGGCACATAATAAGGGGTATGACCTTTTAATACAGGCCTTACCTACAGTACTTGAACTTTGTCCTGAAGCAAGATTGGTAGCTGCTATTGGTAGTGATCAATCCGATCAGGACGACGAAGGTGTGGCTAAATTGAAAAAATTAGCAACCGAACTTGGAGTTATGGATAAAATAAAATGGAAAAGTTATGTAGCTGACGAAGACTTAGCTAATGTTTATAGATCAGCTAATATTTTTGCAATGCCATCGCGTTACGAACCTTTTGGAATGGTGGCTATTGAAGCCATGGCTTGTGGAACGCCAAGCGTCATTACTGTTCATGGAGGTTTATATGATTTAATTGATTTTGGCAACCAAGCTTTATTTGCAGATCCTCACAGACCTCTTGAATTTGGAGCTATGATGTCTATGCCATTATTGTATCCTAAAATGCGGAACGAACTTTCTGTAGAAGGCGCTCGTTTTGCACGACGTAATTTTGGTTGGACAGGTATTGCAAAACGTATGCTTGAAGTTTTTAAAAGCTCTATAAATCAGCAAACCATGGAGTCGAACTTATTTTATTAAATGATTTCAATAACATATTCGTTTTAATTTTTTTTTGATGATGATCCATAATTTATCATAAACCTATAAAATATCTTGATTTTGTCATTCCGAGGTAACGAGGAATCTCATTGATTATGAACAGATTCTTCACTTCGTTCTGAATGACAAATACCATTATGCATAATCAAAGAAATACGAATTTTTAAATAACTATTTAAGTTAGAATTTATGGCTAAAATTGTTTGTTTTGGCGAAGTGCTATGGGATGTTTTTCCTTCGCATAAAAAAATAGGAGGCGCACCATTAAATGTAGCGGTTCGGTCTAGTTTTTTTAGTAATGATGTTACCATCATTAGCGCTGTTGGAAAAGATGATTTAGGTAATGAAATACTTCACTATTTAAGTGAGCAAAAAGTAAATACAGACTGTGTTTCAATTTTAGATAACTACAAAACGGGTGAGGTAAAAGTGACTTTAAACGAAAAAGGGTCTGCATCTTACAGTATTGAATACCCCTGTGCTTGGGATAAAATTACGTTAACAAAGCAATCTGAATTAGCAGTAAAAACATCTGATGCTTTAGTATTTGGGAGTTTATCAACTCGTGATGCTATTTCTAGAAAAACACTTCATAAACTCGTTAAGCTAGCTAAATATAAGGTTTTCGATTTAAATTTAAGAGCTCCTCATTACACTAATGAAATTCTTACTCACCTTATGCGTGAAGCAGATTTTATTAAATTTAATGATGAAGAATTATATGAAGTAAGTAAGTTTTTGGGTTCAAAATTTAATTCCTTAGAGCAAAATTTAAATTTCATTGCCCAAAAAACGAATACTAAGCATATTTGTGTTACTAAAGGACCGTTTGGAGCCGTTTTGTTGTACAATGAAAAATTGTATTATAATAGTGGTTATAAAATTGAAGTAGTAGATACCGTGGGTGCTGGCGATTCCTTTTTAGGAACTCTCATTAGTGAACTATTAAATAACGAATCACCTCAAAAAGCTATAGATTTAGCATGTGCTGTTGGTGCACTAGTGGCTAGTAACGAAGGCGCAAACCCTATTTTAGATGAAAATGATATTGAGGCTTTTATGAATCCGTTATAGTTTATCTATAACTTTTACTCTTGAATGTTTTGCTTCTACAAAGGGTTTGAAAATGTTTTTGGGAATGGTTATGTGATATTGGTCTAATAAACCGACCGTAAATTTTTTACTTTTCAT
This sequence comes from uncultured Flavobacteriaceae bacterium, assembly GCA_947500585.1. Lineage (GTDB taxonomy): Bacteria > Bacteroidota > Bacteroidia > Flavobacteriales > Flavobacteriaceae > CAXBID01. Next base: position 323,604 of record CANMSN010000001.1, on the reverse strand, counting down.
AATTATTTTAAATCCCTACTTTTAATATTATTATGACACAATTCTATAATTTCTGATATTCGTTTTTTTCTGGTTTCTTCTCGTTTAGCACTATGCAACCAAGCTAAATAACTTTTTCTGTAGCCTTTTGAGAAGTTTTGGTAATGTTCATAGGCTCTATTATTTTCATCAAAAGCAGCTTGTAAATCTTCTGGAATAATACCATTTTCAACATCATCCATTTCACTCCAAGTTCCAGTTTCTTTTGCTAAATCAATCATTTTATAACCAGCTTCTTGCATTAATCCATTAGCAATTAATTGGTCAACATGTTTTTTGTTGAGTGCACTCCAGTTTCCTTTCGGATTTCTCGGACTGAAGTACTGTCTTCTTTTTCCATTGCCTAAGCTTTGAACTTTAGAATCTATCCAACCAAAACAAAGCGCCACTTTTACTGCTTCTTCCCAACGCATGGTAGGGATATTTAATTCTAACTTATAAAAAATAAGATAAATGCCTTTTGCTTTGTTGTGATTGTTGAGTAACCAATCGTACCAATCGGTGTCACGTTCAAAATGTATTTCTGGAAAATCTTCCAATTAATAACTATAGTTTTTTAGATTGCACATAAAAATCAGGGTCAATTTCAAACCCCGTTATTTTAGAATCTAACTTTAAAGTATGCCATTGGGCTTTAGGAAATAACCATTGTTCTTTATCATTTATTTTTATTTGAATTGGCATATCAAAATTCTCAATGATATTAGTCCATCTGTATTTTAAATTCTTTTTGTCTATTGAATATTCTAAAGTTGGAATTTTAATGGTTCTTAAATATTGATTGAAAAACGCTGTTAAATCAATGCCCGTTTCTCTACTTAAAAAATCTTCAATTTTTTGGGTTGTTACTGTTTGATGATAAAACTCTACATTCATTTTACGCAAAATTTGTCGCCATTTTTCGTCATCTTCAATAAGTTGTCTTAAGGTGTGAAGCATATTGGCGCCTTTATAATACATGTCTGATGAACCTTCTTTATTAACACCATATTGTCCAATTAAAGGTCTGTCGTTTTGAATATTTTTACGCGTGCCTATTACATATTCAGCAGAGGCTTCTTTTCCGTAATAATAATCTAGAAATAAATTTTCGGAATATGCAGTAAAACCCTCGTGAATCCACATATCTGCCACATCTTTATTCGTAATGCTGTTAGCAAACCATTCGTGTCCAGATTCATGAATAATAATAAAATCAAATTTTAAGCCCCAACCAGTTCCAGATAAATCAGTGCCTAAATAACCTGTCTTGTACTGATTTCCATAGGTTACAGAACTTTGATGTTCCATACCTAAATAAGGCACTTCAACTAATTTAAAGCTATCTCTATAGAACGGATATTGTCCAAACCAATGCTCGAAAGCTTTCATCATTTTTGGCGCATCTTTAAAATGTGATTTGGCTTTTTCAAGATTATCTCTTAATACATAGTAATCCATATCTAGATTTCCCGCCATGCCATCATAGACTTCTGAAAAGTTCACATAATCTCCAATATTTATATTTACGCCATAGTTATTTATTGGGCTCTTGACAATCCAATGATATGTTTTTGTATCACCAATTCTTTCTATACTTCGTAGTCTTCCATTTGAAACGTTTATTAATTTATCAGGAATATTTACACTAATAAGCATGCTATCTACTTCATCGTACATATGATCTTTATTTGGCCACCAAACACTAGCGCCTAAACCTTGGCAAGATGATGCAATAAAATGATTTCCATTAGCATCTTTTTTCCATGAAATACCACCATCCCAAGGCGCTCTAACCGCTTCTTTTGGATGCCCTTCATAATGAACGTCTAAACTTAAAACATCACCAATATTTTGATTATCTTTTAAAGTTATAAAATGTGCATTTCCGTCATGTTCAACCTCTAATTCTGTGTTGTTTTGAACGACTTTGGTGATTTTTAATGGCGGTTGCAAATCAATTTGCATGACAGAATTGTTTTCTAAAACTTTATATTGAATGGTGTTTTTTCCCGAAATATATTTTTTATCTGGATCTACCTTTATGTCTAAATGATAATAGGTTAAATCCCACCAAGCGCGTTCGGGAGTTATGTTTCCTCTTAAGGTGTCTTGTCTTGTAAAGTTATTTTTTTCAGAGAGTAAAGCTTGAGCGTTCAAATAGAAGGTTGAAACACTAAAAAATAAGCATATTAATAATAATCGATTCATCATATTTAATTAAACAACTATTTAAAATAATTAATTTTTAAGAACATCGTTAGGAAAAACAACCATACTCTCGAAGCCATTTTCGCCAACCGAGGCCACTCCAAAAAAGAAATTATCAATAACGATACCATCAAGAGTGAATTCTGAAACGTCACCAACATACCTGCTATGATCCCAAGTAGGGGAGGTGGTATCTCTCCAATAAATTTTATAGCCTTTAGCACCATCAACTTTATCCCATTTTAATTTGGCAGCAGGCTCTACAATACCTCCGATTACTACTGTTTTGGGAGCTGATGGTGCGGCACCCAAACTTGCTAAATTAATGGCGTTGACGGCCGTCAGTTTTTTGGCATAATCAAAATTAACATGCTCGATAACATCACCATATTTAATACCATTCTCCTCTCTAATATCTTGATGTTGCTGTGTGTAGTTTTCATGAGCTTCCATAATTCTAATCCCTGCAAACCCTAAATCGTTAAATGGACGATGATGTCCGCCGCGACCAAAACGATCCAATCTATAAACCATCATAGGATTCATTTCTGGCATATAGGTTTTTACATTTTTATGAACGTAACGTGCTAACTGACGTGAAATTCCATTAACTTCACCACCATAAAACCGTCGCATTCTTCGTTCTCTGTCTGTTTCAGTTGGTGGTACAGGTTCAGAAAAAATTCTAAATGTTCTATTATCAATAACGCCATCAACACCTTTAATATTTCCAATCATGTCATTATTTAATATGCCAATAATATCCCAACCTTTTTCTTTAGCATAGGCGGCTAAACCTGCACCTCCAAAAAGACCTTGTTCTTCACCAGATAAGCCAACATAAATAATACTACTTTCAAACTTATATTTTGAAAGCACTCTAGCGGCTTCAATAGTTCCGACCATACCTGAAGCATTGTCGTTTGCACCAGGGGCATCAATTGTAAAATTCATGGTGTCACTAGCACGAGAATCAATATCACCACTCATAATAACAAAGCGGTTAGGGTATTTTGTGCCTTTTTGTATAGCAACAACATTTACTACCCACGCATCATGAGGAACGCGATTATTACCTTCTTTTGAAACAAGATCTTTTTGATAAAAAACATTTAAACAGTTATCGCAATTTTTTGAGATATTTTCAAATTCTGATTTAATCCAGCGTCTTGCTGCACCGATACCTCTGGTTTCTGAAATTGTATCACTAAAGGTATTTCTTGTACCAAAATTGACTAAGGTTTGAATATCTTTTTGAATTCTATCTGCTGAAACAGCATTAATAATATCATATAATTGTTTGTCTTTTTGCGCAGTAATTGAATACGTTGACAAAAAGATTAAAACGAGTAGTAGCTTTTTCATATATAAATTTTTATCTAAAGTACTGAAAATAAAAAGCGCTTCAAAATTGAATTTGAAGCGCTTTTAGAATTGAGTTAGTCACTATAAATTGCTAGAAGCAATATTTATTTTCTTTAATAACCTTATCAGCAATTATGTTTCTTAATTCAATAATATTAGGCATGTTAACATATTTTAAATAACGTTTTAATCCCATAAGCATCATGCGTTGCTCATCGCCTGTTGAAAACGAAATAATAGAATGCTTACCTGCGGTTTCAATAACATCTATAGCATGAAATAAGTTTAATTTAGCCATAGCTATTTGCTGCTTAGCTTTATCTTCACCATCTTTTTTGGCCATTTTTTCAGCGCGTAAAATCGCAGATTCAGCCATATAAATTTGGATTAATATATCTGAAGACGCTAACATTAACTGCTGATGCTTTTCAATTTCTTCACCATATTTTTGCAAAGCAGCTCCAGCAACCATTAAAAATAATTTTTTAAGGTTTTTAATAATGCTTTTCTCTTCTGAAAACAATTCTGAGAAATCAGGTGTATCAAATGAAGGAATACCAGTTAATTCATTAGCCACAGCAGTTGCAGGACCTAATAAATCAACATGACCTTTCATGGCTTTTTTAATAAGCATACCAATACTTAACATACGATTAATCTCGTTTGTTCCCTCATATATTCTAGCAATACGAGCATCTCTCCAAGCAGATTCTATCGGGGTTTCTTCAGAGAATCCCATACCACCAAAAATTTGAATACCTTCATCAGTACAATGTTGTGTGTGCTCTGATACGGCTACTTTTAAAATAGAACATTCAATAGCATATTCTTCAACACCTTTTAATTCAGCTTCTTGGTGCGTATCTTTTCCATTGTTTTGACGAATAGCAATTCTATCTTCAATATTTTTTGCAGCTCTATAACTTGCGGCTTCACCAACCCAACAGTTGGTTGCCATTTCAGCTATTTTTTGTTGAATAGCACCAAAGCTAGAAATTGGTACTTTAAATTGAACACGCTCATTGGCATATTTAACAGATTCTGTAATCGTTCTACGTTGCGCATCTAAACAAGCCGCAGCTAATTTAATTCTTCCAACGTTTAATGCGTTCATAGCAATTTTAAATCCGTTTCCTCTGGTAGAAAGCATATTTTCAACAGGAACAACAGTGTCATTAAAAAACACTTGACGTGTTGAAGATGCACGAATACCTAATTTGTGTTCCTCTTCACCCATGGTAATTCCGTTAGGGTTTTCAGGATCGTATTCTACTATAAAACCAGTAATGTTTTTATCATCCTCAATACGAGCAAAAACAATCATTAAACTACAGAACCCTGCATTAGAAATCCACATCTTCTGACCTGTAATTTTATATGTTTTGCCATCATCAGACAAAACAGCTTTGGTTTTTCCAGAATTGGCATCACTACCAGCACTAGGTTCTGTTAAACAATATGAGCCAAACCACTCACCAGTCGCTAATTTTGGTACATATTTTTTCTTTTGTTCTTCATTTCCGTATAATGTAATTGGCATGGTGCCTATGCCTGTGTGAGCTCCGAAAGCAGTACTGAAGGAGCCAGTAGCTCCAGAAATATAATCACAAACCAACATAGTAGATACAAAGCTCATTCCCATACCTCCATATTCTTCTGGTACAGAAACTCCTAAAAACCCCATTTCTCCAGCTTGTCGCATACAAGATTCTGTTAAAGCATAATCTTTAGCTTCAAAGCGTGCTTTATTAGGCCAAATTTCGCGATCAACAAATTCGGTAACAGCTTCTTTCATCATAAGCTGTTCTTCATTAAAATCTTCGGGTGTGAAAATATCTTCACAATTAGTTTCTTTTACAAGGAATTGACCACCACGTAAAATATCTTTTTCTGTTGCTTCCATTTATTTTAAGATTTATAGACTCAAGAGTCAAGAACCAAGACTTAATTATTTAAGTTTTGATTTAAAACTTGAAATCATTTTTTGTATTTCCGTTATTTTTTGTTCTAATTCTTTAAATTTTTCTTCTGAAACATAATTTTCATTAAAAGCTACATTTAATTGTGTTTCCCATTCAAATGCAGAACCTAAACTATCTTCAAGATATTTGTTAAAATGTTTATTGGAGCTTTTACTAGTTCCTTCCGAGATATTTGAAGGAATAGAAACAGCGCACCTATTCATCTGACTTATTAATCCAAAGGTTTCATACTTTGGAAATGTTCTTGTGATTTTATATGATTCTGAAACAAGGATCATGCTTTCTGTCCAAATTTTCAGTTTCTTAAAATTATGCATCGTCTTGTATCCAGGTTCTAATAATCTTGATTCTAATTAAGAAATTCAAAGATTCCACATGCACCTTGTCCTGTTCCAACACACATTGTTACGGCACCATATTTACCAGTCATGTTACGTTTACGCATTTCATCAAACAATTGGACTGATAATTTTGCACCTGTACAACCAAGTGGATGCCCTAATGCAATAGCTCCACCATTTACATTAATAATATCTGGATTCAAGCCTAATTCTCTTATTACGGCTAAAGATTGAGATGCAAAAGCTTCATTAAGTTCTATTAATTCTAAATCTTTTTGCTGTAAACCAGCTTGCTTTAATGCTTTTGGAATAGCTTTTACTGGACCAATTCCCATAATTCTTGGTTCTACTCCAGCAGCAGCATAATTTACTAAGCGAGCAATAGGTTCTAGGTTTAATTCTTTAACCATGTCTTCACTCATTACCATAACGAAGGCAGCACCGTCGCTCATTTGAGAAGAGTTTCCAGCAGTTACACTTCCACCTGCAGCAAAAACTGCTCTTAATTTTGCTAAAGCTTCTTTACTTGTTCCAGCACGCGGACCTTCATCTTTAGTTACGGTATATTTTTTAGTTGCTTTTTTTCCATTGGAATCAACATAGATTTGTTCTACATCAATAGGAACTATTTGATCTTGAAAACGATTTTCAGCTTGAGCCTTTAAAGCTTTCATGTGCGAATGATATGCAAATTCATCTTGATCTTCACGAGATACTTTAAACTGATTAGCAACCGCCTCGGCAGTATTTCCCATACCCCAATAATAATCTTCATGTCCAGCTTTAACGGTGTTGTAATTTAAATCTGGTTTAAATCCTGTCATAGGCACTGAACTCATACTTTCTGAGCCACCAGCAATAATACAATTTGCCATTCCTGCTTGAATTTTAGCTGTTGCAATACCAATAGTTTCTATACCTGAAGAACAAAAACGATTTACAGTTACACCAGGAACATCAATACTATTTAAGCCTATTAATGATATAAAACGCGCCATATTTAACCCTTGCGATCCTTCTGGCATTGCGTTACCAACTATAACGTCATCAATTCTTGATACGTCCAGATTTGGTAATTCCTTCATCATGTGTTGAATGGTTTCGGCACCTAATTCATCGGCTCTTTTAAAGCGGAATACACCTTTTGGGGCTTTACCAACTGCAGTTCTGTATGCTTTTACTATATATGCTTGTTTCATCTTTTTATGCTTTTAGCTATTAGCTTTTGGCTTCTAGCATCTTAAATAATTTTTAAAATGTGCCAATAGCCAGTGGCTAAAGGCAAATAGCTTAGTAATTTTAATTACGTAGTGGTTTACCTGTTTTCAACATATGTTGAATGCGTTCTAAAGTTTTTCGTTCTGTACATAAACTTAAAAATGCTTCACGCTCTAAATCCAATAAATATTGTTCGCTTACTAAAGTTGGTTCAGATAAGTCGCCACCTGCCATAACATAAGCTAATTTGTTGGCAATTTTTTGATCGTGTTCACTTATGTAATGGCTAGCATTCATAGCATCTGTACCAACTAAAAACATACCTAAAGCTTGTTTACCTAAAACTTTTACATCAGTACGTTTTACAGGTTGTGTATAGCCAGCGTCTGCCATTAATTTTGCATGCGCTTTAGCGGTTGCTATTTGACGGTCTTTATTAACAACTATGATGTCTTTCCCTTTTTGAAGTAAACCTAAATCGAAAGCTTCATAACCTGAGGTTGAAACCTTAGCCATACCAACTGTTAGGAAGTATTCTTGTAAAACATTAAGTTCTACATCACCTTTTCTAAACGTATCTGAAGCTCGTAATGCCATTTCTTTTGAGCCTGCACCACCAGGAATAACGCCAACACCAAATTCAACTAATCCCATATAAGTTTCAGCAGCTGCAACTACTTTATCTGCATGCACGGATAATTCACATGCACCGCCAAGCGACATACCATGAGGCGCGGAAATTGTAGGAATTGATGAATAACGCATGCGCATCATCGTATCTTGAAAATACTTGACAGCGCCGTTTAGTTCATCATATTCTTGTTCTACTGCCATCATGAAAATCATACCAATATTGGCGCCAACTGAGAAATTAGCACCTTGGTTACCAATAACTAATCCATCAAAACTTTTTTCAGCTAAATCGATGGCTTTATTAATTCCAGCTAAAACATCACCACCAATGGTATTCATTTTAGATTGGAATTCGCAGTTTAAAATGCCATCACCTAAATCTTCAATAACAACGCCCGTATTTTTAAATACTTCGTTTGATTTTCTGATATTATCCAATATGATAAAGGCATCTTGTCCTGGTATTTTTTCTTGCGATTTTTTAGGAATATCGTATGCATAAGTTGCTCCATCCTTAACTGTGTAGAAAGAAGAACTACCAGATGCTAACATCTCATTTACCCACGAGTTAGGTTCTAAACCTTCAGCTTTCATGAGTTCAATACCTTTTTCTACACCGATTGCATCCCAAATTTGGAAAGGCCCATGTTCCCAACCAAAACCAGCTTTCATAGCATCATCAATTTTGTATAAATCGTCTGTTATTTCTGGAATTCTATTTGAAACATAAGCAAATAATGAAGCGAAACTTTTTCTGTAAAACTCACCTGCTTTGTCTTTTCCATTCACTAGGATTTTAAAGCGGTCAACTACTTTATCTACTTGTTTAGTTAATTCTAAAGTTGCAAATTTTGCACGTTTAGCTGAGCGGTATTCTAAAGTATTTAAATCTAAAGAAAGAATTTCTTTTTGTCCATCTGCAGATACATTCTTCTTATAAAAGCCTTGACCAGTTTTGCTTCCTAACCATTTGTTTTCCATCATGGTATTGATGAAATCTGGGAGTTTAAATAACTCTAACTGTTCGTCATTTTTACAATTTTCAGCAATACCATTGGCAACGTGAACTAAAGTGTCTAAACCAACGACATCTACAGTTCTAAAGGTTGCCGATTTTGGACGTCCTATTACTGGGCCTGTAAGTTTATCAACTTCTTCAATGGTTAAATCCATCTCGTTAACAGTATGAAACAAACTCATAATACTAAAAATTCCAATTCTATTTCCAATAAATGCTGGAGTGTCTTTAGCGATTACCGAGGTTTTTCCAAGAAATTGTTCACCATAACCATTTAAAAACTCTAAAACAGAAGCATCCGTTTTCGGGCCAGGAATGATTTCGAATAATTTTAAATACCTCGCAGGATTAAAGAAGTGCGTTCCGCAGAAGTGTTTTTGAAAATCTTCGCTTCGTCCTTCACTCATAAACTTAATAGGAATACCTGAGGTATTAGATGTGATTAAGGTTCCAGGTGTTCTGTGTTTTTCTAATTTTTCAAAAACTTGTTGTTTTATATCAAGTCGTTCAACAACAACTTCCATAATCCAATCAACATCTTTTACTTTAGTAATATCATCTTCTAAATTTCCTGTAGTAATTCTACTGGCAAATTGTTGATGATAAATAGGAGATGGATTAGATTTTAAAGATGCTGTAAGTGCATCGTTAACCAATCTGTTTCTAACTATTTTGTCTTCTAAGGTAAGTCCTTTAGCTTTTTCTTTGTCGTTAAGTTCTCTGGGTACAATGTCGAGTAATAAAACATCGACACCTATGTTGGCAAAATGACAAGCAATACCGCTTCCCATAATACCAGAACCAATAATGGCTACTTTTTTTATTCTACGTTTGCTCATTTTATTTTAAAATACTTTCGTTTTGATTGTATATCTTTTTATTTGAAACCATATCGGTTATAACTTCAGCTACTTCGTAAAAATGATTTAGTTTTTCTTCTGAAACACTGTTTTTTATAGCTTCATTAAATGTTAATACCTTTTCTTTTGAATAATTTCTTTTTTCTCTACCAAATTCTGTTAACGTAATTATAACACCTCTTCCATCATCTGGATTTGGATGACGTTCTATTAACTCCCTTTTTTCCATGGTTTTTAATATTCTAGAAAGACTGGTGGCTTCCATTCCCATTTTAGGACCTAAAGCCGTAGATGGTGTTCCTTTTTCAGGGTCTATACTTAAAAGTGTAAATCCGGTTGCCATGGTACTTTCAAATTTTGCTGCTTCTTCATTATACATTTTTTGAACCGTTAACCAAGTAGTTCTTAGTATATAATCTATCGTTTTTTCTTTCATCTTGAGAGGTTGGTGTGTTCAAATATAATAAAAAATTTATTATGCACGCATAATAAATTTAATAAAATATATAAGATTGTGTTAAAAACAAAACACCCCTTTTCAAAGAGGTGTTTTGTTTTAATAAGATTATTATAAAAGGGTTATCCCATTTTCCCATTTATTAAACCTATTACGGCACCAATAATGGTTGTCATTACAATTGAAATACCAACATCTAAGGCAGCTAATTGTAGAGTTACATCAGGTATCATTGCTAAATTAAAGAAGTTATAAAATAATCCGATAAATAAACCGATAATGGCTCCAGCTTTTGCACCAGTAGCTGCTGTTGAAATTTGTGCCCATTGCATATAAATATACGATACAAAAAATCCAAACGTTAAGCATCCAAGAAAAATGTAAAGCATTGTTTGTGAGCTTTCTTCAGGTTGAGGGAATACATTTATAAATATAATTCCATAAAATAACCATCCTAATAGGAAGTCTACAATTCCACCAACAATTCCAGCGGTTAAAAAGTTTTTTGTTTTCATCTTTTTTAATTTTTAATTGGTTTGTTATCAATAAAAGTATTAAAAAAACATGAATTTTATAAAATAATAGACTGAATTTTAGTGATTTACCATTTAATTAACAAAAATACAAGCCGTAATAATGTTTAAGACCTATAAATTTTTTCAATTAAATCAAGATATTTTTCTTTTATAACCTTACGTTTCATTTTCATAGTAGGTGTTAGATGCCCAGAATCAATAGACCAAACATCTGGAGTAATCTCGAATTTTTTAATTTGTTCCCATTTACCAAAGTTGGTGTTAGCAGTATCTATTTCTTCTTGTATTCGTTCTATAAGACTAGTGTTTGTAATGATATCTTCGTTAGATATGTATTCAATATTATGTCGTTTAGCCCATTCCTTAACAAACTCATAATTTAATTGAATTAAAGCTGCTGGCATTTTTTCACCTTCACCAATAACCATAATTTGTTCTATAAAACGAGATTGTTTAAATTGGTTTTCTAAAAGGGCAGGAGCTACATATTTGCCACCAGAGGTTTTAAACATTTCTTTTTTACGATCGGTTATTTTTAAAAATCCATCAGAATCAATTTCACCAATATCGCCTGTATGGAAATAATCACCTGTCATAACTTCAAGAGTTTTCTCAGAATCTTTATAATAACCCATCATAACGTTAGGACCTTTACAAAGAATTTCTCCATCTTCAGCTATTTTAATTTCTACATTATCAATAATTCTTCCAACGGTTCCAATTTTAAAACCACCATTTCGCATATCGTTTACAGAAATTACAGGAGAGGTTTCCGTTAAGCCATAACCCTCCATAATAGGTAATCCTGCGGCGGCAAAAATTCGTGTTAAACGTTGTTGTAAAGCCGCACTACCAGATACCATAATTTCTAGATTACCACCCAAGCCCTCTTGCCATTTACTAAAAATAAGTTTTCTAGCAAGTTTTAATTGCGTTTCATACCACCATCCATTTTGTCCGTAAGGTTCAAACCTGAGCCCCAAATTAACTGCCCAAAAGAAAAGCATTTTTTTAATACCCTTTAAATCGGCACCTTTTGCAATAATTTTATCATAAACTTTTTCATAAAGACGAGGAACTGCAGTCATTACAGTTGGCTTTACCTCTTTAAGGTTGTCACTCATTTTTTCTATTGACTCGGCGAAATAAATTTCAACACCACAATATTGATAGAGGTATAAAATCATACGTTCGAAAACATGACATACAGGAAGAAAACTAAGTGCTTTTGACTTGCCTTTGCTAAAAGGAACTCGTTTTTCGCTGTCTAATACATTAGAAACAATATTTTTGTGCGATAACATAACACCTTTAGGTTTCCCGGTTGTGCCAGAGGTGTAAATTAAGGTCGCTAAATCTTCTGGTTTTACGGCTTCTTTTCTTGATTCAACTTCATTTTGATTACTATCATCTTCACCAAGTTTTAAAACATCAGTCCAATTATTTTCACCGCTAATGGCATCGAAAGTGTAAATATTTTTAAGTTTTGTGTTGCCTTTAATGGTATTTAATTTTTCAAGTACAACAGCATCAGATACAAAGCAATAAATAGATTCAGAATGATTTAAAATATACTCGTAATCTTCGGCACAAATTGTTGGGTAAATAGGGATATTTTGAGCTCCAGTTTGTAGAATACCAATATCTAAAATATTCCATTCAGTTCTATTTGTGGATGAAATAACTGCAATTTTATCATTGGGTTTTATTCCTAGACGTAATAATCCTCTACTAATAGCATTGATTTGATTTATGTATTCTGTAGAAGAAATAGATTGCCATTCGCCATCATATTTGGTGGTAAATGCTTTATCCAAATTAAATTTATTTAATTGGTAATAGGGGAAGTCAAATATCTTAGTTATTTGCGTCATTTCTTTTTCAAGTTTCTTTGTGTGCAAAATAAGGAAATAAATAAGATTTTCAAATAAGGTAGAAAAAAAGGAGCTTTTTGTAATAAACTCCTTTTGTTTTTTATCAATTTAATAAAATGTTAGGTCTTTTTAGTCTAAAGTATAGCATCAAAAAAAGCTTTTATGAATAGGTTTAGTTATTCTTTTATAACTCTAAAAGTTTCACTTAAATCATTTTTAATAACTTTTAGGATATAAACTCCAGATGGTAATTGCGAAATATTGATTGGTGTTTTTTTAGATTCTCCTTGAAATACTAATTTTCCTGTATAATCAAATATTAAATATTGATAGTCCTTAAACGGTAGGTTTTTAATTTTGACTTCAGCTTTTGTTGGATTAGGGTAAATAAATGGTCTATCAGAAAGTTTTGATAGCTGGATAGGCTCAGTATCTAAAATAGCTTCAGACAAAGCCTCTTTTTTATTTTCAATAATGGCGGCATTTTCGCAAGAAAGTTCTAAATACGCTTGTAAGTCATCCCTATCATGAATTTTTTCATAGCCTAGTTCATTAGCTTTTTGAAGGTTTTGGCATGCTAGATTATATTTTCCTAAATCGTAATAGATTGTACCTAAGTTTCGATAAGCAAAGGAATTGTTCTTGTTTATATTTAAAGCTTCTTCTAAATCGGCTATACCTTTTTCTGAATCGCCAAGTTTATGATACAAAAGGCCTCTAAGTGTTCTTAAGTCTCTTTCTGCTGTTCCTGATCCTCTTTTATATAGGCTAGCTTCATTTTTAAAGGCAATATTTACGGTTGTCATTGCTTTGTCATAGTCCTCTAAATCAGTATAAGCTACTGCCAAAATCCAATTTGCAAAAGAGTGATTAGGAACCATTTCTATGGCTTTATTTAAATAGGATATACCAAGTCTATATGACTTAATAGTAACTAGGTAAGAACCTAGATTATGATACAATCTGCTTTCTTTTGGAGAAGCTTTTAAAGCTTTAAGTTTGTAATGAATACAATGGTTGTTCATTTCATAACCTTGATAGATATTCGCCAAATGGTCATAAATACTACCTAACATTTTTTCTGGGACTTTTTTTGTTTTAGATAGTTTTAAAACCTTGCTTTCTATTTTTTTATAATCGTTTAAAGCTAAAGTGTTATTTCCTAGATAATTTCTAATACTAGCTCTTTGAAATATTGATTTAAAATCATTAGGATTGTCTTTTAATTTTAGATTTAATTCTTTTAGTCTGGAATACGCTTTTTTTACTTTGTCTTCTGTTTTTTTATTGAATTCAATTTTATGATCGGTTCTGTTAATGAGCTTCCCTTTATTGAATTCCCAAGTGGTTAATTTTTCTCCAAAACGGTTATACTTATAAGATTTACCTTGATAATATCCTTTACTATAATAAAAAGCCTCATTAAGTTCTCCCGATGTATAATAGGTTTTAAGGCTGTCTAGTTTTTTATCATCACCATACCATTTTTCTATGGCAACAATTTTATCTTTAAAAAAGTAACGTTTTACTTTGTTAGATTCTTTTACTACTGCTTTTTCTATTGTTTGAAGAGCAAATAACGAGTGGGAAATCAAAAACAGAAAACACAATAATTGGTTTTTAAACATGACAAAGGTTTAATAATTAAGCACAAAAAAAGCTTCTACTAATGTAAAAGCTTTTTTTATAAAATTGAATATTCTTTAAGAATTATTTCTCTAACCAAAGTCTAGCATTAACAAAAGCCTCTAGCCAAGGCGAAACCTCATCTTTTCTACCTTCGGATAATTAGCCCAATTCCATTGAAACGTTGAACGCTCTATATGCTGTACTGTAATTAAATAATATCTTTTTTATTACGAGTCAAATGATTTAAGTAATTGAAATCTGAGTTTTCTAGACTGGCTAATCATATAAAAATTTAATTACGAAAAAGTATCGCGAAAATTAAATACTTTAATGAGTTCTATTTTCAATTTGTTTGATAAAGTAAGATGGATATATGCCTGTGGTTTTATAAAAAGATTTAGAAAAAGCTTCTGTGGTATTAAAACCAATTTCATTTGCAATGGCTTTAATGGTATATTTTCTAAATTTTGAGTTAGTCTTTAGCTCTTCAATGATGTAATGAATTCTTAGTTCATTAATATAGCTTGTAAAACTTTTATTTTTGTATGTATTTATGATTTTAGAAAAATATTTAGAGTTGGTGTCAAATTCTTTAGCAAGGTATGTTACCGATAAATCTAAATTGAGAAAACCTTTTTTTTCTTCAAAATCTTCTAATTTATTGAGTATGGCATCAACAATATCTTTTGGTATTCCTATGTCTGCCCTAGCTTCAGATTTATTGTTAAGAATTGTTTTTTTAGGTTGATTTTCTTGGAGTAATTCTTGAAATCGTTTTTTGTAGCGTTTTTGTTTTTTATAATTATAAACGAGTAATGCAATTAATCCAACAGAAAAAATAGAAAGTAAAATTAACCATATTTTTCTTTTACTTTTCTCTTTCTCTAATTCTGAGATAAGCTGTTTTTTTTCTCGGATTAAATTAGGAGTGTCATAATCAGTGTATATTTTTTTGGATAAATAAGCTTTATCTTTATCCAAAATACTATCAATTTTAAGTAACCTATTTATGTAAAATAATTGTTGTTTTGTGTTATTTTTTTCTTTGTAATAGGTGATTAAAAATTCGTAGTTCTCTTTCAAGGATTCAACAAAGAAAGAATCTGCAAACGCTAAAGAATCCACCTTTTTAAGGTAA
Organism: uncultured Flavobacteriaceae bacterium; assembly: GCA_947500585.1. Taxonomy (GTDB): domain Bacteria; phylum Bacteroidota; class Bacteroidia; order Flavobacteriales; family Flavobacteriaceae; genus CAXBID01. The sequence goes on along the minus strand of CANMSN010000001.1, from coordinate 308,324 downwards.
GGTAAGGCTATTTCTTTTTTTCCTTGTTTAAAATATGTATTGCCAAACCCAAAGGCAATCCTTAATTCAGTTCCAATTCTCACTTCTCTATTTTTCAAAATAGCCTCATATTTTTTTAAACTATCTATGCTAGATTGATATTCTGATTTTAGATTTAGTGACTTAACAGAAGAAAGAAGCATTCTACTATAAAGTAAAGTATCTTTTAGTTTTAAGGAGATAGTCATAGCTTTCTTCATATAAATCAATGAAGAGTCTGGTTGTTTAAGAATATTGAATTGATTAGCCAATGCGAACAGCGATTGTAAGTACGGGCGACTGTAAGTAGTGTCTTTAAGAAACTTTATTTTACGATAATCTACAGTTTTCTTCAATAATGAAAATCCTTCTTTATATTCGCCGACGTTGGTTTTTAATAATGCGATAAAATATTTTATATCGTATTGCTGGTCTATATTATTGGTTTTACGTGCATAGTCTTCAGCTATTGTCAAGTTGTCCATGGCTTCCGTAAAATTAGTTTGAGCTCCTTTTATATTTGCTTTTAAAATAAGTGCTTTCGCAGGAAATTTATACGTATAGTTATCTTGGGAATACACTATAGCAGAATCTAAATAAGGTAATGCTTCATTGTATGCTAGAGCTAGGGTGAGATTGTGGGCAACCATAAAATACCCTTCAGCTTTTTTAGGGTTATTATTTTCTCGCTTTGCTTTTAGCAGAAATGCTTCTGAAATAGATTTAGCTATTGAATCATTATTTTTTGATTCTTCGTAGAGTTCTGTAAGATTGTTATAACTGTCTAGAGATAAGAATTCTATATTACTTCTAGATATATCCTGCGAATAAACAAATTGAAGTATAAATATCATCATTAAAACCACAAGAATAATCTGTTTTTTTTTGATAAGTATAATACTTAAACTCTTCAATAGAATTGTATGTGTTTTTTTGATATTGAGTATCAATTTTTCTTTTTAAGGCGATATACCTTCTAAATATATCACATCTGTTTGCTTTTTATCGCCTTATTACTGGGTAATATTTTTGATTATTTTTTAAAATATTGATAATCAGTACTATGTGGTTAGTAAAAAGTAAATATAATAATAGTTATTACACTCTTAAATGAATATCTGTTTTCCATGAATACAGAGTGGATATTCCTGAAAACAGACTAGGTTGACTTGTTTTCTAATAACACTATCCTATACTTTTGGACTCAAGAAAAAGGATTAATCAGTTATAGTTTTCAACAAGTATAGTAATTTAAACCAAATAATAGAAAATGAAAAATACAATTTTTATCTTATCATTAGTTTTATGTTTCTCTTGCCAGAATAAGAAGAGTGATAAAAAATTAGTCATCAGATCATTAGATAATTCTTTACAAACAGAATTAGATAGCTTATACAATATTGGTGTTTTTAATGGGTTTTCGACAACTATTGTTGACACAACAGGAATAGTTTATAACCAAGGTTTTGGTTATGCAGATGTAGATGTTAAGAAAAAATATACAGAGAATACAATCATCAATATAGCTTCTGTTTCTAAAGTATTTATTGGCGTGGCTCTTTTAAAAGCTCAAGAAATGAAACTTCTTAATTTAAATGACCCTATCAATAAATATTTGCCATTTAAGGTAATACATCCAAATTATCCAGATGAAGTCATCACGATTAGGCAATTGGCAACACATACCAGTTCTATTGTAGATACTGATGTTTATATGGAAACCTGTTACATCAATAAAGATGATGTTTCTTTGCCTGAGGGCCTTAAAAGGTATGAGTTGTATTATAAAAACCCATCAAAAGATTGGATACCGCTAGCTGAATATTTAGGTAAACTATTACAGAAAGATGAAGTGTTTTACAATACTTCTACTTTTTCTGATATAAAACCTGGAGAACTATATGAATATAGTAATATAGGAGCGGCTTTGTGTGCCTTCGTAATAGAATCAGCAGCTAATAAATCATTCAACGAGTTTACAAAAGAACACATATTTAAACCTTTAGGAATGTCATCAACAAGTTGGTTTTTTGAAGAAGTTGATAGTACTAATTATTCAAAACTATATGCAGATGACCAATTGTTGCCTTATTATAAAATACTTTCTTACCCTGATGGCGGACTCATTACTTCAAGCACAGATTTAAGCCAGTTTCTCATAGATTTGATAAAAGGCTATTCTGGTAATGGGACTCTTTTAAGTTCAAATAGTTACAATGAATTATTTAGGCCTCAGTTACAACAAAAGGCTTTTGAAAAAAAGAAAAATAAAAATGAAGGATTTAATGTAGGTCTTTTTTTAGAGTTAGAACCAGCTTATAATTCAATCGGGCATACAGGAGGAGATCCAGGGACAAATACAATGATGTTTTTTAATACTGATACAGGAAAAGGAAGAATATTTATTGCAAATACCGATTCTAGAAAAGAAAATAGTATGGAGATATTCTGGGGAATTTGGAACGTTCTCGATAAGTATTAAAACAATACCACTTTAATAGTTTAAGATAATTAAGAATACTCATTTGCTAGTACTTTACATGAAAATAGTGGTATCAGTACTAAATATTATAATGCAACATCATCAAAAAGGAACAGTCTTTAATATAAAATCACAAATCAAATCAAATGAAAGTATTTACTATTTTAAGAACCGTTAAACTAATTCTCATTTTGTTACTTGCTACAAGCTGTAGCAAGAAAATTTATACCGAGAATACAATGTCTCCGTTAGTGCAAAAACTTGATTCTCTGATGATAAAATCTTATGAAAGAGATTTATTTAACGGCAATGTGCTTATTGTAAAAAATGATACTATTGTTTATCAAAAATCTTTTGGGTTTACAGATAGCAATCAAAATACAAAATTAGATAGAAAATCTATTTTAAATACAGGTTCAATTGCCAAACAGTTTAATGGTGTTGCTATCATGATGCTTCAAGAACGGGGTTTATTAAACATACACGATACTATTTCTAAATTTAATTTAGGGTTACCAGATTGGTCCAAAAAAGTTACCATTAGCCATTTGTTAAATTATGCAGGTGGTATTCCTAGAATTGACCTTAAAGAGCCGCCTAATGATGAAGAAGCTTGGAAAATAATAAGAAGTATTGATACGCTACTTTTCGAGCCAGGAACTAATTATTTATATGATAATAGTAATGTGTTTTTACAAAGAAGAATCATTGAAAAAGTAACAGGTAACTCATTTCAAGAATTTGTTACAGAAAACATCATTCAACCTTTAAAAATGACAAACGTTGTTTTTGACCCAAAAGCAGATTACCCAAACAGAACCTCTTGTTACGATTCTAATAAAGTACAATGTCCAGAAATGGAATTTATTAGTGGTTGGTTGTGGCTGGATATAAATCAGTTGTACACATGGGTTAATGCCATTAACTCTAATAAACTAATATCTCAAGAGTCTTTTAAAACATTACTTATAAACCCATATCAAAAAAACAAAGCCTCATCTTTAGGCGAATATTTTGAAGAAAATCAATTACAAAGGTATAATGGAACATCCTATAAATTTAGATCAATGTTACTAAATGATTTTAAAAATGACTTGACTATAATTTTACTCTCTAATAACGGTGGTCTTGCGTTTGAACTTGGTCACATGATGCACAATGTTATATTAGGAAAAGACTTTGAAATTCCAAAAAAATCTGTTCGTCAAGCTTTAGAAAAGATTTTTATTAAAGATGTAAATAAAGGAATAGCAGCCTATAATAATTTAAAACAAAAATATCCAGAAGTTTACAATTTTGATTCATCAGTTGAACTTAATCGACTAGGCTATAATTTATGCGGACTTCAAAAAAACATAGATGAAGTTATTAAGTTTTTTGAGTTTGCGGTTTTACAATTACCAAATAGTGCAAACCTTCATGATAGTTTAGCTGAGATGTATTTCAATAAGAAACAATATGATTTAGCATTGAAAAACTATAAAAAAGCAATTGCATTAGGAGGAACAGCAGGTAATGCAAAAATGATGATTGAAAAGATTAATAACATAATAAAAAAGTAAGTAGTTATATTTAATAATAAATTATAACAAAAAATCCTGCTAGTTTTTAGCAGGATTTTTAAGTTTATTTTTCTAACCATTTACGAGCATTAACAAAAGCCTCTAGCCAAGGTGACACTTCATCTTTTCTACCTTCTGGATAATTAGCCCAATTCCATTGAAACGTTGAACGCTCTATATGAGGCATCGTCACTAAATGACGCCCAGTTTTATCACACATCATAGCCGTATTAAAATCCGATCCATTTGGGTTATGCGGATAACCTTCATAACCATATTTAGCAACAATATGATAGTTGTCTTCTGAATATGGTAAACTGAATTTGCCTTCGCCATGCGAAATCCAAACCCCTAAAGTACTTCCCGCAAGCGTTGAGAGCATTACTGAATTATTGTCTTGAATTTTTACAGAAGTAAAGGCACTTTCATGTTTGCGCGAATCGTTATGTTGCAGTTTTCCATGAACTTCGTGTTCTGGATTGATGAGGTCTAATTCCATCCATAATTGACAACCATTACAGATTCCAACAGATAAGGTGTCTTCTCTAGCAAAGAAATCTTTAATAACCTTGTTTGCCTTTTCGTTGTATTTAATAGCACCTGCCCAACCTTTGGCGGAACCTAATACATCCGAATTTGAAAATCCTCCAACAGCTCCTAAAAACTGAATGTCTTCTAAGGTTTCACGACCAGAAATTAAATCGGTCATGTGTACATCTTTCACATCAAAACCAGCTAAATACATGGCGTTAGCCATTTCACGTTCAGAATTAGATCCTTTTTCACGAAGTATAGCCGCTTTTGGTTTTTCACTTCGACTACGCTCATTGACCGATTGGTTGCTGAGCGGAGTCGAAGCACCGGTAAAATGTTTTGGAAATGTATACTGTAAAGGTTGCTTTTTGTAGTTGTCAAATCTGTCTTTGGCTAAACCATTTGCCGTTTGTTTTTGGTCTAATAAGAAGGATGTTTTATACCAAACATCAAGTAATCTTGAAACAGTCAATGTGAATACTTCAGTATTATTAATGATATTTAAAGTATCGCCTTCAGTTACTTTTCCAATATTGAAAAATTTAATGTTTGCTTTTGATAAAATAGTTTCAATTGAATGGTCTTTAGCCTGTATAACTATCCCAGCATTCTCTGCGAATAATAATTTATGTGAATCTTTTTCATTTAAATTAGATAAATCTAATTCTGCTCCCAAATTAATATCAGCAAAACATAACTCTAATAGTGTAGTGATTAATCCGCCAGATGCTACATCATGTCCTGCAACAATTTGTTCGTTTCTAATCAAATCTTGAATCGTGTTAAAAACTGTTTTAACGTAGGATGCATCTTTTACATTTGGTGCATCGTTTCCAATTTTGTTAAGTATTTGGGCGAATGAACTTCCACCCAATTTAAAATCATCTTGAGAGATATTGATATAATAGATTGAACCACCTTCTTTTTTAAAAACGGGCTCTATAACTTTTGAAATATCGTTGCAATTAGCTGCAGCCGAAATAATAACTGTTCCTGGAGAAATCACATCACCATCAGGATATTTTTGTTTCATAGACAATGAATCCTTTCCAGTAGGAACGTTGATTCCTAAGTCAATTGAGAATTCTGAAATTGCTTCAACCGCTTCATACAAACGGGCATCTTCACCTTCATTTTTACAAGGCCACATCCAGTTTGCAGATAACGATACTGATTTCAGTCCATCTTTTAAAGGTGCCCAAATAATATTAGTTAACGCTTCGGTAATGGAGTTTCTACTACCAGCAACAGGGTTAATTAATCCAGAAATAGGGGAGTGCCCAATTGAGGTGGCAATACCTTCCTTTCCTTTATAGTCCAATGCCATGACGCCAACATTATTTAGTGGTAATTGCAATGGACCAACACATTGTTGTTTCGCAACTTTACCTCCAACACAGCGATCTACTTTATTTGTTAACCAATCTTTACAAGCCACGGCTTCAAGTTGCAATACTTGCTCTAAATAGTCATGAAAATTTTCAGAATTATAAGTAATATCACTGTAGTTTCTTTTAACTGTTTTATCAGTCATTACTGTTTTAGGCGAACTGCCAAACATATCTTCCATAGCTAAATCCATAGGTTTGTTGCCTTTGGTTTTAGATTGAAATGTAAAACGATCATCACCAGTTACATCTCCAACGGTATACATGGGTGAGCGCTCACGATCTGCAATTTTATGCAATGTTTCAATATGTTGTTCTCCAATTACTAATCCCATACGTTCTTGAGATTCGTTACCTATAATTTCTTTATCAGATAGCGTAGGATCTCCAACGGGAAGTGCATCTAAATCTATTTTTCCACCGGTATCTTCAACCAATTCAGATAAACAGTTGAGGTGTCCGCCAGCACCATGATCGTGAATAGACACTATGAAATTTTCATCACTTTCTACCATACCACGAACAGCATTAGCAGCACGTTTTTGCATTTCTGGGTTAGAACGTTGTACCGCATTTAATTCGATGCCCGAAGCAAATGCGCCAGTATCAGCGGATGATACTGCAGCACCACCCATACCAATACGGTAATTTTCGCCACCAAGAATCACGATTTTATCACCTGCTTTTGGTACGTCTTTTAAAGCTTGGTCTGCTTTTCCGTATCCGATACCTCCTGCTTGCATAATTACTTTGTCGTAACCAAGTTTACGCGGTTTAGGATTTTTATCACTTCGACTACGCTCAGTGCTCAGGTTTAGTTCCTCTTGGGAGCTGAGCGAAGTCGAAGCATTTTGTAGGCTGAGCGAAGTCGAAGTATTTTGTAGGCTGAGCGAAGTCGAAGCCTCGTCATGCTCAAAAGTCAATACCGAACCACAGATAAGCGGTTGTCCAAACTTGTTTCCGAAGTCCGATGCACCGTTGGATGCTTTAATTAAAATATCCATTGGGGTTTGGTATAGCCATTTGCGTGCTGCAATGGCTTGCTCCCATGGCTTGCCCAGAGCGGAGTCGGATGGGTCTTCAAGTCTAGAATATGAAGTCATATAAACCGCAGTACCTGCCAATGGTAAAGAACCTTTTCCGCCTGCAAGTCTATCTCTTATTTCGCCACCAGAACCTGTTGCAGCTCCATTAAAAGGCTCAACGGTTGTTGGGAAATTATGTGTTTCCGCTTTAAGCGATATTACGGATTCAAAATCTTGAGTTGTGTAGTAATCAGGAATATCTGCACGTTTTGGAGCAAATTGTTCCACTTTTGGGCCTTTTATAAAAGCCACATTATCTTTATATGCCGAAACAATATCATTTGGATGTTGCTTCGATGTTTCTTTAATGAGTTTAAATAACGAGGTTGGTTTTTCCTCACCATCAATTACGAACGTGCCGTTAAAAATTTTATGACGACAATGCTCGCTATTCACTTGTGAAAATCCAAACACTTCAGAGTCGGTTAAAGGGCGTCCTATTTTCTTTGAAACACCTTCTAAATATTCTACTTCTTCATCACTTAACGATAAGCCTTCTTGCTCGTTATAAGCAGATATATCTTCAATATTAAGAATTGGTTCTGGTTGAATATCAATGGTAAATGATTCTTGATTCAAACCATCAAATTTCTCCGAAATCATCGGGTCAAATTCTTCAAAATCTTCAGCAACAGCTTCAAATTCTTCAATTCTAATAATGTCTGAAATACCCATATTTTGAGTGATCTCAACTGCATTGGTACTCCAAGGTGTAATCATCGCAGCACGTGGACCAATAAAAAAAGCATCGAGAGATGCTTGTTCAATTTTAGGAGCTCCTGAAACAAGTTCAGGACTAGCAAAAAGCCATGTTAGTTTCGATATCGTTTCAGTTGATAATTCTTTTGTTGTTTGAACAGCAAAAACTTTGCTATTTACGTTTCCAAAGAAATGAATCATTATGTATGAGTTTGTTTAGTTTAAAGTAAAGCACAAATTTACTTTTTTTAAGTGTAATTTTAGTTAAAAATCATGTTGAAAATTGAGAGTTATTAAGGAGTTTTTAACAGGTGTTTTTGTTTTTATGTGTTGCCACAAGGAGCGTGCTTTCAACGGTCGTTTTCCTCTTAGTCGGTTGGTTTTAATTAATTCCTTAATTTCTAACGCATTTACTTGCCGAGGTTAGTTCGAAAGTTTGGGTTTTGTCATTCCTGCGAAGGCAGGAATCTATGTTATTTTTGTGGATTTCGCATCAATCGAGGAATGACAGAAACTTTAAAAATATGTATTCAAAATAGAAACTACCGAAGCATAGTAACTACTGCCAAACAAATTTAAGTGTACTAACAAATAATACAATTGGTAAATCTCAATTCTGGCAGATGTATTTTTATTTAATGGAAAATATGAGTGATACGACTCATAAAAGTCATTGCCAAAACCACCAAACAATTTTATCATGGCTATATCAACTTCGTTGTGACCAAAATAAATAGCTGGGTCAATTAGATAGGGCTCACCATCTTTTGAAATTAAATAATTACCGCTCCATAAATCACCATGAAGTAAAGATGGTTTTACACCTTTAAACAATAATTTTAATGAGTTTTTAATATGTTGCTCTGATGGACACTCAGAACCAGAAAGAAAACCTTTTTGTTTCGCTATTTCCAGTTGAGGTAATAAACGTTCATGAGTATAAAAATCAACCCAAGATTTATGTATGGCATTACTTTGTGCTAAACTGCCAATGTAATTATCCGTACCTAATCCATAACGCTCCGAAGTGCATTTGTGTAAAGCAGCTAATTGTTCACCTAAAACTTTAAAATCTTCTATTGTGGGTCGTTTAGATTCCACAAATTCCATCAACAAAAAAGCAGAATTTTCAAATCTATCAAAAGCTATAATATTTGGTGTTTTTATGGTGTTTGTTTTAGCAATTAGGTTTAAACCATAAACTTCTGTTTTAAACATGTTTAATGCATCTGCACTATTCAATTTTAAAAAATAAGAACTGTTTACTGTATCAATTTTATAAGCTTCCGAAATATCTCCACCACCAACAGATGATACGTTTGTTATAGTTTCTTTTAAAAGGGTTGAGAGGTGTGATTTTAAGTTAGAAGTCATTATTCTATATTTTTGCATTAATAGATTCAAACTATTACATTTTTAAGAATGTTCAGCTTGATGAAAATAATTAAGGAAACATAGAGTCAAACTTAATTGTGAGTTGAATTTTTCTAATTTTATTTGCAATTGATTTCTTTTAGAATCTGTCCAGTTCTGAAATATAGTTGCAGTTTAACAATGACTTTAAATTTGTAAAATTCATTTTCGTTTAAGCATTATGATCGTTATTTTTAACTTAGTTTTTTGTTAGCTACTATTATTTTAGCATTTTTCTAATAACTTTTTCATTCAGACTATTCCAATCATCAGTTCCAGCCAAAGTTATTATTACTTTTTGGTTTTGATAGTTAGAAACTAGTTTATAAGCTGGATGAATATCTTTTGAGTTAGAGAAAAAGAAAAAAATAAAGTCTCCTGTAAAGATTCCGAATAGGAACTTATCTACTCTATATGCTGTGAATATTCCTCTTGTATTGTCATTCCGAAATAATGGCTTGAACATACAATAATCATAGTTTGGAAATTCTGATAATTGTGATATAGCATTAATTAATTCAGTATGACTGTTTTTAAGTATTTCGTCCAAAAATGTTCTTAATTCAGCTTCTGTTTCATTATCTAATTCAAAACTTTCAAATTCGGGTAAACTTGAAATGGAACATCTCCAAACCATTGAATATAAGAAGATTTTAAATCCAATTGGATTAACATTCAAGCATTCTAAAATTTTATTTTTTCCGTAATTAGTTAATTCAAAGTTATCTTTTAAATTGTTGTAATTGTTAATTGAAGTTATTTTTCTAGAATTCCAAGTTTCTAAATGAGACAAGCGTTTTTCACAATCTTTGCATAGAATATTACTCTCTTTTGATATGTCTTGAATTTTTCTACTTTTTCCTTTTCTATCGACTTTAATAGAATATCTTGGATTAGAAGAAAAAATTCGTTTACCAAGAAATTTGGGAATTATATGTGAATTTGGTTTATCAGCTTCTTTATCTAAACAAAGTTTACAATTTGGCATTTTTCACATACTTTGAGTTAACCATTCAGTTTCGAATTCAGCAAGAGTGATTTCAATTCCGTTCATTCCATTAATTTCTTCGATATCTAATGATTGATCTCCTAACATACCAAATTTATCTTGGTAGTTAACTTTATCATATTTCAATCGTTTTCCATTCAGGTAAACTTCTATTTGTCTAGAAGGAAAGTTTTCATTATCTAATTCCAGAAACCAAATTGAAGTTCCCAAATTATCATATTCATCTCCACGTGTTTCATTCCATTCTGCTTTGAAGTACTTCTTATTCTGATAATTGTAGCTAACGGGAGTTTGCGCACAAACTCTCGTGTTATATAACAACTTTTATATTTCATATCCCATAAATACATCAGGATATCGTAAGTTTTTTGTAGCTGTTACCTTGTAAAGATAATTAATTTTTTATACCAAAAACCATGAAAAAAATTCATGGTTTTCTATTAGAATTTTAATTTTTTAGTTGTGAAAGATGAGATTTTGAAACAACACTTCGACTGCGGTCAGTGTGACAAAAGCATAATAAGAAGTTAAGCTTTCCGTTCCAGCAACGCCATATAAAACCCATCAAAACCAGATGTATGAGATAATATTTTTTTGTCTTTAATAAGCGTAAAATTTTCTCCGCCTTCCGATTTTAAAAAACCAGCTACTTGTTCTTGGTTTTCTGAAGGTAATACCGAACAGGTTGCATAAACCAATTGTCCGCCTACTTTAACCATTCTAGAATATTGTTGTAAAATATCTTGTTGCGTTTTTTTTATTTTATCAATAAAATCAGGTTGTAGTTTCCATTTTGCATCAGGATTTCTTCGTAATACACCCAAACCAGAACAAGGCGCATCAATTAAAACACGATCGGCTTTATCGTAAAGTTTTTTAATAACTTTGGTAGATTCTATAACACGGTTTTCAATATTATGGGCACCGTTTCGTTTAGCACGTCGTTTTAATTCGTTCAGTTTATTACCATAAATATCCATGGCAATAATTTGTCCTTTATTTTCCATTAATGCGGCTAAATGCAATGTTTTTCCACCCGCACCCGCGCAAGCATCAACTACACGCATACCAGGTTTTACGTTTAAATATTCAGCAACTAATTGCGAATTTGCATCTTGAACTTCAAAATGACCATTATTAAAAGCTTCTGTAGAAAACACATTGGCACGTTCTTTTAATTTTAGTGCACTTGGGTGGTTATCTAAAAATTCAGTTTCAATATCTAAATCGAATAATTCAATCTGAAGTTTTTCTTTTGTTGTTTTAAGTGTGTTTACTCTTAAAATAACATCAGCTTGTTGGTTTAAGGCATTAATTTCTTTGCTCCAAATGTCTTTTCCTAATTCCTTAATACCTATCTCATCCATCCAATCTGGAATAGACTCTTTTAATTTTCTAATCTTTGAAAGCTCATCAAAACGCCCTTTAATTTTTCGTAAAGGTGTACCTTCAAAATATTTCCAATCGGGTAATTTTATACCTTTTAAGGTTGCCCAAACAGCGAACATACGCCATAGGTTATCACGATCAAAAGGTTCTTTAACTTCAGCAATTTCTGCATATAGGCGTTTCCATCGAACCATTTCGTAAGTGGTTTCAGCAACAAAACCTCTGTCTCTTGCGCCCCAACGTTTATCGCGTTTTAATAGTTGTTGTATCACCTTATCGGCATACTTACCTTCATTAAAAATTAAGGTTAATCCGTCTATAACTGCAAAGCATAAATTTCTGTGTAATCGCATCGTGTGTAAATAAGGCTGCAAAGTTACGTTTAATTCATCAATAAATTTTCCTATTTTGTGCCTATTAAAGTTGGTATTTGGAAGAGCAAAATTTTATAAATGATTTAATTGATAAAAAGCAATCTGCTTATAGTAAGTTGATTAGCGATTTTCAACAAAAAGTATTTGCGACTTGTATATCTTTTGTGCCGAATAAAGAGGATGCCGAAGATATTGCACAGGAGGTTTTTGTTGAAGTTTTTAATTCCATTAGTAAGTTTAAAGGCAATTCTAAATTATCAACTTGGATATATAGAATTACCACAAATAAATGTTTGGAATTTATAAGAAAGCGTAACACAAAGAAGCGTTTTGCTTTTTTACAATCTATTAGGGGAAATGAAATTCCTATGGATAAAACCAGCTATTTTACCGAAATGAATCATCCAGGAATTATAATGGAAAATAAAGAAAAAAGCGAAACTTTATTTAAAGCTATTAATCAGTTGCCTGATGCTCAAAGAATAGTTTTTACGCTTTGTAAGGTAGATGGAAAGAGTTACCAAGAAATTAGTGACATTACTGAAAAAAGTGTCTCATCAATTGAGTCTTTGATGTTTAGAGCAAAAAAGAATTTACAAAACCTTTTAGAAAATTTTTATAAAAATGAAAGTTAACGCAAGTTTTTCGAAATTATTGCATCCAAAATAATAATTATAAAATGAGAAAGGTTTAAGTTATAATAATGAATGAACTATTTATAATGCGAATCGCATCTGACTGTTTAAAAAAATAAAATTTACAGATGAAAACAAATAATGATATACAAGAAAAAGTAGAACGCACTTTTAGTGCTATGGACGCAATTAATGAGGTTAAAGTATCTCCCTTTTTTAAGGACAAAACCATGAACCGATTATTTGCAGAAAAGGAAGAAGAAAAGATTGCTTTTACTTGGTTTACTCCTAAATTACAATTAGCTACTTTAGTATGTGTAATAGTTTTAAATGTTTTGGCTTTTACTCAAATAAATTCGGATACTTACGATACTAATATTAACGAATTTGCAGATAATTATGGATTAATTATTGATGCAGATGAAACGCTATTAGATATAAACTAATGCTTATGAAGAAAAATATTCTATTATACATTCTCTTAGTATTTTTAATAGTGGTCAATGGTTTTTTTCTATTTAACTATTTAGGAAATTCAGCAGATAAGCCCAATGAAATGCAAAGAAAAAGGCCAATGGATTTTATAGTTGAAGTATTAGAGTTTGATGATAATCAAATCCAACAGTTTAAAAAGTTAGATGAAGAACATCATCAAAACATGATAAAGTATACTGAAGATACTAAAAAGCTAAAAGACGAATTATTTACATTAATTACTGCAGATGACGTTTCTAATACTAAAATAGATTCTATAATTAGTTTATTAGGGGTTAAGGAGCAAGAACGGGAAAAATCAATTTTTTATAATTTAAGAGGTATACAAAGTATTTGTAATGATAAACAAAAAGCAAATTTTGAAAAAATTATTAATGATGCTTTGCGTAAATCAGGAAATGGAGGACCTCGAGGCAGAGGAGGGCCACCACCAAATAGGGAACGTCCAGAAGGTAGAATGGATGGTCCGCCTCCACATGGCAGACCAGATGGACCACCACCTGAAGATATGCCACCACCTAGGCATTAATAAAATAAAGTTTTATGTTATTTATAGACTCTCTTGTAAAATGAGAGTCTTTTTTTATGCGTCTGTTTTTAACGAAATATTAACATTTCTACTCGCAAGTTTAAAAATAAAACTACATCCAAAGTAACAATAAGGTAACATTAAAATTACACTAAATTAACAATGTATGGGTGAGTTGAAAATACAAGACGTTATTAAAAATAGCATAAATATGTTTTCTGCAATTTCTTTAGAAGAAATGAATAGTGTTGCATTAATGAAACGAACCGATACCAAATTTATAATTAGTAAATCGCAATTAGTTTCTGTTTTAAAAGCTATATATAATCATTATAAAGTTTTAGAAATTAATAATGATAGGATAATGAGTTATTCGTCTTTATATTTTGATACACCAAACAATAAATTTTATAAAGACCATCATAACGGGAAAAATAATAGAACAAAGGTTAGGCAACGTAAATACATAGAATCTGATCTGTGCTTTCTTGAGGTAAAACAAAAAAATGGAAAAGGAGAAACCCAAAAAACAAGAATTCCTGTAAGCGATTTTGAGACTGATTTATCAAAATCATCAATTGAGTTTATTTCTAAAACAACCGAGCAAGATTACAATTTGTCACCTAGTTTATGGAATGGATTTAACCGCATTACTTTGGTTAATATTAAAAATAAAGAACGTGTTACTATAGATTTGAATCTTACATATAAAATAAACGGTATAGAAAAAAACTATGAAAATTTAGTGGTTATAGAGCTAAAGCAAGAGCGTTTTAATAGAAATTCAAAAATTGTGAAAATTTTAAAGTCCTATAGACAAAACCCCTATAGTATAAGTAAATATTGTATAGGTATGATAAGCCTTTACAATGATTTAAAATATAATGTTTTCAAGAAAAAATTAATAAAAATAAATAATATAACAACGTAAATATGGAGTTTTTAGATATCCCCTTGTTTGATGATGATTTTTACAAAATGGTTTTTAGGTTCATAATCAATTTCACGTTTTTAACTCTAATAATCCGATTTGTTTATTATCCGTTTGCTAAAAGAAAAGATTATGTATTTACATATTATTTAATTAGTGCTATTGTATTTTTCTTATGTTTTACTCTTAAAAAATATGAATTAGATATTGGTATGGCATTAGGTTTATTTGCCATTTTTGGAATTATTCGCTACCGAACAGACCCAATTCCAATAAAAGAAATGACGTATTTATTTGTGGTTATTGGGGTATCTGTTATAAACTCCTTGGCTAATAAAAAAATGAGTTATGCCGAAATTATTGGAGCCAACATTCTTATCATATCAATACTTGTTATTATTGAAAGGTATTGGGCTTTAAAACAGGAAGAATCCAAATCCATTATTTATGAAAATATTGAAAACATAAAACCCGAAAACCATGAGAAATTAAAAAGCGATTTAGAAAACAGAACAGGTTTAAATATTAATAAAGTTACCATAGGCGATGTAGATTTTTTAAAAGATACAGCAAATGTTACCATTTTCTATTTTAAAGGAAATTAAAGCATGATTATGAAATTACTTAAAATTAAACAATCGTCTTTTATTATAGTTATTATATGTTTTATGCAAATAACACAGAGTTTTGCACAAACTGATGATACTAGTGATTGGGCATCGTGGAATAGCTTGGAGCTTAAATATAAATTAAACAAAAAATGGAGTTTTGGTTTAGAAGAGCACTTACGATTAAAAGAAGACATTTCTGTAATTGATGAATATTTTACAGAACTAAATGCCGAATATGAAATTCTTAAAAATTTTAGTTTAGGCGGCGGACTTCGTTTTATAAGAGAAAACGATAATCAAGGAAACCTTCAAGGTTACGAAAATCATTTTAGATTTAATTTAGACGCTACCTATAAACATAAACTAGATCGGTTTTCTTTGGGGTATAGATTGCGTTATCAAAATAAAAACGAGTTAGGTATTTCTTCCGAAGAAGGCGATTACGCCAACCAAAACATACGTTTAAAAACATCCATTAAATATAACGTGAAAAAATGGCCTTTAGACCCGAAGTTTTCTGCAGAAATATTTAATCGCTTTCAAGAAGATAATGATAATAATGGGTTTAGTAAATACCGTTTAACATTTGGTACAGATTACGAAATAAAGAATTTTGGAGAAATAGGTCTTTATTATCGTTTTGAAAAAGACTTAAATGTTGATATACCTGAAACAACTAATATAATAGGACTAAAATACACGTACACTTTTAAAAACAAATAGTTATGGCTAACAAAAATAATTTTAAGATGAAAAAATATTCAATAATGTTATTTCTTTTACTAGGTGTTATATGTTTTGTAGCATGCAGTAATGATAAGTCTGTAATAGATGATGTTGCAGAAGAAGAACAAGAAGAGACAAATACAGGTGAAACTTATGATGATACAGATTTTGTAGCATCAGACTGGACAGATGCAACGCATAGTAAAGATGCAGATCCAGATTTTGACGAGATTTTTAACGATACAGAAGTTAAAAGATTAGATATTGTTATTACTGAAGCCAGATGGGAAAGTATGTTGGATGATATGACGTCTACTTATGGTGCTTTTGGCTCAGGATCTCGCGGTGGTGGAGTATTAGAAACAGATGATAATCCTATTTTTGTACCTGCAGAAGTATTTTATGAAGGTAAAGAATGGTATCGAGTAGGCGTTAGATTTAAAGGGAATTCTAGTTTACAGACTAGCTGGCGAAATGGGATATTAAAACTCTCATTTAAATTAGATTTTGATGAGTTTGAAGATGAATATCCACAAATAGACAACCAACGTTTTTATGGGTTTAAAAAGCTAAGTCTTAAAAATAATTTTGATGATAGTTCAATGCTACGAGAAAAAGTAGCTGCCGATGTATTTATGAATGCAGGCTTAGCGATGTCGCATACAGCATTTTGTACCGTTTATGTAGATCATGGTGATGGTCCTCAATATTTTGGATTATATACTTTAGTTGAAGAAGTTGATGATACGGTAATAGAAACTCAGTTCTCAAGTGATGAAGGTAATTTATACAAACCAGACGGCGACGCAGCATCTTTTGCAAGTGGTACTTATGATGAAGATGAGTATGTGAAGAAAACAAATGAAGATGAGGCTAATTTTACAGATGTGTCAAGTTTATTATCAATCTTGCATGACGGTTCTAGAACTTCAGATGCTGCAACTTGGAGGACAAATTTAGATGCTGTTTTAGATACTGATGTGTTTTTAAAATATTTAGCAGTTAATACAGTCATTCAAAATTGGGATACCTATGGTAGAATGACTCATAATTATTTCTTATATAACAATCCAGAAACAAGTAAATTAACTTGGATTGCATGGGATAATAATGAAGCATTACAAACTGGTAAACGAGAAGGAGCACTTCCATTAAATTTCTCAGGTTTAAGCTCGTCTAGTTGGCCATTAATTGGTTATTTGTATCAAGATGCTGTTTATAAAGCAAAATACGACGCTTACGTAAAAGAAGTTGTAGATGGTGCGTTTAATACCAGTGCCATGCAAGCATTATATACAACATATGCTGCTTTAATAGAGCCTTATGCAACAACGGAGGTTTCTGGATATACCTTTTTTAATAGTAGTGCCGATTTTCAATCTGCGGTTTCAACACTTAAATCGCATGTGTCAAGTCGTGCTTCGGCAGTAAGTAGTTATCTTGGAGAATAATAAAATAATAAGTCATAAGAATGTATTTGATTAGTAGCTTTGTTTTAAAAGAGGCTGTCTAAAAAGCGATGATCGTTGTCATTCAGAGCAAAGCGAAGAATCTTATTTATCTAAAAAATCAAAATATTAAAATTTTTAGAAATTCTTCATAGCATTTAGAATGATACTTTTTTAGACAGCTTATTTTATAAACAAAATCATAAATAATTGTTAAAAACAAATTGTTACACAAGTATTTTAAAATAATCAACATCTAAATAATCATAACAATAAAATAAAATCATGAAATTTAATACACATAAAGTACGCTTGTTTTCAGGAATAATAGCATGCCTTTTTTCAATTGTTTTAACGGCACAACCTTCTAACGGAAACCAAAACAGGCAACAGCGACCAACTACCGACGAAATATTCAAAATGATGGATGTTAATGAAGATGGTAAATTATCATTAAAAGAAGTAAAAGGTCCGTTATCAAAAGATTTTTCTAAAATCGATATAGATGAAAATGGTTTTATTACCAAAGAAGAATTAGAAAAGGCTCCAAAACCAGAGCGACAAAGAAATCAGCAACAAGGTAATACTAAGCAAAAGCCCAATACAGCAGAATTATTCAAAGAAATGGATACTGATAATGATAGTAAGTTGAGTAAAAAAGAAGCAAGGGGGCATTTAGCAAAAGATTTTGAAAAAATAGATGCTGATGAAGATGGGTTTTTAACTCTGAAAGAATTAGAGAATGCATCTAAGGCAAAAAGAAAATAATAAGTTATGATTGTATAAATAATGTTTGGTTGATTGGTAGTTAGTTTAAAAAGCTTCATAATATTTTTTATGGAGCTTTTTATTTAACAAACCTCATTTTAGGTTGTGAAATAGGTTTAAAAGAGTGTTTGTTCTTAAATAGAATTAAGGTCTAGCACAAGTTTTTTTTAAGAAATACATCAAAAAGTAAATAAACCATAACTAAACTAAATGAAAATCAACAAAAAAGCATTAATCATCAGTCTCTTATTTTTAATAATCATGTTACTAATTTTAAACATTTTTATTACTTATAATTCTCTTTTAAACAAATAGTTAAGTTGTCAAAAATGGTCGTATTTTTGGTGTGAGAAGAGCAAATTCATGTTATAGATTAGAAGATGAAGTTATTATTAGGAAAAAAAAATTATAGAATCGTATTACTTTTTTTATTAGTAATTGCATTAGGTTGTAAAAAACAATTTAAAAAAGAAAATATAGAAGTTTTAGAAACTAGTAGAATTGAATATTTACCATATTATAACGAGGAATCGTTTACACCAAATTGGATAACACCAAGCTCTAAGGAAGAAAAGGCGTTTCATAAAATACCTGATTTTAAATTAATCAATCAGTTAGGAGATACGATAACTCAAAAAACGTTTGATAATAAAATCTATATCACAGATTTCTTTTTTGCAAGCTGCCCCGGTATTTGTCCAAAAATGACAAAGAATATGTTTAAAATTCAAGAAGCGTTTAAGACCGACTCGGAGGTGTTACTCTTATCACATTCTGTAACGCCCAGTGTAGATTCTGTTTCTGTTCTTAAAGATTATGCGAGAAACAATGGTGTTATTGATGGTAAATGGCATTTAGTAACTGGAGATAAGGCAGAAATATATAGTTTAGGAAGAGATTTTTATTTTATTGAAAATGATTTAGGAGAGCAAAAAAGTATTGACGATTTTCTACACACCGAAAATTTTTTGTTGATTGATAAAAACAAGCATATTAGGGGTATTTATAATGGTTTAAATAACGCTTCTATGGCACAATTAATCATTGATATTAAAGCTTTAAAGGAAGAAAACTAGTAGAGAATAATTCATTTTCATACTTTTAAATTGAACTTTATTTATTTAGTAGAGTTTTATTCATAAAATATGAATATGCAAAATCTCAAAACTTTTTTAGTATTCCCTTTATTAGTAATTTACAAGTTACCCTGGCATTTGGCCTAAGCTTATTAAAAACATGAGAAACCTACAAGAATATTATTTAAAAAATGATGATATAAAGTTGCTTTCCCACACTGTAATGCCTTGGAAAGATTCTATTCCTATTTTAAAACAATATGCAGAACGAAATGGAGTAAATGTTGATAAATGGCATTTGGTTACAGGAAATAAAGAGGAACTATATGATATTGCTAAAAACGGTTATTTTACTGATGAAGATTTTATAAAGACTCAAGATGAAAGTGATTTTATACATGCCTAAAATTTTATTTTAATAGATGAACAAGGTTGTATAAGAGGCGTTTAATGGTACTTCAGAGATTGATTTAGAACGTTTAAAAAGGCATATTAAAATATTGCAAAAAAGAAATTTAGTTAAGTTAGTTCTATTTTGTTGATAAAGCTTCGTGTTAATTCATGAAGCTTTATCTATTTTTATAGAAACTTGAAATTTATGAAACAGTTTTTCTTTTTGTTATTAATGGTGATGCTTTTATTTTCTTGCGGAAAAAAGGAAGCTAATGTACCTAGAAATATTTCTGAGGTTAAAATAGAAACACTTTTAGAAGATTCGTTATTGAGTATAAGAGCTATAGAAATTCTTAATGATAAAAGTTTAGCTTTTGCATCTAATAAGGGTGTTTTTGGGCTATACAGTTCTAAGAGAGAATTATGGCAAAAATCTGTTCAAAAGTACGATAGTGTAGATTTACATTTTAGAGCGGTAACTCATACAAGTGGTGATTTTTTTATGTTAAGTATTGATAATCCTGCATTATTATACAAAACGGGAAGTCATGGAAAAATGGAATTGGTTTATAAAGAAGCTAAAGAAGGTGTTTTCTATGATTCTATGACTTTTTGGAACGATGAAGAAGGTATTGCTATTGGAGATCCAACCGATGGTTGTATGAGCATCATAATCACCAGAGATAGTGGTAATATATGGAAAAAAATATCTTGTAATGATTTGCCAAAAGCTAAAAGTGGAGAAGCAGCTTTTGCAGCAAGCGATACCAATATTGCTATTGTTGGTAATAAAATATGGGTAGCTACAGGAGGAAAGGCAAGTAGAGTTTTATATTCACCAGATAAAGGAAAAACATGGCAGGTTTTTGATACGCCAATTATTCAAGGAAAAGAGACTACAGGAATGTATTCCATCGATTTTTATGATGAATTAAATGGTTTTGCCATTGGAGGCGATTACACCAAACCAGATAACAATAATGCTAATAAAATGAGAACTAATGATGGCGGTAAAACCTGGGAAATTGTTGCAGATGGTAAGGCTCCAGGATATAGAAGTTGTGTGCAGTATATTCCAAATAGAAGAGGTGAAGAATTAGTTGTTGTTGGTTTTAAGGGTATTGATTATAGTAACGATTCTGGTGAATCTTGGAAACATTTAAGCGATGAAGGTTTTTATACAATTCGGTTCTTAAACGATAGTGTAGCTTATACCGCTGGAAAAGGCAGAATTTCTAAACTGACTTTCAGAGAATAAAAAAACGAGAAGCTAACTGCTTCTCGTTTTTTTATTTATTATTTAATTCACCACGTTTCCTTTTATACTGATCGAAGAGTTTTCTCTTAAAATCATCTTCAGCAGATTTTAATAAAATTATTTTTTGAGGCGAAATTATTTTTTTTAGCTTAGAAACTAATTCCATGTGCTCTTCATGTAAATTATTTTCGGCTTCTATAAATCTATCCAATAATTCTGATGCTTTTGCATCAGTAAGCGTACTTAAATTTTGCTTAATTTCTCTACGAATACTTCGCATATCTTCATGCTTAATTTTATTAGATTTGTCATCATAAGCATTGTAAATAGGCCAGAAAGCTTGAGCTTCTTTTGGGGTTAAATCTAATTTTTCAGTTATAAAAGATACTTTTAGCGCCTTTACACGATCTCTGTTCTGTTGTGCAAAAAGGCTAACTGAAAATAATAGAATAAATATTGTAATGATATAAGTTTTCATTTGTAAATAGGTGTTTTATTCAATAATTAAATCGTCAATATCTAAATTATCTAATAAGTAGTTTTCAACATTTTCTTGATTAAGACTATGGATAGCAAAATCATCTTCTATAAAAGAATCTTCAGATAATAAAGATGCTATTTCGTAAGATCCGATATTCTCTTCAATAATATAATTTTCAACAGTTTCACTATCTAATTTATCCCAATCTGATTTTTTTTCAGAAATAGAAAGGTTAAAAAGTAATAGAATAGCTGCTGCAATACTAGAAGCATAAATAAGGTTTCTTCTACTAAAAAGGGAAATAACTTTTATATGTTCTTTTTCAGAGGTTTTACTTAAAATACTATCTTCTAAAGTATCAAAATAATTTTTGGGTGTTTTAAAACCTGACTCACTAGATAATTCTTTGAGTTTAATATGACGCAAAACAGTATCTTCAAGATTATCAAAATAATCTTTTGGAACTTTTAATCCTGTTTCTTTTATATTATGTAATTTTTTGTTTTTCATCTTAATACTAAGACTAATAGTTTTATTAAAGGTTTAATTTTGAGTTAAATAAGCTTCAATTTTTTTTACTGCAATATGGTATGATGCTTTTAAAGCACCTTCGCTAGTTTCTAAAATATCTGCCATATCTTTATATTTAATATCTTCAAAATATTTCATATTAAATACTAATTGTTGTTTTTCTGGCAAAGTAGCAATGGCTTTTTGTAATTTAAGCTGAATTTCATCACCTTCAAAATATACATCTGAAGTTAAATTATTTATGGCTAATTGCTGTACTTCTTCATTTGTGGTTTGTAAGCGTTTTGCGTTTTTGTTTATAAACGTAATTGACTCATTGGTTGCAATACGATACATCCAAGAAAATAATTTACTATCTCCTTTAAAGTTATGAATATTTTTGTAAATCTTTATGAAAGTATTCTGAAGTACATCATCTGCATCATCATGCGACTTCACAATATTACGGATATGCCAATACAAACGTTCCTTATAAAGCTTTATTAAATCTCTAAAGGCCTGCTCTTTATAGTCTTCCGATTTTAATTTTATTAATAATTGTACTTCGTCTATCAAGAAAATACTTTAGAGGTTAGACTGTTAAATATACTAAAAGTTTAAAAGCCTAGTTTTTAATTTTTATTAAAAAATAAACACTTGTTTATCAGTAGTTTAGGATTTAAATTATCGATTAAATGTAATTTATTACCGATTAAGTGTGTTTTTTCTTGTAAGAAATGGTTTTTTATTATATGTTTGTAACATAAACCTACTTATGTTGTTAGTCGTCCCCAAGTCTAGCAATGAACAAAAAAAGGATAGAAGCCCAAATCTCTATCCTTTTTTATTTATAATTTTTTGAAAACTTATTCAAAACTTTGCATATCTACCAGTTTTTGGTAGACACCTTTTTTAGCTATTAGCTCATTATGCTTACCTTGTTCAACAATTTCTCCTTTATTTAAAACCACAATTTGGTCTGCGTTTTGAATTGTAGATAATCTATGTGCAATAACAATTGATGTTCTATTTTTCATCATATTTTCTAAGGCAACTTGAACTGAACGTTCGCTTTCAGTATCTAAAGCTGAGGTCGCTTCATCTAGCACCATTATTGGCGGACTTTTTAATACGGCTCTCGCAATACTTAAACGTTGTTTTTGTCCACCAGAAAGTTTGTTTCCAGAGTCACCAATATTGGTTTCAATAGTTTCAGGTAAGTCTTTAACAAATTCCCAAGCATTGGCAATTTTTAGAGCTTCAATAATCTCGTCATCGGTAGCATTATCATTACCAAGTTTTAAATTGTTTTTAATACTGTCATTAAAAAGAATGGCGTCTTGTGTTACAATACCTAATTGGCTTCTTAAAGAGCTTGTAGTTATATCGTTAATATTTATGCCATCAATTAAAATTTCTCCTTTATTAACATGATAAAATCGTGTGATTAGATTAGTAATGGTAGATTTACCACTACCAGATTGACCAACTAAAGCAACTGTTTTGCCTTTAGGAATGGTAAGCGAAAAATCTTTTAGTACAAACTCATCTAGATATTTGAACGAAATATTTTTAAATTCTATTTGTGAATCAAAACTTATTTTGGTAATGGCATCTTCTTTATCTTTTAATGGATTTGGAGTATCAATAATTTCTTGAATACGTTCTGCAGCGGCATTACCTTGTTTGATATTATATAGACCACGAGAAATGGCTTTAGCAGGAACCATAATATTGTATGCTAAACCCATGTATGCTATAAACGAACTACCATCAAGCGATTTATCAACTAATACAAGTTGACCGCCATACCATAATAATATAGAAATCACCAAAATTCCAAGAAATTCACTTGTTGGTGATGCGAGGTTTTGACGATTTAAAAGCTTATTTGAAAAGTTATAAAAGCGATGGGTTGATTCTCTAAATTTTGTATCAAATTTGTATTCAGCATTAAACCCCTTTATGATGCGTAATCCAGTAAGTGTTTCCTCTAAAGTAGATAAAATAACACCTTGTTCGCTTTGAACGCGATCAGATTTACGTTTTAGACTTTTACCAATTTTTGAAATGATTATACCTGATAATGGAATAAAAATAAATACGAAAACTGTGAGTTTTAAACTAATAATTAGCATCATTATAATAGTGAAAATAATCATTAGGGGTTCTCTGGCAATTAATTCTAAAACGGGTAGCATTGAATATTGAAGTGTAGAAACATCATTAGTTACTCTAGCCATAATGTCTCCTTTTTTCTGTTCAGAAAAATAAG
Source organism: uncultured Flavobacteriaceae bacterium (assembly GCA_947500585.1). Taxonomy (GTDB): domain Bacteria; phylum Bacteroidota; class Bacteroidia; order Flavobacteriales; family Flavobacteriaceae; genus CAXBID01. The sequence goes on along the minus strand of CANMSN010000001.1, from coordinate 284,235 downwards.
AAAGGGGAAGCTCAACAGTTTTTTTATACACAGCATTTCTTAAATCACGAACAACACCATTTCTAAGAAAAACCATAAAATAATTGGCTAAATAGCCAAAAATATTCTTTAATAGAAATAAAGAAATTATTAAACCGACAACTAATAATAATGCTTTTTGTGGATCGTTTTCGGCATACAGGTTTACTTGATAAGCTAAATAATCTTTATAAAAATCCTTTAAAGAGCCAATACCTTTATAAATTGGTTTTACTATGGGTTCTATTTTGTCTTTTTTTTCAAACAAAATATCTAACATGGGGATTAAAGCTATAAAAGATAAAGCACCAAATAAAGCAAAAAACACATTAGAAATAATGTGTCCTATGGCAAAACTTTTATAAGGTTTTGCATACCTTAATATATTAAAAAAATGATTCATTAAATAAGGTTCATATCCTTTAAGATCGCTTCAGCTTTGTTATCTAGAGCGATTTCAGTTTCTTTAAAATGGTCTACAGATTTCAGTTCTGTATTTACACTTACGTAGAATTTTATCTTTGGTTCTGTTCCACTTGGTCTTAATGCTACTTGACTTCCATCTTCAGTATAATAAATTAATACGTTCGATTTTGGGATATCAATTGTAGTTATCTCACCAGTTGTCATATTTTTAGATGTTGATAAATCATAATCTTCAATTTTCACAACTTTAGACCCATTAATGATTTTAAAAGGGTTTTCACGAGCGTCAATCATCATTTGTTTAATTTCTTGAGCACCTTCTATACCTTTTTTAGTAATTGATACTAATTTTTCTTTAAAACAACCATGTTCAACATAAAGTTTTAAAAGTTCTTCATAAAAAGAACTACCGTTTGATTTTGTAATAGCAGCAATTTCGCATGCTAAAAGGGTAGATGTTACAGCATCTTTATCACGAACAAAATCGCCTACCATAAAACCAAAACTTTCTTCACCACCGCCTATAAAATCTAGTTCTGGAAAATCTTGAATTAATTTAGCAATCCATTTAAAACCAGTTAAAACAATTTTATTATCTACATTATATGTAGCGGCTAAATTGTTTAGCATTGGTGTTGAGACGATAGTAGTAGCAATAAATTCTTTACCTTTTATTTTACCTTCTGCTTTCCATTGTTTTAAAAGGAAATCGGTCATCATTAACATGGTCTGATTTCCGTTAAGTAATTGCAATTCGTTTTCAGAATTACGAATTGCAACGCCCAATCTATCACTATCAGGATCGGTACCAATCACAATATCAGCATTTACCTTTTCAGCTAATTCTAATGCCATTTTTAAAGCTTCTGGCTCTTCAGGATTTGGTGATTTTACCGTTGGAAAACCGCCATCTGGAACTTCTTGTTCTTTTACAATATGTACATTTTTAAAACCTGCACGTTTTAGAGTTTCTGGAACAGCTGTAATAGAAGTTCCATGTATCGATGTAAACACAATGGTTAAATCGTCTTTAGCAGTTTGAGTAGCACCAACACATCCGTTTTCTACTGATGCATTAATAAATGCATCGTCAACATCTTTTCCTATACTATGAATTAAACTTTCATTAGCTTCAAATTTAATATCGGCATATTCTAAAGCATTAATCGTATTTATTAAAGCGCTATCATGTGGTGGTACTAATTGACCCCCATCTTGCCAATACACTTTATAACCATTATATTCTGGTGGATTATGAGATGCTGTTAAAACAATACCACAATGGCAATTTAGGTGCTTTACAGCAAATGATAATTCTGGTGTTGTTCTTAAATCTTCGAACAGATAAACTTCAACGCCATTTGCCGAAAACACATCGGCAACAACTTTAGCTAAGGTTTTACTATTATGTCTACAATCGTAAGCAATAACTGCTTTTGGTTTTTCATTAGGAAATTGTTTGTGTAAATACGCGCTTAAACCCTGAGTACTTTTACCCAACGTATATTTATTTATACGGTTGGTGCCTACTCCCATAACGCCTCGCATACCGCCAGTGCCAAACTCTAGGTCTTTATAAAAACTCTCTTGAATATCTTTAGGGTTTTTTGCAATACTATTTTTTATAGTATTCTGTGTTTCTGCATCAAAAGCAGGAGTTAACCATGAATTAATTCGCTCTAAAATTTTTGGTTCGATATGTATCATAAATGTTCTTTATTGTAATAGTATTCAAAAATAATAATTTGTAGCAGAAAATATTTTAAAAAACTGCTATTTTAGATAATAAGAAAACGAAAACGAAATAGTTTGTTAAAAATTAAGCTCGTTTTTAATTAAATAACGCTTTTTGCCTTGTTTAGTGCGTAATATAATTTCGCCTAAAAAGCCAGCTACAAAAAATTGTGTACCAATAATCATGGTGGATAAAGCTAAGTAAAATTGCGGACGTTCAGTAATTAATCTACCAGCAGGATTTAAGAATAATTTATCTATTCCTAAATAAAGTGCAAAGCCAAAACCAATAGTAAACATAATAACACCTAAAGCTCCAAAAAGATGCATAGGGCGTTTGCCAAAACGGGATAAAAACCAGATGGTAATTAAATCTAAAAACCCATGAACAAACCTATTCATACCAAATTTAGTTTCACCGTATTTTCTGGCTTGATGTTTTACTACTTTTTCACCAATTTTACTGAAACCTGCATTTTTTGAAAGTAGCGGAATGTAACGATGCATTTCGCCATTAACATCAATATTTTTTACAACATCTAATGAATAAGCTTTAAGACCACAGTTAAAATCGTGAAGTTTTACACCTGAAGTTTTTCTTGCTGCCCAATTAAAAAGTTTTGAAGGCAAGTTTTTTGAAATAACAGAATCGTAACGTTTCTTTTTCCAGCCAGAAACTAAATCGAAACCATCTTTAATAACCATATTATAAAGCTCTGGTATTTCGTCTGGATTGTCTTGTAAATCGGCATCCATGGTTATCACAACATCACCTTGGGCTTTTTCAAAACCAGCATGAAGCGCTTGCGATTTTCCAAAGTTTTTTAAAAATCGAATACCTTTAACATTTGTATCTTTTTTAGCTAGTTTATTAATGGTTTCCCAAGAGCTATCTGTACTACCGTCATCTATAAAAATGATTTCATAAGAATATGAGTTAGATAGCATCACTTTTGCAATCCATTCTTGCAACTCCGTTAAAGATTCTTGTTCGTTAAGTAGTGGTATAACTACAGATATATTCATTTAAAGATTTTGAAAATAATATTCAAAAATACTGAATTTATTCTGCGTCTGGGTCATTTTTTTTCAATGCGGCTGCAACTATTAGACCAATAATACTAAAAAACACAAGGTATCCAGCAACTCCTTTAGCTATATTTCCCAATGAATATTGATTTTGAGATTCAATTTTTTCAACAGCTTGTGCTATAGCTTCATTAGGTGTATTAAAGCCCTCTAGCATTTGTACTGTTTGCTCAATGGTTTTTTCTTTTAAAACTTCAGCAGCTTCTGTATCAATAAAATTAAATAACAAGTATGAAACAAGAGTGCTTATTAATAATCCTATTAGTACAGCTATGAAGTAAGAAGTAAAAGCTTGTTTAAACGTAGCAAATCCATTTTGTGATTGCTTTACTTTTGCTACTGAAATGATACCAAAAATGATGATAAGTACCATAATAAATATGCCAACCCACATATTGGTTAGTAGTTCTAAATTTACAGCATAAGCAATTACTGTAATTAAAGCTAGTAAAGCTCCTAAATAAAGACCATAGTTTGTAGCAATAGATTTTAAAGATTTTTCCATAATTTTTTAATTCATTTATTAGTTTAATTAGTTAGTAATCAAAGATAGTAAAACGTTACATTTGTATTGTAAATAAAAATTATAAAAAATATTGTGAATTTATAAAAATTACTTAAATTTGCACTTCCAAAATTGAAAAGAATAAAAGCATTTAGCGATGAGAAAAGGTATACACCCAGAAAATTATAGATTAGTAGCGTTTAAAGATATGTCTAACGATGACGTATTTTTAACAAAATCTACTGCAAATACTAATGAAACTTTAGAAGTAGATGGTGTTGAGTATCCGTTGATTAAAATGGAGATATCTAGAACATCTCATCCTTACTACACCGGAAAATCTAAATTGGTTGATACTGCTGGTCGTATTGATAAATTCAAAAATAAATACGCAAAATTCAAAAAATAATTTTAGCGTCTTAGTTATACTTATTAAGCCTTTCATAATTGAAAGGCTTTTTTATTTTATACAATTAAGCTACTTTTGATTTAGTTTAACTTCTAAGCTTAAAGCATTCATGAATTATATTCTATTTGATGGTCCTTCACGTAATAATTTATTGCCTTTTACTTTTACAAGGCCAGTTGCAGATATAAGAGTTGGGATTTTAACTATTCGTGAGAAGTGGGAAACATTTTTAAACACCACAACCACAACCGTTACTGAAGACTATTTGTCAGATAAATATCCAATGGTTGAAATGGATGAGAATGTAATGATTAATGCATCCTATCTTCCAAATGATGAATTGGTTGACATGATAAAAGATTTGAAAGAGAATCAAGCTATTTTTAAAGAAGAAGATGTCATTGCTTTTTTTGCTAAAGAAGCACAAGATGATATTGATTTTGATGCATTTGATGCTCTAGAGTTTACTGACGAAATTCTTAAAATTGAAAACACTTGGGATATCTTTTCTAAAAACGCAGAGGCTATTCAAGATGATTTTGATTTAATCACAAAAGACAGGAAATCGCAACCTATACCATCAAGCAATAATATTATCGCCCCTAAAAATATTTTTATTGAAGAAGGCGCAAAGTTAGAATTTGTTACACTAAATGCTACTAAAGGCCCAATTTATATTGGGAAAAATGCTGAGATTATGGAAGGTGCTATTATTCGTGGTGCTTTAGCCTTATGTGAAGGTTCAGTAATAAAAATGGGTGCAAAAATATATGGCGCAACTACTGTAGGACCTTACAGTAAGGTTGGAGGAGAAGTTAATAATGCTGTTATTTTTGCTAATTCTAATAAGGGACATGATGGCTATTTAGGAAACTCAGTTTTAGGCGAGTGGTGTAATTTAGGAGCAGATACAAATAACTCTAATTTAAAAAATAATTATGCTGAGGTTAGGCTTTGGGATTATGAAACAGAAGGTTTCGCTAAAACAGGTTTGCAGTTTTGTGGACTCATGATGGGCGATCATAGTAAATGTGGCATAAATACCATGTTTAATACAGGTACCGTTGTGGGTGTTAGTGCCAATATTTTCGGCAGTGGTTTTCCAAGAAATTTTGTGCCCAGTTTTAGTTGGGGTGGAAGTAGCGGTTTTACCACCTATTTAACCAAAAAAGCATTTGAAGTTGCTAAAGTGGTTATGTCTAGACGAAACATTGAATTTTCAGAACAAGACCGCTTGATTTTAGAACATGTTTTTGAAGAAACTAAGAAATATAGACGGTATTAGAGTTTTAAATATGACTTTTCTCTAATTATAACTAATGATACTTTTCATCAAAACGAGATAAACGGAAAGGTGATTATGATATTTATTACTTTATACTAAATTGAGAATTATTTAATTTTTTTAAAAAAACTAATTTCTTCTATATCTGAATTTTTAATAATTATGGTATGATTAAGTTTAGTATTTCTTAGGAATATAAAATCTTGAGTTTGACCTATTAATATTAAAGTGTCACTACTTCTAATTTCTTTATTTTTTTTATTTATTATGAAGCCTTTATTGGTAACTCCTTCTAAAACTAATTTAGCATTATGTTTATTTATTGACCAAATAAAAGGGATGGAATAAATTAATAAAACTAAGTATCTAAGTGAGATTAAATATCCTTTTTTGTCTTCGAATTCATTTCTAGCAGCTTTTAAATAGAAAATGATAATCCAAAAAAAGGTTGTTATTATGATCAATCCAAATTCAATAGAGTAATTGAATATTTCAAGATTCGACATCATCAAAAAGATTGGCCATAAATAAAATAAAATCAACAATAATATGCTCAACAATATAAATAATCTGAGCAATATTATTTTGAACTTAGTCATTTTAGACTTAGTCTTTGTTCGATTTAGAATATCAAGCTTTCTTAATATTATTGATATAGATAAAAACCTTACTAATTTATTTTTTTTTGGTTTTTCATTTCTTAATTCATTTTTGATTTTGGGAATTCCAGTAATTAAAATATTTGATAAAATAACTATCAATATAGTAGGAAAACCAATTATTAAACTAACTCCAATAACGAATGAAGGAAATAATAATTCAGTTAAATTTAGATAGTTGAAAATCTCTATATCAAAATATTTATAATAAGTCCAATTAAAGTAATAACCAAAAAGAATAATAATAACATATCCGATTGGTAATAAGCCTTTAATTCTATTTAATTTTTCCATTTCTTCACATACCTTAAATCCAACATATTTACAGGGTTAATGCCCAAACCTTTTACGTTTTTTCTAGTAAACCGAATCACTTCATCATAATACAAAGGCACCATAATCGCATTTTCCATAGCTAAAGAATCTATGGTTTTGTATAATTGCTTACGTTTTTCAATATCAGAAATAGTAAAGGCTTTATTGTATAGACTATCAACTATTTCATTTTTAAAATGAAAATAATTTGAACCATCAGGCGCAAAGTTTTTGCTATAAAATATGGAGAGATAATTTTCAGCATCCAAATAATCTGCAATCCATGAACTTCTGAACATATCTACTTTCCCGTTTGAGCGAGCAGAACGTAAAGTAGCTTCAGGCATCACATCAACATTAATTACCAAGCCTGTTTTTTCAAGCTCCCTCTGAATGAATTCACAAATATTCAAATATTCACTTGTGGTTGTTAGTGTAATTTCTGGGTTTGTAATACCACTTTCGTTTTTAAATTGTTCAATAAGTTTTCTAGCTTTTTTTGGTTGATAAGAAAAACCTATAGATTTATTATGACCAGCAAGACCAATGGGAATAAAACCACCATTTGCAGGATTACCAATACCATTACGTAAATAAATCATCATTTTTTTTCTATCAAAGCCATAGTTTATAGCTTTCCTTATAAGTTCAGATTGTACTTCAGGAGTTTTAGAATCTAAATAGAAACCTAAATATTCAGTATTTAAATATGGCCCACGAATCATATTAACTGATTTTGAGTAAGAGTCTCTTAATCGTCCATTAGCAGTAAGTAATTCATCTTTATAGGAGGGATCTAAACTGTTTAAAAAGTCTAGATTACCTTGTATAAACTGTAAAAATTCACTTTGTTTATCTGGTAGAAAAGTTAAAGCTACAGCTTCTAAATATGGTAACTGCTGTCCGTTTTCATCTTTTTCAAAATACTGTTCATTTTTTCTAAAAACCAACTTTATATTTTCTTCCCAACGTTTAAACAGAAAAGGACCAGTTCCAATAGGGTGAGATCTAAATTCGGTGCCGTAATATTCAACAACTTCATGAGGAACTACGGAGCAATATTTCATAGTGAGTAAACCAATAAATGCTGGGAATGGTTGCTTTAATTCTATTTGAAAAATGGTATCGTTCAAGGCTTTGAAATCTTTTACTTTATTTAAAACCCAACTTCCTGGAGCTGCTATTTTTTTGTCTCTTAAACGGTTTAAACTATATTCGAAATCTTCAGCAATTACAGTTCTCGTTGAATCTTGTCCAAATAATTTGTGCTTATGAAAATACACATCGTTACGTAATGAGAATGTGTAAAAAATCCCATCATCTGAAATATCCCAACTTTTAGCAATACATGGCAGAATATTCAAGTCGCTATCCAGTTGAACCAATCCATTAAATAACTGATTACAAACTGAATTATCTTGACGTGTTCTTGAAAATGTAGGATCTAAGGTATTTATGTTGTTGTATTCGTTATAACGAAAAACTAAATGATCTTTGTTTTTTGTTGGGGTGTCGCTACAAGAAAATAGTAATAAAATAGTGCAACTAATTGATAAATAGATGATTATTTGTCTGGAAATTGGTTTTACCATATAACTAATTAGTTGTAAATTTGCAGTCTTTTAAGCGTAAAGATAAATTTTAAAAGATCCTGAAACAAGTTCAGGATTACAAAAAATAAATGAATAAAAAAGTTGCATTTTATACTTTAGGTTGTAAACTTAATTTTTCTGAAACATCAACAATTGCCAGAGACTTTGATAATGAAGGTTTTGATAGAGTTGATTTTTCTGAAAAAGCAGATATATATGTGATTAATACCTGTTCGGTAACTGAAAATGCTGATAAGCGTTTTAAAACTATAGTAAAACAAGCTCAAAAAGGGAATCCAGAAGCATTTGTTGCAGCCATTGGTTGCTATGCACAATTAAAACCTCAAGAATTAGCCGATGTTAATGGTGTGGATTTAGTATTAGGAGCGACAGAGAAATTCAATATAACGAGTTATATAAACGATTTATTAAGTCATCCCGAGCGCAGTCGAGGGGTAGGAGAAGTACATTCTTGTGAAATAGAAGAAGCCGATTTTTATGTTGGAAGTTATTCTATTGGAGATAGAACACGTGCTTTTTTAAAAGTTCAAGATGGATGCGATTACAAATGTACCTATTGCACAATCCCTTTAGCCCGTGGTATTTCAAGAAGTGATACCATGGATAATGTTTTGAAAAACGCTCAAGATATTTCGAAACAAAATATCAAAGAAATTGTACTAACTGGTGTAAACATTGGTGATTATGGTAAAGGAGAATTTGGTAACAAAAAACACGAGCATACTTTTTTAGATTTAGTTACAGAACTTGATAAAGTTAAGGGTATTGAGCGTTTACGAATTTCATCTATAGAGCCAAATCTTTTAAAGAATGAAACGATTGATTTGGTTTTAAAATCTAGGGCTTTTGTACCTCATTTTCATATTCCATTACAATCTGGAAGTAATGAAATTCTTAAAAAGATGAAACGTCGTTACATGCGTGAATTGTATGTGGATCGCGTTTTAAAAATAAAAGAAGTCATGCCTCACGCTTGTATTGGAGTTGATGTGATTGTTGGATTTCCTGGAGAATCGGAGGAGCATTTTTTAGAAACTTATAATTTTTTAAACGAATTAGATATTTCTTATTTGCATGTATTCACATATTCTGAGCGCGATAATACTGAAGCGGCAAATATGGATGAGGTAGTGCCTAAAAACATTAGAACGAAACGAAGTAAAATGTTACGCGGGTTGTCAGCAAAAAAACGTCGTGCATTTTATGAAAGTCAGATAGGAGCTCATAAAACAGTTTTGTTTGAAAGTGAAAATAAAGCGGGTTACATTCATGGGTTTACTGAAAACTATGTAAAAGTAAAAACACCTTGGAATCCAGAATTAGTTAATACACTGCGAACAATACAACTTACTGAAATAGATGATGATGGTTTGGTAAGATTTGAATTTGTTAATAGTTTTAGTAACTCTAATTTAATTAAAGCATCAGTAAATTGAAAAATAGATCTGTAATCTCAACGTTAATTCTCATCATACTATTCACGATATCATGTTCTAAAGATCAAAATAAGGAGCTAATTGGTGTTTGGGAGCGCACAGATTCTAATATGAATTTTATTGATAAATTAGTTTTAGGTAAAGATAATACGGGTTTGAGTATCCATAGTACATTTGGCACATCTGGAGAAGTTGCTTCTTCGGTAAAAAGTTTTATTTGGAGTATTGAGGATGGCAAGCTTTCAATTTCTGAAAGTGAAATAACTGAGCCTTACGAAACATACATAATAAATTTTGAAAAAAAACGTATTTCAAAATCATCCGAAGGAATAAATTTCGAAAAGGTTTCCAGTGACTATTCGAAATATTACTAAACAAAAAATCCCGAAATAAAAATTTCGAGATTTTTTGTTTTTCTTATTAAAGAAATTAAATTCTTAAACCTACAGGAAGCATTCGTTTATATTTTCTATTGCTTCTTACAAATTTAGCAATTTCTGGGCTTGTTGGCACAACACTAAGGTTACGACCTTCTATTTGCTCAAAAACAGCAGCTAAAAATTCTTTTCTAAAGTTTTCATCTTTAATGCCTTCTGGAATAATTAGTTTGGTTAAAAAAATCTTTCGCTCTTGTAATGAATATTCAATTTTTGCTAATTGATTATCAATTTTAATTTCAAATTGACGTAAAAAATCATTGTCAACTAATTCTGCAACTTCAACCATGGTAAATATTGTTTTAATTTTTTAGGAATCGAAAATAGTGAGTACTATTTGTCTAACTTTGTGCAAAAATACAAAAAATAATCATCAATCTAAAGGAAAAATAGGTTAAAACCTTATGCGTCAAGACATAATACACGTTTATTTAATGCCAGGAATGGCAGCAAGTCCAAAAATTTTTGAACATATTAAATTGCCCGAAGCGCAGTTTAAACTTCATTATTTAGAATGGATTATTCCGGTTGATGATGAAACTATAGAAGCTTACGCATTGCGAATGACCAAGTTTATAAAACACGAAAATATCGTTTTACTTGGTGTTTCTTTTGGAGGTGTTTTGGTTCAAGAAATTAGCAAGCTTATTAAAGTTCAAAAGTTAATAATAGTATCTAGCGTAAAATCTATAAACGAATTACCAAGACACATGTTATTAGCTAAAGTTACCAAGGCTTATAGGCTGGTGCCAACACAACTTGCCAGTAATATAGATGTTTTAGCTAAATATGCTTATGGCACAAAAGTGAGTAAGCGTTTAGAATTGTATAAAAAATATTTATCTGTAAATGATAGTAAATATTTAAGTTGGGCTATTAAAAATATGGTATGTTGGAATCAAGAAGCATATGATCCTAAAATTATACATATTCATGGCGATAATGATGCTGTTTTTTCTATTAAAAACATATCAAATTATGTTGAAGTAAATGGGGGCACACATATCATGATTATCAATAAATACAAGTGGTTTAACGCCCATTTACCTAAAATTATTTTAGACAACTAAATTAGCTTTTTCAATTATTTTTTATAACTTTAACAAAACTTTTTATAAATGAAGACTATACAGAAAGCATTGGCGTTTGTAGGATTATTAAGTTTGTGTGCCCTATTTATTAATGCCCTACAAGATGCCCCAACCGATGAAAATTTTGAAACAAAACTTATAAACGATTATAATGTTTACGCACTTCAAGTACCAGACGATTTAAACTTTGCAGGCGAACCAATGCCGCTTAAAAATCCTGATATCCTAGAGCGTATGGATAGAGAATTGCTAGTAAATACCTATTGGCAATCAAACGGTTTGCTAATGTTTAAGCGCGCAAAAAAGTATTTTCCTATTATAGAGCCTATTCTGGAAAAGTACAATATTCCTGAAGATTTTAAATATTTAGCAGTTATAGAAAGTGGTTTAACAAATGCGGTTTCTCCAGCAGGGGCAAGAGGTGTTTGGCAAATAATGAAAGCTACTGCACGAGAAAATGGCTTAGAAGTTAATGATAATGTAGATGAACGCTACCATCTTGAAAAAGCTACAGAGGTAGCCTGTAAATATTTATTAAAATCTAAAGAAGAATTGGGTTCTTGGACACTTGCTGCAGCTGCATACAATGCAGGAAACGCTGGTGTTTCTAGACGTTTAAAAGAGCAAGGTGTTTCTGATTATTACGATTTATTATTAGGTGAAGAAACAGGACGTTATTTGTTTAGAATAGTAGCTTTAAAAGAAATTTTAAGCCATCCAGATAAATACGGATTTAATTTTAGAGATAAGGATTTATATACCAATGTACCAACATATAAAGTAGAAGTTAATACTGCAATATCAGATTTTACCGAGTTTGCTGAAGAGCATGGTATAAATTACAAAATATTAAAACTTCATAACCCTTGGTTACGCGAACCGCATCTTAATAATAAATCTGGAAAATTATATACCATTGATATTCCTGAAAAGGGGTATTATGATTTGGTGAGGTAGATATGATTTCTATTTCTAAATTATTATATATTTAAAATGACTCTTTCAGAAGTTTATTTTTATATTATAATTATAGTTTACCAAGTTTTCAGTTTAGCTATTATAACATTTACAGAGGACCTAAAAAATGATAAATATTATAATAGGTATTTGAGAATAACTTTTCTAATAGGATTTCTCGGTATTATTATGGAATTATTAAATTGGAATTACTTCTGCCAATTTAATTGTACACTTTTAACCTTTTCACCTTTTTTAACTTTAATTATTTCAAAAGGAATTATAGTTTTTTACAAGAAGCTTTTTAAAAGAGAACCTTTCCAAATACAACGGAGAAAATTATCAGATGGAATTTGGATAAAAAATAAGGGAGATTTAAAACATATAGAATATTATAGTTGGTATACAGCAACTATTATTAGTTTTCCAATTTTTACAATAACAGGTGTATTTTTACTGATAGAAAAAAACTTATGCTAATACTGAACTTCATTTTAAAAAAAACAGTTAACCTCTCCGCTTTTGCGCCCTAGCAGAACCACTAGCTCCAAAATGTTGATTTGGACCAACTGCTTTCTTCATATTCTGTTTCATCATTTTTATCTGATCGGTTAACATACCTTGTTTATCTAATTTGGTAGCTTCAGTCAATAATTTTTGAGCTTCTTGTTTTCTGCGTTTAGAAAAAGCTATACCTGCTAAGTTTAATTTAGCCATGGCTAAATCATGATCCATAGATAATCCTAACGAAACAGCTTTCTTGAAATATTTTTCAGCTTCGTTCATATTACTTTGCGATACCATAATACCATGCAAGTAATTGTAATAACCTTGTTGTTTTTTTACTAAAGCAGACTCAGGATTTTTAATTTTGTTCAACCATTTGGTAGCGCCATCAAAATCTTGTTTTCTAAGTCTTAAAAAAGCTAAGAGTATAAATTCATTCTTAAAATAGAGGAAAATAAAAATGAGAGAAAGTAAAATAAACATAATACCGTTACCTATATAACCTTCGGTAAATTGATAAACTGCAAAGGCTATAATACCTGCAGCTATGATGAGTTTTATGATTTTATTGTACATTATTTGTTTGTTTAATATGAATTATTAGCACGTTATTTATCGAAAATTGACGCTACTTTTAGTTTAGGTTGCAAAGAAACTAAATTTTTATTAAAAATAACTTAAAGATTTTAAACAAAAAAGTAGCGATTATATCAAATAAATAAGGGTGTTTCATAATGTTTTATATCCAAGAATATAAATAAAAATATTTTTTCAAAAATGATTTGCAAAGTAATAAAGGCTTTGTATATTTGCCCTCGGTTTTACACAAGCCAGATATTACAAAAATACAATTCAGTTTTAAAGATATAAGATAATGAGTAAAAGAACATTTCAGCCTTCTAAAAGAAAGAGAAGAAACAAGCACGGTTTCAGAGAAAGAATGGCTTCTGCTAATGGCAGAAAGGTATTAGCGCGTAGAAGAGCTAAAGGAAGAAAAAAATTATCTGTGTCAACTGAAACTAGACATAAAAAATAATGATTAACAATTGTTGATAATTTAAAGGTGTTACTTAACGGTAATGCCTTTTTTTATATCTGCTGATTACTACTTTTGTAAAAATTTAAAATCCAACATATAACCAAGAGAAAATGCCGAAAAACGAAAAACTAAAATCCATCTTAATTATTGGTTCAGGTCCTATAGTAATTGGGCAAGCATGTGAATTTGATTATGCAGGGTCTCAATCTTTAAGATCGTTACGAGAGGACGGAATTGAAACTATTTTAATAAATTCTAATCCAGCAACTATCATGACAGATCCTTCAATGGCCGATCATGTTTATTTGTTGCCTTTGAATACAAAATCTATAATTAAAATCTTAAAAGAACACCCGCAAATTGATGCAGTTTTACCAACAATGGGTGGTCAAACAGCTTTAAATTTATGTATTGAGGCAGACGAAAAAGGGATTTGGGAAGATTTTGGTGTTGAATTGATAGGTGTTGATATTAATGCAATAAACATTACTGAAGATAGAGAACAGTTTAGAGAATTGATGGGTAAGATAGGTGTTGATATGGCGCCGCAAGCTACAGCAACATCGTTCTTAAAAGGGAAAGAGATTGCACAAGAATTTGGTTTTCCGCTTTGTATTAGAGCATCTTATACATTAGGTGGTGCAGGTGCAGCAATTGTGCATGATGAAGCTGATTATGATAAGTTGTTACGTTTAGGATTAGAAATATCACCTATCCATGAGGTGATGATTGATAAAGCCATGTTGGGTTGGAAGGAGTATGAATTAGAATTACTTCGAGATAGAAACGACAATGTTGTTATTATTTGTTCTATTGAGAATATGGATCCCATGGGGATACATACAGGTGATTCTATAACCGTAGCTCCAGCAATGACATTAAGTGATAGAACATATCAGAAAATGCGAGATATGGCTATTAAAATGATGCGAAGTATTGGTGATTTTGAAGGTGGATGTAATGTGCAGTTTGCCGTTAGTCCAGATGAAAAGGAAGATATTATAGCTATTGAAATTAATCCGCGTGTATCTCGTTCGTCTGCATTAGCAAGTAAAGCTACGGGCTACCCAATTGCAAAAGTGGCAACAAAATTAGCTATTGGCTATACTTTAGATGAATTAGATAATCAAATTACAAAATCTACTTCAGCATTATTTGAACCAACTTTAGATTATGTTATCGTGAAAATTCCGCGTTGGAATTTTGATAAATTTGAAGGTTCAGACCGTACTTTAGGCTTACAAATGAAAGCTGTTGGTGAAGTGATGGGAATTGGACGTTCCTTCCAAGAGGCTTTACACAAAGCTACACAGTCATTAGAAATTAAAAGAAATGGATTAGGAGCTGATGGCAAAGGCTATACGGATTATAATCAGATTATTGATAAATTGACCAATGCAAGTTGGGATCGTGTTTTCGCCATTTATGATGCTATCGAAATAGGTATTCCGTTGAGTCAAATTTATGATATCACAAAAATTGACATGTGGTATTTAAAGCAATATGAAGAGCTATTTCAGTTGCAAAAAGAAATATCGAAGTTTACAATAGATACTCTAGATAGAGATTTACTACTTGAGGCGAAGCAAAAGGGTTATGGAGATCGTCAGATAGCTCATATGTTAGGCTGTTTAGAAAGTCAGGTATATAATAAAAGAGATGAGTTTAATATTCAACGTGTATTTAAATTAGTCGATACTTGTGCAGCGGAATTTGAAGCAAAAACGCCATATTATTATTCTACGTTTGAAAACGAAATGGAAACTGCCGATGGAAAACGTTATGCTCATAATGAAAGTATAGTTACCGATAAAAAGAAGATTGTTGTTTTAGGTTCAGGACCAAATAGAATTGGTCAGGGTATTGAGTTCGATTATTGTTGTGTTCATGGCGTTTTAGCAGCTGCAGAATGTGGTTACGAAACCATTATGATTAACTGTAATCCAGAAACGGTTTCTACTGATTTTGATACTGCTGATAAACTATATTTTGAACCTGTTTTTTGGGAGCATATTTATGATATCATACGTCATGAAAAACCAGAAGGTGTTATTGTTCAGTTAGGAGGACAAACAGCCTTAAAATTAGCAGAGAAACTTACCAAATATGGTATTAAAATTATAGGAACCAGTTTTGAATCTTTAGATTTAGCTGAAGATAGAGGAAGTTTTTCAAGCTTGTTAAAGGAAAATAATATACCATATCCTGAGTTTGGCATTGCAGAAAATGCAGATGAAGCTTTAGCCTTAGCTGAGAAATTAGATTTCCCAATATTGGTTAGACCATCTTACGTTTTAGGAGGTCAAGGCATGAAAATTGTCATTAATAAAGAAGATTTAGTCGAGCATGTTGTCAGCTTATTAAGAAGAATGCCAAATAATAAACTGCTATTAGATCATTACTTAGATGGTGCCATAGAAGCTGAAGCTGATGCTATTTGTGATGCTGATGGTAACGTGTATATTATCGGAATAATGGAGCATATTGAGCCTTGTGGAGTACACTCAGGAGATTCTAACGCTACTTTACCAGCCTTTAATTTAGGAGATTTAGTTATGCAACAAATTATTGACCATACGCATACTATAGCAAGAGCCTTAAATACTGTTGGTTTAATTAATATTCAATTTGCCATTAAAGATGATATCGTTTATATTATTGAAGCCAACCCGAGAGCGTCTAGAACGGTACCATTTATTGCAAAAGCTTATGGTGAGCCGTATGTTAATTATGCAACTAAAGTGATGTTGGGCGCTAAAAAAGTAACTGACTTTGATTTTAATCCTCAATTAGAAGGTTATGCCATCAAACAACCTGTATTTTCTTTTAATAAGTTTCCGAATGTCGATAAACGTTTGGGCCCAGAAATGAAAAGTACAGGAGAAAGTATCTTATTTATAGATAGTTTAAAGGATGATGATTTTTACGATTTGTATTCTAGACGAAAAATGTATTTGAGTAAATAAAAAATGCCGCTTTAAGCGGCATTTTTTATTTCATTTTAAGAATAAACAGGAAAGATAGTTCTATTTCTTCAGCAATTTTGTTACTAACTATTTTAGGTATTTTAATATCAAAATCTGAAGTAGAAACTTTAAAATTCCCCGAGACTGAAATAATGTTTTCATCTTTAGAAATAGAAATCATTATATCTATAAGTAGCTTTGTCTTTCCATGAAAAGTTAGTTCACCATTCATTTTATGTAAATATCCTTGATGTTTTAATTTAGATAAATTAAAGTCTAATATTTTGCCTTTAAAAGTTGCTTTTGGGTATTTATCAGATTCAACATAATTTTCATTAAAATGCTCTTCCATTAAAGCATTTTTAAAGCGAAAACCCTTTACTAAAACTAAAGCGGCGAACTCTCCATTGTCTGTATTTAGTATCGCCGTTACAGAACTATTGTTTGCTTTTACTTCCTCAAAAGTAGGTACAGATGCTTCAAAAGATACCTCACCGCTTTTAGTAATATATTTAGTTTGTGCAGTTGCAATTAATCCAACAAAAAAAAGTACTGGAAATATAAAGTATTTCATGATTTTTTTATTTTAAAATCAAATAAAGATGTTTATTGTAAGTAACGTAGGGTAGAAGATAAGGATTGCCTTCCGAACTCTCACTAAGCCTAAACCGCCCTATGTTTTTTGCACGTTGTTAACATTAGTTTTATCCATTCGTTTATATACATTTGGGTTATGTTTTTCCATATAAAATTCAGGATTAGGTATTTCCGTAAACCCAAACTTTTTATAAAGCCATTCAGCTGTATCAGTTAATAAAATCCAGCGTCTTAATCCTTGAAGATTAGGGTGTTGCATTATTTCATTTATCAGCCATTTACTTAATCCCTTTCCTCTATATTCCTTTAAAACATAAACATCTCCTAAATATGCAATAGTTGAATAGTCTGAAATTATTCTAGCAAAACCAATTTGCTTATTTTCGTAATAAAGCCCAAAATTCAAAGAGTTTTCAATTGATGTTTTTAAAGTATTGATTGGAATTCCGTTAGCCCAATCAGTTTCGTTTGCAAGGAATTTGTGAATGCTCAAAATATCTAATTTATCCTTGTCAGTTGAAATGGTATAATAATTTCTATGTGTTTCTCTAATTTCCAATTCAGCTTTCTTAATTAATGCCAACTAAAAGATAATTATTTGGTTTTAGTTTTCCAGCAACCCATCGTCTTTCCATTGTTGGATTAAATCTCTGTTTCCAGTTGCCATTAAACCAGATGGAGGCATAGGGCTAGATGTATTGTTAATTCGATTCAGAATACCATCAACACTATTTTTTACTTGGGTATAAGTTGTATAAGATGTTGGCGCGCCACTTGTTGGTGTACTTCCATGACATCGGATACAATTATTATCTATTATTGCTTTAATCGATCCGTTGTATGTAACATTATTATTTGTTGGATCTGGATCTGGGTTAGGAGTTTCAGATAAGTCATCACCACCACTGCTAGAACAATTTAGCAGGAATAAACAGGGAATTGTTGCAAAAATTAAAGTTTTAAATTTCATAGCTATAGTTATTTAAGTTAATCTTTATTTGTTCTTGAAATATTGTGGATATTAAAATGTTCTACTTAAGTTAAATCCGAAATAAATATCACCATCTGTCCAATCTCCAGTGGCCTGTCCTAAAAAACCATTCGTATTCATAGCTTGCGCGTTTGAAAAATGCATTTGGAATACATGTCCACCAGTTTCTAAATCGAATCCTATTGATAACGGATTTTTAAAAGGAGAATTGTCTGCTCTGTTAAGATGCAAACCATAATCTGCATTTACAGACCATCTTTTTCCTAATTTATATCGTCCACCCAGTCCTAAAGCAACTTGTGAATTGGCTTGTGGATCAAAAGCAACATAATTATCATGAAAAAAAGTTGGTGCTAACTGTAATGTTAAATCCGTGTTCACTTTTCTTGAAATTAGTAATTGCGCAGTATAACCCAACCGATGTTTAAATTCAAGAAGTGGTAAATTATCTTTATCTAGTGCCGTATTAATTAAAAGTGCATTAAAACCAACAATAGTAAATGGAAAACCATTTTCTTGTTGTCTTATTAATCTATATTTGGTTGTGAAATCATAAACCTGCAAGAATGAACTTCTAGAAAATCCAATATTTATAGCATCGGTTAAGCCATAAACAAATTGTAGCCGTGTAACCGCATTATCAAGTCCAAAGAATGTTTCAAAACCATCTTCAATACTGCCAAATCTATGTGAAACTATAAAATTTAGTTCCTTTTTAGCAACTAATTTGGTAGACTCAAAATTAACAATCTTTAAACCTTTAAAAGAAGCAGATACGTATTGATCAACTTTCGAATCTGAATCAATTTCATTTAGTAAATCATCTTGAGAAAAGGTAATAACAGGAACTAGAAAAATAAAAATTATAAAAATTCTCATATCAGTTGATTTTTTATTAGACTTTAGTTTTAGAAAAAGGTTTAATTATTTGCTAATTATAGAGCATTGGTCTAGTTTAACTACTTCCAGTAAATCATCATAACCAATTAACCGTCCTTTTACTATGGTTTCAGAACCTAGTTTTACTAAGGAATTGATGCTTTCAGAAAATTTACAAAAAATTTGTTCGTTTAATGTTAAATTATCTTGGTTTACTTCTGAAACAACACCAGAGACTTCCATGGTTTTGTTTAGATATTTTAGTTCAGCTTCTGAAGAATTATTTAAAAATTCAGACATAAGCGAAGCAGAGGATAATGCAAATTCTGGTTTTTCAGTTGCAATAACTCTGTGATTTTTGTACAAATAATTGTAACCAATAATTGCGAAAAAAATTAATATTATAAGATATAAATATTTTCGCATGGTATAATCTTTTCACTAAAGTTAAGTGAAATAAATTAGAATAAAAAAATCACAGAATTATTTTAACATTGTGCTTTTTTAAAGCTTCTAAATGGTCTTCAATTTTAAACTCAGAAGCTTTAAAATTATTTGATCTATTTCTAGCCTGTTCTTGTCTAACAATACTTCTTGCAAAACGTCGTACAGCCTCTTCAGAATTTAAAATTAAACCAGGTACTGGCACATTTTTACCAGTTTCATCTTTAGCTACCATGGTAAAATATGATGAATTACAATGTTTTGTCAACCCAGTTTGAATATTTTCAGATTCTACTCGAACACCAACAACCATAGAGGTTCTGCCAGTATAATTCACTGATGCTTTTAAAGTTACCAATTCACCAACATCAATAGGGTTTAAAAAATCTACTTTATTTACAGATGCCGTTACACAATAATTTCTGGAGTGTTTTGAAGCGCAAGCAAATGCTATTTGATCCATTAAATTTAAAATATAACCACCATGAATTTTGCCGCTAAAGTTAGAATGTGAAGGTAGCATCAGTTCTGATATAGTAATTTGAGAATCTTTTATATTTTTATACATGTGGTTAAATTTATTCGTCTTCTTGAGCACGTTTTATAATAGCTTCTGGTAATGATTTTTTTGCTTTAGCACCCATTTTTTTGAGTTTTTCAACACTTGTAATTAGGTTGCCTCTGCCTTCAACTAGTTTATTCATTGCTGAGGAATAATCACTTTTTGCAGCATCAATTTTTTTGCCAACACCAGTTAAATCAGCAACTAAACCTTCAAATTTATCATACAATGCGCCAGCTTGTCTAGCAATTTCTATAGCATTTTGCTGTTGCTTTTCGTTATTCCACATGCTATCAATAGTTCGAAGTGTAGCTAAAAGCGTTGAAGGTGTTACAATGACTATATTCTTTTCAAAGGCTTTGTTGTAAATAGTATTGTCTTCATTTACAACCACAGCGAATGCTGGTTCTATAGGTATAAACATGAGTACGAAATCAGGAGATTCAATATCATACAAATCTTGATAATTTTTTTCTGAAAGTTGATCGACATGTTTTTTAATGGAATTGACGTGGGCTTTTAAAAATTGCCCTTTATCGTCATCATCTGCATTAACCAAGCGTTCATAATCTGTTAAAGATACTTTACTATCAATAATCATTTTTTTACCATCAGGAAGATGTAAAACCACATCAGGTAAAACTCGCGAACCATTTTCTAAGGTGAAACTTTGCTGAACAAAATACTCTCTGTCTTTTTCTAAACCAGATTTTTCGAGTACGCGTTCTAAAACCAATTCACCCCAATTTCCTTGCATTTTACTATCGCCTTTTAAAGCACGTGTTAAATTGGTGGTTTCTTTTGTCATTTGTTGATTTAAGTCTTTTAAACCAAGGAGTTGCTCTTTTAAAGCCGAATGCATACTGATGCTTTCCTTTTGGGTTGAATCTACTTTTTCTTCAAATGTTTTAATTTTTTCTTGAAGCGGATTTAAAATATTCTTTATGTTTTCTTTATTCTGAAGTGTGAACTTTTCAGATTTTTCATCAAGAATTTTTGTTGCTAAAAGTTCAAAGTCTTTACGTAATTGTTCTTGGCGTTCCTCAATTTCTTTATCGCGCTTTATATTTTGTTGTTGTAGGTTTTCGTATTCTGAATTTTTTCTTGCCAGTTCTGTATTTAAAAAATCTTTTTCTCTACGAATATCTTCGCGTTCGTTTTCAATTTTATTTAGACTATCTTTTAATTCAGCAATTGTAGAACGCATCTGGTTTTGACGTTCTTCAAGGGTGCTTTGTTCACTTTTACTTTTAAGTTTTGTGAAAAGCATACCTAAATAACCACCAATACCCATAGAAACAAGTATGGCTAGAATAAGAATGATGTTGTCGTTCATTTAATGTAAAATAAGCTCAAAGATAATTTTTTAAGTTGGAAGATTAAAGTAAGGCAGAGGAAGAATTTGGCTAGTTCTGTAGAATTCTAATATCCTGAATAATTTGCTTAATATCATCATTGTCAGTACCATCATAAATACCTCTAATTTGCTTTTCTTTATCTACAAGAATGAAATTAGGTGTGTGAATAAAATCTTGTAAATCACCATCACCTTTTTGCACAACAGCAAAGTAACTTTTTCGGGCTAAGTTATATATGTGCTTTTTATCACCTGTGGTAATATTCCATTTAGAATCTATAACGCCTTTATAGTTAGCATAAGCTCTTAGAACAGAGATACTGTCTATTTCTGGAGTAACGGATAGTGAAAGAAACATAACATCACTGGCATTTATAAATTCTTGTTGGATAAGAGCCATATTACTAGTCATAATAGGGCAAATGGTTCCACAGCGTGTAAAAAAGAAAT
Source organism: uncultured Flavobacteriaceae bacterium (assembly GCA_947500585.1). Lineage (GTDB taxonomy): Bacteria > Bacteroidota > Bacteroidia > Flavobacteriales > Flavobacteriaceae > CAXBID01. Next base: position 262,469 of record CANMSN010000001.1, on the reverse strand, counting down.
CTGTTACATAAATTTTGTCTTTATAATCGTTTTGGGTGATGGTATCCCCATTTTGATTAATAAGTTTAAAGTCTGAAACGGTATGATATTCAGTTTTGTTTCTTAGACTTGAATCAACTAATTCAGGATTAAAGTTTGCTGGGTTGTATACAGGTAGTAGTTTTTCTTTATTGTTTTTGCATGATGTTAGTAAAGTAAGTGTAAAGAATATAATTAAACAAGAAACCTTCATTTACAATATTTTAAATGGATTGATTTTGTAAATCAACATAAGCTTTTGCTTCTTTCAATTCTACCCTATTGCTATTCGAATTTTTTGTTAGTTGAATAAGTTGGTTAAAATATAATGTTGCTTCTTCAGTTTTACCAGATATTTTTGCTGCTACAGCAGCTCCGTAAACACCGTTAAATCTGTTTGGGTGTCCAACTAAATTTTCTTTATAAGCTAATAATGCTTCTTCAGGTTTGTCTAATTCTAAAAGCATATCACCAAGTAATTCTATAGCTGGCAACACGTCCCCAGGAGTAACAGGGTGTTTACTTGTTTTTCGTTCTATTGCAACAGCTTCTTGCATTAATTCAAGACCATTTTTTAAATCATTTTTTCTAAAGCTTAACCAAGCTTGAGATGTTTTAATTTGTATATCTACTAGTTTAATTTGAATGTCTTGTGTTTTGTCATTTAGTGCTATTAGATTTTGATGTAATGATTTTAAAACTTCAATTTTTTGTTCTACAGTTTTAAAATCATTTGTATTTACTGCACCCATTGCAACAGCAAAATGATGTATGGCTTCTTGCCAAGGGAATAGTTCCCAATTCAATTCTACATCTTGCAATTCTAAATTAGCTACGCGTACCCAATCCTTGTTTTCAAGGGCAAGTCTTGCGGGTATGGCTGTTAAAGGATATGTTATTGCCGTTAACATCTGAGGATGAAATTTTTTTCGCTCTTTGATTAATTCATATTGATACTCGGCATTTTCATTATCTCCTTTTTGAAGATACGCATACACTAAATAATCTATACCATGCAATTCTTCAAAATATGAACCAGTCAAAGCTGCAGCTTCGGCATAACACCTAGCACTTTCGGTTGATTGTAAATTTGAATTTATAGATTCCTGCCATATACCTAACCTTGTAAATATATGTGAAGGCATATGCTGAGCATGAGCCGAAGATGGTGCAATACTAGCATATCGCCTGGCTGTTTTTAAGGCTTTTTGAGCTAAAACGGGATTGTCATAATTATGGATAATATAATGTGCAATACCCGGATGATTAGGGTTTTCTATAAATAAGTTTTCAAGAATTTCACCTGCTTTTTTTTCATTTATATAATCTTTTCCAACTCGATCTCTAGTAGAAAATAAAGCCAAAGAATAAAAGATTGCTGCTTCCATATCTTCGGAGTATTTTAGATAGATCTGTTCCATTTTAGCTTCAAACCTTTTGGCTCTTGTTTTATGATGTGTAGTTTCCCAATTGGTATAAAAAGCATCAATAGCATTTATATAATCTCTTTGTTTATCATCCATTGATAAGCCTTTAGCTATTTTTAAAACTGCAGACCCTTTAATTAAATCTTCTTTCGACGGCGGAAACCATGCAGCATGATAAATGCTCATAGCCACTCCCCAATATGCCATTGGGCAATTTGGGTCAGCATCAATGACTTTAACAAATGCTTTTTCAGATTCATTGTATTGAAAAGAATGTAATAATGCAACAGCTAAATCGAAGTTTTCTCTGGTTTCATAATTGCAAGAGAGTGAAAACTTAAGTTCTCCAAACTGTCCGTCACCACACAATAGTAAATTACCTCTTAAAAAATCTATTGAAGCTAATTCAGAATTTAGTTTTGTGGCTTTGTTTTTGCAACTTGCAAAATTCAGGAATATGAAAAGCCACCCAGTAAATAGTAATAATTTTGAAGTATTCATCAGAATATGATTTTAATTAAGTAAAGAAAATCATTAAAAGGGGAGAAATGCTAAAATACTGATTTTCAATTATGTGAATATAGTGAATTTTAGGATGTAATAAAAGAGATCTTATTTTTTAACCCTAAAACTCCCAGTTTTTTTATCAAAAGCAATTAAATCTTTTGGGAATAACGTATCAAAAACACCTTGTTCTATAAGTTTACATGGTTCATCAGACACCACTGAATCTTTTGTCATCACAATTAAATGATCACATAATTGAATAGCTAAATCTATTTCATGTGATGAAAACAGAATCGTTTTATTGGTTTCTTTAGCCAGTTTTTGAAGTAGTTTTAAAATGTATGCTTTATGATACATATCAAGATGTGTGGTGGGTTCATCCAGAATAATCAAGTCGGTATCTTGGGCTAAGGCACGCGCAATCATTGCTTTTTGTAATTGACCATCACTGAGTTCAAAGCATTTTTTGTTTTTTAAATCAGATAAATTAGTCTGATTCAAAGCCTTATTAACAATTTCAATGTCTTGCTTTGATAAACTACCAACCCAATTGGTGTAAGGTTGTCTGCCTAAAGCCACCAACTCAAAAACGGACAAATTTTTAGAGGTTATTTGTTCGGTTAAAACCAAACTCATCACTTTAGCTAAATCTAAAGCGTCATAACTTAAAATGTTTTTATCATTAATAAGAATATTTCCTTTTAAAGGGTTTTGTACTTGAGTTAATGTTCTTAAAAGTGTAGACTTACCAATACCATTCGCACCAATTAAACCAATAAGTTCACCCCTTTTTAATGCAATATTAACATTGGATGCCACATGAGTTGTTTCTTTTTTAGAAGTATAACCTATAGATAAGTCTTCTGTTTTTAAGATGATATGTTGGTTAGTAGTGTCCATTTTAAAATATCATTTTTCGTTTTCTAACCAATAGCCAAATTACAACAGGAGCACCAACAAGTGATGTTATAGCATTAATTGGTAAGGTATAATCGCTATTTGGCAACTGAGCAATACTATCGCAAATAAGCATAATAATAGCACCAAATAAGAAAACTGCTGGTAATAATATTTTATGATTAGAGGTGTTAAAAACTTGACGTGTTAGATGTGGAATTGCTAAGCCTATAAAAGCAATTGGTCCTGCAAAAGCAGTAATTGTACCTGCTAATAAACTTGTAGCTATAATTATTATTAATCTACTTTTTTTAATGTTTAAACCTAAGCTTTTAGCATAATTTTCACCTAATAATAACGTATTTAAAGGTTTTATTGAAATGATACTAATTATAATTCCTATGGCGTAAATTAAAAAGAGTGTAAAAATTTCATTCCAAGATAAATTCCCCAGACTTCCAAAGCCCCAAAATATGTATTGTTGTAATTGTTGTGCCGAACCAAAATAAGATAACACACTAACAATAGCTGCAGTTATACTAGCAAACATGAGCCCGATTATTAAAATAGCCATGGTATCTCTTACTTTTAAAGACACCATTAAAACGGATAATAATACTAGAAAACTACCTAAGCTTGCTGCCAAAACAATGCCCCATTTTGATATGAATAACGAAGCAAAAATACCTCCAAAAAGACCAGAACCCAGAATGACTAATGCGACTCCTAAACTTGCTCCAGAGCTAATACCTAAAACGAAAGGCCCTGCTAAAGGATTTCTGAATAAGGTTTGCATTAACAAACCAGAAATTCCTAAACCAGAACCTACTATAACTGCTGTTATAGCTTTTGGTAATCTATAATTTTGAACAATATGTTTCCAGGTTTCTTGTTCTGCGTTATTACCTATTAGGCTGCTAAAAACATCTTTAAAAGGAATAGAAACTGAGCCTAAACTTATATTTGCAAAAAAACATACCATTAAAATTACAATAAGTGCAAGAAATGAATATGTATAGTTTTTTGACATTAAATCGGTGGTATTATTTTATTCAGACCTGTGAGGTTTTAAAACCTCACAGGTTTAGATTTAGGATCATTTTAAACGTTTAAAAAAATAAGGTTTATAATCTTTTAGTAGCTCTGGGTGACAAATTTTTATGATGTCCTTTAACACTAAATCGGGTCTAGTCATGCCTAATTCATAATATAAAACACCTCCGCTTTTACCATTGGTATTATTAAATGAATATACATTTTTATTTTGAAAAGCTTTAAACATAGCGTGTTGAGAATTCCCGTTTTTAAGGCTTTCTAAACTATTATAATTTGAAGGACTTAACCAAATATCGGCATCTTTTGCTTTTATAAAAACAGATTCAAAATTTAGCTGTAAACTACCAGTTCCTTTACTGTCTTGCCATAAATAATTAACATTAGCATCTTTTAGAAGTTGTGCTTCGGTACTTGTGCCATTTGGTAAAAACCAAATATCGTTGTGCATGGCGCCACTTAAAACAGTGGGTTTATTTTTAACTTTTTCAGCAAGTTTTTTGGCTTCCAAATAATCGTTTTCAATACGATTGAAAATGGAATCTGCCTCTTTTTCTTTATTGTATAAAACTCCAAAAAATTTAATCCATTCAGCTTTGGCTAAAGGAGAGTTTTCTACCCAATCTCCATTATAAATTACAGGAATTCCAGATTTTTTTATAGTTTCAAAAGATCGGTTGTTACCATCAATACCAAAACCAATAACTAAATCGGGTTTTAGTTCTAATAGAATTTCAGTATTTATACCTTCGTTTTTCCCAAGTTCTCTTATCAAACCATTGTCAATACGTTCTCTTGTTTTTTCAGATGAAATGTAAGCAGTTCCTGGATACCCAATTAAAGTTGTTTCAACATTTAAAAGTTCTAAAGCAGGAATATGCGTTGTTGAGGTGACTACTATTTTTTTGATTGGATTTAGTATAATTCCATCAAATTCATCTTTTGGAAAAGTTGTTTTTGAAGCATTTATTTTATCAATTAAAAGGTATTTATAGCTTTTATCAGCATTAGGCCATGGATTTTTAATTTCTAATACTTTATGAGTTTTATAATTTTTTACTGAAAAACCTTTGGCGTATTTAATTTGAAGCTGGTTAACTTCTGTAATTTCTATCACTTGTTTATTAGAATCATTTTTACAGGAAACTAATAGAATGATAATTAATATAAAAAAGATGTTTTTCAAAGTTGAATTTTTATGACTTCAAAAGTAAGATTATTTAATCTTTTTAATGAAACATTAAACATAATGTTTATTTTCGCTGCGAAATTTGGTTTTAGTCGCTTATGGCGATTAAATTAAAAGGGAATCTGGTGAGACATTTTTTGTCAATTCCAGAACTGTTCCCGCAACTGTAAGTTTATGCTGAATATCACCCTGAGCGCAGTCGAAGGGTTGTTTCAGTACCTCGACAAGAGGATGTTATTAACTTCAAAACCACTGGCTCTATGCTGGGAAGGTGTAATAACATAAAATAAGTCAGGAGACCTGCCATTTTCAAAACAAATAAGTTAAACTTTCGGGATAAAAGTTTGCGTATGATAATCCATGCGATTCTCGAGTAATTATTCATTAAAATGAACAAAAAAGTAAATGTTTTTGGTGTACTATGTTTTGGTATATCAATGGTTGGTTTTGCACAACAGCAAACCGATTCAACAAAAGTAGAACAACTGGATGAAGTTGTAATTACAGATTCACGTTTTGCATTAAAGCGTGAGAATTCTGGTAAAACAGTTATTAAAATTTCGAAACAAGAAATTGAAAATAACCAAGGCAGAACGATTTCAGAATTAATTAATACCAAAAGTGGTATTGAAATTAATGGAAGTAGAAGTGTAGAAGGACAAAATTTAGGAACCTTTGTAAGAGGTGGAAACAATCGACAAGTATTAGTGCTTATTGATGGGATTCAAGTAAACGACCCTTCCATAGTATCAAACGATTTTGATTTACGATTATTAGATTTAAATACAGTCGAATCTATTGAAATTATTAAAGGAGCAGCGAGTACGCTTTATGGAAACGCAGCGGCTACAGCTGTAATAAATATTACCACAAGACAATCATCAAAAGAGGTTATCTCTGCGAATTTTTTGTCGGTTGTTGGAACTAATCAAACCCAAGATGATTTAAACTATAATGGTTCTAGTTTTACAAATAATGTATCGGTTAGCGGTACAGCAAATAAACTAACATATTTAGCGAGTTTTGGAAATCGATTCGTTGATGGTATTTCTGCAGCAAAGTCTGATACACCGGAAAAAGATCCTTTTTCAAGATTCAACACCAACTTAAAAATTGGCTATGAATTTAGCGATGCATTCACCATTACTGCTTTTGGAAGTTATGATAAATTTAAAACAGACATTGATGGTTTTCCACCGCCAACCTTTACTATTGCAGATACAGATGACAAGTATGTATCTGAGCAATCACGTTTTGGATTATCACCAAAGTTTGAATATGAAAATGGTAGTTTTCAAGTAAATGCAGCATTTACAAAAATAGATAGAGAAACTATGTCTAATTTTTCTACGGTAAATGAAGCGGAAAGTTTTGTAGTTGATGCTTTTAATAAATATGTGTTTAATGATAAATTTTATACCATAGTTGGTCTTAATTATGGCGATTATAAAAGCTTATTTGCAACCGATGAAAGTTTTACAAACACAGATCCGTATTTGAATATTGTTTATGTGTCAGGCTCTGGATTAAACCTAAATGCGGGTGCTCGTTTCAATAACCATAGTGAATATGGTTCGCACTTGGTATATAGTTTAAATCCTTCATTTAATATAAAAGTAAATGATGGCTATGCGAAAATATTTGGCTCTTATGCTACATCTTTTATAGCGCCTAACTTGTCACAACTATTTGGTTTTTTTGGAGCTAATCCTGATTTAAAACCAGAAGAAAACACAACTTTTGAAGCTGGATTAGAATTTAATACTAAAAAAGGAATTCGTTTAAATGGTGTATTTTTTAATAGAAAAGAGGAGCACACAATAATATTTGCTTCAGCTTATGAGAATGCAACCGCTGATGCTACGGTACAAGGTTTTGAATTTGAAGCAGCAATTAATTTAATTAAAGGTTTAGATTTTAGCACGAATTATTCATTTACTGAGGTTAAAGATGGTGAGCGCTTGCGAGTGCCAAAACATAAAGTAAATGCTAGCTTAGGTTATAGTTTTTGTGAAAGTACATTTGCATCATTGAATTACCAATTTGTTGGAAGTAGAACAGATTTAGATTTTTCGACTTTTGAGAATGTAGAATTGGATTCATTTTCTTTAATAGACTTATATTTTAGTCATAAACTAATAAATAATAAATTAAAGCTTTTTGCCACTGTTACTAATGTTTTTAATGAAGATTATTTTGAAATTTTAGGATACACAACAAAAGGAAGAAATGTAAGTTTAGGATTGAATATTAACTTGTAAAATGATAAAAAAAACCTATAAGAATTCAAATTCTTATAGGTTTTTTAGTTTAAATTATTTTTTGAAATTAAAGCTTTTGTCTACCTTCAATAGTATATCATTAAATCTGTTAATAAATCAGTATTGAGATCAAAATGAACATAATATCTGTCTTTAATATAGTTTACTGAAGCTCTATTTTATTGATGTATTATATAAACAAACAAAAAATAATCTTATTAGAAAAGATGTTTTTTAAGTTCTTTAAACTATTCAAAAATTATTTTTTTAATAAGATCTGTAGGTAATTCTTTATCACTAACTAAGCCATTATTTTTAAATGAATTTAAGTCCTTACTATTCTTAATACTTTTAAGTGATTTGAATTCGCCTTTGTTGTTAAACGATTTTCCAGTGCCTAATATATTATCTATTGCTGCTGCAAGTAAACGCTCGTTTACATCGCCTAAAACTCCCATATTGTTAAGTTGTTCTCCTAATTCAATATCTGGTATAAGTCCATCAAAATAGTCTGTTACACCATTAGCGTTAGAAGATTTGTAAATCAATGGTTGCATAGCGTAAGTGTGATTTGGATTGGCTCCTTCACGACCAAAATTATCAGAATCATATACTGTAGTAGAAGCTTGATATTTTCCAGCTGTATTTGTTCCTATTTGTATAACATTAATATATGGGTCTAAACAGTTGATAACTAATTCGCTAGCGGAGGCACTGGTTTTTGACGTTAAAATATATACTTTAGATAGGTTTAAGCTATTTAAAGTCATGCCATCTTCATTATTTATAAATCTATTGATTAATAACTCAGGATTTTCATTTTCAATAGCTTCTTGAAATTCATCATTCCATTCCTCCAAAGCAAATACATCATTAGTGAATTGTCCTGTAATTAAACTAGCAAGTAATATGGTTTTATTAACTCTACCTCCACGATTGTATCTTAAATCTATTACTAACTCTTCAATGTTATTACTTTTAAAATTTGCAAAAACGGTATTGAGTTCAGAAGAGCTTCCATTAAAAGCGTTATACATTAAATAACCTATATTTTTTCCGCTAACATTTAAGATATTATCAATATAAATAGGGTTTTCTGTGTATTGAGCTTTTATTAATGTTTTCGTTTCATTTATTGGGTTTATTGTATCGTCATTATTTTCAGTAGTACCTTTTGTATCGTAATTCCCTAGGGCAATAGAATAGTTATCTTGACTTAAAAGTGTAGAAAAATTACTAGTTGTAAGTTGTGTGTCATCAATAGCATAAAAAATATCGCCTCGTAATACGCCTTGAGATTCTGCATTAGTATTTGGAAGTACATGAGTTACAATACCAAAAACATTATTAGAATTATCTGGATATCTAAATAAGTTATATTCCATACCATTGGTTAAGGAAATACCAGACAATTTCTGCTCTAATTCAAAGTAATTATCATCAATCCAGCTAAATCTATCAACAGTTTCTCTTTCATAAATTAAACTTTCAAATAAATCTTCAGGACTAAAAAAATCACTTAAATAATCAGTGTAAGCTGCTGTACTTCCATATCTATCGTCAATAGCATTAATGTTAAACTTATCATTTGATAAATTAGGACTATTTTCTTTATACAAGTAAAACACGTTCATACCCTTCCAAACAAAGTCATTGATTTCGTTAGCAGATAATCCATTATCGTCACTATCATCAAAACAACTTACCATTAAAAGTGATATGATGAGAAGCAACACTGGAGACTTAAAATATTTCATAGCTATTTTTAACCTTTAGTCTTTAAAACTCTAAATTTACTTACATATTTTACAATAAAAAAAATAAATTAACTTTCTGTGTAACAAAACAGATATAGGGTCGTCGTAATATCAAATAGCCTTAATAAGGCTTTTTTAAAACAAACCAAACCAAAATGACTCAAACGGAGTTTTTAAATATTGTAATGCCTTTTAAAGATAAAGTGTTTCGTTTAGCAAAACGATTACTGGTATCTACTGAAGAAGCTGAAGATGCTACCCAAGAGGTATTAATGAAATTATGGAATAATAAGAGTAAGATAGGAGAATATAAAAATGTAGAGGCCTTTTCTATGACAATGACAAAGAATTTTTGTTTCGATAAATTAAAATCTAAACAAGCTCAAAATTTAAAAATTGTACATAGTAATTATGAAGACAAACAAACACCATTACAAAAACAAGTTGAATTAAATGATAGTGTAAATTGGGTTGCAAAAATAATTGAAGATTTACCCGAACAACAAAAAATGATCATTCAGCTTAGAGATATAGAAGAATACGATTTTGATGAGATTGCCAAAATGCTAGATATGAATAATACGGCAGTACGTGTAAACTTATCGAGAGCAAGAAAAACAATAAGAGAAAAATTAACTAATACACATAGTTATGGTATTAAATAATATAGAAAAGTTACTAGAAAAGTACGAAAACGGAGAAACTAGCCTAAAAGAAGAGCAAGTGTTAAAAAACTATTTTAAGAATGACACTGTTGCACCACATTTAGAAATATATAAATCTATGTTTGACTATTTTTTGGTAAACCAGCAAGAACAATTTACTAAAGACGTTCCATTAAAAACTAAGCGAACTTTTAATTACAAATGGATTTCTGTCGCAGCCGTAGCTGTTCTTATGTTAGGGTTTTACTTTAATGAACCTATAGTTGATTCTTATAACGAATACGCTTATGGTACTTTCAGCGAACCCGAAGAAGCGCTTAACGAACTTGAAAACTCGTTAGCTATGATTTCAAGTCATTTTAATAAAGGTACTTCTACTGTAAATTACTTAGATGAAATGAATAAAGGTACATCAACTATAGGATATCTTAATGAAATTGAAAACACAACAAGTATAATTTTTAAAACAAACAAATAATTAATAGTGCAAATCTTAAAAATAAATAAAATGAAAAATAAAATAATAGTATTCGTAATGGCAATAATGCTAATGCCGCTAACAGGTATGGCTCAAAAAGATATTTTTGAAAAGTACAGTGATGATTCTAATGTCACATATGTATCCATTAAGCCAAAAATGTTTCAAATGATAGCTAAAATGGGAATTAATGTTGATGATCCTGAAGCAAAAGCTTTTATGGATATGGTAAACAGCATCACCAGTTTTAAAACCATTGTAACAGATAAATCTGAAATTTCTGCAGATATTTCAAAATGGGTTAAATCACGTTCAAGCTCATTAGAAGAATTAATGGAAGTTAGAGACGACGGAACCAATGTAAACTTTTATGTAAAAGAAGGAAAAGATTCAGACCATGTAAAAGAACTTTTAATTTTCGTAAACGGCATTGATAAAAAGATGGATGAAAAAATTGAAATTAATGGGAAAGAGCGTAAAATTGAAACCGTAGTAGTGTCTATGACAGGCGATATAGATTTAAATGAAATCTCTAAATTAACCTCTAAAATGAATATTCCTGGAGGAGAGCATTTAGACAAAAAGAAATAATAAACTATCAATCATGCAACGAACAATCAATCATATATTACTAGCCTTTATCATTACAGCTTTTTTTACAAGCTGTAATGATGGGGTAAGTTTACAACGCTATTTTGTAGATAATCAAGAGACAAAAAACTTTATTTCTCAAGATATACCATTATCATTAATAGAAATAGACAAAACTGAATTTACAGAAGAACAAAAAGAAGCCTATAATTCGGTAAGCAAATTAAATTTTCTAGGTTATAAAGCTGATGAGAATAATGCTGAAGAATTAAAAGCAGAAATAGAAACTGTAAAAACTATTTTAAGCGATGCTAAGTATAAAGAGTTAATGGAGTTTAGCGATAAAGGCAATAAAGTAGTTGTAAAGTATATTGGGAATGATGAAGAAGCCGATGAGGTAGTCGTTTTTGGAAGCTCTAAAGAAATGGGTTTTGCAGTTGTTCGTATACTAGGAGATGATATGAGTCCTGATAAAATGGTAACCTTAGTAAGTGCTATGCAAAAAGCTAATGTTGATGAAAATCAAATTCAGGATATTATGAATTTCTTTAAATAAATTCTAGTTTAATACAAAAAAGGCATTATGTAAAGTTTAAAAAAATCGAGGATTGCTACCCTCGATTTTTTTTTTTGAGCTATTTATTTTTCCTTCTTTTGAATTTTTGAGGTGTTAGCAAGTTTATTCACAATTATTTTAGGATTATCATAAATATTAATAGCACTAGATCCTGAGGCTTCTAAAGTTATTATATCTGTGACTTCTAGGGTAACATCACTGGCAATTTCACAAGAAACATTACACGTTTTAACAGTAAAGTTTTTGCCAATGAATTGCGCATTATTATCTGTTCTAAGTACTAAATCGTCGCAATCGCCTTCAATAATAGCATCAGACCTTTGATATAAATCAGCTCCTACAATAGGTGAGTTGATTAAAGCTTCTAATTTACTGTAACCATTTAGTATAACTTTCGTGCTATCTGCTGTTAAATTTAATTTTGTTTTAGATTTATCAAGTCCTTCAAAATAAAAATTATCTGTTTTAATGGTTAATCCAGCTCTTGAATTACCACTAGTTTTTACGCTAGCATTAATTAAGTTCATGGTATTTAAAGAATGAATTTCGCCATGGTCTCTGGTTTCTATATTTGCTAAAAAATCGTTATAACTCACCTTGATTTTTAGTGTTTTTTTAGATGTTATTCTTCTTGTTTTATTGAAAGTTAAAATACTATCTGTAACACTAAAGGTTAAAAACTCATGAAGATTTTCATCAGTTTCAATATCTACAGATGGTGTATTATTATAAGCAACATCAACCTCAAAATCTTCATCAATTATTATGGTATGAAAAGCATCTATTTGTGTTTGAATACTTGTAACAATTCTATTGCCTTTAACCTTTTCTAAGTTTTGAGCATTTAGAGTAATAACCATAAATACTGCTAGAAATACTGAAATTAGTGGTTTCATTTATATGGAATTAATAATTAATATGTTGAATTTGAGGGTTTATCTATTTTAGACACAGTATACTAAAAACTGTCACAATTACAAATATAAAACAAAAACCATCCCAAACTTTTTTAAGTTTGAAATGGTTTTAAACTAGGTTGATTATAGTCAGTTTGGTTGTTGTTTATCGTTTACTAATGCTTCCAGAAACACCATCACTTTTTTCTACAGTTTCTGGGTTTCCATAATATTTTATATCACCACCGCTTGTTGCTTTTGCAGTTAATTTTTTTGATGTATTAACCGTTATATCTGCACCACTAGTAGCTTTAACTTGGCTTGATACAGCTATTAAATTACCCGCTTTAATATCGCTACCACTAGTTGCTTCAGCAAATAGCTTGTCTGTAGTACCAGATAATCTTAAATCGCTTCCGCTAGTAGATTTGCAATCTAAAACCAATGTGTTTACCTCTAGTTTCATATCACTACCACTTGTAGTTTTTAGTTTTAATTCATCAGTGTTAATAACGTTTGTAGAATATACGTCACTGCCACTTGTGGATGTTATACTAGAAATATCTTTAAAACTTACCATTACTTTTTTTGATGTGCTTCTACCAATATTTTCTTCGGTGTGAATTTTTAAAACACCATCTATAACTTCTGTAATAATAATTTCTTGTAAATTTTCATCAGCTTCAACTGTAATACCTTCAGTATCGCTTTGTGTTAAATATACGTTTAAACCTTCGGTAGCCTTAATTGCCGTGAAAGATTCATTAATAGTACGTTCTTCGGTTGTTACGTTACCATTCCCTTTTACACCATTATTGTAATTAATATCGAAATTACAAGAAAATAAGCTTAAGCTTAATAGTGTTGCTACAATGATTTTTGTTAGTGTTGTCATAATTGTTCGTTTTTTGATTGATACTGAAACAAGTTCAGCGCTTTGGTTTATTTGTTGTTCAAATATCTTATAAAATGCTATTGATGAATAACTTAAATATCTGAATTGTTGTTTTTTTATGATGAATTGTTAGTGAAACCCAAAACTTAAAAACGTAGTGTATTAAGTTTTTCGGGTTGAACTAATCCCGATTTGACATCGGGATTTATTTTATTTATTACTGATCTTCTGATTCTATTTTAATACCATTAGAATCAATATTTACTTTAACGTCATCAGATTCTGCTCTTATACCCGTTTTATCAATTCTCAAATTAGTATCATCAGATTTAATTTCAATACCATTATCGTCAATTTTTAATCCTGGTGTATTTACTTTTACTTCAAATTCTTCTTTAATCGGGCAGTCTAAGCATTCAATATCATCTTCAAGAATTTTTAAATGATAATTTGCATCATCACTTGTTACTAAATTGCCAGAATATTTTCTATAATATAAGTAAGACTTAGCGTTGTTATTAAAATTGATAACAGTATTTTCTGGTAAATACAGGATGATATCTACTTCCTGATCGCTAAATTTATTTTTAGGATTTGTCGTTAAATAAGAGTCTAGCAGTAGTTTATTATCTTTAAGTTCAAAATTATAGTTTATGTTTTTAGCACGTTCTATAGCCTTATCATAATTCCTACCATCAGCACTTTTTTCTATAGCAATAGTTGCAACAGAATCAGTGGTTGATTTTACTCTAATATCAATATTTGATGAATATAGAATTTTATCCCCATTTTCGTCATTAGCTAATTTGAAATCGCTACGTCTATAAAAATTAGGACTATAATTATCATTCCCTACCATTTTTATATGTAATGTATCTTTAGAAGTAACTTGTAATACAGTTTTTTCAATATGATTTTCGTTGTAAGCATGTTCGCTAGCTTCTCTAACTCCAATAATAATTAGTCCGATAATAGACATGAGCCACAACCCTAGTAATGTGAATTTTGCAATGTTGCCAATAGATTTCAAATTATTAATTAAGATTTTTAATCCTAAATAGAATAAGAAAAAGAACGGAATACCAACAAGAAAAAATATTAGTAACGATACTAGCCAAATTGGCGTGTTACCTGCATTTACTATATCTACAATGTCTAAACCAGGTATATGAATAATATCTGCTACACCTATGGAAAATAACCCAACAATTAAACCAATTAAAGTAGAAGCCCCAACAATTATTAAAATGACACCAATAAACTTTGCAAATACTTTGAAGAAAAACATAAAGATTTCTCCAATGGTATCAAAAAAAGTTTTTGACGATGATTTTATTTTACTGCCTTGTTTTTGAAAATCTACCTTTTTTGCAACTTCTGATACATTTTTTGCTGCTCCAGATACTGATTCTCCAACATTTTTAGCAACATCAGACACCGTTTCTGTTACGTTTTCAAAACCATCTTTAATTTTTTTTTCAATGTTGCTAATGTTAACTGGCTCTCCAGTCATCATTATTTTTTCGGCAGTGGTTTTTGCTTCGGGTACTAAAATCCAAAGTAAAATATAAAGCAAGACGCCTGTACCTGCAGCACTAAATAATATAATCCAAGCTAAACGAATCCAAATAGCATCAACACCAAAGTAATGCCCTAAACCAGATGATACACCTCCTATATAAGAGTTATCTGTATCTCTAAAAAATTTTCTTGAAGATGATGAAGCTGCTTTTCTTTTGTAAGTTGCTTGTGGTTCGTCTTCAAATATCTCATCATCAACTAAGTAATCTTCTGGTTGCCCCATAATAGATATCACTTCGTCTACTTCTTTAATTCTGATGACCTGTTTATCATTTTGTACACGTTCACTAAAAAGTTCTGAAATACGTGCTTCAATATCTGCTATAATTTCAGATCGACCTTGAGAGTCTGTAAATGAACGTTTTATAGCCTCAAGATAGCGCTGTAGTTTTAAGTACGCGTCTTCATCTATATGAAAAAATATACCTGCTAAATTTATGTTGACTGTTTTATTCATTTTTTTGTTGTTTTTTGGCTTGTTACTATGGTTACTGCATTATGTAATTCACTCCAAGTTGTATTTAATTCTTTTAAAAATAGTTTACCTGTTTCGGTTAAACCATAATACTTTCTTGGTGGTCCAGAGGTCGATTCTTCCCATCTGTAATTTAAAAGTCCCGCGTTTTTAAGTCGTGTAAGAAGCGGATATATGGTGCCCTCAACGACAAGCAATTTTGCATCTTTTAGTGTGCCTAAAATTTCTGCTACATAAGCGTCTTCGTCCTTTAAGACTGACAGTATGCAGAATTCTAGCACGCCTTTTCGCATTTGTGCTTTTGTGTTTTCTATCTTCATATTCTAAAGCGATTTAATATTGTGAAACTGTTCATTTTTTGATTGATTTGATACTGAAACAAGTTCAGCACAGGTTGATTGTTTTGATGAAATTTATTTTAAAAAATTGATAGTTAAAGGGTATTTATAAAGTTCGCCATCTCTGGCTTTTAAACTTGCTAATACAATTAATACAAGTTCAATAATAAAACCTATAATAGCAAAAACTCCTAAAGCGCCACCTATATAAAGTAGAGGAGAAGGTTTGCCAATATTGATATGAAAATCATGAAAGCCATAAAAATCTATAAAGTCTAGACCACTAAAAATTTTAAAAATAAAAAAAGGAATAGTTAAGGTTCCTAAAATGATGGCATATAGCAAAATACTCATTTGGAAGTTTATAACTTGCTTGCCATGAGCATCTATAAATTCAGATTTATCTTTATTGGCAACCCATAATATAGTGGGACCAATAAAATTTCCGAAAGGAATAAAGAATCTACTAAACGTAGATAAATGAATAAAAGTTGCGATGTTTTTTTGATGATTATCTAACATAATTTTGATGATTGATTAAAACATATAATAGTTTCTTATGCAAATATATGTCTAAAAGAAGGTATTATGTTACGCATAGTACTTAAATTTAACATAAATTTAACATTTATAATTGTTATATATTTTCATAACTTAGTAAAAAATTAAACTGCATATATGACGATAACACCAAGTAAACTAAACACTTATACTATTTTTAAATTACCAGCAGCATATTTATGTGGTGTTAGAACAAAACATATTGATAATGATAAATGTATAGTAACGGTAAAGCATAAATGGATTAACCAAAACCCTTTTAACTCTATGTTTTGGGCTGTACAAGGTATGGCTGCTGAGTTTTCTACTGGGGCTTTAATGATTGGGAAAATTCAAGAATCTGGTAAAAAAGTATCGATGTTGGTTACTACTAATAATGCAGCATTTACAAAAAAAGCAACAGGTAGAATTACATTTACTTGTAACGATGGTAACCTTATAGATGATGCATTAAAAAAAACGATTGAAACAGGAGAAGGGCAAACGCTTTGGATGAAATCTGTTGGTGTAAATGAAGAAGGTGTAATAGTATCTACCTTTAATTTTGAGTGGAGTATTAGGTTGAGGCAGTAGGCAGTATCCACAGAGTAGTCGCAGTTGTAGTATTCAATAGTTTGCGTTAAAATAAATTTATCGTCTTAGTCATCAATTTTAAATTCTGAAACTTTTGTAACAAAATCTTAAATAAATCAACATATAAACAAAACAACGATTAAACATTTAAACATCAATTAAAATGACAGCACACGAAATTGATTACAGAATCTACGGCGAAGAAATGCAATACGTAGAAATAGAACTCGACCCACAAGAAATGGTTGTTGCCGAAGCTGGAAGCTTCATGATGATGGATGATGGTATTAAAATGGAAACTATTTTTGGAGATGGCTCTCAAAAAGACACAGGCTTCTTAGGCAAAATATTAGGCGCAGGAAAACGAATTTTAACTGGTGAGAGTTTATTTATGACTGCTTTTTATAATGACATAGTAGGTAAACGAAATGTATCCTTTGCATCACCTTACCCTGGGAAGATTATCCCAATAGATTTAACGCAATTTGGAGGTAAGTTTATTTGCCAGAAAGATGCTTTCCTCTGTGCAGCAAAAGGAGTAAGTGTAGGGATTGAGTTTTCTAAAAAACTAGGACGTGGTCTTTTTGGAGGTGAAGGATTCATTATGCAAAAACTTGAAGGTGACGGTATGGCATTTGTTCATGCCGGAGGCACCATGGCAAAAAAGGAATTATTGGCTGGAGAAACTTTAAAAGTAGATACAGGTTGTATTGTAGGTTTTGATCAAACGGTAGATTATGACATCGAGTTTGTTGGCGGTATTAAAAATACTGTATTTGGTGGCGAAGGTTTGTTTTTTGCAAAATTACAAGGTCCAGGAACTGTTTATATTCAATCATTGCCATTTAGTAGATTAGCAGGACGGGTACTAGCTTCTGCACCTCGTAGCGGTGGAAAAAGTAAAGGTGAAGGAAGTCTTTTAGGAGGGTTAGGTGATTTATTGGATGGTGACAATAGATTTTAAATGTTAATTTTGATTTAAATTAATTTTCATTCCCTTTTTTTTATTAAATTTATGATCAAATAATAAAACAAAAAGCTTATTCCAAATACTACTTTTATATTACAAACCTAAACCTTAATAAAATGGCAAGAGCAATGTTGGAGTATACGAAAACTGTACTTAATAAAGTGAGTTTTGATGCTTCGTTGTTTTGCAAAGAAGTACAAAAGGCGGTACAACGATTATTACCTTATGAGATTGAAGAGCTTAAAATTTTTATTCTTTCTCTAGTACAGCAAAACCCAGAATTAAATCAATGTTTAATTTATTTAAAACCATAAAAAAAGCGGCTAACAAGCCGCTTTTTTTATACACTCTATTTTTGGGATAAAGGACTTATTATTTTAACATTTTGAAATGCTATAGCACCTCTTATAATGCCTGAGATAACATCTTGTAACGCTTCTATAATTTGCATTTTTAATTCACTTTTATGATAAATAATGCTCACTTCTCTAGCTGGTGAGGGTTCATTAAAGTAATGTAGGTTTTCTTTTTCGTTATCGTTAATGTCTAAGGTATGTAAATAGGGTAGAAGTGTCATTCCTAGGCCTTCATTAGATAACTTTATAAGCGTTTCAATACTTCCGCTTTCCAATTGAAATTGATCATCTACATGATTTTTAAAGACTTTGCATAGGTTAATTACACCATCTCTAAAACAATGGCCGTCTTCAAGTAATAACATGTCATCTATGTCTAAATCTGAAACATCTATTTTTTTCTTCACATGCAACCGATGTCCTTTAGGAATGTAACTAACAAACGGCTCAAAATAGAGTACACGTTCTTTAATGCTTTCATCTTCTAAAGGTGTTGCAGCAATTGCAGCATCTAAATGCCCATCTTTAATTCTGGTAATAATTTCGTCTGTAGTTAGCTCTTCAATTTTAAGCTTAACTTTTGGGTGTTTTTTAATGAAATTTTTTAAAAACATAGGGAGTAAAGTAGGCATAACCGTTGGTATAATACCAAGTTTAAATTCACCACCAATAAATCCTTTTTGCTGATCTACAATATCTTGAATTCTATAAGATTCGTTTACTATGTTTCTAGCCTGTTTTACAATTTTTTCACCAACATCAGTTAACTCAATAGGTTTTTTGCTTCTATCAAAAATTTGAATATCAAGTTGGTCCTCCAGCTTTTGTATTTGCATACTTAATGTGGGTTGGGTAACAAAACATTTCTCGGCTGCTTTAGTAAAATTTTGATTTTCAGCTACAGCCAAAACATAATATAATTGGGTGATTGTCATTCATTATCAATTTAGGCTATAAAAATATAAAAACTATCAATAAAACTTATGTTTGGAGCTGTTAATTATAAATTAATTTAGTAATGATTAGTTGATTATATTTGATTTGAGTAATCGATTATTTTGAGATTGGTTAATAGCTGAAAAGCGACCTAAATACTTAGGTCGCTTTTTTTATTCTATCTGATTTTTTGCTGACTAGAGTATAATTTTCATTTCTAAATTCTCATTAGTTACATCAAATTTAGCAGAAGAGAATTGTGGTGGTCCAAAGCTCATTGAATTGTTTGATGCTCCAAAAGATTCTTTTGGCATACCGTTCGGTTCAAAATCCATTTGATTGTTATCATTAGCATCATGCAAAACTAAAATGGCATATTCACCAGCTTCTACGTTTTCAAAAGTAACAGTTACTTTACCGTCTACAATTTTACTTTTTGCATTTTTAATACCGTCACCTTTCATAAAAGTAGCTTCTGTATGAAGCGCTACTATTATATGGCCAGCTTCACTTTGTAATTTGTCAATATTTACAGTTATTGTTTGACCCTTTTCTGTTTCTTGTGCATTAGCAAATGTGATCGATAATATGAATGCGATAATTAATATTATTGTTTTACTCACGTTACATCTATTGTTGTTTTTGTGTTCGTGATTTTTCTTTGAAAAGTTCATGATATATGGTTTTATTTGTTTTACAGGTCAAATATCTAACACTAACAAAGGTTTTAATAATTGTTGTTACCGAATTGTAATTTTTAATTGCTGAATTGTAGTTTTAGTGAGAAGTCAGAAGTCAGAAGTGAGAAGTGAGAATTTAGAAGTTAAAGGCAAAGGCAAAGGCAAAACTAGAGCAGACCTCTTGCCTTTATTTCTAGATACTTATTAATAGTATCTATAGTAAGGTTTTCAGGAGTGGTGAGAATGGAATATATACCGAACTTTTTTAATTCATTTACAATAAGGCGCTTTTCAAAAGCGAATTTTTCGGCAATTACTTTATCGTAGGCTTGTTGAACAGTTTCAGCTCTTTCAGTAATTAAATTGTTAAGTTCTGTGTTTTTAAAGAAAATAACGACCAATAAATGACTTTTTGCAATGCCTTTTAAATAGGGCATTTGCCTATGTAAACCATCAAGTGTTTCAAAGTTGGTATACAGTAAAATTAAACTACGTTGGGTAATATTGCGTTTTATATCGGCATATAATCTGCCAAAATCACTTTCAAAAAAATCAGTATTTACATTATAAAGGCCTTCTAAAATTAAATTCATTTGCGACGTTCTTCGCTCTGCGACTACACGATTTTCAACTTTTTTAGAAAACGAAAAAATGCCAGCTTTATCTTGTTTTTTAAGCGCGACATTAGAAATTACTAACGATGCATTTATAGCATAATCAAGTAGTGTTAAACCATCAAAAGGCATTTTCATAACGCGACCCTTATCTATTACGGAATACACAGGTTGCGATTTTTCATCTTGAAACTGATTAACCATTAATTGGTTTTTCTTAGCTGTAGCTTTCCAATTTATGGTTCGTAAATCATCACCTAAAACATAATCTTTAATTTGTTCAAACTCCATGGTGTGCCCAAGACGTCTTACTTTTTTTATACCATATTGGCTTAAGTTATTGCTTATAGCAATTAAATCGTATTTACGTAATTGGATAAAACTAGGATAAGTAGGAATCATAGCTTTATCATTAAAACTAAAACGTCTTGCAATTAAACCAAAAGTAGAACTAACATAAATATTAAGTTTACCAAAATGATATTCACCACGTTCTGTTGGGCGTAATGTGTATTGCAATTCGGTTTTACTAGATGCACTTAGTTTTCTGTCTATTTTAAAATGGCGCGCTTGAAATTGTTCTGGTATTTCATCAATAATTCGAGTGTAAATAGGAAAGGTGTAAAAATTTTCTATAGTTAATTGAATAGGATTTTGATCGCCATTTGAGAATTTTTCTGGTAAATTTCTAGAACCTTTAAGTCCTTTTTTTGTTGCGAAAAGAATTAAAGCATCTAAAAAAGTTAATGCCAAAAGACATAACAATAAAAGCTTTACAATATTAAACCATTTGGGAAGTACAAAACTAATTACAAACAAAACCATAATGTTAATGCATGCGTAGAAGAAGCGGTTTTGTATGTAAAATGGTTTTAAGCGTTTCATTAAATTTTTTCAAATTTTGGGTTAATACCGTATTCATTTGTTTCTTTAATACCGTTTTTGAAAAGCATCCAAAAGATAAAAAAGGGTATAAATTGATACCACCCGGATTTTCCGATATCGTGACATCGTTTTGCGCCTTGAGCCCAATAAAATAAAGCAAGTGGTGTGATAATTACAAAAATGATTAACATTCCAAAAGTTGAATTTATTTGAGCAGCTATTCCTTTTAAAATAGCAATAAAAAAATAAAAAATAGTACAACTAATTCCGTATTCTAATCTTCTGATTCTTCCTTCAAATGAAAACGGGTTTATAAACATCATTTTTAATTTTTTTCTAATAAGCTTTAATTATTGAATTACCTCGGTATCTCAACAGCTTCAATAATTTGTTTTATAATTTGTTTTGTGGTAACACCTTCCATTTCACGTTCAGGAGTTACAATAACTCTATGTTGTAAAACAGGAATTGCAGCTTGTTTAATATCTTCAGGTGTCACAAAATCGCGTCCATTCATAGCAGCAAATGCTTTACTTGCTTTTAAAATAGCAATAGAAGCTCTTGGTGAAGCACCTAAATATAAAAACGGATTACTTCTGGTGTTTACTATAATATCTGCGATGTATTTTACTAAGTGCGATTCTATAATAATTTGATTAACTAAACCTTGAAACTTAGAAATTTGTTGTTTGCTTAAATGCGCAGTTACTTGATCTGTTTTTGCGCCGCCTTGAAGCGCTTGTTCTCGGTTTATAATTTCTATTTCTTCATCTAAATTCGGATAATCAATATCTATTTTAAAAAGAAATCGGTCTAATTGTGCTTCAGGTAAACGATAGGTGCCTTCTTGCTCTATTGGGTTTTGGGTGGCTAAAACAATAAAAGGTAAATCCATGATGTATTTATGACCATCAATGGTAATTTGTCGTTCTTCCATAACTTCAAATAAAGCAGCTTGTGTTTTTGCTGGTGCTCGGTTTATTTCATCTATTAAAACCATATTCGAAAAAATAGGTCCTTTTTTAAATTCGAATTCAGATGATTTCATATCGAAAACCGAAGTTCCTAAAATATCACTTGGCATTAAATCTGGTGTAAATTGAATTCTGCTAAAGCCTATATCTAAGGATTTTGCTAACAATTTAGCAGAAATAGTTTTCGCTACTCCTGGCACACCTTCAATAAGTGAATGCCCATTGGCTAAAATTGATGCAATTAGCATATCAATCATGCCTTTTTGCCCAACTATAACTTTGCTAATTTCATTTTTAATAAGCGCAATACCTTCTTGTAGTTCACTTAAATCAATACGATTTTTAAAATCTAGATTTTCTTGTGTTTCAGCCTCATTACCAGCAAGTGTTTTTTCAAACTCTTGTTGTTCTTTATTCGCTTCTAAGTTATCGTCTTTTGGGTTATTATTATCTTCCATAATTATTTGGTGTAAAAAGCTTCAATGGCTTTGTTTAATCTTAATAAATCTGCTTCTTCGCAATTGCGTTTCGCTTTTAATTGTAAAATTAAATTAATTAATCGTTTAATATCGTCTTGTTTTTTATTCGATTTTAAACTCAAATTTTTAATAAATTTTTCATCTAAAAGTTGCGTGTCTATGTAAAAAGTTCGTCTTAAATCTTCTAGGAAATATGTTATTTTTTTTTCAATAATAGTATTATGGTCTTTAGTTTCGTAATACAAATTTCCAATAGTCTTTGTAAAAGCAACGGTTGTGTTTTCGTTAGGCTTTATAACTTTTACAATGCGTTGTTTACGTTTTGCATTGAAAATAATAAAGCAAATTAAAGTAAGTAAGGCTAAATACCATGCCCAACGTAATTGTGGTGTTTTTAGAATAAAACGGAGTGGTGAATTTCCTAAATCTTCACCAATTTTATTTCTAGAATCAAAATGAATAGTATCGTTTTTTATATAAGATAGTGCAGCTTCAGCATATTTTTTATTAGCCTTTTTTAGTAAATGGTAATTTGTAAACGCTACGGGTTGCAAGTGTAAAAAGAAATGACCTTTGCCATGTTTTACTTTAACATAATTTATACGCGGAATAGAATCAAATGTCTGATACCCTAAAACTATTGTGTTTAAAGAATCTAATTCGGCGAAATAATAATTCTCTATACCTTTTTCAATGGATATTGAATCTTTTTTAAAGGCTTCATTAGCAAAGCTAAACTCAGCTTTACCTTTGAAACTGTAATCGTTTTTCACAGCAATACCTAAAGAATCTTGAATGTTTTGCGGCGGATAATTGGTAGCCATAAATACATCATTGCCGTGTGAAGAAAAATCTAATAATTCTTGTGCAGAAACATCGTCTAAGCCAGAATAATCATTAATTAATAGGTATGTGCCAGAGGTTGTGTATGTACTATCTTCCCAATTATAAAAATCATCAAAATATTCATAAGGTGTCGTTCGAATATTTTTTACTTCACTTTCAGGAAACAAGGTTTTTAATTGATCATATACAATATAAGTACCGTAAGGAATTTTGTGAGTTTCATTATAGCTTGGAGACCAGTTTATATGTTTGGGTTTAGAAAACTCTATGGCTGCTGCTCCAATAAAAATTAGAATTAATAAAACGATATATATTTTTACGGTTTTGTTCACGCCTTTATCTCTTTTAAAAAGGTAATAAAAGCGTTTTTTGCTTTGTTGAATTGTGATTCGTCTACATCAAACTCGCCATACCATATGTAGTTGTATAAATATGATGTGTAGCTAAACTTGTTTTTTATATCATCAATTACAATCTCATTTTGGTAATCGCTATTTGTTTTTTCAACATCGTATTCAATAATTTCAGAATTTGTTAATCCTTTTAAAAGCCATAAATAATAATACCTTATAGCTAATCTGTAATTATTTTCGTTTTCTGCGGTAGCGATAAGTGATTTAAAATCGGTAGCTTGAATATTAGCCTCAATATCTTTAACGGGAATAATATTTTTATCTGAAGATTTACCAAAAACCCAAGATCCTTCGTCATTCATAACAGCTTTAAAAATGAAGTAGATGACTAAAATAAAAATGATGACTCCTGCAACTTTTATAGCAATATCAGTAATGTTTGAGGATTGCCCTTGACTCTTCAACTTAAAAATATCCCTAAACCAATCGTTTAGCCATTGTTTAAATCGCGTCCACCAGCCAGAACTTTCTACGTTTCTCTCATATATAAAATCTTCACCTGTGTAAGTCTCTTTTAAATTATCGAAATGCCGTTTTTCAATTGAAGATGTATCAATTTGTAAACTGTCGTTTTCAACTAAAACAATTTTAAAAGTATTTAAATTTATAGCTGCTGAAGAATTGGAATAAAACAATAAACCGATGCATAATAAAACGATATGTAACCTCATGTTTTTATTCACCAGATCCTATTTGGTCAATAATACTTTTAGTATTAATGTTTTCGTTTTGTTCCTTCAAGCTATAAAAAACAATGCCTTGATTAAGTTGGACGATGCTTCCTAAAATTGCACCAAAAAGGAAGGACAGAAAGAAAACGAGTAGCATTACGATCATCATGGTATTTTCAATTTCTTCTTGATTTGGATTTTCTATATTGGTAAATATACTTGCCATTCCAAACATGTATGGAATTATGGTAATAATGTTTTGTATAACATAACTCATTAAATAAAACAAACCAACGCTTCCAACTGCAGCCCAAAATTTTGAGGTTAATAATTTCCATGAATAGCCGAAACTAGACCAAATGTCTTTTTTGTTTTCGAGATATTCCATTAAAGTCATGCTATAAAAAAGCATAAAAGCAGCAAGTAAAAGCGGTAAAGCTAGAATGCCAACAATGGTAATCATTAGTACAAAACCGGTAATTACAAAAACTAATAATAATGGAATGGCTATTAAAATACTACAAATAACAAAAATTAAGAGTTTACCAGTATTAGTTTTATAAGTATTTATAATATCTTTTGTGCTGAAGTTGGCACCTTCTTTTTCATTGTATAGCTTCAAATAAATAGCAGGAAAGGCATAAGAAACAACACCTGCAATTAAGGCAACTATTATAAAAATGAAAAGCATAACAAGGAATAATCCAAGGTTTTCATTCATGTATTTGTCTAATATAGTTGCACCATTGTTACCTTGCAACAGACCACTAAATAGAAACTCTGTGTAAAATTTTGTAAAAAAGTAACCAATAACTGCAAGTAGAAGCAAGAAAATACCATTTATAATAAAATATGCTGCAAAAAAGTGTTTGCCATTTTGTTTTAAAAACGAAAAGGTATCTTGAAAAAATTCACTAAAACCTCTAGATTTATATAGCTCCATGTAATTTTTTTAGTTTTTTATTTAAAATGAATGGATAAATTAAATAGTAAAACGAAATAACGCTAAGTGTTGTTAAAATGATAACGACCGATAACCAATTAGGCATTACGTTAGAATAACGCGTTACAAAACCTTCTAAAAAACCAGCAGCAATTGTGAAAGGAAATGTGCTAATTAAAATTTTAACGCCGCTTTTCATTCCTATTTTAAAAGAAGTCATTCTAGAAAATGTTTTAGGAAATAAAATACTGGCGCCTAAAATTAAACCAGCTGCACCTTCTATGACGATAGCAAAAATTTCCATCGCACCATGAATCCAAATACCTCGAACGCTTTCCCAAAGCACGTCATGTTTTTGAAACATAAATTGGAACGCACCAAGCATAATGCCATTTCTTAATAAAATATATCCTGTACCAATGCCACCAAAAACACCGTAAATAAATGATAATATACCAACATATAAATTGTTAAGTGTTATACCAATAAAGCTGCCCCAATTACTTCCGCTTTTGTAAACAGCAACAGGGTCTCCTTTTTCAATATTTTCTAAGGTCATGTTTACATAGTTGTTACCTAAAATAAGGCGTACAAAAGTATCGTCATAAGCTGCAGATAAAACACCAATACCAACAAAGCTTAAAAATAAAATGAATGCATAAAGTACATAACGTCTGTATTCATAAACAATTAAAGGGACTTCTATCTTCCAGAAATGCACAAAACGGTTGGTGTCTTCACGTTTCGTTTTATAAATTTTTTGAAAAGCTTTAGCTGCTAAGTTGTTTAAATAAAGAATTGTTTTACTTTTGGGATAATAGGTTTGCGCATAAGAGAGATCGTTTACCAAATGAATATAAAGAGATGCAAGTTCATCTGGATTTTTAAGAGTTTTACCAAAAATAGCCTTTTCAAAATTCAGCCATTTTTCTTTGTTTTGTTTAATAAATGCAACTTCTCTCATCTGTAATCAAATTAAAACAATTCATGGTAGAGTTACAAATAAATACTACTCAAAATGTAAATATTAATTTTACAGCTGCAAGTGTTGGCGAACGAATTTTGGCTTACGGTATAGATTGGATTATTAAAATTGCTTATATCATAGTAGTTTATCAACTTATTTTTAATTTATTTAAATTGAATGAACTTATTGGTGATATGGATAATTGGTCGCAAGCTGCAATTATGGTTTCATTTTATTTACCTGTTATTTTATACACCTTAATTTTTGAAACTTTACTTGACGGACAAACACCAGGGAAACGAATTTTAAAAATAAAAGTGGTGAAAATTGATGGTTATCAAGCATCATTAGCAGATTTTTTAATTAGATGGTTTTTTAGAATTGTAGATTTAAATATGATGAGCGGCGTTGTAGCTTTAATAGCCATTATAACAAGTGATAAAAATCAAAGATTAGGTGATATGACTGCAGGAACATCGGTTATAGCTTTAAAAAACAAGGTTAATATTAGTCACACTATTCTAGAAAATTTAAAGGAAGATTATAAACCAACTTACCCGAATGTTATTAAACTATCTGATAACGATGCTCGAATTATAAAAGATACATTCACTACAGCAAAGGCTTCAAAAGACTATCAAACTTTAATAAAATTGAGAAAGAAATTAATTGAAGTTGTTGAAATAAAAGAAATGAAACAAAAAACCGATATGGAGTTTATTGATGTCATTCTAAAAGACTATAATTATTACACTCAAAACATGTAAGCAGACAACCGCTTTTTCTATTTCATAAAAAGTGCGTGAATCGCTTATCCTGAACGACTTGTATTGATCGCAGTCGAAATAAGCCGAAGGGTCTTTTATTTTACTAACAACAGATATCACTCAATAATCTCCGCTTTTCTTATATAAATATTGTTAAGAGGCCAATCAGCCTCATCAGTTTTAACGGCAGCAATTTTATCAACTACATCCATGCCCTTAATTACTTTTCCAAAAATACTATAATCGCCATCTAAAAAATGTGCACCACCTTTTTGTTGAACAATAAAAAACTCATATGGTGATGCTAGCTTATGTGGATTGTCAATTTCGCTACTTGGCATAGATACAACACCTCTATCATGTTTAAAACCACGTTTGGTATCTGCTGGTAATAGATATCTACCAATTTTAGTTCGCTTTCTTGCCGTTTTTCTATCATCACTATTTCCTGCCTGTACCATAAAATTATCTATGACTCTATAAAACTGAGTATCATCAAAATATTTTTGTTTGGTTAAGAAAATAAAGTTTGCGCGATGATATTTTGTTTCATTAAAAAGTAAAATATCAATAGTTCCAAAATCTGTAGTAATACGAACTTTATTCTCTTTGTGCTTTTTATCGTAGTCTTGAAAAAAATACATAGCACTTTTAGAATCTAGTTTTTCAAATTCTTCTTCTTTTGGCTTTAATGTATCTTTTTTAGCTTCTTTGGTTACAGATTTTGTAACTGTAGTATCTAGCTTTTTTTTAGTCTTAGATTGTTTATCTTCACAATTAAGAAATAATAAGAATACACTAAAAAGCAAAACAATACGCATACATATGAATTTTGATGAATTTTTAAAATCGCTATTAAAAATAAAAAATATACAGCTCCCAGCCGAAGCTTCTCAGTTTAAAATGGCTCCACCTTTTAGAAAAGAGCTTTTAAAGCAAACTGAAAACAATATAAAAACGGCAAAACAAGCAGGTGTTTTAGCATTGTTTTATCCCAATTCAAATAATATTACAACATTAGTTTTAATATTACGAAAAACATACAAAGGTGTTCATTCAGCACAAGTTGCGTTCCCAGGTGGCAAGTTAGAACATAGTGACGCTTCATTAAAACATACAGCTATAAGAGAAACTTTTGAGGAAATTGGTGTGCCTATTTCTTCTATTGAAATTATAAAGACCTTATCTCAAGTTTACATCCCGCCAAGTAATTTTTATGTACAACCATTTTTAGGAATTAGTTCCTTAACGCCTAATTTTATTAAACAAGATGATGAAGTTGAGTCTATTATTGAAGTATCATTACAACATTTTTTAGATGAAAACATAATAGTAAAAAAAACAGTAAAAACGTCATATAATGTTGAGGTTGAGGTTCCTGCATTTAAATTAAATGGGCATGTTGTTTGGGGAGCAACTGCAATGATGTTAAGCGAAATTAAAGACTTGATAAAACAACTTAACTAGTTTACCAGATTTATTACATTTGTAGACTAACCAATTTTGACGTGTGATTTATGGGATTGTTTAAGAAAAATCCATTTGGACATATATTATTTTTAAAAAAGTGGCTCATTAGAATCTTTGGTCTACTTACACATAGACGTTTTAGAGGCTTTAATGAATTACAAATAGAAGGCTCTGAGGTTATTAAAAATTTGCCAGATACTAATGTACTTTTTATATCAAATCACCAAACCTATTTTGCTGATGTGGTATCCATGTTTCATGTTTTTAATGCGAGCTTAAGCGGACGTGTAGATTCTATAAAAAACGTAGGCTATCTTTGGAACCCAAAACTCAATATTTATTATGTCGCTGCAAAAGAAACCATGAAGGCTGGTTTATTACCAAAAATACTAGCTTATATGGGGTCTATAAGTATTGAACGAACATGGAGAGCTCAAGGTCAGGATGTAAATAGGCAAGTAAAGATGAGCGATATCTCTAATATAGGTAAAGCTTTAGATGATGGTTGGGTTATTACTTTTCCGCAAGGTACAACTACGCCCTTTAAGCCTATTAGAAAAGGAACTGCACATATTATTAAACGCTACAAACCTATTGTTGTACCTATTGTAATAGATGGTTTCCGACGATCGTTCGATAAAAAAGGTTTACGTATTAAAAAGAAAAATATTCTTCAGTCTTTTGAAATAAAAGAGCCTCTAGAAATAGATTACGACAACGAAACTACCGAAGAAATTGTAAAAAGAATTGAGTATGCCATAGAGCAACACCCATCGTTTTTAAAAGTAATTCCTCAAAAAGAATTAGAAGCTTTAGAAGAACTTAATAAAAAGAGGGAGTGGTAAATTAGTAGAATTCATAATATAAATCACTATGAAAATTAGTCATCTTCTTTTGGTGTTATTGCTTATAGGGTGTTCTTCCCAGAATTCAAAAAATAAATTAAAAACAGAAAAAGAACGTTGGGAACTACATGCTTCTAATACAGAAATAATAAGAGATGATTTTGGTGTGCCTCATATTTATGGAAAAACAGATGCTGATGCTGTTTTTGGGTTATTATATGCGCAATGTGAAGATGATTTTAATCGCGTAGAACGAAATTATATTTGGGCAATTGGAAGGCTAGCTGAAGTTGAAGGAGAAGCATTTTTGTATAGCGATTTACGCGCTAACCTTTATATGACTAAAGATGAGGCTATAGAAAACTATAACAATAGCCCAGAATGGTTGCAAGAACTTTGTGTAGCTTTTGCCGATGGAATAAATTATTATCTTGAAACTCACCCACAAGTAACACCAAAACTCTTAACTCATTTTGAGCCATGGATGCCCATGTATTTCAGTGAAGGCTCTATTGGTGGAGATATTGAGCGAGTTTCAACTAAAAAAATTAAAAATTTTTATGGAAAAGATACTGATAATAGAGTTGCTGTCAATGAAGGTTTAATTAGATTAAAGGATGACGAACCGAGAGGCTCAAACGGTTTTGCTATCTCGGGTGATTTAACAAAATCTGGTGATGCTATGCTGCTTATAAACCCACATACATCTTTCTTTTTCAGAGGTGAAGTTCATGTTGTTAGTGAAGAAGGACTTAACGCCTATGGTGCCGTAACTTGGGGGCAATTTTTTGTTTACCAAGGATTTAATGAAAAAACAGGTTGGATGCATACCTCGACAGGAACCGATATTATTGATGAATTTGAGGAAACTATTGTTGAGCAAGATGGTAAAATATCTTATAAACATGGTGATGAGATTCGTGCTGTCGATTCTTTGGAAGTTACTCTAAACTACAAAAGCGCTAATGGTTTAAAAGATAAAAAGTTTATGATGTATCGCACACATCATGGCCCGATTACGCATGTTGAAAACGATAAATGGATTTCAACTGCTTTAATGTGGAGTCCAGTAAAAGCCTTGGAACAATCCTTTACTCGTACCAAGACATCTAATCATGATGAATTTTATAAAATGATGGATATTCGCACCAATTCTTCCAATAATACGGTGTATGCAGATGCTGATGGTACCATTGCCTATTACCATGGTAATTTTATTCCAAAAAGAAACGAGAAGTTCGATTATACCAAACCTGTTGATGGTAGTAATCCTGAAGCCGATTGGCAAGGGTTACACGATTTAAAAGATAATATTATGGTTTTAAACCCACCAAATGGTTGGATTCAAAATTGTAATTCCACACCGTTTACAAGTGCTGCGGAGCATAGTCCTAAAAAAGAAGATTATCCAGAATACATGAGTTCTTATCCAGAAAATTTTAGAGGTATGCACGCCATTTCTTTGTTAAAAAAGGCTGATAATTTAACTTTAGATTCTTTAATAGATTTAGCGTATGACACCTATTTACCGGGGGCAGATTTATTAATTACTGGTTTACTGGATTCGGCTCATAATTTATCACTACCAACTGAAGATGTGAGGCATGCTATTTCAAAATTGGATAATTGGGATTTCAGGGTATCGGTTAATTCAGTTGAAATGACACTTGCCCAGTATTATTTAAATACATATTACAGATCTGGGAAAATTCCAACAATGAATGGAAATAAAAGAATTTCCCGTTTAGGTAGATTTGAATATATGAGTAAACTATCAAGTCGAGAAGAACGCTTAGAAATTTTCACAAAAAGTATTGAAAATTTGATAGCAGATTTTGGGAGTGTTGATACACCTTGGGGCGAATTTAATCGATATCAAAGAAACAATGGTGGAATTTTTCAAGAGTTTGACGACTCTAAACCAAGTATTCCTGTTGGTATGGTATCGGGTGCTTGGGGTGCTTTGGCATCTTACGGAATTCGATTTGGAAAAGATACAAAAAGACAATATGGTACTTCAGGTAATAGTTTTGTAGCTGTTGTAGAATTTGGTGATAAAGTAAAAGCTAAAACGTTATTAGCAGGCGGGCAAAGCGGTGATCCAAATTCACCCCATTTTGACGATCAAGCGCAACGGTATGCTGATGGAAAATTTAAAGATGTAGCATATTACAGGGAAGATGTTGAAAAACGTGCTGAAAAAATTTATCACCCTGGTGATAGAAAATAACCATAAAAACTCAATTGTATATTAAAATACAATTCAGCCAATCACAGTTAATAACTCCTAATAATTAACTGTGAAAAACCTTATCAAAATTCCTATTTTGCACTTCGTATTTTAAAGAAAATTAAGTGAAAGTTTGTATTGCTGAAAAACCAAGTGTTGCTCGCGAAATTGCTTCTGTTCTAGGTGCTAACACAAAGCGTGATGGCTATTATGAGGGTAATGGATATGCAGTTACTTATACTTTTGGACATTTATGTACACTTAAAGAGCCTAACGATTATAAGGCCTATTGGAAAAGCTGGGATTTAAATAACTTACCCATGCTACCCGAAAAATTTGAAACCAAAGTGGTTGCAAATTCAGGTATTCAAAAGCAATTCAACATTGTAAAAAGTTTATTTGATAAAGCCGATATTGTTATAAATTGTGGTGATGCTGGTCAAGAAGGAGAGCTTATTCAGCGTTGGGTTATGAATGAAGCGAATTATAAAGGTGAAGTACAACGACTATGGATCTCATCTTTAACCACTGAGGCAATTAAAGAAGGTTTTGAAAAATTAAAACCATCAAAAGATTATGATAATTTATATTATGCAGGATTTTCAAGAGCCATAGGCGATTGGTTATTGGGTATGAATGCTACTCGATTATATACTGTAAAACATGGTGGTTATAAACAAGTACTGTCGGTTGGTCGTGTGCAAACACCAACTTTGGCAATGGTTGTAAACCGTTTCAAAGAAATTGAAAATTTTAAACCACAACCTTACTGGGAGTTGCAAACCTTATATCGAGACACCATTTTTAGTTATGAAGATGGTCGTTTTCTCAAAAAAGAAGACGGTGAAGCTTTAGCAAATAAAGTAAAAGAAAGTGATTTCGAAATTGAATCCATTACCAAAAAGAAAGGAAAGGAATACGCACCAAAACTATTTGACTTAACGGGTTTACAAGTGTATTGTAATACTAAATTTGGGTTTTCGGCAGATGAAACTTTAAAGATTGTTCAGAAATTATATGAACAAAAAGTAGTTACGTATCCTAGAGTTGATACCACTTTTTTACCTAATGATGTATATCCTAAGGTATCAGGAATTCTTCAAAAGTTAACAAATTATTCAAAATTAACGCAACCGCTTTTAGGAAAGAAAATCAAAAAACCGAGCAGGGTTTTTAATGATAAAAAAGTAACAGATCATCATGCTATAATTCCAACAGGTATACAAATCAATCTGCAATATAATCAGCAACAGGTTTATGATATTATTGTAAAACGTTTTATTGCAGTATTTTATGATGATTGTACTGTGGCAAATACAACCGTTTTAGGTAATGCAGCAAAAGTAGTTTTTAAAACTACAGGAAAAGAGATTTTAGAAAAAGGGTGGCGTGTTGTTTTTGACACTTCGACTGCGCTCAGTGTGACAAAGGATAATTTATTACCTCAGTTTATAAAAGGCGAAAAAGGACCACATGAACCATCGTTTTTAGAGAAAGAAACTAAGCCCCCAAATCAGTTTACTGAGGCTTCTTTATTGCGTGCTATGGAAACGGCAGGAAAACAGGTTGATGATGAAGAGTTGCGAGATTTAATGAAAGAAAATGGTATTGGACGACCATCAACTCGTGCTAATATTATAGAAACGCTTTTTAAAAGAAAGTATATAAAACGCAATAAAAAGCAAGTATTACCAACTGTTACAGGAATCCAGCTAATTGATACCATTCAAAATGAATTATTAAAATCTGCAGAACTTACAGGCTCTTGGGAAAAACAATTAAAAGATATTGAAAAGGGAAAATTTAGTGCTGGCGCATTTATAAAAAATATGAAACGCATGGTTGATGCCTTGGTTTACGAAGTCCGAAGCGAAACCAAACGTGCTAATATATCGCAGGCTACAGTGATTAAAAATAGAGCATTAAAATCTACTGTTAAAAAAGCATTAGGAATAACTAGTGAAGTTTGCCCAAAATGTAAAAAAGGTCAGCTTTTAAAAGGGAAATCCGCTTATGGATGTAGTGCATTTAAATCGGGCTGTGATTTTGTTTTACCTTTTAATTTTAGTGGTAAAAAAATATCAGAAAAACAGTTCATTCGTCTGCTTCAAAAAGGGAGTACGGTCAATTTGAAAGGTTTTAAGACCGATTCAGTAACGGTTGAAGGTTTGCTAAGGTTTGATGAGAATTTTAAACTTAAATTAGAACCAAAGAATAAATCCTTGAAAGCGAAATCAGATGTATTATTATGCCCTAAATGTAAAAAAGGAACGGTTATAAAAGGGAAAACAGCTTATGGATGTAGTCATTATAAATCGGGTTGCGATTTTAAAATGACTTTTGATATTGTTAGAGCAAAAATAAATGGTCAAAAACCAACCAAGGCTTTGGTTTATAATATTTTAAATGGAAGCTCTTAAAAATAAGCACAGACATTATATTATTTATAAACCTTACGGGTATTTAAGTCAGTTTCAAAGCAACTCCAGACAACAAAAAAAGAAACGTTTTTTAGGCGAATTATATAATTTTCCTGAAGGTATTATGGCTATTGGAAGATTAGATGAAAAATCTGAAGGCTTGTTATTACTAACTACTGACGGTAAAACGAGTGATTTTATAAATAGTAAAAAGGTAGAAAAAGAGTATTACGCTCAAGTAGATGGTGATATTTCTGCTAATGCCATTGAAGCTTTAAAAGCAGGTGTAGAAATTGGTTTTGATGGTAAAAAGTATCAAACAAAACCTTGTAAAGCGTTTAAGTTAGATACTATTCCAAATTTACCAAAGCATACACAGAAAATACGTGATGATCGCCACGGACCAATCTCTTGGGTTTCTATTACCTTAAAAGAGGGTAAATTTCGGCAAGTTAGAAAAATGACATCAGCAGTTGGTTTTCCAACATTGCGTTTGGTAAGGGTTAGGGTAGGAGATATTCATTTAAAAACTATGCAAATTGGAGATGTTATTGAAGTTGATTGTTTCTTCTAAAGCTCTAACTTTTTTAATTCCTTATAATTTTTATTCAAACGCTTTAATAATAAACCATAAATAAGTCTGTAAAATAACCAGATGCTAGCAATAAAAACAATTGTAAAAAAGCCTATAACAGCAAACGAAATAACTAATTGTTTGGTGTTAAAATCTGAAAATTGAACGGATACATTTGGGTCGTTATGTAATGAATAATACAAACCAATAATTATAGAAATACCAGCCATTATTAAATTGTACAGCACATAATATTTAATGATTTTGCGTGTTTTGATAATGCTTTCCATTAGTCTTTTTGCATTATCTGTAACTGATATAGATTTATAAGATTTGTAGAGTAAATAAATAAATAGTAGTATAATGGAGTAACTAAGAACGGTTAGAGCAGTTAAAATATACTCATTAGTGTAAATGGCTTCTAATTTTTGTCTGAACTCATCAGAATAAAAATAGGGTAGGGTGTTTATTAAACTCCAAAAAATAAGTTCAGCAATGCTTATGTAAAATAGCATCTTTACAATGGAGGATGACTTCTTCTGCAACATCGGATAAATATCCTTTACCGATAGCTTTTCGTGTTCAGCGTTGGGTTGATTCCAACTCTTTTTTAAAATATCTAATTCATCCATAATGTTACGGATTTAAAATGGTTTTAAGTTTTGTTTTAATTCTATTCATTTTCACTCGGGCATTTACTTCACTTATTCCCAATGTTTCACTAATTTCTCTATAGTCTTTATCTTCCAAATACAAGAAAATAAGAGCTTTTTCAATGTCATTTAATTGATGAACTGCTTTGTATAAAACCTTTAATTGCTGTTCTTCGGTATCATCATAATCTTCAGCTTTCATTTTAAAAGCCACACCTTCAAAATCTTGAGTCGAAATACGGCGTTTAGATTTTCTGTAAAGCGTAATAGCTGTATTTAAACCTACACGATACATCCAAGTACTAAACTTTGAATCACCCCTAAATTTTGGGTAGGCTTTCCAAAGTTGAATAGTTATTTCTTGAAATAAATCGTTATGAGCATCATAATTATTAGTGTACAAACGACAAACTTTGTGCACAATATTTTGATGCTTTTCAAGCAATTCTACAAAACTATGTTCTAGTTCTTTATTCAATGTGATGGTTTAGTTACTTTATAAGTAGCACAAATGTATAAAACGTTACAAGTGTTTAGAAAATAAATTTATAAAGGTGCGATTTAATAAATGTAAAAAGAATTTTCAACTCATCATTCATATTTTACAGTTCGGTTATTTAAAATTTCTAGTGCTATTCGCATGGTGCAAATTTGCTTCATCAATATGTGCTGAATTCATTTCAGTATTAAAAACAAATAGTTTAACAATTTTAATCATGAAAAAACTAACCATCATTATTGTATTAATTTGTATTCAGTTAAATGCGCAATCAACCATTAACGGAAAAGTTTATGATTCAAAAAACAATCCTATTATTGGAGCTAATATTTATTTAGAAGGCACGTATGATGGGACTAGCTCAGATGAGACGGGAAGTTTTTCATTTACAACATCAGAGACAGGAAGTGTAACTTTAGTAATTTCTTATTTATCTTATGAAACCTTTACGATGTTAGGTGATTTATCATACATGAAAGACCTTTCTATAAAGCTTCGTGAGGATGTTAATAGTCTGGATGCTGTAGTGCTTTCTGCTGGGACTTTCAATGCAGGAGATAATAGTAAAGTAAATGTTTTAAACCCTTTAGATGTAGTTACCACAGCTAGTGCCTTAGGAGATTTTGTGGGCGCATTACAAACATTACCAGGAACTTCAACTGTTGCAGAAGATGGACGTTTATTTGTGCGAGGTGGTGATGCCAATGAGACGCAAATTTTTATTGATGGTATTCGTGTGTTTACACCATATTCGCCAACAACAAATAACGCACCAACAAGAGGACGATATTCTCCATTTTTGTTTGATGGTATTACGTTTTCCACTGGAGGCTATTCTGCCGAGTTTGGACAAGCCTTATCAAGTGTTTTGTTATTAAATACCATTGATGAGCCAGATCAAGAGAAAACAGATATTGGTATTATGAGTGTAGGTGCTACATTGGGAAATACTCAAAAATGGGAAAAAAGCTCTATAAGTGTGAACGCTTCTTATATAAATTTGGCTCCTTATAATGCTATATTTACAAATAGAAATGATTGGATAAAACCCTTTCAGACAGCTTCTGGTGAGGCTGTTTATAGAAAAAAAACGGACTCAGGATTATTTAAACTTTATGGCGCTTTTGATACTTCAAGTTTTGAGTTAACACAAGAAGATATAAATGATCCCGAAGGGTTTTATGTAAATCTAAATAACAAAAATCTATATTTTAATGGCTCATACCAGAGTGTTTTAAACGATACTTGGTCAATGAATACTGGTTTTAGTTATACCTATGCAAAGAATAAAATAAATTTGATTGATAGTAACATTAAAGACACTGAAAATTCAATTCATGCTAAAGTTAAATTTAAAAATAGAATTAGTAATCGTTTTAAATTATATTTTGGAGCTGAATATTTTGCAACAGATTTTAAGGAAAACTATAATGATGAAACTATTGATGATATAAAATATGGTTATAATAACAACATTGCAGCAGCATTTGCAGAGGCAGATATTTTTATATCAAAAAATTTAGCATTTAAAACAGGTTTGCGTGCCGAATATAGCGAACTATTTAGAGATTTTACTTTGGCTCCAAGACTATCTGTGGCTTACAAAACATCAAGTAAAAGTCAGGTATCATTGGCGTATGGAAATTTTTATCAAAATCCATCAAGTAATATCTTGAAGTTTAATCAAGACTTAAAAGCTCAAAACACATCACATTATATACTGAACTATCAATTTAATTTATATGGAAAGATATTTAGAGCAGAGGCATACTACAAGAGCTACGATAATTTAGTTAAATACGATACCGATTTTACAAATTTTGATAGTAATTATAATAACAACGGTTCAGGTTTTGCAAAAGGAATTGATTTCTTTTGGAGAGATAGTAAAAGCGTAAAGAATTTTGATTATTGGATTAGTTATTCTTTTTTAGATACCGAGCGTGATTATGAAAACTATCCAGCTAATGCGCAGCCTAATTTTGCAAATACTCATAACTTATCTTTAGTAGGGAAGTATTGGATTGATGATTGGAAAAGTCAAGTTGGATTTAGCTATTTATATGCATCAGGAAGAACGTATACCAATCCTAATGAACCTGGTTTTTTAAATGAAAAAACAAAAGCTTTTAATAGTTTAAGTTTAAACTGGGCGTATTTAATAAGTCCACAGAAAATATTGTACGCATCAGTAAATAACGTGTTAGGTTTTAAAAATATAAACGGTTACCAATATGCTAATACACTAGATATCAATGGGAATTTTAATAGACGTGCTTTACAACCAGCAACAGATCAATTCTTTTTTGTAGGATTCTTTTGGACAATTAGTGAGGATAAGAAAAGCAATCAGCTAGATAATTTGTAATAATTAGTTGTAAGTTTCTCATATATGCTTTTAATTGTTGATGTTTATTTTTGTATGTTCTAAATTTTACACTTACCACATTCACAATATATAGTAAGATTTATATTGTTTTGGTAGGTAATAAAGATTTCTGTTTAAAAAATATTTAAAACAATAATATTTTCGCTAATAATTCTATTTCAATGGTTAAATTTGAATTTCTAAAATTATAATTAAAATATATTTATTGATGCGAAAACTCAACGAATTTATTTGGGAAACACACGGTATTCATGCGGGTACAGAGCAAGATCATGTAAAACATGGTATTGACAGGTTAGAGGATATTGTAGACAAAGCCATAGCAGCAAACAACCCGAGTATAACTTTTATTATTCATTCTCCTCGACTTACAAATTTCAGGTATACTGCTGAAAAGGACACTAATGTAAAATTTATTCGCGGAAATAAATCATATTTAAATTACCCGAAACGTATTGCTAATCTTCGTGAAAAATATAGAGGAAAAATTAATATTAAATACGGTGTTGAATTAGAATGGATGGGTCCAGATTTAGGTTTACAATGGAGCCGGTCAAAAATATTTCAGGCAGAAGATGCCGACTATGTTATTGGTTCTGTACATTTTGCACCAGAGGGTTTGCCTTATGATGGATCTAAAGAAGAAGCTCTTGAATTGCTAAAATTAAGAGGGAGTTTAGAAGCCTATTGGGAAGGCTATTTTAATGAAATGATTCAAATGATCGAATGTTTTGGCGATATGATTCAAATTATTGGCCATATAGATTTGCCAAAGCTTAATGTAGATATGCCAGAAGCACTGATTAATTTTGAAACCAGTGCACATCCTCTGGCTAGAAAATTTAGAACACTTTTAGAGCTCATTGCAGATCGTAATTTGTCTCTAGATGTAAATATGGCAGGCAAATTCAAAGGTGTTGGTGTTTACCCGATTCAAAGTATTTTGCGTCGTGCCAATGAACTTCAAATCCCAGTATGTGTTGGTACAGATACACATCATGTACGGTATTATGGATTAAATTATAAGGAAAGTTTAGAGTATATTCAAGAAGCTGGTTATGAGAGCTATGTGAGTTATTCAAAACTGATTCCTGAAAATCGTACTATTTTTGACGATCATGAGTTAAAAGTAAAATATACAGTTTTAAACAAAGGGATTGAATTATTAAACCAAAGATTAAATCATGATCAAAGAAGAATTATACCTGATTTTTCTTTCGGAGGGTCATTTTCTGAATTTGTAGATATTTATAAGAATGCTACTGGCATGGGCGATTATAATGCCATTCGTATTAGAAAATGGGGTAAATCAATTACAGTAACTAATGAAACCCCAAAAACGTCTACTGCTAAAGTAAATGGACTGTTTTCTGAACATTTAGACAAACCAGGAGTTATTTCTTCACTTTTTAACACGCTGGCTTCTGAAGGTATAAATGTAGAAACTGCACGCTTAAAATCAAATAAAGACGGTACTGCTGTAGCCTTTATATCTATTACAGAAGACAACGGAAACGTTAAAAGTGCCATTGATTTTATAAATGGAACAGATTCTGGGCTTTTTACTAAATTAACTTATAAAGAAAACGCCGAATTGCCAAACTACAGTAGGGATGGTGTTTATTTGTTGGAAATGGATGGCGTAGCCTTAAATTTAGCACTAAGTGAAAAAGTAATTCTTACTAAGCATCATAACGCACCTGGAGTTTTATTAATATTATTATCTGCATTAGCATCAAAAAATATTAATATAATAGATTTAAGGTTGGGTAAATTAAATAGCATAGGGTATTCAGCTGTGGCCATAAATGGCGATAGTCATGTCATTAGAAATTTATTATCAAAATTAGGAGATCAATATTATGAGGCTAATTTGATTGAATTTCATAGTATGTAACTTAATCTAAAGCGTTTTTAGTAACAAACCATTTCCAGCCTATAATAGCCATTTGAAGTTTAGTAGCTTTTGCTAAATCTAATTGCTTTTTAGTATAACTAGGAAGTAATAATTTATTGACTTTTGCTAAAAATTTAAATACTTGCTTTTCCATTTTAAAAACCTTCTGTTGAAGTAAAAATAGTAAAACTTATTCTAGACTAAGTTTTACCTTTTAGTGAAGTTTAAATAATCGATAAAATAAGAATTGTTAAATCGACTACTAGTTGTGCAAGTGTTATCATAATTTTTAGGTTTTAAAAGTTAATAATTAGGCTTTGTTTTAATGATTGAGTTTTCAATATATATTTTTTGGAATCTTACTTCCAAGTGTTTTTATGTAAATCGATGAATTTGAATACGAATATGTAAGTAGAAAAATAGAATTGATTTCGATATTTATGTGACGCGCTTTACTTGTGTTTTAATTTGAAATGTTTTAAGTATTTTATTGTTTTATTTTGAAACAATTCAAGGGGTTTTTTGAGTATGATTTTAAAAACCAAGGGGACTTTTGTTTGAAAAATGGACTTTTTTGATGGTTTTATAATTTTATAAAAGTTAAAAACAAAAAAAGACACCCATTTCTGAGTGTCTTAAAATTCAAGTTTAGTTCGCCGTTTTTTATAGAATGGTTGTTTTAAATAAAATTTAGACAGATTATCTTATTTTAAGTTTTAAAAAAAAGTCACTTTTAGCTTTTCACTTTTTACTTTCATTTATCTTCGCAAAAAAATATTTCATGAGTTTAGTTTTAGTTATACTAGGTTTTATTTTATTGGTAGTAGGAGGCGAGTATTTAGTGCGCTCATCTGTAGCATTATCATTTAAGTTTAATATATCAAAAATGGTAATTGGTATGACGGTAGTTTCTTTTGCTACCTCTGCACCAGAATTACTAGTAAGTCTCCAAGCAGCGCTTTCAGGCTCGCCAGATATCGCTATAAATAATGTTGTGGGCTCGAATATTGCGAATATTGGTTTGGTACTTGGTATTACGGCTCTTGTGGGTGCTATTGCTGTAGATAAGTTTTTTTATAAGGTGAATTGGCCAGTAATGATGGTGTTTTCAATAGCACTTTATTATTTTCTTAAAAATGACAATGTACTTTCAGCTATAGAGGGTGCTATACTGTTTATTGGGCTCATTGTATTTTTAGTAACATTAATTAGAACTGCAAAAAAGGATATAAGTATTGAAGAAGTTGATGACTCTCTAGCTGTAGTTTCAAATGTTAAAATAGGGCTTTGGTTGCTAATAGGTGCTATTGCGCTTTATTTTGGAAGTGAATGGTTGGTGAAAGGCGCTAAGGATATTGCTATTT
This sequence comes from uncultured Flavobacteriaceae bacterium, assembly GCA_947500585.1. Classification (GTDB taxonomy): domain Bacteria; phylum Bacteroidota; class Bacteroidia; order Flavobacteriales; family Flavobacteriaceae; genus CAXBID01. Next base: position 220,888 of record CANMSN010000001.1, on the reverse strand, counting down.
CTATTGGTGTTAGTGAGGCCGTTATTGGTGTTTCGTTAATAGCAATTGGTACGAGTGTACCAGAATTAGCAGCTTCTGTGATAGCAGCAGCTAAACAAGAAAAAGCCATTTCTCTAGGCAATTTAATTGGTTCTAATATTTTTAATATTGGGTCTGTTCTTGGTTTAACAGCTATTATAAAGCCAATTCCTGTTACGGCTCCACAAATTTTAACTAGTGATATTTTTTGGATGTTAGGTTTCTCCGCAGTTTTAATTCCGTTGATTTTCCTTCCGAAGAAATTACAAATAAGCAGATTTAAAGGTTTCTTTTTAGTATTTGCTTATGGGGTTTTTATGTTTTTAGTGTTTAAAGCTAAGTAGTATGAATATTTAAAAAGTTAACGTATAATAAAAGGCTAACATTTTTAAATGTTAGCCTTTTATTATGAACAAAATATTATGCTTTAATTATTAAACCTTGGCGGATTTAACAGTTTTAATAATTCTACCAGCAATTTTATAAGGGTCACCATTAGAAGCAGGTCTTCTATCTTCTAACCAGCCTTTCCAACCTTTTTCTACTGCAATAATTGGAATACGAATTGAAGCCCCTCTATCTGAAATTCCCCATGAGAAATCTGTAATAGCAGCAGTCTCATGCAATCCAGTTAAACGTTGGTCGTTAAACTCTCCGTAAACTGCAATATGTTCTTTTACAACAGGACGGAAAGCTTCACATATTTTTGCATAAACTTCTTTGTCACCACAAGTTCTTAAAGTAGTGTTAGAGAAGTTTGCGTGCATACCAGAACCATTCCAATCCATATCTTTACCTAATGGTTTTGGATGATATTCTATGTAATAACCATATTTTTCAGTTAAACGATCTAGTAAATATCTGGCGATCCAAATTTCATCTCCAGCTTTTTTAGCACCTTTTGCAAACAATTGAAATTCCCATTGTCCTGAAGCTACTTCTTGGTTAATACCTTCAAAGTTTAAACCAGCATCAATACATAAATCTGCATGCTCTTCAACTAAGTCTCTACCATGTGTATTTTTGCCACCTACAGAACAGTAATACATACCTTGTGGAGCAGGATATCCACCAACAGGGAATCCTAATGGTAGCTGTGTTTTGGTATCCATAATGAAATACTCTTGCTCAAAACCAAACCAGAAATCATTATCGTCATCATCAATAGTTGCTCTACCATTAGATTCGTGAGGTGTCCCATCAGCATTCATAACTTCCGTCATAACTAAATAACCGTTAATTCTGTCTGGATCTGGGTAAATTGCAACAGGTACTAATAAACAGTCAGAAGATCCACCTTCTGCTTGTCTTGTTGATGATCCATCAAAAGACCAGTTTCCTAGCTCTTCTAATGTGCCTTTAAAATTTTCGTGTTCTTCTACCTTGGTTTTACTTCTCAAATTTTGAGTTGGATAATATCCGTCTAACCAAATGTATTCTAATTTAATTTTTGCCATAATGAATATTTTATAAATAAGATACTAAATGTTAATCTAACAAATATATATTATTATGTAGATACTTTAAATTTAATAGGGGTGTTTTAATAAACATGCAACTTATTTTTATTTATACCCTATTTTTTTTGGGTATATTTTAAAAAAAGATGATTTATTTATGTAATTACTGAAAAAATGTTAATAATAAATTTTATTGATTGTGACAATTTTTAGTTTTAGGTAGTTATTTTTGTACAACAAACTAAACAAATTAAAAATGCCAACATTAAGATATCACGCCATAAAAGAATCGCTCGCAAACAAACCAATTCATATTGATGAAAAAGTGCGTCGTTCAGACCTTTTTGGAAGACATGTATTTAATGAAAATACCATGCGTCAATATTTAACAAAAGATGCTTTTAAAGGCGTTATGAATGCTATTAGGCATGGTAAAAAAATAGATAGAAACATAGCTGATCAAGTATCCTCATCAATGAAAGATTGGGCGCTCTCAAAAGGGGTAACCCATTATACGCATTGGTTCCAACCACTAACAGGAGCCACGGCAGAAAAGCACGATGCTTTTTTTGAGACTATAGGCGACGGGATGGCTATTGAAAAATTTGGAGGTAACCAATTAGTGCAACAAGAACCCGATGCATCAAGTTTTCCGAGTGGTGGTATAAGAAATACATTTGAAGCCAGAGGTTACACAGCTTGGGATCCTACTTCGCCAGCATTTATTTATGGGACAACACTTTGTATTCCAACTATTTTTGTGGCTTATACAGGTGAGGCCTTAGATTATAAAACACCATTATTAAGAGCATTGCATGCTGTTGACGATGCCGCAACAGCCGTTTGTAAGTACTTTGATAAAAACGTAAAAAAAGTAACATCCTCTTTAGGTTGGGAGCAGGAATATTTTTTAATAGATAAAATGCTAGCAGCTAGTCGTCCAGATATCACTTTAACAGGCAGAACATTATTAGGGCATTCATCTGCTAAAGGACAGCAATTAGACGATCATTATTTTGGATCAATTCCCAACAGAGCTCTAAATTTTATGCGCGAGTTAGAAACGGAATGTATGCTTTTAGGCATTCCCGTAAAAACAAGACATAACGAAGTTGCTCCAAACCAGTTCGAATTAGCTCCTATTTATGAAGAAGCTAATTTAGCGGTAGACCATAATTCTTTATTAATGGATATTATGGGGCGGGTGGCATCGCGTCATAATTTTAAAGTATTGCTTCACGAAAAACCATTTGCAGGTGTAAATGGTTCTGGAAAACATAATAATTGGTCGCTTTCAACAGATACTGGTGTTAACTTACTGGGCCCAGGAAAAACGCCAATGAGTAATTTACAGTTTCTAACGTTTTTTATATCTACCATTAAAGCGGTTCACGAAAATGAAGCTTTATTAAGAGCGGCTATTGCATCGGCAAGTAACGACCACAGATTGGGTGCTAACGAAGCACCACCAGCAATTATTTCGGTGTTTATTGGAGAACAACTCACTAAGGTTTTAGAAGAGTTAGAAGGTGTAACAAAAGGGAAATTATCACCTGAGGAAAAAACCGAGCTTAAGCTAAACGTAGTTGGTAAAATTCCAGATGTCTTATTAGATAATACCGATAGAAATAGAACATCTCCCTTTGCCTTTACAGGTAATAAGTTTGAGTTTCGGGCAGTAGGTTCTACAGCTAATTGCGGTAACCCAATGACCATTTTAAATACCATAGTGGCAAAACAACTAAAGGATTTTAAAATAGAAGTTGATGTTTTAATTGATAAAAAAGATTTAAAGAAAGATGAAGCTATTTTTAATGTATTGAGAGAATATATTAAATCTACAAAATCTATTTTGTTTGAAGGCAATGGTTATGGTGAAGCTTGGGAACAGGAAGCAAAAAAACGCGGATTGAGTAATAATAAAACAACACCAGAAGCTTTAAAAGCAAAAATTTCTAAAAAAACCATTGCTTTGTTCGAGGAAATGAAAGTGATGAGCAAAATTGAAGCCGAAGCGCGTTACGAAATTGAAATGGAGGCTTATAGCATGCATATTCAAATAGAGGGGCGTGTTTTAGGAGATATTGCTCGAAACCATATAGTGCCAACAGCAGTTAAATATCAAAATATTTTAATAGAAAATGTAAGGGGTTTAAAAGAGATTTTTGATAAGAAATTTGAAAGTGTAGCTAAAGAACAAATTAATTTAATTGAAGAAATATCTAAACATATAGAAGGTATAAATACAAATGTTACCGCAATGATTAATGAGCGAAGAATTGCCAATAGTATTGAAAATATAGAAAAGAAAGCATTAGCTTATTGTAATAAGGTTAAACCTCTTTTTGATGATATTCGTTATCATTGCGATAAGTTAGAATTACTTGTTGATGATGAAATTTGGCCATTAACAAAATATAGAGAATTGTTGTTTACGCGTTAGAATTATAATAAAAACCCAAAAATTAGTTTAGTTAGCTATTATGAAATATAGTGTAAGTTGTTGTAAAATATAAATCAATACACACATAACTAAAATATTAATTAAATCTTATCTTGCTTTTTAAAAGAGATTTTTAATGAATATTAAAACACTCATACTTGTAATAATTAATAGTTTAATTGTACTGGTAGTTGCTGTTTTGTCTTTTTCTTTCTATAATCAGTTTTCAAAAGTTTTAGAGGATCGTGTTTTGCTGCAATTAAACTCAATAAAAACACTCAAACAAATTCAAGTTGAAAATTTAATTAAGGCTGAATGGAACGATTTTTTAGACTCCGAGCATAATTACAAAAATTTTGATAGTACAACGGTTACAATTTCAGATAGTATAAAAAATATTGAAGGAGTTTTCGATTTCACACCTTACCATATTAATAATGAAACTTCAATAGGTTTTATATCTAACTCTGGAGAAGAAACTAAGATTAAAATTCTTGACTATAATAAAATCAAGAAAATACTACTTGAACGTACTGGTTTGGGTGAAAGTGGAGAGTCTTATCTTGTAGGTAAAGATTACCGAATGCGATCTCAATCTCGTTTTTTCCCGGATAATATTCCATATACTATGTTAGTTAAAACTGAGGGCGTAATCAATGCGTTAAAAGGGATAAATGGTAGAGGTGTTTTTGAAGATTACAGGAGTATAGATGTATATAGTGTGTATAGTCTTATTAAAATTTCAAATCTCAAGTTGGTAATTCTTTCCGAAATAGATGTTAGTGAGGTAACGATGCCCTTAAAAACATTAAAATTACGGCTTATAGCATTAACCCTTGCTATTCTTCTTGTGGCTGTTGTACTATCTCTTTTCCTTACAAGATTTATTACCAACCCTATCAAAAACATGCAAAACAGTCTAAGGGTTATGGCAGAAGGCGATTATAATCAAAGCAATGAATTTATTAAAAATTCAAATGAAATCAAGGAAATGTTTGATGCTTTGGCTAATTTAAAAGCATCCTTACAAGGTGCAGTTAAATTCTCTGATGATATAGGTAAAATGAATTTGAATACTGATTACAAACCAAAAAGTTCTAATGACCTCTTAGGAAAAAGTCTAATAACCATGAGAGATAAACTTATAGAGTTTAGAAACAATGAAGAAAATAGTAGGATAGTTGCTAAACGAATGCTTGTGGATGGTTTAGAAAACGAAAGACGACGACTTTCTAGAGAACTTCATGATGGTGTTGGGCCATATTTAACATCCTTAAAACATTACATTGAAAATAAGGTTGAAAATGAAAAGAAGAAAACAGAAATGAAAAGAATAGTTGACGATACTATTTCTGAAATCAGACTGATGTCTAATGCTTTAATGCCTACTTCTATAGACGACTTTGGAGTTGGTGTTACATTAACAAACTTTGTTGAAAGCTTAAAAAAATCAACAGATGTAAATATTGATTACGAAGATTTAACAAAACAAGATAGTACGAATATAACAAACCGCCAAGGCATTAATCTTTTTAGAATTAGCCAAGAGTTAATTAATAATTCATTGAAACATTCTGAAGCAAAAAATATTAGAATTACACTTTCAGAATTTGATGAATTTATATCGCTTTTTTATTTTGATGATGGTATTGGTTTTGATGAAAGAAGCATAAAATTAGGTTCAGGAATTATTAATATAAGAGAACGTGTAGAAATTTGCAATGGTAAAATAGAAATCAACTCTACAACTGGAAACACTACTTTTGAAATTGAACTACCTGTAGAATTATGAATGAAATTAAACTAGTAATAGCCGACGATCATGAGCTTTTCCGAAAAGGGTTAGCTGAATTACTCAGAAAACACGATGATATTAAAATAGTTAAGAGTGTTGGTGATGGCCATGAATTTATGGAGGTAATGGGTAGTAAATTAGAGGCAGATATTGTCCTTTTAGACATCGCTATGCCGAAAATGGATGGTTTTCAAGTTTTAAAAGAAATAAAAAGTTTAAACTCCAGTATAAAGCCTATTGTAATTTCTATGCATAGTGATGGTAACTATATAGCTAAATGTGCCAAAGATGGTGCTTATGGTTATTTACTAAAAAATACAGATGAAGACGAATTAACTCTAGCAATAAGAACTGTATATCATGGGAAGAAATATTTTAGTGCTGAAATTTCTGAAAAAATGATAAACTTTATGTCTACTCAAAGCATTAGCGAAAATATTTTATCAAATAAGGAAGCGGAAGTTTTAGTGCTAATTTCAGAAGGATTGACAACAAAAGAAATAGCGACTAAACTATTTGTAAGTTCCCGAACTATAGAAACCCATCGCGCAAATATTTTAAAAAAATTAGAAGTAAAAAACACTGCCGAACTTATTAAAAAAGCAGCGAAAATAAATTTGATATAATATTTAAAGAATGATGCCATCCGTATTTATACGGATGCAAAATGGGTAGATTCGCATAATCCTAAAAGCTATTATCGTACATATTTTTGTCATGAACCATAAAAATTATTGTCATGAAAAAAGTAGCATTGATTTTAGGATTTTTAGTTGTGTCTTCTAGTGCATTTGCTCAAGAGAAAACTGATTTAAAGAGAAGTGATTTACAAGGGCCAGCTTATAAAAATTATAAACCTTGGCAACATAAAACTATACCAACTGCAATATATTCAACTAACAAGAAAAAATCACTTACAGGACCAGCATATAAAAATTATAAACCATGGAGAAACACCTCAGAAGTAGAGGCAGTAGCAGTCAATACTAGTGGCAATGAAAGACAAAAATTAATGGGGCCAGCTTATAAAAATTTCAAACCTTGGAAAAAGAAGGTATAATAATAGGTTTTTATAAACAACACATATCTTAAAGATTTATTACAAAAGGTATTAGACGTTAGATTGTGTTACTTACTCTAACAAAGTTTAAAAGCATTTGAGATTATATAATTTCAAATGCTTTTTATTATCTAAATTAATGTATTTGAAAAGTTAGTCTCACCCAAAATTTAATACTATGACATCCTCATAATAAAATAAAGTGAGTTCTTGGAATTTCGATGATTTTAATTTTAAGCACCATAGTCTATAAGAAATAATTTTTTCGTGCAAAAGATTCAGTAGTCACTATAAATGAATATAACTTAATGTTAGTAATGCTAAAATCAGTTCATTAAAACGAAATTGCATTAACGTTATCAGATTCGATTTCTTTAATTAAACAAATTCATAAGATAATATGAAATTAGATTATTGGTTTTACTACTTCTTTTGTTTAAAAACCCGTTAATAAAACCCATTTCATAATCAAATTAAAGCCTCTTAATTTTTAAAATATTCCTTTACTTTGCATTACAATACAACATTATGAGTCAAGAAGTATCAAAACGATACGCCCAACGCGGTGTTTCGGCATCAAAAGAAGATGTGCACAATGCTATTAAAAATATAGACAAAGGTTTATTTCCTAAAGCATTCTGTAAAATTGTTCCAGATTATTTAACTAATGACGAAGATTATTGTTTAATTATGCATGCAGATGGCGCGGGAACAAAATCTTCTCTAGCCTATATGTATTGGAAAGAAACAGGAGATATTTCAGTATGGAAAGGCATTGCACAAGATGCTTTAATTATGAATATCGACGATTTACTATGTGTTGGTGCCACAGATAATATCATGCTATCTTCAACCATAGGAAGAAACAAAAACTTAATTCCAGGTGAAGTTTTATCAGCAATTATAAATGGCACTGAAGACTTACTTAAAGATTTAAAATCCTTTGGTGTAACTATTCATTCTACAGGAGGAGAAACTGCAGATGTTGGAGATTTAGTAAGAACTATTATAGTAGATTCTACCGTAACAGCTAGAATGAAACGTACCGATGTTATAGATAATGCCAATATAAAAGCAGGTGATGTTATTGTAGGCTTAGAAAGTTTTGGACAAGCTACTTATGAAAAAGCATATAATGGCGGTATGGGAAGTAATGGATTAACTTCTGCGCGCCACGATGTATTTAATAAGTATTTAGCTAAAAAATACCCTGAAAGTTTTGATGCATCTGTACCTGAAGATTTAGTGTATTCTGGAGCTGTAAAATTAACAGATGCTGTTGATGGTTCACCTATTGATGCTGGTAAATTAGTGCTGTCTCCAACACGAACCTATGCACCCATTATCAAAGAAATTCTAACAAAATATAATAGCGAAACTATTCATGGCATGGTGCACTGTTCTGGTGGAGCACAAACTAAAATTCTTCATTTTGTTGATGAGTTTCATATTATAAAAGATAATATGTTTCCAATTCCTCCACTTTTTAAATTAATACAAGAACAAAGTAAAACCGATTGGAAAGAAATGTATCAAGTATTTAATTGTGGTCATAGAATGGAACTTTATGTGCCTCAAGACATTGCTGAAGATATTATTTCAATTTCAAAATCTTTTGATGTTGATGCTAAAGTAATTGGACGTGTAGAAGCATCAAAAACTAAAAAGCTTACAATAAAATCAGAGTTTGGAGAGTTTAACTATTAAAAATTTATATTTTTTGTTAAAACGGAATAGTTTTTGATGAATTATTAAATCTAAAAAGCCAGACAATTAAACATGAAGAACGTTCTCTTTGCCCTCACTTGTTTATTTTTTCAATCACTTATAGCACAACCAGACTCTTTATTTTTGAAGTCGAAAAAGGCCAAATATGATGGTCCAGAATGGACTCAAAAAAACAAAGCCTCTATAGATATAAGTCAAGTATCGTTTACAAACTGGAATTCTGGTGGTACTAATTCCATATCGGGACTTTTAGGTGTAGAATCTTCGGCTAATTATAAAGACAAATATTTTAATTGGAGAAATAACGTTTCTGTGCGTTATGGTATAAATAAGCAAGAAGCCAGAGAAACTAGAAAAACAGATGATTTATTTGAATTAAATTCTGATTTTGGATACAATCCAAGCAATTCTTCCAATTGGTTTTATTCAGCGAAATTTAATTTTAGAACGCAATTAACTAATGGATACAACTATCCAGATACTGATAATCCTATTTCTAGATTTATGGCACCAGGATACTTATTTTTTGGAGGCGGTATGGAATACGGAAAAAGAATAGAACGATTAGCTTTTTATTTTTCACCTTTAACTTTAAAGGCAACATTTGTTTTAGATGAAGAGTTGGCCAATGCAGGTTCTTTTGGTGTAACACCTGCAGTTTTTGATGATGAAGGGAATTTGATTACCGAGGGTGAACGCTTGAGAGAAGAATTGGGCATTCTTATGACCAACAGTTACGAAATGGAAGTTCTGGAAAACATTAATATGAAACATCGTGTTAGTCTTTATACCGATTATATAAATAATTTTGGTAATGTAGATTTAGACTGGAGAATTGATTTTGATTTTAAAGTAAACAATTTTGTTAGAGCCTCTTTAGGGTCTCATATTCGGTATGATGATGATGTGAAAACGCAAAAACCAGCAGAAGTAGAAGGCGAGTTTGATGAAGCTGGAGCTAAATTGCAATGGAAACAATTTTTAGGTGTTGGTTTTGCTGTAGATTTTTAATCTAAATTTCCAGTAGTCAAATATTTATAATCTTCAAGTTCCTTTAAATCATTAATAAGTTTAGTATTACCGTTTTTTATAAGATATATATTATTTGAAATATCAATAATATGACGATACATATGATCAGTAATAATAATTATTTTATGTTCTTTTTCTTCAGAAATCAATGTTTTTATGCTTTCAATATATAAGGGGGCTAAATGAGAAAAAGGTTCATCTAAAAAAATGATTTTTTTATCACTTTTTAAAATGATATAAGTTTCAATTAAACGACGCTCTCCACCAGATAATTTATTTATTTTAGAATTTTTAAATATCTGGAAGGTTTCAAAAATAGTAATGAAATCATGCCATGAAACATTAAAAAGTTTAAAGGCATTTTTAATTTTTATAGAGTTGGGAATAAAATTATACTGCGGTAAATATCCAACTAATTTTGTTTTATATAAAGACTTTAAAATGGGTTTGCCATCTACACTTATGAGTTTATATTTAGATCTTAAATTCCCAAAGGCAATATTTAATAAGCAACTCTTCCCACAACCATTACTACCAAGAATTCCAGTAACTTTTCCGGTTTCAGCTTTTAAATAAATACCATTTAAAATACGTTTTTCCTTAAAATATAATTCAACATTATCTATTTCAAAAATCATATAAATTCCTTTAATACTAACAAAAAGGGAATGCTTAAAAATAGATCAATTAAATACAATAAAGAAAATAATTTAAAGGTTGAGATTCCTAAATTTTTGTAAAAAACTAATTTTCTTTTAGCATTGGTTTCACTTAAAAAATACCATAAGAAAAAAGTTAATAATAATTTTACTAAAAATATTGGAATTAGGCTGTAGCCAATAAGGGAAAGGAATGTGTTAATTCCAAAAGACCATAAAATAAATGGTCTATAAAAAAGAAAAATGGATGATAATTGTTGCATAATACCTTTCATAACGAGATTTAACCTATAATATTTTTACATTCAATTATTCCAATAGATTATGGAGGTATAAAATTCATAAATTATCGTATTTTTGATTCCCAATTAATAAAGGCAGATGTTAGAGAAATTACAAATAGTTAAGCAGCGTTTTGATGAGGTGAGTGATTTAATTATTCAACCCGATATTATAACCGATCAAAAACGTTACGTTTCACTAAATAGAGAATACAAAGACTTGCGCCTTCTTATGGATAAGCGAGAGGAGTATATTGAGTTTACCAATAATTTAGCTGAAGCTGAAGATATAGTTTCTGATGGTAGCGATCCAGAAATGGTTGAAATGGCTAAGATGCAATATGATGAAGCTAAAACAGGTTTAGCGAGATTAGAAGAAGAAATAAAAGTATTATTAATTCCTAAAGATCCTGAAGATTCTAAAAACGCTGTAGTAGAACTACGGGCAGGAACTGGTGGCGATGAAGCGAGTATTTTTGCAGGCGATTTATTTAGAATGTATACTAAATATTGCGAAAGTAAAGGCTGGAAAGTTGATACGGTAGATTTTAGTGAAGGCACAAATGGCGGATTTAAAGAAATTCAGTTTGAAGTTAGTGGCGAAGATGTTTATGGAACTTTAAAATTTGAAGCTGGTGTTCACCGTGTACAACGTGTACCACAAACAGAAACACAAGGTCGTGTGCACACTAGTGCTGCTACAGTTATGGTGTTTCCTGAAGCAGAAGAGTTTGATGTTGAAATAAACCCAAAAGATGTGCGTATAGATTTTTTCTGTTCCTCGGGTCCAGGAGGTCAATCTGTAAATACAACATACTCAGCAGTACGTTTAACGCATGAGCCTACTGGTTTGGTGGCGCAATGTCAAGACCAGAAATCACAGCATAAAAATAAAGAGAAGGCATTTAAAGTATTACGTTCGCGTTTATATGATTTAGAATTGGCTAAAAAAATGGAAGAAGATGCAGCACTGAGAGGAACAATGGTAACTTCCGGTGATAGAAGTGCTAAGATTAGAACCTATAATTACCCACAAGGTCGCGTTACAGACCATAGAATTGGTTTAACATTGTACGATTTAAGCAATATTGTAAATGGCGATATTCAAAAAATAATTGACGAATTGCAATTAGCTGAAAACACCGAGAAGTTAAAGGCTAGTGGTGATGTAATTTGATTTGTCATTCCTGCGAAGGCAGGAATCCACTTTATATAATTTTTAATGACCACAAACCAGTTAGTTCAGCAAATTAAAAAAAAGAAATCCTTTTTGTGTATAGGACTTGATGTTGATTTAAATAAAATTCCGCAGCACTTACTTGAAGAAGAAGATCCTATTTTTGCTTTCAATAAAGCTATTATTGATGCAACACATCATTTGTGTGTATCATATAAACCAAATACAGCTTTTTATGAAGCCTATGGTTTAAAAGGTTGGAAGGCATTAGAGAAAACCATCAATTATCTAAACGATAAACATCCAGAAATATTTACCATAGCCGATGCAAAACGTGGCGATATTGGTAATACAAGTAGTATGTATGCTAAAGCTTTTTTTGAAGATTTAGCTTTTGATTCGGTTACCGTGGCACCATATATGGGAAAAGATTCAATAGAGCCGTTTTTAGCTTTTGAAGATAAACATACTATTATGTTGGCTTTAACATCAAACGTAGGAGCTTTTGATTTTCAAACGTTAAGTGTCAATAGTCAAGAGTTGTATAAAACCGTATTACAAGTTTCTAAAACTTGGAAAAACTCTGAAAATTTAATGTACGTTGTAGGTGCTACTAAAGCGGAATATTTAGCGGACATTAGAAAAATTATTCCAGATAACTTTTTATTAGTTCCAGGAGTAGGAGCACAAGGTGGAAATTTGCAAGATGTTTGTAAATATGGAATAAATGAAAGCGTAGGATTGTTAATTAACTCTTCTAGAGGCATTATTTATGCATCTTCAGGTAAAGATTTTGCACAAGCTGCTGCTTCAAAAGCTGAAGAACTTCAAAAGGACATGCAAACCATTTTGACTAAATAGAAGCTGTTTTAAAACCTTCAGGTAAATCAATCTTGCTTACATCTTCTACAAAGTTTGCAATTTTGTTTTCTAATTCCTTTAAACTAATCAATTTACTAACGTTGGGTTTTATTTTACCAACTCTACAAAAATGTGGACTCATAACGTTCTTTATTATAATTAAAGTACGCTCAAATCCTTGATTTAGATGTCATTATAATGTTAAAAAATTGATAAAAAACTGATTATTGATTTCTAAATAGTAAACCAATTAATAATAAAGATATATATATTCCTATTCCTATTGTTATATAGTGCCAAAACTGTTTGTCACGTTTCCTTGACCATGATTCTTTAAACATTACTTTCCTATGATAACGATATAAAAAAGGTAAGAATAATAATTGAAGTTTTTCACTTTCTGTAAATTCAATTTCTTTTTCTGACTCATCAGATTTTAATTCTTTAAGTTCTCTAAATTTGATTTCTTTTAGTAAGTCCCTTTTAATTTCATTTGTAATTTGTGGATTTCTATATAATTCTATTAATTGTTGATCAGAAAATTCAGAAATCTTATTTAAATTCATTAGTTATAATAAAGGTTGTTAATCCTGCAAAGCAAAAACTTTTTTCAATAAGTCTGTAGTTCTAGAACCTATTTTAGTTCTAATATCTTTTTCTTCAACAGCAATCATGGTGTAAACGCCTTTTAAAGCCTCACCAGTAACATAATCTGTTAAATCTGGATTTACATTATTAGTAAAAGGTATGTTATTGTATTTGTTTATTAAATTACTCCAAATTTCATCGGCACCAACTTTACTAAATGAATTTTTAATAACAGGATTAAATTTCGCGTATAAAGCATCGTCCGTTTTACTGGTTAAATATTGAGTTGCTGCATCATCATTGCCAAGTAAAATATTTTTAGCATCAGCAAACGTGATCTCTTTTACAGCATCAACAAAAATGGGAGTTGCTTCTTTTACAGCATCTTCAGCAGCCCGATTAAGTACTTTTAAGCCTTCATCTGCTAAACTGCTTAAGCCAATATCTCTTAGTGCTTTGTCAACTTTTTGTAATTCTTCAGGAAGTAAAATTTTAACCAAGTCATTCTTAAAAAAACCATCAGTTTGTGTAAGTTTAGTAACTTGTTTATCTATACCAAAATCTAAGGCTTGTCGTAATCCAGACGCAATATCGGTATTGCTCAAAACACCGCCTTCTTGAGGAAGCTGATTAACAACTTGTTGTAGTTCTGCGCAGGCAGTTAAACTAAATATTAATAGGAATACTGAAATTTTTCTAATCATGATCTTTGGGTTTTATATATTTACAAATATATATCTTAAAGATGAAATTCTTTCAAACATTGTGTCTCATATTTGCTTTCATATTTTTTAATTGTGAAAATAAGCAAAAGGCAAGTTCATAAACCTCAAAAATAAAAGCATTACAATATTTAACTATTTTGGGTATCGCGCAAGATGCTGGTTTTCCTCAAATAGATTGTAATAAAACATGTTGTGAAGCATATTATAAAGGAGAAGAAGCAAAGAAATTGATTTCTTGCTTAGGATTGGTTGATACAGAAAATAAACAAAAATGGATATTTGATGCTACTCCTGATTTTACGGAACAAGTAAAAATTTTAAAATCAAATCATTTAGATAATAGTAAAGTAATTGACGGTGTTTTTTTAACTCACGCACATATTGGGCATTATACAGGTTTAATGTATTTAGGTTTTGAAGCCATGGGAGCGAAGCAAATACCACTATATGCTATGCCAAAAATGAAAACATATCTTGAGACTAACGGTCCTTGGAGCCAATTGGTTTCTTTAAAGAATATTGAATTAATAGAAATTAAAAACGACTCTACATTAAGTTTGAATAAAGATTTAAAAGTCACTCCTTTTTTAGTACCACATCGTGATGAGTTTTCTGAAACTGTGGGCTATAAAATTGAAGGTAACCATAAATCAGCATTATTTATTCCAGATATAAATAAATGGAAGATCTGGGAAAAAGATATTGTTGAAGAAGTTAAAAAAGTAGATTACGCTTTTATTGACGCTACATTTTTTAAGGATGGTGAAATACCAAGACCCATGGAAGATATTCCGCATCCATTTATTGTTGAAACTGTAAAACGTTTTGAAAATGAAACTCCTGATACAAAATCAAAGATTCATTTTATTCATTTAAATCATACTAATCCAGCACTTAAAGATAAGCATCCATTAAAAGATAGTATTCAAAATTTAGGATATCACTTTGCTAAAGAAGGTGATCATTTTAGCTTATGAAAAAATAACAGTCTTGTTATTGTACACCATCACTTTTCTATTGGAATGAAGCTTAACGGCATTTGCCAGTACAATTTTTTCTAAATCACGGCCTTTGGCAATTAAATCTTTAATAGAATGCGTATGGGTTACATGAGCTACATCTTGTTCTATAATCGGACCAGCGTCTAACTCTTCGGTTACATAATGGCTAGTTGCTCCAATAATTTTAACACCTCTTTTAAAGGCTGAATGATAAGGTTTTGCCCCAACAAATGCAGGTAAAAAAGAATGGTGAATATTTATAATCTTATTTGGGTATTTATTTATGAGTTTTCCAGATACAATTTGCATATATCTTGCTAGAACTATGAAATCTATATTGAACTTTTCAAGTAACTCAAGCTGTTTGTTTTCAGCTTCTTCTTTTGTGTCTTTTGTAACGGGAATATGATAGAATGGGATTTTAAAATTATCTGCAATTGGTTTTAAATCAGTATGATTACTTATAATAAAAGGTATTTCTAAGTTAAGCTCACCAGAATTATATCTCCCTAATAAATCATATAAACAATGGTCGTATTTGGATATAAATAACGCCATTTTTGGTTTTTTTTCAGAAGAATATATGCGCCATTTCATTTCAAATTTTTCAGCAAGTTCGTTTTTAAAATCTTCTTTAAAATTAGCTGTTGAAAAATTATTTGATAGAAATTCACCTTCTAACCTCATAAAAAAGATATCTTGTTCTCTATCTACATGTTGGTCTAGATAAACAATATTGCCACCGTTAACAGCAACAAAATTGGTAACATTTGCTATAATATTTGATTGATCTTTACAATGTATTAAAAGTGTAATCTTATTCATTAATTTAGAATATTTAAGCGCCTAAAATTAATCTAAAAATTAGAGACCAATTAGTAATAATTATAATTTTAGATAATCATGCGTAAAACGTTTATTTTTTTGAATATTTCGTAAATTGCATGACTAAATCATACATTTTTTTATAAATGAAACAACAGCCTCCGTATAAACCTAAGCATAAAGTTAGAATTGTTACTGCAGCGTCTTTATTTGATGGCCATGATGCATCTATAAACATTATGCGAAGAATAATTCAAGCCACAGGCGTTGAGGTTATTCATTTGGGTCATGATAGGAGTGTGGAAGAGGTTGTAAATACAGCTATTCAAGAAGATGTTAATGCCATTTGTTTAACCTCATACCAAGGCGGTCACAATGAGTATTTCAAATATATGTTTGATTTACTAAAAGAGAAAGGCGCAGAACATATTAAAATATTTGGCGGCGGCGGTGGTGTTATTTTGCCTTCTGAAATTAAAGATTTAATGGCTTACGGTATTTCTCGAATTTATTCTCCAGATGATGGTAGAGAAATGGGTTTACAAGGTATGATTAATGATTTAGTTGCGCAGTCAGATTATAAAAGCCCATCCTTAACCCTTCCCAAAGGAAAGGAAATTACTCAGAGCTTAATAGATAAAGATATAAATACAATAGCTAGACTGATTTCATTTGCAGAAAATCAGCATGACCAATTTGAAAAGCATTTTTCCCCTTTGGGAAAATTAAAAGGAGCTTCCTCATATCCGGTACTTGGCGTTACAGGAACTGGTGGTGCAGGAAAATCTAGCTTAGTTGATGAATTAGTGCGTCGATTTTTAATAGATTTCCCTAAAAAAACAATTGGAATTATTTCTGTAGATCCATCAAAACGTAAAACAGGAGGAGCACTTTTAGGAGATAGAATACGAATGAACGCTATAAACAACTCAAGAGTTTATATGCGTAGTTTGGCAACACGACAATCTAATTTAGCACTATCCAAATATGTTAATGAAGCGATTGAAGTTTTAAAAGCTGCCGAATACGATTTAATTATTTTAGAAACTTCAGGAATAGGTCAATCGGACACAGAAATTATTGAACATAGTGATGTTTCATTGTACGTTATGACACCAGAATTTGGAGCAGCTACGCAATTAGAGAAAATTGATATGCTTGATTTTGCTGATTTGGTAGCGATTAATAAGTTTGATAAGCGAGGATCTTTAGATGCGTTGCGTGACGTGAAAAAGCAATACATGCGTAACAATAATCTATGGGATATATCACAAGATGATTTACCAGTTTTTGGTACCATAGCATCACAGTTTAACGACCCTGGCATGAATACGCTTTACAAAGCGATAATGGATAAATTAGTTGAGAAAACCGAATCTGACTTAAAATCTACTTTTACCATTTCTAATGAAATGAGCGAAAAGATTTTTGTTATTCCTCCAAACAGAACGCGCTATTTATCTGAAATAGCAGAGAGTAACAGAGCTTATGATAAAAAGGGTAATGAACAGATAGAAGTTGCACAGAAATTGTATGGTATATATAAAACTTTGGAATCTGTTATTGGAAGTACTGCAGAATTTGATAAATCTGGTATAGAATCTGAATCTGTTAATTTAAGCGCAAACGACAATAAAGAGTTTGTTAGAATGTTAATCTCAGAATTTGATAGAGTAAAATTAAACTTAGATCCACATAATTGGGAAATAATAAGAGGTTGGCACGAAAAAGTTAACAGATATAAAGCACCAATATATTCTTTTAAAGTTCGAGATAAAGAAATAAAAATAGAAACTCACACAGAGTCATTATCACACAACCAAATACCAAAAGTAGCTTTACCAAAATACCAAGCTTGGGGCGACATTTTGAAATGGTGTTTACAAGAAAATGTCCCAGGTGAATTTCCATTCACTTCAGGTTTATATCCTTTTAAAAGAACTGGAGAAGATCCAGCACGAATGTTTGCAGGTGAAGGTGGTCCGGAGCGAACAAATAAACGGTTCCATTATGTTAGTGCGGGTTTACCAGCAAAGCGTTTATCAACTGCTTTTGATAGTGTGACTTTATATGGGAATGATCCCGATTACAGACCAGATATTTATGGGAAAATAGGAAATGCCGGTGTATCTATCTGTTGTTTAGATGATGCCAAAAAATTATATTCTGGATTCGATTTAGCCAATGTAATGACTTCTGTAAGTATGACCATTAACGGTCCAGCTCCCATGTTGTTAGGCTTTTTTATGAATGCTGCTATCGATCAACAATGTGAAGTTTACATTAAAGAAAATGATTTAGAAAAAGAAGTTGAAGCTAAAATTGCTAAACTTTATAAAGGTAAGGAGCGTCCAAAATATAATGGAGAATTACCAGAAGGTAATAACGGATTAGGATTAATGCTTTTAGGAGTTACAGGAGATCAAGTTTTACCTTCAGATGTTTATAATGATATAAAATCTAAAACTATAGCCCAAGTTCGTGGTACAGTACAAGCAGATATTTTAAAAGAAGATCAAGCACAAAATACCTGTATATTTTCAACAGAATTCGCATTGCGATTAATGGGAGATGTGCAAGAGTATTTCATTGAAAATAATGTTCGTAATTTTTATTCGGTTTCTATTTCAGGCTATCACATTGCTGAGGCTGGTGCAAATCCCATAACCCAATTAGCGTTAACACTTTCCAATGGTTTTACTTATGTTGAATATTATTTGAGTAGAGGTATGGATATCAATAAATTCGGCCCAAATTTATCCTTCTTTTTCTCAAATGGTATAGATCCAGAATATGCTGTTATTGGTCGTGTGGCTCGCAAAATATGGTCAAAAGCCATGAAGCATAAATATGGAGCAAATGCCAGAGCACAAATGCTTAAATATCATATTCAAACTTCAGGACGTAGTTTACATGCTCAGGAAATTGACTTTAATGATATCCGTACAACGCTACAAGCACTATATGCTATTTATGATAATTGTAATTCATTACACACTAATGCTTATGATGAGGCGATAACCACACCAACTGAAGAATCTGTGCGTCGTGCCATGGCTATTCAACTTATTATTAATAAAGAATTGGGCTTAGCTAAAAATGAAAACCCTATTCAAGGTTCTTTTATTATTGAGGAACTTACAGATTTGGTAGAGGAAGCTGTTTTATTAGAGTTTGATAGAATTACTGAGCGCGGAGGTGTTTTAGGAGCCATGGAAACCATGTATCAGCGTTCTAAAATTCAAGAAGAAAGTTTGTATTATGAAACTTTAAAACATAATGGCGATTTTCCTATTATAGGTGTAAATACATTTTTAAGTAGTAAAGGGTCTCCAACTATTCTTCCTGCAGAGGTTATTCGAGCTACAGAAGAAGAAAAAGAATTTCAAATTAAAACGTTACAGTATCTCCACAAAGCCAACGACACCAAAGATTTATTAAAACAACTTCAAAATAAAGCTGTAAATAATGAAAATATTTTTGAGGCGTTAATGGACGTTTGTAAAGTATGTTCATTAGGTCAAATCACAAAGGCTCTTTTTGAAGTAGGCGGGCAGTATCGCAGAAACATGTAAGCAGAGAACCACTTTTTGCCTAAGCAAAAAGTGAGTGAATCGCTTACCCTGAGCGTAGTCGAAGGGTCTTTACTATAACAATAAATAACTTAAAAGAGAACCACTTTTTGCCTAAGCAAAAAGTGAGTGAATCGCTTACCCTGAGCGCAGTCGAAGGGTCTCTTTAATATAGTCACGTATTTTTTTACGCAACCATTTGTTAACTTTCGTATCTAAAAGATAAACTTCAATTTTTTAGCTATGAAAAAATATCTACTACTAGTACTTTGCTTGGTTGTATTATCATGTTCTACAAATGATGATGATGATGTCTATAAATATGAATTTTTTGAGAAAAGTGAATTATCAATTACACAAATTGATGAATCTTACATGAAGTATGGTACAGTTTCTACTGGTGATAATTTGGTTTTCAAATATTCATTTATAGCTGATGATGAAGAAGAAATAGCTGATGATGAATATTCTGAATTTATTCATTTTGAAGTAGATTCAAATTTAGATAGTTTTTTATTAGAAGATACAGAACTAGAAACAGCAAAAACCATTTTAACAAAATCTTGTTTTTGTTTTTTTCCTGATGATGAAGAAAAGAATGTTGCTCCAACTGGTTCTATTTCAGGAGAGAAAATAGCTAATAATAAATGGAGGATAAATTTTGATGTTACTTTCTATGGTGATGAGAACAGAATGTTTGAAGCAATATTTACTTTAAAATAACTATGTTATAAAGTAAGCAACCAAGAGCTTTGTAACTTTTTAAACTTTCTTAATTCGCTACGTAAAATAGGTAAGAAATCTTTACCATTACTATTTGAACGTTCTAATCTATATGAATTTTTATATAACATATTTGTAAGACGCTTAAGAGAGGCAATATGTTTATATTTTTTTTCAGAAAAACGCTCTAATTCAGCATTTGCAATTTCTGGAGCTAAAGAAACAGATTGTTGAACAATATCGCCAGAGAAGTATATGTTGTAATCTTCAGACCCATCTTCTCTTAAACCAGATAAATCCTCACAAAGGTAAGTAGATATGTTTTGCGATAAAGCAAAAATCTCTACCGCTTTTTGGTAAATCGGTAATTCCGATAGGTTTGGTGGGGTATTGTATAACATTTTTAATTCTCTAAGCAATTATTACCAAAATTACTCACAAGATTTTATATATTACTTTAGATTTTAAAGTAAAATTGTATATTTACTTTAAATAGTAATGATTTATAGTTAAATTTCTTTAAATGAGTTTAGATAACCTTAATAGTAAGATTTTAAAGTGTTTACAGCTAAATGCACGATTATCAAATGCAGAAATTGGTAGGCAAGTTGGTATAAGTTCTCCAGCAGTTTCAGAGCGTATAAAAAAAATGGAAGATTTAGGAATCATCGAAGGCTATAAAGCCATTGTTTCTCCTTTTGATGTTGGTTACCAGTTAAAAGCCATTATTACGTTACGAGCCTTTATGGGAAAATTAAAACCGTTTTTAGAGAAAGTGAAGACTTTTGATGAGGTTATAAACTGTTATAGAATTACTGGTGATGAAAATATAGTCATGGAAGTCGTTTTAAAAAATCAAAAACATTTGGAAGCTTTTATTGATCAACTCATTATATATGGAGAAAGTAAAACTCAAATAGTTTTATCTCCTGTGGTTAAACAAAAAGAAATAATACCGATAAAATGAGTTAAGTTTTATAAAAAACCTCAAGATTATAGTCTTGAGGCTCTTTTTCGATTTAAATACTGTCTCAAAATAAATAATAAAAACACACAAATTGCAGCTAACAATGTAACAATATACCATGTGTTATCAAATCCTAATCCATCAACCATTCGCATTCCTGCATTATGACCAAAAATATGGGCTATTGAAAATGAAATAGAATATAGTGCCATATATTCACCTTGATTTCCTTTTTTTGCTCTATCCATAGCAAATGCATTAGAAAATGGAAAAGCAATCATTTCACCAAAGGTCATTAGTAACATACCAATTATTAATATTCCAGCCCATGAGGAAAAGTTTAAAATTAAAAAACTTAAGCCTGTGAGTATAGCGCCAAAAAGCATCAACCCAGATTTGGTAAATGTTGTATTTTCTAGCCATTTAATTAAGGGCATTTCAAATGCAAATATGATAAAACCATTCATACCTAAAAGGATACCAATTTCTAATTCTGTTAAATAATGTACATCTTTATAGTACAATGGCATTGTTGAAAAATACTGTAAGAACACCACTCCAAAAAGTACCATAGCCAAAATAAATATTAAAAATGCTTTGTCTTGGTATGCCGATTTTGGGTGTTCTGTTTTTACTGTATCTAGCGTTTTTGCTTTTTTAGGATTTAATACATTAATTAAAACTAAAGTAGCCAGTATACATGTAATACCATCAACCCAAAATAGTCCGCCATAGCTAAGTGTAGTAATAATGATACCTCCAATAGCAGGACCAGCCGAAAAACCTAAGTTTATAGCGAGTCTTATTAAAGTAACAGAACGTGTTTTATTTTCAGGTTTACTGTAAGCACTTAAAGCGACAAACATAGCTGGACGAAACATATCGGCAACAAGCATAACTAAAAAGATACCTAAGCTAAAGGTTACAAATGTGGTTAAAAACTGTAAGGCAATAAATAATATTCCAGTAGTTATTAAACTAAAAACCATAACTTTATAGTATCCAATTTTATCGGTTAATCGTCCACCTAACCAAGAGCCTATTACAGAACCTAACCCGAAAGCACTCATAATCCAACCTACATCACTTAAAGTAAAGTTAAGGCTCTTGGTTAAGTAAAGTGATAAAAACGGAATCACCATAGTACCCGCTCTATTAATAAGTGTTATTAGAGCTAACCACCATACTTCTTGAGATAGGCCTTTAAACGTGTTTAAGTAATTGTTAAATAATGTTTTCATGATTAAATTTTAAGTCATAAATAGGATTTTAATTAAAATGGTTTTGGACTAAAAACAAAAAAGTCCGACTGTGAAGTCGGACTTTTAAATATTGTAATAGTTTATTTATATCACCACAATATATTATATGCCCAACTCCCTTCTTGTAAACAAGAGGTCCATTGTTTTCTATAAATTGTGACGTTATTGCGCATCTTTGTTTTTATTTTGATTCCCCAAAGCTAGATAAAATAATTGTAAATTGTATTTTTGAATTGAATTTTTTTTAAATGAAGAAGATTATATTAGTATTAAGTATATGTTTTTTACTTGTTTCCTGCGGAAGTAGCTTTCAAAGTTTCTATAACGATCATAAGGCAGATTTAGGGACTACCTCTTTTCAAGTGCCTAATTTCATGAAGGCTATATTAAGTAATATTTCGTCAGAAGTAAAACATGGCATTGGTAATATTTCAGACTTTAAATACATTAAATTTGAAGGTGTGAGTGCTATAAAAAGGCAGCGTTTAATTGAAGAAATGAATAACGTTACAAATAGTGGTTATACCGATATTTTTAGAAAAAACGAAATTGATAATACAAGAATCATTTCTGTACGCGAAGCCGGAATTGTAGTTACAGATGCTATTATTTTTATTAGTAGTGGAACTGAAATTTCTGCCTATTATTTACAAGGACATTTCGATCCAGATAAAATCAAGTCGTTTTCAGATGAAGACACCTTTAATTCATTTTCAACAGATTTGCTAAAGAATTACAATACTAATATAAACCCATCATTTAATCCCGAAAATTAATGAAACCTATTTTAGTTTTATACATAGTATTAATATCGTTATCAAGTTGTGCTCAGAAAAAAAGACCAATTAAAGGAGAAACCAAGTTTCAAAAAGAATTAAACGCTGAATTTAAAGATGCCACCAAGTCTCCTTTAAAAGATAAAGACAGAAAGGTTTTTCAAGGCTTAGATTTTTTTAAGTTTGATTCAACTTACATAGTTAAAGCCACATTAAAAAGAACACCAGAATCTAATTGGTTTAATATGAAAACAACAACCAGTAGAGTTTCAAAAGAACGCGTTTACGGGGTTTTATTTTTCGAGTTAAAAGGAAAAGAATATAAATTGAACATTTATCAAGCTGAAGATTTAATGCAAACCGAAGGTTTTGAAGATTATCTTTTTCTGCCTTTTTTAGATAAAACCAACGGTTTAGAAAGCTATGGTGGCGGTCGTTATATAGACGCTACAATACCTGAAGGGAATTTTATGGTCATAGATTTTAATGAAGCTTACAATCCATATTGTGCTTATAATGATAAGTATTCTTGCCCAATTGTCCCTCGAGTAAATTATTTAGAAACAAGAATTGAAGCTGGAGTTAAGGTTTTTAAAAAGAATTAAAGATTTTTATTCTACTATCGTATATTTAGTCAAAAATATTTTAATTTATTTATTATGGTTAATATTCAAAAATGCATCATGCTTTATGTGCTTATTTTATTTGCTGGTATGCAAAGTTGCACTTCACAAGAAAAAGCTAAACTTAAAGCTTTAATAATTGATGGAGAAAATAGCCACGGCGTATGGCCAAAAACTACCGTAATGATGAAAAGCTATTTAGAAGAAACAGGTTTATTTGATGTTAATGTTGAGCGAACTAAGTATACATGGCAAGGGCCACATTATAATAAAACCTTAGGTGTTGATGATATAAAAGAACTTTTAACCTTGTATCCTATTACCTCTGACAAAGAACATGAAGCAGTTGATACTCCAAAAGCAGACCCCAATTACAGTCCGAATTTTGAGGCTTATGATGTTGTAATTTCAAATTTTGGATGGAAAGCTTCTAATTGGAATGATACGACAAAAAAGAATTTTGAAACCTACATGCAAAATGGAGGTGGGTTGGTTGTAGTGCATGCGGCTGATAATTCTTGGGGAAAATGGGAGGCATTTAATAAAATGACAGCACTTGGTGGATGGGATGGCAGAGACGAAAATAGCGGTCCTTACGTATATTATAATGGCGATGACGAATTACAAAGAGATACATCTGCTGGTAAGGGTGGTGCACATGGGCCACAACGTGAGTTTACAATAGATACTCGTGAGCCAGAGCATCCTATAATGAAAGGATTGCCAGAAACTTGGTTACATGCAAAAGATGAATTGTATGCACGTTTACGTGGGCCTGCTGAAAACATGACTGTTTTAGCAACAGGACTTGGCACTGAAGAAAATAGACATGAACCACTTTTAATGACTATTACTTATGGTGAAGGAAGAACGTTTCATTCTACACTAGGGCACATGGATTATTCAATGGAATGTGTAGGCTTTATAACCACATTTCAGCGTGGTACAGAATGGGCAGCAACAGGAAAAGTTACTCAAGATATTCCTGACGATTTTCCAACAGCAAATGCTACTAGTGTTAGAACGTTTGATAAATAAAACAGTTTCTTATTTTGGTATTTGTTGACTTAAACAGTGTAATGTACCAAAACCCCATATAAAATCTGTTGCGTTTATGCCTATAATTTCTCTATCTGGAAAACAATTTGCAATGGTGTTTAAAGCCACACGATCGTTAACATCATTAAAGGTAGGGACTAAAACTAATTTATTTAAAATTAAAAAATTGGCATAACTTGCAGGAAGCCTAATACCATCAAAATTTAAACATTTGGGCATAGGTAAAGTTACGATATTTGGTTTTTTGCCAGTGTTTAACGTTGTATTTTGTAAACACTTTAAATTATCTTGAAGAAGTTTATAGTTTTCATCTTTGGTGTTAGTTTCAATTACTGTAACAATGGTATCTTCATTTACAAAACGCGCCAAATCATCAATATGTCCGTGCGTGTCATCGCCTATAATGCCATTACCTAACCAAATCACGTTAGTAACGCCTAAAAACTGCTTAAAAGCTGCTTCGTAATCGGTTTTTGTAAAGCCTTTATTTCTAACTTGAACCGTTGGGTGAAGTAAGCATTCCTCTGAAGTAATGAGTGTTCCTTTTCCATTTACATCAATGGCACCAGCTTCTAACACAAAAGGTTTACCTTTAAAAATAGCTTGTTCCAAATGCAAGTTTAAATGCTTAGCAACTTTTTCTGGCGTCCATTTATCAAGTTTGTAATTATTGTATTTAGCCCAACCATTAAAGTTAAAATTGATAGCCTTTCTTTGATTGCCTTTTTTAACGATGATAGGTCCAGAATCGCGCATCCAACTACGATTTGTTTTATAAATAATGAAAGACACATGCTTTAATTCTACATGAGCAGTTTTAAGCATATTATAAACCTTCCTCTTAAGTTTTTCATTGGCTACAATAAGGAAAACAGTTTCAACAGTGGCTATTTTTTTTATAAACTCTACAAACGCCCACTGAACTGCTTCATACTTCCCAGGCCAGTCTTTACCATTATGCGGAAAACATAATAAAATACCCTGTTGTTTTTCCCATTCTGCAGGAAATATCCATTTATCGTTATTCATTAATCAATAGCACGTTTAGTGATGTCTTGATATTTATCGATTCGTCTATCTCTCAAAAACGGCCAGTTTTGGCGAACGTTTTCTTGTAAACTTAAATCGACTTCAGCTATTAAAATTTCTTCTTTATCTACAGGCGCTTGTGCTAAAATTTCGCCCTGTGGACCAGCAATAAATGAAGAACCCCAAAACTCGATACCGTTGGTATTTGGTAAATACTTTTCCAATCCTATACGGTTTGCTGCAGCTACATAAATTCCATTAGCAACCGCATGACCGCGCATCACATTCATCCAAGCACCTTGTTGGTTTTCGCCAAATTCGGCTTTTTCCTGAGGGTGCCAACCAATAGCCGTTGGGTAAAATAATACTTCGGCTCCTTGTAAAGCTGTTAAACGTGCTGCTTCAGGATACCATTGGTCCCAACATATTAGTGTTCCTATATTTCCTTTTTTGGTTGGAAAAGACTTAAAGCCTATATCGCCAGGAGTAAAATAGAATTTTTCGTAAAAATGTGGATCGTCTGGAATGTGCATTTTTCTATACAAACCTGCTTCCGATCCATCTGTATCAATAATATACGCACTGTTATGATAAATACCAGCCATTCTTTTTTCAAAAAAGGGCACTATGATAACAACACCTAATTCCTTTGCTAATGAACTGAAAGCCTTAAAAGAAATGTCGTATAAAGGTTCTGCAAAAGCAAAATTATCTACATCTTCACTTTGGCAAAAATAGTGGCTGCTATACAATTCTGGTAACGAAATAACTTCTGCTCCCTTTTTAGCTGCCATTTTAACCCACTCTAAACATTTTTTTAAATTGTTTTCAGGTTTATCATTCAAATTCAATTGAATAACGGCTATTTTATATGTGTTGTTCGGCATGTTGGTATATTGGAAAATAGTACATGCAAATATATAAATTTGCTGCTTTTATTTATTCTTTTTATAAAGTGGAATACGGTATGCTAAAGTATAACCATAACCTACACCAATACTGCTACTATCATAAGTTTTATTAAATCCAGGAATGAAAACATTACTAAAATTATCTGGCTCGGTTTCACTAGCCATAATTTTAAGTTGCACATTAAGACCTAAAAATAAATTATTGAAAAGTTCTACTTTCATACCTATGATAAGTTCTGCCCAAAAAGCGGTTAAACCATCAAATTCTTCTAAATCGTTTGATGTAAATTGTGGAGCCCAATATTGATCGGTATTATATACTGTGTAGCTATTTAAATTTTGAGTAAATGTACTGGCACCTATACGAAAACCAGTATAAACCATGTTATCCATATCTAGCCAGTTTTGGTACATATTAAAATCTACACCAGCTTTTAAATAGCTGCCTTTACTTGTAATATTTAAATAATCGTTAATTGTTGTTTTTTCATCAAAACCTATCTCAGCAGCTAGATACAGCTTTTTTTTAAGTCGGAAATCTGCTGCAATTTCAAAACCGCTATAGCCATCTTCCAAAAAGGACCGTGCAATTTTACTTAAATCAGCTGCCAGTCGCAAGCCATATTTTTCTTTTATAATTAAGGTGTCTTTTACGGTACTTGGAATGCTATCATTTTGTGCATTAACAGACACACAAAATATTAGCATCATTAAGCTACTGATGAAATATGTTAAAGTGTGTTGTTGTTTCATCTTCTACAGATTGATTAGGATTTAAAGGTTGTTGTGATAATATCCAATTATCAGTATCGTCTTCTATGGTAAGTGTAACATTTTCAAAAATGGTTTTATAACCACATGCCCGAGAGACATACACGTCTCTTCTGCTATAATTAATGGTTAGAGTATCGTAATTACCATCATAGAAATCGTCGGTTGAATCCTCTGGTGTGCCATTATCATTAACTGAGGCCTCTTTTATAAGTATGAATTGTGTTGTGTTTTCAGTAGTTTTTAATGGTAAAACAATATTATTGCTTGACACTAATTCATAACCACTTAAAACATCATCATTATCAACACCAGATATAACCAAATTGATTACATTTTTTTTGCTTTCTTGATCGTCAAAATCGTAAACGTCTATTATTAAACTTGGCGTTGTGGGTGTGCTTTCAGGACAAATATCGTCGCGTTCGCAACTTAAATAAGAAATTACAATTATTACTATTAAAAGTAGACTTACTTTTTTCATTAATATTTAAATGTTGTTTATTTGTTTATCTGGTTATGCGTTTAATTGAGTTTTTCTCAAAGCATTTAACATATTGGTTATTTTTTCAAGTTTATTTCTGACTAATATATAATCATTTTCAGAAATAAAATTTAATTCTTTTGAAATTATTAATTGATTTAACACTTCCATGGCAGAACTGAAAGCCATTGTTGTAAAATGAGCTTTATCTTTATTTGTGTTTCTTGAAGTTCCTTCAGATAGATTTGATGAAATTGAAACCGATGAGCTTCTTAATTGACTTACTAAACCAAATTTTTCTTCAGAAGGAAAGACATTAGTGATTTTATAGAAATACTTTACTAATTCTATAGATTCCTTCCAAACTTCTAATTTTTGAAATGAATATATTTTCATCTTAAACAAATAAACCTATAAACTTTTTTATAAACGAATAAACTTTTAACGCTTTTCAAGTAATACTACATTTTCCACATGAAATGTCTGTGGAAACATATCTACTGCTTGGGTTTTTGTTACTTTATATTGTGCATCCATTAAAGCTAAATCTCGTGCTTGAGTCGCACTATTACAACTTACATAAACTACCTTTTTTGGTGCTATATTTAATATTTGTTGTACGACGTCTTTATGCATGCCATCACGAGGTGGGTCGGTAATTATAACATCAGGCTCTCCGTGGGTTTTAATAAATTCTGTATTAAAAACATTTTTCATGTCGCCAACAAAGAATTCAACGTTATTAATGTTATTTAATTGTGCATTTTCTTTAGCTGCTGTAATAGCATCAGGAACAGCTTCTACACCAATAACTTTTTTAGCTTGTTTTGAAACAAATTGCGCAATAGTACCAGTACCTGTATATAAATCGTAAACCAATTCGTTTCCTGTTAGTCCAGCAAAATCGCGAGTTATTTTATAGAGTTCAAAAGCTTGCTCTGAGTTGGTTTGATAGAACGATTTGGCATTTATTTTAAACTTTAAACCTTCCATCTCCTCAAAAATATGATCTGCTCCTTTATAGCAAACCACATCTTGATCGTAAATAGTATCGTTCGCTTTTCCGTTAATAACGTATTGTAAAGAAGTTATTTGTGGAAAGGTGTCAGCAATAAAATCGAGTATTAATTCACGCTTAGTTTTATCTTCTTTAAAAAACTGAATCATTACCATAATGTCTCCTGTGCTAGATGTTCTAATCATCATAGTACGCAATAAACCGATTTGGTTTCTGGTATTAAAGAATTCTAAATTGTTTTCAATAGCAAACTGTTTAACAGCATTTCTAATAGCGTTTGAAGGGGCAGCTTGAAGGTGGCATTTATTTAAATCTAAAATTTTGTCCCACATACCAGGGATGTGAAAACCAAGAGCGTTTTTATCTCCTAAATCTTTATCAGATTGAATTTCTTCAAGTGTTAACCAACGGCTATCACTAAAAGAAAACTCCATTTTATTTCTGTAGAAATACTGATTTTCTGCACCTAAAATAGGAGTTACTTCTGGTAATTCTATATGTCCAATCCGTGTTAAGTTATTAGTTACTTCTTTTTGTTTGTAAAACAATTGGTGTTCATAGGCCATGTCTTGCCATTTGCAACCACCACAAGTCCCGAAATGCTCACAAGCTGGCTTTGTTCTTTTGTCTGATAGTTTATGAAAAACGGTAGCTTTCCCTTCATAATAAGCTTTTCGCTTTTTAAAGGTTTGTACGTCAACAACATCACCAGGAACTGCGTTAGGTAGAAAAATGATTTTCCCGTCAGGTGCTTTAGCTATAGTTTTGCCTTTAGCACCAGCATCAATAACTTCAACATTTTCAAAAACTTGTTTTCTTGCTTTTTTTCTAGACATGTTGCAAAAGTAATAATCACATCAAATAAATATCATTTTATTTCTATTAACTTTAATGGAATTTCACTTTTTAAAAAAATAAAATGAACCTTTTACTTTTTTTAATGTCTTTAAAGTAAAGTTGGATATTGTAAATGAACAAAGAGCAGCGTAAACTTGATGGAGAGTTAGTTTTGGAATACCAAACTGGAAATGTAGGGGCTTTGAATTTATTGGTTAAGCGATGGCATAAACTATTTTGTAAAAAAGCTTTTTGGATAGTTAAAGACAGCGATGTTGCTAAAGATGTGGCTCAAGATAGTTGGAATACCATAATCAATAAAATAGGAGGATTAAAAGATCCAAATAGCTTTGAGAGTTGGGCGTTACGTATTGTTTACAATAAATCTATAGATGTTGTTAATGCTAAAAATCGAAATAGTATTAAAGATGAGGTTTATAAATATGAACAAAAAGTATTTGAAATTGAAGAAGAAAACAATTTAGAAATATTAAAACATAGATTATTAAAAACTATTAAAAAACTTCCAGAACATCAACAAAAAGTAATTAAGCTATTTTATATCCAAGATTACTCATTAAAAGAAATAGGAGATATTTTAAATATATCTGTTGGGACTGTGAAATCTAGATTATTTCTCGCTAGAGAAAAATTAAAATTAATACTAAAAACGTAGAAATTATGAAAAATAAAATGGAAGACATCGACAAATTAATTAAAGAAACATTAACTCAAGAAGAAGCAAAGTTTTACGATGAGTTAGAGGAACAAAACCTATTTCAAATGTTGGGAGGCTTGTTTAGGGGTAAAAACTCGTGGTTGGTATTAATTATGAATGTTATGAATACTCTGGTTTTTGGGTTGCTTATTTATTGTATCATCCAAACATTTGATGTTGAAAAGACTAATGATTTAATTTTATGGGTTGGTGGCGTTATATTATGTTTTCTAACTATGAGTATGTTAAAAATATATATGTGGATGCAAATGCACAAGAATGCATTAATTAGAGAGATTAAACGATTAGAACTGCAAGTATCTTCATTATCTGGTAGGATGTCTGAATAAGATTTCTTTGTAAGCCATTAAAAATTCACTAATTTTGTAATTCCTAGGGATGATTTCTCTCCCACGCTGAATTTTCGAGACTCTTCGAAAGAATAAAGGTACAGAAGGAATTGCATATTTTTCAATTATTTAAATTTTTTAAAATGGCAATTTTAAACCAATTAACTTCGCAAAAAGCGATCGATTTAGAAAACAAGTATGGTGCACACAATTACCATCCGTTACCTGTAGTATTAAATAGGGGAGAAGGTGTATATGTTTGGGATGTAGATGGAAAACAATATTATGATTTTTTATCTGCTTATTCTGCCGTAAACCAAGGGCATTGTCACCCAAAAATTGTTAATGCTATGGTGCAACAGGCACAAACTTTAACGTTAACATCCAGAGCATTTCATAATGATATGCTTGGTAAATACGAAAAATTTGCCTGCGAGTTTTTCGGATTTGATAAGTTGTTGCCAATGAATACAGGTGCTGAAGCTGTTGAAACCGCTTTAAAAATTTGTAGAAAATGGGCATATGAGATAAAAGGAATTCATGAAAATGAAGCAGAAATTATTGTTTGTGAAAATAACTTCCATGGAAGAACGACAACTATTATTTCATTTTCAAACGACCCTGTAGCTCGCGAAAATTTCGGGCCATATACAAAAGGATTTATTAAAATTGAATACAACAATTTAAAGGCTTTAGAAGACACTTTAAAAAACAACCCTAATGTAGCCGGATTTTTAGTTGAACCTATTCAAGGAGAAGCCGGTGTTTATGTGCCAAGTGATAATTATTTAATAGAAGCAAAAGCACTATGTGAGCAATATAATGTATTATTTATTGCAGACGAAGTTCAAACTGGTATTGCGCGTACAGGACGTTTATTAGCTACTTGTGGAAACTGTAGTTGTGAAAACAAAAACTGCTCAGATACACCAGATGTAAAACCAGATGTTTTAATTCTTGGAAAAGCTATAAGTGGAGGCGTTTATCCTGTGTCTGCTGTTTTAGCTAATAATAATGTAATGAACGTTATAAAACCAGGTAATCATGGAAGTACTTTTGGCGGAAATCCTATTGCCGCCGCAGTTGCTATAGCTGCTTTAGAAGTTGTAAGAGATGAAAACCTAGCCGAAAATGCCTTTGTTTTAGGCGAATTATTTAGAAGTGAATTAAATAAATACATAGCAAAAAGTAATATTGTAAAATTAGTAAGAGGAAAAGGCTTATTAAATGCTATAGTTATAAATGACGATGAAGACAGTGATACCGCATGGAATATTTGTTTAGCATTACGCGATAATGGTTTGTTGGCAAAACCTACTCATGGTAATATTATTCGTTTTGCACCTCCGCTAGTTATGACTGAAGCGCAATTATTAGATTGTGTATCAATAATAATAAACACGTTAAAAGAATTTGAATAAATAGTTTAATTTTTCAGTCATAAAAAAAGCGACCAAGTGGTCGCTTTTTTTATGACTAGATGTTTTAAATCTAAAGTATTATTTAGTTTTGATATTGTTCCATCATTTCTCTAGACTGTTCCATAATTTGATCCCATCCAACAGTAGAAATTTGATAAATTGTATAGATTAAATAAAGAATATTAATTATTAAAATAATTAAAGCAACAGTCTTTGCGGTATTCATAGCTTTAATACTTCCAGCTTCATAGTTTTCTGGGTTTAATTTAGCAGCGTTTAATTTACTATGAGCAATAAAGAATGCAATTCCTGCTAATATAAAGCCAAAACCGCCCATACAGCAGCATAAAAGACCCAAAATTGCTAATACATAAACGAGTGTTGGATTTAGTTTTTGTTGTTCCATGTGATAGTTTTAATTAATTATTTTAATTAAGTAACTTATTATAATTGTTGATACTGATAATATAGCAAGTATACCAATTATTTTATTTGAATGTTTAAATTTAAAGAAAAAATTTATGAGAATAAATATAAATAGTGCTATTAAGCTATAAATCGCTGGATACATATTAAAAGCAGCAATAAATTCACCTTGAAAAATTAACGCTACGGATCGTTGCATACCACAACCCATACAATCTATTCCAAAAAGTTTTTTGTTTAGGCAAGGTAACATGTACTCTTCCGCAGTCTGCATATACATCTATATTATTTAGCTAAAATAGTAAAAATTAGATTTCGCTACTTAAAGGTATTTTTGGATTGATCAAAATTTAAATAAATCTGTTTTTTTAACGTAATTTAGTATTCTTATTTTAAAATTGTCAAATGAAATATTTAAACTATATTTTAATATTAATAGGAGCAGTAGTGGCTATATACTCTAAAGCCGAAGATGACCAAAATCAATATATTTTAATAGGAGGTATTGTTTTATTAATGATTGGTGTTTACAGAATTTCTAAAACAATTCCCAGTAAAAAAGATGAAGCTTCTGATAGTGATGAAACGAATTGAATATGAATTTTAAAGTTGGCGATTATGTGAGTGTTTTAGATGAAAATTTATCTGGTGTTATAAAAAACATCGTTAACGATACAATTTCTATTGAAACAGAAGATGGTTTTTTATTAGATTTTGAATCTAATGAACTCGTTATTCAAGAATCTAAAAATTCATTAAATACGGAGTTGTTTGCTAATTCTAATATTAATAGTGTTATTTCTGAAAAAGAACAACCAAAGCGGAAGCAACAAAAACGTATTAAAGCAAAAGATAGGTATGAACCTACTATGGAGGTAGATTTACATATTAATCAATTAGTAAAATCTCCAAAAGGTATGAGTAACCATGATATGTTAACCTTACAATTAGACACAGCGAGACGTCAATTAGATTTTGCAATTTCTAAACGTATTCAGAAAATTGTTTTTATTCATGGTGTTGGCGAAGGTGTCCTTAAACTAGAGTTAGAATACTTATTTGGACGCTACGATAATATCAAATTTTATGATGCTAATTACCAAAAGTATGGATTGGGCGCTACCGAAGTTTATATTTATCAAAATACACCCAACAATTAGGTGTTTATTAAAAATCCGGAGTAACCGTTCTGGAATCAGATAAGATAGGATCATCTAAAATCCCGAAATCTAACTCGTCCTGAGAGAGTGTTGAAAGACTTATATTTGTGACAGTTAAAATAACTAAGTAAGTTTGTGAAATAGTATGCGTTCTATATGAAGTAGCAGAAAAACTTTCTTTTACGGCAGGATTCAAATAATCTGCTCCAACATCACTATTTGTTATATCGTTTGCAGGATTGTTGTCTTGTGATATGCTTTCTTCATCTTGCGTTAAAACACCATCATTATCATCATCATTATCTAAGTAATCAGGAATGCCATCACCATCTGTATCTTGAGCATCACTTAAATCGCCATCGCCATTAGGATCTGGGTTTTCATCTGCTGTTAAAATATTATCACCATCGTCATCAGCATCAATATAATCATCTAAACCATCGCCGTCAGTATCTCCGTCAAATTCTAAACTTGTCAAAACACCATCGTTGTCATCTTCTATTAGAGTCGTACTTATTTCTACAGTTACTCCATCGTTTTCATCTACGTTAATGGTTGTATTTGAAGGAATATCGCTGCAAAATAAATCGGAGGGTAATGTTATATCACTGTAAGTTCTATAATATAATGTGGCTGATACTGTTTCACTAAATGTATTATCATCACCTACTTCTAAAATGTCTTCAAGAGAATAGTTGCTAATTAAAATTGATAAAGACTCAGAAGGGTCTTCTTTTATTTTATAAAAAACTAAATCATCAACGCCTTCACAAGCCTCAAAAGTTTCTTCAAAATCAAGTTCAAATGTAATAACATCGCCATCATCACAAGAATAGATTAAGACAAAACTTGATATTAAAAAAAGAAAAAAGGACTTGCGCATTGTACTTGTGTTTTGAGACAAAAATAATAGAATTGTTATTTATAACGTAGCATATTGATAATAATTTTATTTCAAGTATTTTTGTGTTCCAAAACAACTAAATGAAACAGGTTTATTTTGATAATGCTGCAACTACCCAAATACGTGACGAAGTAATTTTAGCCATAACTGAAGTTATGAAAGTTAATTATGGAAATGCATCATCCTCTCATAGTTTTGGAAGGTCTTCAAAGGCATTAGTTGAAAAATCAAGAAAGGCTATTGCCAGTTGTTTAAATGTTTCTGCTGCCGAAATTATATTTACTTCTGGTGGTACTGAAGCAGATAATTTAGTGTTAAGAAGCGCCGTTAGAGACCTTGGTGTTAATCACTTAATAACTTCTAAAATTGAGCACCATGCTGTTTTACATACCATACACCAGCTGGAAAGTGAATATAAAATTCGAGTTAGTTATGTCAATTTAGATAGCAAAGGTGAACATGATTATTCACATTTAGAAACGCTACTACAAACAGAAGATAGAACACTTGTAAGTTTAATGCATGTTAATAATGAAATAGGTAATATTTTAGATATAAAACATGTAGCAGATTTATGCAAAACGAATAATGCTTTGTTTCATAGTGATTCAGTACAATCAGTAGGTCATTATAAAATTGATTTACAAGACATTCAAGTTGATTTTTTAGCTGCGGCAGCGCATAAATTTCATGGGCCAAAAGGCGTAGGCTTTGTTTTTGTTAGAAAAAACTCTGGATTAAAACCTTTAATCTTTGGAGGAGAGCAGGAGCGAGGACTTCGTGCCGGTACAGAAAGTGTGCATAATATAGTTGGTACAGAAGTCGCTTTAAGATTCGCAAATGATAATTTTGAAGAAGAATACAAATACGTTAAAAACATAAAACAGTATTTTATTGATACTATTAAAAATGAAATTCCTGCTGTTACTTTTAACGGAAATTCTGGAGATATTAATAAAAGTACTTACACGTTGGTAAATGTATGCTTACCTATATCACCAAAAAAGGCAGCAATGTTGCTATTTCAATTAGATTTAAAAGGTATTGCATGTTCTAAAGGTAGTGCTTGCCAAAGTGGAAGTAATAAAAGCTCACATGTGTTAACAGAAATTTTAAATGAAGGAGATTTAGCTAAACCATCCATTCGTTTTTCATTTAGTATTTATAATACCAAAGCAGAAGTAGATTATGTTGTTGGTGTCTTAAAGGAGTTTATAGAAGATTAATTATTTTAATACCATTCCTGTTCTCCCTAATTAAAATTTCATAGTAGTTCTTACATTAAAAACACGTGGTGTTAAGTAATTAGGAATGGCATATTGACGTTTACTATACACATCTCTTACCCAAGTGTTTGTAATTGAGTTTTGTGCATCAAAGATATTATATATCTCAAAACCAAAAGTTAATTCCTTAAAAGGTTTTTTCCAGCCACTATTAAATTGTTTTTTACCGTCAACTAAAACAAATTGCAATCCTAAATCGGCACGTTTGTATGCTGGTAATCTATTTTGATATTCATACGGGTCAGCATAACTTGGTGAACCTCCAGGTAAACCTGTATTATAAACTAAGTTTAAGTATACTTTAAGATTAGGCACATTGGGCACATAATCTTGAAACAAGGCTGCAAACTTTAAACGCTGGTCTGTTGGTCTAGGAATATAGCCTCTGTCATCAATATTTTCCTCATTTTTTAAATAACCAAAACTAAACCAAGATTCTGTTCCAGGAACAAATTCGCCATTCAAACGCATATCTAAACCATATGCTCTAGCAACTGCACTATTATCCGCTCTGTAACGAATACGAACATTTTCTAAAGTATACGGGTTTACATCTGTTAAACCTTTATAATACAACTCTGTGGTTAGTTTAAAAGGTCTGTCCCACATTTTAAAACTGTAATCATTTCCTAAAACAATATGAAACGATTTTTGTGCTTTTACATCAGGTTGAATAACGCCATTACGATCTCTAAGCTCTCTGTAGAATGGGGGTTGATAATATAAACCAGCTGCTACTCTAAACAACATATCTTTTTCCCAATAGGGTTTTATAGCAAACTGCCCACGCGGACTAAAAACAGTTTGATTTGATGATGAAATGCCATCACCATTTACCGACCAATTATGCACTCTAACTCCAGCATTATACCAAACATCACTGGTTCCTAAAGTAGTACGTTTACTCCATTGCGCATAAGCTTGTAATCTATTAATTTGAGTGCTATTTGTAGCACGAACATTCTGGAATGGCTCTAAAGGACCAGTAAAAGGTACGTATGGTTGTTCATCTCTTGGAAAAGATGGCGGTCTTATTGAAAATCCAGCTGAGTCTATAACTTCCCATTCCACTAAACGATCACGAATATCTTCATGAGTGTATTTTACAGACCATTCAAATCTATTATCATCAATTTTAAAATCGCCCTTGTGTTCAATATTTGTAATTAAGGCATCTAAGTCATTTCTACCATGATTTATTTGGCTACCAACACCTTCACTAAATTCTACTTCACCTAAATCTTCCTCACCAATACTTGTGTTAACTTCACCAAGTCTATACTGAGCTAAAATATCAAAATACTCTTCTTCTGTAGTGTGATATGTTGATGCTATTAACTTTAATGTTAAATCATCATTTGCAAAGTAAGTCCCTTTAAAAGCGCCAAAAAGTGTTTGGTATTTATCTTTTTCTTGACCTTCATAAAAGACTAAAAGCGCTATAGGTTCGCTTAGAGTCCCAAAATTAGTTTGTCTGGTTTGCGGCTCAAAATTGTACTTGTTTAAAGAGGCATTTCCTAAAAAACTTAAATGAAATTTGTTTGTAAATTTATAAGTGAAATAACCTTGTAAATCGGCAAAAACTGGATTAACGTTGGTTTCGGTTTCTCTGGCATCTACCAATAAGCTATTGTCGCGATAACGCCCACCAACAATGGCCGAAAATTTAGAATCCTTACTAACGTTTTCAACAGATAAACTTCCACCAAGTAAGCTTAAATCGGCATTTACTTCAAATTTGTATGGTGTTTTATAAGTGATGTCTAAAACGGATGATAATTTATCGCCATATTTAGCTTGAAATCCACCAGCCGAAAAATCTACATTTTGAACTAAATCGGTGTTTACAAAACTTAAACCTTCTTGTTGACCAGAACGAATTAAAAACGGCCGATAGACTTCAATATCGTTTACATAAACTAAGTTTTCATCGTAATTTCCACCACGTACAGAATATTGTGTACTTAATTCGTTATTGTTACTAACCCCAGGAAGCGTTAATAATAAGTTTTCAACTCCTGCATTGGCTCCAGGAATTTTTCTAATAGTTTCAGGGTTTAATGTGATAACACCTTCAACTTCTTTTCTTCTATTACTATTTACAATTATAGTCGCTATTTGTTCAACAGAAGTGCTCATTACAGGATTAAACTCAAATGTTTCTCCGTTTTTTAATTTAAATGGAATGGTAATTTTTTTATAGGTAATATGTGTAAACTCTAAAGTTACCTCTTGGTTTGCTGGAATTTCAATTTCATAAAAACCAGCACTATTCGTTGTGGTTCCATCAGCATTAGCTTTTATATTTACATTTTGAACAGGTAAGTTGTTTTCATCTAAAATAACCCCTTTGACTGTTGCGGTTTGAGAATATCCTACAAAAAATATTGACAAAAAGAAGAGCGGAAATAATAGTAATTTAGCTTTCAAATGGTTGTTTAGTTTTATTTACGGTAAAATAACGCTTCAAAAGTAGAATTATTTCCAACATTATCTGTAACAATTACTTTTAAATTGTTTTTAGTTTCGTTTATAACTTCGTCATTAAAATCGTAAGTAAGTGTTTTGGTTTTATAGTCATACTCCATCAAAATCCATTTTCCGTTAACTGTTGCCCGATAATTAGAAATACCTGAAAGATCATCATCAATTTTAATTTTTAAATAACGGTATTTACTTAACCATTGTCCATCTTTAAAATTAATAGGAGATATAGAAGGTTTTATAGTATCTATGGCCAAAGTATATGTGCCTAAAGTTTTAGTACTAGCCGATAATAAATTACCTTTTCTTTTCGTGTACGTATATGCTGGGAAATTATTGTTTCCTAATAATCTAGCAATAAATAGTTTATCTCTGTCTTTGGGTTTATAGTTAGAAACGTCAAAAGTAATATTGAAGTTTTTTTGAGCAAAAACCACATCTTTATGTAATTTTAAGGTGTCATTTTTCACTTCAAAGTCTAAATAGAAATTATCGTAAAATGTGTTTTTATAAAAATCTACAGACACTTTTCCTTCTTTTAAATTAACCGTTTGGTCTGCTTGAATAAAGTAAGGTGTTGTTTTTTTTGCTTCAGGTTTAGAAACAGTAGCTTTTGTACCTTTTATACTAATGGTAACCCAAGATTCATTGTTTTTATAATCTGAAACTCTAATTTTATAGACAGAACTTGTACTATCTTCAATAGCAATAAAGCCATCATTCAAATAGGGTTTAATGATGCTTAAAGGATTATTTTTCTTGAATAACTTCTGTATGCGTTTATTTTTAGTTGTATAATGTTCGTAGTCAATTAAACCATTAACATGTTTCGTTTCTGTAAATGAAAATCTTTTAAAGTCTAATTCAAAATTTCGTCTTCCATTAATAAAGGTTTGAATATTATAAACGCCGTTAGAGTTTGCTGCTAAATCTTGTCTGTCGTTTGTTTCAACACCAAAACCAATAGTTCCAAAAGCTTCAATGTTTTTAACCACATAATCTCCATTTTGTAAAGGAATTAAACTCAACTTCTGTTTGGTATTGGATTTGTTTACAAAGGAATTATCGTCTAATGGATATGCATAAATAGATTTTATTAAAGGTGCTGTAGTATCTTTAATATCAATGCCAAAAAGCATTGGGTTTATTGGTCGTTCTGCATTATCTCTAATTTCAAAATGTAAATGAGGGCCACCAGAACCGCCTGTATTTCCGCTATAAGCAATAAGATTTTCTTTTATTATGGGTAATGCTTCAGCGGTTGGAAATAACTCTATTTCGTAAGATTCTTTTTCATATTGCTTCTTTTTGATAAACGCTTCAATTTCTGGAGCAAATTTCTGTAAATGGGCATAAACGGTTGTGTAACCATTTGGGTGTGTAATGTATAGCGCTTTTCCGTAACCAAAATGCGATATTTTTATTCTACTCACAAAACCATGGGCTGATGCTTTAACTTTTAGGCCTGTACGTTGCTGTGTTTTAATATCTAAACCAGCGTGTAAATGTGTGGATCGTAATTCAGCAAAAGTACCAGAGAGCACTAATGGTATTTCTAAAGGACTACTAAAATAATCTTGAGGATAATTATTTTGTGCAGAAGATAGAATTGAGGTCGCAAAAAAAATAAAAAATATTATTCGCATAAATAAGTAGATTGGTGCTAAAGTATCAATTTGATATGAAAATGCAAAGAATAAAACAAAAATCAAGCCATTGTGTTGAGTATGAGCAATAACACTGTATTTTGAAATTTTATGAAAAAACAATTGTTATTTATACTAAGGTATGTTAACTTTGTGTTATTAGTATTGATATTTGTAAATGAGTAATATTGAAGATATTGTAGATTCTTTAGAAAACAAAATTAGCAAGGTATTACACAGACTAGAGCTTTTAAAGCAAGCTAATTTGAAATTAAATGAAGAATTAGAAGTTTCAAAGCGCAATATTCAAAGCCAGAAATTGCATATAGCAAGTTGGGAAGAAAAGTATGAAGCTTTAAAAATCGCAAATTCAATGCTTGGTAGTGACGATAATAAAAGAGAAACTAAGCTTAAAATAAACGCATTAATTAGAGATATTGACCATTGTATAGGGCAACTCTCAGATTAAAGTAAATCAATTCAATGTCAGAGAAGCTTAAAATAAAGTTGTCAATTGGTAATAGGGTTTATCCTTTAACCATTGAAGCGAGTCAAGAAGAAGGATTACGTAAAGCGGCTAAGAACATTGAAACCATGATAAAACAATTTGAGCAAAGTTATTCTGTTCGAGATAAACAAGATGTATTGGCCATGTGTGCCTTACAATTTGCGTCTCAAGTAGAACAGAAATCTATAGATAAAAC
This sequence comes from uncultured Flavobacteriaceae bacterium, assembly GCA_947500585.1. Classification (GTDB taxonomy): domain Bacteria; phylum Bacteroidota; class Bacteroidia; order Flavobacteriales; family Flavobacteriaceae; genus CAXBID01. The sequence continues at coordinate 180,104 of CANMSN010000001.1, read as the reverse complement.
AATTGTTAGTGAGCATGTAGAAGAAAAGCTAAATGCGCTAAATGATTTATTACATTCTAGTTTAGTCTCTTAAAACGTTCTTTAAAATAAACTAAAAAGTTACTGCCTACATTGGTTATTTTTTTTGATAAACTCAACGTTAATTCTTTAAAAAGGGTGAGTTTAAGTTGTAAAAGCAGGCTGCATTTACTGAATTTATTTCGGTATCTAGCAGATCCTTGATCAGCTTGTTAGCCCTAAACTTGTTTTTAAGGAGTTTATACAAAACTTTATACTGGTGTAGGCTTTTTTATATACAATAATCAACTAAATAAACGATGGATAACTCAATTATATTTGCAGTAGGTGGTGTTATATTAGGACTAATAATTGGCTTTATTATTGCCAAAACACTCGAAAAAAATAACGCCTCAAAGCTTGTAAAAGAAGCTAAAAGAAATGCCGCTTTAATACTTAAACAAGCAAATACAGAAGGCGAATCAATTAAAAAGGATAAAATTCTTCAAGCAAAAGAAAAATTTATAGAACTTAAGTCGGAGCATGAAAAGGTCATTTTATCTCGCGATAAAAAGATGGCTGAAGCCGAAAAACGCACAAGAGATAAAGAATCTCAAATATCTAGCGAACTCTCTAAAAGTACAAAATTAAATCAAAGTTTAGAGAGTAAGGTAAAAGATTATAACCATAGGTTAGATGTTTTAGAGAAAAAACAAATTGAATTAGATAAACTTCATAAAAACCAAGTACAGCAACTAGAAGTTATTTCTAGTTTGTCTGCCGAAGAAGCTAAAGAACAATTGGTAGAATCTTTAAAGGGTGAAGCTAAAAATGATGCCATGGCATACATTCAAAGCTCTTTAGAAGAAGCAAAATTAACAGCAGAACAAGACGCTAAGAAAATCATAATAAACACCATTCAACGTATAGGCACTGAAGAAGCAGTTGATAATTGTGTGTCTGTTTTCAATATAGAATCAGATGACGTAAAGGGGCGTATTATTGGTCGTGAAGGACGTAATATTAGAGCCATTGAGGCTGCAACAGGTGTTGAAATTATTGTTGACGATACTCCTGAAGCTATAATATTATCATGTTTTGATTCTGTAAGACGTGAAATTGCACGTTTGTCTTTACATAAATTAGTAACCGACGGAAGAATTCACCCCGCTAGAATTGAGGAAATTGTAAAGAAAACTCAAAAACAAATTGAACAGGAAATTATAGAAGTTGGTAAACGCACGGTAATCGACTTAGGAATTCATAATTTACACCCGGAGCTTATTAAAATGGTGGGGAGAATGAAATATCGTTCTTCTTACGGACAGAACTTGCTGCAACACTCTCGTGAAGTTGCTAAACTTTGTGGTGTTATGGCTGCAGAATTAGGTTTGAATCCTAAACTAGCTAAACGAGCTGGTTTACTTCATGATATAGGTAAAGTGCCAGATGCTGAGGCTGATATGGAAACACCACATGCTATTTTAGGAATGCAGTGGGCAGAAAAGTTTGGTGAGAAAGATGAGGTTTGTAATGCTATTGGAGCTCACCACGATGAAGTAGAAATGAAATATTTAATATCGCCAGTTATTCAGGTTTGCGATGCTATTTCTGGTGCTCGACCAGGTGCTCGTCGTCAAGTTCTTGATAGTTATATTCAACGATTAAAAGATTTAGAAGATATAGCTTTCGGATTTCAAGGTGTTAAAAAGGCTTATGCTATTCAAGCAGGTAGAGAATTACGTGTTATTGTTGAAAGTGAAAAAGTAGATGACCAAAAAGCAGCAGATTTATCGTTTAGTATTTCTCAAAAAGTACAGACAGATATGACTTATCCTGGACAAGTAAAAGTTACGGTAATTCGAGAAACAAGAGCAGTAAATATTGCGAAGTAGAAAAAGATGTTATTCCTGCGAAGCTAGGAATCTCATAATTATAGAATGAATATCAAAAAATCCAGTTTCTGACTGGATTTTTTAGTTTTGCCAACAGCCAACAGCCAACAGCCAACAGCTAACTATTTTCTAGGATGATATTTCTCCACGACTTTAGTCAAATGACTTTTATCTAAGTGAACATAAATTTCAGTAGTTGTTATACTTTCATGTCCGAGCATAAGTTGTATTGAGCGTAAATCGGCATCGTTTTGTAGTAAATGTGTAGCAAATGAGTGTCTAAACGTATGTGGAGAAATACTTTTTTTTAGTCCAACTTTTTCAGCCAATTGTTTTATAATAGTAAAAATCATGGCTCTAGTTAATTGTTTGCCTCTTCTGTTTAAAAATAAAGTATCTTCAAATCCGGCTTGTATATTTAAGTGATTTCGAACTTCAGTTCTGTATATGTTAATGTATTTTTGAGTAATATTAACTATGGGTACAAAACGTTGTTTATCACCTTTTCCAGTTACTTTTATAAAACCCTCATCAAAAAATAAATCTGACAGTTTTAAATTGGTTAATTCACTTACACGTAAGCCACAACCGTAAAGTGTTTCTAGAATGGCTCTATTGCGTTCGCCTTGTGGTTTACTCAAATCTATAGCGTTTATTAGCTTATCTATTTCTTCTTCAGATAAAGTATCTGGTAGTTTTCTACCAATTTTTGGAGACTCAATAAGTTCTAAAGGGTTTGAAACTCTGTAATCTTCAAATATAAGATAATCAAAAAAGCTTCGTAACCCAGATATTATTCGCGATTGCGATCTAGCATTAACACTTTTAGCAATTTCATAAATAAATTGTTGAACAGTTTCAGAATTAATTTTAATTGGAGAAGTAGAAATTTTATTGTCTTCTAAATAATTAATTAACTTTCTAACATCTCTAGAATAATTATCAATTGAGTTTTTAGATAAGCCACGTTCTATCTTTAAATAGAGCTTGTAATCTTTTAAAGCTTGTTCCCATTTCATCTATGTAAATTTAGTATAAAATTTTATTTATAAATCAACTTAATGTATGAGTTTATACGTGGTTTTACTTTAGATTCAATATAAGTTGTTAACTTTTTTTGTTTTATATAGTTGAATATTAATATTTTACGTCATTTATTGTATTTGATTGCTTTTTTTAAAGTAAGATTTATATTATTTTAAAATAAAAAGTATTTAATTTGTCATAATTAAACTAAATACATTTTTAATTATGAAGAAATTATTTTTATTATCAATTATTGCGGTATTCACAATGAGTACTGTTAATGCCCAAGAACAAGCTATTAAAGTGAATCCAGTTGGTTTAGCATTTGGTGTCGCCAATGCTGGATATGAATTTTCGACTAATGATAGTCAAACCTTAACTATAGCAGGTTTATATTACAACATTTCTGATGTTTCTGGCTTTGGAGCTGGAGCGGAATACAGGTTTTATTTTTCAAGTGGAGAAGCTTTAAGAGGCTGGCATGCAGGTCCATCTGTTGGTTATTTTTCACTTGAAGATGATTTTAATAATTCAGCAGGATTTTTTACAATTGGAGGTGAAATTGGTCATCAATGGATTTTAGGTGAACATTTTGTTATAGATACATTTGCAGGTTTAGGATATATAGCTGGAAATTCTGATGATTTAGCTGTTTCTTTAAGTTCAGCTGCAATAAGCTTGGGTGTATCTCTTGGATATGCTTGGTAATCGTTTTTGAAAAATATAAAAAAAGGAAGCCAATTGGCTTCCTTTTTTTATGATCAAATTTTAATATATTTACTTCATGAAAAAACTAATCATCATAAACGGCCCAAACTTAAATTTATTAGGAAAAAGGGAACCTAATATTTACGGCAGTTTATCTTTTACTGAATTTTTAGACAAAATTAAAGATAAATATGAAAATGTTCAACTAGATTATTTTCAGTCTAATATAGAAGGTGAATTAATTGATAAATTGCACGAAGTTGGCTTTACTAATGATGGTATTATATTAAATGCAGCTGCCTATACACATACCTCAGTAGGAATTGGAGATGCTGTTAAAGCCATAGAAACTCCTGTGGTTGAAGTCCATATTTCCAATACGTTTAATAGAGAAGAATTTCGTCATCAATCGTTTATATCACCAAATGCTAAGGGTGTTATTCTTGGGTTTGGTTTGCAAAGTTACGAATTGGCTATCCAGAGTTTTTTGAATTAAATGAAAAACCTTTCTTTTATCCTTTTATGTCTATTAAGCTTTTTTGCTCAAGGACAATCAAATTTTAGTTTAGGATTAAAAGGAGGAGTCAATCTTACTTTTCTTAGTGTCATAGAAGACAGTTTTGGTGAAATTACAGGAACTGAAGTTGGATATTATGGCGGTCTGTTTTTAGATTTCGAAATAGAAGATAAGTTTTCAATTCAACCAGAATTATTATATATCGGGCTAAATGATTTTAAATTTTTAAACGCACCAATTTATACTAAATATGAAGTTGCTCATAATTTAGATGTTATGGTCGGGCCTAGCATAAACTATTTCTTCGATTTTTTTACAAATAAAGTTAAAATACGTGCAGACTTAAGTACAGCATATAATATAACGCCAACTTTTGATGTACATATGAAATACACCATAGGTTTTCAGGAAATAACACCCAATGGATTATTTTTAGGTGTTGGATATAGATTATAATATTCAGTTAAAAAATTAAGATTTTTCACATTTAATTAACCTTTCATTGTATTTTATTTAGAACAGTATTAAAAGAGTTTTAACATGCATCATAGATAGCTTTGAATCATAATTAAAATCAATAAATTATGAGAAAAACTATTTTATTATTTGTATTTTTTATTAGTATGTATTGTTTACAGGCACAAACAAGTTCTGAAAATCTTAAAAACACTAAAGGAACTTTTGGTTTACGTTCTGGATACGAATTCCAGACTAATACCAGTAATTTAAATTACAAGCTTAATTTGCCGTATCTAGGCGCTTGGTATAATTTTAAGTTTAGCAAGAATTGGGGCTTGCAGTTGGAGCTCAATTTAAGGTCTGAAAATAGGGAGAGACTTTTTAATAGTGATTTTACAGAATCCATCAATGAAGTTTATTTAACGGTACCAGTATTAATAAAATATAATCTTAATAATAATTTTAAAGTCTACACAGGTACACAAGTTTTATCTGCATCATTAGTGAATGATATTTTTGGGCTTAAAAAATGGAATGGTATTATTGGTTTAGAATATAATTTGACGAAAAACTTCTTTTTAGATTGTCGTTTTAGACATGGGTTTGAGGAAAGAATGTATACAGGCAACTTTCGAGACAACAGAATAAGTGTTGGAATAGGGTATAAGTTTTAAAACAAAAAAAATGCGATTCATTTTGAATCGCATTTTTCTATAAAATTATCTAGAAATCTAACTTTCTAAGAAGTCTATAAATGTATCACTTCATCATAAGCAGCTGCAACAGCTTCCATAACAGCTTCGCTCATTGTTGGATGCGGATGTACTGCTTTTAAAACCTCATGACCTGTGGTTTCTAGTTTTCTTCCTAAAACAGCCTCGGCAATCATATCGGTAACACCTGCACCAATCATGTGGCAACCTAACCATTCGCCATATTTAGCATCAAAAATTACTTTTACAAAACCATCTTTATTTCCACCAGCACTTGCTTTTCCAGATGCAGAGAAAGGAAATTTACCTATTTTAATATCTAAACCTTTGTCTTTGGCTTGTTTTTCTGTTAAACCAACACTCGCAATTTCTGGAGAGCAATAGGTACAACCTGGTATATTTCCGTAATCCAAAGCTTCAACATGTTGTCCAGCTAGTTTTTCAACACAAAGTATACCTTCAGCGGAAGCAACATGTGCTAAGGCTTGTCCAGGAGTAACATCTCCAATAGCAAAATATCCTGGAATATTAGTTTGGTAAAAATCGTTGACAATAATTTTATCTCTATCTACAACAATACCAACATCTTCTAATCCAATATTTTCAATATTGGTTTTAATACCTACAGCAGAAAGAATAATATCAGCTTCTAAAACTTCTTCACCTTTACTGGTTTTTACAGTTGCTTTAACACCTTTTCCAGAAGTATCAACACTAGTAACTTCAGCAGACGTCATAATATTAATACCAGTTTTTTTAAACGAACGCTCTAGTTGTTTAGAAACCTCTTCATCTTCAACAGGCACTATGTTTGGTAAATATTCAACAATTGTTACTTCGGTTCCCATAGAATTGTAGAAATAAGCAAACTCAACACCAATAGCTCCTGAGCCAACCACAATCATTTTCTTAGGTTGTGTTGGTAACGTCATGGCTTCTCTGTAACCAATTACTTTTTTACCATCTTGAGGTAAACTAGGCAACTCGCGAGAGCGAGCCCCAGTTGCAATTATTATATTATCAGCAGTGTATTCTGTTCCGTCAACTTCAACCTTTTTACCAGGTTTTAATTTACCAAAACCATTAATAACATCAATTTTATTTTTTTTCATTAAAAATTGAACACCTTTGCTCATGCCATCTGCAACACCACGGCTACGTTTTACTACAGCATCAAAATCGTGTTCAGCTTCTTTTACTTTTAAACCATAATCTTCAGCATGTTTTAGATATTCAAAAACTTGGGCAGATTTTAATAAGGCTTTTGTTGGAATACAACCCCAATTTAAACATACACCGCCAAGACTTTCTTTTTCAACAATAGCCGTTTTAAAACCTAATTGCGACGCTCTAATAGCCGTTACATAACCACCAGGCCCACTTCCAAGAACAATAATATCGTATTTACTCATGTGTTAATTTTTAGGCTACGAATTTACGAAATCGAATTTGAATTATGAATTTAGAAGCCTTTAAATCGCAAAAATTTACTTGAGTTTTTTTCTTAAGCTTTCCGTTGAATTTGTCATTCCCTTGAATAAGGGAATCTACCCTTGTTTTAGTACCTTTGCTTTGCAAGTATTTTTTTATGAATATATCAAAAACAAGTTTCCCAAGAATTGTTATTATAGGAGGGGGTTTTGCTGGGGTTGCCCTTGCAAAAAAATTATCAAAACAGGAAGTTCAAGTTGTGCTTTTAGATAAGCACAATTACCACACCTTTCAACCTTTATTATATCAAGTATCTACAGGTGGATTAGAACCTGATTCTATTGCATATCCTATTCGTAAAATTTTAAAAGATTTTCCAAATTTCTATTTTCGATTAGCCAATGTTAATAAGATTAATACTGAGAAAAATAAGGTCATTACCAATATTGGTGATTTAAAGTTTGATTATTTGGTTGTAGCGTCTGGATCTGAAACTAATTATTTTGGTAATTCTGATATTGAAAAATATAGTATGGCTATGAAAACCATACCGCAATCCCTTAACTTAAGAAGCTTAATACTTGAGAATTTTGAAGAAGCATTGTTGACGTCAGATTTAAACGAACGAAATGCTTTAATGAATTTTGTGATAGTTGGAGGCGGACCAACAGGAGTAGAACTTGCTGGAGCATTAGCCGAAATTAAAAAAGGCATTTTACCCAAAGATTACCCAGATTTAGATACCCGTTTAGCTCAAATAAATATTATACAATCGAGTGACTGTATTTTAAAGGGCATGAGTGAAAACGCATCAAAAAAAGCAGAAGACTTTTTGGAGAAATTAGGGGTTCATGTTTGGAAAAATGTTAGAGTGACTAATTATGATGGAAAAACAGTAACCACAAATACCGATTTAACTTTTGAAACGGCAACAGTTGTTTGGGCTGCAGGAGTAAAGGGCGCTACTATAAAAGGACTGGATGCTGAGGAATTTGTAACTCGTGGAAATAGACTTTTGGTTAACGAATTTAATCAAGTTAAAGGGTTTGAAAATATTTTTGCTATTGGCGATATTGCTTGTTTGGTAAGTGAAGAATTCCCTAATGGATTTCCTATGATGGCGCAACCTGCCATTCAGCAAGGTGAGCAATTAGGCGATAATTTATTGCGATTAATAGAAGAAGAACCTATGCTACCTTTTGTTTATAAAGATAAAGGTGCCATGGCTACTATAGGAAGAAATAAAGCTGTTGTCGATTTAAAAAACTGGAAATTTCAGGGCATTTTTGCTTGGTATGTATGGATGTTTGTACATCTTTTTTTCTTAATTGGTTTTAGAAATCGTATGGTTGTTTTTGTAAATTGGGTTTATAATTATGTGCGTTTTGATAGAGAAGCTCGATTGATTATAAGGCCTTTTAAAAAGAAATTAGAGAACTAGTTTTATAAATCATCTGTAAAATGTCGTCTGCCCTTTTCTTTACTAAATTTTTCTTCATTATACTTTGAAGATTTTCCTTTGGGAATAGAAAGTGATTGCCATTCTTTTTCTTTTAAAACCTTTCCTAAAAACACAATTTGTCCAACATGATAAGCGTAATGTGCTAATTGCCTATTTATGGCTTCAGTAACTGTATGGCCTTGATTTCTTATATAGATAATACCTTCTAAGTCATCTTTATTTAAAGGCTTAATAGCCTCAAATAAACATTGCCAACCTTTATTCCAACTAGCAATTAATTCATCTTTGGTTTCATAAGTGTCTTCAAATTCACTATCGCGTTTTCGCCATTCTTTTTCACCGTCTTCAGTTAAAAAATTAGTCCATCTACTTAACATATTTCCAACCAAATGCTTTACTATAATAGAAATTGAATTTGCATCTATAGCAACTTCATTTTGCAACTCATCCATAGAAAGTTGGTTAAAAGTTTTATCGCCTAAACTTTTGTAATATTCAAATTGTTTAATAATACTTTCTAAATAACTTTCCATTTGTAATAGTTGTTTCTTATTCTTTTGGAATAAATTTTAAAGCTACGCCATTAATACAATGACGTTTTCCTGTTGTATCTCTTGGTCTATCATTAAATACATGTCCCAAATGGCCACCACAAGTAGCGCAATGTTCCTCATCTCTAGTATAACCTAATTTAGAATCTGTTCCGTAAGCGACGTTACCTTTAATTTCTCTGTCAAAACTTGGCCATCCAGTACCAGAATCAAATTTATGTTCACTTTTAAAAAGAGGTGTTTCGCAAGCTGCGCAAACATAAATACCAGGTTTATAGTTTTTGTTCAGAGGGCTTGTAAACGGGCGTTCGGTTCCTGCTTCTCTCAATACATAATATTCCTTGTCAGACAATTGCGCTTTCCATTCAGCTTCAGTTTTCGATACTTTATAAACTTTTTGCTCTTTTTTTTGAGCATTACCTTTACAATTAAACACTATTAAACTCAAACAAATAATTAGTAACTTTTTCATTTCTTATATTTTTCTACTAAAATAAGTCGTAAAAAATTAAAAACATAATACTTTAACTAATCTAGAGTTTAAATATTAAATGTGACCAAATTATAATCATGTGGGTCAAAATAAAAGAACGATTTTCGTATTTTTATAAAATATTTAAAACATTATGGTTATGAAATTTAAACACTCACTTATAATATTAGGAGCTTTGTTACTAGTTCTAGCATGTGCTACAAACCCTTTTACAGGTAAAAAGACAATGGCTTTAGTGCCAAATTCACAATTGTTTCCTACGGCCTTTGCTCAATATGATCAGTTTTTAACAGAGAATAAGGTGGTAACAGGTACTAAGGATGCTGATATGATTAAAAGAGTTGGACAACGAATAGCCGTAGCTTCAGAACGGTGGTTAAACGCAAATGGACATGAAGGGTATTTAAAAGATTACAAATGGGAATACAATTTAGTAAATGATGAAACTGTAAACGCTTGGTGTATGCCAGGTGGTAAAATTGTGTTTTACACAGGTATATTGCCCATTGCAAATGGTGAAACTGGAGTTGCCGCTATTATGGGGCATGAGGTGGCTCATGCTTTAGCAAATCATGGACAACAACGTATGAGTGCTGCTTATGTTCAGCAAGGTGTAGCTTTGGCTGGAAATATTGCCATACAAGACGAACAATCTAGAAATGCATTCAACCAATATTATGGCGTGGGCTCTAACGTTTTAGGTATGTTACCATTTAGTAGAAGCCATGAAACAGAGGCGGATAAAATAGGATTGTATTTAATGGCTATTGCAGGTTATAATCCAACAGAAGCAGCAGAACTTTGGAAACGAATGAAAGCTAATAGTGGGGCATCATCAACACCAGAGTTTTTAAGTACACATCCATCAAACGATTCGCGTATTGCTAATCTTACCGCTTTAGCTCCTAAAGCAGTAGAAGAAGCTAAGAAATTTGGGGTAACTTCATTTAAATAATTAATTTACCTAAATTGAAATATTTGATTACTTTAGTAAGCTGCCAATTAAAGGCAGCTTTTTTATTATGGCTGTATTAGAAAAAGGAAGTAAAAAACTTTTAAATGCTTGGGCGTTTTACGATTGGGCAAATTCTGTATATACGCTAACCATTGCCTCTTCTATATTTCCTATATTTTATTCGGCATTGTTCATTTCTGAAATTAAAACTGTCGTTGCTTTTGGTTTTGAGTTTAAGAGTACTGCGCTTATTACTTTTGTTACGGCTTTTACTTTTTTAGTAGTTGCATTAACTTCACCATTACTGTCTGGTATAGCTGATTATGTTGGTAATAAAAAGAATTTCTTGAAGTTTTTTTGCTATGTAGGTAGTACTGGTTGTATTGGATTATATTGGTTCAGTTTAGATCATATTTATTTAAGTATTCTCTTTTATTTTATGGGACTTATTGGCTACTGGGGGAGTTTGGTGTTTTATAATTCGTATTTGCCAGATATAGCATTTCCAGAACAGCAGGATAGTATTAGCGCAAAAGGATTTTCTTTAGGCTATGTAGGAAGTGTGTTGTTGTTAGTTTTGAATTTGGCCATGGTTATGAGTCAAGACGACGGGGAGTCTAAAATGCAAATGATGCGTTATTCATTTATTACAGTAGGTATCTGGTGGGCTCTGTTTAGTAAGTATTCATTTTATTGGTTACCAAAAGGGACTTCAACTGGTCATAAAGTAACAAAAGCTGTTGTTTTTAATGGCTTTAAAGAACTGCTGTTAGTTTGGAAAGATTTAAAACAGAATTTAAGATTAAAACGTTACTTATATGCCTTTTTTGTATTTAGTATGGCGGTGCAAACCATTATGTTGGTAGCTGTTTATTTTGGAGAAGAAGAAATTGCTTGGGGAAATGATGAAGCTAAAACTACTGGTTTAATTGTTAGCATTTTGGTTATACAAATAGTGGCAGTACTTGGAGCTTTTTTAACATCAAAAGCATCATCGAAATTTGGAAATATAAAAACGCTTATTTTTATTAATGGTATTTGGATGGCGCTATGTTTTTATGCCTATTTTATGGAAACGCCATTGCAGTTTTACATAGCAGCTTCCCTGGTTGGTTTTGTGATGGGAGGTATACAAGCCTTGGCACGTTCTACATATTCTAAATTTTTACCAGAAACAGAAGACACAACTTCGTATTTTAGTTTTTATGATGTTGCAGAAAAAATTGGAATCGTTATCGGGATGATTATTTTTGCCTTTATAGATCAAATTACAGGAAGTATGAGAAATGGAATTCTATTTTTATTTATTTTCTTTTTAACAGGTATTATATTATTATGTCGAGTTCCTAAAAATGATTAGCTAATTAATTATTATGTTTGTTTCTACTAATTTTATCATATGAAGTTTATTAAAAATTGTTTTTCTTTTGCCACTTGTTTTATATTATTAATAATTGCCTCTTGTAATATTGAGCCTTATGAAGATTTTATTAATGAAGACGAAAATTTACCAGATGTTATACAAGCAGGAACTTTTAAAGTTGATTTTGATGGACAAACTTTTGTAGCTGACTCGCCAGTAGCTACAGTAATAGATAATGTTATTAATATTACTGGGATTAAAACGAGTACCAATGAGGGTGTTATTTTAACCGTTATTAGTAATGCTGAAGGAACGTATCAATTTGGAGTCACCCAAAACCAAGTAGAAGTTAATGCAGGAGCCTACAATACTAATTTAAAAGGTACTGGTGAAACTTGGAGCTCAGTAAATGATTTTTCAACTTCTCAAGGCGAAGTTACCATAACTAAAATTGATCAAGTTAATAAAACAATATCTGGAACTTTTTTCTTTACAGGCTATCATGTTTCTTTACCTTCCAAAGAGTTTACCAATGGTGTTTTTACCGATGTATCCTTTGCAGCAGGTTTAGTAACTGGTACAGGAAATACATTTTTTGCCAAAGTTGATGGTGTAGAGTTTGTTGAAGATTCCGTTAATGGAGTTGCAACCTCGTTACCAGGCTTGTCTACAATAGGTATTAGTGCCACTAAAAATAGTATGGAAACTATTGGTTTAAGTTTTGATTCTGATATTGATCCAGGAGATTATTCTTTTTCGGGTTTATCTATACCCATAGCCCAATATAACTTATCATTAACAGATTCAAATTTAGGAGAAGGAACTTTCAAAATAATTTCTCACGATAAAGTAAATAAGCGTATCGTTGGTACATTTCAGTTTACTGCAAGTCCTTTGCTCGGAGGAGGGGCGAGCTACGAGATTACTGAAGGTAGTTTTGATATTACTTATTTATAGGGTTTATAAATAATAATTAAAAAAACCACTCGATGAGTGGTTTTTTCGTTTATTGATTGATGAATGAAATAGTTTAATCTTTAGTAATGCTTCCAGAGCCAGCAACTTTGGTGTCTTTTTCAGGATTTCCTTTGTAAACAATATCACCAGATCCCGCCACTCTTGCTTTTAAAACTTTATTACATACCACTTCGGCATCTCCAGATCCAGCAACTGAAACGTCAGTCTCATTGGCTTCTAAGCCAAAGCCATGAAAATCTCCAGAACCCGCCACTTTGGCTTCTAATTTATTGGTATTTCCTTCTAGTGTTAAATCTCCTGAGCCAGCAATGGCTCCTTTAACAAAATCGGTCTTAATATCAAGTTTTACATCTCCAGATCCTGCTAACGAAACACTTAATTTATCAGTTATTATAGTATCATTGCTAAATAAATCTCCAGATCCAGCAAGTGAAACAACATCTATATCTTCAAAAGGGATAGTGATTTTTATGGCATTATTTTTATAACTCATATTTATTCCTTTTTTTACTTTAATAATTAGATTATCATCTTTTACTTCAGTAGTAATATATTGTAGTAAATTAGAATCCCCTTCTAAAATTATTTTTCCTTCATCTCCAGATAATAAAACAAAATCCATAGATCCTGCGCATTTAATACCATCATACTCATCAGTTGTTCTGGTTTCTGTAACAACGTTTCCGTTGCCTTTTACTTTTTCGTTTCCCCATAATTGGGCGTTAATAATGTTTGTAAACATTAAGCTGATTGCTAGTAGTGTAATTGTTTTCTTCATGATTTTATATTTATATGATTGATACTTGTTTATTTGCCTTTTTTAAATCTTCAATTTTGCTTTTTATGTCTTGCAATACATCAATTCTACTTTGAAAATTTAGAATCATTGCAGAAAGAATAAGTTCGTCATCAGGTTGTTCTTTTAAGCCAAAGATTAACTGATTATAGTCTTCTTCTAAAACTTTAATTTCAAATAAGGCATCTACGATTAATTCTTGATACTCAGGCATGTTTTCACTATTAAGGTTTTCTAATTCTTTAGATAAAACAGTCATGAATATAGTTTCAGTTTTTGCCATTTCTGGAGAAATACTAGCTAATTCTATAGTGTTTTCTTTTTTTGAATTAAAAATGAATAATGATATTAATAACACAATTGAAGCTGCAACTCCAATAAAGGGTTTCCAAAAGCTATTTTCAGAATGTGTTATTTTAATTACCTTTTTTTCTTGTTTTTCTATTTTGTTTAGAAAACGTGTTTCGTGCCCTGTTTCAGGAACTTCAACATCAAAGTCGTTTTCGAAGTTTTTAAATAAATCTTCCAAAGTATTTTTACTCATAATCTTTATTATTTAATATTCTAAAACAGTTTGTAGCTTTTGCCTTAAACTCTCTTTAGCCCTAGAGATTGTTGTTCTGCAATTAGCATTGCTTATTTTCATAATGTCACTAATTTCTTCGTAATCATAACCTTCAATGAGGTTTAATGTTAAAGCAATTCTGTAGTTGTCTTTTAATAATTTCATGGTATTTAAAACCTGTTGTGCTTTTATATTTGTAAATTCATAATCGCTTTCAATGCCATTACTATTATCTTCTACTTTATATAGTATGTCATCTAAGGACACTTCATTATTCTTTATGTATTTTTTATAATGATAAATGCTATTATTAATAACAATTCGTTTTAACCAAGCTCCAAAAATTTTCACATCCTTCAAACTTTCCAATTTAGTAAAGGCCATTAAAAAAGAGTCTTGCATAATATCTTCTGCTTCAAAACTATTTTTCACAATCCTAAACGACGTATTGTACATGGCTTTATAATATCTGTTATAAATTTCCAATTGCGCAGATTGGTTTCCAGATTTGCAAAGCTGTATGAGTTGCTCGGTATTTTGGTTGGTTGGTTTCAAAAAAAACATATTGTTATAGTAAAGAGTTTCGTATTTTTTATTTGTTACAGTTTTTGCAAAAAAAAAAATCCTACGTTCAATATGAATGTAGGATTTTAATGTTCTTCGAATCTGTTTTTTAAGATTCTGTAGGCTTTTCAGCTTTCTCTATACTGATGTTTAATTCCTCAGTTTTGGTATCTAAATCAATTTTTATCTTATCACCATCTTGAAGGTTTGATGCTACAATTTCTTCAGCTAAAGCATCTTCAACATATTTTTGAATGGCTCTTTTTAGTGGTCTAGCTCCATATTGTTTATCAAAACCTTTTTCAGCTATATAGTCTTTGGCACTATCGGTTAATGTTAAAATGTAGCCTAAGCCTTTTATTCGTACTAATAGTTTTTCAAGCTCAATATCAATAATTTTATTAATATCTTCTTTTTCTAAAGCATTAAACACAACTACATCGTCAATTCTATTTAAAAACTCTGGAGCAAATGATTTTTTAAGTGCGTTTTCAATAACACCTCTCGCATTTGCATCTTCTTGGGCTTTTTGAGAAGCGGTTCCAAAACCAATACCTGTTCCAAAATCTTTAAGTTTACGAGCACCAATATTGGAAGTCATTATAATGATGGTATTTCTGAAATCAATTTTTCTGCCTAAACTATCTGTTAAGTAACCATCATCTAAAACTTGAAGCAGCATATTGAACACATCTGGATGTGCTTTTTCAATTTCGTCTAACAGAATAACTGCATAAGGCTTACGTCTTACTTTTTCGGTTAACTGTCCGCCTTCTTCATAACCAACATACCCTGGAGGTGCACCAATTAATCTTGAAATTGCGAATTTTTCCATGTATTCACTCATATCTATACGAACAAGTGAATCTTCACTGTCAAATAATTCTCTAGATAGTACTTTAGCTAACTGCGTTTTTCCAACACCAGTTTGACCTAAAAAGATAAACGAGCCAATTGGTTTGTTAGGGTCTTTAAGTCCTGCACGATTACGTTGTATGGCTTTTACAACTTTAGCTACGGCATCATCTTGACCAATAACTTTACCTTTTATAAGGTTTGGTAATTCTGCTAGTTTATTTATTTCGGTTTGTGCAATTCTGTTTACAGGTACACCTGTCATCATTGAAACCACATCAGCTACATTGTCTTCTGTTACAATTTCACGGTGTTGTTTGGTGTCTTCTTCCCATTTTTCTTGTGCGATGGTGAGTTCTTTTTCAATGCGCTTTTCATCATCTCTAAGTTTTGCAGCCTCTTCATATTTTTGCTTTCTAACAACGGCATTTTTAGTTTCTTTAATATCTTCAAGTTGTTTTTCAAGCTCTATAATTTGCTTTGGAACTTCTATGTTAGTAATGTGTACTCTAGAACCAGCTTCATCCAAAGCATCAATAGCTTTGTCTGGTAAGAAGCGTTCGGTCATATACCTATTTGTTAATTTCACACAAGCTTCAATCGCTTCGGGAGTATAATCTACATTATGATGCTCTTCGTATTTTCCTTTTATATTGTTGAGGATTTCTATAGTTTCTTCAACTGTAGTAGGCTCAACAATTACCTTTTGAAAACGACGCTCTAGCGCACCATCTTTCTCAATGTATTGTCTGTATTCATCCAAAGTAGTTGCACCAATACATTGAATTTCGCCACGTGCTAAAGCTGGTTTAAACATGTTTGAAGCATCTAAACTTCCAGTAGCTCCACCTGCTCCAACTATGGTATGAATTTCGTCAATAAAAAGAATGACATCATCATTTTTTTCAAGCTCGTTCATTACGGCTTTCATACGTTCTTCAAACTGACCTCTATATTTTGTTCCAGCAACTAAACTTGCTAAATCTAAGGTAACAACACGCTTATTAAAAAGAATTCTAGATACTTTTCTTTTAACAATTCTAAGTGCTAAGCCTTCAGCGATAGCAGATTTACCAACACCAGGCTCACCGATTAAAAGCGGATTGTTTTTCTTTCGTCTACTTAAAACTTGTGAAACACGTTGTATTTCTTTTTCTCTACCAACAACTGGGTCTAACTTACCTTCTTCAGCCATAGCGGTTAAATCGCGACCAAAATTATCTAAAACAGGTGTTTTAGACTTCTTATTGGTTTTTCCTGCTGGTGCGTTAAATATATTGTCTTTTGCTGCATCATCTTCAGGATTTGCATCATCATCTTGAAATTCAGCTTTAGGTTCTATATAATTATTGTCGTTTGTAATCATGAGTTTAAATTGTTCTTTAACATTATCATAGTCAACTTTAAGCTTGTTTAAAAGCTTGGTAGTGGGGTCGTTTTCGTTTCTTAAAATACATAATAATAAGTGTGCTGTATTTATTGATGTACTTTGAAATAGTTTTGCTTCTAGAAATGTTGTTTTTAAAGCGCGTTCTGCTTGCCTAGTAAGGTGTAAGTTCTTTTTTTGATTAGAAGATACCGTAATATTTGGGTTTGCAGGACTTAAAATTTCAACTTTTCGTCTTAAATGGTTTAAATCAATATCTAAAGCATTTAATATGTTTATTGCTTTCCCATCACCATCACGCAAAAGCCCAAGCATTAAGTGTTCGGTGCCTATAAAATCATGGCCCAAACGCAATGCTTCTTCTTTGCTGTAAGCAATAACATCTTTTACTCTTGGGGAAAAATTATCGTCCATAAATCGTGTCCTTTCTGCATTAAAAATAGTAAAACATTTTGCTAAAGGCAAAAACTATACCTAAAAATGTCTGTATGGTGCTAATAGACGAAAAAATCTTTATAAAATCAAAACTTTTAAGAGCATACTTATTAACTAAAAAACACCTCTAAATTGTTAATAAAAAACATGAAAAAACCCGCTTAATAGTCTTACTATGACTCATGGAATTCATATATTAGCATGTTTTGAAATACTTATAAAAATAAACTAAATTTTATATGGCAGAAGGAGAAAAGTTGATCCCTATTAATATTGAAGATGAGATGAAATCGGCTTACATTGATTATTCAATGTCAGTCATTGTGTCACGTGCTTTACCAGATGTAAGAGATGGTTTAAAACCAGTTCACAGACGAGTACTTTATGGTATGCATGAACTTGGAATTAGAGCAAATTCGGCACATAAAAAATCGGCAAGAATAGTTGGGGAGGTTTTGGGTAAGTACCACCCACATGGCGATACATCAGTTTATGATGCTATGGTGCGTATGGCTCAAGAATGGAGTTTGCGTTACATGTTAGTTGATGGTCAAGGAAACTTTGGTTCAGTTGATGGTGATAGTCCAGCGGCAATGCGTTATACCGAAGCGCGTATGCAAAAAATTGCTGAAGACATGTTGGCAGATATTGAAAAAGAAACTGTTGACCATAAATTGAATTTTGATGATACACTTCATGAACCAACTGTTTTGCCAACACGTATTCCTGGGCTTTTAGTAAATGGAGCTTCAGGTATTGCAGTAGGTATGGCCACAAATATGCCACCACACAATTTAACCGAAGTTGTAAACGGAACTATTGCTTATATTGAGAATAATGATATTGAAATAGATGAACTTATTCAGCATGTAAAAGCACCAGATTTCCCAACAGGTGGAACTATTTATGGTTACGATGGCGTAAAGGAAGCATTTCAAACTGGTCGTGGTCGTATTGTTATACGAGCTAAAGCCATAATTGAAGAAGTTGCTGGACGTGAGTGTATTATAGTTACCGAGATTCCATACCAAGTGAATAAAGCAGACATGATTAAGAAAACTGCTGATTTGGTAAATGAAAAGAAAATGGATGGTATTGCTACAATACGTGATGAATCTGATAGAAACGGTATGCGCATCGTATATGTGCTAAAACGTGACGCAATCCCAAATATAGTTTTAAACAAGTTATATAAATATACAGCGTTACAGTCATCATTTAGTGTAAATAACATAGCGTTGGTTAATGGGCGTCCGCAATTATTAAACTTAAAAGAACTCATTCATTATTTTGTTGAACATAGGCATGAAGTTGTTGTACGACGAACGACCTATGAACTTCGTAAAGCTGAAGAGCGCGCTCATATTTTAGAGGGGTTAATTATAGCTTCTGATAATATTGATGAAGTTATTAAAATCATCAGAGCATCTTCAAATGCAGATGAAGCCAGAAATAGTTTAATAGAACGTTTTAAACTTTCTGAAATTCAGGCAAAAGCTATTGTAGAGATGCGCTTGCGTCAATTAACTGGTTTAGAGCAAGATAAATTACGTTCTGAGTATGAAGATCTTATGAAAACAATCATCGATCTTAAAGATATCTTAGATAAGAAAGAGCGTCGAATGGATATCATCAAAGGCGAGTTAGAAGTCGTTAGAGATAAATATGGTGATGAGCGTCGTTCTGTTATTGAATATGCGGGAGGTGATTTGAGTATTGAAGATATGATTCCTAATGAAAAAGTGGTAATTACCATTTCGCACGCAGGATATATTAAACGTACTTCTTTAACGGAATACAAAACTCAAAATAGAGGAGGTGTTGGTCAAAAAGCATCAACCACTCGTAATGAGGATTTCCTAGAGCATTTATTTGTTGGTACAAACCACCAGTATATGTTGTTCTTCACGCAAAAAGGAAAATGTTTCTGGATGCGTGTTTACGAAATACCAGAAGGTAGCAAAACATCAAAAGGAAGAGCGATTCAAAACCTTATTAATATTGAGCAAGATGATAAAGTAATGGCCTTCATTTGTACTCAAGATTTAAAAGATGAAGAATACATAAACAGTCATTATGTAATCATGGCGACTAAAAAAGGTCAGGTTAAGAAAACATCTTTAGAGCAATATTCGCGTCCAAGAACAAATGGTATTAATGCCATAACAATTAAGGACGATGATGTTTTATTGGAAGCTAAATTAACAACTGGTGAAAGTCAAGTGATGTTGGCATTAAAATCTGGTAAAGCTATACGTTTTGAAGAGGCTAAAACACGACCAATGGGGCGTGGTGCTTCTGGTGTGAGAGGCATTCGTTTACAAGATGAGAAAACCGATGAAGTTATTGGTATGATTGCTGTAGATGATATGGAAAGTAATGTGCTCGTAGTATCAGAGAATGGCTATGGTAAACGTTCAAGCTTAGAAGATTACAGAATTACCAACAGAGGCGGAAAAGGTGTAAAAACTATCTCTATTACAAAAAAAACAGGTAACTTAGTGTCTATTAAAAACGTTACTGATGACGATGATTTAATGATTATTAATAAATCAGGTGTCGCTATACGTATGGCAGTTGCAGATTTAAGAGTTATGGGTAGAGCAACCCAAGGTGTTAAATTAATAAACCTAAAAGGAAATGATTCTATAGCAGCCGTTGCGAAAGTTATGCACGATGAAGATGAAGTAGAAGATGTGGAAGGTATTGAAAACACTGATGCTTCCGAAGGTGGCACAACTCTTGATAATAATTTAGACGATAATAACACTGAAAATTAAACTTAATATTATTAGAAATGAAAAAACAAATCATTATAGCTTTAGCTTTTTCAATTAGTGCATTTTCATTTGCACAAAAGAAAGAATTGAAATCTGCGGAGAAAGCTATTAAATCAAACAATTTTGCAGAAGCCAAAACTGCTTTAAGTCAAGCAGAAGCATTAATGTCTGCAATGGATGAAAAAACAAAGGCAAAATATTATTATTTAAACGGACAGGCTTTGTATGCTAATGGAGCAGGCACGTTAGAAGATACTGATGCTGCTTTAAGTAGTTTAGAAAAAGTTGAAGGGGCATATAAGCCTGAAATAGCTGCTTTAAAAAGTAAAATGGTAAATGGATTGTTAAAAAAGGCAAACGATGCCTATGGTAAGCAAGACTATTCCACGGCTTCTAAATATTTTGAAAAATCTTATAGACTAAAAAAATCTGATACATTATTTCTTTACTATGCTGCTGCTACTTCTGTTAATGTAAAAGAATACGATAGAGCTTTAGCTTTATATGAAGAATTAAAAGAACTAGGTTATACAGGTATAGGAACTGAATACTTTGCTACAAATAAAGAAACAGGTGAAGAAGAAATTCTAGATAAAAACACACGTGATCTTTATGTAAAGGCAAAAAGCCATATAAATCCGGGAAAACGTAAAACGGAATCTAAAAAGCCAGAAATTGTTAAGAATGTAGCTCTTATTTATGTTAGTAATGGAGATAATGAAAAGGCTATTAAAGCGATGAAAGATGCGAGAGCTGAGAGTCCTGATGATGTTAATTTAGTTCTATCAGAAGCTAATGTGCATTATAAAATGGGTAATACTGAGGAGTTTAAGACGCTTTTAACCAAAGCCACAGAAATGGATCCAGAAAATGCTGAGTTACAATATAATTTGGGTGTAATTTCTTCTGAATCTGACCATCCAGAAGAAGCTAGAGCATATTATGAAAAGGCTATAGAGATTGATCCTAATTATATTAACGCATATATAAACATGTCGGCATTAGTTCTAGGTAAGGAAGAGTCAATCATTAAAGAAATGAATAGTTTAGGTACATCTAAGGCGGATAATAAAAAATATGATGAATTAAGAGAAAAACGTCAAGATTTGTATAAAGAAGCTGTTCCTTATTTAACCAAAGCTATAGAGATTGATTCAAATAATTTAAGTGCAGCAAAAACTTTAATGAATATTTATAGTATTCTAGGTGAAACAGATAAGTATAAAAGTCTAAAAGAAAAAGTTGATACTCTTGAAGGAGGAAACTAAAAATTAATTTAGTATCAATATAAAGAAAGCCGCAATTTGCGGCTTTTTTTATATCACTTTCTTAATAACACGTAATTTATGAGTGTGTAGTTTTTTATCAACATTATAAATACCTGAATGATCTAATCTATCAATTCTTACTTTTCCATGTGCATGAATAATATAATTATCTTTCATTATTATTCCAACATGAGTTATTATTCCTTCATTATTATCAAAAAAAGCTAAATCACCAGGTTCGCTTTCTTCAATAAAACTTAGCGCTTCACCTTGAGTTGCTTGTTGTGATGCGTCTCGTAATAATTTATAACCGTTAAGTTTGTAAACCATTTGGGTAAAACCCGAGCAATCAATCCCAAAAGGCGTTTTTCCTCCCCATAAATAGGGTGTATTTAAAAATGTAAATGCGGTTTGGATAATGTTTGATTTTTCAACTTGTTTGTTAATTGAGTTGCCTTCATATTTATGATTTAAAAGCGATAATCCATTTAAGCAAGAACCAATTGTAATGGGGAATAGTTGTTTGTTTTCATCTTCAATAAATTCAACCAAATCAGTAGATAATTTTGGTGTCTCTTTATTTAAAGATTTATATTGGTCTTCAAGTATTTCAATATATTGTTTGTTGTCAATCCAACCTTCGTATTTGTCAAAAGCTAACCTAATTTTACTCCATTGTTTACGTTGCTCTAAAACTTTAAAAAAATCACCATAAATAACCTGTGAAACTAATTCACTAGTGTCTGTTGGTTCATTTCGAAGCGGAACAATGCTTAAATTACAAATACCGTATTGCATTAAAAACTTTTAGTTGCGTTCTATAATCATTGCCGAAGCGCCACCTCCGCCATTGCAAATGGCAGCAGCACCAATTTTAGCATTATTTTGTTCTAAAACATTTAGCAATGTTATTAAAATTCTAACACCAGAACATCCTAATGGATGACCTAATGATACGGCTCCACCATTTACATTCACATTGATATCATTTAATCCTAAAATCTTCATATTAGCTAAACCTACAACTGAAAACGCTTCATTAAATTCAAAAAAATCAATATCATTAATGGTTATTCCTGCTTTATCAATAGCTTTTGGTAATACTTTTGCTGGAGCTGTTGTAAACCATTCAGGTTCGTGGGCAGCATCAGCATAACTTTTAATAGTAGCTAAAGCTTTTAAACCTAGCTCATCTGCTTTTTCTCTACTCATTAAAATCATAGCGCCAGCACCATCATTTATTGTTGAAGCATTTGCAGCAGTTACAGTTCCGTCCTTTGTAAAAGCCGGACGCAATTGAGGAATTTTATCCATCTTCACATTTGTATACTCTTCGTCTTTAGAAACTATTATTGGTTCTCCACGACGTTGAGGCACTTCAACAGGAACTACTTCATTATTAAATTTCCCAGAATCCCATGCCGCTGATGAACGCTTATAAGATTGAATTGCATAAGCATCTTGATCTTCTCTAGAGAATTCATATTTACTAGCACAAGCATCAGCGCAAACCCCCATAGCATTCTGGTCATATGCATCAACTAAACCATCTTTTTGCATACCATCTATTAAAGAAGTTGGTCCAAACTTAGTTCCCGTTCTAGCATATAAATAGTGCGGAATTAAACTCATGTTTTCCATACCACCAGCAACAATTATATTGGCATCGCCTAAAGCAATACTTTGTGCTGCTTGCATAACTGCCTTCATTCCAGAAGCACATACTTTGTTTATTGTCGTACAAGGAACCGTATTTGGAATGCCAGCATATATAGCAGCTTGTCTTGCTGGTGCTTGTCCGGTTCCAGCTTGAACTACGTTACCCATCAAAACTTCTTCAACTAATTCGGTTTTTAAATTTATTTTACTTAAAGCACCTTTTATCGCAATAGCACCTAATTTTGGGGCACTTATAGTAGATAAAGCACCCATAAAACTTCCTATAGGAGTTCTTGCAGCGGCTACAATAACAACTTCTTTACCCATAATATAATTGTTTAGTATAGTGTAGGCGAAAATAATCATTTTTTGGTAGAAATTTGAAAGATTCCTTTATTATAAAAAATGGTTAGCGCCTATAATTTTATTACATTTGATTTACTTTATCATTTTAAATGAAAGACTTTATAAATAAACTTTACAGAAATCATTCCTTAATTTATAAAGGACTTTTATTCATATCTACTACTTTTTTAATTGTGTATTTATTTCCTAAAAGTGGAAAATTCAAATATAATTTTGAAAAAGGAAAACCATGGCAATCTGAAAATTTGTATGCCCCGTTTGATTTTGCTATTAAAAAATCTGACGAAGAAATTGCTTCAGAAAAAGCTGCTATTCGTAATAATGCCATTTTATATTTTAATGTTGATAATGACGTTTCTAATAATGTAAGAGCATCTTTTTTTAATGAATTTACCAAAGTTTTTGCTGATTCCATACCTAAAAGAGAATTGGCAAAAATTAGAAAAGTAGGAAGTGATATTATATCTGAGTTATATGAGTTTGGTGTTTTAAGTGAAAATTATAACTTTTCAAATAATAAAACGGTTGCTTTATTAGATGGAAGAGTTGAGATACAACGTGCTTTATTTTCAAATTTGGTAAAGCAAGATGATATTGTTTCAATTATAGATAAGGTTTTAAAAAGTAATAACTTAATCCGTTATAAGACAGATTTTGTTTCGTTATTTTTTGATTTAATAGAACCTAATTTAATTTATGACAAATCTTTTACTGATAGGGTTTTAAAAGAAGAGATTGATAAGATTTCTTATGCTCGAGGAAGCATTGAAAAGGAAACATTAATCGTTTCAAAAGGAGAAGTTGTGGAAGGTGATAAGTATCAAGCTTTGAGATCTTTAAAATCGGAATATGAATCGCAAGTTTGGACGAAATCTAATTACAATTGGGTTTTAGCTGCCTATGCTTTATTAGTTGCGTTAGCCCTTTTAATGCTTTTACTTTTTTTACGAAAGTATAGAATTTCTGTTTTTGAAAATAATACAAAAGTGACGTTTATATTTTTCAATGTATTGCTAATGATATTTTTAACCACAATGGTTATAAATTACAATTCTAAGTATATATACGTTGTTCCTATTTGTATTCTTCCTCTAGTTTTTAAAGCTTTTTTTGATGCCCGTTTGGGTTTGTTTGCACATGTAATTACGGTGTTATTGTTAGGTTTTGTTGTGCCTAATAGCTATGAGTATATGTTTCTTCAAATTATTGCAGGAATAGTAACGATACTAACAGTTTCAGAACTTTATAAACGTGCTAATCTATTTATTTCAGTTGGTCAAATAACCTTAATTTATATTGTAGCTTATTTTGCCTTTTTTGTAATTCATGAAGGCAGTATTGAAATCATAAAATGGGAAACCTTTATTTGGTTTGTTTTATGTGGATTAGCTACTTTATTTGTGCAACCATTAATATACATTTACGAAAAGCTTTTTGGATTAGTATCCGATGTATCGCTTTTAGAATTATCAGACACCAATTCAAAATTACTTAAAGAATTGTCCAATAAAGCCCCTGGAACTTTCCATCATTCATTAAATGTTGCTAATCTTGCAGAAGCCTCTGCCAACGAAATTAACGCAAATGCGATGCTAGTCAGGGTAGGTGCTTTGTATCATGACATTGGTAAAATGTCTAATCCAACTTATTTTACCGAAAATCAATCTACTGGGATTAATCCTCACGATGAATTGTCTTCAAAAGAAAGTGCAAGAATTATTACCAATCATGTTATTGAAGGTATAGAAATAGCAAAGAAATACAATTTACCCGATCGTGTTATCGATTTTATAAGAACACATCATGGAACAAGTGTGGTTTATTATTTTTACATGCAGGAAAAAAATAATTTTGATACTGCTGATAAATTAGATTTTAGTTATCCAGGTCCAAAACCATTTAGTAAAGAAACCGCTATTTTAATGATGTGCGATAGTATTGAGGCTGCATCTAAAAGCTTAAAAGAGCCAACATCTACTAAAATAGATGCTTTTGTTGAAAACATTATAAATAAGCAGATTGAGGAAGATCAATTTTTAAATGCAAATATTACTTTTAAAGAGATTCAATCTATAAAAAAAGTGCTTAAACTTAAGCTCGCGAACATATATCATTTACGAATTGAATACCCAGAATAAAAAAATAAAAAATTAAATAAATTTGTTGTGTCATAAAGGATGTTATACTACATTTGCATCCGCAATTTGTTGCAATGTTCATACCAACAATAAGGAGAGGTGCCTGAGTGGCCGAAAGGAACGGTTTGCTAAATCGTCGTACCCCAAAAGGGTACCCGGGGTTCGAATCCCCGTCTCTCCGCAAAGAATTATAGATAACCAAATCGGGGTGTAGCGTAGCCCGGTTATCGCGCCGCGTTTGGGACGCGGAGGTCGCAGGTTCGAATCCTGCCACCCCGACAAAATTGAAAATCAATTGAACACAAAACCTTGATAATCGTAGGATTATCAAGGTTTTATTGTTTTCGGGCAATAATAAGATTTGTATAAAATTGATTTAAATAAGTGACCAATTCGGTTACCATTTTAAAACAGAAAAAAAGGTAACCGAATTACTGATTTGACTTTCGTCGATAAACAATGTTTAATCTAAAGACGAAAGAATGAAAACTTCAACAACATTTAGCATTCTATTCTGGCTAAAGCAATCGCAAGCTAGTAATGGAAAAGCACCACTTTATGCTCGAATTACTGTAAACGGTAAAAGAGCTGAGATTAGCTTAAAGAGAAAAATCACTATTACTTATTGGTGTCCGCTTAAAAGCCAAATGAGAGGAACTAAAGAAGAATCCAGACAAATAAATAATTATTTGGATCAGGTATCTTCAGAAATCTACCAATCCAAAAATGAGCTTACAGCTGAGGGAAAATTTATCACTGCCCAAACTATTAAGGCAAGATATTTAAAAGAGGACCAACAAAACTTCACTATTAATGATATTATCGAATACCATAATGATGATATGCTTCAAAAGCTTAAAAAGGGTACACAGAAAAATTATTACACAACCCAAGGTTATATAGCTGACTTTTTATTCACGAAGTTCAAAGTGACTAATATGTATTTAAAGCAGCTAGATTATAATTTTATCTTAAAATTTGAAACCTATCTGAAAAAGTATACACCAAAAGATCATCATAAAAAAATGGGTAATAATACCGTTATGAAGCACATCGAGCGGTTTCGAAAAATGATTACACTGGCTTATAAATTAGAATGGATAGAACGTGACCCCTTTATAAATTTCGAAGCTAAATTTGATAAAGTCGAGCGTGAATGGTCTAGTTCGGTTTTGTCATAGATTTCAAAGTCCATTGATGGAAACCAATTTTCCAAATATACTTCTTCCCGTTGTTTGTCTTTAATCGACTTTGTCCTTTCGAATTTTATCAATCCAATTGGCTTTATTGTATCGTTCAGCGGTGTAATTTCGGGTTCATAATCAGAATCAATTTCATAAGTCCAATGTTTTAGGTTGTTTATGTCAGGTTCCGAGTTACACGAAAGAAGAAATAATATTAATAAAATGAACAGGATTTTAGGCATTCTCTATGTTGGTTTTCAGCTTGCAGGTAATGATTCACTGATAAAAAATTGTTTTCAATGTTTTTTATCAAGCGTTAGGTAGAATAACCACAAGGGCACGCAAACGAAACATTAAATTTTTTAGGCAATAGATAAATTAATAGCATTAGAACATCATAAGTCAAGTATCAACTCAACCTTATTTGCTTATCATAAAATTTAAAATTTCTACTGTTTGCTTATTCTACCTAACCCGCAAAGTATAGACTGCGCTCTGACTAACTTTTAGTATATTTATAAACTAAGGAAAACCCTTATGATAACTACTACCTAACAATCTATAAGATTCATAGAGCGCAGCAAACGGTTCTCTTGTGTATGCTGCGCATCCACGAACCTTATACTTTGCGGGTTAAACGAAGTTAGTTGAAATTTTTTACAAAGTCAAGTTGGTTTATATAAATAGTTTATAAGCTAGTTAACCGATAACACATTAACATCAAAAACTAAAACAGCACCACCAGGAATAGAGCCTGTATCAGTATTGCCATAAGCCAAATGTGATGGAATTAAAAGTGTACCAGTTCCACCTTCTTTAAAATAGGTTAAGCCTTCAGAAAAACCAGTTATTACATTTTTTAAATCAAAATTCACACTTTCAGTAGGTTCATCAAAAACGGTATCATCTAAAAAATAACCTTTATAATTTATTAATACATTATCGGTAAGGCTAACTTGCGCACCATCACCTTCAGTATCGATGATATAATATAAGCCCGTACTCGTTTTTTCTGCAACTAAATTGTTTTCAGTTAGATATGCTTGAATTTGCTTATCGTTTTCCGTTTTATAATTCACATAAACAAGTTCTATATCAAAAATAAGAACGGAGCCAGCAGGAATATTTCCATTTGCACTACTTCCATAAGCTAAACGCGACGGTATAATTAATTTTCCGCTTCCACCTTCCTTAAAATATGTAAGACCTTCTGCAAAACCACTAATTAAATTTCCTAAAAAATTAAACGAAACACCTTCTTCAATACTTTCATCAAAAATAGTTCCATCAGTCAAATAGCCTTTGTACGCCACTTTAACTCTATCGGTCGCTACAGGATTTTCACCAGTTCCAGGGTTATCTATAATATAATACAGACCAGAGCTACTTTTTTGCGTAGTTAAATTGTTATCGGCAATAAATGCTTGAATTTCTTGCTCGTTTTCTTCGGTATAGTCTTTAGGAGCATCATCAGAAGCGCATGAAGAAAATAAAATAAGGGCTATTGCTATAGTTAAGTATTTCATAGTATGGTTTTAAGTGAACAAATATAAAAAGCTAATAGATTTGTTATTTATTTTTATTGTTAAAATTTAGATGTGTTTTGGTTTTATGATTAAAACGAAAAACCACCTTGCTTTCGCAAAGTGGTTTTATAATAGTTTCGCGGAAGCGAAAATATCTATAGTTTTAATTTGATAAGATTCCCTCCTTCGAGGGAATGACAAAATGTTCTATTTTATCATCTCATAACTACGTTTTATAAAGTTTGTTAACTCTTCACCTTTAAGAAGTCCTTGAGAAAGTCTTGCTAAGTCTAAACTTTGATTAATTAACCGCTCTTGTTTCTTTTTGGTTTTAGTATCAAGAATTTCACCAACTAACTCAGAATTTGTGTTTACAACAAGGTTAAACATTTCTGGCATACTACCAAACATGTTCATACCGCCACCGCCTCCAGTAGCTTGCATTTCTTTCATACGACGCATAAATTCTGGTTGCGTTATGGTAAATGGAGATTCACTACTATCCATAGCTTCAAGTTGTACCATAAATTTATCTGAAGGAATAACTTCTTTTAGTAACTCATCTAAAGCTTTAGTTTGGTCTTCATTTAATTTAGAAATTGTGGTTTCATCTTTCTTAATTAAATTATTTATATGATCGCCATCAACTCTAGCAAAAGAAATATTCTCTTTTGAGGTTTCTAACTTCTGAATTAAATGTGATACAATAGGAGAATCTAACAATAAGACTTCGTAACCTTTAGCTTTTGCAGATTGAATATAACTGTGTTGTGCATCTTTATCTGAAGCATAAAGAATAACTAACTTGTTATCTTTATCTGTTTGATTTGCTTTTATTTTATTGAATAATTCCTCGTAAGTAAAGTAAGTGCCATCAACTGTTGGGTATAAGGCAAATGCATCGGCTTTTTCAAAGAATTTTTCTTCAGAAAGCATGCCGTATTCAATAACAATTTTTATGTCGTTCCATTTCGCTTCAAAATCTTCACGGTTATTATTGAATAACGATTTTAATTTATCTGCTACTTTTCTAGTGATGTAAGACGAAATCTTTTTAACTGCACCATCTGCTTGTAAATACGAACGCGATACGTTTAATGGAATATCTGGAGAATCAATAACACCACGAAGCATGGTTAAAAACTCTGGTACGATGCCTTCTACATTATCAGTTACAAAAACTTGATTTTGATACAGTTGAATTTTATCTTTTTGAATATTTAAATCCTGCCCCATTTTAGGGAAGTATAAAATTCCTGTTAAGTTGAATGGGTAATCAACATTTAAGTGAATATTAAACAACGGCTCTTCAAATTGCATAGGGTACAATTCGCGGTAGAAGTTACTGTAATTTTCATCTTTTAAATCGGCTGGTTGTTTTGTCCAAGCTGGATTTGGATTGTTGATGATATCATCTACAGTTGTTTTTCTATGTGGTTCGGTAGTTTCCTTACCGTCTTTATCTTTTTTAGTTTTTGGCTTGTGTTCTGGGTCGTTTATTTCCTTAGTTCCAAATTTAATAGGAATAGGCATAAACTTGTTGTATTTATTCAGTAACTCGCGGATACGTGATTCTTCAAGAAATTCTGTTGAATCTTCTGCAATGTGAAGAATAATTTCTGTGCCTCTATCTGCTTTATCTGAAGCTTCTAGAGTGAATTCAGGAGAGCCATCGCAAGTCCAATGTGCTGCAGGTTCATCTTTATAAGATTTAGTAATAATTTCAACTTTTTCAGCTACCATGAATGCTGAATAGAAACCTAATCCAAAATGACCAATAATACCTGAATCTTTTGCTGAATCTTTATACTTATCTAAAAATTCTTCGGCACCAGAAAAAGCGACTTGGTTAATGTATTTTTCAACCTCTTTGGCTGTCATACCTAAACCTTGATCTATAATATGAAGTTTTTTGCCTTTTTTGTCAATCTTAACTTCAATTTGTGGGTTGCCATATTCCACTTTAGCTTCACCAACGTTTGTTAAGTGTTTTAGTTTTAATGTGGCATCTGTAGCGTTACTAATTAGCTCACGTAAAAATATTTCGTGGTCGCTATACAAGAATTTTTTAATGAGTGGAAAGATATTCTCTACCGATACATTAATGTTTCCTTTTGTCATGATAAATAATTTATTTGTCGTTCCCTCGAAGGAGAGAATCTGATTAATTTTAATTTAAACTTACTTTGAAGAGTTAGGCAACAAAAATGCCAATTAGTAAAATGTGACAAACTGGCATTAACTATTCACAAATTACGGTTTTTGGATTTTGATGGTTTTATTTTGTACTTTGCTTATTCTAAATTTAAACCAACTATGTACAATTCAAAAATAATAGGCTTAGGTAAATACGTGCCAGATAACGTTGTAACCAATGATGATTTATCTAAAATAATGGATACTAATGATGCTTGGATACAGGAAAGAACTGGAATACAAGAACGCCGATGGATTAAAGAAGGAAGTGATGATACATCAGCAGTTATGGGAGCTAAAGCAGCTAGAATTGCGATAGAGCGATCTGGTTTAACAAAAGATTATATAGATTTTATTGTGTTTGCAACCCTGAGTCCAGATTTTTATTTTCCTGGTTGTGGTGTTCAAATTCAAGACATGCTGGATATGCCAACTATAGGTGCATTGGATGTTAGAAACCAATGTTCTGGTTTTGTTTATGCCATTTCGGTTGCAGACCAATTTATTAAAACAGGTATGTATAAAAATATACTTGTTATTGGTGCTGAATACCATAGTAATGGGTTAGATAAAACTACTCGTGGACGAGGAGTAACTGTAATTTTTGGTGATGGAGCTGGAGCCTGTGTGTTAAGTAGGGAAGAAGATAATACCAAAGGAATTTTATCAACGCATTTACACAGTGAAGGCAAGTATGCCGATAAATTAATTGTAGAGTCGCCTAGTATTGCACATTGGGTTCCAGAAATTATAGAATCTGAGGAAGAAGATTTATCATATTTTCCATATATGGATGGACAGTTTGTGTTTAAAAATGCCGTTGTTCGTTTTAGTGAGGTTATTATGGAAGGTTTAATGAAGAATGGCTTACAAAAAGAAGATATTGATATGTTAATTCCACACCAAGCGAATTTGCGTATAGCTCAATTTATACAAAAAAAGTTTGGTTTAAATGATGATCAAGTTTTCAATAATATCATGAAATATGGAAATACAACTGCGGCATCAGTAATTATTGCATTAACTGAGGCCTGGGAAGAAGGTAAAATAAAAGAAGGTGATAACGTAGTTTTGGCTGCTTTTGGTAGCGGATTTACTTGGGCTAGTGCCATTATAAAGTGGTAAAATAACCTTTTTGTCATTCCCTCGGAGGAGGGAATCTTTTCTAAAATAATCTTGAAATCAAACAAAAAACCCAAAACTTTTAAGTTTTGGGTTTTTCTAGCTATTAATCAACTTCAACTAACACTACTATTAATGTGAAGAATCTTATAATATTAGACGTATTAAAATCAATAATATTGCATGAGTTTTAAAATTTAACTCTTTTTAACATTTAATAAAAATAAAACTCGAAAATTTAGTTTCCGAGTTTTACTTAAATCATACTAATCATTTTTTTGCGAATTTTAATATGTGTAAGACGACTAACTCTAAATAATTATCTTTCGTATTGTTGATAGTATATCTATGTAACGTATGATATTGTTATTTATTGTACGTTTATTAAATTTTTATATTTTTTGTTCTTTTTATATAACAAGAATCCCCAAAGTTATAAGCTTTGGGGATTCTATTTAACAATCTAGCATAACACTAACCATCAATTGAATGCTGACTATTAAATATATTCTTTAAAGAAACCCACCACCACTAGATTTAGTATTATCATCACGTTGTTTTCTTCGCAATGCACGGTATTTTCCACCACCAAATCTGTAGGATAGTGCTATATTCCAGGTATTACTTTCCCAATTGAATCTACCAATAGCGGGAAATGGTGTGACTGCTTCAAACTCAAACCACATGGTATTAAAAATATCACTGTAATTAAAACTAAAGGTGGCTCTTTCATCCTCTAAAAAGCTGTAGCGCATACCAGTATTTACCATAAACATAGGTTTCCTTGTAAATTGGATGCCTTTTTCTTCACCACGATACATAGTAAATAGCGAAAAATTTAATTTCTTTGAGGCTTTAAAATTGTTGAATAATCTTAAATTCCAAACGACGTTAGTTACTATGTTTTCAGTTGCAATAATATCTGCTTCTGTTGCATTTTGTATATCATCTGTATTTATAATTTCAGTTATACCAGTTTGCTCCTGAGAGTACAAATCAAAACTACCATTTAAACTCCACCACTTTGTTGGTCTATAGTTACTAGATAATTCTATTCCAAAGGCTGTAGTATTATCAAAGTTGTCAAAAGTTAAGATGCTATTTGCTGCAGGTATATTGGTGCGGTCTATACGAACAAATCTATTAATATTGTCTTCAATTAACCTGAAAAATACGCCACCAGTAATACTTCCTTTTTCGAGGTTTCTAGTGTAATTTATTTCAACAGAATTGGTGAATTGTGGCAATAATTGTGGGTTTCCAAAAGAAGAAACACGTGGTGTACTCCATTCTCTAATAGGATTAACTTGTTGCAGTCCTGGTCTGTCTACACGGCGACTGGCACTAAATTGATATGTGTTTTTTTCTGAAGCATTATAGCTTAAAAACACGGACGGATATACTTGAAAGTATTCATTTTCAAAAGGAATAAATTCTGTGTTATTATTATCTGCAAAAATTCTAAGCGCATCGGCATTTTCGTTTACTTGCTCTAGTCGTGCACCTATTTGATAATTCCATTTTTCAAAAGTCTTTCCCAATGTCGCATAAAGTGAATAAATATCACGACTATATTCAAAATCAGTGCTTGGAGTTTGAATAATATCACCTAATTCATTAAATGTTTGTCCGCTAGAAACATAACCAATATCAGAATTAAACAAACGTGCCTCTGCACCTAATTCTAGCTTTGTTTTATCGTTAATGGGTTTTACATAATCAATATTTACGGTGGTTTGGTCTCTTTGTGTATCTACGTTATCAATATAATCTGGTGGGAAACTGAAATTAACAAAATCGAAATTAGCTAACTCATCATTATTAAAGTCGTTATAATCAAACTCAATATCAAGTGTTTCATCCTCTTCCTCATTAAAAACATGTTTGTAAGCTAAGTTGTATTGACTTGAAATATTATCGGATAAATTGCTAAATAATTGCGCTTGATTAGCCCCTAAAGGAAATGAAATTAAAGTATTGCCAAAACCTTTTCCTTCAAATGTATTTTGATTTGTAAATGCAGAAATTGTGTTTTTGTCATCTAAATAAAAATCGACCCCAAATTTATATAAATGAGATTTATTGTTGTTACCAAATGTAAAGTCTTGTCGTGAGTCATCATCCAACCTATCTATAAATCCGAAGTTGTCGTATTTACCAATATTATTGCCATAATTCCCATAAAAATTGAACTTGCCGTTGCGGTAATTCATATCTATTGAACTGTTGAATTTTGCAAAAATTTCTTTTGTAACCCCAACATTTATATTACCATTAAAGCCTATTTGCGTGTTTTTATGAAGTTTTATATTAATAATACCACTCATACCTTCGGGATTATATTTTGCCGACGGATTAGTTATAAGTTCAATAGTTTTTATAGATGTTGATGGAATTTGTTTAAGTAATTGAGCAATAGGTACGTTACTTAATTTGCCGTCTACCATAACACGTACATTTTCGTTACCACGTAGACTAATATTTCCTGTTTGTTGGTCTACGTTTACAGAAGGTAAATTATTCATAATGTCGCTTGCTGTTGGACCAGCGGTTGTAAGATCTTTACCAACAGTAATTATTTTTCTATCTACTTTTTGTTGAATGGTTGAAACTTCGGCTATTACGGTTACTGCATCTAAACCTTCAGCCTCTTCTTCTAGAAAAATGTCGCCAAGATTGACTTTGTAATTCCCTTTTCCTAAGGTTACATTCTTTTTTGCTGTTTTGTACCCAATGTATTGAATACTAACAATTACATTACCTTCTTCAATTTTTTCAATTTCAAAAGAACCATCTTCAAGAGTGATTCCACCTGTTAAAGTTTCGCCTTTTGCGTTTTGAATAATTACATTTACATAAGGTAAGGGTTGTTTTAAATTTGCGTCTAATACCTTGCCTGATATAGAACCAGTTTTATCGGCATTTGTTTCAGGGTTTGTAGCGTGTGCTTTTATAGATATTGATAATAAAATAAAGCATAAAAAGAGAAGTCTTTTCATTTGATTTGATTGGTTTTTTGATTGATTTTACAAAGTAGACGTAAAAATTTGAACTCTGTTACTGTATTTATGCTTTATTAACAGATTTTTAACATATGAATAAAAAAACTTTAGTGCTCGGGGCGTCCTTAAAGTCCAACAGATATTCAAACTACTCAATACAACGATTAGTTGCTAATGATATTGATGTTGTTGCTTTTGGATTAAAAAAAGGAGAAGTTGAAGGCGTTACAATTGATGACGAATTATTGCCTTATGAAGCTATACATACAGTAACGTTATACTTAAACCCTAAACGACAAGAGGCTTATTACGACTATATTATTTCTTTAAAACCTGAACGTGTTATCTTTAATCCAGGAACTGAAAACCCTGAATTATATAAGATTTTGATGGATAATAAAATAGACTTTGAAGTGGCTTGTACTTTAGTTTTGCTTAGTACGAATCAATATTAATCCTAAAAAAGTTAAAAGACCATTAACAATAAGAATTTCAAATCCTATTTGATAGCCATTCAATAAATTTATAGAATAAGCATTTATTAAATAGGAAACTAAAGGCGCTATAATGGCAATTATCCAAACATATCTATCTTTTAGTTGCGATTTTGTAAATATGCCAAAAGCAAATAAACCTAATAACGGACCATAAGTGTAGCCAGCGGCTTTAAATAATTCCCATATAACAGATACATCTTTAAAAATAGCATCAAACAGTACAATAACTACAACCAGTATTACACTAATTAAAATATGGGCTTGCTTTCTAACTCTTTTCTGAATATTCTCTGGTTTTTTGTCTAACTCAATAATATCTATGCAAAAAGAGGTTGTTAATGATGTTAGGGCAGAATCTGCACTAGAATAAGCAGCAGCAATTAGCCCAAGTAAAAAGAAAGCTGAGGTTATAACACCTATTTCTGGTAACATGGCTATGGTTGGAAATAAATCATCCTTTTTTGCCAGTATACCATTTTGACTTGCATATTGAGTTAATAATAAACCTAAAACAAGAAAAAGAATGTTTACAAAAATTAAAACAACACTGAAGGAAATCATGTTTTTTTGAGCCTCTTTTAGGTTTTTACAGGTTAGGTTTTTTTGCATCATATCTTGGTCTAATCCTGTCATGGTAATGGTAATAAACATACCAGCTAGAAAACTTTTTATAAAATATTGTGCATCATTAACATCATCAAAGAAAAAAACTTTACTCATTGCGTTTTCTTTAACATTGAAATAAATTTCAGAAATACTATTCAAATCTAAAGCAGAAGCTAAAAACATAATAGTGACTACTACTGAAATTAACATGAAAAGTGTTTGTAAAGTATCAGTAAAAATAATTGTTTTAATACCACCTTTAAACGTGTAAAGCCAGATTAAAGCAATGGTAATTATAACGGTGATAGTAAACGGGATATAGTATTGATCGAATATTAATAATTGTAAAACTTTAGCAACTAAAAACAATCTAAACGCTGCGCCTACAGTTCGGGAAATTAAAAAAGCAACAGAACCTGTTTTGTAACTTATATTACCAAAACGGTCTTTTAAATAAGTATATATTGATGTTAAATTAAGTTTATAATATATAGGAAGTAAAACATAGGCAATAACCAGATACCCAAAAAAATACCCAAAAACAACTTGTAAATATCCAAATTGTTTAGCTTCTACAGCTCCAGGAACAGAAATAAAAGTAACCCCAGAAAGCGACGCCCCAATCATTCCAAATGCCACTAAATACCATGGAGCAGATTTGTTGGCTTTAAAAAAAGCGTCGTTAGAATCTTCTTTTCCAGTAAAATAGGAGATTAAAATTAATACTCCAAAGTAACAAGCAATAAGGAGTAGGATAGTAGTTGGTGACATAAAACAGATGCGTTAGTTTGCGATTAACAATATTAAGTAATTTTAAATTAATTGATGATCTTTTGAAAAGCCATACAAAAACTATACAAGTGCGGATATTTTTTTAGAAATTAATACATTTTCATAATAAATTGTAAATTCGTAAACTATGAAATTTTCATCAAAACTACTTGAACGCGCTGTAAACGAAATGTCGCAATTACCTGGTATTG
Organism: uncultured Flavobacteriaceae bacterium; assembly: GCA_947500585.1. GTDB lineage: Bacteria > Bacteroidota > Bacteroidia > Flavobacteriales > Flavobacteriaceae > CAXBID01. The sequence goes on along the minus strand of CANMSN010000001.1, from coordinate 143,627 downwards.
GTAAGCGTACAGCATTACGTTTAGTTTTGCATATGTTAAGACAGCCAAAAGAGCAAACCTTGGCTTTATCGGAGGCATTACAAACCATGCGTAATGATGTAAAGTTTTGTAAATCATGTCATAATATCAGCGATGTCAATTTGTGTGAAATATGCTCGAGTTCAAATAGAACTAACGAGCTTATTTGTGTGGTTGAAGATATTAGAGATGTTATGGCCATAGAAAATACAAGTTCCTTTAAGGGTTTGTATCATGTTTTGGGAGGCAAAATTTCGCCAATGGATGGTATTGGTCCGCACGATTTAAATATAGAATCTTTGGTGAACAAAGTAAAAGAAGGCCAAGTAAAAGAACTTATTTTCGCACTTAGTTCTACCATGGAAGGCGACACCACCAATTTTTACATTTATAAACAAATTAAAGATTATAACGTTTTTACATCAACAATTGCAAGAGGTATATCTGTTGGGGACGAACTTGAATATGCTGATGAAATTACTTTAGGAAGAAGTATTTTAAATAGAATACCTTTTGAGTCTTCCTTAAAACTATAACCAACTAACTAAACATTTGAAACTCTCAATTATCATTTTAAACTATAATGTTTGCTGCTTTTTAGAGCTATGTTTAAAAAGTGTGGAAAAAGCTATTCAGAATATTGATGCAGAAATTATTGTTGTTGATAATAATTCTGAAGATGCTAGTTGTAACATGGTAAAAACGGTATTTCCTAAAGTAAAGCTGATAGAAAATAAAGAAAATTCAGGGTTTTCAAAAGGGAACAATATTGGTGTTAAACAGGCTAAAGGTGAGTATTTATGTATTTTAAATCCAGATACTGTTGTTGCTGAAGATACGTTTACAAAAACCCTTAATTTTACTGATGGTAAGAGTAAATTAGGTATTGTTGGATGTAAATTAATAAATGGAAACGGACTCTTTTTACCAGAAAGTAAGCGTAATATACCCACTGTAAATGTAGCATTAAAAAAAATATTAGGATTTTCTGATGATTATTATTCAAACAATTTATCTCAAAAAGAAAATGGAAAAGTAGATGTTTTGGTTGGTGCATTTATGGTTATAAAAAAGGAAGTATATAATGAAGTAGGAGGTTTTGATGAAGATTATTTTATGTACGGGGAAGATATTGATTTGTCATATAAAATATTAAAAAAGGGCTATGAAAACTATTATTTTGGTGAAGCTACAATCATTCATTTTAAAGGAGAGAGTTCATTAAAAGATCGGTTTTATGCGCAACGTTTTTATGCAGCAATGCAAATATTTTATGAAAAGCATTTTAAGCAAAATATGTTTTTCGATATGTTTGTTTGGGTTGGCATAAAGCTAGCTTATAAGTTTAGAAAAGAACAGGATGCAGAAATTAGGAACACTTCAGAATATATTTTTATTTCAAACAAAAAAAATAAAAAATTAGAGTCAATTCTTCCTAAACAAGTAATTTTAAAAAACAATTTAGATTCTGTAAAATCAAACTCAGAAATTATTTTTGATGCTAATGTGTTAACTTATAAAGAAATAATTAATACAATAGAAAATAATAGAAAAGAAGATCAAATAACTTATAAAATATTGCCAAACAATACTAATTTTATTATTGGGAGTGATAACGGATTTAAACAAGGAGAAGTTATTTTTTTGAAATAGTTTTTGATTATAGATTAACGAAATCAACGATTTTTCATTAATTTTGCATTTTTAAATCAGAAAGCAAGTATTATACTATTAATATGGCAAAATTCGAACTGAAATTACCAAAAATGGGAGAAAGTGTTGCAGAAGCAACCATAACGTCTTGGTTAAAAGAAGTTGGAGATACTATTGAACTTGATGAAGCCATTTTAGAAATTGCCACAGATAAAGTTGATAGTGAAGTTCCTAGTGAGGTAGATGGTGTTTTAGTTGAAAAATTTTTTAACGTAGATGATGTTGTTCAAGTAGGAGAGGTATTAGCTGTTATTGAAATTGAAGGTGATAACGAAACATCTGATAATACAGATGTTACTGTAGAAGAAAGCCAAATTGATGATGCTCCAGTAGAAGCATTAGAGCAAACTATCAATATAGCTAAGGAAACTGTTGCGCCAGTTTTGTCATCGAGTACACGTTTTTATTCTCCACTAGTTAAAAATATAGCCAAACAAGAAGGTGTTTCTCAAAAAGAGTTAGATGCCATAAAAGGAACAGGTAAAGAAGGACGGGTTACCAAAAACGATATTTTAGATTTTATTAATAATAGAGGAGGCGCCCAAGACATAATTAAACAAGAAATAGAAGCTCCAGTTATTCAAAATAAAGAACCAGAAAAACCAAAGCAAGTTACTGCTCCGATAGTTAGTAATGGAGAAGATGAAATTATAGAAATGACCAGAATGGGTAAACTGATTGCACATCATATGGTTGAATCGGTTCAGACATCTGCTCATGTTCAAAGTTTTATTGAAGCTGATGTTACTAACATTTGGAATTGGAGAAAGAAAGTTAAAGATGCGTTTATGAAACGTGAAGGTGAGAACTTAACGTTTACACCTATTTTTATGGAAGCGATTGCAAAAGCATTACGCGATTTCCCTATGATGAATATTTCACTTCAGGGCGATACTATAATAAAAAAGAAAAATATAAACTTAGGTATGGCTGCTGCTTTACCAGATGGAAATTTAATAGTACCAGTAATCAAAAATGCCGATCAACTTAATTTGGTAGGTATGACGAAGCAGGTTAACGATTTAGCTAATCGAGCTAGAATTGGAAAACTAAAACCAGATGATACACAAGGCGGAACCTACACGGTAACTAACGTTGGTACTTTTGGGAGTATCATGGGGACACCAATTATCAATCAACCACAAGTGGGCATACTAGCATTAGGAGCCATACGAAAAGTTCCTGCGGTTATTGAAACACCCGATGGTGATTTTATTGGTATCCGTTATAAAATGTTTTTATCACACTCTTACGACCATCGTGTTGTTAATGGTGCACTTGGGGGGCAGTTTGTTAAAGCTGTTAAAGATTATCTTGAAGCTTGGGATGTTAATAGAGAGATTTAAAAAAAACAATATTAAATTTATTATATGAATCTAATCGTTTTACTGATTGGATTTTTTATTTTTATAAGATGTTATTTTTAAATTAAAAAAAGTAATAGAACTGCTATGAGTATAAAAATAGATTTAGTATTTAAAGTTTCAAAATCAATCTCCATATTTATTTTTATTTTAAATTTTTCAGTTTTATATGCCCAACGTGATACTTTATATATCGATGAAAACGGTAAAAGTACTTCGAAAAAAATATTTAACAACAAATTAAATTCTTCTATTTATTATGGAATGAAATATGTTGGTGATACTTTAGTGTTGCAAGAAATAAATTACAGGTATCGTTTCGGAAAATTAATGCCAATTACGAAAAGTCAATTATTTAAACTTTTAAATAAAACGAATGGAATAGATACAACTAAAGCTATGGTAATTCATTATATCGATACTTTACCCTCAAAATCTAAATTTCCAAAGCATAATAAAATCGTTAATTACGATAGTTTAGGTAATGAAATTAAAAAACCCATTGAATCTCACGGTATAACAGATGGAGTAGTATTTGATTTGACTAATTTAAGAAAAATCGCTAAACACGTTCATGTTCAAAACTATAGAAAGTTCATAAGCTCACACAAATCATGTGTTCGAAAATATAATAAATATAAAAAAGACAGCTTCCTTTTTCATTTCTATAATTATAATGGAGGACATCCTAATGAAGTAAAACAATTGAAATGGTACCAAGATTATGGAGGTTTATTAAAAAAAAATTTTATCAGAAATGAAAACCAGTTTAATTTATTAATGATTAAACCCACAGGAGAATTTTTAGTTTATTGCAATGATGATCATTTTAATAATAATCATGTTACATTTGAAAACTTATTAGATAAAGATGAGTGGGAAAGAACTAAAATTTCTTTTGAAAAAGAATTTGAAGCTTTAAATAAAACAAACTAATGCAACTAAACCTAACAAAACCAATTTGTTTTTTCGATTTAGAAACCACAGGAATTAATATAACTCATGACAGAATTGTTGAAATTTCAATTCTCAAAGTGTTTCCTAATGGTACAGAAGAAAGTAAAACATGGTTAGTAAATCCAGAAATGACTATTCCAAAGGAAGTTATAGAAATTCATGGCATCACAAACGAACAAGTAGCAAACGAACCTACATTTAAAGAACTGGCTAAAGACATTCATAACATGATTAAAGATTCCGATTTAGGGGGCTTTAATTCAAATCGTTTTGATATTCCACTTTTAGCAGAAGAAATGCTTCGTGCAGATGTAGATTTCGATATGAAAAATCGTGTTTCAGTTGATGTGCAAACCATTTTTCATAAAATGGAGCAACGTACATTAAGTGCTGCATATAAATTTTATTGTGATAAAAATTTAGACGGTGCGCATAGTGCTGAAGCCGATACCAATGCAACGTATGAAGTTTTAAAGGCACAAATTGAAAAATATGAAGACCTTGAAAATGACACCAAGTTTTTGGCAGAATTCAGTTCTCGAAAAAAGTTTGTAGATTTTGCTGGTTTTATTGCCTATAATAAAGAAGGTGTTGAATGTTTTTCATTTGGTAAGCATAAAGGTAAATTAGTAACAGAAGTACTTGAAAAAGAACCAGGATATTTTGGATGGTTACTAAACGCAGACTTTCCTCTATATACCAAAAAGGTTTTAACGGCCATTAAATTGAGAAGTTTTAATAATAAGTTGGGATAGTTTGTTAGGTAGTTATTTAAAATATAAACAATCAGATTATGAATCTTACATTCCTTTTACTAAACAAATAGCTTTTTGGTCTTTCGTTTTTGGAACCTTACTGTTTGGATTATTTTGTTTAACTAAGGCAATGGTATTTATTACTCTTGGTATTATATATTTGAGTATAGTAGGTTTAATAAACTTTGGTGTATTTTTATTTTTGTTCTTTTTGATAATTGATAATTATAAATCAAAAAAACATTTAAAACCTATTTTTTATTCAGTGTTAATTTTGCTAGTAAATATACCGATAGTATTTACATATTATAAAATTGTTCTAGGCATATTTTTTTCTGAAATAGCAGATTAAATATATTAAATTATGAAACTTATTTGCATAGGCAGAAATTATACCGAACATATTAAAGAGCTAGAAAACGAAAAGCCAACAGATCCTGTTGTGTTCTTAAAACCAGACACCGCTATTCTTCTTAAAAAACAGCCTTTTTTTATTCCAGATTTCTCTAATGATGTTCATCATGAAGTAGAAATTTTGGTTAAAATGAATAGAGTAGGGAAGCATATTGATAAAAAGTTTGCTCATAAATATTATAATGAAATTGGTTTAGGAATTGATTTTACAGCTCGTGATTTACAAAGTAAATTAAAAGAGAAAGGGCTTCCTTGGGAAAAAGCAAAAGCCTTTGATGGAGCAGCTGTAATTGGTAATTGGTTGCCAGTAAGTGAAATAAAAAATATTAATGCAATTGAATTTTCCTTAAAAAAGAACGAAGATTTTGTGCAAAAAGGAAATACAAGCCATATGCTTTGGAAGATTGATGAATTAATAGAATATGTCTCAAAATATTTTACTTTAAAGATTGGAGATATTATATTTACAGGAACACCAGCAGGAGTTGGCAAAGTGTTTGCTAATGATAAACTAAAAGGATATATAGAAGACAAAGAAATGTTTTCAATAACAGTAAAATAAATGGAACAACATTACAAATTACATAGAGTACGCGAATTAGCTGATAATGACGAAGATTTTATCGCAACATTGGCAGAAGCTTTTTTAGAAGAAGTACCAGTTGACGCAGACCGATTAAAAAAAGCAGTAGCAGAAAAAAATTATCAAGAAGCTTATCAAGCAGCTCATAAAATGAAACCAACCATAGATTTGTTTGAACTTGGCATACTTGATACTTTAATTGAAGTGCAAGATTGGGGAAAGTTTACACAAACTGAAGTTGATGTTACAAATCAATTAGAAATAGTTATTGATAAAGTTGAAAAAGCTGTTTCTGAAATAAAATCTGATTTTAATTTGTAATGTTAGCCGAAATAATAACCATAGGCGATGAGCTTCTTATTGGTCAAGTTGTTGATACAAATTCTGCATTTATCGCAAAACAACTTAATAAAATTGGTATATCTGTATATCAAATAACATCTGTACAAGACGATAAACAACATATTTTACAAGCTTTTAAAGATGCTGAAAGTAGAGTTGATGTTATTATCATAACAGGAGGTTTGGGGCCTACAAAAGATGACATCACCAAAAAAACAATCGCAGAATATTTTGATGATACTCTAGTAAAAAACGATGCTGTTATAAAAAATATTGAGGCTATTTGGAAGCAATATGTCAGACAAACGTTATTACAAGTTAATTTAGATCAAGCATTAGTACCATCAAAAGCTAAGGTTTTAATGAATAAATTAGGAACAGCTCCTGGTATGTGGCTAGAAAGGAGCGATAAGGTTTTTATATCGCTTCCTGGTGTTCCTTTTGAAATGAAGGCTTTAATAGATAATGAAGTGATTCCAAAATTAAAAGATAAATTTCATTGTCCGTTTATATTACACAGAACTTTACTTGTTTATGGGTTAGGGGAAAGCACTTTAGCAGCTAGAATAGAAACTTGGGAAGACGCTTTACCAGAACATATAAAATTAGCGTATTTACCAAGTTTAGGGAAAATGCGATTGCGATTATCATCAAAAGGATTTAATGAACAAAAAGTAAGAGATGATATTCAGTTTCAAATAGACCAAGTCATTCCTCTGATAAAAGATGAATTTTTAGGTTTTGAAGATGAAGACGACTCCATTGAAGCTATTATAGGAAAACAACTTACCAAATCTGGAGAAACTGTAGCGACCGCTGAAAGTTGTACAGGAGGCAAAATTGCAGAACGTTTTACAGCAAACCCTGGAGCTTCAGCATATTTTAAAGGAAGTGTTGTAAGCTATGCTACCGATTCTAAAATTAATATTCTTGGTGTCTCAAAAGATGCCATTAGCAAACATTCTGTTGTTAGTGGAGAAGTTGCAGAAGCTATGGCGCTACATGTTTTAGAATTATTTAAAACAGATTATGCTATTGCAACCACTGGAAATGCGGGACCAACTAAAGGCGATTCTGATGTTGAGGTAGGAACCGTTTTTATAGCTATAGCTACAAAAAGGCGAGTCTTCTCTGAGAAGTTTATGCTTGGAAATCTTCGTACTAAAGTGATTAATAAAGGAGCAAATAAAGCCTTTGAAATGCTGCTAAAAGAAATTTTTAAAAATTGATAAAAATTACGTTGTCATAATATAAAGATTTTGTATATTTGCACCTCGATTTTAAGCAACACCAATATTTAAAGTTATATAGAATGTCAAGAGTTTGTGAACTTACAGGAAAGAAGGCAATGGTTGGAAACAACGTGTCTCATGCAATGAACAAAACTAAACGCAAATTTAATGCGAATTTAGTAAAGAAACGTTTTTACATTCCAGAAGACGAAAGCTGGATAACTTTAAAAGTTTCAACATCTGCTTTAAAGACAATTAATAAAATAGGTATTTCTGCAGCAATTAAGGAAGCAAAATCTAAAGGGTTTTTAACTAAGTAATTAGCTGATTAATAAAATATGAAGTTTCCGCCTTCGCGGAAATGACAAAAATGTTACAATATGGCAAAGAAAGGTAATAGAATACAAGTAATATTAGAATGTACAGAGCATAAAGAGTCTGGTCAAGCAGGAACTTCACGTTACATTACTACAAAAAATAAAAAGAATACGCCAGATAGAATGGAGATTAAAAAATTTAATCCAATTCTTAAGCGTATGACAGTTCATAAAGAAATTAAATAATTAGAGATTTTTTTTAAAATCTCAAATATCCTAAAAAATATAGGTCATGGCAAAGAAATCAGTAGCATCATTACAAACAGGATCTAAAAGATTAACAAAAGCAATAAAAATGGTTAAGTCTCCAAAAACAGGAGCTTACATGTTTGTTGAATCTATAATGAGCCCAGAACAAGTTAACGACTTTTTAGCTAAAAACTAAAAAATCCGTTCAAACATATTATAAGCTGCTTTCAATTGAAAGCGGCTTTTTTTGTTTTATATTTGAAAATACATGTCATAATAGCAGTAAACAATATTTGGTAAGAAAATTGACAATGGTTATTGAGGCGTTACCAACAGAGGCAGATTTTTCGCTATATTTTTTAAGGATGTCGCTGCAATCCCTAACGGGGTTTAGTTGCTTTAAACGAATAAACAACAAACAAATAAACATTTTTTAATGAGTTTTTTTAAAAAAATATTTTCTTCTGAAAAGAAGGAGACTTTAGATAAAGGATTAGAAAAATCAAAATCTAGTTTTTTTGGTAAATTAAGTAAAGCGGTAGCAGGAAAATCTAAAGTTGATGATGAGGTTTTAGATAACCTTGAAGAAGTTTTAGTATCTAGCGATGTTGGTGTAAACACGACTTTAAAAGTGATTGAACGTATTGAGGAACGCGTTTCAAAAGATAAATATTTGGGTACCGATGAGTTAAATCAAATACTTCGCGAAGAAATAGCAGGGTTGTTAAGTGAAATCAATTCTGGAGAAGAAACGGAGTATACCATACCCAATTTACCAAAACAGGAGAATGGAACTAAAACACCGTATGTTTTAATGGTCGTAGGCGTAAATGGTGTTGGAAAGACTACAACAATAGGTAAACTAGCATACCAATTTAAAAAACAAGGATTAAAAGTAGTGTTAGGAGCAGCCGATACTTTTAGGGCAGCAGCTATAGATCAACTTCAAGTATGGGCAGATCGAGTAGATGTACCTATGGTTCGTCAAGATATGGGAAGTGATCCCGCATCTGTAGCGTTTGACGCTTTAAAATCAGGTGTTAATCAAGATGCCGATGTTATTATTATAGATACAGCTGGTCGATTACATAACAAAGTCAATCTAATGAATGAGCTTACTAAAGTAAAACGCGTTATGCAAAAAGTGGTTGGCGATGCCCCACATGATGTTTTATTAGTTTTAGATGGTTCTACAGGGCAAAATGCATTCGAACAAGCCAAACAGTTTACAGCAGCAACCGAGGTAACTTCATTGGCAGTTACCAAATTGGACGGAACAGCTAAAGGAGGTGTAGTGATTGGTATTTCAGATCAATTCCAAATTCCTGTTAAATATATTGGTGTTGGAGAAGGTATTGAAGATTTGCAAGTTTTTAATAAATTTGAATTTGTTGATTCTTTTTTTAAATAAAGGCTTTAGTTTATTTATTTTGATGGTATGAGAAAGCTATTTCTTTTAAGTGTTTTATTGATAACAATTTCTTTGAATGCACAGATTTCTAGTTTGAGTGATTTAGCCTCTGGGACAATGGAGGTTTTTTCTCCAATTTTTGAAAAAGACAACAATATTTATGGATATTTTACTTTATTTAAGCTTGATAAATTAAGTGAAAATGAAGAAAAATATGAATATGTAATTCTTGATAAGAATTTGAATAGGGTTGCTAATGGTGAATTCATTGATACTTCATATAAAGGAATCTATGCGAGGTATTATAGTCCTGATAAAGTAGAAGATAATTTGATTTTAACAAAGCGTTATGGTAACATGAATGGGACTATAGCATTTACTTCTTCAAGAGTTCTTGAGTTAAATAATAATACTATTCGAGAACCATTTTATTTTCAAGAAAATTCTTTGAATAGAGGGGTTAGATCGATTGATAATTTAAAAAAAACACAACGTAAAACAAAATTTTTGAATGTGCCTATTGGTCTTAATAATGGGTATTTGGTTATTGAAGCAAAAAAGACAAATGTAAAAGAAAATCCATCGAGTGTTTCTTTTTATAATTTAAATCATGATAAAGTTTGGGAATATAATTTTGGAGACAACCGAAAATCAGAATATAGTCTAGTTTCAGTTGATGACAATATTTTATATTTTTCTTATGTAACTGAGGCTTATAAAGAAACAAATGTAAAGTTTTTAGAAATAGACTCTAATTCAGGAAAATTAAATTATAGTTACTTATTGGAAGATGTTAACTCAGAATATAATTACAATTATACTGTTAAGAGAATAAATAATAGAACCATTTTAACTGGTAAAATAAGTCCATATAGAGTTATGGGGTATGATTATAACAATCCAGTAGGTTTGTTTAAAATAGTATTAGATGAAAATGGAAACGAATTATTTAAAAAACACTTTCTATGGGAGGAAGCCAGCGAGTTTATTGAAATGAATAAAAAAGGAAAGTTGGAAGCTGGATATAAACTTTTTGTACAATCTTATTTTATTTTTAAGGATGAACGAATTGTTGTTCTTTCAGAAAAATTCAAAATAGGTAATAATATTTTAGTTGGTGGAATAGTTAAAACAACAGATTTTGTTTTATTAGAGTTTGATGCTAATTTTAATTTGAAAGCAGCTGAAACAATAAAGAAAGACTTGAGTAAGTTTACATCTTCCGACTTTTTGTTTTCACAATATTTAAATGATGAAAATGATGCTGTTTTCTTTTATCAAGATTATCAAAAGGATTCAGAAACAAAAGAAAAGAATTGGGTTTTGGGAATTGTATCTATTATAAAAGGAGAAATAAATCATGAAAAAATACCAATGTCATCAGATGATTTTTTCATCAATCCTTATATAGCAAAAGAAGGCTATATTTTATTAAGAGAATATAATAAGAATTCTGATTTTGATAAGATTAGATTAGAACGTTTAAATTTAGATTAATCATACTTGAAGTAGAAATCAGTTATAGCTTTCATTTCATCTAATTTTAAATTCCAGATAAAGTTTAAAAATTGCTGGTAGCTTTCACTTTGTTCTTTGGGAACAATTCTATCTACATATCGGTTTAATTGATATTTTTTTTTGGCTTCATATATAGCCTTAAAATTTATGCCCAACCATTTTCTTAAATATGTGTCTTCAAAGTTATTTTCTAAACGTTTTAGAATTAAATATATGCTTAGTCCGTATTTGTTATTGTAATGTAAATTTTCTACATAGGCTTTATTGGCTATATTTTGTAATTTTATAAAAGTATGACTTGCAGCTATTTTTTCGTTTTTTAAACTTTTGGCATCCAATTCGGCAAAGGTCGATCTAAGTTTAGTAATACGATTTTCAATTTCAGGATGATCTTTTATAGAGTCACTATCTATTTTATCTTTAAATAAATCATAGTTATAGGTTTCAAAACTTTCACTTTTTGTCCACTCTTCATTAAAAGGTAGGTCAGGTAAATTAAAAGCCTTTAAGTAGATGTTTGAATCTAAAGTTATTGATGGAACAGAATCATATTTTTTTAAAGTAAGAAGAGCGTTAACAAATTCCATGCTTGGTGAATCACTTTTTTTATAAAGTAAATACCCCAAAGAATCTGCTTCGGATTCATGCTTTCTTCTTAATTCTCCCTCTTCATAAAGTAAGTTTTTAAGTTTTTGAAAAGATTTTGTTCCACGATTATATTTTTCTAATTTAAGATTTCTTCTAAAAGCTGAATCATTACTAAATACAGAAATGTTAAGATTTGCTTGATGTAAAATGCTTTTATGACTATGCTGTAAAATTTCATGTGCCATTTCATGAGCAATAACAGATAATAGCTGATGGTCATTTTCAAGAATAGAAAATAGACCAATATTGCTCATAATACTTCCGTTTCCAATGCTAAATGCATTAGGAGCAGGATTTTTTGTTAGAAATACTTTAATGTTTTTGTCTTTTAGAGCATCGTTATTCCTAATAAAATTATCAAGTATACTATCTAAATAAGTTTGAAATTGTTCTTCAAATAGTAACTTTTTATTTTGAAGAATATCTTTAAATTCGTTTTGATATTTTACATATATATTAACAATTTCTTTGCGAAGTTTACCTTTATATTCCGTTTTTAGTTTTTCGTTAAAATTATTATTTTGAGCCTCAAAATTAGCTATTAATAATTTGTGTTTTTTATAATCTATTGTGTCAATAAGTTGGTGATTTTGGCTGTAGGATGTAAAGTAGAAACAAAGTAATTGTAGGAAAAGTATTTTTTTCATTAATTTAATTTAAGTCATAAAAGTAATTAAAGATGATTTTAATATAAAACAATATCTTAAATATTAATTAATAATCTTAGTTCAAAGGTATCCTCAATAATTTGATTTAAGCTTTATAAAATCTAGACCCATGAAAATTAGATAAGAATTAATTTTAGTTTTTTGATTTAGAGACTATAAATTAATTAGTATTTTTATTAAAAATAATAGCTATGAAACTTTACTTTACCCTATTCACTCTATTAATTGTTTTTTCATGTAAAAATTCAACAGATAATAAACCTCTAGAAGCTTCAACCTCTGACACAACCACTGTTAAAGATTTTAGAGAATTTAAAGTTTTAGATTCAAAATATATAACTAAAGCATCTGTTTGGGGGACTATTAATCCGCAAATGGACGATTTCACAGAAGAGGTTTATAATAACTTAAAGCCATTAATTTTAGAACAAGATATACCAACACTTCAAAAGCATATTGCAAATGAAGATTTGTCTTATGAAAAGCTAGTAAAGTTCTATCTATATCGTATTAGAGCGTTTGATAGAGAAAACCCGCTATCGCTTAATTCTGTAATTTCTATACATCCAAATGTGATTACAGAAGCAAAAAAAGCTGATACTGCAGATAAAAGTCTTAAGTCTCATTCTATTTTTGGAATGCCTATTCTTTTAAAAGATAATATTAACGCATCAGGAATAGTAACAACTGCAGGAGCAGTAGCTTTACAGAATAATGTTACTGAAGATGCTTTTATTACTGCACGTTTAAAAGAACAAGGCGCTATTATTCTAGGTAAATCTAATTTGAGTGAGTGGGCATATTTTTTCTGTGGTGATTGCCCAAGTGGTTATAGTGCTATTGGTGGTCAAACACTAAACCCATATGGACGTAGAATTATAGATACAGGCGGCTCAAGTTCTGGTAGTGGCGTAGCGGTAGCTGCAAATTTTTGTGTAGGAGCAGTTGGTAGTGAAACTTCAGGTTCTATTTTATCACCTTCTAGTAAAAATTCTATTGTGGGTTTAAAACCAACTATAGGTTTATTGAGCAGAGGTGGTATTGTACCTATTTCTTCAACTTTAGATACACCAGGACCGATGACTAAAAATGTTACTGATAATGCGATTCTTTTAGATGCTATGTTTGGATTTGATGAAAATGATTCTAAATCAATAAGTACAAAATGGGGAAAAAGTTTTTATTATGGTAGTTTTAATGTCGTTAAAAATTTAGAAAATAGACGTTTTGGAGCTTTCAAACGATTATTAGAAGATTCATTGTATGTTCAAGCTATTTCTGATTTAAAATCAAAAGGAGCGGAAATTATTGAAATTGATGAGGAAGATATTAAACTATCTAATTTTAGAAGACTTCTTAATTTGGATATTAAAGTTGATTTGCCAGTATATTTTTCAGAATATGCCAGTGCTTCAATACATTTAAAATCAGTTCAAGACGTTATTGATTTTAATAAAAAAGATTCTATTAATATAATGCCCTATGGGCAAAGACTTTTTGAAGGTGTAGTTGCAGATGAAGCATCAGATGAAGCATTTCAAGCCATTAAAGATTCTTTAAAAATTAATGGAAGAAATTATTTTAATATTCCAATGGAAAAGTATCAACTAGATGGTATTCTATCCATAAATAATTATCATGCAGGTTTTGCAGCAGTAGCTGAATATCCAGCATTAACAGTACCAATGGGTTATACTGTAGAAGGAGCTCCTGAAGGTTTGACGTTTATCAGTAAACCACTTTCTGAAAAAGCAATTATTAGGATGGGCTTATGTATATGAGCAAACTTCTAAAAAACGAAAAGCGCCTGAAAATTATAACTAATCAACTAAAGCATTAATTTTCCCCCACAATTCATTATCAAAAGAAGTTAGTGCAAATTTAGATTCGCCAGCAGAATCACCCATTCTTATAACCACTAAACCCTTACTAGGAACAACATATATTTTTTGATCATTTTTACCCAAAGCTGAATACATATCAGATGGTGCATTTGGAACTAAAGCGCCATCAAATTCAAACTGTAAAGAAGGTAAATAATAAGACGATTTTCCGTTTAGCCACCATAAATAGCCATAAGATTGATTTATGTTTTGTGAGGTATTAGTGGCATCATTTAAAAATGCTTCAGAAACAATTTGAGTGTTTTCCCACTTTCCATTAGCATAAATCATCAATCCAAAGCGGGCCATACTTCTTGTATTACTCCAATAAACACTTAAATCGTTATTCGCAATCCACTGCCCAGACATACCTATTTTGTCTTTTAATTCCATGTTAAAATAATTACTCCAAGTCATGTTACTAGCTTCAGCAACAACATCTTGCATTTTTACATATACATTATGATATGCCCATCGTGTTCCTGCATCAGCAACATATTGTAAATTATCGGGAGATACACCATCACCTAAACTATCATCTAAACCAGAATTCATAGATAACAAGTTTTTACATGTAATCAAATTTTCTTTTTCTAAAGGCGCACTTGTCCATCCAGTACCTAAGTAGTCGGATACTTTATTATTTATATCTATAATGCCTTTGTCTTGTGCGATTCCAGAAATTGTAGTAATAAGTGTTTTTCCAGCACTTGCCCAATACCATGGTAAAGCATTAGTATGTCCGTTTAGGTATTCTTCTACAACAATTTTTCCCTCATGAAGCATCATAAAACTTCTAGTGTTTTTTTCTTCAAGAAAATCTAATAGTGGTTGGAGTTGGTTTTCATTCCAACCTAAATCAGAAATAGATTTAGTTTCCCAAGTTTCCGAGCCTATAGGAGGAAAATAAATTTCAGAATTGGTCTGCTCTTCTTCAGTTATAGTATCGTTTGAAGAACAACTAAAGCAAATACTAATAGCAATTAAAAGGTAGAAATTTATTGATTTCATAACAGTAGATTTTCGATTTTGGACTCTCAAATATATAAAAGGTTTAATAAATAACGCAAAAACTTGTTATACTCAATAGGGGCGAAGTGCTTAATTACTAAATCATTCCGTATCTTTGCGCCCTGATTTATAAAAGATATGCGCACAAAAACGCTTAAAAAAAATAAGATTAATGTAGTTACACTGGGTTGTAGTAAAAATGTTTACGACAGCGAAGTGTTGATGGGGCAGTTAAAGGCCAGTGGTAAAGATGTTGTTCATGAAGAGGAAGGGAATATTGTAGTTATTAACACTTGCGGTTTTATTAATAATGCGAAAGAAGAAAGCGTTAATACCATTTTAGAGTATGTGCAAAAAAAGCAAGATGGCGATGTTGATAAAGTATTTGTGACAGGTTGTTTAAGTGAGCGTTATAAACCAGATTTAATAAAAGAAATACCAAATGTTGATGAGTATTTTGGTACAACCGAATTGCCAGGTTTATTAAAAGCTTTAGGAGCAGATTATAAACATGAATTAATTGGTGAACGTTTAACAACAACACCAAAAAATTATGCTTATTTAAAAATAGCAGAAGGTTGTGACAGACCTTGTTCGTTTTGTGCTATTCCTATAATGCGCGGTAAACACAGAAGTACACCTATTGAAGATATTGTTATTGAAGCGGAAAAATTAGCTGCCAAAGGTGTAAAAGAATTGATTCTTATTGCACAAGATTTAACGTATTACGGGCTTGATTTATATAAAAAAAGAAACTTAGCAGAATTACTTGAAGCTCTTGTGAAGGTTGATGGTGTTGATTGGATTCGTTTACATTATGCATTTCCAACAGGATTTCCATTGGATGTTTTGGATGTCATGAAAAGAGAACCTAAAGTTTGTAATTATTTAGATATTCCATTGCAACATATTTCAGATAGTATTTTAAAAAGTATGCGACGCGGAACAACAAAAGAGAAAACAACAAAGCTCCTTAAAGAGTTTAGAACTATAGTTCCTGAAATGACTATTAGAACGACACTTATAGTCGGTTATCCAGGGGAAACTGAAGAGAATTTTCAAGAGTTAAAACAATGGGTAACAGATATGCGTTTTGAGCGTTTAGGCTGTTTCACATATTCACACGAGGAAAATACACATGCCTATAATTTAGAAGATGACGTTCCTGAAGACGTTAAAATAGACAGAGCAAATCAAATTATGGAAATTCAATCACAGATTTCTTGGGAGCTCAATCAACAAAAAATAGGGCAGGAGTTTAAAGTTATTGTAGACAGAAAAGAAGGTAATTATTTTGTTGGAAGAACAGAATTTGATTCTCCTGATGTCGATAACGAAGTTTTAATAGACGCTACCAAAACCTATTTAAAAACTGGCGAGTATACCACTGTTAAAATTATTGAGGCTGAGGATTTTGATTTGTATGGAGAGGTTGTCGCACAGTAAAAATAATTTCTTATGGATAGTATTGAACTACTAAATAATCCTACTTCGGTGTAAATTTATATTTTTTGTTTAATAAAATTTAAAAAATATTAAACAAAATTAGATTAAGTCATTACAGGAATGTATTTTTGTGTAGTCATGAAACTATCACTCAAAGAGATACTAAGGTTATCTAGACCTAGATTCTGGATGTATGTACTTGGAACTTTTCTTGTAGGTATTATGGCTTCCGGTAATTTATTTGTGTACAATACATTTACCAATTGTCTTTTAATTGCCTTCGGATTCTTTTTTTTACTACCAGCAAACGTTTTAATTTATGGTGTAAATGATATCTATGACTATGAAACCGATATTAATAATGATAAGAAGGTAGTATACGAAAAAGTTTTACACCCCAATAAGCACCAAGCTTTATGGTTGGTTATTACTATTTTTATTTTACCGTTTTTACCTCTATTTTTTTTAATTAATATACCCTCAAAGCTTGCTTTATTGGTGTTTTTATTTACTGGTATTTTTTATTCAGCAACACCAATTCGTGCAAAGAGTAAACCACCATTAGATGTATTATTCTCTGCGATTATTTATGTTTCACCAGCTTTGGTTGGTTTTTTTTTAACAGGAAACACGAATATTGAGTGGTTAGCAGTTTTTGGAGGTCTAATTTGGGCTTTCGGCATGCAAACGTATTCTGCTATTCCAGATATTCAGGCTGATAAAAAAGCTGGAGTTAATACTTTAGCGACCATGTTTGGAGAAAAAAAAGCACTTTGGTTTTGTTTAATGTGCTATTTAATATCAGCTTTAATTGGTTACTATTATTTAGGCTTTATAGCAGTTGCTTTTGGTGTTGTTTATGGCCTTATAGTATTGCTTAGTATAAATAATATAGCGAACCTTTTTAGTTATTACACATATTTTCCTGTTATTAATATTTTAACAGGTGCTACATTATTCTTCTATATGTTCTTTAAAGAAGTCATGTAGTTTTTTACTATAAAGATTTCAAAGGCTTTGAAGTTTTTATTTTTTGAATGCGTTTGTATACAAGTTCAGCAGAAATTAAGCAAATAGGCATGCCAATTCCTGGGCTTGTACCAGCACCAACATAATATAGATTTTTAACCTTTTTACTATAATTTAAAGGACGACTTAATGTCTGTTTTAAAGTGTGTGCTAAACCTAAAGCTGTGCCTTTATACGCATTATAATCTCTTTTAAAGTCATCACTCCAATAAGAACGTTCATAAACAATATAGTCTTCAATATCAGGTAAATTAATATCTGTTTTTATCAGATTTAATATTTTTTGCCTGTAAGTACTCATATCTGTTTGAGAAAGATCTAAACCAGGAGGGATTGGGACTAAAACAAATAAATTATCAGTATTTTTGGGAGATAGGTCAGGATCTGTTTCTGTAGGTTTACAAATATAATAACTTGGGTCTTCTGGAAGTTGAGGTGTATCAAATAACTCCTTGAAATTCTGTTTCCAGTCTTCACCAAAACGTAAATTATGGTGACTTAAAATATCTATTTTTCTATCTAAACCGAGATACATTATAAATGCGCTTGGACTTAAAACTGACTTTTCCCAATAGCGTTCTGGATAAGTTTGATATGGTGGCTTTAATAACTTTGTTTCAGTAAACCACAAATCGGCATTTGATATTATAATATCAGCTTTTAATTCTTCATTATTATTTAGTTTCACTCCAACCGCCTTCTTACCTTCGATTAGAATTTCTGAGACAGGGGAATTGGTAATAAATTTAGTGCCATGTTTTTCGTTAATTCTAACTAATGCCTTCACAATTTCATAAATACCACCTTTTGGATAATACACACCCATATTAAAATCAATGGCATTCATGATGTTATACATTGCAGGCGTTTTAGCAGGATCTGATCCTAAAAAAACTAAGGTATACTCAAGTATTTTTTTTAGTCTATCACTTTTAAACCATTTATTTAGATAAGACTGCATCGTCTGAAATGGGTTAAGTTCAATACCTTTTTTAATAATACTCCATTTTAGAAAATCCGTTGAAAATCCTAGATTACGATACATAAAGGTGTCTTTAGCCATAGCGTATTGCTCACCAGAACGTTTTAAGTATTCAGTAATTTTAGGCGTTATGCCTGGTTCAAGTTTTTCAAATAAAGGGAGATCTTTCTCTAAATCTGAATGAATATCAACAACAGGTAATTCTTTGTCATTTGAAAAGAAAACACGATAGGAAGGGGATAGTTTAACCAAATCCAAGTGATCTGAAATATCTTCATCTAGCAATTTAAAATAGTGCTCAAAAGCATCTGGCATAAGATACCACGAAGGTCCCATATCAAAAGTATAGCCATCAGCTTTAAAAATATTAGCTCGCCCTCCAATAGTAGGATTTTTTTCGATAACAGTTACATCGTAACCCGATTTAGCTAATAATGCTGCCGAACCTAAACCACCTATTCCTGAGCCAATAATGATGATTTTCTTTTTCATATTAACAAAAATAATGAATAGTTAAGCGGTTCGAAACTATTTAGAGGTGTAATAAGAAAGGAGATAACTCTATTTAGACTAAAAAATCCTTTTGGAAGCTCCAAAAGGATTTTTTACTATACATTAACAAGAAGAATAATTTTTATTTACTGGCAATAAATTTAAATATTTTAAGAAATATTAATCTTCAACCAAAACCCAGTCGCCTTTAGTAATTAAGGGTTCTGCTTGTTTGTATTTTAAAGTTTTATTTTCACCATTTAATACGTGTTTAATAGTTACACGATCATTACGTCCAATTTTTGGGCGGTCACGAACAATGGTTTCCACAACTTCTTGGTTTCGTTGTGTGTTTCCAGCTGCTCTGTTTTGCGCAGAACGTTCATCTAAATTAGGAATTTCATCTTTCTGAACGTTTAATTTTTCCTGTTTTCGGGCTCTTGCCTCTTGAATGGTGTTTTGCGTTTCTTGAGGTAATTCGCCTTTAAATAAAAATGAAATAACATCTTTATTTACTTGGTCAATCATCGCTTTAAATAACTCAAAGGCTTCAAATTTATAAATCAATAATGGGTCTTTTTGCTCATGAACCGCTAATTGAACCGATTGTTTTAATTCATCCATTTTACGCAAATGGGTTTTCCAAGCATCATCAATTATAGCAAGTGTAATATTCTTTTCAAAGTCGGTAATTAATTGCTTACCGTTGGTTTCATAGGCCTTTTCAAGATCAGTAACCACGTTTAAGCTTCTAACACCATCAGTAAAAGGTACTACAATACGTTTAAATTTATCGCGTTGCGTTTCATAAACATTTTTAATAACAGGGAAAGCAATATCTGCATTACGTGCCATTTTTTCTCTGTAATGCTCAAAAGCCGACTTGTATATTTTTGATGTAATATCTTGAGCCGATAATTTTCCGAATTCGTCTTCAGTAATTGGCGAACTCATTGAAAAATAACGAATCAATTCAAACTCGAAATTTTTATAATCGTTAGCACCTTTATTAGTTTCAGCAATACCTTCAGACGTATCAAAAATCATATTAGCTAAATCAACACGTAAACGTTCACCATTCAATGCATTATAACGACGTTTATAAACCACTTCACGTTGTGCATTCATAACATCATCATATTCTAATAAACGCTTACGAACCCCAAAGTTATTTTCCTCAACTTTTTTCTGAGCACGCTCAATGGATTTCGAAATCATAGAGTGCTGAATGACTTCACCTTCCTTTAATCCCATTCTATCCATCATTTTAGCAATACGCTCGCTACCAAATAAACGCATCAAGTTATCTTCTAGCGATACATAAAATTGTGAACTTCCTGGATCTCCTTGACGACCTGCACGACCACGTAACTGTCTATCAACACGACGTGAATCATGACGCTCAGTACCTACAATGGCTAAACCTCCTGCGGCTTTGACTTCATCAGATAATTTAATGTCGGTACCACGACCAGCCATATTGGTAGCAATGGTAACTTGTCCACTTTTACCTGCTTGATCTACAATTTCAGCTTCTTTTTTATGCTGTTTTGCATTTAATACATTATGCGGTATTTTACGAATACTAAGCATTTTTCCTAATAACTCTGAAATTTCAACTGATGTTGTACCAATTAAAACCGGACGTCCAGCTTGAGATAGTTGCGTAACATCATCAATAACCGCATTATATTTTTCGCGCTTCGTTTTATAAACTAAATCTTCTTTATCATCACGAGCAATAGGACGGTTAGTTGGGATTTCAACGACATCTAGTTTGTAGATTTCCCAGAACTCGCCAGCTTCTGTTACCGCAGTACCGGTCATACCAGAGAGTTTGCGGTACATTCTAAAATAATTTTGAAGGGTTACTGTAGCAAAAGTTTGGGTAGCATCTTCAATTTTTACATTTTCTTTGGCTTCAATAGCTTGATGTAAGCCGTCAGAATAACGACGACCATCCATAATACGTCCCGTTTGTTCATCAACAATCATCACTTTATTTTCCATCACCACATACTGTGTGTCTTTTTCAAATAAAGCATAGGCTTTTAAAAGTTGATTTAGCGTATGAATGCGTTCCGATTTTACACCAAACTCTTTAAAAAGTTCTTCTTTTTCATTGGCTTCTTCCTCTTTAGAAAGTCCTTTTTCTTCAATTTTAGCAATTTCAATACCTATTTCTGGCATGACGAAAAAGTCAGGATTGTCTTTTCCAGAAATGTATTCAACCCCTTTATCTGTTAATTCAATTTGATTGTTTTTTTCTTCAATAACATAGTACAATTCAGCATCAACCTTTGGCATTTCACGGTTGTTGTCTTGCATGTAAAAGTTCTCAGTTTTTTGAAGAAGTAATTTTACACCTTCTTCAGATAAAAATTTAATAAGGGCTTTGTTTTTAGGGATACCACGATATACACGTAGCAATTGAAAACCACCTTCTTTGGTGTCGCCTTCCTTTATAAGTTTCTTCGCTTCAGCTAAAACACCTGTTAAATATTTACGTTGTACACTAACAATATCTTCAACTTTTGGTTTTAACTCTGTAAATTCATGGCGATCGCCCTGTGGAATAGGCCCTGAAATAATTAGGGGTGTACGTGCATCATCGACTAAAACAGAATCTACTTCATCAACAATACCATAATGATGTGGGCGTTGTACCAAATCATCTGGTGAATGCGCCATATTATCACGTAAATAATCGAAACCAAATTCGTTATTTGTACCGTATGTGATGTCTGCGTTATAAGCTTTTTTACGAGCAGCAGAATTAGGTTGATGATAATCAATACAATCTACACTTAAACCATGAAACTCAAAAATTGGAGCCATCCACGCGCTATCACGTTTTGCTAAATAATCGTTTACGGTTACTAAATGCACACCTTTTCCCGCTAAAGCATTTAAATAAACGGGAAGTGTTGCTACCAACGTTTTACCTTCACCTGTTTGCATTTCTGCAATTTTACCTTCGTGCATGGCAATACCACCAATAAGTTGTACATCGTAATGCACCATATCCCAAGTAATAGGTTTTCCTGCGGCATCCCAAGAGTTTGCCCAAAAAGCTTTGTCGTTTTCTAAAGTAACATATTCTTTTTCGCCGGATAAACTTCTATCAAATTCATTTGCGGTAACCTCAATAGATGTATTGTTTACAAAGCGTTTAGCAGTTTCTTTTACAACTGCAAAAGCTTCTGGTAAAATGGTGTTTAAAACATCTTCGGTAATTTTATAAGCATCATCTTTTAAATTGTCTATTTGCTCATAAATATCTTCGCGTGCATCAATATCTTCAGTGTTTTCAGCTTGCTCTAATAAGGTTTTGGTTTCGGTATCAATAGCAGCATTAGCTTCAGCAATTTTAGCTTTAAACTCAGCAGTTTTTGCTCTTAATTCATCGTGCGAAAGTGCTTCTAAAGCAGCTTCAAAGGTTTTAATTTTATCAACTAAAGGCGATATGGCTTTTACATCTTGTTTAGACTTGTCGCCAACAAATACCTTAAGTACAGAATTTAAAAAACTCATGTGTGTATATTTTAAAAAGTTACACTTTTTTACTGTGTGTAACGTGTGTTTATATGTTATATTTTTCTTGTATCTCGAAAAGCATTCAAAGATACATTTTAGAACAAAAAAAAAGCCTCAAATCGAGACTTTTTTATCTATGCTGCATGCAATATTATTAATATTCATCCTCATTCCAGAGATAATCTTCGTCTGTTGGGTAATCTGACCAAATTTCTTCAATCGAATCATAAGAATCACCTTCATCTTCAATCGACTGTAAATTTTCAACAACCTCTAAAGGCGCTCCCGTTCTAATAGCGTAATCTATTAATTCGTCTTTTGTTGCTGGCCATGGCGCATCACTTAAATAAGATGCTAATTCTAAAGTCCAATACATGTGTTATGCGTTTAATTTTTTGCAAAAATAAATTTTTAGTTTAAACACACAAGAAAAAAACGAATTATTTAATCATTAATTTTAAGAACGTATGCTGCGTGTACTTTAAACACTTAAAATTTATTCTTGACTTGTTAATAAATACAAGAACTTTTAAGTGGTTTTATTTTGACTTAGCATTAAATCTTTTATCGATTTAACAGATTGCCACAACATTTTCTAAATGTTTTGCAATGACGTTATACAACTTACTTGTTTTTCGCCTTTGTAATAAATTCTTCGAAAAATTACTTTTTCTCAGGAATCCACTTAATTTCATTTGCTTGTAAGTCTGAGGACAACTTTCGTGCCAATACAAAAAGGTAGTCAGAAAGACGGTTTAAGTACATTAAAGCATTCGCTTCAAAAGGTTCTAAATCGTTTAGAGCAGTGGCTAATCGTTCGGCTCTACGGCAAACACAACGCGCTATGTGACAGAATGACACTGTTTGATGGCCACCTGGTAAAACAAAATGCGTCATAGGTGGTAATGCTTCATTCATGGCATCCATTTCTTGTTCTAAAAAGGAGATGTCTTTAGCAGATATTTTTTCAATATTTAAACGTTCTTTTCCGTTTTTTAAAATGGCTTTTTCAGGATCTGTTGCTAATATTGCACCAACTGTAAAGAGTTTATCTTGGATGTCCATAATAACTTCTTTGTAATGTTGATTAATATCTTGGTCGCGTATTAAACCTAAATGTGAATTTAATTCATCAACCGTTCCGTAGCTTTCAATACGTATATGATGTTTTGGTACACGAGTGCCGCCAAATAAAGCGGTGGTACCTTTATCGCCTGTTTTTGTGTATATTTTCATTTTCTTTTTTCTCGCAAAGACGCAAAGGCGCCAAGTTTCTTCAAATTTAAAAGAATCTCAACGACTTAGCAACTAATCAGCTAAACTCTTATTGAAAAATGTTCTTTAACCTGTTCCTTTCTGAAAAATACAAATCCCCAAAAATAAGTATCAATAGTAACAGTAGTTTTAGGGTGTTTTTTAATGGCTTCCCAAGCTTCTGTCATGTCTTTACTCCAATAAATATCATCAAAAATCCAAACGGAGTTGTTGTTCACAGTGTTTAGTAATGTTTCAAAATAGCTTAACGTAGCTTCTTTTTGATGGTTCCCATCAAAGAAAATAAAATCAAAAGATTTTGACTTTATTTTTATAATTTCATCTTTAAAATCACCATTAATACTAGTTATGTTTTTTAATTGATGTTTTTCAAAATTCTTTTTTGAAAACTCTGAAATATTTGGGCAGCCTTCAATTGTTGTAATTGTTGAATTTGGGTTTCCTAAACTTATAGAGTGAGTTGCTATTCCTAAGGATGTACCAAGTTCTAAAACAGTTTTAGGTTTAAAATAAGCAGTTAGTCTGTGTAAAAGTTTAGCCTTTTTAATTGTGCTTCCAGCATTTTTAGCCATTGTTGAAATACGTCGTTCGCGCTGTTTCATAACCTGTGAACCAGCACCTAAATCGGTAACCTCAATCGTACTCGTATTTTTTAAAAGGGCTTGTTTGTAATTTACAATGTCTTTATAGGCTTCATAACCTGTTTTGTCGTAAAAACATTTGGTAATTAAATGATACACAAAAGGGGAATGTACACCATGTTGATTGGTGGATTTTAATAAGAATTTTATGTATTGAAGTATTTGGTGAAACATATTGCTATGTCTGGTCGAGCGCAGTCGAGACCTCATTTATATGTGTTTTTTGAAAACCTCTCGACTGCGCTCGAGGGGACTAAACTATTATTCTTCTAATTTTGAAGATAATTCAAACCATCGTTCTTCTTTAGCATCCATGGTATTGATGATTTTTTGTAATTCTTCTGATAATGTATTGATCTCGTCTTGTGATAAATCAGGATTATTAAATTTATTTTCTATTTCCTTTTTATCAAATGTCAAGGACTTCAATTTACTCTCAATGTTTTTAAGTTCTTTTTCTTCGTTATACGACAACTTTTTAGCATCATTTTGTTTCCAGGATGTTTTCTCTTTTTTGTCTTCAGAAGTGTTTGAGATAACAGGCTGGCTATCTTCATAAACACGATAATCTGTATAGTTTCCGGGAAAATCTTCAACTACACCTTCGCCTTTAAAAACAAAAAGGTGATCAACAACCTTATCCATAAAATAACGGTCGTGAGATACAACAATGACACAGCCAGGGAAATCTAAAAGGAAGCTTTCAAGGACGTTTAAAGTAACAATATCTAAATCGTTAGTAGGTTCATCAAGAATTAAAAAATTTGGATTCTGAATTAAAACGGTACATAAATATAACCGTTTACGCTCGCCACCGCTAAGTTTTTCAACAAAATCATACTGTTTTTTTCTGCTAAACAAAAAGCGTTCTAAAAGTTGTTGTGCGCTAATTTGCTTTCCTTTTTTTAAAGGAATATAATCACCAAACTCTCTAATAACATCAATAACCTTTTGTTCTGGTTTTATTGCGATGCCATTTTGAGTATAATACCCAAATTTAATAGTGTCGCCCTTTATTACTTTTCCAGAATCGGGCTTTGCAGTTTCGGTTAAAATATTTAAAAACGTAGTTTTGCCTGTACCATTTTTACCTATAATACCCACACGTTCTCCTTTTTGAAACATATAATTAAAACCATCAAGAATAACTTTATCCTTAAAGGCTTTTGATACTTTATGGAATTCTAGAATTTTACTTCCTAAACGCTCCATATTTAACTCTAGTTGAACCTCGTGGTCGTTTCTGCGTTGGTGCGCGCGATGTTTTATGTCAGCAAAATCATTAATACGCGATTTGGATTTTGTGGTTCTCGCTTTTGGTTGCCTACGCATCCAAGTTAGTTCTTTTTTAAAAAGTTGTTTGGCTTTACCAGTTTCAGTAGCTTCAAGTTCAATACGTGCTTCACGTTTTTCTAAATAATACGAGTAATTACCTTTATAACTGTATAGTTGGCCTTCATCTAATTCTATAATTTCATTACATACCCGCTCTAAAAAGTAACGATCGTGTGTTACCATAAAAAGCGTGATGTTTTCTTTTGCAAAAAAAGCTTCTAGCCATTCAATCATTTCTAAATCTAAATGATTTGTTGGTTCATCTAAAATTAATAAATCTGGTTTGTTAATTAAAGCGTTAGCCAATGCTAAACGTTTTTTTTGTCCACCAGAAAGGGTGCTTATTTTTTGACTTAAATCCTCAAGCTTTAGTTTGAAAAGTATTTGTTTGTAAAGTGTTTCAAAATCCCAAGCTTCATGTTGCTCCATAGCTTCAAAAGCTTTTTGATAGGTATCTGAATCATCAGGATTTAAAAGGGCTTTTTCATAATTAGAAATTACTTTTAAAATGGGGTTATCACTCGCTAAAATAGTTTCCTCTATAGTTAAAGTTTTATCAAATTTTGGGTCTTGTGATAAAAAGGACACGACAATATCGTTTCTGTACGTTATAGTTCCAGAATCGGCTTCATCATCACCAGAAAGCATGTTTAAAATAGAGGTTTTACCCGTGCCGTTTTTAGCAACAAAAGCTATTTTCTGGTCTTTATGAACGCTAAATGAAATATTCTCAAAAAGTGTTAACTCGCCGTAAGATTTTGATATGTTTTCAACTGTTAAATAATTCAATAGATAGTTTTTTTGCAAATATGGGATAAAAAACCAAAAAGTCACTCATAAGTTTTATTCTTCAACGTGAAAACTTATATTTGCTAAAAATCAAATCGCCTCAGAATGAAGAAAATTTTTCTCATTTTTATTATATTTATTAATGTTGTTTTGGTGTCATGTA
Organism: uncultured Flavobacteriaceae bacterium; assembly: GCA_947500585.1. Taxonomy (GTDB): domain Bacteria; phylum Bacteroidota; class Bacteroidia; order Flavobacteriales; family Flavobacteriaceae; genus CAXBID01. The sequence continues at coordinate 116,855 of CANMSN010000001.1, read as the reverse complement.
TACCTAATAAGGAATTGGTATATATTCAGCAAACAAAACAGGGAATAGATTCGACATTGGTAGTTAATGAGCTTCCTACGCCATATCGTATTCAAATTCATGATATCTTAAATATAAGGGTGAAAGCACTTGATCAGGAAAGTGTACAAATTTTTAACCCAGTAGGCAATCAGGATTTAAATGCAGGTAGCGAAGAGCGTGCTTATTTTGATGGTTTCTCGGTTGATATACATGGTAATATTAGAGTACTCATTTTAGGGTATATTAACGTTTTGGGCTATACTACTGAGGAATTGGAAAAGCTTATTGAAAAGAAATTACTGGAAGAACAATTTAAAGAAACCGCAAATTTATTTGTTTCGGTAAAATTAACAGGACTGCGCTATACAGTAAATGGTGAGGTTGGCAATCCTGGATCGCGAACCTTTTACCAAAATAAATTAAATATTTTTGAGGCTATAGCTAATGCAGGTGAAATTGCAACTGTGGGAGATAGGAAGGATGTCATGATTATCCGTCAATACCCCCAAGGACAAAAAGTACATCATTTAAATTTATTAGATGTTAACGTAATGCAATCCCCCTACTACTATATACAACCTAATGACATTATATATGTTAAACCTTTAAAACAAAAGTCATGGGGTACAGGGACAACGGGTACAGAAACTTTAGCTATTATTTTGTCATCACTTACGTTTGTATCTACTACTATTTTATTAATTAATAGACTTTAATCTATGTTAGATCATGACATTCAAAATATAGATGAAGAAGGCTTAAATTTTTCCTTTGATATTAAAGGGTTTTTTAATAAAATCTTAAACTATTGGAAAGTTTTTTTATTATGCTTAACTCTAGGTTTGTTGGTGGCATATTTTATTAATGCAAGAAAACAAAATGTTTATAGCTTAAGTTCATTAATTTCTATTGAAAATAACAAAAGTCCATTTTCTACTGCCAATACAAGTATTTCTTTTAATTGGGGTGGAGTTTCAGATAAAGTAGGACAGATTATTACAACCTTCAAAACAAGAACACATAATGAATTGGTAGTAGATTCTTTAAAGTTTTATATGGATTATTTGCAAGAGGGTAAATATCAAAAAATTGATATTTATAAAAAAGCACCTTTTACATTTACGCTAAACTTAGCTGAACCCCAGTTGTTAGATAATTTTATTGGTATTCGGTTTTTAAATGAAAATAGTTTTGAACTGTTTACCGAATTTGAAGACGAACAAGGAAAAGGCCAATTATATACAACTAAATCATTTCAAACTATTTACAATTTGCCAGTTGGTGCTTTTAATAAAACATTTAAAGTAGGAGAAGCTATAGAGCTTCCTTTTTTAAACGGTATTCTTGAACTTAAACCAGATTATAATATTGAACCAAATAGTGAATATTTTTTAAGATTTAAAGACTTTGACCAAGTAGTAAATAGTTTTCAAAAGACTATCAAAGTAGCATCTCTCCAGAAATCTACATCTATTATTCAACTCACGTTAATTGGGCATAACAAAAATAAAATTGTTGATTATTTAAACGCCACCTCTGCTATTTTAAGTAAGACAGAACTGGAACGTAAAAACCAATTTGCAACTAATACTATTAAATTTATCGATAGTAGTTTAACATCTGTAGATTCTAATATTAAAGATGTTAGCCAAAAAATGGATAACTTCAGGAAAAAGAATAATATCATAGACGTTGAGGGTGATATGCAGCAAATATCAGATAATTTGCAAAATTTCCAAAAGCAACAAGAAGAGACTAATGTTAAACTAAATTATTTAAATTCTTTAGAAACCTATCTTAAAACACGAAGAGACTATTCTGGTATTGCTGCGCCAACATCAGTAGGCATCACAGAAGTAAATATTATAGGTGGTGTAACTAGGATTTTAGCATTATCTACAGAAAGAAAAACACGAGAGTATACCACACGAGAAGAATCTAGTATTTTTCAAAATATAGATAGGCAAATCGATGCTGAAAAAAATGTGCTTTTGGAAACTATTGCATCTACCAAAAACACTTTAGGAACGCAATTAAAAAATATAAATAGTAATATAGGAGTTTTACAAAGTAGACTGTCAAATTTACCTAATGACCAGCAAGAATTTTTGAAAATAGAAAGACAACTTAACGTTAGTCAAGCAGCATATGATCAATATATAACCAAAAGAAGTGAGGCAGCTATTGCTCGGGCAGCAAATATATCAGACATTGTTATTGTTGATGGGGCTAAAGATATTGGTGGTGGTAAAGTAGGCCCCAATACCTCATTAAGTTATTTAATTGGTCTTTTGGCAGGTTTTTTTATTCCTATAATTACACTTTTTGTAGTTTATTTTTTAGATAATACCATTCATGGAGTGGAAGACGTTAAGCGATTGTCTAGCATTTCTATTTTGGGTGTTATTGGTAAGGAAAAAAATAAAAATAACTTAGTTGTTTTTCAAAAACCAAAATCTGCAGTAGCCGAATCTTTTAGAGCCATTCGGTCTAGCTTACAATTTATATTAAAAAATAATAATAAGCAGGCAAAAACCATACTCATTACGTCGTCTGTGAGTGGCGAAGGTAAGACGTTTTGTGCTATTAATATGGCAACCATATATGCCTTATCTGGTAAAAAAACCGTTTTAGTAGGTTTAGATTTAAGAAAGCCAAAAATATTTGACGATTTTAATCTTACTAACAAAATAGGTGTTGTTAATTATTTGATAGGTGAGCAGAGTTTAGAGGCGGTAACAAGCACTACAGAAGTAGAGAATTTAGATATTATAACTGCTGGTCCTGTACCACCTAATCCGTCAGAGCTTCTTATAAGCGATCGTATGGATGTACTAATTAGCTCACTTAAAGAGGCATATGATGTCATTATTTTAGACACGCCACCGCTTGGTATAGTGACAGACGCACAAGATTTAGCCAAATATTCAGATACCAATATTTTTATTCTCAGATTAAACTATACCAAAAAAGGCATGTTACAATTTATTAATGCCAAGTATAAAATGAAAGAAATAAAGAATTTAAGTTTTGTGTTAAATTTTTATAAGGACAATTCTAGTAAAAGTTACGGTTATGGTTACGGCTATGGTTATGGGGTTTATGGTAATACCTATCATGAAAATAATAAAAAGAAAAGTTTTATTGATAAGATGAAACAGATATTTAAACAAAACGTATAACTAAATTAATGACTCCAACTAAAACGTACCACATTCAGACAAACCAGTGGTTATATACAATATTCTCAAAAAAAAACAGATATCAAGACCTTATGTTAATAGTAAAATATAATAAGTTTATAAGTTTAGATTTAAAAGTCTATTTAGATAATATTAATGTAATATTTGATATGAAATCAGTATTGCCGAATTCAAAATCAGATATTTAGGTTACAATGAAAAAAGTATTAATTACAGGAGCAGCTGGTTTTATTGGGTTTCATTTGTCAAAAAAACTGATAGCTCAAGGTTACGATGTGTATGGTTTAGATATTATTAACGATTATTATGATGTTAATTTAAAATTAGCACGTTTAGAGGCGCTGGGAGTTGATACGAAAGGGCTTCAAACCAATAAAGAAGTAAAAGGCAATATTACATTTGTTAAACTAGATTTGCAAGATTTAGAAAATTTGAAAGCCTTATTTGAACGTCATCGTTTTGATTTTGTTATAAATTTGGCAGCCCAAGCAGGTGTAAGGTATTCATTAATTAACCCACAATCGTATATAGATAATAATATTACAGGGTTTTTAAATGTTTTAGAGTGTTGTAGAGCTTTTCCAGTAGAACATCTTATTTATGCCTCTTCAAGTTCTGTTTACGGATTGAGTGAAGATATACCATTTAAAGAAGATAACTCAACAAACCATCCCTTGTCTATGTACGCAGCAAGTAAGAAAGCAAATGAAATGATGGCACATTCGTATGCACATTTATTTAAAATCCCATCAACAGGGTTACGTTTCTTTACAGTATATGGCCCATGGGGTAGACCAGATATGGCACTGTATATATTTACCAAGGCCATAGTTGAAGATCAGCCGTTTGAGGTATTTAATTTTGGTAAAATGACTAGAGATTTTACGTATGTAGACGATATTGTAGAATCCATTAACCGGTTGTTACCAAAACCACCTAAAGCCAACCATCCTGAATTTGATAAAAAGAAACCACTAGCTTCAAAAAGTACAGCACCTTATCAAATTTTTAACATTGGTAATAATAGTCCTATTCCATTAATGGATTATGTAAAAGCTCTTGAAATAGCATTGGTAAAAAAAGGGAAAATTGATTTGAAACCTATGCAACCAGGAGATGTAACAACAACCTATGCAGATGCTGATAGTTTGTATGATTACATTGGTTTTAAACCTGCAACAACCATTCAAGATGGTATTAAAAAGTTTGTAGAGTTTTATTTAGATTATAATACAAAAGAATGAAAGAAGAAAGCTGGTTATATACAATTTCTTCAAAAAAGAAATTAATAGATTTCAACTTTAAAGAGGTTTGGCAGTACCGTGATTTATTATTGCTGTTTGTAAAACGTGATGTAATAACAGTTTATAAGCAAACCGTTTTAGGACCGCTCTGGTTTGTTATACAACCTTTGTTTACTACTGTTATTTTTACTCTGGTATTTAATACTATTGCTAATATTGATACGGGTGGTATTCCGCCATTTTTATTTAACCTAGCAGGAGTGGTTTCTTGGAATTATTTTAAAGAGTGTTTAACAGGAACAGCTGATACGTTTAAAAAAAATCAAGCCATTTTTGGAAAAGTGTATTTTCCAAGAGTAATTATGCCCTTGTCTGTAGTACTTTCAAATTTGATAAAATTTGGCATTCAACTTGGTCTATTTGTAGTATTTTATCTGTATTTTGTATATCAAGGTAGTCTAGTAAGACCTAATATATATGCTATTTATTTTCCTGTTATTATTTTGGTCATGGGGCTATTAGGCTTAGGTACAGGGATGATTATCTCATCAATGGTTACAAAATATAGAGATTTATCTTTTCTACTAACTTTTGGTGTGCAATTGCTCATGTATATTTCTTTAGTAACACTACCTTATAGTTTGTTTAAAGACAATGGTTTTGCTTGGGCAGTAGATTATAACCCAATGGCTTATGTTATAGAGTTTTCTCGTTATTTACTATTAGGAGAGGGTACAACATCTGTATTTGGTGTTGTTTACACTTTAGTATTTACAGTAGTTGTGTTTTTACTAGGGATTTTAATTTTTAATAAAACTGAGAAAAGTTTTATTGATACGATTTAACATGCAGAAAGACATTATTTTAAAAGTAGAAAATATTTCTAAGCAATACCGCTTAGGCACTATTGGAACAGGTACTATTAGTCATGACATGAATAGGTGGTGGCATAAAATTAGAGGTAAAGAAGACCCATATTTAAAAATAGGTGAAACTAACGATAGATCGACTACTGGAAACTCCGAGTATGCCTGGGCGATCAAAGATATTAGTTTTGAAGTAGAGCGTGGTGAGGTGTTAGGTATTATAGGAAAAAATGGCGCAGGTAAATCCACACTTCTTAAAATCTTATCAAAAGTTACAGGACCCACTACAGGTGAAATAAAAACGAAAGGGCGTATTGCGTCTTTACTAGAAGTTGGTACCGGGTTTCATCCAGAAATGACCGGGAAGGAAAATATTTTTTTAAATGGTGCTATTTTAGGCATGACCAAAGCTGAGATTAATGCCAAATTAGAGGAGATTATAGATTTTTCAGGATGCCAACGGTATATAGATACCCCTGTAAAGCGGTATTCCTCTGGTATGAAAGTGCGTTTAGCTTTTGCAGTAGCCGCTTTTTTAGAACCTGATATTTTAATAGTTGACGAAGTTCTAGCTGTTGGTGATGCTGAATTTCAAAAAAAAGCTATTGGTAAGATGCAGGAAATTAGTAAAGGCGATGGTAGAACCGTTTTGTTTGTAAGTCACAATATGGCTACAATTAAATCATTAACAAGTAAATGTATTCTATTACAGAATGGGTATGTAAAAAGAATTGGTGATACTGCTAGCATAGTTGAAGAGTATACTACAATTGGAGAAGGAGAATTATCAACTTTTAAGGTGAAAAGAGAAAATAAAAAGAAAGGATTACAAATTAAAAATGTTTCTTTTATAAACTCAAATAATAAAGATTGTAAATCTCTAGTTTCAGGTCAAGAAATTAAAGTTAAAATTGAGGTTGAAAACTATGATAAAGAAGTATACAAAAAATGCTCAATAGGTATAGGTGTTTTTAATTTGGATAATTCAATGCTTACCGCATTTAAGAGCGATTCAATTAATAAATATTATGATATTTCACATGGAGTATCATTCTTTTATTGTGAATTAAATAAAATACCGTTCACTGCAGGGATTTATAATTATAATATTAATATAACTAGTTTTGCTGAAGTATATGATAGCATAAAGGAGGCAGGAAATATTATTGTAGAGTCTGGAGATTTTTATAATTCAGGAAAATTACCAGCGGCTAGCCATCAAATAATTTTAGTTAATCAAAAGTGGAGATAGAATGAAGAAAAAATTAAAAAATAAAATAAAAAGCAAATTAAAGCCCTTGCTAGATAAACTAGTTAATCACATAATATCAGAAATAAAAAGAAAAGAAAAACTAAATTCAAATATTATTTTTAATAAAGTAAAAAAAGGGAAGGATTCTTTTTTTTGGGGAACCGAACTTTCAATTTCAAGTCCTGAAAAAATAACATTAGGAGAAAATGTTCATATAGGGAATAATGCCTTTATAAAAGCTGAAGGAGGCCTTTCAGTTGGTGATAATACTCACATAAGTAGAAATCTTGTGCTTTATACTATTAATCATAATTATAACTCTGATATTTTACCTTACAATAATGAATTCATAAAAAAAGAAGTTGTCATAGGTAAAAATGTATGGATAGGAATGAATGTCTGCATTACACCAGGAACTATTATAGGAGATGGTGTAATAATTGGTATGGGCACTGTGGTTTCGGGTAATGTACCTCCATTATCAATTGTAGGTTCTGAAAAATTTAAGATATTAAAAAATAGAGATAAGGAGTTGTATAAGGAGGTAGATGAAAAAGGCCGTTATGGGAAAGAAAATGGATTACTTTACATAAAGAAAGATGTTCAATTTAAGACTTTTGGAGATAAAACTATCAGTGACAGAACTATTGTTGAAATCATAGAGTTTGAAAACAAGAAAGCTGTAAAAAAGAGCTATATGAATTCAAAAGAGGGTGTGGATTCATATAAAAATGAATTAGATATGTATAGCCTTTTTGAAGGATACAGTTGGTTACCTAAAATATTAAGTATAGCAAGTGATTACCTTATTTTTGAATTTATTGATAATAAATATAGATTAGATCAATATATTGATACAGTTGCTCCAAATGAAAGATTAGATATTTTTGGTGAGATTATATTTTGTTTGATTGAGATATATAGTAAAAATATAGCGCATTGTGATTTTCATGCAAAAAATATATTTTATACACCTGATGGAATTAAGATTATAGACTTTGAAACTAGCCAAAAGTTAAATTCAAATATTGACTTTTTTGAGTCTTATGATGTTACTGGTAAGTTCTTGGAATCGCCCTTTTTAACTAAGAATATGTGTGTGTTAGGACATAGTGATTTTTCTTTAAAAAAGATATTTAATATTAGAGATGAAAATCATTTTAAAGAATTATTTGACTCATTTCTTAAAGAAAAATTATATAAAATTTCTGGATCTTTTTTTACTAGAAAACAAGACCAAGACGCTAGACATACGTTGGTAAATAGATATATATATGCAACGTTTAATTTAAAACATCTTCAAATAGATGAAAAAATTGGTCAAAGAAACATAAAAAAACGGCTTGAGAACTTTAATATAACTAAAAAGGATATTCATAATAAAAATATTTTAGATATTGGAAGTAATATTGGAGCATTGTTATCAGGTTTAATGGAGTATGAGCCTTCATCTGCATTAGGAATCGAGTATGATAATGATAAGGTCCAAATTTCTAATATCATTAAATCATTACATTTTAAAGATAAAGAGCTTTCTTTTAAAAGAGTAGATGTAGAAAGTACTTATTTTAAATCACAGTTTAATACTCCTTATGATATTGTATTCTGTTTAGCAGTACTAGGTCATTTAAAAGATAAAGATGCGTTTTTTAAGAAACTTAATGCTATCTGCTTAAAAACCTTATATTTTGAAGGTAATAGCAATACTAATGTTGATTATATTAAAGAAAATTTAGTTAATAATGGATTTAAAAAAGTCGAATATCTTGGTTTGTCAGATGATGAATTGAATATAGCTAATAATAAGCGACCATTATTTGTGGCACATAAATAGGTTTTATGGGATTTATTGAATTGAAAAAGTCTAGTTTAATTTCGATTATAATCCCAACTTTTAATCGCTCACATTTATTAAAAGAGACTTTAGACTCTGTTTTAGCACAAACCTACACGAATTGGGAATGTATTATTGTGGATGATGGGTCTACTGATAATACTAAGGGTATAATTGACGAATATGTAAAAAATGATAATCGCTTTCAATACCATAAACGTCCAGATAGCTATTCGTCTGGTGGCAATGGTGCTCGTAACTATGGGTTTGAGCAGAGTAAAGGAGATTATATTCAGTGGTTTGACAGTGATGATGTAATGTTACCTGATTATTTGAAAACTAAGGTTTCAGCGTTTACCAAAAATATAGATTTGGTTATCTGTTCTGGTAGTCACACCAATTATAATCTTGAGCTTATAAGAAATATTGATTTAAAGGTAAATACATTCCTATACAAAGATTATGCAATGTGGCAGCTAGAAGTCTTAACGCCATCTGTATTATTCAGAAAATCGTTTTTAAAAGATAAATCCTTATTTTCAACTAAAATAAAAAAAGGTCAAGAATCCGAATTTTTTTCACGGTTATTTTTTAAACTACCTGCTAATAAGTATACCATTTTGAATAAGTCCTTGTTTTTATACAGGCAGCATGATAATTCTATATCAAAAAAAAGTGAGGTATATTTTAAACCATATGCTGCATCATTGTCATTTAACTATGTAGCAAACATTAAAAGAGCACACGCACTTAAAGATTTTGAAGTGTTTAAATATTATTACAACGCCATAATTAAATTAATTTTTTTGGGATTAAAAAATAGAGATAAAGAAAACATTTTGTTTATGTTAAAGGGCTTAAAAAATGTTTTACCTTTTTATTATAAGATTAAATTGTGCCTAATAATTAGAATATCTTTGCTAAGTAATAAGAGAAGTTATAAACTTAAAAGGTATTCATACAATCTAATTGATAATTTTGAATTTTAACTAATAAGTGTTCTTAAATTCAAATACATTTGAGATAAAAACAAGTTAATACGCTTCAATATTGCTATTAAAACTATGATGGCCAATATTAAAATATGAACGAAATTAAATCAGAAATCGAAAAATTAGTCTCCGTAGTTATACCTGTTTTTAATAGACAAGAGTTGTTAAATAAAGCGATTGAATTATTAACAAAGCAAACCTATAAAAATTTTGAGGTTATTGTTGTTGATGATGGCTCCACATTACCTATTGTTGTTAATGAAGGCAATATTATTGATGTTAAACTTTTTAGATATTCTAAAAATAGAGGACCAGGTTATGCCAGACAAATAGGAAGAGCGAATGCAAAGGGAGAATATATATGCTATTTAGATTCTGATGATTTTTGGAGCGAAAATTTTTTAGAAGAATGTGTTCATGTAATGAATGTAAACCCAAGTACGGGGATGGTATTCTCAAATACAATTGTAGTTAAATTGGGTGTGGAAGTAGGAAGACGTGTTGGAGATATTATTCCTGAAAGCATAGTACCAAGTATTTTTCAAACATATAATAGAAGTTGGAGTACAAGTTCTTGCTTGTGGCGAAGTCAAGTATCTTTAAGTAATCATTGGGTGGAACTGAGAAATAATGAAGACTATATTCATGACATGTATTCATCAAAGATTAATAACAGAGTGAAAAAAGTAGAGAATGCTTTTACTTATAAAAATCAATCAGCTGAAGGTCGGATACAAAGAGAAGGTTTAGAAGTTGCAAAAGCATTGCAAGTTATGCTTAAAATTAATAATTTGGATAGTTATAAAGGGTTGTCTTACTTTACTCTTAATAGAGTATATAAGTTTAATATAACCATAAAATTAAAAAACATTGGAAGTTATTTTTTAGTGCCTTTTAAGGAATTTGGGTTTAAAATTTATTCTTATATCTACTTTTTCGGGGCTCTTATTTTTAATGGTATTTTTAATGTAAAAAATAATACAATTAAATTGTGGATATTAAAATTAAAAGTATAAATATATTTTTATGATAAATGATATTACTGTAGTAATTAGATCAGCAAATGAAAGAACAATATCTGCTTGTAAAAATTTAGTTTTAAATGAAGTTAACGAAGAGAACGTTTTTATTATTGAGGAAAAACCATTTAGTGAAGCCGTAATTAAAACGTTTGATATTGGGCTTAAACAAGGTAAAAAATGGACATTGGCTATAGATGCTGATTTAATTATAGTACCAAATGCAATAACACAAATGGTAAACCGAGCTAGTATAAATTCTACTAATTTATATGTTTATCAAGGTTATATAATTGATAAATTTAGAGGAGGTACAAAGTCGGGAGGACCACATTTGTATTTAACTGAAAATTTAAAAAATGCAAAAAAATATTATAAGGAGATTAAAAATGAGGTAAGACCAGAATCCTTCTTATACAGTAAAATGAAAAAGGACGGCTTTAATTTTGTAGAGGAAAGTAGACTATTTGCTTTACATGATTTTTTTCAATTCTACGAGGATATATATAGAAAAGCTTTTTTTCATGGTATAAAACATTTTAAGTGGTCAAGCCTTTTTGTATACTGGCTAGAACGCGGAAAGTTAGATTATGACTTTAGAATTTTCATTAAAGGGTTTATAGATGGTTATTATTCTGATAATAAATCTTATCCTGATATTGATGATTTAAAAGCTAAAACCAAAGAAATACTAAAGAACAATTTGAAAGTAATAAAAGGTGAATTTTCAGGTTCAATAACCCCAGAGAAAATTTATAATATAGTTGCTTCGCATGATGTTAGTATTAATAATGAGCTTATGATTATTAAAAAAAAACCATCTTTTGCTAATCGTATAAAAAATAGAATATTATTTTTTAAAAAATGATATAGAATAAACGGTATGAGCTTAAAAATAATAATCTTCGACGGTTCGTTTAAAACAACAGCATTTATTAATCGATTAATAGAAGGGTTAGTCAAATCTCATCAAGTTTATGTTTTAGGCTTTAATGAAACTGTAAAGCATAAGGTTAAGGGGGTACATTACGTGAAGCTGGGTTCAAACTCTAGTAAAATTGGGTTTATAAAAACGTCTTTATCTATAGCTTTATCACAATGGTCTATAAAATTGTTGGTTTCAACGCTAATAAATATCATGAAATTTAATAGAAAACAACTTCAAAATCAAAATTTTAAACGGGTTGTTAATACCATAAAACCAGATATTATTCATGCCCAATGGGTCTCTAATATCCCTATTTTAGAACCCATATTGTCTCAAAATACATATCCTGTAGTATTAAGTCAACGTGGTTATCATATTAATGTACGACCTTTTATTGATTACGAAAACCTAAACTATTTAAAGCAGTGGCTTCCTAAAATGGCTGGGTTTCACTCCGTATCCAAGGCGATCTCTAAAAAAGGAGATTTTATTTATTCTAATCCTTCTAAAATAGACCATGTGGTGTATAGCGGTTTAAATTTATCAGAGATTCCATTCAAAATTTCTTATAAGAAGGGAAAACGGTTGAGGTTAATATCTGTAGGACGACCGCATTGGAAAAAGGGATATAGTTATGCGCTAAAAGCTTGCGCATTGTTAAAAGCCCAAGGTATTGATTTTAAATATACTATTGTAGGCGCTGGACAAGAAGAAGAATTGATATATCTGCGTGCGTTTTATAATTTAGAAGAGCGGGTAGCGTTGTTAGATGCTTTGCCACAACAAAACGTGTTTGAAGCAATTAAAAGCGCGGATGCTATGCTATTACCAAGTATAGAAGAGGGTATTGCTAATGTAGCTATTGAGGCTATGGCCTTAGGTACCATAGTAATTAGTACAAATTGTGGTGGTATGACAGAGCTTATTGAACATAAACAAGAAGGTTGGGTAGTGCCTTTGCGAAATCCAGAAGCCCTTGCGGATGCGGTTATAGATTTTAATAACAGCTCAGAAGAGGAACTGGATAATGTACGCCAACAAGCCAGAAAGAAAGTTGAAGAACAATTTACGGATAAAAAGATGCTTCAAGGCATGGAAGGATTATACAAGGCTTGCATAAATGAAAATAATTAAAACAGACATTATACCTACAAGGCAGCAGTTTGCTAAAATAAAAGCACCGCATGAACTTAATCTGGAAGCCATCTGCGTATTTACCGCTATTGGTTTTTTTCTAGATCAAGATACGTATTGGAAAGATGAAGTTGTATTAAAATCAGCAAGCATAAATACTATTGATGATGAAGGTTATTTAATTAAAAGCGAACCTTGGTTTACATGGCATTATACACCAACTAACGTGTCTTTTGATGCCTGTTTAAAAACCTTTACGAACTTGTTTGAAAGCACTATTGATAAACAAACAGGGCATAAGCAAGTTATTTTACCGCTTTCAGGAGGTTTAGATAGCAGAACACAGGCTGTGGCCTTAAAACAGCTTGGTAAATCTGTAAATTCCTATAGTTATAGTTTTTTAGGAGGATATAAAGAGGCCAAACTATCAAAAAAAATAGCCAAGGCTTGTAGCTTTAAGTTTCAAGAATTTGAGATTCCAAATGGTTATTTATGGGGTAGTATAGAAGACCTTGCTGGAATTAATAACTGCTATTCAGATTTTACACACCCCCGTCAAATGGCTGTAATTGATGAGTTTGATGCTATGGGAGACGTATTTTCCTTAGGCCATTGGGGCGATGTACTTTTTGATAGCATGTGTGAAGATCGTTTGAGCACAGATCAAGAATTGGAATTGGTTTTAAAAAAAATTATAAAAAAAGGAGGGCTTGAACTCGCAAAGACACTTTGGGAGTATTGGAAGTTAGATGGTGATTTTGAAACCTATTTACGCCAGAGAGTGCAAACTTTGTTAAGCGCAATAAATATAGAAAATTCTAGTGCTAAAATACGGGCATTTAAGTCTATGTATTGGGCACCTAGATGGACTTCTATCAATTTGTCTGTTTTTGAAAATAAAAAACCAATAACGTTGCCTTATTATGATAATGCGATGTGTGAGTTCATCTGTACAGTCCCAGAAGATTTCCTTGCAGATAGAAAAATGCAAATTGCCTATATTAAAAAGAGAAATCCAAAATTGGCAAAAATAACTTGGCAAGAAAATAAACCCTTTAATTTGTATAATTATCATTTAAATAAAACCCCTTTTAATTTACCGTATCGGATAGTGAATAAATTAAAAAGAGAATTGAATGCGGCATTGGGTAAAAAATATATTCAAAGAAATTGGGAGTTACAGTTTTTGGGAGATACGAATGATAAAAACCTAAAAGAGATGTTGTTTTCTGAAGAATTTAATCGTATTGTTAAAAAAAATGTGGTTAATAAGTTTTATGATTTATTCTACAATAATAATAAGGTTTTCTATTCACATTCAATAAGTATGTTACTAACTTTGAGCCTGTATTTTCAGAAAACAAATAAGGAATAATAAGGATCTAATTCTTGAAAACATGAAGATAATTCTATAGTGTCACAGATGAAAAAAAATATAATTCCACAATCGTTATCAATTTCTAAAACAGAAAGAACAAAAATGAATAATCATAATTCTTTTTTGATTCTTTTGACGGGGTTTTCGGGTTCTGGAAAATCAACAATAGCTGATGCTCTTGATATATGCTTTTATGAACAGGGTATTAGAACTGTTGTTCTTGATGGTGATAATTTACGCAATGGTCTTAATAAAGATTTAAATTTCGCACCAGAGAGTAGGTCTGAAAACTTAAGACGTGTTGGGGAAGTTTCTAAATTATTTATTGATACTGGAATAATTACAATAGCTTCTTTTGTGGCACCGTATATAAAAGACAGGGAAAATATTAAAAATATTGTAGGAAGTGAAAATTACTTTGAAATTTTTGTGTCAACATCTATTGAAGAATGTGAACGTAGAGATGTTAAGGGACTTTACAAAAAGGTAAGAAAGGGTGAGATTAAAAATTTTACTGGTATTGATGCACCTTATGAAAAACCGACGCAACCTAATATGATCATAGATACTGAAAATAAAAATATACCTGATATTATTGAAACTATAATGTTCAAACTCAGTAACAAAATAAAGTTATAGTTATGGAGATAGCAGGTATACTAGATGATTTAGTTCTATTAACGGAAAAAGCAGGTCAGGCCGTTTTAGAGATATATAATAATACAGATACTTTAAAGACTGAAGAAAAAGCTGATTTATCACCGCTTACAAATGCAGATACACGTTCTCATCAAATTTTAACAGATGGATTAATAAAATATGGTTTACCTATTTTATCAGAAGAAGGTAGGCACACACCTTATGAGGTGAGAAAAAAATGGAATCTGTATTGGTGTATTGACCCTATTGATGGCACAAAAGAATTTATACTCAAAACAGGCGAGTTTACTATAAATATTGCCTTAATGAAAGATGATATACCTGTATTTGGAATTGTATATGTTCCAGTATTACATAAAATGTATGTTGGAGGCGATAAGATTAACCCATTTATTCTAGATGGTGGAGTGAAAAAAAAGCTAGATAAAAAAGTATTGAAATTTGATGAGATAGAAACTGTTGTTGTGGCTTCTAAATCGCATTCAAATAAAGAAACGCAAGAGTATATTAATGCTGTTACAGGTAATGTTAAGCTAATTTCAATGGGAAGTTCATTGAAATTTATGCTAATCGCTGAAGGATTAGCAAATATATATCCTAGATTTGTGCCTACAATGGAGTGGGACACAGCAGCGTCACATAGTATATTAAAAGTATTAGGATATAATATAAAAACCGTGGACGGACTAGAATTAAAATACAATAAGGAAACGTTACTAAATCCATCATTTATAGCTAAATAAAAAGTATATTATTTTTGTAAACATAGATGTATTTCTCCCGTTATAGCATGAGTATAATGAGCCCCATATTTTTATTAAGACATAGTTTGAAAAAATTAGTGCTGTATTTTTTTTTCAAAAAATATGTAAAATCTAATGAAATCATTATTTCCGATATAAATCGCACTTATGAAGTAAGAGGCTGTCATGCCATGAATTTGAGTACAAAAAAGAAATTTGAACACCTCATGATTTATTATCCTGCGTTTGCCTTTATTTTCTTTTGGAGAACAAAAAAAAAGAGAGCATATTTAAATAAATTATTTAAAACAGGTTATGAGTGTAAGATTTTTGGAAGTACTAAAATATCAGGTGGATTGGTATGTTTTCATCCTTTTTCAACCGTAATAAATGCGAAGCGCATAGGAGAAAATTTTGAATTCAGAAACGGGTTAACCATAGGTAATAAGTTTAATGATAATAATTTGCTTCCAGTTATTGGAAACAATGTAACGGTAGGAGCAAACGTATGTATTATTGGAGATATAGTAATTGGTAATAACGTGATCATAGGGGCTGGATCAGTTGTGGTTAAATCTGTGCCTTCAAATAGTGTTGTAGCAGGCAATCCCGCTAGAGTAATTAGATCTATAGAATCATAATTGTATGTCTCAGAAAATTAAAATATTATATACAATTCCAAACTTTGATACTGCTGGAAGTGGAAAAGTAGTTTATGATTTAGTAAAAGGTTTGGATAAAACTATTTTTGCGCCAGAAATATGTGTTTTTCATACAAGAGGAGCATTTTTTAAAAAGGTACAAGAATTAAGAATTCCTATTCATGTTTTCCAGTTTACTACTGAATATAAACCGTTAAGCACATTTTTTTTTAGAGTTTGGAAAATAAGGTGTTTTTTTAAAAAACATAAATTTGATGTAATACATTCATGGCACTGGAGTTCTGATTTTTCTGAACCGTTAGCTGCAAAACTAGCAGGAATCCCTTTCTTATATACTAAAAAAGCCATGGGATGGGGTAATAAATCTTGGGTATGGCGATCAAAATTGAGCTCTAAAATCATAGCTATTAATAATGATATGGTGAATGATTTTTTTAAATGGATACCAGATAAAGTGATTCAGCTTCCTCTGGGTGTTGATACCACGGAATATAAACCACAGGATAAAGATTTAGAGTTAGCAGGCAGTTTAGGGTTAATTGAAGATGATTTTATTGTTGTTACAGTTGTTAATATGGTACCTGTAAAGGGGATTGAAATATTATTAGAAGCTGTTAGAATTATTAATAATGAGCGCATAAAAGTATTAATAATAGGAAATGACGAAAGTGATTATGCAGAGGCACTAAAAATAAAATATCATACTGATGAATTTTTGTTTTTAGGAAAAAAAATGGATGTAAAACCATACCTTGCTTTGTCTAATGTTTTTGTAATACCTACAAAAAATGAAGGGCGGAAAGAAGGTATGCCCATAGCGCCTTTAGAAGCTATGGCTATGGGAATACCAGTTATTGGTTCTAATATATCTGGTATTAAAGATGTTCTGTATAAATATCCGCAGTTTTTATTTGAACCATCTGACAGTAATGATTTGGCTAAGAAAATAAATATTTTTGTTAATAATAATGAATTTAACAGTTTGGAATTGATAGATATGGTCTATCAAAATTTTAGTTTAAATTCATTTATTAAGCAACGAGAAAGTTTATATAAATTAA
Source organism: uncultured Flavobacteriaceae bacterium (assembly GCA_947500585.1). Taxonomy (GTDB): domain Bacteria; phylum Bacteroidota; class Bacteroidia; order Flavobacteriales; family Flavobacteriaceae; genus CAXBID01. The sequence goes on along the minus strand of CANMSN010000001.1, from coordinate 99,858 downwards.
TGGTTTATAAATGATCTTAAAAAAAATTAAGAATAGTTGGACATATAAAAAATACTATAGAAAATTTAAAATCTTCTTAGCAGTAAATTTTTATAACAATGCCAAACATTTACCAAAAGACATTGATAGAGTATATCATTTGCATATCCGTAAATCTGCTGGAACTTCTATTAATAGTGCCTTTTGGGGATTAGAGAATTTCTCTTTAGATACTGTAAGAAGAGAACCCATTATTTTAGGGAAAAAATATTCTTTTGTTCGATATAGTAAGGAATTAATAGAAAAAGGAAATTATTTATTTGCCAGTGCTCATTTTGCACAATGGGAATTAAATTTCAAACCGAATACCTTTACCTTTACAATGTTTAGAGACCCTTATAAAAGATTAGTATCACTTTATAAATACTATTGTTGGGTAACACAAGTAGACGACGATTTAGGTTTTAAATTAGACCCGTCTTTTTTTGTATTAAAAAAGCAACACAATTTATTGAATAAATCATTTAAGGACTTTATTGATAATCTTAGTGACAAATATTTATTAAATCAATTATTTATGTTTAGTCAATCACTTCAAATTGATGAAGGACTTAAAAATCTTAAAAAAGTAGATAAAGTTTATTTTCTAGATAATTTTGATGGTGCTGTAAAAGACTTAAGTGAGACATTAAATTTAAGTTTGAATATTAGAAATGAGCGTAGTTTTAAAAACGTAGAATTTCAAATAAGCGAAACAGAAAAGGAATATGCATTAGCTAAATTGAAGCCTGAATTGGAATTCTATAAGGCAGTAAGAGCTAAGTACTATGAATAACAAATGAAAATAGCCTTAATTCTTTCTTCAACACCAGGATATTCTGAAACTTTTTTTCGTTCAAAAATAAAAGGCTTACAGGAGCATGGGCATAAAGTGCTATTAATAACATCTAAAAAAAATCTGCATTTTGATTTATGTGAGCAACGAGTCCAAACAAAAGTTTATAAGAATAAAGTATTTCAACTTATTAGTATGATACCTGTATTTCTAAGCTTATTTTTTTATTATAAACAGGTCTGGACTTACTATAAATTAGAGAAGAAAGAACATACGTCCTTTAAACGTAGTCTTGAAAAAATATACATTAATGCCACGTTGCTTAAATTAAAAGTAGATTGGTTACATTTTGGGTTTGCAACAATGTCTATAGGCAGAGAGTTAGTAGCCCAATCTATAGGAGCCAAAATGGCTATTAGTTTAAGGGGGTTTGATATTGCTATTTATCCATTAAAACACAAAAATTGTTATAATTTATTATGGAAACGCGTAGATAAAGTTCACACTATTTCAAATGATTTAATAAACCTAGCGTATGACTTAGGGTTATCTAAATCTGTACATGTAGAAAAAATTACTCCAGCGATTGATGTTTCTTTTTTTTGCGGAAAGAAGGTTGATTTTGAAGGACAAATTAATTTTTTAACCGTAGCGCGTTTGCATTGGAAAAAAGGTGTAGTACAAACACTTCAAAGTCTTTCAGAACTAAAGAAAAAGCAAATACCGTTTACTTATACTATTGTTGGAGATGGTAAAGATTTTGAACGGATTGCTTACGCTGTTCATGAAATGGACTTAACTGGCGAGGTTCATTTAGTAGGGAAAAAAAATAGAAAAGAAGTTCTAGCTTTATATGAGAAATCAACTATTTATATTCAATATAGTATTTCAGAGGGTTTTTGTAATGCCGTTTTAGAGGCTCAAGCAATGGGTTTGTTGTGTGTGGTTTCTGATGCTGAAGGTTTAGCTGAAAATGTGATTCATGAGGAAACTGGTTGGGTAGTTCCTAAAAATGAATATACACTTTTAACTAAAACCTTATTATACGTTATTGGTTTAAACGATGATATTAAAAATCAGATGGTGTTAGCTGCAACGAGTCGTGTTAAAGATCATTTTAATCTTGAGAAGCAGCAGCAAGCTTTTCTAGAGTTTTATAAATTACAGAATTAATTAAACCATAAATATAATTAGTATCATGATTGTGTATAATGATGGGATTGAAGCTATAGAAAGGAGTGGGGAAAGTCTTTAACAAAAATAATATAAAGGGTATAGAGAAATGGGATTTTCAAGAGATTAAGCCTTATAAAGATAAAGTAACTTCTCTTATAACAGATTTAATATGTGCTGTTTATTTGTATTTAAAAAGTATATCCATATTTTAAATAGATTAAATAATGATACAAGGGCTTAAAGAAGCGATTTTTCTAACAATAGCAAACAATTTTACAAGGTTAAAAATACTTGATAAGCATAGATATTTATTATATAAATTAAGTGGTATAAAAATTAAAGGAAAGTGTAAAATTTTTGGGCCACTTACAATAAGACCTATAGGTAAAGCTTATAATATAGAAATTGGAAAAGGCACATTTTTGAATACTGATATTAGATTTGGCTGCCCAAAGGATAAAATTATTATTGGTAATAATTGTCAAATAGCCCCTAGAGTTTGTTTTGAAACAATGAATCATAGTTTGGTTTATGATTCAAAAAAGAGAAGAGGTGGATGGACAAAGTCAATTATTGTGGAAGATGAGGTTTGGATAGGTTGCGGAGCGATTATTTTACAAGGTGTAACGATAGGAAAGGGAGCTGTAATTGCAGCTGGTGCAGTTGTTAACAAAAGTGTTCCACCAAAATCAATTTATGGAGGTGTACCAGCTAAATTAATTAAGCAAATAGAATAACTATTTATAAAATTAAATAAGAAAATTTTGTAAACTTTGAAACTAATTAAATTATAATTATGATTAGTATTTTGATTACACATTATAATCGGTTCGAAGCCCTAAAAAGATGTATAGAAGCGTTCAAAAAGCTAAAATTACAAGACATAGAAATAGTAGTTGCTGATGATTGTAGTACAGATGAAGTTCAAGCTCACCTTAAAGGTTTACCTGTTGATACTCTCATTCTAAGTAAAAAAAATCAAGGTTTAGCTTCGAACCTTAATCAAGGATTAAAGGCATGCAAAGGGCAATTTATATTGTATTGTCAAGAAGATTTTATAGTAAAGCCTGAGTTGATAGACTATCTAGATGAAGCAAAGCTTATTATATCTAATAAACAGGCAGATATGTGTCGTTTGAAAGCTAATTATAGGTTTCCACATTTGTTAAAGCTATCAACCAACTTTAGTTTGATTCCAAAGTTTTCACTTAAAAATTTTTATTATAATACATTTCAATATAGTGATAACCCATTTTTAACAACTCCTGATTTTTTCAACAGATTTGGGTACTTTTTAAATAATGTTAGTGGACCCTATGGTGAAAATGAATACGCCATTCGCATTATGAAATCTAATGCAAAAATTGCAATATCGCATTTATATTTTTTTATTCCTAACCAACAGAGTGAATCGGTGATTATGCATGGGGTTCCTGTAAATAAACGTAACATTTTGAAAAAACTTAAGTTACACCGTTTAATGAGGGCTATTCGATTTCACGTTGAGTTTATATTTTATAATTCTAAAAAGCGTGGTTTGTTAACTTTAAAAAATAACCGTATATAAGCATTAATTTTTAAAAAAAGATATGTTCTTACAAGAATGAAAATTTATTACTCAAAATCGCATTATAGCCCAAAGTTTAGAGGTCAACTGTTTCCGCTTTTAAAACCGTTTCTCAAAGGTGAAGATTATACCGATAAAGAACGTATTGAAAATTATGGTATTACAGAACAAGATTTTCAGTTGGTAGAAAACATAGAAAAGGCGGATGTAGCTGTATTAACAATGTCTTGGGATTATTATATCCAACATAAAAAAATAGATTTAGCAAATTTATTCATTGCTAAAGCAGCAAAAACAAACAAAATAGTTTGGATAGTTAGCTTGGGAGATGTTGGTTATTCATTGCCTTTTTATGAACATGTTATTGTTTTTAGAGCAAGTGGCTTTAAATCTCAATTACCACATTTACACAAAGGAATGCCGGCTTTTATAACGGATCCTTTAAAAACATATTTTCAAACAAAAAAAAATGACATTCCAGAGTATAGCATAAAACCAATAATAGGTTTTTGTGGACATGCCAATGGGAGTGTTTTAGGAGTATTAAAATCTTTTGTTAAGACTTTAAGAAAGCGCTTAATTAATGTGTTTAAGAAACACCCTTATGAATTTGATCCTTTTTTTGTAGCGCCTTTTGTTCGTTTTCAGTTATTGAAACGTATTGAAAGTAATAATACAATCAGCACAAATTTTATTTTTAGAAACCGCTATCGAGCAGGAGTTAATACCAAAGAATTAAGAAAAAAAACGGCTTTAGAATATTTTAATAATATAAAACAGTCTCAATATGTCTTATGCATAAGAGGTGCTGGAAATTTTTCAGTTCGTTTTTATGAAACGCTGGCTATGGGACGTATTCCTGTTTTTGTGAATACAGATTGTTTAGTCCCTTTAGATGATATAATAGATTGGAAAAGTCACGTAGTTTGGGTAGAAGCTCATGAAATGAGTTATATTGCACAAAAAATTTTAGAGTTCCATAAGCGTTTATCTCCAGATGAGTTTCAAGTCCTTAGTAAGAGTAATAGAATGTTATGGCAGAAATCATTACGGTTTAGTTTTTTTAAAGAATATTACGCCTCAACAACATAAAAACAACAATAAATTATGCCTTTTAGGTTTTTAAAATATTTACAACCCACACATTATTTTCAATTAAAAAAAGAAAATAATACTACTGTTTTTCCTCAGATTGAAAGTTTACCAAAATTCATTATTAGTCATTTAGATTTAGATGCTAAATATCAATCGAAAACTGCTCAAGATTATGATTTATCATGGCAAGCTATACAAGAAGGCTATATAGGTGAATCAAAAACCTATCAAGCATTTGAAACACTACCCGTTATTGATGAGTATCGATTTATACGTAAAAATTTTCATGCGTTTTGGGTGTTTTATGTATTGGTAATACGTTTATTGAGTTTTAAAAATCCGTTCAAAGACATTCCGGCATTTTTAAAAACCCGCCATATAAAGCGCTGTGGCTTTAAAAACAAGATATTATTGTATTCAGATTATTATAGCTTTCAATCTGACCTCATAAAAGAGATGCCTTTTATTAGCATTGTAATACCAACACTCAATAGATACGAGTATTTAAAAGATGTTTTGCAAGATTTAGAAAAACAGACTTACACACATTTTGAAGTTATTATTGTCGATCAATCAGAGCCTTACGATTCGAATTTTTATACCAATTATAATTTGGATATAAAATTGATTCGTCAGGAAGAAAAAGCACTTTGGTTAGCCAGAAATACTGCTGTAAAGGCTGCTTCTTCTGGTTTTATAGCATTATCTGAAGATGATGTTAGAGTAAAATCAAATTGGTTAGAATCTCATTTAAAGTGTTTAGATTTTTTCCAAGCTGATATTTCTGCTGGTGTGTTTTATCCAGAAGGAAAAAGTATTCCTAAGTCTAGGTCATTTTTTGCCTCGGCCAGTCAATTTGCTACAGGGAATGCTTTATTGAAAAAAAGTATTTTTAAAAAGGTGGGTTTGTTCGATCGACAATTTGAAAAAGGTAGAATGGGAGATGGTGAATTTGGTTTGCGATGTTTTTTAGCAGGGTTTAAAAGTATTTCTAATCCTGAGGCTAGTTGTGTAGATGTGAAAGCTGGTATTGGAGGTTTAAGAGAAATGGGTAATTGGGATGCTTTTAGGCCTAAAAATATATTTGCCCCACGACCCATACCCAGTGTTTTATATTTTTTCAGAACATATTTTGGAACAAAACACTCCATTTATGCGCTATTAAGAATGATACCTTTATCATTAATCCCTTATAAATATAAGGGTAATCAAAAAGTATTAGTTTTAGGGTATTTTTTGATTATTTTCATATTTCCACTAGTCATATTTCAAATGGTGAAATCTTGGAGAATTTCTTCAAATAAAATTAAGGAAGGCGCTCTAATAAATGAAATCTAAAAAAATTCTTATTGTCACTTCAGAATTCCCTCCACAACCAGGCGGAATAGGAAATCATGCTTTTAATTTGGCATTAAAACTTAGTGAAAATAACTATTCGGTTAATGTTCTTTGCGACAACAGATCTAAAAATGGTTTAGAAGAGTTAGAATTTGATAGTAAACTGCCATTTGTTATAGAAAGAATTGAAAGACGATCTTTTATTTTTATAACCTATTTAGATAGAATAATTAGATATTTAAAACGGGTTAGTAATGTAGATGTGGTAATTGCATCTGGTAAATTTTCACTTTGGCTTGTTGGTTTAAATTATAAGTTTAATAAAAAAAGTATCGCCATAATTCATGGTAGTGAAGTTAATCTTAAAGGATTTAAGCGTTTTTTAATAAATTATGCTTTGCAATGTTTTGATGAAATAATAGCGGTGTCAAATCATACAAAATCTTTAATTAGTAATTTGAATTTGAGACGTATACGTGTTATTCCAAATGGGTTTAACATAAAAAAGCATGAGCATTCTAATTTTAAGACTGTATCAGAACCTTTAAAACTAATTACTGTTGGAAACGTTACAGAAAGAAAAGGTCAAATAAATATTATAAAAGCGTTACCATTATTAATAGAGCATTTTCCAAATTTAGAATATCATATTGTTGGTATCCCTACTGAGAAATTAAAGCTTGAGAGTTACGCATCAAAATTGAATGTGAGTAATCATTTGATATTTTATGGTAGAGTTGATGAGTATGAAAAGCAAAAAATACTACTAGAAAGTGATATTTTTGTAATGCTCAGTAACGAAACTAAAACAGGAGATATTGAAGGTTTTGGTATTGCCATAATAGAGGCCAATGCTTTAGGTCTTCCCGCAATTGGCGCAAAAAATAGTGGTATTTTAGACGCTATAAGTGAGGGCTATTCCGGAAAGTTAATAACTCCTACTGATAGTGATGCTCTTATTTCGGCCATTAAAACAATTAAAAATAATTACGTAGAATTTTCAAAGAATAGTAAGGCTTGGTCAAATAATTTTGATTGGGATAAAATAATAAAACAATACATACAAAGCATTGAGTAAACTTCTAATAATATCACATACATCTCATTATATTAACGACAAAGGCTTACTAGTAGGTTGGGGGTCAACAGTTACAGAAATTAATCACTTAGCAGATATGTTTGATGAGATTTATCATATTGCCGTACTCCGAGAAGGAGAAGCACCTTTAAGTTCTGTACCTTACACAAAAAATAATGTTCACTTTGTTAGCTTACCTTTTACAGGTGGGCAAAGGCTAATTGATAAAATGGGGATTATTTGGCAAGCACCACAAACCATTTTAAAAGTTTTTAAATACCTTAAAAAAGTAGATATTTTTCAATTTCGAGCGCCAACAGGCATAGGTGTTTATTTAATACCGCTTTTAATTTTATTTTCAAATAAAAAAGGTTGGTTTAAATATGCGGGTAATTGGAATCAAAAAAATGCACCAATGGGCTATGCTATTCAAAGATGGTTTTTAAAAAACCAAAATAGAACAGTAACCATAAATGGACGTTGGGAAAATCAGCCTAAGCAATGCTTAACTTTTGAAAACCCTTGTTTAAGTCGAAACTATAGGTTTGAAGGTATTGAAATCTCAAAAAATAAAGATTTTAATCAGCCCTTTATATTTTGTTTTGCAGGCAGATTAGAAGATGAAAAAGGAGTAAGACGAATTATAGAAGCCTTTAAATTGTTAGATGATAAAGACAAAGTGAAAGAAGTTCATTTTATCGGTAATGGTCCTAATATGGACGTTTACAAATCTTTAGCCCACAGTTCTAATATCCATTTTATTTTTCATGGCTTTATGAAATTTGATGACCTTTTTGAGATTTTTAAAAAGTCTCATTTCTTTTTGTTACCTTCTTCAGCATCAGAAGGGTTTCCCAAAGTAATAGCTGAAGCTCTGAACTTTGGTTGTATTCCCATAGTTTCAAACGTTTCATCCATTGGTCAATATATTCATGATGGTGAAAATGGATTTATAACCACTCCCAATACGTCTGAAAACTTAAAAAATGTTATTGAGGGTATCCAAAAATTAAGGCATGAAGATTTAAAGGCCATGCAAAGTGATTCGGATCTCATTAATTTGTTTACTTACGATTATTACTTAGAAAGAATTAAGAATGAAATAATCTAGCTTATGTAAGTAGGTAATTCATTTATTGGATGAAAACTAAGCTGGTAATCTTATATTTGTGCAGTTATAATTTAAATTTCTAAAGACATACTATTGAAAAATAAGTTAGGCTATAGCGCTTTAATTGGACTTCATATTATTTTTGGAGGACTCGTTTATTTTAATGAGAATCTTGGAAAACTATATTTTATAATTGCACTATTCTATTTTTTACAAAAAATTATAAAAGCTTCCAACTCTAAAAAGAGTTTATATGTGTTAATTGGTTGTGCCTATTTTGTCGGAGCAGAGATTTTATTCAGAATGACTAAAAGTTCTTTAGCTTACGAGGCATCAAAATATATTGTCATTCTATTCTCGCTGATGGGGATGTTTTATAAAGGTATTTCAAGTAGAGCCTATCCTTACTTCATATTTTTAATCTGTTTAGTGCCTTCAATTTTTGTAGCTTCCATGCTTATAAGTTACGAAGCCAATTTCAGAAAGAATGTTTTATTTGTATTAAGTGGTCCTATTTGTTTAGGTATGGCATCTTTATTTTGCTATGAAAAAAAAATAAGTCGTAAGCAATTAGATGATGTCCTCTTATATGTAATATTACCTTTAGTATCCTTAACAACCTACTTATTTCTATATACGCCTAGTATTAAAGAAGTATTAACAGGAACCGGTTCTAATCCTGCTACCTCTGGTGGTTTTGGACCAAATCAAGTGGCTACAGTATTGGGTTTAGGTATGTTTCTTATTGGGGCTAGATTATTTGTTAGGTCTTCAAAACTTGGAATTAAAGTTTTGAATATTACAATTTTTGTTGCTATGTCTTTTAGAGCAGTTGTTACTTTTAGTAGAGGAGGTGTTATAACAGGATTATTATGTATAGCTGTGTTTTTAGTGTCTTACTTTTTTCAGTCCTCATGGGTAATAAGAGGGAAATTACTAAAGCAGTTAGTGCTTTTCATGGCTGTCATAACCATTACTTGGGTGATAAGTTCTAATCAAACGATGGGACTTATAGATAAACGGTATGCTAATGAAAACGCTTTGGGTGAAGAAAAGGCAGATGTTTCTACAGGTCGATTGACTTTATTTATGGAGGAAATTGAAGGATTTATAAAAAGCCCTTTCTTAGGAATTGGAGCAAGTGGTGCTAAAGAAGAGCGTATTAGAGAGGGAGAAGTAGGTTTGACATCTCACAACGAAGTGAGTCGAATTTTAGGCGAACATGGTATGATGGGTATTATCATATTAGGGATTCTTATTTTTGCACCTCTAATTTATAGATCTCAAAATAAAAGAAATTATTACTTTTACGCCTTTTTGTGCTTTTGGTTTGCGACGATTAATCACTCATCTATGCGAATTGCGGCTCCAGGTTTTATTTATGCTCTAGCTTTATTAAATGTTACCAATGAAAAATATAATTTATATAGGAAACCAGTTATCGGGAAAGAATAAAACACCCACTTCAGTAGAGACTTTAGGTGTTTTTTTGAAGATGGAAGGATTTCACGTAAAGTTGGTATCTAATAAACCTAATAAACTGATGAGATTATTTGATATGCTCTTAACAGTTTTGTTATCTAGAGGAAAAGTAGATTATGTGCTTATTGATACATATAGCACTCTAAATTTTTGCTTCGCTTATGCAGTAAGTCAGTTATGCAGAATTTTAAATTTAAAATATATTCCAATCTTAAGGGGAGGAGGTTTGCCAAACCGTTTAAAGCATAATCCTAGGTTATCTAAATCAATTTTTAACAATGCTCATATAAATGTAGCCCCTTCATTATATACAAAATCAAATTTTGAAGCATCTGGTTATACAAATGTAGTTTGTATACCAAATTCTATAGAGCTAAAAAAATATACTTTTACGAAAAGACCATTAGATGCTGTAAACTTATTATGGGTGCGTTCTTTTTCCAGAGTTTACAATCCATCGTTAGCCATTGATATTCTAAAATCTTTAAAAGAAAATGATATTGAAGCTAAGCTTTGTATGATTGGTCCTGATAATGATGGAAGCTTAGAGGAAACAAAAATGTATGCAAAAAAACTAAATTTAGATGTTGAATTTACAGGTAGATTAACTAAGCCACAATGGCATGATAAGGCAAGACATTTTAATATATTTATCAACACAACAAATGTTGATAATACGCCAGTTAGTGTTATTGAAGCTATGGCTTTGGGTTTACCAATTATTTCTACTAATGTAGGAGGAATGCCTTTTTTAATTGATAATGGCTTAGACGGTATATTAGTTGAACCAAATGATGTAAATGCCTTTAATACGGCTATTAAAAACTTAATAAAGGATAAAACATTAGCTATAAATTTAAGTAAAAACGCTAGACTTAAAGTTGAACAGTTTGACTGGGAGATTGTTAAGGAAAAATGGATATCTCTGCTCTCTTAACATTTGTTATCTAAATTTACTTGTTATCTTTACCGAGGAGAAAAAAATCTTAAAAATGTCCAAAAACAGTATTCATTTTAATATTTCAGAACGAAAAGTACTTTTGCGTTTATTCGATATTTTCTCAGTAATTCTGGTGCTTTATTTTGTTGGTAATACTTTTGCTTTTGATTATTTTACAATTACTAAAGAAAATTGGAGTTGGATTTTTGTGCTTATTTTATATGTTTCTATTTTCGGAACCATTTTTGAAATCTACGATTTACAAAAATCTAGTAATATTGAAAAAACATATGTAAACATTGTTCTTACGGTATCTATTACTGTGCTATTTTATTTTTTAACCCCATTTTTAACGCCCGTTTTACCAGAAAATAGACTCCAAATATTAGGTTTTTACTTTTCTATTCTATCAGCTCTATTTTTATGGCGTTTTATCTATATTACTTTTATTGTATCTCCTAGATTCTATAAAAAAGGTTTAATAGTTGGAGAAACTTCGAATATTGAGGCTATAGTTCAAGCTTTTAATGATGCAGATCCAAACTATAAAATTGTTGGTTTTATAAATTGTGAAGCCCGAAAAGATAAAAAGGTGAAATTTAAGGGAATAGTAGAATATAGTCCTAAGCAGATTTATCAAATAATTAAAGATGAAGACATCTCGGAAATTGTAATTGCTAGTTATGATTCTGAATCTATTACCACAGAAATTTATACAGATTTAATTACGCTTTTAGAGGGCGGAGTTCCTATTAAGGAATATACTCAAGTGTATGAGGACATGACACATCGTGTACCAGTTCAGTTTGTAGGTAAAGATTTTTATAAGTATTTCCCTTTTAGTAGAAGCAATCAAAATAAGATGTATCTATTCTTCAATCGGCTTTTTGATATTCTTATTTCTATTATTGGTATTTTAGGAGGAGTTGTAAGCCTTCCGTTTGTCTTAATAGGTAATTTTATTGGAAATCGTGGACCTCTTTTTTATACGCAAGAACGGATTGGAAAAAATGGAAATCTATTTAAAATTATTAAATATAGAACTATGGTCAAAAATGCCGAAAAAGATGGTATTGCTTGGGCCAAAAAGAATGATGTACGAATTACGCCTTTTGGTAAGTTTTTGCGACACGCAAGAGTAGATGAAATTCCTCAATTTATTAATATTTTAAGAGGTGATATGAGTTTAATTGGTCCAAGACCCGAACGACCACATTTTGTTAGAGAATTATCGCAATTAATTCCTTTTTACGAAACCAGACATATTGTTAAACCAGGTTTAACAGGTTGGGCACAAGTAAAAACTAAATATGCTTCTTCAGTAGATGATAGTTTAATAAAGCTTCAATACGACTTATATTATATTAAACATAGAAGCTTTTTTCTAGATATTAACATTCTTATCAAAACGTTGAGTACCGTAATTTTCTTCAGAGGACAATAATTTAAGCAACGTCTTTATAATATTTTACTAAATAAAAGTATCTAACAAATAGTGCTATTAAAAACGGGATTAAGCCTATAGCAAAAACCTGAACTCCTATTATCCAATGTAAGTTTAATAAGCATAAAAGAATTATTAAAAACTTAATGTATTTAGTAAACCAATGACTCACTTTCTTTTTAAATAATTGCCCAATGACTAAAATATTAAGTGCGCAAGCCCAAAGTAGATTATAATTATGATGCGTGCCTCTATGATCTGTAGCAAACCACAACAATAAAATTAAAATACCTATAATACCAGTAATACTAAATAAAGTAATATCTAGCCATTTAGTTTGTTTATGGTTTTTGTAATCTTTAAAAGTTATAATAAGAATGATTAATCCAATAATTCCAAAAACAAATAACGGACTCGTTAAAAACGAGTTATTAGTAACAGTTTCTTTTTGTTGGTAAAGTGTTTTACTCTCTTTTACTAAAGGATTGCCGTTTTTTATAGTAGCAACTTCAAAAAAAGCATGAATATTTTTTGGTAAAAACATATGCTCTTCTGCAGTTGCTTCAGTATCTATAACAGAACCCAAAGCTAAATCAATTCCTAAGCTACCCCAAGAATTTCTATTTAAGTTATTCTGGATTAGTGTTCTAAATGTAGCATTCTTAAAGTTATTTGGTTCTTTAAAAACAACATCATTATCTATAGTAATATTTACAACATCTTTAATTTTTGTAGCACAATTATCAAAAAAGAATTCGTATAAATAATCTCTATTTTCAGGTTTATTATTTTCTAGTAAATAATTATAAAGTGATTGCTTTTCATTTTGAGTTAAATTTAAAATCTGTTCTTTAATTGATCTATTGTAATAAGTGTATACCTGATAGAATTTATAGAATTCACCTTTACCAATTGAATAATTAAGCTTTCCACGTGCGAAATTTAAATAGAAATTTGGTGCATCAAAATCAAAACGACCATAATCAAAAGTTACATCTATATTGTTTTTAAAATCTTTTATTCTGAATGCATTATGTCCAAAAGCATCATTTAATGAACTGCCTGGGGCTATAGTTAAAACACTAATCTCGGCTTGATCAGATAAATTATTTTGCTGTGCATTTAAAATTGAATAAGAAAAAATAAAAACGAGAAGAAATAGTGTTTTTTGCATGAATTTAAAAATATTATCTAAAGATACTTAAATCCACTTTTAAAGAAAACACATTTGAGTATAATGCCACACTTTGGTCACCAATATCTGTAAATGCATAATCTATTTGAATACCGTTATATTTAAAACCAACACCAAAACTAGGTTGGAAACTTAATTGCTCGGTGTTATCTATTTGTAATTCATTTTGAAAATTACCCATTCCAGCTCGTAAATAAACCATATCTACATAACCAAACTCAAAACCTAATGCTGGATTTATACTGGCGAATGATGTAGATATGATATCGTTATTTTCCTCAAAGCGAACATTTAAATTAGCAGCCATTAAAAGGGTGTAATCAATGTTAAAGTCAACTAATTTAGATATACCTATTTGTAATTTAGGTATAGTAATTTCTGTAGTTTCTGGTAATTCTTGGTTTTGCCCTTCAACGGCATCTCTAATGGTACTAAATTCATCTTCATCAATAGCCCAAGCATTAAATGTCGTTGTAATATCCCGTGCCATAATGCCGAACCTCCAATTATTATTGGTTTCGAATTGAATTCCGAAATCTAATCCAAATCCCCATGATGATGCAAAATCACCAATAATTCTGCGAATGACTTTCGCATTTACGCCATAATTTAATCCTTGCACAGGAAGTTTTCTGGCGTATGAAAACGTAAGACCATAATCTGCGGTAGAAAACAGGCTAATTCTGTCATAATTAATGTTCCCATCAGCGTCTATAAGTTGCGTAGTGTTTAAAATATCATCAACAGCAAAACGAATGAGCGAGATTCCAACAGCACTTCTATCGTCTAACGGCATAGCAAAAGCTGCGTAATCGTAATTCGCAATATTTGCAAAGTAACTAGAATGCATTAAAGCTAGTTGACTATCTTCAAGTTTTAATAAACCTGCGGGGTTCCAATAGCCCGAATTAACATCGGCAGTTTGCGAAGTTACCGCACTACTCATACCTAATGCTGCCGCATCCACACCAATATTCATAAACTCATTAGAATATTTTCTAACGGTTTGACTAAATACTGACATTGCTAAAACTAGTAATAATGCAGTGATGTAAGCTTTCAATCGCAATTTTTTTACAAAGATGCACATAATTTACATTCTTTAAAACTTCAAATTATAATAGATATTGCTTTAGAGTGAAATTGTTTGTTATTTTTACAAGATCAAAAAAAGATACATGAAAAAATATATACCAAATGCTTTAACGCTTTTAAATTTATTTTGTGGGTGTGTAGCGGTAATTTTCATACTGAATGGCAATTTTATTACGGGGGCTTTTTTTGTGTTTCTAGGTATATTTTTTGATTTTTTTGATGGTTTTTCTGCACGGAAACTGAATGTGCAAAGTGAACTAGGACTTCAGTTAGATTCGCTTGCCGATATGGTTACCAGTGGTTTAGTGCCAGGTTTGGTCATGTATAAATTGTTGGAAACCTCAGATTTAAGTTGGGAGTCAACAAATATAATACCGCTTTTTGGCTTATTAATAACCCTAGCATCAGCTTATCGATTGGCAAAATTTAATATAGATGAAGACCAACAAACCTATTTTAAAGGGTTGCCAACACCTGCAAATGCACTACTTATTTTATCATTGCCCTTAATTTTAGAGTTTCAAAATAACGATTTACTAAATGCCATAATTTTAAATCAATGGTTTTTAATTGGTGTAACGTTATTAAGTAGTTGGTTACTAAATAGTAACATTAAATTATTTGCATTAAAATTTAAAGCGTATGGTTTTAAAGGTAATACTACACGATATATTTTTATTTTGTTAAGTGCAGTACTAATTATTGTTTTACATTTTGCAGCAATTCCAATAATCATATTACTTTATATCATTATGTCTGTTTTAGACAATTTAACCACAAAATAATTTTTAAAAAGAACTTAATATGGCTTCAGGCTTTTTTGCTTTATTAGATGATATTGCTGCATTAATGGATGATGTAGTAGTAATGAGTAAAATTTCTACTAAAAAAACGGCAGGTATTTTGGGCGATGATTTAGCAGTAAATGCTGAAAAGGCTACCGGGTTTCTAGCCTCTAGAGAGATTCCTGTATTATGGGCAATAACCAAGGGTTCTGCACTTAATAAATTGATTATTTTGCCAATTGCCTTTTTGCTTAGTGCGTTTGCACCTTGGGCAGTCACTATGGCTTTAATTTTAGGAGGTGTTTATTTAGCCTTTGAAGGGTTTGAAAAAATATATCATTTTTTCTTTCCTTATAAACATGACAACCATAAAGAAGAGGCTTTTGAAAGTGAAATAGTTTTATCTAAAGAAGAACAAGCTGTTGCAGAAAAAATGAAAATTAAATCTGCAATTTTTACTGATTTTATTTTATCTGTAGAAATAGTAATCATAGCCCTTGGAACTGTTATTGGTAGACCTATTTTGTTTCAAATTTTAGTAGTTTCTATAGTAGCTATAATTGCCACGGTGGGTGTTTATGGTATTGTTGCTCTAATAGTAAGGATGGATGATTTTGGTATGAAATTAGTCAGTTTAAATGAGAATAAAAAAAGTGTATCCAATATTATTGGAAATCTTTTAATAAAAACATTGCCTTGGGTTATAAGAAGTTTATCTGTTATAGGAACTATAGCTTTACTATTGGTTGCAGGAGGAATATTTGTGCATGAAATTGAATTCTTTCATCACTTTTTAGAAAACATACCTAGTTTTATTAGAGATTTTATTGTAGGCTTTGGTGTTGGTTTAATGGCCTTTTTATTGTTAAAAACCTTTGTTTTTATTAAGAAGAAGTTATTGAAGGAGTAGGCGGAAGGTGTAAAAGACAATTAATCATCTTGTTCTGAATCTTTGTTTTTAGGATTTCTTTTAGCTTTCTTTAAACTTTCATTTAGCATCCATTCAATTTGACCATTAGTGCTGCGGAATTCATCCGCAGCCCATTTCTCAATAGCTTTGAGCATATTTTCATTAATACGTAATGCGAAAGCCTTTTTCTTTGCCATTTAGAATGTTAGTTATCTTCACAAGTTTAATAAGCAAATGTATTACTTATTGATTTAAAGTACCAGTATTTAAAACAGGAGAAGCATCTTTATCTCCACAAAGTATAACCATCAGATTACTAACCATGGCAGCTTTCCGTTCGTCATCTAAATCAACAATATTTTTTTTACTTAGTTCTTCAAGAGCCATTTCAACCATACTTACTGCACCTTCTACAATTTTATGTCTAGCAGCTACTATTGCAGTAGCTTGTTGACGCTTTAACATGGCATTTGCAATTTCTTGAGCGTATGCTAAATAACCAATTCTCGCTTCTAAAACTTCAATACCGGCTATAGATAAGCGTTCGTGTATTTCTTTTTCTAAGGCTTCACTAACTTCATTAACACTTGAGCGCAGTGTAATATCTTCGGTGTGTCCTTCATCAGCAAAATTATCATATGGATACATACTTGCTAATTTTCTAACGGCAGCATCTGTTTGTACACGTACAAAGTTTTCAAAATTGTCAACATCAAAAGCGGCTTTATAAGTGTCTTTTACGCGCCAAACTAAAATAGTACTAATCATGATAGGATTACCCAGTTTGTCATTTACTTTTAAGCGCTCACTATCAAAATTGCTAGCTCTTAATGAAATTTTCTTTTTTGTGTAGAACGGAATTACCCAATAAAAGCCGTTTTTGTTTATTGTACCAACGTATTTCCCAAATAGTAATAATACTCTAGAGTTATTCGGTTGAACCATTACAAAGCCAAAAGCTATAAAAATGGATGCAAATAATGCAAAGGTAAAGTATATATCTTCTGTTAAAAAAATGGCTACAATGCTTCCAAAAAATGTAACTAAGAAAATTAGTAACATTAAATATCCATTGGCTGGTGTAATTATTTTTTCTTGATTCATAATTGTATTTAGTTTAAAATGATATTATTTTGATATCATAAAGATATAACTAAATTTTAAATATATGCAAGAATATTATTGATTTTTATATTGCGAGTGTTAAAATATAAGTGAACATAGTTAGTCATTAAGACTCAAGTGCGAGGATTAATGTTATTTATGAAATAACTTAATTGGGAAAATAAAATAAATATTAGTATCTAATCCCGAATCTTCTTTTTACGTAACTCGAAATTCTGACCTAAGTAAACTTTACGCACCATTTCGTCACTAGCTAGTTCTTCAGGTTTACCAGCTTTAAGAATGCTGCCTTCAAACATTAAATAGGTTCTATCGGTAATAGCAAGCGTTTCTTGCACGTTATGGTCGGTAATAAGAATACCAATATTCTTTTTGGTGAGTTGCGCTACAATACGCTGGATATCTTCAACAGCCACTGGATCAACGCCTGCAAAAGGTTCATCTAAAAGTATAAAACTTGGGTCGGTTGCTAAAGCTCTGGCAATTTCGGTTCGTCTTCGTTCACCACCAGATAATAAATCGCCTCTACTTTTTCGAATATGCCCTAAACCAAACTCTTCAATAAGCGATTCCATTTTCATTTGTTGCTCCTTTTTACTCAATTTGGTAAGTTGGAGTACACTTAAAATATTATCTTCAATACTTAATTTTCTAAAAACAGAAGCTTCTTGTGCTAAATAGCCAATACCATTTTGTGCACGTTTGTACATCGGGAATTTAGTAATTTCAGTATTATCTATATAAATATGACCACCATTGGGTTTTATTAAGCCTACAATCATGTAGAAAGATGTCGTTTTACCGGCTCCGTTGGGACCTAAAAGGCCAACAATTTCACCTTGATTAACTTCAAGGGAAACATCTTTTACTACTTTTCGTCCGCTGTAGGACTTCATTAAATTTTCGGCTCTTAAAATCATAAGTTATTTACTGAACGCTAAAAATAGTAAAATCATATACACTATAATAGCAGAAGTTTGGAATTTATGTTTAGTTTAACGTTGCATTTTTAATAGATCAAGACGTAAATGTAGAATTGAATACTACTACAATAACAGTATGAAACTTAGTTAGTTTTTGGTTTATAAGAATGTTTTTTCTCGCTTCGTTTTTGGTTTCTTACAACTATTTTAGAGATATAAATACTAACTTGATATAAAATTAAAATAGGAATAGCAACTATTACCTGACTTGCAATATCTGGTGGTGTAATGATTGCAGATAAAATTAGCACAATAACCAAAGCATATTTTCTATATTTTTTTAATATTTCTGGGGTTACTAAGCCTACTTTAGTTAGAAAATAGATAATTATAGGTAACTCGAAAATTAAACCTGATGCTAACGCTGAGGATCTAACTAGACCAATGTAAGAGCTTATATCTATTTGGTTATCTACAATAATGGAGATACTATAGTTTGCTAAAAAGTTAATTGATAAAGGTGTTACAATATAATAGCCAAATAATACACCTATAAAGAATAATAAGGAAGAAATGATTATAAAACCACGAGAGTGTTTACGCTCGTTACTATGTAAACCTGGACTAATAAATTTCCAGAGTTGGTAAATAACGTACGGAAACGAGATTACAAAACCCGCAAGAATTGCAGTCCATATATCTGCTGAAAACTGTCCTGCCATGGTTCTACTTTGTATAATCATGGGCATTTCATCAGCACAAAAGGTTGTATCAACTCCCATGAAATTTGCTGCTTTACACAAGAAATCATAAGTTGGGAAACTCATATCTAATGGGGCAAAAATAATGGCTTCAAAAATAAAACGGCTAAAAATAAAAGCTAAAGTTGCTACAATTACAATAGCTAAACAAATACGAATTAAGTGCCAGCGTAAATCTTCAAGATGATCTAAAAAAGACATCTCATTTATATTTTTTTTCGCCATTATATAATACCTTCTTTTATTAAATCGTGTAAGTGAACCACACCAGCATATTTACCTTCTTTTTCAACAAGTAATTGAGAAATATCGTTTGCTTCCATAATTTCTAAGGCATCAACAGCCATGGCATTACTATCAATACTTTTAGGTTTTGCTCCCATAATATCTGCAGCTTTTAACTTAGAAAAATCATCTACTTTTGCTAACATTCTACGTAAATCGCCATCGGTTATTATGCCAATTATTTTATCATTGTCTACCACTGCGGTTACACCTAGCATTTTTTCAGTAATCTCAACAATTACTTCTCTAATGCTATGGTTAGGGCTAACTTTTGGTTTTTCATTAACCGATGAAATATCATGAACTCGTAAATATAATTTTTTACCTAAAGCACCACCAGGATGATATTTTGCGAAATCATTACTTGAAAACCCTCGTAATTCTAGTAAACAAATAGCAAGTGCATCACCAATAACTAATTGGGCCGTAGTACTTGTAGTGGGAGCTAAATTATTTGGACAAGCTTCTTTTTCAACATAAGCATTCAAAATAAAATCTGCTTGTTCCGCAAGAAAAGACGTCTTACTACCAGTAATAGCAATAATTTTATTCTGAGCTCTTTTTATCAGGGGTAGAAGTACTTTTATTTCGGGAGTGTTACCACTTTTTGAAATGCAAATAACGATATCATCTTGAAGGATTAAGCCCAAATCGCCATGTATGGCCTCGGCAGCATGCATAAAAATAGCAGGTGTGCCTGTAGAATTTAAAGTAGCTACTATTTTATTAGCTATAATGGCACTTTTACCTATGCCAGTTATAATAACACGTCCTTTAGATTTGTAAATAAGTTCTACTGCATTTGCAAAGTCACTATCCACAAGATTAGATAGATTTAAAATGGATTTACTTTCCAATTCAATTGTTTTTTTTGCAGTATCAATAATAGAATCTTTACTAATCAAAATTTTTTTTATTTTTTAGTTGATACTTAAAGATTTTGTATCTTTAATGATAATCAAATTAAATAATTATTGTAATTTGAATTTCCGTTACAAAACTAACGAAAAAAATATGAGGGTTCTCCAAATACATTATTAAATTAACTCTAATTATATTTTAAATATTTAATGTATTTTAATAGTAAATTAATTTTTTAAACAATTCATGTCGATAGTAAAAAGTGACTTGCATGCTGCATTAAAAAAATACTTTGGGTTTAATAAATTCAAAGGACTTCAAGAAGCCGTTGTAGAAAGTATCATATCAAAAAAGCATACGTTTGTAATCATGCCAACGGGTGGAGGTAAATCGCTTTGTTACCAGTTACCAGCCTTAATGCAAGAAGGTACAGCAATAGTAGTATCTCCTTTAATAGCTTTAATGAAAAATCAGGTTGATGCTATTCGAGGTATCTCTAACGAGGAGGGTGTTGCGCATGTATTAAATTCTTCATTAAATAAAACCGAAGTAAAGCAAGTAAAAGAGGATATTGTAAATGGCATTACGAAACTACTTTATGTAGCACCAGAATCTTTAACCAAAGAAGAGAATGTTGAATTTTTACGGTCGGTAAAAGTGTCTTTTCTGGCTATAGATGAGGCACATTGTATAAGTGAATGGGGCCATGATTTTAGACCAGAATATAGAAATTTACGACATATTATTGGTAGAATAGGCGATAATATTCCAATTATAGGTTTAACGGCTACTGCAACACCAAAAGTTCAAGAAGATATTATAAAAAACCTTGGTATTACTGGAGCGAATACATTTAAAGCGTCTTTTAACCGACCAAATTTATATTATGAAGTACGACCAAAAACCAAAGATGTAGATGCAGATATTATTCGTTTTGTAAAACAAAATGATGGAAAATCTGGAATAGTTTACTGTTTGAGTAGAAAACGGGTTGAAGAATTAGCACAAGTACTTCAAGTAAATGGTGTTAAGGCAGTGCCATATCATGCTGGGTTGGATGCAAAGACTCGATCAAGTCATCAGGATAAATTCCTTATGGAAGATGTAGATGTGGTTGTTGCAACCATTGCTTTTGGGATGGGAATTGATAAACCCGATGTGCGTTTTGTAATTCATCATGATATTCCTAAAAGTATAGAAAGCTATTATCAAGAAACAGGTAGAGCAGGACGAGATGGTGGAGAAGGCCATTGTTTAGCTTTTTATGCCTATAAAGATATCGAGAAGCTAGAGAAATTTATGTCTGGGAAACCAGTTGCAGAACAGGAAATAGGGCAAGCTTTATTGCAAGAAGTTGTTGCTTTTGCAGAAACATCTATTTCGAGAAGAAAATTTATACTTCATTATTTTGGAGAAGAATTTGATACCAAAACAGGAGAAGGTGGCGATATGGATGATAATGTACGTCATCCTAAAAAACAAAATGAAGCCAAAGATGAAGCTAAACTATTATTAGAAATTATTCAAAATACTAATGAAAAATACAAATCTAAAGATTTGGTTAACGTTATTATTGGTAAAGAAAATGCGCTTATAAATTCTCATAAAACCAATGAACAGCCATTTTTTGGTTCTGGTAAAAACCATGATAACAAATATTGGATGGCTTTACTAAGGCAAGTTTTAGTTGCAGGTTATCTTAAAAAGGATATTGAAACCTACGGCGTCATTAAAATTACTGAAAGTGGTAAAGCGTTTGTAAAAAGTCCAAAGTCATTCATGATGACCGAAGACCATCTTTTTGATGGCGCACAAGAAGATGGCAGCGTAATAACGGCTGCAAAAGGTGCAGGAGCCGTGGCTGATGATGTTTTGATGGGCATGCTTAAGGATTTACGCAAAAAGAATGCTAAAAAGTTAGGCGTACCTCCATTTGTTATTTTTCAAGATCCTTCGTTAGAAGATATGTCGCTTAAATATCCAATAACCATTGCAGAGCTTAGTAATGTGCATGGTGTTGGTGACGGAAAGGCTAAAAAGTACGGTAAAGATTTTGTGGCTCTAATTTCTAATTACGTTGATGAAAACGATATTATCCGTCCAGATGATTTAGTTGTAAAATCTACAGGTAGCAATTCTGCAAATAAATTATATATTATTCAAAATATAGACAGGAAACTTCCATTGGATGATATTGCGTCTTCCAAAGGGATGTCTATGCAAGATTTTATTAAAGAAATGGAAGCTATTGTGTATTCAGGAACTAAGCTGAATATTGATTATTGGATTCATGATATTTTAGATGAAGACCAACAAGAGGAAATTCATGATTATTTTATGGAATCGGAATCGGATAGTATTGAAGATGCTATTGAAGAATTTGATGGCGATTACGATGATGAAGAACTTCGTTTGTACAGAATAAAATTTATTAGTGAGGTAGCTAATTAATTTTCTTCAGGTTGTCCTCAACTATAAGTAATTACTTCAGTTGCAATATATTTAATTTCTAAAGCAGAGTTATTTTTAATATTTAATTATTTTCTCATGAGTTAAATTAACCGACTAAGAACTAGTGATTTAAGAGCTTTTTTTTATGTGTAGTTTTTATTCGGTTATTCTTTTCCTTAAATCCATTCTTTCGTGTAATACTCTTGTTATTTCGACATAATTTTCATTCACAGTTCTGTAAAATATTATATGTCTGTTTACTTTTACTCCAAGAAGTTGCTTTGATATTCCTTCATAGTTTTCTCCTAAATCTGGATTTTCAGCAATTTCTTCACAATTAAAAATCATTTCATTGTAATATTTGTCAGCTTGTTTTTCAGACCAAACCTCAAATGTGTAATCCCAAATTTTGGATAAATCCTCGACAGCTTTGTTGGTCAGTTTATATTCAGCCATTCGAGTGCTTTTTCGCTTTCAAGGATTCCAAATGTTTTTTTGGGTCAAAATCGTGAGCAATTCCGCTGTCAATTCCTTCTTGAATTGCGTTTTTCAGAGCAATAACTTTGCTTTCTTCTTCTTCTAAAAGTCTTAATCCTGCGCGAATGACTTCACTAACGTTCTTAAATCTACCTTCACTTATTCTACTTTGAACGAATTGGTCAAAATAATTTCCGAGCGATATTGATGTGTTTTTATTCATTTTTAAAAAAAGTTAATCAAATATACCAAAAATTGGTATGATTGCAAAATTCTCAAAATTGCACATAGCATTAAATGTATGTCAAGTAGGGCGGAAAACAAGCCGTTACTTTTCAGATTAAATACAAGCCGTATTTTTACTATTTATCTTTTTTATTGGAAATCGTTAAATTTAAAAACTTTGCAACTTTCCAAAAATGCCCAAACCTTAGTTTTAGCAAATGATTTAGTTATTTTTTATAGCTACCGTTTATTCAGGAACTAAGCTGAATATTGACTATTGGATTCATGATATTTTAGATGAAGACCAACAAGAAGAAATACATGATTATTTTATGGAATCGGAATCTGATAGTATTGAAGATGCCATTGAAGAATTTGATGGCGACTATGATGACGAAGAACTTCGTTTGTATAGAATAAAGTTTATTAGTGAGGTAGCGAATTAATTTTATTTAGTTTGTCCTTAACTATAAGTAATTAATTCAGTTGCAATATATTTAATTTCTAAAGCAGAGTATTTTTAATATTCAATTATTTTCTTATTCGTTAAATTAACCGACAAGAGTTTAGTGATTTAAATAATTATCGATTTATTTATATGTTATATACGCATGTTGTGCTTTCGTTATTTATTTTAAGTTTCTCAATTTAATGCCTCGATTGTTTCATCAATATTTTTATCTAATCCACCTAACCATTGAATATCTACAAGGACACTTGTCAATATGGAACTAAGCTGTAAATAAGTCTCTCTCTTTTTTAAAAAAGACAGAAAATCTTCATCAGATAAATTATAATCCGGATGCTTTGTTAAAACTACATTTGGATATAGTCTTTTATTATAGTCGTCGATTAAAGAGAAATATAAAAATAAAGGCCTATTCTCATTATTAAAAATATTATTCAATTTACGAGCTTCTTTAAATCCATCTAAGATAGTTTCATAACTAGTCAATGCATTACTTTCTTCAGAAGTTAATAGTCTAAATTGTCCAGAAGTTTTTGCGGCATTAAGCCTTGATTCATTGATGTCAATTGCTCCAGCTGGCATCATCTCAATAACTAACTTTTTTAATGTATCTATAGTAATCTCATCGTTATCACCTGCAGATACATTTAAAACTGTTATGATTTTTCCGTGACATTGTTCTACGTAGCTTTTATAACTTTTGAAAGATTTTTTATTTTCAAGTAATTCTTCTTTAAGAGCTAGCTTTAAGTTTGAACTATCCCGTAATTCAATTCTTTGTTGATTTAGATTATTTAGCCATAAAGCAATTAAAATTCCGATAACTACAAGTATGATTTCGCCAATTGCATATTTGAAATACTTTCCAGTTTTATTTTCCATAAGCAAGTTTTGGCGAATTTTTCTAAAGAATTTTATCATTGGTTAGCGGTTGGTGTTAATGAAGCACAACTCGTTATACAGTAATTTTTATTACTCATCATATCCCTTAAATATATCAGGATATGGTAAGTTTTTTGTTGTCGTTATCCCGTAAAGATAATTTTTTATTTAAACTTATATTTTACAAAACAGTTGATTTTTGTAAAACTATAATCATAAATCATTTTATGTGATTGTATTTTTTTGTAAAAAGGCACATGTAGCATACATGTTATGATTTTCTTTGAGTATTAAGTTTTAGTTATGTATGTTTCATATATTTGCAGCTTCAAATAAAATTAGAACAATGCAAGACGGATTATACGCAAAATTTAACACAACTAAAGGAGGAATTCTTGTTGCTTTAGAATATCAAAAAACACCAGGAACTGTAGGTAACTTTGTTGCTTTAGCTGAAGGAAATTTAGAAAATAAAGTTAAACCCCAAGGAACGCCATATTATGATGGTTTAAAGTTTCATAGAGTAATTCCAGATTTTATGATACAAGGTGGCTGCCCACAAGGCTCAGGTTCTGGAAACCCTGGTTATAAGTTTGATGATGAGTTTCATCCTGACTTAAAGCACGATGGTCCTGGAGTTTTATCTATGGCTAATGCTGGTCCTGGTACAAACGGAAGTCAGTTTTTTATAACACATATTGAAACGGCTTGGTTAGATAATAAGCATACTGTTTTTGGTAAAGTTGTTAACGGACAAGATGTAGTAGATGCCATTGCTCAAGGCGATAAAATTGAAACTTTAGAGATTGTTAGAGTTGGAGCAGAAGCAGAAGCTTATAATGCCGTTGAGGCATTTAGAACTTTTGAAGGTTCTAGAGAAAAAAGATTAGCAGAAGCTAAAGCTGCTGCAGAAGCAGAATTAGATAAATTGGCAACTGGTTTTAATAAAACTGAAAGTGGTTTACGTTATCAAATCATTCAAGAAGGTAAAGGCAATAAAGCAGAAAAAGGTAAAACAGTTTCTGTGCATTATAAAGGACAATTGTCTGACGGCACTGTTTTCGATTCGTCATACAAGCGTAACCAACCTATCGATTTCCCGTTAGGTGTTGGTCAAGTTATTTCAGGGTGGGATGAAGGTATCAGTTTATTAAAAGTAGGCGACAAGGCACGATTTGTTATTCCTAGTCATTTAGGTTACGGTAGCGCAGGTGCTGGAGGTGTAATTCCACCAGATGCAACTCTTGTTTTTGATGTTGAATTGATGGATGTAAAATAATTATTAATTATTTATTCAACACTAGTAGTTAAATTTTTTGTGAGTTAATTTTATTTATTTTACATTTAAATTCAATTCACATCAGTAATTTGACTTTTACGTTTACTTTGATTTTTTTTAATTTATATAAGAATTTGTTTGTCTGAAATACTCTTTTTATATTTCTGAATGGAGTATTTCAAACAAATATAATTATGGGGTTTGGTTCTTATATAGGACTAGTAAATGTGAATCTATTTTAAGTTTTAATGAGTGGTTAGTGTAAAAGAAATAGATATTTATAAAGAGATATTAAAAGAATTCAACTATTCTTTTGGTGATGTTTTCTTGTTTGATGGGTTTTTTATTTCAGAATATAAAGAAGGCATAAGCTTTAATTGGGATGACCATGCATCTATAGTTTCACAAGATATATTAGATTTTTTAGGAGATGCAGCAGGACATGGCGAAAATTTAATATACATATCTAATCGTATTAACTCTTATTCTGTAGTTCCTGGCGATTGGGTAAAATTTTACAAAAACAGCTATAACCTCAAAGCTTATTGTGTTGTTTCAGAAAGTAAGGGTACTATTATAGGATCTATGATTGAGAATCTTTTTTTTAGAGATAAAATAAAACGATTTAATTCCTTGCATGTTGCCATTAATTGGGTTAAAAATGATATGAATAAAGTTGCTTAGCTTTTAAGCATAATTTACTAAACGAAAACCAGAAATTATATTTTGAACGTAGAAAACATTGAGCATTTAAAATACCCAATAGGAAAATTTGATTGTCCAAACAATATTTCAGAAGACCATATTAAAAGTTGGATTTCAATTTTAGAATATTTTCCTAGTCGATTAGAAAAACTTGTTGAGGATTTAACGGATGACCAATTAGATACCGTTTACAGACCAGATGGCTGGACGATTAGACAAGTTGTTCATCATTTAGCCGATAGTCATCACCATAGTTATTCACGTTTTAAATGGACTTTAACAGAAGATAAACCCCTTATCAAGGCCTATTACGAAGATAGGTGGGCAGAATTAATCGATTCTAAAACGGCTCCAATAGATATGTCGTTACTCCACTTAAGAGCTATTCATACTAAATTAGTGTATTTACTTAAAACTTTAAATTCAGAAGATTTAAATAAGCATTTTGTTCACCCAGAAACGAACAGCAAGGTTTTATTAAGTTATAATATAGGGAATTATGCATGGCATAGCAACCATCATTATGCGCATATTGAGAATGTATTAAAGCGCAATAATTGGATGTAACATTAATTATGGTTCGGCCTTTTAAAATATCAGATACCCAACAGCTTTTAGAAATTTACAACTATTATGTGTTAAATTCTACGGCTACTTTTGATGATGTGCCACTTTCATTCGAAATGTTTTCTGATAAAATTACTCGAATTAATGCAGATTACCCTTTTATCGTTTTTGAAGAAAACAATAAAATTTTAGGCTATGCTTATGGAAGTAAATTTAGACCAAAACCTGCCTATAATAAAACTGTGGAATCTACGGTTTATGTAAAGCATGATACTTTTGGAAAACAAATAGGCACAAAACTATATAAGGAATTATTAAATTTACTAAAAAAAGAACAGTACCACGTTGTTCTTGGTGTTCTAACAATACCAAATGAAGCTAGTATAAAACTTCATGAAAAATTTGGCTTTACTAAAGTTGCCGATTTAAAACAAGTAGGCTTCAAATTCGGGAAATGGCAAGATGTTGGTTTTTGGCAACTAAACTTATAATTAAGCTTTCCACTTGATATTACAGCCTATACTTGGTTTTTGTACGGTTGTGTTTGTTTTGTTTTCAATTAAACAATCAATAGCATATCTTAAATCGCTACCTGTTATTTTTATGCCATTTCCTGGTCTAGAATCATCTAATTGTCCTCTGTAAGTTAGTTTTAAATCACTATCAAAAACATATAAATCTGGTGTACAAGCAGCATCATAAGCTTTTGCTACATCTTGAGTTTCATCATATAAATAAGGAAAAGGATAACCTTCATTTTTGGCATGAATAGTCATTTTCTCAGGAGCATCTTGTGGATAATTAATAGCATCATTACTAGAAATAGCAATAAAACGAATACCTTTATTTGCATAATCATTTGCTATATTAACCAATTCAGCATTTACATGAATTACAAATGGACAGTGATTACAAATAAACATAATTACTGTGGCTTTATCTCCTTTGAGTTCTTGAAGCGATAAGTGTTTTTTAGAAACAGTATCAAATAAATTAAAATCTGGAGCCAAAGTTCCTAAAGGAATCATATTTGAAGGTGTGCGAGCCATAATAATGAATTTAGTCAAAGTTCGTGATTTATACCAAAAAAACCTCAAAACCACAGATTAAATAGAAAAAGTTATAAATCCTGCAAGGTCTTTTTTTGACCTTGTAAGTATAAATCACTGATATCAAAATACCTACAAGGTATTTAAAACCTTGCAGGATAATAACAATCATTTTATAAATCAGGTAATTTACAGTCGAACTCAAGTTCTAAAGAAAATAGTATTCAAATTTATTATCAGTCATTTTAAAATTCATTTGGTAAATAGTATTTTTAAAAAATGAACAACACAATAACTTTCGAGGATTTTACAAAAGTAGATTTACGCCTTGGAACGATTATAGACGTTAACGATTTTCCAGAAGCCAGAGACCCTGCGTATCAACTTACTATTGATTTTGGAGCTTTAGGAATTAAAAAATCTTCAGCACAAATTACTACACTTTATAAAAAAGAAGATTTAATTGATAAACAAATTATAGCTGTTATAAACTTTCCAAAAAAACAAATTGCTAAATTTATGAGCGAATGTTTGGTCTTAGGAGCGGTTAATGGTAAAGATGTCATCCTACTAAATCCAGAAAACAAAGTTAAAAATGGCAGTACGGTTTCTTAAAAGACATCTAATAATAAAAAAACCGTTACAGTAACTGCAACGGTTTTGGTTTATTTTAACAGGATTTGTTTATATATCGTCAAAATCAATATCAGTAAAACTTTCTGGTGTTTTTAAATCAGCTTCTGTTACACGAGGTGATTCAGAATCATATTCTTTTTTGAAATCTTTTTGATGACGTTCGCTAATAACTTCATCACCTTTTTCATTGATAATGTAATCGGTCATTTCAGCTAAAATCTCTTTAAATTCAGTAAAGTCTTCTTTATAAATATAGATTTTGTGCTTCTTATAATGAAATGATCCATCATCATTAGTAAACTTTTTACTTTCAGTAATAGTAAGATAGTAATCATCTGCTTTTGTGGCTCTTACATCAAAAAAATATGTTCGTCTTCCTGCTCTTAATACTTTTGAAAAAATTTCCTCTTTCTCCATCATATCCTTATTATTCATAGTTGTTTAGTAATTTATGCGATTAACATTTGTAAATCAAAAATCTAAAAAAAACCAATACCAACCAACAATTTTTACAGTTTCTTTTTAAAATATTGATTTTCATTGAAGAAAATGAAAAAAAAGGAATGATGAAAATTAGTGAATATTACTTTTTATTTTCAACGTTTTCACTTGATTGTTTTAAATAAAGATGTTTGTAATACCCATCAATATTAATAAGTGTTTCATGAGTACCTTCTTGAACAATTTTGCCATCATCTAAAACAATAATTTTATCAGCATTTTTAGCTGACGATACTCGGTGACTTACTATAATAGTTGTTTTTCCTTGAGATACTTTATTCAAGTTTTTGAGGATTTTTTCCTCAGTTTCTGTGTCGACAGCGGATAAACAATCATCAAATAACAAGATTTTAGGAGATTTTATAATGGCTCTAGCAATAGATACACGTTGTTTTTGTCCACCAGAAAGCGTAATACCTCGTTCTCCTAAAACAGTATCATAACCCTTATTAAACGCTATAATATTTTTGTGTACTTGCGCATTTTTGGCAGCTGCAATAACATCTTCTTCAGTAGCATCTTCTTTACCAAACTTAATATTGTTTTTAATAGAATCTGAAAATAAAAAGGCGTCTTGTGGCACATAACCAATACTGTTTCGTAAATCAGTAAGGTTATGTTTGTCTATTTTTATGTTGTTAACTAGAATTTCGCCAGTATCAATATCATAAAGCCTGCCTATTAAGTCTAGTATTGTAGATTTTCCTGAACCTGTTTTTCCCAAAACAGCAAGGGTTTGCCCTCTGTTTATGGTGAAGCTTATGTTTTTTAAAGCTTGAATATTGGTATCATCATAAGTGAATGATACATTTTTAAAGGAAATATCGCCAGTAACTTCAGTATGTTCGAGAGTCGAATTTTTAATTTCGGGTTCAATCTTTAAAAATTCATTAATTCGTTTTTGTGAAGCTTCAGCTTGTTGCACAATAGAGGTCACCCAGCCTACAGTTGCTACTGGCCATGTAAGCATGTTAACATAAATAATAAATTCTGCTATAGTGCCTAAACTTTCAATTTCTCCATTAATATACTGCATACCACCAATATAAATGACTAGTAGATTACTAGCCCCAATAAGTAATATCATCATTGGGAAAAACCAAGCTTGTACTTTTGCTAAACTCAACTGTTTTTCTTTGCTGGTTTCAGCTAGTTCATTAAAGTTTTTTGATGTAAGAGGTTCTATACCATAAGCTTTAATGACTGAAATACCACTAAATGATTCTTGAGTATACGTTGATAGTTTAGATAAATATTGTTGAACAACTGTACTACGGTTGTGTATTTCTTTACTTAGTTTATATATTATTATAGATAATATTGGTAATGGTACAATGGTGTAAAGTGCTAATTTAGGAGCAGTACTAAACATATAAATTAGAGCAATTACAAAAAGCGTAATGGTGTTTATACTATACATAATGGCAGGACCTGCATACATGCGAACACGACCAACATCTTCACTTATACGATTCATTAAATCTCCTGTTCTATTCTTTTTATAAAAATTTAAGGAGAGTTTTTGGTACTGTTCATAAACTTCATTTTTTAAATCAAATTCTATATATCTTGAAACATTTATTATAGCTTGTCGCATAAAAAACGTGAGTATTCCAGCAATTATAGCTGCGCCAATAATATAAATAATAATTTGCGTAAGTTCTCCTTGAATAGTGTTATTTCCAGTAACATTACCATCTTTATATTTTTCAATAATCACAAAAATTTCTCTTACTAAACGCGGTGTAAATAGTAAAAATATTCGTGCCACTATGGTTATAAGAACACCGGATAAAAGATGTACTTTATACTTTAAAAAATATTTATTTAGATGTTGTAATTCTTTCATTAAAAAAAGAGTCGTTTACTATGCGATATAGACCATTTGTAAGTGGGCAAAGATAAAGTATTAAAACAATAAATTTGTTTTTTTGCTATTTACTAAGTGTTAAAGATACCCTAAAATGAGGTATGAATAATAAACCAAATAATATGAAGTAATTTTTTAAAATAATATTATTTTTGCCGAATAGAAGTAAATAATCTTTCGTGATTTTTAATTTAAGTTCTTTGTAATTATGCTAAACAGAAGACATATTCGTGTAAAAGTAATGCAAACGTTGTATGCTTTTAAAGGAAGTGAAAGTGATGACCTTAGTAAAGATCAAAAATTTTTGCTGTTTAGTATAGATAATATGTACAACTTGTACCTTTTATTAATGTCGTTATTATTAGAAGTTCAGAAAAGAGCAGAAAACGATTTACAAAAAAAGCAGAAAAAACATTTAGCAACAAAAGAAGATAAAAACCCAAACCGAAAGTTTGTGGAAAATAAACTGTTGCTCTTACTTAAAAATAATCAAGAACTTAAGGAGCAACTAGAATCGCATAACATATCAAATTGGGATCTAGACGGTG
This sequence comes from uncultured Flavobacteriaceae bacterium, assembly GCA_947500585.1. Taxonomy (GTDB): domain Bacteria; phylum Bacteroidota; class Bacteroidia; order Flavobacteriales; family Flavobacteriaceae; genus CAXBID01. Next base: position 68,214 of record CANMSN010000001.1, on the reverse strand, counting down.
AATATGTTGATATTATTTTTAAAGCCATAACTTCCAGTAATTTGTATAAAGACTATATGCAAACCAGAGTGTCTGACTTCAAAGAAGATAAAGATTTTATTGTTGATATTTTTAAAGATATCATCGCTCCTAACGATAAGCTTTATGAATACATGGAAGATAATAACCTAACTTGGTTAGACGATCTTCCTACCGTAAATACAACTATTTTAAAGTTATTGCGAAAAGTTAAACAAACATCACAAGAAAATCACTTCACACCTAAATTATATAAGGATATTGATGATAAACAGTTTGCAATAGATTTATTTAGGAAAACCCTATTAAATAAAACGGCTATCAATAAAGAAATTGATGGTAAAACCCAAAATTGGGATTCAGATCGTATTGCAAATATTGATTATTCTTTATTACAAATGGCCATTTGCGAGCTAAAAAACTTTCCTTCAATTCCTGTAAAAGTAACTATAAACGAGTATTTAGAAATAGCCAAAGAGTATTCAACACCTAAAAGCAGTATTTTTATTAACGGTATATTAGATAAATTGGTTAAAGAATATGAAGCGGGTGGTACATTAAATAAAGTAGGTCGCGGATTAATGTAAGTTTACTATCAAATTGATAAATATTTCAGAATCGATTAAATAATTCCTATTTTTGCTAATCAAATGATTAAATAGTTTAAAATGAAAAAAATTGTATTAACATTAAGTGCAGTTTGCTTAATGGCATTTACTTCTTGTAAGGAAAATGTAGCTAAAAAAATAGAAGAAAGTAATATTGCAGCTGCGGCTGTTAGAGATGCTAGTTCGTCTAAATTCCCAGTTTTAGAATTTGATAAGAAAGAACATGATTTTGGTGAAATTGAAAAAAACACACCAGTTGAAACAAGCTTTACTTATACAAATACTGGTGATGCGCCTTTAGTTATTACCGATATTAAAAGTACTTGTGGTTGTACTGTACCACAAGATTGGAGCAGAGAGCCATTAGCTCCAGGTAGTTCAGGAAAATTTACTGTGAAGTTTAACGGCAGTGGCACTAATAAAGTAACAAAATCAATTAATATTACTGCAAATACAGAAAAGGGAACTGAAAGTGTTAAAATTACGGCTTTCGTTAAACCAGATCCTAACGCTGCAGTACAATCTGCTGCAAAAAAACCAGCACAATAATAAATTATGGGAGACATGGGTCAGTTTTTACCGTTTATATTAATGTTTGTAGTCGTATACTTTTTTATGATTGCACCACAAATGAAACGTGCTAAAAAGGAAAAGAAATTTAATGCTGAATTAAAAAAAGGCGATAAAGTAATTACTAAAAGTGGTGTACACGGTAAAGTTTTAGAGCTTAATGATAAAGACGGTAGTTGTATTATTGAAACGATGTCTGGTAAAATTAAGTTAGAACGTTCATTCATTTCTATGGAATTGAGTAGTAAACTAAATGCACCAGCTGTAGTTAAAAAATAAGAGTATTTATATACATACTTTAAACACAAAAGCTTCCTAAACAGGAAGCTTTTGTGTTTTTGTCATTCCTGCGAAGGCAGGAATCCACTTGTTAACTTCATATATAAATCTGAGTTCGATTATTGAGATTACTATTATCCTGCAAGGTTTTGAATACCTTGTAGGTATTTTGATATCAGTACTTTATACCTACAAGGTCAAAAAGAGACCTTGCAGGATTTATAATCATTTTATTTGCTGATAAACAGTAAGTTATAACTAATACTTCCTAATAAAATTAATCGAACTCAAGTTATAAAGATATTTTAACAATTTTTATACTTATCATTTAAACCGATACCTTGTAGAATCATTGGTGTTATTTTTTCTAAACGGGTTTGTTTAGTGGCTTCCCGTTTTGCTGAACTTATATAGTCGCAGTATTCTCTCTGTTTATAAGGCGTAATGCTATTAAAACTTGTTTTTAAAGAAGGGTTTGATGATAGTAATTCACTGAGTTCTTTAGGTATTAGGATTTCTTTTTTAGTATGTTGTGGTTTTATTTCTTTTCCTAGTTTCTGGTTTTCAATAGCTTCTTTAATGTAATTTAAAACAATATGTTTGTCAATATCGTTTACATGTTCAAAACGCATTTGTCTTAACGCTTTGGTTTTATTTTCTTGAGCGTTTACCAATAGCTTATATTCATCTTTTAAGAATACACCATTAAAAAACCAAATACCAAAATGGTTTTTAAAAGCACATAAGCCCAAAACATTTTTATTATTTATAGTATAAACAGGAGCACTCCATTTTACAGTTTCTATTAATTCAGTCGAATTAATAATATCTCGTAAAAGGATTAAAGCTTCAGAAAAATGTGCATGTTCTTCAATATATTCTTCAACAGAGTATATTTTTTTCATTTGTTGAATTTTGGAAGTTTGTATATCGTTTATTTATATAAAATGCTGCGTGTTTTTGTACTAGAATTTTCCGAAGAAATAAACAGAAGCTAGCAAACAAAGCAACTCACATTGGTTTAGAATAAAACTAGCAATTTTTTATATATTTTTGTAGGCAACTGTATTTATTTAATATTCCACATTTTACTATTCTTTATAGTATAAGTTCCAGTAAACCAATTTATTGTTATTAAATCGATTTTTACACTTTTACATTCTTCACAATCAGCAATTTTTTCATTAAATTCATTTGGAATGAGATTGCTTTTCGATGATTTAAAAGAAAATATTTTTTTCCCATTTTCATCAATAGCAGAGATTCTGAATCCAAGAATCTTGTAATCAATATTATTCCTTTTTAAGAAATTAGATTTTATTTGTATTGAATCTAAAAGTTTAGAAGATGAATTCATATTGAATAATTCAATTTCAGTATCAGAACGCCTTTCAAATTCCGCTGTTATTTTTTCTCTTTCCTCAAGACTTTGACAAAAGCAAGACAATTGAATAAAAGCAAAAAATATCAAGGTAAGGACTTTCATTGTTTTCATATTGTTCCCAACGTTAAGATATGGTTGTATTTTTAATGAACTATATCATACAATAAGCAAATTTAGCCGATTTTTTTACAAAGTCAAGTTCCGTAAATCGGGTTATCTTTTATCGCTGTAAGTTCCGCAATCTTACAAATAACCTCAGTAGCTTTAATCATACTCTCAACAGGCACATACTCATATCTGCCATGAAAATTATGTCCACCAGCAAAAATATTTGGGCATGGTAATCCCATATAACTTAACTGAGATCCATCTGTACCACCCCGAATGGCTTTAATTAATGGGGTAATATCCAATTGCTTCATGGCTTCTTCAGCAATATTTACAATGTGCATTACAGGTTCAATTTTTTCCTTCATATTGTAATATTGGTCTTTAATTTCTGTTACAATAACTTCTCTACCGTATTGCGAATTTAACTCGTTAGTTAGTTTTTGCATCACGTCTTTTCGAGCTTCAAAATGGCCTTTATCATGGTCGCGAATAATATATTGTAAAATAGTTTCATCTACATGTCCGTTCATATCGTGCAAATGGAAGAAACCTTGATAACCATCGGTATGTTCAGGCGTTTCCATCATCGGTAAAGAATTAATAAACTCGGTAGTAATGTACATGGAGTTAATCATTTTTCCTTTTGCATAGCCAGGATGTACAATTTTCCCTTTTACTTTTACTACAGCACTCGCCGCATTAAAATTCTCGTATTCTAATTCGCCAATTTGACTGCCATCCATTGTATATGCCCAATCTGCGCCAAATTTTTCTACATCAAATTTATGAGCACCTCTACCTATTTCCTCATCGGGCGTAAAACCAACTCTAATTTTTCCGTGTTTAATTTCTGGGTGATTAACTAAATATTCCATAGCCGAAACGATTTCGCAAATACCAGCTTTGTCATCGGCTCCTAAAAGGGTTGTGCCATCAGTAGTTATTAGGGTTTGCCCAATATATAATCGTAAATCTTCAAAATAATCTGGTGAAAGCACAATATTTTCTGCTTTGTTTAGTAAAATATCGCCACCCAAATAATTTTCATGAATTTGAGGCCTAACATTTGCTCCTGTAAAATCGGGTGAGGTATCAAAATGTGAAATAAAACCAATAGTCGGCACTTCAAAATCTACGTTACTTGGTAAGGTTGCCATAATATATGCATGCTCATCTATAGTAACATCTTGCATCCCAATAGTTTTTAATTCTTCGGCAAGTTTATTTGCTAAATCCCATTGCTTTTTTGTGCTGGGAGTGGTTTTTGAAGTAGGATCAGATTCTGTATCAATAGTCACGTAACTTACAAAACGTTTTATGATGTGTTCTTTAGAAATCATAATTAAAATGTATTTAGAGCTTGAGTGAGATAATTAAATGGCTTTTAAAGTCTAAAGTTACGATTATTGAGATTTTTATCATTTGAATTGCGCAATTTTTTATTTAGAAGTATTTTTGCATAAATAATACTGATGTACAAATTATTACTTCGCCCTTTATTTTTTAGTTTCGATCCTGAAAAAATTCATCATTTTACATTTTCATTAATAAAGTTAAGTTCCAAAATCCCTGGTTTTTCTACATTGTTTAGAAGTTTGTATGTGGTTAATGATAAAAAATTAGAACGTAATTTATTTGGATTAACGTTTAAAAACCCAGTAGGATTAGCGGCAGGATTTGATAAAAATGCAGTGTTATATAATGAACTAGCGAATTTCGGATTTGGTTTTATTGAAATAGGAACTGTAACACCAAAAGCTCAAGCAGGAAATCCTAAAAAACGCCTTTTTAGATTAAAAGAAGATCAAGGAATTATTAACCGAATGGGTTTTAATAATGAGGGATTAGAAGCAGCAATAACACAGTTAAAAAAGAATAAAGGAAAACTTATTATTGGTGGAAATATTGGCAAAAACACACAAACAAAACCTGAAGATTATACCAAAGATTATTTAGAGTGTTTTAATGCATTACATCCTTATGTAGATTATTTTGTACTTAATGTAAGCTGCCCAAATGTGGGAAGCCATGCTAAACTAAATGATAAAGATTATTTAGAAGAATTAATTAGCGCTGTTAAAAAAGCCAATAGTAGTTTTGAAAAGCAAAAACCGATACTTTTAAAAATAGCACCAGATTTAAATAATGTACAGTTAGATGAAATAATTCAACTTGTTTCTGATACAAACTTAGATGGTGTTATAGCGAGTAATACTTCTACTGACAGAAATGGTTTAAAAGCATCAGATGAGTTACTCGAACATATTGGAAATGGCGGATTAAGCGGACAATCCATAAAAGATAAGAGTACTAGAGTCATAAAGTATTTATCTGAAAAAAGTAAAAAAGGCTTTCCAATTATTGGAGTAGGCGGTATACACTCAGCAGAAGATGCTCTTGAAAAAATAGAAGCTGGCGCAGATTTAGTTCAAATTTATACAGGGTTTATTTATGAAGGTCCGAGTTTAATTAAAAAAATTAATAAAGTGATTCTAAAGGGAAAGTAAAACACTATTTAATTATCTTTTTTGTAATTCTTGAATCCTTATTCTGTACAGTAATCAAATACATGCCAGAAGATAAATTACCAACATCAATAGGTTGGCTTGTTAATGTGCCAGACTTGAATATTTGTCCTTCTAAATTTGAAATATAAAAAGTAGAAGACACATCAAGATTATTGGTTTTTACATAAAGTAAATTTCCATTTATTGGGTTAGGATACACTTTAACAGGAACATCTGTTATGGAAGTTGTTATCGTTTTAAATGCAATATTATCAATTGCAATATCGCCATCCCAACTAGAGCCTCTAATTGCTCTAAAACGAATATTAATTGTTTGATTTACATAAGAAGATAAATCAATATCTTGAATTAAAAAATCATCATCTTGATTTTGTTGTTGCATACCTATAAGAGGTTCGATTACATCATTTATATAACCATCTTTAGTTTTAATGTCAACATGTAATTCTCCCATATGCTCACCAAACATATGATATGCGAATTCAAGTTCTGAATTTTCGTAATCTACATTTATACATGGCGAAATAATTTCTGCAACATCACCTATTTTTGCGCCAGAGGCTTCCGCATAGATATAAGTATTACTGATATTGTTTTGCGAATCTGTAAGTTTAGGACCAGTGTTTTTTGAAATGGTTTCCCCTTTATTTATTAGCCAATTATAACCATGTCCAGAGATATCTTTTTGAGTCCATCCATGATCTCCAAGGGTTTGTATATCTTCAAAATCTTCATTTAAAAGAGCTGTTTGTGTACCCACTTTTATAAAATTGGTAAGTGTTTTTTTTATACTCTTTAATTCATTTGAAACTGTTAGTGTTACGTGATAAACCCCATTGTTAAATGTATGTGAAGGGTTTTTAGTCATATAATCAGTAATCCCATCATCGTTTATATCCCATTCCCATTTAGTAACATTTTCACAATTACTTTCAAAATTAACGGTTAAAGTATCATCACAAGTTTGAGATACATCTGCAGTGAAATCTGCGTTAAATGCTTGACAAGATAAATAGCTTTTTGCAGTTTGATAAAATGCATACATACGCGCTAATTGCTGTGGCGTAAAACTATTTCTGCACCCTTTTCTGGAATAAGACATAAAATTACTTGTGTCTGGTTTGTAACGATCTCCATTGGCATCAGTTTTCGTTCCAATATATTCACAAGAACTATTAACATTCGAATAAGAAAGTACAGGGTCGGCAGGAGTGTCGCATATACCATCTCCAGTGGTATCACAATTACTTCCGTCAACTAACTCAGTCGTTTCAGTATCATCTGGACCATGCGTATGCATTAAACCAAAATAATGTCCTATTTCATGTGCTAGTGAAGAATCAATACAATCTGTTTTAATCACTATTAAATCATTTCTACCCAAGTTATCTGCATAGCCACATATACTTTCTCCCGATTCGTTTTCAACTTTATCAGTAATGTAAATATTTAATAATCCGTTAGTATTGTAAAGTTCTGCTAAAAGGTGCTCTTCACCTTTATTTATAGTACTAAATTCATCTGCGTCAATGTAATTTACCCCATCACAAAGAAAAAATTCCAGCAAAGCATTACCATATATTCTATTAACCATTTCGAGGGCAATGTATAAATGAGAAATGTCTAGTTCACCAAACCCATCTGAAGATCTGATAATATGGACTTTAATTGGAATAGAATTTACAGTTTTGGATGAATTGCCCTTAGCCGACTTTTTTAGAAAAAAGTCTTGTTCATACTTTTGCAATTGTGGTTTAATACTATTAAAATATTCTATGGACTCAGAGGTTGTAACCGTACCACAACTTAAGGATTCATTGTTTTGTGCTGAGACTTTATAGGAGAGTATCGATAGAAAAAATATCGAAGATAAGGTTAGTATTAGTCTGGTTGTAAAAGTTTTCATTTGGGACGAAACATTTTTTCAAATGTATACTTAAATGAAAATATTGAATAATATAGACGTTGAAACACCTATTTTTTCGCTAATTCAACAAATTTCATGTGTATTTGTTAATAAATTCATAATGAGTTGGTTAGATTTCACTTAACAATAATTTTTTGTGTTTTAATATTCCCATTATTGGTTTCTATACTCATTAGGTAAATCCCTTTATTAAAATTAGATAAATTAATATTGAATTTTGATGTTTTATTATCTGGTATAGCAATCAAAACTAATCTTCCAAGAAAGTTATAAATTTTAATAGCCTCAATATCTATATGTTGTGTGTTCGAAATAGTAATCTCTCCATGTGTTGGGTTAGGAAATAATTTTATACTTTCTAAAGAAGACGTATCGCTAATACCTAAAACGGATTGTAACGTAATTGTTAAAGTTCCTATCCGATTTCCATTTATGGGAGCTCCATCTATCTTGGATATTCCAACAGGTGAATTTACGCTATTAGGAGACGTATAATCAGAACCATCATCTGTTCCAGCATCATAAACAAAAACATCCACGCTAAATGAGTCTTTCCAACCTGTGTTTTCTGTATTTCTTAAGTCTAAACTATTTATAGCAATAAACCAATCTGGACTTGGAGCAACCATAGAAACTAATGTTATTAAATGAAACTCTTCGGTAAATTCAATGCCACTTAAAGTTGCAGAACTAATAGCAGCAAAAGGAGATAACCCTTGTTGTAAATATTTGCTAGCTTCATTAGAGTTTATGGCATTATTTACTTCAGTATTAAAAGCTGTATTATTCCCTAATTCTGCCATATTTTTTATACCTAAAGACGCTGTTTCCCCAAGTTTAAAAAAGGCATCTTTTGTTTTATGAGTGGCTCCAACTAAATCAGACCAATGTGCATTATTAGGAATTGACGTATGATCTGTTTCATTCCAGATACTTGTAAAAGTAAAATTGTATGTGGCAGTACTTTGAGCATAACTTATAACGTTAAATAAAAAGAAAAAAAGAAACATAGTGTTTTTCATGATATAGAAAGTTGATACACTTAATGTCGATAATTATCTTGAAGGCTTACGGAAATTAATAGTATTTTTATCATCTTATTTAGCAAAAAAATGTCAAAACAAGTAAAAATAATTGAATGCCCGCGTGATGCTATGCAAGGTATAAAGCAATTTATACCCACAAAGCAAAAGGTGCAATATATTCAATCGTTATTGCGTGTGGGTTTTGATACGATAGATTTTGGAAGTTTTGTGTCTCCCAAAGCCATTCCTCAAATGGCAGATACCGCAAATGTTTTATCACAACTAGATTTAAGTAAAACTAACAGCAAGCTTTTAGCAATTATTGCCAATACAAGAGGTGCAAACGATGCTTCAAAGCATAAAGCGATTAAATATTTAGGCTATCCGTTTTCAATTTCAGAAAACTTTCAAATGCGCAATACACATAAAACTATAGCGCAATCTGTTATTACACTGTCTGAAATATTAGAAATTGCAAACAAAACCAATAAAGAGGTTGTTGTTTATATATCAATGGGTTTTGGAAATCCTTATGGTGATCCGTGGAATGTTGATATAGTAGGCGAGTGGACTGAGAAACTCGCAAATATGGGTGTAAAAATATTATCCCTAAGCGATACCGTTGGTAGCTCAAATCCTGAAACTATTAATTATTTATTTTCAAACTTAATACCTAAGTATAGAAATATTGAGTTCGGTGCGCATTTGCATACAACGCCTTCCACTTGGTTCGAAAAAGTTGATGCTGCCTACAAAGCGGGTTGCTTCCGTTTTGATGGTGCTATTCAGGGTTTTGGTGGTTGCCCAATGGCCAAAGACGAACTTACAGGTAATATGCCTACCGAAAAACTATTATCATACTTCACTTCAAATAAGAATAATAGTTTAAATGCACTTAGTTTTGAGAGTGCTTATAATGAAGCTTCTAAAATTTTTAATCATTTTCATTAAAGAAAAAGAGCCACTATTTTCAATAATGACTCTTGTTAAAAAGGGGGCATGTTTTTTTTAAAAACGAAATTCTAATCCAGCGTAAGCTCCAAAAGGGTGTCCTGGTCTTAATCCTGCAGGAACTCTAGAAACCGCATAAGTTTCATCTAAAAGATTAATAATATTTCCAGTAATACTTAGATTTTTATTGAAGTGATATTTACCAGAAAAATCTATAATAAAGTTTGAAGTTACACCATTATCATCTGTAATTGTTTCGGTGCCTGCTAAAGTTCTAAAAGCACCATTTAAACGCCCATTAAGATTAAGTTCAAACTTAGAATGCTCTAATGATATTGAGGTGTTAAATTGGTGTTTTGCAATGTAAGGAAGCTCATCACCTTTAGTAACTTCTCCCCATAAACTATCATCACTACCAAAACTATTTAAAAACTCTGTATCTGTGAATGTATACCCAAAAGTAATAGGTAAAGAAAATTTGGTATTTTTTTCAAGTAAATCATAATTTAAAAGTAATTCTATACCTTTAACAGCAACTTCACCAGCATTAAATTGATCTAAAGAACCAGTACCTCCAGTCGCTGCTAAATCACTGCCCAACAAGTTACTGTAATCATTATAAAAGGCAACGACTTCACCTCGAAGACCTGAGAGATTAAAACGAGAACCCAGTTCATAATTAATACTTTCTTCTGCTTTTTGTCCTGCTTCGTTTCCTGGAGGAGAAAATCCTTTGTGCACGCCACCGTAAACAGATGTATTCTGATTTATTTTATAATTAAAACCCATTCCCGGTATAAAAATATCAACTTTGTTTTCTCTAGTTGATAAATCATCACCAGTTCTGTTAAGATCACTTGTTCCAAAATTATCTCTGGTCAAAACAATATTTTCGTAACGTAACCCTGGAGTTAAGGTTAGTTTATTATACTTTAGTTTGTATAGAATAGATCCTGCAAAGGCATTCGCACTGCTAATTCTGTTGGCATCGCTACCTGGTGTACCTTTTGTCGTTAAATTCATTTCTCCATCTACTAAATTATATCCATCTACCCATTGAAAACGGTCTTCTTCATCGTAATGATAACGTAAACCAATTTCTAAATCATGAAACACATTTACACCAGACCAGTGGTAATCAAATTTTGTTTGAACACCTTTAGAGATATAATCTCTATTATTAGCTTTCACAAGGAGAGCGTCATTATCAGAATTTGATGAACCATTTACAATATTCATATAATCTGGATAATCTTGAGGATCATTTACTATGGAAGCAATACCAACTCCGTCACCGTTAAAAACAACATCGTTTAATTTATACCAGTTTCTTGAAAACCCATTGTAGTAAGCATTTGTAGTAATTCTGAATTGTTTTGAAAAATCCATTTTGTGTGTTACCATAAATTGAATATGGTCGTTTGTCATTTTATCTTCTTGTGAACTAGCATATCTGTCAAACGGACTGGCATCAAAATCGGTTTGCGTTAGTCCTAAATAGGTTTCATTAGAAACTTCATCAGCATATTGAAATTTAAATGATAACGACTGTTTGAAAACAGCATCAGGATTCGAATTTATTCTGAACTTTGCAACTACATCGTTTTTATCAAAACCCGTATTGCTTCCATCAGGTAAGTTTTTAAAACCATCAGAATTTAGGTTTAAATACTCAACTGAGTAACCAAAGTTTGTTTTACTATCTCCAATTTTCACATGTGTTTGACCAGTATTAAAGCTGCCATAGCTAGTTCTTAAGCTACCTTTAAATGTATTTGGGATTTGAGTACTAACTAAGTTTAAGGCTCCACCAGTTGTAAAAGGACCATATTGTATCTGACTACTTCCTTTTAAGATTTCTACAGCTTGCATTCTTGCAACAGAAGGGAAATAATAAGCAGCTGGTGCACTGTATGGTGCAGGTGCAATTAGTACACCGTCTTCCATTATAGATATTTTTGCACTTCGCTCAGGTGATGTACCACGTAAACTAATATTTGGGCGTAAACCAAAACCATCTTCTTCGTAAATATTTACACCTGGTACCGTTCTTAAAACCCGATTAATATCTGTATAATTAAACTTTTCTAATTCTTCGGGAGAAATATAATAAGAAGAACCTGTTCTGTTTTTTGCTTCATATTTACTACCAAAAATAACTTGAGCATTAATTAATACCTTGTCAAGTTTTTGAATAGAGTCATTTTGATTTTTTTTTGTTTCTTGAGCATTTGATACTCCTAAAATTAGTAGGAATAGTAGGGTGATTTTGGCTTTCATTTTATTTAGACTGATTAAAAATAAGGTTGTTTTTCGACTGCAAATTTAAACATCAATTTTACATTCACAAACTTTATTTAGAATAAATAAAAATAATTTTTATAACAATTTGAAAACCAAATATTTGTAATTTTAAATTTTTTTCTACTTAATATTTTAAACTATAGTGTACTTTATTAGTCTAAGCACTAACCTAACAAACCGTTAACATTGAAGTATAAATTTTTATTACTTTTTTTAGTACTAGCTAATCTATTATTTGCACAAAAATTCACCTTAGAAGGTCAAGTTAAAGATCAACAAGATATACCTTTAGAAGCCGCAACGGTATTTTTACAAAGTGTAAAAGACAGCCTTATTTTGGCGTATGGTATAACGAATAAAGAAGGTGAGTTTTCAATTCGAGTTAATGCCGAAAATGATGCAAAAGTATTGTTTAATGTTGGTTATTTAGGGTATAAGCCATATTCAAAAGCTATTTTAGTCCCTGAAGGGGATGAGTTAAATTTAGGCTTTATCGTTTTAGAAGACCAAACAGAAGAATTGAATGCCGTATCTATAATTGCAAGAGCACCACCCATTGTTATAAAAAAAGATACCATTGAATACAACGCCGATAGTTTTAAAACCCTACCCAACGATAGAGCCGAAGATTTACTGAAAAAATTGCCTGGAATTGAAATAGATATAGATGGCAACATAACTGTTAATGGCATTGATGTTGAGGCTATTAATGTTGATGGTATGCGCTTTTTTGGAGAAAAAAATGGTGACATAGCTTTGAAGAATTTACCAAGTAATGTCATTAGTAAAGTACAAGTAACTGATTATAAAACTAATTTACAAAAGTTTACTGGCGAGGAATCAGACTCTGGTACGAAAGAAATAAATCTTAAAATTAAAAAAGGCAAAAACACTGCTTTTTTTGGCGATTTAAATGGTGGTATTGGAACAGATGAAAAGTACCAAGCCAATGCAAATTTATTTAAATTAATTGATGGCAAACAAATAGGTTTAATTTCAGGTTCAAACAATATAAACATGAAAAGAGGATTTAACGCATTGCCCGATGCTACCTCAAGTAATGGGTATATAGAATCTGATTTTTTAGGCGCGAATTACACCAAAGGCAAATGGAATGAAACTCGAGTAAATGGCAATTATCAATTTAATTCAAATAATGAAGATAATGCTCAAAAACGAGTTAGAGAAAATTTTCTGCCAAACTTAAATTATATAACAGAAACAGAAAGTAGCAGTACTAATGATACAGATACTCATGTTGGTGGCGTAGATTTAAAGTTTATTATACCATCAAAAAATAAATTATCTAATGGGAAAGTACAATTGTCAAACGAGTTAGAGTTTAATAGTAGTAACGCCGATTCATTTTCAAAATCAGAGAGTGCTTCAAAATCCAATGACGGCGATTTAATAAGTGATGTAAATTCAACAGAAGAGTCCACTTCTAAAAGCAGTGACATAAGAAATAGTTTTGGAATAACTTCAAGGAGCGGAAAAGGATACGACTTCTTCAACATTACCTTAAATACCAATTTTAGTAAGTCTGATATTAATTCTGAAAATTATTCAGAAAATATTCTTTATGAGAGAGGCATAACCAGAATACAAGACCAAGTACGTTTTACCGAAAATGAAAATGCCAATATAAGTCTCAACGCTTCATGGTTTAAGGAAGTGTTCCCCAATTTTAGAATAATACCCAAGTACGACGCTACGATTAATCATAATAAAAACGAAAAATATGTTTATGATTTTAATGAAAGTGAAAATGACTATACTGATTTCAATGATTTACAAAGTTTTGATAGTGAATACGTAACAACTACTCTTGAGCCAGCTTTACGATTTAGGTACGATCATAACTTTTTTCGTTTTGAAATTGAAGGCGCATACACAAATACCTATAGAAAATATACCGATCAGTTAATAAGTGAACGCGATTTTAATGCCGATTTTGAATATTTCACCTATTCTGGTAGAATACGATACAGAGATAAAAATGGATATAAAAATATAAACTTAAACTACCGTCAAAATATCGGGTTACCATCTTCGGCACAACTGCAACCTGTTGAAGATGTTAGTAATCAAACCCATATAAAAACTGGGAATCCCTTTTTAGAACCACAAGTAAACCACATTATAAGTTTTGAATATCAAAATAATTTAGCCTTTAATAATATTAACATAACAGGTAATGCCAGAGCACAATTTGTTGAAGATAAAATAATTAACGCTACAATAACAGATGATGATTTAATTAGATATACCACTTATGATAATGTAAATGGCGATTATTCACTCTCTGGAAACACTGCTATTTCAAAATCCTATTTCAATAAAAAAACTAATTTTAATATTAATTTAAGGTTTTTTGCTTCGTATAACAATAACATCTCTATACAAAATTCTGTTCGTTTTGTTTCAAAAAACACAACTTTAAGACCATCTACATCATTAAGATATTCTTATGATAATAAATTGGATTTAAGTGCGACGTACAGTTATTCAGTAAACCAGAATACATTTGATACAGATATGTTTGATGATAATGATTTCTTTATTCAAAATATAAGATTTGATGCCTCTATTTTTTTCTTAAAAAATGTCTTTTTCTCTAACAAGATAGCTTACCGATATAATAGTAGAGTGGGCGATGAATTTGATGGCGATGCAGTATTTTGGAACGCTGGTCTTGGTATGCAACTTTGGAATGATAAAGGAACGCTAACCCTAGTAGGTTATGACGTTTTAGGAGAAAATAATGGGTTTGTAAGATCGGTTTCAGAAACCTATATCCAAGATGTGGAAAATAGGATTTTAGAACAATACTTCATGCTAACCTTTGTTTATAAATTTGGAAGAATAGCAGGACAGAATATGAATGTTAGGCCAAAAGATGAAGGCCGAGGCATGAGAGGAGGAGGACGTTCTGGCGGCGGTTCGAGACGGCGATAGTTTAAGATTATGTTTTTTACTTTTATTAATAAATTACCATATAATCAGCTATTAAATTTAAGACCATACTTAACATTAAAACTTAGATTTTTAGTTGTATATTTGCATGCAATTATAACTGTAATTGCAACATGACTGCACACGAAAATAAAATACTAGGAGAAGGTTTAACCTACGATGACGTTCTTTTAGTTCCAGCCTTTTCAGAAGTACTTCCAAGAGAAGTTAACATTCAAACAAAATTTACGCGTAATATTACCATAAATGTGCCAATAATATCGGCAGCAATGGATACGGTAACCGAAAGCAAAATGGCTATAGCCATGGCGCAAGAAGGCGGTATTGGCGTGTTACATAAAAACATGACTATTGAGGCGCAAGCCACAAAAGTTAGAAAAGTAAAACGTGCAGAAAGCGGTATGATTATCGATCCAGTTACATTACCATTAACAGCAAAAGTAAAGCACGCAAAAAAGTATATGGCTGAATATAGTATTGGCGGTATACCTATTGTTGATGAAGAAGGTACTCTAAAAGGCATAGTTACAAATCGTGATTTACGTTTTGAACATGAAAATAAAAAACCAATAACTGAGGTTATGACTAGTGAAAACTTAGTTACGGCATCAGTTGGAACGTCTTTACAAGATGCTGAAAAAATACTTCAGGAACATAAAATTGAAAAATTATTAATTGTTGATGAGGATTTTAAATTATCGGGCTTAATTACATTTAGAGATATAACGAAGCTAAGTCAAAAACCTAATGCCAATAAAGATCAATATGGTCGTTTACGTGTAGCGGCAGCAATTGGTGTTACAGCAGATGCGGTAGAAAGAGCAGAAGCTTTGGTAAATGCAGGAGTTGATGCCGTAGTTATTGATACAGCACATGGCCATACAAAAGGTGTGGTAACTGTGCTAAAAGACATAAAAGCAAAATTTCCTGAACTAGACGTTATAGTTGGTAATATAGCTACAGGCGCAGCAGCTAAATATTTAGTTGAAGCTGGTGCAGATGCTGTAAAAGTAGGTATTGGTCCAGGTTCTATTTGTACCACGCGTGTGGTTGCAGGTGTTGGTTTTCCACAATTTTCTGCGGTTTTAGAAGTTGCTGCGGCTATAAAAGGAACAGGCGTTCCTGTAATTGCCGATGGTGGCATTCGTTACACAGGCGACATTCCAAAAGCTATTGCAGCAGGCGCAGATACCGTTATGTTAGGCTCTCTTTTGGCAGGTACTTTTGAGTCTCCTGGCGAAACCATTATTTACGAGGGGCGAAAATTTAAATCGTACCGAGGTATGGGTTCTGTAGAAGCAATGAAAGAAGGCAGTAAAGATCGTTACTTTCAAGATGTGGAAGACGATATTAAAAAACTAGTACCAGAAGGTATTGTAGGGCGCGTACCGTATAAAGGTGATTTATATGAAAGCATCCATCAGTTTATTGGTGGTTTGCGTGCAGGAATGGGCTACTGTGGAGCAAAAGATATCGAGACTTTAAAAGAAACTGGGCAGTTTGTAAAAATTACAGCAAGCGGCATTAATGAAAGCCACCCGCATGATGTAACAATTACTAAGGAATCTCCTAATTATTCTAGGTAGTATTTGGGTGTTCCCTTTCAGGTCAGGCTATCCGCTATATCTTTCTTGTGCTGAATTTATTTCAGTATCTCATCAAGTGTTTTCAAAATATAATAATTAGCAAAAAAAATAAACTTAAAGTTTAGCACAAAAAAGGATGCCGCTTCTATCCTTAACACAGGCTTTAGTACTCCTAGAAACTTTTGAGGTTAAATAATAGTGTATTAATTATATCAAGATTTGTCACTTATTGATATTGGTAAAGTTTTTAAAGTAGAGAGGGAACGTGTTTTTTTAGAATAATTTATATGTTATATACGCATGTTAGCCACAGTATTTTATTAATATAAATATGGTTTAATCAGAAAGTAATAAAATATTCCAAAAATCACAGCTCCTGATAAATAATTCAAAATCGTATTCAATGAATTCAGCTTTTGAGCAACTTTAAGTCCTTTAAAAAGTAAAATCAGTTGCCAAATTCCAAATATGGCTTGAACTAACATTAAAATTATAACCAATATTGATAAAGTCAGTTTTAGAGTTGTGCTAATGTCAGTTGTAATAATTCTTGCAACTAAAATACTTGGAATTAAAAAAATTACTGAAATAAAAAGAGGCAAATAAGACCAACTTAAAACACTATATATTTTTTTTAAATCGTTTTCCGCATTGAATAATTTTCCAGTCAGTTTAATTAAATATCCGACAATTAAATTTGAAAATATTCCGTAAATAATTCCTAAACTTACCATTGAAAAAATCGACACAATTGTCATTTTAAAACTCTCAATATTTATTAGTCCTTCGGATTTCATTATGTAGTAAATGAATATAATTCCATTACAACCAAATAGTGAAAGTGTTTTAATCCAATTGATGTCCTTGGAAAGAACTAATTCAAAAGTTTCAGTGGGTTTCTTCCAAAAGGACTTGAGTTTTCTCATATTGTGGCTAACGTGTTATATAGTAACTTTTATCGCTCATATCCCGTAAACAAGTCAGGATATGATAAGTTTTCATTGTCGTTATCCCGTAAATATAATTAATTTTTCTTACAGAAAAACAAGTATTAAGTACATATTTATATTTCAACTTACACTAAAGGAAATCTTAAATAAATATCTATTAAATAAAACATAAATAATTATATTTAGAGTGTCACACAAAAGTAATTTTGCAGTAAAAAATGAAAAAGGTATTTTATTGTTTCATAGTTTTTCCCATTTTTCTTTCAGCCCAAATTAATGAAAGTGATACGCTTAACTTAAAAGCGAGTATTTCTATAACTGGCCTTTATCAAGGCGGTAATGTAGAAACCTTGATTTTTAGGACAAAAACAGATTTGAGTTTTAAACCTTGGAAAAATTGGGTTTTTAAAAACCAAAATTCCTATGTCTATCAAGAGTTTAGTAAGGAAAAGGCTGATGAAGATATATTAAGTCTCAATTTTTTATACCTCAATCCTGAACGAAAAATATATCCGTTTGTATTGGCTTTTGTTAGTACCAATTTTAGAAGGGAAATAGATTTGCGTTCTCTGTTTGGTGCAGGGGCCACAATTCAAATTCTGAATAAAAAAGATAATTGGCTTAAACTTTCGGTTTCAAGTGAATATGAACAAACACGTTTTTCCGATACCGATTTTAACTATTCAGAATATGACGGAAGTGAATCAATTAATACCTTACGCGGTACCATTTGGGCTAATGGTAAATACCATGCGTTTAAAAAAAAAATAATTCTAAATCATGAAATTTATTTTCAGCCTTCTCTAGAGCAAAGCAATAATTACCGTTGGCAAGCAGATGTTGGTTTAGAGTTTCCTATTTGGAAGTATTTAAACTTTAAAATAAACTACCGACATACATTTGAAAGTATTGTGATTGAAAACCAAAAACAAGAAGACAAATTTCTGACTTTTGGTTTTACTATAAAAAGCTATTAACTAAATTAATGAGGCTAACTTTTTAGATAGTTTTGCAAAACTAAAAGTGTCAGGTAAACTTATGTGCGATATTAAGGCATGGTGCATTTTAATGAATTATAGTATTCAATAAACAAGTTTGTTGAAATTTCAAAAAGTCAAGTTTAAAAACTAGAACATCAATTTAAGTTACTCACTATAAACTTGCCCCCGATGTGGTTTTAAAGCATCGCGTATGAGCTTCATATCCGTTTCATTAACTACTAAAAAGGCAATTGCATGCATATCGGTTAATTTTTCAATACCAGTTATATTTACATCAAGCTTGTTAATAACGATGTATTCTTTTAAATGAATTTCATGATGTTCTGCTGTTTTTAGGGCATTTGGTCCACGAAAATCCCAAATCAGTTTTAGTTTGCGCATTGTTTTTATGGCTAAAAAATAAAAACGAAAGGTAAAAATAAAACACGTAATATATTTACTTTTTAAACGTTTGTTAAACAGCTTGTAAAATAGGTTTATATTAGTATTTTTGTAGCCGTCTCATAAATTTTTTTCCAATGAAAACTAAGTATTATTTATTATTATTTATTTCACTATTTGTATGTAATAGTTATGCACAATCAAATGAAGAAGATGTGCTTTTTACCGTTGATTCAGAACCTGTTTATACCTCAGAATTTATAAGGGTTTACAACAAAAACCTAGACTTGGTTCAAGACGAGTCTCAAAAAGATGTTGATGAGTACTTAACGCTTTTTACTAACTATAAGCTAAAATTAAAAGAAGCAGAATCTTTAGGGCTGAATGAAAAACCTTCGTATGTAAAAGAGTTAGATAGCTATAAAAAGCAGCTAGCTAAAAGTTTTATAACCGATAGTAAAGTTACTGATGCTTTGGTTGAAGAGGCATACGAAAGAATTTCCTATGATGTAAAAGCAAATCATATACTTATAAGAGTTTTGGAAAATGCAAGTCCGGAAGATACACTAGCTGCATATAATGATATTTTAAAATTACGTAATAGAGCTTTAAGCGAAGGTTTTGATGTAGTTAGAAAAGAAGTGCATAACGGAGAATCTGTTTTTGGCGAGGAATTAGGCTATTTTTCAGGATTTAAAATGGTTTACAAATTTGAAAATGTAGCATTTAATACGCCAGTTGATAGTATTTCGCAACCTTTTAGAACCCGTTTCGGGTATCATATAGTCAATGTGCAAGACAAAAGAAAGTCTAGAGGCGAACGCACCGTTGCACATATTATGGTGGTTAAAAAAGAAGGTGATTCTTTAGCTGAAAAACCAGAAGATAGAATTCAGGATATCTACAAAAAAATAAATCAAGGTGAAGATTTTGAAGCTCTAGCTAAACAATTTTCTGATGATAAAAATTCAGCTCCAAAAGGAGGTATGCTGTCTCCTTTTTCAAGCGGACAAATTAATGCTCAAGCCTTTGAAGATGCTGCATTTAGTTTAGAAACTGTTGGTGATGTGTCTCAGCCTTTTCAAACACAATACGGATGGCACATTGTAAAACTGTACAATAAAAAACCAATTCCTCCTTTTGAAGTGATGAAATCTGAGCTAGAAGAAAAAGTAAAACGTGATTCTAGATCAAAATTAATTGATGATGCATTGGTTAATAAATTACGCGCACAATATACTATTAAAACAAATGAGGGTGCTTTAGATTATTTTGTGTCTATTTTAAATGATGATTATTTTAAAAGAAGCTGGAAATTACCAGCAGATTTTGATGGTGATAAACCATTTGTTAAAATTGAACAAAAGCAATTTACTAATAACGATTTTGGCGATTATCTTTTAAAAACGCAGCGTAATGCTAAACCCAATAGTTCGTTTAATAATATAGTATCAGATAGTTATGAGGAATTTTTAAACACCAAACTTGTAGAGTATAAAGAAGATAATTTAGAAAATGAAAGCGATGAATTTGCTCATATTTTAGGCGAATATAGAGATGGCTTGTTACTATTCGATTTAATGGAAACTACAATATGGAACGCTTCTAAAACGGATTCTATCGGTATTCAAAATTATTATGAATCTAACAAAAATAAATACATTCTACCTGAACGCGTTGATGCAGTAGTAGCGTCTTCTGCCAAACAAAAAACACTTAAAAAAGTTTCAAAATTACTTGAAGAAGGTATGGAAATAGAAGAAATAAAAAGTCTTGTGAATAGCAATGATAAAGTACAAGTTATTTTTACTTCAGATATTATGGATGCCAGTCATCAAGCACTTCCAAAAGATTTTCAGTTTGAAACTGGTATTTCAAAAATCTATAAACATAATGACGGCTATGTGGTTGTTCAAGTAAAAGACATATTACCACAAACTCAAAAAACATTAGATGAGGCAAAAGGTGCTGTTATTTCAGATTACCAAACATATAAAGAAGAGAATTGGCTTAAAACATTAGGCGATAAGTATGAAGTAGTAGTTAATAAGGATGTTTTAAACAAAGTTAAGACTCAAATTAAAAACAAATAAGTGCGTTTAAAATCCCTCATAGTTTTACTATTTATTTCAATTTCATCATGTCAATTCTTTAATAAAACAGATGAGCGTGTTCCTATAGCCAGAGTTAATGATTCTTATTTGTATTATGATGATGTAAAAGACTTAATATCTGATGAAACATCAATAGAAGATAGCACACTCTTAGTTCAAAATTTCATTAATCGTTGGGCAACCCAACAACTTTTTCTAGACGGGGCATTACTTAATTTAAATGAAACGAAACAAGAAACGTTTAATAAATTAGCCAATCAATACAAAAATGATTTATATACCAAAGCCTACATTGAAGCTTTAGTAAAACGAAGTGTAGACACTATTATCAACTTTCAGGAAGCCGAAGATTATTATAACACAAATAAAGAAGCTTTTAAATTAAATGAAGAGCTTATTAAATTTAGGTATATACATGTTGATGAAAATATAATTGACTTTAAAGAAATTGAAGATAGTTTTAAACGTTTTAACGATGATGATAAAAAAGAGCTAGATTCTATTTCCATTCAGTTTAAATCTTACTCATTAAACGATTCGATTTGGATTCGAGTAAATCAAGTCGTAGATAAAATTCCTGCTGTTACTGCCGAAAACAAAAATGAACTGTTAAAAAAATCTAATTTTGTACAACTCAAAGATTCATTAGGAGTATATTTGATGCAAATTAATGATGTTTTGTTGCGTAACGATACAGCACCACTTGAATATGTTAAGCCAACAATAGATCAAATCGTTATTAATAAGCGAAAATTGGAACTTATTAGAAAATTAGAAAAAGATATTACAAAAGATGCCATTAAAAATAAACAATTTGAAATTTATAATTAATTTAAAACACTTGTTGTTATCAAGTATAGTAATACTCAGTGTAAACGCTATATCTGCTCAAGAGATTATACAGGAAGGTCAAGAAATTAAGGCGGACACCATAACAGAAAAGTTAATAAAAAAACTAGATTCTGTTAATACCTTTAAAGCTAGAAAAGTTGATGGCGTAGCTGCTGTTGTTGGCGATTTTATTGTTTTAGAATCAGATGTAGATAAAGCTTATTTACAACTAGAAGCACAGGGTGTTAACGTAAAAGAGATTAAAAGATGCGAATTATTTGGTAAATTATTAGAAGATAAATTATACGCGCACCATGCCATACAAGATAGTATTTTGGTTTCTGATGCAGAAATACGCCAAAATGTAGATTATCAAATTCAGCAGTTTTTACAACAAGTAAATGGCTCTATGGAAAGGCTTTTAAAAATCTATAATAAAGAAGATGAAAAAAGCTTTAGAGATGAGATGTTCGAGATTAATAAAAGCAATCAGCTAGCGCAAAAAATGCAGGCTAGTATTGTAGAGGAATTAGAAGTAACTCCTGAAGAAGTAAGAACATTTTTTAATAAAATACCTGAAGAACAACGTCCAAGGTTTGGAACCGAATTAAAAGTAGCACAAATAGTTGCGGAACCCAAAGTATCTGATGAAGAAAAACAAAAAATAATTGACAGACTAAAAGGTTTTAAAGCTGATGTTGTAGAAAACGGAGCAAGTTTCCGATCTAAAGTGGTGTTGTATGGAGAAGATCCAGGTTTAAAAGAATCGGGTTACAAGTATACTCTAGATAGGAAAAAACCAAGAATGGTTAAAGAGTTTAGACAAGTAGCGTTCTCGCTTCAAGAAGGTGAAGTATCAGATCCTTTTGAAACTGAGTTTGGGTTTCACATTATTTATTTAGAAAAAATACGAGGGCAACAGTACGATGTAAGTCATGTACTTTTAATGCCTAAGGTTTCTGTGGAAGCTGAAAAAGAAGCTAAAGAGCGATTAGAAAAAGTTAGAGAGCGTATTGTAAGTGGCGATATAACATTTGCCGAAGCTGCTAGAGTAGCTAGCGATGAAAAGGAAACACGAAATGATGGTGGTCAATTAATAAATCCGCAAACTCAAGATTATAATTTTGAATTAACTAGAATGGATACAGAATTGTATTCGCAAATTCAGAACCTAAAAGATGGTGAAGTAAGTCTAGTGCAAACGGAGCAAGACAGAACTGGTAACAAAAAGTTTAAAATTTTAATGGTAACAGATAGAATAGAAGATCATGAAGCAGATTACGCGAGAGACTATTTAAAAATCAAGGAATTAGCATTAAACGAAAAAAGAATTGCAACTATTGAAAAATGGCAAGAGAAAAAAATATTAGATACTTACATTAAAGTAAGTGGGGAATATAGAGATTGCGAGTTTTCTGGTAATTGGTTAAAAAAGTAAATTTATGTCTGATGTCGCTGCCATAGAAAAATTCGTAAAGCAATATAAAGATTTAAAAAATGAAATTGCCAAAGTTATTGTTGGTCAGGATGAGGTTGTAAACCAAATTTTAATTTCTATATTCTCTGGCGGACATTCATTGCTTATTGGAGTTCCAGGTTTAGCCAAAACACTAATGGTGAATACAATTGCTCAAGCTTTAGGTCTTGATTTTAAACGTATTCAGTTTACTCCAGATTTAATGCCAAGTGATATTTTAGGTAGTGAAATTTTAGATGAAGACAGGCATTTCAAATTTATAAAAGGCCCTATTTTTGCTAATATTATTTTAGCTGATGAGATTAACAGAACACCACCAAAAACCCAAGCTGCTCTTTTAGAAGCTATGCAAGAACGTGCTGTTACTGTTGCAGGTCATCATTATAAATTAAGTTTACCATACTTTGTTTTAGCTACACAAAACCCTATTGAGCAAGAAGGAACATATCCTTTACCAGAAGCACAGTTAGACCGTTTTATGTTTGCCATAAATTTAGATTACCCGTCTTTTGAAGAAGAAGTACAAGTTGTAAAAGCAACAACAAATGATGAGCAAGCTACAGTGAATTCTTTGTTTTCAGCACAACAAATTATTGATTTTCAGCATCTTATTCGGCGTATACCAGTAGCCGATAATGTTATTGAGTATGCTGTTAGTATGGTAGGAAAAACAAGACCCAACAGTGATGCTGCCAGCGATTTAGTAAAAAATTATATTGATTGGGGAGCAGGACCAAGAGCTTCTCAAAATTTAATATTAGCAGCTAAAACACACGCTGCCATAAATGGTAAATTCTCTCCAGATATTGAAGATGTGCAAGCTGTAGCGTATAGCATATTAAGACACAGAATAATTAAAAATTATAAAGCTGAAGCTGAAGGTATTTCTGAAAATGATGTGATTA
This sequence comes from uncultured Flavobacteriaceae bacterium, assembly GCA_947500585.1. Taxonomy (GTDB): domain Bacteria; phylum Bacteroidota; class Bacteroidia; order Flavobacteriales; family Flavobacteriaceae; genus CAXBID01. The sequence continues at coordinate 44,288 of CANMSN010000001.1, read as the reverse complement.
AGAGTTTGTTTTAATTTTTATCCTTTTTTACTTTTTCAGAAATAAAACCATCTTTTAAACTATTGCCTCTTAATTTTGGAATATAATTGTAATAGGTTTTTATATACTCTACTTGTTGCTTGTTTACACAAGGTAAATCACCGCTGCCAGTACTCCAAAAAAACACATCTTCACCAGGAGAATTGAATTCAAATCCATCAATATTTTCTTTAGAAAATGTAGTTATAGTTTTTGTGTTTTCTTCAGGAATTATAATATGCTCAAGTTTAAAAGTACTTAAAGACATTACAAAATTGTTTGATGTAAAAGTATTTAAGTTTATTGGAATAAAAATAGGAATCGCACTTAAAACTAAAGAAGCGTAAACTAATGTAATCCCCAGTTTTCGAGATTTGAATAAACTAATGAATATTTGAAGTGATAAGACTAAAACAAATACAAAAAAGAAACGGTACTGGGGTGAGTTTAACCAAACTATTACAAACTGTAATATAGCTAGTATATATATGATAAATAGTGGTTTTACATTTTTATTCTTTAGAAGGAGTAGAGGGAAAACAATTAGCACTAACAAGTAAATCTTATTAAACAATCCGTGTAGCTTAGGTATTTTAATCCAATAGCTTAATTTTTCAAAAAAACTAAGGTGGGAAACATCAATATTATTCATACCAGATTGATAAGTACCTGTTTGATATAGTTGGAGTAATTCTTTTGGAAGTTTCCAATCTACATTTAAAACATCAAAAATGGGTGTTGGATAAAGTAAATATCCTGAAATTGTGTAATTCTTAATAAGAAACAAACCCAATATAGTGGAGCATAATACTATGTATTTAAAAATATTGGTTTTGAGAATCATATAGTTTTTAAAAAAAAGAATCATAACTAATATGATTAAAACTAACATGGTTACTTTAACAAAACATAGAAAAAGAACTAAACTTAAAATGACTTTAAATTTATTAGACGAAATACTTTTAAAGTTTAAGATAAATTCATAAATCACATATGGTGTCAATAAAAAGATAATTAAATCTGGAGACGGTGTATTCACAAATTGCATAAAAAACAAACTGAATATTAAAACTAATCCTAGAAAATAATCTTGTAGGTTTCTATCATTGTTGAGTTTTTCAATAAAGAGAAACCCAAATATTATAAATACAAAGCCATTAATATCATTAAAATAATTGGAAATAAAAGAGAAATTAAAACCCGCTTGTAGAGTATGCCATGAAGAATTCTGACCTAGAAATAAATGTAAATTAGCTAGCCCTCTTACATATCCAAACTCATTAATCCATTTTATAGTTTGAATGTAGTAAGATTCGTTATCAATCAAGTTAGGTTTGGTAGCACTTTGAATTAAGACTAAACAAAAAAGTAGTAAAAATAGTAGTCTAGATAAGTATTTTAATATTTTGAAGCTATGAATAATAGAATTTAGATATGTACTAATATCTTTTCTAAACACATATAAAAAAACACTATTCAATATTAAAATAATTATATAATATTCAGTATTAATAGCGATAAAAAAAGCTGTAGTAGTTGTAATAATAGTGTAGAGAAAAAGACCTAAAATTAGATGTATGATAGTATGAGAAACATCAATATTAAGGAGTTTTTTAAAAACAAAGCCAAAACTTAGACATGTTAAAGTAATATAAATCCAGTTTAATGCAATAAGAAGCATTCCGTTATTTGGTTTGTTTCAAAGGTATTAATAAATCCTAAATTATTAATTCAATAGAAATAGTTATTTACAACTAAAAGAAACACAACGATATGTTCAAATAATGATACAATAATAAATAAGTATCATTACTACTTGTTACAGCATCTTTATTTTTAAATCTTTGTATTATTTTAGTAACTTGCGTTACTTTTTAACAAATTAAAACTTAAAACAAAACATATGGCATTTGACATCGATATGATCAAAGGTGTTTACACCAAAATGGCTGACCGTGTTGACAAAGCACGTGAGATTGTAGGGAAACCGCTAACACTATCTGAAAAGATTTTATATTCTCATATTTGGGATGGTACACCTACAACAGCATTTACAAGAGGAAAGGATTATGTAGATTTTGCACCAGATAGAATCGCATGTCAAGATGCTACTGCACAAATGGCTTTATTGCAATTCATGCAGGCAGGAAAAAGTAAAGTAGCAGTACCAACAACGGTGCATTGTGACCACTTAATACAAGCCAAAGATGGAGCTTCTGCTGATTTAAAACATGCCAATAGCGTAAGTAGCGAAGTTTTTAACTTTTTAGAATCAGTATCAAATAAATACGGAATTGGTTTTTGGAAACCAGGTGCAGGTATTATTCACCAAGTAGTTTTAGAAAATTATGCATTTCCAGGTGGTATGATGATTGGTACCGATTCGCATACTGTAAATGCAGGCGGATTAGGTATGGTTGCTATTGGTGTTGGTGGAGCTGATGCTGTAGATGTTATGGCAGGTATGGCTTGGGAATTAAAGTTCCCAAAATTGATAGGTGTGAAATTAACTGGAAAATTATCTGGTTGGACAGCACCAAAAGATGTCATTCTAAAAGTAGCAGAAATTCTTACTGTAAAAGGTGGAACTGGAGCTATTGTCGAATATTTCGGTCCTGGAGCATTATCCATGTCTTGTACAGGAAAAGGAACTATTTGTAATATGGGAGCTGAAATAGGAGCAACGACGTCTACTTTTGGTTATGATGACTCTATGGAGCGTTATTTACGTGCTACAGATAGAGCTGATGTTGCAGACGCAGCAAACCAAGTTAAAGCACATTTGACTGCTGATGCTGAAGTATATGCAAACCCAGAGCAATACTTCGATCAAGTTATTGAAATTAATTTATCAGAATTAGGGCCTTTATTAAATGGGCCTTTTACTCCAGATTTATCAACAACAGTTGGTAAGGCCATGACTGAAAAAGCCACTAAAAACGATTGGCCTTTAAAGGTAGAGTGGGGCTTAATCGGTTCTTGTACAAATTCATCTTACGAAGATTTATCAAGAGCATCTTCTATTGCTCAACAAGCGTTAGATAAAGGTTTAAAAATGAAAGCCGAATTAGGAATCAATCCAGGATCAGAGCAAGTACGCTACACAGCAGAACGTGATGGTATTCTTGGAATTTTTGAAAACTTAGATGCTAAAATATTTACCAATGCATGCGGACCATGTATTGGGCAATGGGCAAGATATTCAGATCCTAAAAACGCTCCAAAAAATAGCATCGTACATTCTTTTAATAGAAACTTTGCAAAGCGTGCCGATGGAAACCCAAATACACATGCCTTTGTTGCATCTCCAGAATTAACTGCAGCAATAGCCGTTGCGGGTCGTTTAGATTTCAATCCGTTAACAGATAAGTTAATCAACGAAGACGGAAAAGAAGTGATGTTCGATGAGCCAACAGGATGGGAGTTACCACCAAAAGGTTTTGGAGTAGATGATAACGGGTATTTAGCACCAGAAGCAGATGGTAGCCATGTTCAAGTAAAAGTAGCAGAAGATTCTGAACGTTTACAACTTTTAGAACCTTTTACACCTATAGGAAATTCAATTACAGGTGCAAAACTATTAATCAAGGCTTTTGGAAAATGTACTACCGATCATATTTCTATGGCAGGCCCTTGGTTACGTTTCAGAGGTCATCTAGATAATATTGCGAACAATACTTTAATTGGTGCTGTTAACGCATTCAACCAAAAAACAAATTTTGTTAAAAACCAATTAACTGGTGATTATGGTGGAGTTCCTGATGTGCAACGTGAGTACAAAAAAGCAGGTATAAAAACCATAGTAGTTGGCGATCATAACTACGGTGAGGGTTCTTCTAGAGAGCATGCTGCAATGCAACCACGTCATTTGGGTGTTGCTGCGGTTATTGTAAAATCGTTTGCACGTATTCATGAAACAAACCTTAAAAAACAAGGGATGTTAGGTTTAACTTTTGCTAATGAAAGCGATTACGACTTAATTCAAGAGAACGATACATTTAATTTTATCGATTTAAATGAATTTGCTCCAGGAAAACAATTAACGCTAGAAGCAGTTCACGATGATGGATCAAAAGATCTTATTAAATTGAACCATACTTACAACGATGCTCAAATAGCATGGTATAATGAAGGTTCTGCGCTTAATTTAATTAAGAAGCAAAACGCATAACAATATATCAAACATGTTACATAGACCTGTTAGGTTTTTAAAACCTGACAGGTCTTTTTATTTAAATTTTTTTGGTTGTTACCACTAGGTGCGGGCTTGAGTTCATCCTGAGCGTAGTCGAAGGGTTATATCTTTTTTTTCTTCATAGCGAGGAGGAACGACGCGGCTATCTGTTAAATTTTAGTTCTAAACAAGGTGCATTTTTTGCTTATAAAAAAAAGGATGCCACTAGAATTCCTAAGGCACCAATTTGCTGGTTTTGTTTTTAAGCTGAAAATAGTTTTGTTTTTTGGAGAGAGTTGTTTAATGTAATTAATTAAACATGGTGTTGTCAAACTTTTTTGGATTAAATCATTGTCATATAATCACCATTTTTAACCATTCCAGTTAAATCTATTTTGAAGTCTTCTTTTACTCTTTTTGCAAATTGGAATGGGTCAACGTTTTTTAATATTAAAATTTGTCTTGTCAGTCGAGGATAGTATAAAGTGCCGAAATTACCCATCGGAAAGTGTATTCCAATTGCAGGATGAAAAGGATTATTTGATATTAGGTAACTATAAGAAAAAGCACCAGTTTTTGCATTGCCAAAAGGAATTGGAACTACTTGATTAGCTTCAATAGTAAATGAAGTCGGCTGTCCAGTACTTATAGACATTTTCATTAAATACTCTAAACCTTTTTTAGTTGTATGTACTGTTATATGGAATCCTCCAATACTTTCAATTTCTCCACTTGAAACAACATTTTCAAATGCTTTTGAGTGAATGTCTAAAATGTGTTTTGGATCAGTACTTTTTAAATTTGAAATAAAGTTTCTTTGAAAAGCATTAAATCCTGAAATATCTCCAATCCAATGATTTTGATTGGTTGGATTAATTTCTCCATTAGAAATTTTATAAAGTAAAGGTTGATTTTCTAAAGAGCCAATTAGAAAGTCTGTTTCATAATTCGATGCTTTGTTTATATCAATAAGTAACTTTTTTACATTGCTAATAGTTTGTTCTTTTATTTTATAAACTTCCTCAACTGCTCCTTGAGCTGAGTCAACTCCTCCAGCATATGAAATGCAAAGTCTTGGGTTTAGAATAATTGTTTTTAATAATCCAGAAAAAATACTATTTCGGTTAGAAGCTATTTTCGGATTAGTAATTTTTGAATCACTATCGATTCTTAATATGCCTTGAGTTATTCGTCCAATTACTAATGTCATCTCTCTACTTTAAGCTAGTATTTCGCGGATATAAAATTGTTTTAATATCTATACCCAATATTAAACTAATCTATCGTTTTTTACTCACAAATTCAAGTGGTTAATAAAAACAATTAAATCTGTCAAAATCGTATTTTTGAAAAAACTTCAAAATAATGAACTCCAGACAAGATCAGTTAAAAGCTTTTGATAGATTATTAACCATTATGGACGAGTTGCGTGAGCAATGTCCGTGGGATAAAAAGCAAACTATGGAAACTTTACGTCACTTAACCATAGAAGAAACTTATGAACTTGGAGATGCCATTTTAGATAAAGATTTAGAAGAAGTAAAAAAAGAGTTAGGCGATGTGTTATTGCATATTGTGTTTTACGCTAAAATAGGAAGTGAAACTAAAGATTTTGATATTGCCGATGTATGTAACGGTATTTGTGAAAAACTAATAAGCAGACATCCACATATTTACAGTGATGTAAAAGTAGAAAACGAAGATGATGTAAAACGCAATTGGGAAAACCTAAAACTTAAAGAAGGTAAAACAAGTGTGTTGGAAGGTGTTCCAAAAAGTTTACCTGCCTTAGTAAAAGCCAATAGAATTCAAGAAAAAGTTGCAGGTGTTGGTTTTGATTGGGAAGCACCCAATCAAGTTTGGGAAAAAGTAGAGGAGGAGCTCAATGAGTTTAAAGCCGAAGTACAATTGGGCGACCAAGACAACATGGAAAGCGAATTTGGAGACGTCATATTCTCGATGGTAAACTACGCACGCTTTTTAAATATCAATCCAGAAAACGCTTTAGAGCGTACCAATAAAAAATTCTCTAAACGTTTCCAGTATCTGGAAAGTAAAGCCAAAGCCTTAAACAAACCTCTTAAAGACATGACCTTAGCCGAAATGGATGTGTTTTGGGAAGAGGCCAAAAAGTTGTAGTTTTCAACTAACAGCTAACAGCTAACAGCTAACAGCTAACAGCTAATATAGATCTTTAATCTTTCTAAGCTTAGCTTTCCATAAGTTTAAATCTTCCTTATGTTTTTTTATGTTAGTATGCACCTCTTTAACTAGCGGGTTGTCATCATCTACATTGGTAAAGAATTGTAAATTATTTTCCAATTGATTAATCTGACTTTTAACTTCATCAATTCTTTTACGAATAAAAGAGCGTTCGTTATCTAAATTTCTATTATCATCAGAATCAGGATCGTTGATGGTATCAAGCTTGTTTTCAAACTTAATCATTTCAACTTCATTTTTATCCATTTTTAAATTAGATAACAGTTCATCTACCGTTTTCTGAAATTTACCTTCAATATAACGTTTGTCGTTAGGAACTCGTCCTAAGTCTTTCCATTTATTTATATAATCTTTTATTTCAGCTATACCTGCTTCTTTATCTTTATTAGGTTTTAAAGCTTTAAGCGTGTCTAACAGCTTAATTTTATTATTGAAGGCGTCAATGTTTTCTTTGTTTGCCGCATTTCGTTGTGCATGTATTCTATCAAAATAATGATTACAAGCAGCTTTGAATTGCTTCCAAATTTTATCACTATCTTTTCTAGGTACATGACCAATTTTTTTCCAATCGCTTTGAATTTTTTTCATCAAAGGTGTGGTAACATCAAAATCGTCACTGTTTTTATTGTCTTCAGCAATTTTTATAAGTTCTAATTTCTTTTGAAGATTGGTGTATTGGTCTTTTTTAAGTCCTTTATAGAAGGCGTTTTTCTGTTTGTTAAAGGTTCTAACAGCGTCTTTAAATTTAGCCCAAGTTGCTTCATTAACCTTTATTGGCACTTTACCCGCATTAAAAAACTGATTTCGTAATTCTTCAATATCTTTAATTTTCTTTTGCCAACTACTATGCGAATTGGTTTCCTGAGTGTTTATAGTCTCAATATTTGCTATAATTTCTAGCTTGTTTTCAAGGTTCTTCTCATAAACTTTATCAATTTCTTGATAATATATTTGACGTTTATCATTAATTATTTTTGTTGCAGCTTTAAATCTATCCCAAATTTTTTCTCTGTGTTCTCTATCAACTGGTCCAAGTTCTTCTTTCCACATTTTATGAAGCTCTTGTAATTCTCTGAAAGAACGCATAACATTATCGTCTTTGGCTAATTCTTCAGCACGTTCTATAATTAATAATTTCTTTTCTAAATTATGTTTAAAATCTAAGTCGCGTAAGTCTCTATTTAAATGCAAAAAGTCATAAAACATTTCTACATGATGATGATAACTATTCCATGCATTATTGTACTTGTCTCTAGGAATAGGACCAGTATTTCTCCAACGTTCTTGTAATTCTTTAAAGTGTTTGTAAGTCGTATTTATATTTTCCTCTACGTTAACAAGTCCTTTAAGTTCTTCAATTATTTCAAGTTTATCAGCTAAATTTTGTTTTAAGTTTTTCTCTAAGCCTTTATAATGCTCATTAAGTTTATTACGATAGCCTCGATAAGCTTCTTTGAATCGTTTTTGAACAGGTGAAGCATAATAAAAATCGATTTCATTGCCACCATCATTTAAAAATTCTTCTTTTTTCTCGTCTATTAATGCTTGAAATTTAGTTTTGAATACATTATTTATATTATCTACATGCTTTTTTATGGCCTGTACTTTTTCATTTTTAAGAAGTTTTTCTAACTCTATAGCTAATGCCTCAAGCGACATACTATCATATTCTTTTTCCTCAATAGTATGGCGGTCTTTATTGCCTTCATCTTCTGCGTCTTCTGCATTAGATTCTTCAATTTCATTTATGACTTCGTCATGTTCGTTTGATGCTGTTTTTTCTTCAGAAACGTCTTTATTTAAAACTTCAGTTTCTACATTTTGGCTTTCATCTGGATTGTTTTCAGGCTGAGAATCTTCATCAACAGTAAGCTCTTTTTCTGAGTTTTTAGTGTCCTCAGGTTGATCTGTTTCTAAAGGTAAATTATCATTAGGATTAATATCTAATGACTCATTATTAGTGTCGTTTATTTCTTCAGCTCCTTCTGCGTTTGGCAGTTTATTAATCTCAGACATTTTAAAAATGTTTAGGGTTCGTTATATTAAGTAGCATTAAAGATACTAACAAGTCTAGTATTTACCAAAGTAGAAGGTATGCTTTTAAATAATAAAAATTTATTTTTTATTTAATTTCCAGATAGACCAAGACTTTTCGGCTTGTAATTCAAGCATTCTTAGGCCATTTTTTATGGTAGCACCTTTTGCTTTACCACGTTTTAAAAAGGTAGTTTCTTCTGGATTGTATATTAAATCGAATAAAATATGATGATTTGTAATACCATTATATGGAATATTTGGGCAATCGTCAATATTAGGGAATGTACCCAATGGTGTACAGTTTATTATTACTTTATGCTGTCTAACGATACTTTCAGTCAAGGTTTCGTAGGTATAACTTACGTTTTCTGTTTTTTTTCTGGAAACGTAATGATATGGAATATTAAGTTTTTTTAAACTATAAGCTACGGCTTTACTTGCGCCACCTGTTCCTAAAATTAAAGCACTCATATGATGCGATTTTAAGAGCGGCTCTAAAGATTTTGAAAACCCATAATAATCTGTATTGTAACCAATTAACTTTCCTTTTTTAGTAATTTTAATGGTGTTTACAGCTCCGATTGCCTTAGCTTTTTTGTTTACTTTATTTAGAAAAGGCATGACCTCTTGTTTATAAGGAATTGTTACATTTAGACCTTTTAAACCTTCGGTGTTTTTTATTATTGATGGGAATAAATCGATGGATTCGATATCGAAATTTCCGTAGGTTATGTTTTCAATATTTTCATCTTCAAACTTTTTCTTAAAGTATGTTCTTGAAAATGAATACGATATATCTTTTCCTAAAAGGCCTAATTTTTTCATTTTGTTTTTCTAGTTTTCTGTCCGTAAATCTCCAATGTTAGAACAATAGCAATACCTATAAAAATAAATGCGATTGCATAATACGTTTCGGTATTTAATTCTGGAGTGTAGCGTTTGTAATTTTGTATAATTTTTTCACCTGTAGAATCTAATAAAAATGTACCGTCTAGATTCATTTTGTAAATGGTTTTTTTCCAAGGCCATACAACACCCAAAGACCCTATTATAAATCCAATAATAGCTGAAAGTGTAATGCTTTTATAATGTTTTAAAATATAGCTTAATAGATGCGAAAAGGTAACTAACCCAGTTACTGAACCTAAAGTAAATACGGCGAGCACTTTTAAATGGCGTAAGCGTTGGGGGTTATCTACAAAACTAAAATTACCACCAAAAAACTCATAAGCAGTATCATACAAGGCGTTAACTGAATCAACTAGAAGAAGTACATAATTTCCTAAAAGGATAAGAATAAACGATCCTGAAAACCCAGGTAAGGTCATGCCCGAAACACTTATAATTCCACAAAAAAACACAAACCACAGGTTGTCATTTTCTTTTGCTGGGTTTAAAAAACTAATTCCAACACCAATTATAATTCCTATGGCTAACGCTGTATATGTTTTGTAATTCCAGTCTCTAAAATCTTTATTGATATAATAAATTGAGCCTATTATCATGCCGAAAAATACACTCCAAACATAGAGTTCAAAATACTTTATGAGATAGTCTAAAACCTTAGAAATACTAAAATAACTTATAATCATTCCTAAAAACAGCAAGCCCAAAAAGCGTCCATTGATGTAATTGAAAAAACTTTTAAACCTACCGTTAATTAGCAATTTGAAAGCTTTTATATTAACCTTTTTAAGTGAATAAATAAATTCTTCGTAAAAACCAGCTACAAATGCAACCACACCACCAGAAACTCCAGGTACTTTATTTGCGGCGCCCATGCCAAGACCTTTAAGTATCAGGAAAAGTTTATCTGTAAGTGTGCGGGTTTGTTCCATTATTGCTTTTTAGAACCAAATTTCTCAAGAATAAAAATAGTTAAAAATCCAAAAATCATTAAGCCTATTGCAAATACTACTTGGTTGTCTCCTTGAAATGAAAACGGTGATACACTTTCTTGTAAAACAGGAACCTCCATACCTTTAGAATTTGTATGCCATGTCAATGTTTTTTTCCAAGGCCATACTTTATTTAAAGAGCCAAAAATAAATCCGGTAAGTAAAGCGAGTGTTATATTATGGTAATTTTTAAATAACCATTTTAACAGGTGACTAAAACTTAATAAACCAATAAGCGCGCCAGTTGTAAAAATGATGATTTTTTTTACATCAAAATCACTAAGAGCGCTACTTAATGTTTTATAAGCGCCAAGTATTATCAATATAAAAGAACCAGAAATACCAGGTAAAATCATGGCGCAAATAGCTATAGCTCCAGCAATAAATAAAAACAAAGAACTATCATTATTAGCCAATGCAGGAAGTGTGGTAACATAAAAAGCGATACCTGCTCCAATAATAAGTGCAATAATTGTTGGTATATTCCATTTTGTAATTTGCTTTCCAACAAAGAAAATACTGGCTACAATAAGTCCAAAAAAGAAAGACCATATTAAAACAGGATGGTTTTCTAATAAATACTTAGCAATTCGCATAAAAGACACATAACTGACAATAATACCAGCCATAAGAGCGACTATAAAATTACCATTTACAGCTTTCCAAAAAGGTTTAATACCTTCTTTAAAAAGTGTTTTAAAAAGCGCCCCATTTATGTTGCTAATAGTAGCTATTAATTCTTCATAAATACCAGAGATAAATGCAATTGTACCACCAGAAACACCAGGAACAGCATCAGCTGCACCCATTGCAATTCCTTTAAGGGATATGACTAAATAATCTTTTAAACGTCTTTGCATATTTTGATTTTTAAGTGCAAACCAAATATATGTATTTTAATGAAACGTTTAGTTATAGATTTGTTTTTAGTAAGTTTTTTACTAGAATTTTATTGGAAACTTCAGGAAAAAGTTCTTCAATAATAAAGGCATATTCTTCATTGTGTTTTAAGGCATTTTTTAAATAAAACGTGCCTTTATCGTTTTCCTGTAAAGAAAAGTATAAACCTGCTAGACGATATTCCAATTCGGCATTTTCTGGATGAAATTCAATGGCCTGTTCAAAATTATAAACTGCAGCTTCTGGTTCTCCAAGTTTAATTAGCAGATCGCCACGCGATAACCAAGTATTTAGTTCATAATTACCAAGTTCTAATGTTTTTTTGAAACCGCGTTCAGCCTCTTCATAAAAATTTAAGCGTTGGTTTATTTGAGAATATAGTTTCCAGTACAACACATTTTCAGAATCAATATTAATCGCTTTATTGATATAATATAATGCTTTTTGGTAGTTTCTTTTTTTGTTATAATATTTTGTAATGGCTATCCAACCTTTATCTAGCAAAGGGTCTTCATGTACCGTTCTATCATAATATTGAAGCGCTAATTCATCATTATTTAATTTTTCATAACAGCCTCCAATACGAAGTAGTGCAAACGATGTTGGGTCGTCTAGTTGAAGTGTTATGGTATAATTTTCTATAGCTTCTTCATAGCGTTTTAATTTTTCAAGCACTTTACCACGTTCAAGATAAGCACCTACAAATGTATCATCTGAAATGATAGCAAAATCAAATGCCGTTAATGCTTTTTTATATTTTTTTAAGGTGTAGTATTGTTTTCCTAACTGATGCCATGCGACTTCACAATACGGATTTTTATCTAAAAATATATTTAGATACTCAATAGCATCTTCATGTTGATTTAAAAATTCAAAACAATAAATGATGTTATAAAGCGCAGAATAATCTTCTAAATCTTCTTCTAAACATTTCATGAAGTATGTTTTGGCATCTTCAAATTGATCTAAAAATAAATATTCCATACCAATTAACGAATATAAATCTACCGCATCATCAGTAAGTTCTAATGCTTTTTTTAGAACATCAATAGCTTTTTGATGTTCATCTTTTTTAGAAAATATATTTGCTTTTTGAATGAATAACTCTTCATTCATTGGATCTAAATTGTAAAGCTCGTTAAGTAAGGTATCTGCATCATCAAGCTTATCTTCAAAAACATAAACTTCAACTTTAAAGAGTTTTAAATTAATAGAGGTAGGATGTTGGTCTAAACCTAGTTTTATGGCTTTTTTTGCTAAAGCTATTTTTCCTTGGTTTAGGTAGTGATGAATAATGTTTTCAAATTCCTCAGAATCGAAGAACAAAACATGATTTGTTTTTAACATCGATTCAAACTTAGTAAGCGGCAAGTTGTTGTCATTATGACTAAACTCCATAGGCACATTTGTAAGGTTTCTACCAGAATAAATTTAACGTTCTATTCCTTTTTATTAGGTTTAATAAGTAAATGTTTTCAACAAAGTAATGAACAGTTGTTGATTTTATTGCTATTTCGGAGTGTTTGTATTTGATTTTCAGAAAGTTGTATGTCTATTGCGTCTTAAGTATTTCATCTAAAACCTCAATAATTATTTGACATCCTTTGGTTATTTCATCATTTGAGATGGTTAAAGGTGGTGTAATTCGTACTGCTTTTGGTTCGAAAAGTAACCAAAACAAGATTAAACCATGGTCTTGACATTTTAAAACGATAGTATTTGTTATGGTTTCTGAAGGTGTAATTATTGCCAACATTAAGCCAATTCCTCTTATTTCTTTAATTAAAGGATGTACTAAAAGTTGCCTAAAAAGCATTTCTTTTTCTAGGGCTTCTTGCATTAAACCACTTTCTGTAATTTCTTTTAATGTGGCCAATGCAGCTGCAGCTATAACTGGATGCCCTCCAAATGTCGTAATGTGACCCAATTTCGGGTTGTTTTTAAGCAAATCCATTAAACTTGCAGAAGCAGTAAATGCTCCAATAGGCATGCCACCGCCTAAACCTTTCCCTGTAACTAAAATATCTGGAATACAATTATAATGTTGAAAACCAAACAATTTACCTGTTCTGCCAATACCTGGTTGTATTTCATCTAAAATAAGAAGCGCCCCAACTTTATCACATTGTTGTCTAACTTTTTCTAAATAATTATTTATAGGTTCAATAAAACCAGCGCCACCTTGTATAGTTTCTAAAATAACGCAGGCTGTTTTAGTCGTAATTTTATCTATATCATTTGTGTCATTAAATTCTATAAATTTTACATCTGGAACTAAAGGTCGGAATGCTTGTTTGCGTTCTTCAAAGCCCATAATACTCAAAGATCCTATGGTATTTCCATGATATGCTCTATTAGCCGAAATAATTTCACTTCGACCTGTAGCGCGTCTTGCTAATTTTAGAGCACCTTCTATAGCTTCTGTACCTGAATTAGTTAAATATGTTTTTTCTAAGGACTGAGGAAGGTTTTTAGCTAGTAATTTTGTGAGTTCTATAGCTGGTTTTTGGATGTATTCACCATAAACCATAACATGTAAATACTTATCTAGTTGTTCTTTTATGGCGGTAACCACTTTTGGATGTTTGTGCCCTAGAGGACAAGCTGAAACACCGGCTACAAAATCTAAATAAACTTTATTATTAGTATCGTAAATATAAGATCCTTCAGCATGTGATATTTCCATAGCTAAAGGATGCGGTGTAGTTTGCGCTTGATATTTAAAGAAATCGGATGTCATTAACTATTATTCCTTGGATACTTTTTTGTATAGTAAAGGCTTTTTTATTTTTTCGGTATTTAAGTTTGGAACTTTAGACTCTTTTTTGTCTTTTACTCGTTGTGGTAAACTTCGAGATGCTTTAGGCTCTTCTTTTTGATTAGGTTTGGCCTCATCGTTGGCTTTTTTTATTCGTTGAAGAAGTTCTTCATCAAAGAAATCTTCTTGTGGAATATAATCGTCCAAACCTTTTATTATTGGTAATTCTAAAGGCGGATCATCTTTAAATAAATCTTCAACACTATTTGGGCGTTCTTCTTCTCTCCAATCAAAACCTTTTAAAAATTTCTCATTTTCTGGATATTCAGATTCTGGATACATCTTTCCATCAATTTCATTAAACCTAATATATTCTTCAATATCACCATTATCAAACAACATGGAAATACTTCCAGATTTAGCTTTATCTATACCAACAAGTTCTTGTAGCTCATTACGCGTAAAAAAAATGGATTGTGCATTTTTAACAATATCTACTTTTCGCAACATATTTTCATCGTTAAACCAGCCTGTTAAGTGCTTTCCATTTATTTGATTATAACCATTTTCGCTAATGGTGTCTTTACTTATAATAAAAGCATTCTCAAAAACAAGAAGTGAATCTAACTTTTCGGTTTCTGGATTAGATATTAAATGAATGGTATCGCCAGTCATCTGGTTTTCAATATTCCAAAGGATAGGTTTGCGTTTTGTTGAAAAAGCATCACTTGGTGCAAACCGATCTAAATTTATTAATTGGGTTAAGCCTGTTTTTTGATCGGAGTGAATAGAATCTGCTTTTGCGCTAATATCAGATTTGTATATTTTGGCGTTGTAAAAGGCTCTTATAATTCTGTGGTCTGGTTTACCTGTAACCGTTAACCTGTCGGCATGCATATAAATAGAATCGTTTTCTTGAAGTGTTATTGCTAAGGCACGTTTGGTTATAAATAGTGAATCTTTTTCTTCACTTCTATAAACTTCGGCATAATGTCCTTTTACAATACTCCTATTTATGGTATCGGTAACCTTTATATTATTTGTGGCTGATGCAAAGTTTGTATTATTATCAAAGAATAAACTATCACCTTCAATTATGCGTTCATCATAGTCTATTCGCGCTTTTTTTAACGCATATCCAATTTTGTTTTCAGTATCATAAAACCCTTTTTCGCAATAGGTTTTACTTTCTTCTGTTACAATTGTTGAAGGACCAAATAAGAAGGCATGCCCCGTGTCTTCATAAAAATCTGCAAAGTTTGTATTAATTGTTGCTTCTTCATTTACCATTAAAACATCTTCAACAAATTGAAATTTTTTAAGCTCCATATAGTAGCGACCAATTTTACTAGTTATGGTGCCTGATGAATCTTTTACAACAGTACCGCCGCTTTTATAAAAGGCTTGCTGTTTTGTACGATCAAAATATAGCGTATCTGAAGAAACTGTTGAATTCGGACTTTTTAAAACCACATCGCCACTGGCAAAAGCTAATAATGTTTTACCGCTATATTCAATATATTTAGATGCCATATTAATGGTGTCGCCTTGAATCATTTTTACATTACCATAAGCTTCAATAAACTTGTCTTCACTAAAATGGATAGCTTTATCGCACCAGAGATTGATACTACCGTGAATGATATGAACTTGTTCAGAATCGTCACGAGTTAAAATTTTTGCTCCAGGATTTTCTTCATCAACATTTAAAAACCCAGTATATTCAATTTCAATCTGTTTCTTTTCTTGAGCATTTAAAAAAGTTACAGAAACTAAAAAGAAAAGGATTATAAGAAATATAGATTCTTGTCTATTCAAAGTAAAAAATGTTTATCGCAAAAATAACGATAATAATGATGTTTAATTATCTGTTATGTTATTTTTATGATTTTGGAGGAAATGAAAAACGCTCCAAAATGTTTTGGAGCGTTTTAAATATTTTTAACTATAAATTATTAAACCAATTGCTTTCTAAAAATAGTTTGTTTTCTATCTGGCCCAACAGAAACAATAGTAATAGGAATTTCAAGTTCTTTTTCTAAAAATTCTATATAATCGTTTAACTCTTTTGGCATTTGCGAACCTTCAGACATCTCAGTTAAATCTTCCTTCCAACCAGATACTTCAGTGTAAATAGGTTCTACATTTTCAGGTTCAATATTATATGGTAAATGTTTTATGACTTCACCTCTATATTTATAAGCGGTACATACTTTTAGCGTTTTAAAACCAGAAAGCACATCGCCTTTCATCATCATTAATTGCGTAACGCCATTAACTTGACATGCGTATTTTAGAGCGACTAAATCTAACCAACCACAACGTCTTGGTCGTCCAGTAGTGGCGCCAAATTCGTTACCTACACGTCCCATAGTTTCGCCATCTTTATCAAATAACTCGGTAGGAAAAGGTCCTGAGCCAACACGTGTTGTATACGCTTTAAAAATGCCGAAAACCTCACCAATTTGTCCTGGCGATACACCTAAACCTGTGCAAGCTCCAGCTGCTGTTGTATTACTTGACGTTACAAAAGGGTAGGTTCCGAAATCGATATCTAATAAAGAGCCTTGTGCGCCTTCAGCTAAAATAGTTTTGCCAGATTTTTGTGCCTGATAAATATATTCTTCAGAATCTATAAATTTTAATGACTTTAAAACTTTTACTGCTTTAAAAAACTCATCTTCTAATTCTTTTAAATTATATTGAATATCAACATTGTAAAAAGCAATCATAGACTCATGCTTATCTGCCAATGCTCTGTAGCGTTCTTTCCAATCGCTTAATTCTAAATCACCAACACGAATACCGTTTCTTCCAGTTTTATCCATATAAGTAGGCCCAATACCTTTAAGCGTAGAGCCAATTTTTGCCTTTCCTTTTGAAGCTTCACTTGCAGCATCTAACAAGCGATGCGTTGGTAAAATGATGTGAGCCTTTCTAGAAATTAGTAACGATTTTCTGTAATCAACATCTTGTTCTTCTAATTTATCTAATTCACCTTTAAAAATAACAGGATCTATAACGACACCATTACCAACTAAGTTGATGGCATCATCATGAAATATACCTGAGGGAATGGTGTGCAAAACGTGTTTTCTGCCGTTAAAAACTAGCGTGTGTCCTGCATTTGGACCGCCTTGAAAACGTGCAATAATATTGTAGTTAGAGGTTAGTACATCAACAATTTTTCCTTTGCCTTCGTCTCCCCATTGTAATCCTAGTAGTAAATCTACTGCCATTGTAATAATTAGTTATTTGTGGTTGATTTTCTATTTCCGTAAAAATAGAGTGAGTGGTTGTTAATTTCTATATCGAAGACTTCTTCAATAGTTTTTTTGATGGACTGAATTCTTGGGTCACAGAATTCTATAACTTCACCAGTATCGGTTAAAATAACATGGTCGTGTTGTCTATCAAAATATGATTTTTCGTAATGCGCTTGGTTTTGTCCAAATTGATGTTTTCTTACCAATTTACATTCTAGAAGTAATTCTATAGTATTGTAAAGTGTAGCACGAGAAACACGATACTTTTTGTTTTTCATGCTGAGATATAGCGATTCTATATCGAAATGCTCGGTGTTATTATAAATTTCTTGAAGTATGGCATAACGTTCGGGTGTTTTTCGGTGCCCGTTACTTTCTAAAAAGCTTGTAAAAACGCTTTTTACGATGTCTTGATTTTTATTATCTGCCTTTGCATTCATAATTCCGTCGCAAATTTACACTTTTTTTACACTCTGGTAACCTTCTCAATACCATTAATTTTTTTTAGTCTGTCTAAAAGCTTTATTAAAAGTGTTTTATTTTTTACTACAACATTAATTTTCCCAGAAAATATACCATCATCACTATCAAAACTGATACTTTTCATGTTTACGTGCATGTTTTCTGAAATTATTTTTGTGATGTCGTTTACCAATCCAATATGATCAATTCCTGTGAGAATAATTTGAGCAGAAAATTCTTGTTGCGAAGAATCTATCCATTTGGCAATCATAATTCTATAGGCATAATTAGATTGTAAGCTCAGCGCATTAGGACAATTTTTCTTGTGTACTTTTATACCTTCTGTTACTGTTAAGAAACCAAAAACATCATCACCAGGAATTGGGTTGCAGCAATTAGATAATTTATAGTCTAATTTTTCTTCTTCTTTGCCAAAAACTAATGAATCGTATTTTGCGGTTACTTCATCTTTTTCTAAATCTTCTTTTTTAATGTTTGGTTTTCTAGAAATTTTACTTTTAATGTAACTCATTAAAGCATTGCTTCTTGAGGCTGCATAGCTTTTAAGCATCGCATTGTCAATGGTGCCTAAACCAACTCTATAAAATAAATCTAAACTTGTTTTTAGTTTAAAATGGTTTACCAACTCGTTTACTGAATCTTCATTTAAAGTAATTTTTAGTTGCTTTAACTTGCGTCTTAAAATTTCTTTACCTTCTTCACCAATGCGTTTTTTGTCTTCTTTTAAAGCCGATTTAATTTTGCTTCTAGATCTAGCTGTTGTAGCGTAGTCTAACCAGTTTGCATTAGGTTTAGCATTTTCTGATGTTAAAATATCTACTTGATCGCCGCTTTTTAGTTCATGACTTAAAGGCACTAATTTTGCATTTACTTTAGCGCCACGAGTTTTCATGCCAACTTCGGTGTGAATACTAAAAGCAAAATCAAGAGCAGTCGCACCTTTTGGTAGCGATTTTAGTTCTCCAGCAGGTGTGAAGACAAATATTTCTTTTGAATAGAGGTTGAGTTTAAACTGTTCAACAAAATCTACGGCATTGGTTTCAGGGTTTTCTAAAGCTTCTTGAAGTCTGTTAATCCAAGTTTCGAGATTGTCTTCTTTTTCGGTGTCTTGTTTATACTTGTAATGTGCCGCATAACCTTTTTCGGCTATTTCATTCATACGTTCACTACGTATTTGCACTTCTACCCATCGTCCTTTTGGTCCCATTACGGTGATGTGTAATGCCTCATAACCTGTGCCTTTTGGAGATGAAATCCAATCGCGTAGCCGAATAGGGTTTGGCCTAAAATGATCTGTAACTATGGAATATATTTTCCAAGCTAGGAATTTTTCATTTTCGGCATCACTCTTATAAATAATTCTGATAGCAAATTTATCATAAACTTCATCAAAAGGAACGCCTTGTTTTACCATCTTTTTTCTAATGGAAAAAATAGATTTAGGACGTCCTTTTATGGTGTAATTCAGGTTTTCTTTGTTTAGAGAATTTTTAATGACTTCACTAAACTGTTCAATATATTTATCTTGCTCTTCTTTACTTTCTTTGGTTTTATTTAAAATATCATAGTAAACATCGGGTTCTGTATATTTTAATCCTAAGTCTTCCAATTCAGTTTTAATATTATACAAACCAATTCTATGTGCTAAAGGCGCATAAATATAGAGCGTTTCAGAAGCTATTTTTATTTGTTTATCGGCGCGCATAGCATCCATAGTTTGCATATTATGGAGCCTGTCTGCTATTTTTATAATAATAACACGCACATCATCATTAAGTGTAAGAAGCATCTTCCGAAAGTTTTCGGCTTGTAAAGACACATCCATATCTTGCTCTTTGCTTAATGAAGAAATTTTGGTAAGTCCATCAACAATAGTGGCTATGGTTTTACCAAACTTTTTTTCAATATTTTCAATAGTATAATCTGGGCTATCTTCTACAACATCATGAAGAAGTGCAGCAGCAATTGAAGTAGCATCTAAACCAATTTCTTGTGCAACAATTTTTGCAACAGCTAGAGGATGAAAAATATATGCTTCACCAGATTTTCTGCGTTGGTTTTTATGACCATCGATAGCAACATCAAAAGCACTACGTATAAGCTTTTTATCATCATCAGAAAGCGCGGTATAGCTAACCTTTAATAACTCTTTGTAGGCTTTGGTTATGGCTGCATTTTCTTTTTCTATGGCTTCCTCTGTCATAGATTAAAAGTAGCATAAAGAATATTAACCACCAACATGAAATTTACTTTTTTATAACAATTTTTTAACTTAATGAGTTTAGAAAATCAACAAGTTTAGAAATGGCCTTTCCACGATGTCCAATCTTGTTTTTTAAGTTTAAATCCATTTCGGCAAATGTTATGTTGTATTCAGCAGGTTTAAAAATAGGGTCGTAACCAAAACCTTTTTCGCCTTGCTTTTTAGTTATAATTTCACCCTGGCATATTCCAGTATATGTTTTTAATTCTCCATTTAGATGAAGCGCGATAACGGTTTTAAATTGGGCGTTTCTATCGGTATATTTACTTAATTCGTTTAGTAATTTATCCATATTATCATCCGCATTGCGTTTTTCTCCTGCGTAGCGCGCCGAATAAACTCCTGGAGCTCCATTTAAGGCATCAACTTCTAATCCGGTATCATCGGCAAAACAATCGTAGCCATAATGGGTTTTAACATATTCAGCTTTTTGTATGGCGTTACCTTCTATGGTATTTTTGGTTTCAGGTATATCTTCAAAACAACCAATATCTTTTAAGCTAAGAAGTTTAATGTAATTTGGAATTAAAGCCTGTACTTCTTTTAATTTATTGCTATTATTTGTAGCGAAAACGAGTTGCATAAATGTGAAAATTTTTATGATGCTAAAGCAAAACTAATATAAACTTTTATAAAAGCGGTTTTCGTGCGTTGTTAATAAGAGTATAAATTTTGCTTATCTTTATAGTTACAACTGACTTAGCATTAAATTTTTATGATAAAATTCAATTCACCCCTTGAAGCTTTTTTGCATTGGGAAGCAAACACACCAGATAAGATTTTTTTAAATCAGCCGTTAAATGGAAAAACTATTTCCTTTTCTTATGCAAAAGCGGGTAAGGAAGCTCGAAAAATAGCTTCAGCTTTATTAAGTTTTAATCTGCCAAAGCGCAGTCATGTAGCTTTACTATCTAAGAATTGTGCGCACTGGCATATTAGCGATTTGGCTATTATGATGGCTGGTCATATTTCAATACCAGTTTACCCTACTTTAACAAAAGATACTATTGAGTTAATTTTAAATCATAGTGAATCAAAAGCTATTATTATTGGTAAACTTGAAGATTATAATACCCAAAAAGATGGTATTCCTGATATTCCAAAAATTGGTATTGGATTATATGGTATTAATGATGGAGAAGTATGGAAAAGTTTGTTAGAAAAGCATCTACCTCTTCAAGATATTTACATGCCAAAACCTGATGATTTGCATACTATAATTTATACATCAGGTACAACAGGAACTCCGAAGGGCGTTATGCACACCGTTGAAAATTTCATGAATAGTAGTAATAATTTATTATCTAGAATTAGTTTAGACGATCATCCGCGCGTTTTTTCATATTTACCAATTGCTCATATTGCAGAACGCTTGTTAGAAACATTTACTTTAATTCATGGCGGTGAAGTCTCATTTCCAGAATCCTTACAAACCTTTGGTAGCGATTTAGAAAAAACACAGCCTCATTTATTTTTTGCGGTTCCTAGAATATTTGCCAAATTTCAAGAAAAAATTTTAGAGAAAATGCCTCAAAAGAAATTAAGCATGTTACTTAAAATACCAATATTAAGTGGCATAATTAAAAATAAATTAAAGACTAAGTTAGGATTGAAGCACGCATCTATTGTGGTATCTGGAGCAGCTCCATTAGCGCCAGCTTTAGCGAGTTGGTATAAAACCATTGGTATTGAAATTATGCAACTTTACGGTATGACAGAAGATTGTTGTTTGTCGCACGGAAATTTTGCAGGAGTTAACAGAATAGGAACTGTGGGAAAAGTGCAACATGATGTTGATATT
The DNA here is from genome assembly GCA_947500585.1 of uncultured Flavobacteriaceae bacterium. Taxonomy (GTDB): domain Bacteria; phylum Bacteroidota; class Bacteroidia; order Flavobacteriales; family Flavobacteriaceae; genus CAXBID01. The sequence continues at coordinate 22,467 of CANMSN010000001.1, read as the reverse complement.
AGGCTTTCTCCTGAAGGGGAAATTTTAATCAAGAATAATTGTTTAATGAAAGGCTATTTTAAAGCTCCAGAAATAACAGCTGAGGTTTTTGATAATGGTTATTTTAAAACTGGTGATATTGGCGAATACGATCATGAAGGTTATTTGACTATAACGGGACGCGTGAAAGACCAATTTAAAACGGATAAAGGTAAGTACATTTCACCAACGCCCATCGAATTGCAACTATCGGGTAATATTGATATTGAACAAATTTGTATTGTAGGTACAGGCATTCCACAACCCATTGCTCTCATTACACTTTCTGAAATAGGTAAAGCAAAGTCTAAATCAGAAATGTCTGAAAGCTTAATAACATCTATTGATAAAGTGAATACTAAACTTGAAAAACATGAGAAGATTGAAAAAATAATTATAATGAAGGAAGAATGGACTGTAGATAATGGATTAATTACACCTACTTTAAAAGTAAAACGAAACGCTATAGAAAAAATACATCAACCGTTTTATAAAGCGTGGTTCGAAAAAGACGATAAGATTATTTTTGAGTGATTTTTTAAAATTAATTTCGTTTAGCGGCTACCCAAAAAATTATAAATATTTTATGACTTTTATCGTATAAAAATTTTTAAAAAACATGTACCTTAGTTAAACAATTAAACACTAAGTTATGACAGTAAATATTCAATATGTAGATGTAGACGTAAGCGAAACATTATCTGCTTTTACAAAAGAAAAACTAGAGAAATTATTTAATAAATACGAGTTTTTGATAAATGCAACAGTGCACTTTAAACAAGATGATAAACAGCACGATATAGGTAAAATATGTAATATTGAGTTGAGTTTACCAGGACCAAGAATTTTTGCAACATCTAACGAACGTAATTTTGAAGTGTCTGTTAGAGAAACTATTAGCGATTTAGAACGTCAGCTTCAAAAAAGAAAAGAAATTTATAAAACGCATTAGAAAAATAACGTGTAATCACGCACGAAAAGATGGCTAAGAATTAATTCTTAGTCATCTTTTTTGATTTAAGTAAGTACTGAAAACTTTTTCACCTATGATGATAAGGTTCATTTTTTAAAATACTGAATCCTCTATAAAGTTGTTCAATAAAAAATAAACGAATCATTTGATGGGAAAATGTCATTTTTGATAATGATATTTTCCCATTTGCTTTTTTATAAATGTCTTCCGAAAATCCGTAAGGACCACCAATTACAAAAACCAGTTGTTTAATGCCAGAATTCATGTGTTTTTGTAGATAATTTGAAAACCCAACAGAATCGGTTTGTTTTCCATTTTCATCTAATAAAATTAAAACATCAGTAGAGTTTAATTTACTTAAAATAAGCTCACCTTCCTTTTGTTTTTGTAGTATCTCGCTTAAGTTTTTTGAATTTTTTATATCTGGTATTACATCAAAATAAAATTTAATGTAAAATCCCAAGCGCTTTTTATAATTGTTAATTAAAGATTCTAGTTCTTTACTATCTGTTTTTCCTATTGTGATGAGTCTAATGGTCATTTGACAAAAATACTATTTAGTCTTTATGAATAATGTATTTAAATAAGCAAAAAATAGAAAATTAATAAATGTAAAATTTAGATAAGTAAATCAATTTGTTATTTTTGTTCAAACTAATTAACCCTATAATAATGATTACACAAGAGCAGTTTGATACTGAAGTGAAAATGATAATAGCAAATGCCATTAGAGAAGATGTTGGTGATGGCGATCATAGTTCGTTGGCTTGTATTCCAGCAAATGCAAGGGGAAAAGCGAAGCTTTTGGTTAAAGACAAAGGTATAATTGGCGGTGTTAATTTTGCAAAAAAAGTATTTGCATATGTTGATAAACGCTTAAAACTAGAAGTGCTTATTGAAGATGGATCTGAAGTGACTTACGGAGACATTGTTATGTATGTTGAAGGTCCCTCACAATCTATTTTAAAAGCAGAGCGAACCGTTTTAAACGCTATGCAACGCATGAGTGCTATTGCTACAAAAACTAGAATGTTTGTAGATTTATTAGAAGGTACAAAAACTAAAATTCTAGATACCCGTAAAACAACTCCTGGTATTCGAGTTTTAGAAAAATGGGCAGTAAAAATTGGTGGTGGTGAAAACCATAGGTTTGCGCTATATGATATGATTATGTTAAAAGATAATCATATAGATTTTGCTGGTGGTATTACAAAAGCTATTGATATGGCTAAGGAATACTTGAAGGAAACAGGTAAAAATTTACATATCATGGTTGAAGCCAGAGACTTAAATGAAGTTGAAGAAATTTTAAAAAGTGATGGCGTATATAGAATCTTAATTGATAATTTCGATTATGAAGACACTAGGAAAGCTGTTAAAATGATTGGAGACAAGTGTTTAACAGAGTCTTCAGGCAATATTAACGAAACGACCATACGTCATTATGCAGAATGTGGTGTAAATTATATTTCTTGTGGTGCTTTAACACATTCTGTTCATAATATGGATTTAAGCTTAAAAGCTGTAAAATAGTTATCTACTCAACTTTAACAACCTTAATTTTAATAACTTTGTAGTTAATTGTAAATGCAAATTATTAATGACAAAACTTGTTGAAGACAAACTAGATAAAATTCCTGTAATTAATATCTTAGTAAGGTTTTTTAAACAAATTAAATTACCAGGTCTTGAGGGTTTGTCGTTTTACGATTTATTAGAACTTTACATTACTGGAATTGTAAGAGGCGCTTTAACAACAAGAGCAAGCGCTATTGCGTTTAGCTTTTTCATGGCATTGTTTCCTTTTTTGTTATTTGTTTTAATCATTATTCCAGAAATACCAATAGATGATTTTCAGGAAGAATTTATGGCGTTTTTGGAATCATTTTTGCCACCAAACACCTCTGATTTTTTCTTTGAAAATATATTTGGGAATATAAAGAATTCACAAAGAGGAGGTTTATTATCGTCGGTTTTTATTTTATCCATAATTTTAATGGCAAACGGTGTAAATGCCGTGTTTTCTGGATTTGAAAGATCTTATCATGAGCAACTTACTAGAAATGCATTCAGGCAATATTTATTCGCGCTTGGTATTGCGTTAATATTGGCGTTCTTATTAATAATAACAATTGCAGTGCTTGGTTACTTCCAAATTTATGTGGTAGAAGGTTTGCTTGAAGCATTAAAAACAAGAGGCTATGAGACAGAATCAAAGAATGTTATTTGGACAGATATCGCTAAATATGTATTTTTTGTTATAATGGTATATTTAGCAACAGCTACTTTGTATTATTTTGGCACTAAAGAAGGAAGGCACTCTAAATTCTTTTCTATCGGGGCATTATTTACAACGTTTTTAATTATACTTACTTCCTACTTATTTGGTATTTATATAGAAAATTTTGGACAGTTTAATAAATTGTATGGATCAATAGGAGCGCTATTAATATTGATGTTTTATTTATGGTTAAATTCTAATATTTTGCTGTTAGGTTACGAATTAAATGCATCTTTAAACAATCTCCGAAAAAGGTATTAGTCTATGCAATACTTTATAGACGTTATAATTCCCATTCCACTAAAAAAGCTATTTACTTATAGTATAACGGCATCTGAAGCTAATTTTTTAAAACCAGGAATGCGGGTTGCTGTTCCTTTTGGCAAATCGAAAATATATACGGGTATCGTTTCTAAAATACATAACAATTCGCCAACAGCTTATGAAGCCAAAGACATTCAGCAAATTTTAGATGAAGCACCAATTGTAAATGAAATACAATTACAATTGTGGCTATGGATAGCTAATTATTACATGTGCACACTTGGCGATGTTATGCGAGCAGCATTACCAAGTGCATTTATTTTAGAAAGTGAAACCGTTATTACCCAAAATAGTGCAAAACCTATTGATGAAACCAATTTAAAAGATGATGAGTTTTTGGTTTTTGAAGCATTACATCATCAATCGTCTTTAAAAATCCATGATATTTCAAATATTCTAGATAAGAAGCATGTACTTTCAGTAATTAAAAGGCTTATTGAAAAAGAAGTTATTTCTGTTGAAGAAGAAGTTTATGAAAAATATAAACCCAAATTAGTGCGCTATGTAAAGTTACATACTAATTTTTCTGAAGAAAGTAGACTTCAAAACTTATTGGAAGATTTAAGTCGAGCGCCAAAGCAACGCGAAGTTGTTTTAACTTTGTTTTCTGTTTCTGCTAAAACTAAAAAGCCTGTAAAAGTTTCAGATTTATCTAATGAAAGTGGTGCGTCATCTTCAATTATAAAAACGTTAATTGATAAAGGAATTCTCGAAGAATATCATATTCAAACCGATCGTGTTCAGTATTCAGGTGAGGAAAATGAATCTACCAAGAAACTAAATAGTTATCAAGAAACTGCGCTTACAGAAATAAGAGAATCATTTAAAAAACAAAGTGTTACTCTATTACACGGTGTAACGTCATCTGGAAAAACAGAAGTTTATGTAAAACTTATTGAAGATGCTTTAAATGAAGGAAAACAGGTTTTATACTTATTACCAGAAATAGCATTAACAACACAGCTCGTTACAAGGCTTCAAAATTATTTTGGAGAACAAGTGGCTATTTTTCATTCTAAATATTCATCTCATGAACGTGTTGAGGTTTGGAACAACGTTTTGCATAATTCCGCGAAAGCGAAAATAGTTTTAGGAGCGCGCTCATCTATATTTTTGCCATTTAATAATTTGGGGTTGATAATTGTTGATGAAGAACACGAACAGTCTTTCAAACAATTTGATCCAGCACCGCGTTATCATGCGCGAGATACAGCAATAGTTTTGGCTAATATGCATCAAGCTAAAATTCTTTTAGGTTCTGCTACACCAAGTTTAGAAAGTTATTTTAATGCACAGCAAAACAAGTATGGTTTTGTTGAAATTACTAAGCGTTTTAATGATGTGCTTATGCCAGATATTGAGTTAGTTGATATTAAAGATAAGCTAAAAAAGAAACGCATGAAGGGGCATTTTAGCGATAGGCTTATTGAAGAAATGACTGAAACGCTTAAGGGTGGCCATCAAATAATTTTATTTCAAAACAGGCGTGGTTTTTCTCCAATTATTGAATGTAAAACCTGTGGACATTCGCCACAATGCCCAAATTGTGATGTGAGTTTAACCTATCATCAATATAGAAATCAATTACGTTGTCATTATTGTGGTTATAATTCAGCGATGTTGCAAGATTGTATGGCTTGTGGTAGTCAAGATTTAGATAATAAAGGTTTCGGAACAGAGCAAATAGAGGAAGAAGTAAAATTAATATTTCCTGATTATAATGTAGCTAGAATGGATTTAGATACCACACGTGGCAAATATGGTTACGAAAAAATAATAACGGCACTAGAGCAGCAAGAAATTGATATTTTGGTGGGTACACAAATGCTAACTAAAGGCTTAGATTTTAGAAACGTAAAGTTGGTTGGTATAATGAACGCCGATAATATGCTAAACTTTCCAGATTTTAGAGCGCACGAACGGAGTTTTCAACTCATGCTTCAAGTATCGGGTAGGGCAGGTAGGACAGAAGAGCGTGGTAAAGTTTTAATTCAAACGTATAATCCGTATCATAATATTTTACAACAAGTTTCTACCAACAATTATGTAGATATGTATAACGAACAAATGAATGATCGTTATAATTATAAATATCCGCCCATTTACAAGCAAATAAAAATAACTTTAAAGCATAAAGATTTTAATCGGGTAGAAACGGCATCTATTTGGTATGCTAAATCGTTACGACAAGTTTTTACAGATAATGTATTAGGACCCGAAGCACCACCGATTGCTAGAATTAGAAATCAGTTTCATAAAAATATTTTAGTAAAGATTCCTAAAAAACAGTCTTTAGCAAAAACAAAAGAAGCTATTATTAAAATTAATAATAGCTTCCAGAGTATAAAAGATTTTCGGTCGGTTAAAGTAATTTTAAATGTCGATAACTTTTAATGAAATAGAAATTTGCAAACAAATTTCGTAATTGAATTTATCCCGACTAAGGTCGGGATCTCATCATTAATAAATTTATGAAAAACTGAAATAAATTCAGTTTAACGAAGCTACGCTTCTAAATATTATTTAAAGCGTCAACCAATTGGGTTTTCTTATTTCTACTTAAAGGAATTTCATAAGCACCAACTTCAACATTTTTACTATTAAATCTATCAATTTTATCAAGATTAACAATATATGATTTGTGGATTCTTAAAAACTTTCCTTCAGGTAGTTCAGCTTCAAAAGATTTCATAGTAGATAAAACTACTAAGCTGTTCTCTTCTGTAACTAGTTTTACATAATCACCAAGAGCTTCAATCCATTTAATATCCTTAATATAAACTTTACGTTTTTTAAGATTACTTTTTACAAAAATATGTTCGCCTTCTTCTTCGTTAAAGTCTAAAGTCAACTTATGTTGTTCTAAAGCTTTATCTACGGAAGTATTGAAACGTTCTCTTGTAATAGGTTTGTGTAAGTAATCGGTAGCATCGTAATTAAATGCTTTAAAAGCATATTCGGTTTTACCGGTTACAAAGATAATTTGGGGTTTGTTGTTTAATACGTCTAAAAGTTCAAATCCGTTTAGCACTGGCATTTCAATGTCTAAAAAGATTAAGTCTACTTGATGCGTATTTAAACCATTTTTGGTCTCGAGCGCGCTACTGTATTCCGCTATTAAGTTTAGAGCTGGGTGATTCTCTACTAACTTGACAATAGAAAGTCTTTGTATCGCTGAGTCGTCTACTACTACACAGTTTAAAGTCATAACATTTTATATTATTTCGGTTAAGATATCGACAATAGTACAAATAATTCGGTTAAAAACCAAAAAACATCGTTAAAATGCGTAATTTAACATAAATTTAATAAAAAAGTATGCATAAAATAACATGTAAATATAGGATAAATAAAGACATAATATTAATATTTTTTATTACTTAGTATTAACAATCTGTATGTTTTTCAAATATCATGTACATATAGTTGTTTTATACATAAGTAATTGTTAGTTTTGCACCCAATTTTTTAATAACAAAAATCGATTTTTATGAATCATTACGAAACTGTTTTCATCTTAAATCCCGTTTTATCTGAAGATCAGATAAAGGAAACAGTAAAGAAATACGAAGATTTTCTTGTTTCTAACGGCGCTAAGATGGTAGCAAAAGAAGATTGGGGGCTAAAAAAATTAGCGTATCCAATACAAAACAAGAAAAGTGGTTTTTACCATTTATTTGAGTACACCGTTCCTGGTGATGTAATTAACCAACTAGAAGTAGAATTTAGACGTGATGAGCGTTTTATGCGTTATTTAACGGTTGCGTTAGATAAGCATGCTATTTCATGGGCAGAGAGAAGAAGAGAAAAACTTAAAGTAAAGGCTTAATTATGTCAACAATAGAACAACAATCTAAAGGAAAAAAAGACGGAGAAATTAGATATTTAACTCCGCTTAATATTGAAACTAACAAAGCTAAAAAGTATTGTCGTTTCAAAAAATCAGGTATCAAGTATGTAGATTATAAAGATGCAGACTGGTTATTAAGATTTGTAAACGAGCAAGGTAAAATTTTACCAAGACGTTTAACAGGAACTTCATTAAAGTATCAAAGAAAAGTGTCTGTAGCTGTAAAAAGAGCGCGTCATTTAGCTTTAATGCCTTATGTAGCAGATTTATTAAAATAAAATACCGATAACAATGGAACTTATATTAAAACAAGACGTTGAAAATTTAGGATTTAAAGACGATGTTGTAACAGTTAAGAACGGTTATGGTAGAAACTTTTTAATTCCTCAAAAGCAAGCCGTTTTAGCAACAGCATCTGCAAAAAAAGTTTTAGCAGAGAATTTAAAGCAACGTGCTTTTAAAGAAAAGAAAATAGTTGATGATGCTAATAAAATTGCTGAAGCTATTAAAGGTTTAGAGATTAAAATACCTGCTAAAGTTGGTACAGGAGATAAGTTATTTGGTTCAATAAATAACATTGATGTTGCTGCTGCTTTAGAGAAAGAAGGACAATCAATAGATAAAAAATTCATAACAGTAACTACTGTTAAGCGTTTAGGTAAATATACTGCTGTAGTACGTTTACACAGAGAAGTATCTGTAGATTTAGAATTTGAAGTTATTGCTCAAGCATAAACTTTAAAGAAAATATTTTGAAAGCCTCAACCTAGTTGGGGCTTTTTTTGTAAAATTTTTATAATTGAATTTTATTTCATGAAGTATAGCAGACTTACAAAAGAGCAATTTGAAGAATTACATCAAGAGTTTATTAATTTTTTGGCAACACAATCTGTTACTGCCGATGAGTGGGAAAATTTAAAAGTAAATAAACCTGAATTAGCAGAAACAGAACTAGATGTTTTTAGTGATTTAATTTGGGAAGGCGCTTTAAATAAAGCAGAATACCTAGAGCATTTTGCACCACAACACATGTACTTGTTTCATTTAGACGAAGCTATTATGCATGCTATTGTTGTTAATGTAAAGAATGAAGCTATCGATATTACCACACAAGACGGTTACAATTGGTTACGCGAAAATTTAATGGATGAAAGCGTTGAGTTTTTACAAGCCGATAAAGCATACAGCGAAGATAAAAACTTAGATAAATTTAAAATGATTGAACAAGGTGCTGTTATTACCAAAGGCGATTTGTTTAGATATTTTGATAAGTTGATAAATTAGTGTCATTGTGAGGACGAAGAAAGTAGTAGTCATCAATTATAACGTCATTGCGAAGGAGGTACGACTGAAGCAATCTATTTATTGTGAGTTCTTAAAAGATTACCATACTTCGACTTTAGTTTATCTTGAGTGTAGCCGAAAGACTCAGTACAGGCTAATTTTTTCTAATGAAAACCCTCGTAATGACGATTTCATTATTTATTTTTGTCATAATTCAAAATATTTTGTCATTCCTGCGAAGGCAGGAATCCACTTTTAAATAATTTTACTAATCATTAAAAAGATTCCTGCTTTCGCAGGAAATATTATGGCTCAAAAACCATCCATCCCAAAAGGAACACGAGATTTTAACCCAGAACAAGTAGCAAAACGAAATTATATTTTTAATACCATTCGTGGTGCTTTTGAAACCTTTGGATTTCAACCTATTGAAACGCCAAGTTTTGAGAATTCTGATACCTTGATGGGCAAATACGGTGATGAAGGAGATCGTTTGATTTTTAAGATTTTAAATTCTGGGGATTATTTCGATAAAACTAAAAATGGAATAATGGCTGCAATCCGCATTGGTGAGATGTTTTATCAAGAGCTTTCCAAGGATGAGTTGAGCGGTGTTAATTGGCTTTACAGGGAATCTAGAATACAAATAGTTCATAAATTTTTGAAAGCTGCTAAAAATGGAGGAAATAGTAGTATAAAAAACTTGCCGCCAGAAGATGTTTTGGATCTAATATTTTCTATGATCCACAGGAATTATAAAGATTTAGAGTCTATTCCAAATGATAGTAAAAGACAAGAATTATTTGCGAATATTTATACTAGTGTTTTTTTAAATATAAAATCTAATAGTATTACACCATCAATATCCGAAAAAGCCCTCCGCTACGATCTAACAGTTCCTTTCGCTCGTTACGTCGTACAACACCAAAACGAGATAGAATTCCCGTTTAAACGTTACCAAATACAACCTGTTTGGCGCGCTGATAGGCCGCAAAAAGGACGTTTTAGAGAGTTTTATCAATGTGATGCAGATGTTGTTGGAAGTAAATCACTTTGGCAAGAGGTCGAGTTTATTCAATTATATGACACGGTTTTTTCAGCTTTAAAACTGGAAGGCGTAACTATAAAAATTAATAACCGAAAAATACTGTCTGGAATTGCAGAGGTTATTGGAGCCTCAGATAAATTAATCGATTTTACGGTTGCTCTGGATAAACTAGATAAAATAGGCGAGGAGAAGGTAAAAGAGGACATGCTTTCCAAAGGTATTTCAGAAACAGGTATTTCAAAATTACAACCCTTATTTACATTGTCAGGTTCTTTTGAGTCTCAAATTGAAAGTTTAAAAACTATTTTAAGCACTTCCGAAGAAGGGCAAAAAGGTATCGAAGAACTAGATTTTATAAATCAAGCCATTTCCGAATTAGGTTTAAGCACTGCTAAATTACAATTGGATGTTACACTAGCACGTGGATTAAATTACTATACAGGCGCCATTTTTGAAGTTGCTGCGCCTAAAACTGTAAAAATGGGATCTATAGGTGGCGGTGGTCGTTACGACGATTTAACTGGTATTTTCGGGATGCCGAATATGAGTGGTGTTGGTATTAGTTTTGGTTTAGACCGCATTTATCTCGTTTTAGAAGAATTGGGATTATTCCCTAAAGCTGTGAACAAAAATGTGGATGTTTTATTCATCAACTTTGGAGATAAAGAAGCTTTATTCACCTTAAAAGCCATTAAAAAATTACGTTCAGAAGGTATTAATGCTGAGTTATATCCAGATAAAATAACAAATGGTAAGCATATGCGTAAGCAAATGAATCATGCAAATAATAGAAATATTCCTTTTGTTGTTATTGTTGGCGATGAAGAAATGACTTCTAATACTTACACCTTAAAAAATATGGTTTCTGGAGATCAAGAAAAAGTATCGTTAGAAACATTAATATCTAAAACAAAGAAGTCCTGAACGTCAATTCAGGACTTGTAAAAGCATTGATAAATAAGGTATCTTATTTATAAAGCGACTAACTCAAATAATTATTGTATCAATACTCTTTTTACTTTTATAATATTCTATTTTAAATTAAATTACGTTTATTTCTCGTACAAATATATACTTTATTTGTTAAATAACTCCATGAAACGCATAAAAATTCGATTAAATACATAAAATAATTTCATAATTTATATAAATTACTGTTAATCAGTATTTTATTTTTTTAAGAAATATGTTGTTAAAATCGCATTTGATATCGATTTTATCTTTGATCTGGTGGAAAATTGTCTGAATCAACAACTTCTTCTAAAAATTGTAATGCCAATTCTCTTGCTTTCAGGCTTATTTTTCAATCAATTAATAAAGATTTATAGCTGTAGTGTTTTTAGAAAAAGTTGTGCATACTGCAAAATAGCAGTAAATTGTAATAATTAAAAATGATATAAAATAACTTATGAAAAAATTAATATTGGTAAAAAGCTTCTTTGTTTTTGTTTTATTGACGCCCATACTATTTTTTGGACAAGTAAATTTTCAACCAGATTCTACTCTTATATATAAAACGACGGAGGAAGGGCAACTAAAAATGGATATTTTTAAACCAAAAAAGCATAAAGTTACAGATAAACGTACTGTTATTTTATTCTTTTTTGGTGGTGGATGGACAGGTGGAAATACCAAACAGTTTTATCAGCAAGCGCGTTATTTTTCTGAAAATGGAGTTTTAGCCATTTCTGTTGAGTATAGAATATTTAGCAAACATAAAACGTCACCATTTGAATCGGTAGCTGATGGTAAATCAGCCGTTCGATGGGTAAGAGCTCATGCTTCTGAATTGGGAATTGACCCTAATCGAGTTATTGCTTCTGGTGGTTCTGCTGGAGGTCATGTGGCAGCCTGCACTGGTGTTATTAACGGTTTAGATGAAGTGGGTGAGGATTCAACTATTAATTCTATACCCAATGCTATGATACTTTTTAACCCTGTGATTGATACCACCGAAAAGGATTATGGGTTAAAAAAAGTTGGTATAGATAGAAAAATAGAGATATCTCCTTGTCATCATGTAAAATCAGGAATTGTACCAACATTAATATTTCATGGAACTACTGATAAAACTGTACCGTTTGAAAATGTGAAACGCTTTACAGAACTAATGAATGAATCTGGAAATATATGTGAACTAATACCTTTTGAAGGAAAAGGACATGGGTTTTTTAATGGTTCTTTTTTTCGTAAAAGTAATGCGGATGATGATTTTAATATAACGATGATGAAATCAATCGAGTTTCTTACCAAGATTAAAATGATTATTAACTAGTTTTGGTGAGAAACTCAAACTATGCTTGATTAGCAACATTGTTTTTCAAAAACTCAGATGGAGACATGCCATGTAATTTTTTGAATGAAGTAGAAAAGTAGGAGTTCGATTCAATACCAATTTGATACATAATTTCAGCAACATTAGAACCATCATTTTCTTTTAATAATTCAGCTGCTCTTTGAAGTCTAAAATTTCTTATATATACATTAGGAATTTGACCAGTTAGCTGCTTTAAACGTCTATAAAAATGTGACGCACTTAGTCCTATTTCATTTGATAATTCTTCAACACCAAAATTAGAATCGGATATGTTTCTTTCTATAATTTCTATAACAGTATTTAAAAACTTTTTATCCCTTTTAGATAATTCTATATCTTTTTTAGGTAGCGAACTGTTTTTGGTGAAGTATTCTTTTATTCTAACATTGTTCTCAATAAGCTTTTTTATTTTTAATTCTAAAAGTTTTAGAGAAAATGGTTTTGTTACATATTCATCAGCACCAAATTCAAGCCCTTTAATTGCATCTTGATTATCACTTAAAGCGGTAAGGAGTAATACAGGTATGTGGCATGTTTCAGGGTTAGATTTAATTTTTTCACAAAAAGCAAATCCATCCATTTCTGGCATCATAACATCACTAATCACTAGGGTTGGTTCTCTTAATTTAATTTTTTCGAGTGCTTCTATTCCATTATTTGCAATAGTAATATTGTATTTTTTTGAAAGCGTACTAGTTAAAAAGTTTTGTACGTCTTCCTCATCCTCTACAATTAATAAATGATGTTGCTTTTCTTTGTCATTTGCTGTATCACTATTTAAAATTTCACTTTTATATTCAACAGATAAGGGAACCCACTCTTTTATAAATGATTTTTCACTTGTATTTATTTCTTCACTCTTATAATCTTCAATATTTCCTGCAGGTATTAAAACAGAAAATCTGGTTTCTATAAAAGGTTTACTTTTTACAGAAATTTCTCCTTTAAACAAATTGATAAGTGATTTGCAAAATGCAAGTCCAACTCCACCACCACTAACGTTTTCTTCGTTAGTACCTAATTGATAGAACCTTTCAAAAATATTATCTAAATCTTTTGCAGGTATACCTTTGCCATTATCAACCACATCAATTTGTATCATTTTTTTTCCAGAAACTAATACAATATCAGATTCAATACTAATACTACCATTAGCAGGCGTATTTTTAAATGCATTTGATAATAAGTTAAAAAGAATACGCTCTACTTTTTCAGTATCAATTACTATCTTTTCGTTAGGAGAATTGACTTTGTAAAAGAAATTTATGTTTTTTTCAATTGCATAATTTTCAAAAGCTTCTGTAGTTGGGTATATAAAATTACCTAAAGTATTCTGGCTAAGATTCAAATGTATATAGCCTTGCTCTGCTTTACGAAAGGTTATTAATTGATCTACCAAGCTAATAAGACGTTTTGTGTTTTTTTGAATTATAGCGAGGTATTTACTGTTTTCTGAATTTTTATTAGTAGACATTATATGCTCCAAGGGTCCGGCAATTAATGTTAATGGTGTTCTGAATTCATGTGATATGTTTGTAAAATATCTAAACTTACCTTGGTTAATAATATCTAATCGTTCTTTGTCTAATTGTTCATATTTCAATCGTTGTTTTAATTTTTCATGCTGCACGAAATAAATAATAATACCAATACCTATAAGAACAATTAATAAAAAGAAAATTAAATAACTCCACCAGGTTTTGTGCCAAGGCGGAAGGATAGAGACATTTAAACTTTTTATTTCTGGGCTCCATACACCATCACTATTCGCAGCTTTTATTTTAAAAATATAATCGCCTGCGGAAAGATTGGTATATGTTACAGTGGTTTTACCTTCATCTTTTTCTATCCAATCATCATTAAAACCTTCTAGTTTGTAAGCTAGCTTGTTTTTAGTTGGTGTAGAAGTGTGTTTAACTGCTAATTGAAAAGCAATGGTTTGCTCATTTTGGCTTATTGAAATACTTTCTGTTTCTGAAATAGATTTTTCAAGAATAATCTTATTATTGATTTTTTCTCCAATCTTCATCACTTTATTGTTTACTAGAAGTGATGTTATTAGAATTTTTGGAGGTGTTGTATTTAATTCAATATTTTTAGGATTGAAAATGGTTAGTCCATTTAATCCTCCAAAATAAAAATATCCAGATTTTCCCTTAAAATAGGCGCCTTGTCTAAAGTTATTTTGTGCCAAACCATCTCTAACATCAAATACATCAATTTTATTTTGGTTTAAATATTTTCTAACCAATCCCATATCTGTACTTATCCAGAGGTAATTGTCATCTTCTTGTAAGATACCATAAATAGCATCATCGGGTAGAACATCATTTTTTCTATAGTAATCAATTTTTGTGGGTTCTCCTAAGTCGTTTAGCGTTAGTTTATTCAAGCCCCCACCAAAAGTGCCTACCCATAAATTATTATTATCTTCATGCAGAGAGAAAATATTGTTATAACTTAAACTGATATTGTCTTTTTTATTATCAGTAAATTTTTTATCTATGTTAATGTTCTGTCCATCAAAACTGCATTTTAACAGTCCTTTAGAAGTTCCAAACCAATAAAAACCTTTATTATCTTTTAAAAACGCTTGTACTCTATTAGAATTTAGGGGAAGAATTGATTTTATGTTTAGCTTAGGGTTTTTATTTTTATCTATGATTTCCCAAGGATTTTTTAGTATGAAAATAAGGTTTCCAGCCAAAAGAATATGTTCCTTATCAATCTGATGAATATTTCGAATTGTTTGAATTGAGTTAGAAGTGAAAGTAACTTTCTTAAATTGGTTGTTTTTTGGGTTATAAACGATTAAAGTATTATCAGTACCAAACCATATATAACCTTTATCGTCCTCATAAATGCATCTTATTACATTAGTGTCTAAAAGCTTAATTTGGTTTTTGAAACTTTCAAATTTGAGATTATTAATATTTTTATCATTTACTAAATTTATACTTCTAAATAATCCTTTATTATAGCCTGCAACCCATAATCTACCTTTACTGTCTTCCAGAATAGATGTTACAAGATTATCAGATATTGAATATTTATCATAAGGATTATTGGTGTAAGTTATAAATGGTTTTTGAGCGAGATCTAGTTTATTAATACCACCTTGAGCTGTTCCAATCCATAAAACATTAAAATCATCTTGGTAAACAGCATTAATTTTTTGACTACTTAATGTTAGTTTATTCTTTAAGTCGAATTTAAAATGTTCAAAAATTTCTTGTTCTTGATCGTATTTATAAAGTCCATTATCAATAGTTGCTATCCAAACAGTCTCAGAATTATCTTCATAAATTGCATTAATTCCTAATGGAACATTCTTGCCTTTGATATTACTGAAATTATTAATGACGTGTACCCTAGTGCCATCTATGGTTGTTTTATATAAGCCTTTGTCTGTACCAATCCAAAATATATTTTTTATATTAGAAACTACATTAATTTGCTCGTTATTCAACTCTTCAAAACTTGATAGTGAATTAACTGAAACTTTAAAGTTTATTGAATCTAGTTCAAAAGATAATTTTTTTATACCATTATCAGTTCCTAGAATTAAGGTATTATTATCTTTAAAACTGAAATCTTTTATTTCAGATACGTTAGTTTGTGAGTTTAAAATATTATCTGATACTTTAAAAGTTCCATTTTCATTATCAAAAAGTTTACATATGTATATTTCATGCTCTCCAGAAAAGAATATTTCATCATTCATTTCTGAATTAATATGAGTAACATTAATTGTATTTGGTATAGGGACAGTATAAAATCTTTCTAACCATGGGATATATGCATTTACACCAAGATTTGTTCCAATCCATAAAATACCATTATTGTCATTATAAAGCGAGGTAATGAAGTTGCTTGATATGTTTCCATTTGTTTTAGATTGGGTTGTGTAGGTCTTAAACTCATAACCATCATACTTAATTAAGCCGTTAGGTGTTCCAAACCATAAAAACCCATATTGATCTTGCTCAATACATGATATAGTATTTTGGTTAAATCCCTCTTTATTTGAAAACCTTTCAAAATTTTGACTATAGCTAGTTAGCGAATTAGACATAGTAAGAAGTAATACTTCTATGAATAATATTAGTGATATAAGCTTAGTCAATCTTCTCATGAAATTGAATTTTTGATAATATAAAAAGTAATCTTTAATTGGTGAATAGATGAAATTACTAAAATAGTTATTCATTAGCAAGTTTTGATTTGCTATATCGAATATATTATTTTGCTTTTAATAGTAGATATTATTTTAAGCTAACTTTTACAAAATAACCATGTTTTTTTCGTTTGGTTACTATATCTACTTTTGTATTTTAATAATTAGTCTTATCTAAATAATAATCCATATATTATCAAACACTATAAACAAACTATCTGTTTATTAGTATAGATTTATTAACTTAAAAATAATGCTTCATAAGCATAGCAGCACCAAGAGCACTTGCAAATTTGCCCTCAGGAAATTGGATACTTTGTTCAGGCATCATTTGATTAAGGTATTCAACAAACATATCATTTTTATTAAAACCTCCAGAGATATAAACATTTTTTAAATTATTGTTAGCGTCTAAAATACGTTCAATACCTTTGTGAACACGATAACATATTTCAAAAATTAGCTGGTAATAAGCGTGTTCATAATCATTAAAACTATCGAGTTGGTTTAAATCTCCAATAAAGTCTGATGGAATGTCGCCAGGAAAAAATATAGATTTAGATTTTGAAATTATTTCAGCACAAAGTTCTTTGTTTAAAGTTAATTCTAAGTAGTAATTTTCCTCAACATTAAAATGCTTACCTAATTCTATAGCATTAACTTCATGCACACGACCCAAAAATTGCATTGAAGATTTTATTTGTTTTTTATCAGGGGTCATAAAACATAAACAGTCATTCTTTAACTGGTGCGATGTTAATGTTTCTTTACTGAAAGGATTCATACAAATAATCCAAGTTCCTGTTGATAGCAAAATAAATTCGTCATCAGAGTCTTGATTACTTTCTAATAATGGGATTATTGAAGATGAACTATCATGCAACCCCTTGCCAATGTATATTTCTTGCCCGTTTACTAAAGATAAAGCAGCATTTTTACCAGGTTTTGGCTCAGGTAAACTAATGCCTTCTTCTGCTAACCAATCATGATATTTCATATTATCAAAATCCCAAAGCGCAGTATGTGCACCAATAGACGTAAAATCTGCAGTTAGTTTATTAGAAAATATATAGCTTAAATATTGTTGGTAATGTAAAATGGTATCAACCTTTTTCCAAAAATGAGGTTTAGTATGCTTAAGCCAATACATTTGCAAGCCAGAGTTTAGCATGCCGTAGGCAGGCGATGCAGTTTTTCTAGAGAACTCTTCAACACCTCCCTGAGATTCGTAAAACGGATTAAAATCAATTTCTAAAGGTTTTAAATAGTTGTAAAGCGGTGTAACTCGATTACCTTCTTTATCTAAGTAAACTAAAGTAGCGCCATGTGTAGAAAAGTTAATGGCTTTTATTATAAATTCTTTTTTGTATTGGATATTTTTAATTTCATTTTTTATCCAAATTTCTATAGATTCTATATCGTCACAGGGATAATTATCATCATCCAAAATTTCTTCAAAGCGAATTGAATTGCTGTAAACGACATCAAAATTCTCATCAAACAATAATATTTTTTTATTGGTTTTACCAATATCAAAAACGGCGATTACTTTTTGCATTTTTTAATAATTTATTATATGATAAAGTTTTCCTTTTCCATTGTTTTAGAACAATTTAAGGGAAAACTCAATCAAGTTATTATAAAAAGAATATAGATGAAAAACTAACTCAAATAAAACTACTAAAACTCTATTTTATAATAATTATTTTTTATTTAAATCCGTATATAGGACCATATGTAGCACAAGCTTTATAATCTGCAGACTCTAAGTTTTCTCCAAAAGCAGACCATGCACTTGGGCGGAAAACATCATCATCAGCCACATTATGCATATTTACAGGAATTCTTAACATGGCAGCTAACGATATTAAATCAGCACCAATATGTCCACAAGAAATGGCGCCATGATTAGCTCCCCATTTTGCCATAACGGTGTAAACATCTTTAAAGAAACCTTCACCAGTTAATCTTGGCACAAACCAAGTTGTAGGCCATGTTGGGTTTGTTCTTTCATCAAGTACTGTATGAATATCTTCAGGTAATTCAACACTCCAACCTTCAACTATTTGAAGCACCGGTCCAATGCCTTTTACTAAATTAATTCGGCACATCGTCATTGGCATTGAGCCTTTTGTTTTAAATTGAGATGAGAATCCGCCTCCTCTAAAATATTCTCCAATAGCAGCAGGCCATTTCGTGTTATCTAAACATTTTTGGGCTTCTTCTTCAGATATTTCCCAGTAAGGTTTCATGGTTGGGTTACCGTTAGCATCAGATTGTTGTGCAGTGGCATCAAGTGTTGTAGAACCAGAGTTTATTAAGTGAATAATACCATGTTCTGCAATACCCGTTAGTTTTTTACCAGTTACGCGTTCAACAGATTCTGGACTCCAATAGGTTCTCACATCAGAGAATAGCTGTGCTGTATTGGTTAATAAATGTCCAAATAACATAGAAACCGCATTTAAACAATCATTTTCTGTAGCGAATGTATAGGCTTGACGAATACCATTCCAATCGAATGATGAGTTTAATATAGCTTCTGTAAAATCTGCATTAGGCTGATAATCTGTCCATTGACGTTGTCCTTGGAAACCACCCATAATGGCGTTTCTTCCTTTAGCTTCTTCACCAAAACCTATTTCTTTTAATTTTGGGTTACCAATCATTAAATCACGACAAATCAATGTCATTTTAATCACTTTTCCCCATTCTTGTGCTTTAACTTCAGCAGATTTTTGAGTTTCAGGACTGTTATAATCTTTACCTTCCTTACAATTTTCTTTCGTCCAAGCTAATGCTTTTTCAAATTCGTCTTTATCGTAAATACCTTCATCCATGCGTCTTAATATCTCGGTAGACTCCACAAATTCAGCTCTAACTCCAAAATAATCTTGTAAAAAATTCACATCTACCATAGAGCCTGCAATTCCCATAGAACTATAGCCAATTGATAAATAAGATTTTCCATTCATTTGAGCTACAGCTAAAGCAGCTTTAGTAAAGCGTAATAACTTTTCTTCAACATCTTGAGGAATACTCATATCGCCTGCATCCTGAACTTCTCTACCATAAATACCGAAAGCTGGTAAACCTTTTTGCGAATATCCAGCTAAAGCAGCAGCTAAGTATACAGCTCCTGGTCTTTCTGTTCCGTTAAAACCCCATACGGCTTTTGGTATTAATGGGTCGGTATCCATAACTTCAGTACCATAACACCAACAAGGTGTTACTGTTAAAGAAACTTCTACACCTTCTCGTTTAAATTTATCAGCACAAGCAGCTGCGTCAGCAACACCACCGATTGTAGTATCTGCAATAACACACTCCACTTTTTCTCCACTTGGGAAACGTAAATTATCTTCAATTAATTTCGCAGCGGCTTTTGCCATATCCATACATTGGTCTTCCAATGATTCTCTAACACCTGCTTCACGACCATCAATTACAGGACGTATGCCTACTTTTGGTAATCTTCCTATTAGTCTGTTCATAATATCTTATAGTTTAAAAAGTTGTTCTAATCCGTGTAATTGTTCTTTGGAAAGTCCTTCAGGTTCAAAACCAGCAGCCCAAGAATTAAGCAATAATTTTGCGCCTTTGTTAGCGACATCTAAAAAATCCCAAGCTTGCATAACATCTGGTGCTGTAGTAGTGGCACCGTGTTTTTCCCAAAGCGCTATATCTCGGTATGTAAAAGCGTGTGTTGTGGCTTTTGCTAAATCATCAGATTGTGTTATGGAATAAGGTGTACAATTTATCCCCTTTGGAACATACACACGTACTTCTGGGCACATTTTCCATATAGAATGATTGAGTTTTTCTTCATCCTTGAATATTGGATGATGGCTCATTATTATCAATTCAATAGGATGTGCATGAAGTACTGCTAAGTTTTCAGGATTATTTATTTTGTTGAATAAATGAATTTCTAAATGAGAAGCCAACTCAGAAGTTGGTCTAAAACCTTCAGCATCACCACCCCAAATAATAGAATATCCAGAGGCATCTTTGTTAATATAAAGTATGCAAGATGCAGCTTCTATATCATCAATTAAACTTCTAATATAGCAGCCTGCTCCAGTAACAAAAATATACAATCCAGCAGCTTCTTTAGGTAATTCTTGACTTATAAAACTACTGCCTTTTGGTTCATCAGAGTCAGAAAAAAAAGGAGTCAAGTTCATTGAAATATTGCCGCCATTTCTTTCCACCCATTCTCTTTGCCATAAATAGCTAGCAACTTTAGATATTTTGTTGATTTCTTTAGCGACCTTATCGGGAAGTGTGCTCAAATTCATTTTATTTATATATTTTAAATATCAATTTCGTTATCTTACAAAATAATACAATTCTTATTTATACTTTTGTATCTGATTTAAACAATTGAATGTACGATAATGAGCGATAAGTCATTAAACCTTTTAGGAGACCCGTCTACTAATAAGCAGAGTTTTACAGATGTGAAGCTTAAAGTTTTGTGCTGTCGTTATTGGAAACTTGATTTATGGGATTGCCATGACATGGTGTTTCCTTTTTGGAGAATTTATTGGAATAAAAATGTGGGTGGTGTACTCAACCAAAATCAGACCACATATAAAATGCAGCCAGACATTATTTATGTCATTCCTCCGTTTACATCCTTTTCAACAAAATATGTGAAAAATCATTCTTTTGAACAAGGTATAAATGTATCTGGAAGACACATGGAAGAAAGTGATGATGAAGAAGCCATAGCCAAAGGTTCATTACTTCATTTATTTATTCATTTTAATTTAGGTGTTCCATTTGATAATGTTTATCCAGGTGTATTTAAAATAAATATGACACCTTATTTGTTGAAAAATTTAAATTATTTAACTGAAAGGCTTAAAATAGAAAATACGGTGTTTTACGCCACTTATACTTTAAGATTACAGTCCATAATAAATGATGTTTTATCAAATATTGGTTCAGAGTTGTTTGAAACACTTAATGTAGATTATAGAATTTTGGATGTTATTAGGCATATTGAAAATCATATTCATGAAAATCCAACAAATTCTGATTTAGCCAAAATTGCTAATATGGCTACTAATTCTTTCAGTCGCTTATTTAGGCAAAAAATGAACATGACACTTCATGCTTTTATTATGAAAAGAAAAATAGCCCAGTCATGTGAATTGTTTTTACACACAAATAAATCCATTGAAGAAGTGGCCTTTACTATGGGTTTTTCTGATAGATACCATTTTTCCAGAGTTTTTAAATCTGTTACAGGAACTACTCCTGCTGTTTACAAATCAGGAAAATTCTCCTAATAAGTTGTGATTTTATATTAAAAATGTTTGCTATATACATTTTTTAGTTTGTTACTATAAGTTTTGTAAAATCCTCATAAAACAAGAATAGTTACTGTTTTTAAAGAGATTGTAAGTTTAAATTAGCGCTATTTTTTATAAATATAATGTTTGCTAAATACACGACTTTGTTTGTTAGAGATAATCTTTAATAAATACTAGTTTTATAATTTTGCTTTAAAATTTATTAATATAGAAAGATGAGCACAAAAGTTTTCAATTACGTAGATTATTTATGGGACGAACAAAAAGCAGAGTCATTAGGAGATGATCAAGTCGCTTTGTTTTTGTACCGTTCAAATATCTTAGGAGCAGATTTAAGAATTACCAATTATGGAGGCGGAAACACGAGCTGTAGAACCATAGAAAAAGACCCATTAACCAATGAAGATGTAGAGGTGATGTGGATTAAAGGTTCAGGAGGTGATATTGGTACATTAGATAGAAGCGGTATTGCGGGAATTTATACTAATAGATTACGTGATTTAAAAAATGTATATGGCGGTTTAGAAGACGAGGATCGTATGGTAGGCTTGTTCAATCATTGTATTTACGATTTAGATAGTAAAGCCCCATCAATTGATACACCCCTTCACGGTTTACTACCATTTGCACACATTGATCACTTACACCCAGATGCTTTAATTGCAGTCGCAGCAGCAAAAGATAGTGAAAAAGTGACCAAAGAAATTTGGGGCGACACTATGGGATGGGTGCCATGGCAACGTCCAGGATTCGATTTAGGACTTCAAATAGAAAAATGTTTAAATGATAACCCCGGAATTCGTGGGATCGTTTTAGGATCTCATGGTTTGTTCACATGGGGAGACACATCATATGAATGTTACGTAAACAG